>JAUIEV010000010.1 GCA_030429605.1 Chlamydiia bacterium | reverse complement strand
ATGGCATCAACACTGGATACAGCGTTTCAGAATGAATCGACAGCGAATATGAATACTGTATGGCAGGATATGGCTGGTACAATGGCTGACTGGATGAGCACAAAAATGAACAACCAGTCAAGCTCAACAGGATCAACAGCCCCATCAGGAGCAGAATGGATTGCCTCAAATGGTATTCCAAGCATGCAGAATAACTTTGTGCCAAACCCACAAACTGTTAAAGATGCAATGCAATCTCTGAATGCTGCCTATGGATGGATTATGAACTACAGTGGTGTGTGGTTTGAAAGTCCATCAGCAAAACAGCATATTCACGATGAAGCGATACCATGTCTCAATGGAGGTGATTGGAGCCGAGCTCAGCAAGCATGTGGTTGGGCTGAAGGCGATTTTACAATGTTTAGTGGTCCAGGAACCGATAATACAGGATATAATGCACTAAAATCAGCATCAGCTGACATAGGTGATATAATCCAACAAGAGAAAGACTATAAAGCGTCGTTTAAAAATATTGGCGATCCAGGACTGTTTAATGAGACGCAGTCATCGCTTTCACTCGGCGCATCAACGTACCAGTCGCAAACGCAGCAAAACTCAGCGTCTGTACAGCAGGATTCGTCAACACTGACGTCGTACGACCAGATTGGCCAGTCGATCATCACAGCAATGAACAAAGCTGAGCAGACAATTGCTGGAAACCTTAAATCATCGTAATGACGAATGCATGATGTAGAAAGTGCGTACTCTCTACATCATAGAAAACCTTCAGTCCCAAAGTCCCAAAAAAGCCTAATACATAAAGTATTAGGCTTTTTTTATGTGTTATCCTGCGACAAAATCACTGACATCACTTTGGTGCTCTTCCTTGAGCATAAGGCTAAAAATAAACGTAAAGATCATGGCAATTGGAAAGAGTGTGAGCGCAAACATGAAGTTTTCTTGGGTGTAGACAGGTACACCTCCTCGTTCGACTCCATTCCAGTGAAGATCTAAGAGCCATCCAACGAGTGGCTGAGTGACACATGCCCCAATGAATGCAGCAAAATTCGTGAATGCGACAGCAGAGCCTTTCGCTTCAGGGTTATTGATCTCAACAACTGTACTGTACGTTAACAATTGTACAGATGCCAGCACTCCAAGGAGAATGAGCAGTAGAAACATCTCATACACTTTCGGAGGTGGATAGAAGACGATAATAACAAACAAGATGAAGAGAAGGACAGAGTTGACGACATAAAAAGGTTTTCGCTTTTTTATAAGGTCAGAATAGTGACCAAGCATAGGGCCGCCGAGGAGCCATCCAATAAAAATCATAGAAGAGGCATATCCTGCAGTCGTATTGTCAACGTTGTAGAGGTCTTGAATATATGGAACACACCAAAGCCCTGCAAATGTGACGGTCGGAAGATATGCTGTCATGCATATGAGTGCTACAATCCATGTTTGTTTATATGCTATGACACCCTTCATGTTTGCAATAACATCTTTAAGAGAGGGCTTCTTCTCGTGTTTTTGCATGCCCTTTGGTTCATTTCTGACAAGCAGTAAAATGGTTGCAGCGAGTGCTAATCCGATAAAACCAATAATAGTTGATGTTGAACGCCATCCGATGTGGTTGACTACATACGAGAGGGGGCCTTGTCCTATCACAGCTCCGAGCATACCAAGTGAATTTCCAAGTCCAACAATAAGTGCAATCCCAACGCCTTGAAACCAATGGTTACACACATAAACAAAGCCAACAAAAGCAAAGGCTGAACCTAGCCCAGTGAAGAATCGTCCAAGTTGAGCAAGGAAAAAGATTGGGGTTCCTGCAAAGAGAAAAGAACCAATAGCGCACATGAATGCACCAATAGTTAACAATCTTCTTGCACCGTAGCGGTCCATGAGCATTCCTACAGGAATTTGCATAGGAGCATATGCATACATGTATGCAGCAGAGAGCGACCCAAAGCCAGCTGCATCGACATCGAATGAAGCCATAAGCTCTTTTGACATAACACTCGGCATGACCCGGATGATATACTCATAAAAATAATAGAAGACAGCAATGGACCAAATCATCCATCGCATAACTTGAATTTTCCGCTTCATTACTTGACCCATACAGCCTTCCGTCGTATTGATTTACTGAGCTTTTTTATACTTTGAAAGTTGCTCAGCTCTACTTTGTTCTGTTTTTTCAAATGACTCTCTAAGATTCCCTAGATTAGCAATCAAGGCACCAAAATCTGACTTTTTCAAAGCGAGTACGTTCGTTGGAGATTTACATCTGACTGATGCTGTGCGTGTTTTTTGATTCAGCAGTGCCATTTCCCCAAAAAATTCGCCCTTATGCAGTGTAGCAATCAGCGTTTCAGCTCCATCTTTTTTGTGGAATACTTCGACTTCACCATCAGCTATTATGTAGAGGAAGTCTCCAATATCACCTTCGTGAAAAATGATTTCGCCCGGCTCATAATGAAGCTGTATAATTCCTGATGACGGCTCAATTTTTAGCTGAACATGTTCACCTGGAACAATGGCGTCGAGAAGCCACGAAAAAAGAACCTTTATTTTTCTCGATATTCCCGGAAGTTTTACCCAATAAATTGCTCTCCATAAAAGCCAGGCAAAAAAACCAGAAAATTTGAATTTTCCAAAAAGCTCTGCTACAGCGCTATGGTGTCCAAGAGCACCGAGCATGCCGAGTGCTTTGAAGTAAAACCCTTTTCGACTTTCTCCATTAATGTGTGCAACGATATTTTTTGCGAGCGTTTTCGCCTCTCGAATGGCAAATTGAGCAGTAGGAGGGGCAAATTCATTTCCTTTTGCTAAGGGGATCATTGCACAATCACCAATTGCCCAGACATCATTTGTTCCTTCAACGAGCATGGTGGGATCTGTTTTGAGTCTTCCTTTCTCTTTTGGGTATTCTAGTGCTTCTATGAGGGGATTTGGTGAAGATGGAACTGATGAGATGATTGTTTTTGTTTGAATCTTCATTCCATTGTCGATGATTGCTTCTTCCGGAGTTGCAGAAGTAAGGTGCGCGTCAAAGATGATTTCAACGCCGCGCTTTTGGAGCAGTTTTCCTGCATAGGTTCCTAGCCGTTCACTCATTTCTCGCTCAAGTAGCCTATCCTTGCTGTGGACCAAATAGACTTTAATGTCTTCGTTTTTGATACTGGGATACTGTTTTGCCAGTTTTCGAGCAAAATCATTCACTTCAGCCACGACCTCTGTTCCGGAAAAGCCACCACCGCCAACAACAAACGTAAGCACTTTCTGCTTAAGTTCACCGTCAGGAAGGGTAGAGGCTGTTTCAATAGCATCTATGACTCTGTTACGAATTAAGATGGCATCCGCTAAATTCTTGAAGGGCATTGCATGTTCATGAAGTCCTGGGTTATCACGAAAATCAGTGACATTTCCAAGAGCAAAGACGATGTGATCATATGGAAGGTGAAATGCTGAATGGTCAAATGTTGGGGCAAGGACTATTTCTTTTTTCTTAGTGTCAATCCCATCAATTTCTCGGAAGTAGAGGTTTGTTTTTGGGAGAAGCCTTCGGATAGAACTGACAGTGTCAGTGAGTCCAACAGAACCGCCAACCACCTCAGCAAGCATTGGCTGATAGACAAAATAGTTATCCTTATTTACAAGGTGTATTTCGATGTCAGGTCGGTTTTTAACGAGTTTTTCAAGATGGATTGCTGTATAAACGCCACCAAAGCCACCACCTAAAATGACAACACGTGTTTTTTTCTCGCTTTTCATATTCCACCTCTTTTTTTGTGGAATACATTGTTAGGGTAATTCTGTCAATCTAGAGATGGTCGGGCGCAAGAATTTCAATTTTGCATTCAAGCGTTGAGTGGTGCAGTTTTGGCTTTCTTGGTTCCATGGCTGTCATGGGCTCAATACAACAAAAAGTGGCATTTTCCGGATGGTACACTTGAAATTGAAGCTCTTTTCCATTGGGTGAAAGAAAGTGGGTGTGGATAGAATAACTGTCTGTTTCTAAGATAACTTTGTATTCATGTTCATCTTCAATTGGTAAAAATCCAAAGTCTGTATCTTGGTTGAGGTGGTACTGAAGGTGTCCCTCTTTTCCATTTGTCCACTCTTTTGGAATCGATGCATTGATTTTTCCTTGGTCGTTGTACTGATTTTGTACATGAGCCTTTACAACTCCCGTATTGTTTGGCAGGGCGTAGTAATAATGAAGGCCGATCATGGACGGCTTTTCGCTTGTAATTGAATATTTAATGAATAAACCTGAGCTTAAAAGTCGTGCCTCAAAATGCATGGAGAAATCCTGTCCTTCAAGGTCTGCTAACCGGACCCCATTCCAAAGGTCATTTCCATGTAACTCGCCTTTAATTTGTGTGCCGCTATGGACATACTTCCAAGGTGCATATCGAGCTATACCATGGGAAAATGGATCAGGTTTTTTTGCCCGCTCTATGTGAGGGAACAACGACGTGTCAATTGTAGAGGGGAGTTTATAAGAGGTGTGAGTGTGAAAGTGAGGACCAATCAGTGGACCTAATCCTGCAAATCGGTTTTCGAATTCAGCTTTTGTCGATTGATCGATAACCTCAAGCTCATCTCTTTTATACGAAATGAGGTTCATTCCCCATTCTGGAGCAAATGTGGCTTTAAGAGGGTTATTCTCATTGTCGTAATTTAAAAGTGTAACAAGTTCCATAGAAGTCGTGTATTAGTTCCTTTTTTTTCATATACACGAATAAAACTATATCGTGAAGCGCTTCAGGTAAAATATTTTCTTTTTTACTTCTGCTGCTCGGTGTGTACTCATCATAATGCTTCTTCTCGGACGCGCTCAAGAGTTGTCGAATAGTGGTCATGTGCAGCCAATAGTTCATTTGGAGTATGAAGACTATTTTTTAGAGCGAGGTATCCGTTAGATAATTTTTCGAAAAGAGAGCCGGACATATAAGAGGTGAGAGAGAGGTGAAGTTGCTCAATGTGAACCATCATGGAACCTATTTTCTTTTGAAGCATTTGAAATGCAACACCTGTTGCTCTTGCATACTCTTCTATAAGAATTGAAAGGGTTATACTCTGTTCAATAAGAGTCCACATGATACGACTGAGATCTCCCTCGCTATAGGTATTGTCCTGGCAACTCATGTTTAGCCTCCCTTTCTTACAATATTCATTGTAGCATGGGGTATGCAAGTGAAGTAAAGTGATTTTTTTAAATTTATAAATTACTTGAAATCAGCTGTTTATGGATGAAGGCAGGGGAGAGCAAGCGCAACAAGTTCTTCAGCAAGAGTAACATGTGATGTAAGTAAAAATGTTCGCTTATCTGCTTTTTCAGGATATTTGCGGAGCATGTAGTTGATGATTTGCTTTACCTGATTAATTCTTGAGCGTTCTTTCGTATCAGGAGGAATGGAAGAAAGAAAGGCGTTAAAAAAAGGAGCGAGTTCTTTTGTTGGTGTTTTGTCCTTTTTTTGAGAGCAAAATGAGTCCTTGATATCATGAAAAATCCATGGGTTTGCTATAGCGCCGCGACCAATCATAACGGCATCAACCCCAGTTTCTTCTAACATTTTGTAGCAAGATGCAACATCGACGACTTCTCCGCTTCCAACAAGAGGAATTGAGAGGATTGACTTCGCCTCACGTAACCGCTCCCAATGAGCGGGAAGAGCATACCCCTCCACTTTTGTTCGTGGGTGAAGTGTAATAAAAGCTGCACCACTCTCTTCGGCGGCGAGGAGGTTTTCTTTAAAAAGAGATGTGTCATCATACCCTGGGCGCATCTTAATCGTTACCGGAACTGAAGACGATACGACCATAGATTTGGCAATTTGATGGAGCAATTCTGGCGTTTTTAATAAGGTTGAGCCTGCCCCTCTACCCGTAACTCGATTAGAAGGACATCCACAATTCAGATCAACTCGCGGTGCTCCACGACTGACTAACTCAATAGTCATTGCTGCCATGAGATCTGGATCAGATCCCATTATTTGGGCAGCTTGTGGAATAGGGGCTGTATCATCAGGAGAATACTTTTTTGCAAGTGAACGGACATGAGCATTAGAAGGGACTCTTAAAAACTCTGTGCACGCTTCATCAAAGCCACCAATTGTTGCCATGGCTTTTCTAAACTGAACGCTTCCTACTCCCTCCATGGGAGCGAGAAAGAGGCGTGGGCATACGGAATTATCCTTCTTGAGGGGGAGAGTCATGCGTTGATTCTTCTGATATAAGGTGTTTTGTTTTCCAGTAGCCGAGAGCATATCTTGCATAGAGCAGCATCGCAGCAAAGACTGCGTATACAAGCCAAATATAAAAAGCGTACTGAATGTGTGCTTTTGTGAGATACACGAAAAAATAGGTTGGAAGAACCATTATTCCCCAAATTGATATAACGCCGGAGACCATAAGAAAAAAAGTATCGCCTGCAGCAGTTAGGATGCCACCAAAAACCCAGCGAATATTTTCAAAAACTAGATAGAACGCTATAACAATAAGACCAGATCGAACAAGCGCCTTTGTTTGTTCCATATCAACTGATCCAAACTGCATAAAGTCATCAACTTGTTCAATTGCTTCCGGATTTTGGAAGAACCACGTGATAATAGGATCTGGTGCAAAAGTGAAAAGAGTGCATACAAAAAGGGCGAAAAGTCCACACAAAATCATTCCCGAGCGAACAACGCGCCACACCTTGTCGTGCAAGCCGGCTCCCAAAAGATTTCCTGCAACAGCTGCAACACCTTTCTCAAGACCAAGTCCAAAAAAGAGAAAGAGCAGCATAATGCTTTGGCAAATACTAGCCACAACAATATGCACAGGGCTAATCATCTCCATCAAGTAATAAAAAACTGCCCAGCCAAGCAATTCAAAGAGAACAAATATTGCAGGAGGAGATCCAACTTTCACGATTTTTTGCATAAGTGAAAGGTCAAACGTCACGTTATGTGTATTGTGGGCTTCAGCATTCTTTTTAGAGAGAAATACCGCAAAAAAAACGACAACCTGAAATAGGATTCCGATTCCTGTAGCAATTGCAGCACCTGAAATTCCATAGCTTGGAAATACTCCAGGAACACCAAAAATGAAAAGTGGATCGAGGAGCACATTGATCGTGTTTCCGCCAATTGCGAGCCATTTAACAATCGAGGTTCTTCCTTGACCAACAAAAAACCCTGTGAGACCTGACATCATTGCATAACATGGAGCAAAAAGCATGGACCATCGAAAATATGCTTCTTCAAGAGGATTGAAAATTCCGGCACTCATCAAAAAGGATCCAAGAAACAGGGAGAGCGGAATAAAAAGAAGAAACGCAAAAAGTGAAATCCAAATTGCCTGCCAAACAGGTTCACCAAGACGAGTATACCATTTAGCCCCATTATATTGTGCGACAAAGACCTCGGACATACTCGTTAAGGATGAAATCCCGAGTATGATAGCCCATGTCAGCGCTCCTGAGCTTGCAGCAGCAGTAAGAGCAGCCTGCGAATAATTAGCTAAGTAGAGTCTATCAATAAAGACCATAGCCATCATGGAGAAAAAAGAGATCATCAAAGAGGAAGAGACCTTCCACACTTCTTTGAGAGAACCAGTTTGTAAAGACATGCTTTTCCTAAAAAATCAAGAGGGGAGAAACCCTAATTGTATCTCTTCTTTATACAAAAAAAAAGCGTGATTTTCAAGAGAAAACCACGCCTTTATAGTGTCTATTGCACATACAGTCATAAAAGAAGCTTTTAGACTTTACTTTCCTGAAGTCTAAAAAGTCTTTGAGACGGTGCTTTCTTCATTTCATTGAGTTTCATTGAGCCATCTTCCATAGAGAGAGAAAATGTTGTATTCATTGGAACGTATTGAGAGTGGCTTGCTGTATCAGAAGTGATTTGTACTAAGTACCCCTTTTGCAGGTCAAATCGAACTCGAAGAGTGAGCTCTTGATGCGTTTTATTTATGAAACGGATATTTCCATGAAGTTTTGCCTCTTGACCAGGAGCCAATTGAACCTCAAAAGGGTATTGACTTGGTGGTAACTGGAGCGGTTGCCCAGCAGGAGTATTGATTAAATTTTTAACTGTATCATTCGTGTTAACTTTCATTCCCAAACCCTCTTTCTAGGTTAATTTACATGGAGTATACCACACGCGGATGATTTCGAGAATACGTTAGAAAAATTGAGGACAATGTTGTTTTTTAAAGCAGCGTAAAATGTTGCTGAGAGTGCATTTTGAGGGGTTTTCAGAGAAAAATGAAGAAAAAACAAAAAAAAGTAAAAATGCCCTTGTGAAAAAATCGAGGAATTCTGTATTGTCTTGGTTACTTTCACGCTGAGAATCAGAATGAAAGAAAAAAGCGGAACACAAGATTCCGCAGCCGATCTTTTGACAGTTATAGTGAAGTGATAGCCAAAATATGTTTTATGGTTTGGTTCACAGTATCAGCTTGATACTGTAGACCCGTCAATAAATAAATCCGCGTCTTACCTAGAGTAAGACAGCGAGTACGCAAGCGTCAAGAGAGACGCCCGTAGCATCGGTCTTGAAAGAGATACGTTACTACGGTGTGAAATAAGCGGGTGAAAGCAAGAAGCGTTTACGTTTTTTGTAAGTAACAGCTTTATTCGATCAAGTTTTTTTTATGAGGATTTGATCTTGGTCCAGATTGAACGCTGGCGGCGTGGATGAGGCATGCAAGTCGAACGAGATTTTAGGATCTAGTGGCGAAAGGGTTAGTAATACATGAGTAATCTGCCTTTAACCTGGGAATAACAGTTGGAAACGGCTGCTAATACCGGATGAGGTGGTAAAAGCGGGAGCTTTAGCCATCAAAGTGGGGGACCTTCGGGCCTCACGGTTGAAGAGGGGCTCATGGGATATCAGCTTGTTGGTGAGGTAACGGCTTACCAAGGCTAAGACGTCTAGGCGGACTGAGAGGTTGACCGCCAACACTGGGACTGAGACACTGCCCAGACTCCTACGGGAGGCTGCAGTCGAGAATCATTCGCAATG
>JAUIEV010000003.1 GCA_030429605.1 Chlamydiia bacterium | reverse complement strand
TCTCATCGCCGATGGTACTGTACACAAGAGTACGGGAGAGTAGGGCGCCGCCAAGTCCTTTTTTCGCTCCTTAAGTTTTCTTAAGGAGCTTTTTTTATGTCCAAATGACAACTGAAAATGCAATGATACCAGAGCCAGCCTCTTGAGATGAAACAGATGCTACAGCCGACGCCATAGGAGCCATCAGCGCATCAGTCATGCCTTCATCCGATGCTTTGTGTTCTGCTTGATGAAACTCCACCGTGAGTTCCTTGAATCGGCGCCGCCATACTAATCCTCCAAAAACAATTTCATTTAAGTATTATATCACCACAAAAAAATTTTATTAAAAATGTTTAATAATGAATGTTGTTTTATTTTTTTACATTCTATATATATTGTGAAAAATTCTTTTTCTTTCAATTCGAGAAAAGGGTATGCTCTCTCGCCAAAAAAAGGAGTTTTACGTTTGGCAGCAGCACTCGCAATGACATTTGACCATATTGTTTCTGCAGTTTACGACTGTATTGATCCGTTGACAATACACGACGAACTTTGTTCGGAAGAGATGGAGACAGTGAAAACAAGGGGGCAGATGAGTACAATTTTTCAAAAAATTCGTTCTTTGACAAGTTCAGAAATTAAATATGCAACACTGCGTCTTACAGCCCCAGATCGGCATATTTTTCTTAAAAAAACAGTTGATGAAAGAGAGGCTGAAATTGCCTTCCATCTTGGGCAAGAGGAGATTGGTCCACACGTATACTGCGTTATAAAAAAACAACGAAGCAACTTTTTTATTGTTTCCGAGCAATATGAAAAAGACCTGATGCAGGTAGCAATGGAAGGCCGTGTTTCACCAGAAGATAAGCTCACGTTATGCGCTTCCTTTGTTGATAAGCTTGCGAAACTCCACGGACTTGGAATTGCTCATGGAGATATCAAGCCGGAGAATGCCGTTTGTTCTCTCAAGTCAAAAAGTGTTATGCTAATCGACTGTACTGGAATTGGTCGTGTAGCCCCACATACACCAAACTATCTTTCTCCAGAGCGGGGTGCAGCACTTCTTGAAGGAAGATCGCTGTCTCTTATAGAACAGCAGGCTGATGATGTGTATGCGGCAGCTGTAGCAGTTTTTTGCATTCTTGCTGAAACACCTCTATTACCACATGATAGAGAGCTGTATTCAGAAAAAGGCTTTTTGCATCAGTTATGCGCCGTTCGGCATGATACTGCGACCATGGGTGAGTATGTACGCACTTGGATTACAGGCAGAAGTCACCTGCCAAGTTCAACGCTTGAAAAAGTGGTATGCATTGTACAAGGCGTACTGACTGTTCCATTGAAAGAAAGGCCAAGAGCCGTTGACTTTGCGACCTCAATGCATGGAGCGGTTTTTGGATAAGCAACGAAAGGAGTACATCTCTTTAGTTTTCAAAAAAAAAGAGTGTGTATACTCTCGCTTCCTTTTTTAACAAGGGGTAAGCAATGGCAGCAGCAGCAGCTTCATTACACATCAAAAGCGCACTTGGAATACTAAGACGAGATCATATAATTGTTGAAAAAGGAAGTGCTGATGAGGAGGGAGCTTCCTTTTCACCAGCCCAGCTAGAAATCATTTTTTCTGCAATCCGTGCCCTCCCATTTGATGCGCCCTCAAATCGTTGTGCGGTAGCTGAGATTAAGGCGTTAGACAGGCATTTTTTTATTAAAAAAGCGGCTTCTTTCGAGCATGCTCAAGCTGTTTCTGATTTAAGCAGAAAAGAATTAGCACCAAAAATGTATTTCATCGCTCGTCGCATTTCTCATCTTTTTTATATGGTTTTTGAAAGGTATGACGGAGATTTTTTTGATTTGAGTCTCTCTAGAATGCTCTCAACATCCGAGAGAGTTGCATACGCTGCGCGGTTTCTTCATGTGCTTGCTGCATTTCATGCAGAAGGAAAAGTGCACGGGGACATCAAGCCAGAAAATGTTGTGTTTTCACGAAAAGATAATAGGGTACGGCTCATCGATTTTCCTCCATCAAAAAGAGAAATGGAGTTTACGCTTGATTATTTAGCTCCATGGAAAGCTCGGGCATTGTTGAGAGGCAAGGCTCTCTCAACTATCGAAGAGCGGCAAGCAGATGTGTACGCTAGTGCACTTACTGTATACGGCTTGCTTACAGGGAGAAGATTGCTTCCAAAACAAGATCCACACAGCATGCCTCCAAAGAAGTTTCTTGCCTCTCTTATGATGGAACGTGGGAACTTTGATGCACTCAAAAAAGAAGTGAATGCAGGATTGGGAGCGAATACATCCCTTCCTCGTCATATTCAAGGTCTAGTTTCTAAAGCGCTATGTACAGTGCTTCTTGAAATGCCTCCGTATCGTGCCACAGCTCTCGGGTTTTTTCAGAGAATGCATGTAGCACATGTGCTTCTCAAAATACATAGTGACACAGAGGCTGCAGGTGCATCTTCAGTGAGGGGAAGTGCATCTGCGTCTTCATCATCTGATTCAGATGAAGCGAGTGCCATTTAGTAGTGCATCTACGGAATAGCTACAGCTTTTTTTAAGTTAACAAAAAAGAGCGAATATTCTTTACTCTTTTTGCAAAAAAGCGAGTGAACAATGGCAGCGGCAATTTCAGATTCAGCAAGTAGTGTAAGTAGTGTCGAAACAGTATGTGTCGATCAGATCGTCTTAGATAGAAAAGATGCTTCTTTGATATATCCGCATCGGGAACGCATCTTTTCTGCCATTCGAACGCTCCAAGCTGATTCATATTCAGAGGACAATACAGTCGTTCGAGTGGACGCATTGGGAATGGATTTTTTTATCAAAAAAGCGGATTCTTTGGAGCATGCTCAATTTGTTTCTGATTTAAGTAGAAAAGAATTAGCTCCAAAAATGTATTGCATCACTCAACATCATTCTTCTGAGTTCTACATGGTTTTTGAGAGATATGATGCAAGTTTTGTTGATGTTATCTACCATACACCTCTTCAATTCATTGAGCGGGTTGAACGTGCGACTGAATTTCTTCGAGTACTTGCTACACTTCATGCTGAAAACAAGGCACACGGAAACATCAATCCTGAAAAAATTGTATTTTCACACGAGGGAAAGAGGGTGCGGCTGGTAGATTTCCCCCCTCCAGAACGAGAAGGGAAGTATACTGTTGAGTATTTATGTCTATGGAAAGCACTAGCAATTAAAAAAGGTGAGAGGCAAACAATTGATGAAGCAAAAGCAGCAGACGTCTATTCAGCTGCACTTGTTGTGTATAACCTGCTCACATGTCTTTGCCCGGTGGTCGAGTTAAGAGTAGACTTTATACCACTTCGTGAAGCCATGTTTAGAACCTTGGCTCATGTGAATCCCAATCTCCCTCCGTATATTCGAGACTTTATTGGCGAAGTACTTTGTAGTGTGCTCATTCAAATGCCACAAAATCGTCCCACAGCCAATGAATTCCTTCAAAGAATGCAGGAAGTACACGCCTTACTCGAGAAGCATAGTGCACGTAAGGCCGAAAGTAGCTTGTCTTCATTATGCACAGTTCAAAAAGTCGTTGCCCTTCACAGAGCGCATGTAATCGTTGAGCAGGGAAGCCTTTCAACCAAGGGGTCTCTTTTGACAGATACACACAGGGAAGTTATTTTATCTGCAATTCGAGGGAGTCCTCTTGAGGCAGCCTCATCATTGTATGGAGAGGCTCGAGTGGAAGCATTAGGGATGCGTTTTTGTCTACAAAGAGCTCCTTCTTCGACATATGCAAAAGAAATCCGAGATTTGAGTGAAAACGGCATAGCCCCTGAAATGTATTTTATCGCTCGACGTTCTCTTTTGCTTTTCTACATGGTTTTTGAGAAGTATGATGTAACGTTTCTTGATGTAATCCTTTCTACTTCTCTTTCAGTGCAAAAGAAATTTGAACTTGCTGCTGAGTTTCTTGGTGTACTTGCAAAGTTTCACGATCAAGGACCATTCCACGGAGAGATCAGGCCAGAAAACATTGTATTATCGCACCAAGGGGATAGGGTACGGCTTGTTAATTTTTCCAATTCAATACGTACTGATCTGTGTGGGTTTGGATATTTAGAACCGGTCAAAACGTATAGACAAGCGGCAGAAGCAGATGTGTATGCTGCTGCACTTGTTGTGTTTCGCATGCTCACGCGCCAACTGATTCCCCAAGGTGTGAGAAAAGACTTTGGGCTCATTCAGAAAGGTGTTCGAATTAATTTATCGCATGAAGAAGTGGGTCTTCCTCCGCATATTCAGAGCCTTGTTGCCAAAGCACTTTGTCGAGTGCTTGCTCAAAACCCTGGTGACCGAGCCATGGCTCGTGAATTCTTCCAAAGAATGCATTGGGCACATGTATTGCTTAAGATACATAGTGCCCGAGGGGCTGACAGCGCCTTATCAAGAACTGGAAGCCCGTCTGCATCCTCATCTTCGTCCTCACAAGGATGAAGATGAGTGAGTTTCTATAACAGAGTTTACGCACGTACATGAGGAGTGCTAGCTGCGGCACTTGCAGCGGCACCTGCAGCTGTAGCGGGATTTGGAGCAGAAGGTTTTTTTCTGATATACGTTGCATGGACCAGCCATTCTGCATCACGCCCAACATCACGAGGGTCTTCACCAAGTCGACTTCGCAACCCGGGCCTGATAAATGGATCTTCTGCAACCTCTTCTACTGTTGGGCGCTCTTCTGGATTGACTCGCAAACATCTGTAGATAAAACGAAGCGCATCGCCAGTGCTGTCTTCTGAGGCGACTCTTGCGGCGACTTCTTTTAATTTTACCCTTTTGTTAAGCTCCTCGTCAATTAACTCCTGTGTCCAAGGGTCGCTGGAATCTTGAAATGCTTTGGAGAAAGGGGATCTATTAAAAAGAAGTGATGCAGCAATAATGCCGAGTGACCAAATATCCATTTTTGGATCAAGTGTAGACTTTTTTTCGAATGACTCAGGGGCCCTATATACTGGTGTTCCGCCTAAACACTTTTGGCCAGCAATGCCAGTGAGTCCAAAATCAGTGATTTTCAGATGCTGTTCTCCAGTAGAGTCTTCGAAAAGAAGGAGGTTTTCAAATTTTAAATCACAATGAACAATTCCCCGGCTTTCTTGGCCATCTGGCAGTAGTACCTTTGTTGTGTGCAGAGCAAAAAGGCCTTGAACTATATCTCCTAAAAGAGGGAGGAATCTTGTTACAGGCATGGGCTCTTTTTTGAGTACATTCAAGAAATTAGATTGTGCTTTTGGAAAAAGGGAGACAGCTTCCTCTGGTTGTGCAAGTGCTAAAACGGGACGAGTGAGAAAAAAGGAACGAGGTAAAGCAAAGAGTGTGGCAATCTCTGCTAATGCAGCTTCTCTAAGGAAGCTGATTTTTTCATCAGCAAACCTAGTGCCATCTTTTTCGTTTAAGATCATGCATTTCATAGCATACTTTTGTTCCCCAAGTGTCACTTTTTTGACAAATCCAAAGCCTCCCCGTCCAATTTCTTCTCCACATAGAAAGCATTCTCCAGCGCGAATACTTTGCATTGTTTCTCGTAGTGACTCCGGGAGTGTGATGCGATCAGGGTACATTAAGGCATATTTGCTTCTATATGAAGTGCAGACGCTATTTAAAAAAAATGCATAGGTTGAGAAAACATGCCAGAATGTTCGAACTGTGTCATATAATGTAAAAAAAGGCAGAACCTCAGGATACTCACTTCGTAAAGAGGAAATGTCTTCAGGAGAAAGGCATCGTAAAGGTGCAGCTAGCTGAGCGTTTAGCTCGTCAAGGTATTCTTTATAACGTAATGCTTCATCTGTTCTTTTTGAAATCTCTGTATAATGAATAGACTCAGGAAAAGTGGCAATAAAACGATTTAGGGCAGTTATTTCACCATTAAATCGAGTGCTCAATTCGTAGTATTTTCGAGCCAATGTGCTAGCGACTCTGTCTGGAGCGATAAAGTCTCCTGTTAAACGTATACTTGATGTTGGTTGAAGCGCTTCACCATCACCCATGTTTTCTGCAGTTGGAGGCGCTCCATCTGAGCCTTCTGGGCGTGGGTCTGACATGTGAGAGCTTGGTGTGTCCGGTCGTGCTGAGAGAGGGGCATCCTCATCAGCAACACCAGAGCCATCTTCACCCTGAGAAGGATGTGTTGGATGCGAATAAGACAAAGAATCTAAGGCGCTGCTCCCATCTTCATGAAGAACTTCACCTTCAAGCACGTCTTCTTCGAGGTCCGGAGCTGCAGCAGCGTCAGCTACACGTTCTCCGGTAGCCTGAGGGGATGATTCTACAGCATCGTCTTGATGTGTATCTGCGTGATCAGTAACTGGTTCGGCAACAGATTCTGCAAGCTCTTCAACAACGGGTCGAGCTAGACTTCCATCGTGCGCCATGCCTGAAGGAGGGGCAGATGATCTACCAGAGTCGTCGTCATGCTCTAGTACTTCTGCCCTTTGCTGAGGCGGGGCGGCAAGTGCATCCGCGTCTCTTTCTGCTGATCCATGAGGAGCTGGTTCTGCTGCGCCTCGTAAATATACAACTGCAACATTTGATACAGCTTCAGCTACATCATCAACTGGAGCGTGAACAGGGCTGTCATCTAGTGCATCGATAGGAAGAGGGGTAACGGGTTCTCCGGCACAACAGCATCCACATGTTAAAAAACGAATTGCATTAGAAAGTATAGCTGCCATTTTTTCTCCTTGTCCGATTGAAAGAGTATACCATGGCAGAACACTCAATACTCAAAAAAATCAACTGCTTTTTACAGAAAATATCTGCAAGCTTGCTCCTTGTGAATACGTTCATTCAGCAAGCAACCAGTTCTCAGGGTGTTGCTTAGACGTACCTCGGTTGTGCAGGATGGGCTGCACTTGCAGCAGCGCTTGCAGCGGCCGCAGCACCATGTGCTCCTCCTGATTGGGTTCCGCTTGCAGCTTCTTCGGCTGCCAGAGCACGCAGTACGCTCTTTCCTGGAAGAACCTGCCATGGAGAGTCTAGACGAGCATCTCGAGGGTCTTCTCCTAGCCGACTGCGTAATCCGGGCGCAATAAAAGGATCGTCTCCGACTTCTTCAATGGTTGGCCGTTCATCTGGATTGAACCGCAAGCACCTTTTGATAAAACAGAGCATTGTTCCATCTCCATCTTCTACTCGCATCCGCTCTGCAGTCTCTTCACCTTCTAGTATTGATTCAAGTTCACTATCGATCGCTTCTTGGGTCCATGAAGCATGAGAACGTATAAACTCTTCAGAAAAAGGGTGTCTATCAAAAAGAAGTGTTGCACAAATGACGCCGAGCGCCCAAATATCCATTTTAGGATCAAGTGTGTATCCTCGTCTAAATGACTCGGGCGCTTGATACATTGGTGTTCCACCTCTAAACTTTTGGCCAACAATGCCAGATATTCCAAAATCGGTGAGCTTCAGGTGTTCTTCTCCAGATGCATCTCGATAAAGAAGAAGATTTTCAGGTTTTAAGTCAGAGTGGACGACACCTTGTTGTTCTCCTCCTCCAGGTAAAAGAACCGTTGTCCTGTGCATCGCAAAGATACCTTGGATTACATCACCTAAAAGGGGACGGAGACGCGTAACAGGAATCGCGCCCCTATCGATTTCACTGAAAAAATCACATTCGGCTCTAGGGAAGAGAGTGATCGCATCTTTTGTTCGCACGAGTGAAAAAACGTGTCTGGCTAGAAAAAATGAGGGTGGAAGCGCAAAAAGTGTGGCAATCTCCGCAAGAGCAATGTCTCTTCTTTTGTTGATTTTAGCCTCTTCAAAAAAGGTCCCGTCTCTATTACGGGTGACCATACATTTAATAGCATACCGTTGAGATCCAAGCTTTGCTTTCGAGACTGTCCCATAGCAGCCCCGACCAATGACCGATCCGTATTCAAAACATGCTCCTGCACGAATGTTTCGCAGCGTTTCTCGAAGTGATTCAGGGAGAATAATCCGCTCAGGACACATTGGAGCTAGTGTGCTTTTAAATGATCGATCGGCGCTATGTAAAAAATGCATGTACGTAGCACACATGCCTCTACATCGATGAAGCGTTTCATACAATGCAAAAAAAGGAAGTATCTCGGGGTGTGCTTCTCGGTGTGCTTCTCTAAATGCGCGAGCATCCTCAATGGAAAATGCTTCTAAAAACGAGTCGAATTGTGAAATAACACCATCGATGACTGTGACGCGCATGAACACTTCGGTCAAATTTTTAGCAAGATCTTTAGATGAAATGACGTCAGGGAGGTCGGAAATGAAACTATCTGAATCAGTAATCAAACTGCCAAATCGAGAAGCAAACTCAGAATGTTTACGTGTCAGGTGGAGTGCAATGTGTTCAGGAGTAAAAAGACTGGCTATGTCGGCTGCGCTTGCTGCTGTTTGTACAGTTGATCGACCACTTTCAGTATGTCGGCTAAACTCTACTGTTACATTGCGTCTATCTCTCTCCTGGGGTGTCGGACGTGGCGTACTAGGTCTTGGGGTAGGAGGGCGTCCTGCTGCTGCAGCCGCTGCAGGCTCCCCGCTCTCACTTGATGAATGGGAAAATACAGCCCTGCTCCCATCTTCATCGCACGCACCTTTTTCGAGAAAAAGGTGCCTTGGAGGTTGAAAAAGCTCACGTCTGCTTGCTCCTATGTCTTCGATCCCCTCAGGCATTTCTTCTTCAGAGGAGTGCTCTCCTCGGCTGCTAGAAAAAGAAGAATGGAGATTGCTATCTCCCTCATTGATGGCCTCGCCTGCAAGAATTTCTCCAAGAGCCTCTTCTACGGCACTTGAGCCGTGAGATGCTGCATCGGCTAGTTCTTGAACCAATTCGTCAGCAGCTGCGAGCTGAGGAGGGCCGGCCATTTCATCTGCCTCGACCATTGCTGCTGGTTGAGGTGGAGGGGCTGCAGCACCTTGAAAATGCGCCTCTGCGACCGCTGCAACGGCTTCAGCAACTGGGTCAACTGCTGCGTGCTGTATATCATCATGGACTTCATCTGCAGGAAGAGGAGCTACCTGTTCTCCACCACAACAGTATCCACATGTTAAAAAACGAATTGTACCTGAAAGTATTGCTGCCATTTTTTTCTCCAATTATTGGGAACAATTGTACCATTGCAAAGCATTGTTTTCTTTTAAAAAATAAAGTAGTCCTTATGTGAAATACCCATGCGAAAGGAGCTCTCGAGTGCTTGGTCGTGCTTCAGGGTCTAAAAGAAGGAGGCGTCGAATGACATCTTGTCCAGCACACTCCGGGTCCAGCACGGCAAGCCGCTCACGCTCATCTGTTAAAACTTTTTCTATTCGTTCCGAAATATTTTTTTGAGATTGTAAGAGTGTTCCTTCTTCGATGTGTGCTTTTGTAAACGGATAATGTGCAGTGAGCGCAACAAAACAAAGAACCCCGAATGACCACATGTCACTTTTGGCTGTTGTATCACTCAATCTATACAGCCTCTCAGGAGCAGAGTATGCCCTTGTTCCGCCAAGGCATGTTTCTCCTTCGAATCGAGCTGCTCCAAAATCAGCTAAGAAAGCCTCACCGTTAATAACGAGGACATTTTCTGGTTTAACATCGTTATGTATAATACCTTTTTCATGTGTTGATGCTATTCCCTCAAGTGTATCTCGTAAAAATTTTTTAAGCTGTGCTGCTGAAATCCCTTCGGAAGAGAAAATAGCTTGCAAAAGATCGCTTTCCGCACGTTCTAAAAAGAGACGTCCAACGTTTGAGGTGATTCGAGCAAAAAAATGTGGGACAACATGTTTTGCTCCATTAAGTAATACAAGTTTTTGTATTTCATTTTGAATACTTCTAAAGGCTCGTCTTTTCGCTTCGGTGACACCATCTACTGGTAGCTGAGCAAATTTCTCAATGAGGTTCATTCCTTTTCCAAGCGTGATGGCTCGAAGGCGCCCTTTGAGCGTTTCAGAAAGGGGAGGAGCGAGCACAGGGCGTTCTCCAGAGAGCAGTCTCTGCGCAAGCTCCTCTGTTTTTGTGTGCAAATGAATAAGTCCGGCCGTTGGTGCTTTTTCTACGACTTGCACCATCGTCTCAAAATAATGTGTTAAAAACCGACATGCAGACAGGTGGTTACGTATTGTATCGCTGCAGCCGAGAAACAATTCTTTTTCTCTTGGAGTCAAAGGCCCCATTTGTAAGGCGCGTTCTTTTTCATCAAGTAGCGTTGAGAGTTCTCCATACTCAGTGTTAAGGGCATCAATAGTTGATAGGTGTTCTGCTAGCAAACGGTGTCGTTCAGCAAGCTGTGAGAGTTCCCCTGAGGCAGGGAGTGAAAGTATACCTCGAAAAGAGGTCTCAAACGTATGCACGTTTTCAATAAATGCTGATGCTTTTGCTGCGAGCGCATCACTCTCTGCGCGCTCGCTTTCTAATGCCGGAAGCCTTGAAGAAGATGCTCCTCCAGCTCCACTCAGTGATGTCATCATTTTTTGAGCGACTCCTTCAGAGCCTGTAGCTCTTTCTAAGACCTCTCCTACCGTCGCACAACCTGTACACCGCATTGTGTCGATAGCACAACGAGCACTCTCTGCAAAAGCGCATTGTCCGGGAGCTTTTGTGCTTCCTCCCTTCACTACACCTGCGACGAGAACGTGGATGATTTTATCCCCTTCACTTCGCCCGCCTGAGGATGCAGGCTTTGCTATGTTACTCATTGTATGCCTCACTTATTGGGGTATTTTCTACCAGCCAATCTTTGCGTGCCTTTATATAAAAATTTACAAAATCTTATCATTTAATTCAAAAAAATAATTAACAAAAATGAAGAAACGGTGAATGAAAAAGGGTTTATTTTTTCTTTTTTTAATGGTTATTATTTCAGAATACGCAGTACCTTCTGGTGTACTTATTTGTAATAATGAGAGAGTGAGATATGAGCAAGATTTTTCGAAATGGTATTGCGTGTACTGTCCACGATGCACACGATATTTTAACAGGAGAGACATTTCAAAGAGGATACGGGGCATTTGAGCGGCTACGAACATATCACGGCGTTCCGTTTAAGCTGGAGGATCACTTGCGAAGGCTTGAGTCGAGCTGTAAGGGGCTTCACCTCCCACTGCCGATATCTCTAGAAAAACTTTCTAAGCATATAGTGGATGAACTTCCTGATACAGACTGTGGTGTACGGATATATGTAACGAGTCGAATGGATACAAAGGCAGGTGATATTTTTACCTTGTTTGAACCGCTGCCCTCTCTCTCAAAAGAGAAGTATACATCAGGGATTCACGCAATCACGCTCAAAAAGCAGCGAGACCTTCCAGAGTATAAATCAACGAACTATACACTCATGATGCATGCGCTAAGAAGTACACCTTTTATGGATGCAGAAGAAGTTATTTATCTAGATGAAAAAGGGTATGTCCTTGAGGGAGGTACCTCAAACATTTTTGGTGTTGTAAACGGTCAGCTTATGACAACAAAAACGCGGGTGCTTCCAGGTATTACCCGGGACTGCCTTCTCGATGTGCTACATGATAACGTCGCGTGTACGCCCTTTCGTGTTGAACAGCTTGAGGAGTGCTTTTTAACAAGTTCTATTCGGGAAGTTATGCCGATTACAAAAATTGATGGAAAACCTGTTGGAGAGGGTGTTGTCGGCCCAATAACAAAAAAAAGTATGGAACAAATGCAGGATATTATTTCAAAAGAAGTGAAAATTATTTTGAAAAAAAATAAAGTCTGACCGTATTGAGTGAAGTAGATGATATTTGGTTGACAGTGCTCTCTAAATACGATCATCGCTTACGTGCCATTTCCAATGGGTGGAGGGCAAAGCGATACGGGCCGTCAACAAACAACGAGGAAGGTATTCTCTATGGCACTTAATAAAACATCACAAGAGCTTGCAGCACTTCTTGAGCAAGTCTCTCATGATTTAGCAAAAGCGATGAATGGAAACTCTGCAGCGGCTCAAAGAGTACGAACAGGTACGATCAAACTTGGAAAGCTTGCAAAAACATTTAGAAAAGAGTCTGTACAAGCTGGGAAATCAGCAAAAAAAGGCGCAAAAAAGAAAACTGCAAAAAAAGCAGCTAAAAAGCCGGCTCGAAAAGCAGCAAAGAAAACAGCACGTAAGGCAGCGAAAAAGACAACGAGAAAAGTTGCTCGAAAAGGTGCTGTGAAAAAACGTGTTGTTCGAAAAGCAGCAAAAAAGAAAACAGCAAGAAGAAGATAGATACATTCTTTTTTCCTTTGTTAGAAAAAAGCCTGCAGAAAGCAGGCTTTTTTTTTGTGTATATGGATTCTTTACGAAAAGCATTTTTTGATGGTAAAATCATTGAACACATTCTTTTTGGTAGAGTATGAAACACAGCAGCATAGAACTAGATCTCACAAAGTATTCAAAGCGTGGGGTTGCGCAAGGTTCCCTTGGGTCAAAAAAAGTCGAAGTTCGAGGGGCTATGGTTGGAGAAACCGTTGCTGCAACGGTTCGACGGAAAAGAAAAGGAGTCCACCTAGCGACACTCGAGCGAATCCTTACGCCCTCACCAGATCGAACGCCTTCTCGATGTGGCCATTTTCCGAAATGTGGGGGATGCACCTTTCAGATGCTGCCATATCCAAAAGAACTAGAGCATAAACAATCAGTGATAGCGGCTCTTTTTGGACACTCCTTGCCCATTCTTCCGTCCCCTAGTGTGTGGGAATATAGAAATAAAATGGAGTATACTTTTTCACAAGACAAGGAAGGGACTCGCTACCTCGGCCTTATTGAGGCTGGATCGCGAGGGAAAGTAATACCGCTTACAGAGTGCCATTTAACAAAACCATGGTTTATAGAAGTAAAAGAGGCTGTTGCACAGTGGTGGGAAAAACATGCGCTCCAAGCCTACCACATGCCGAGTAACACCGGACATCTTCGAAACCTCATTGTTCGTGAAGGCACCAATACGAAGGAGCGGATGGTGATTTTAGTCGTCTCCGGTGTGCCGGAATTTGCTCTTCCAAAAGAAGCAATACAAGACTTTGTTACTCTCTTGAAGCCTTTCGATCTTGGGGATTCGCTCCACCTTTTTCTGCAAGTGCAGCAAGCGATTCCAGGGAAACCAACCCAAGTGTTTGAAGTCCACTTGTATGGAAGGGAATGGTTAAAAGAAACACTGGTGCTTTCTGAAAAAGAGAAGTATTCTCTCAAAATAAGCCCAAGTGCGTTTTTTCAGCCAAATACAGTTCAAGCGGGTATTCTCTACTCAAAAGCGATTGAAATAGCTGATCCCTCTCCGTCTGATGTTGTCTATGATTTGTACTGTGGTACAGGGACTATTGGCATGGCTTTTTCCCCATATGTTGATCGCGTACTTGGTGTTGAGCTCAACCCGTATGCAGTGTATGATGCACAGGCAAATATTGAGGAAAATGGGATTGACAACGTAGAAGTCGTAAAAGGGGATGTGGGAAAAGTGCTTGAAGAAATGAAAGCTCCTGATATTGCTATCGTTGATCCACCTCGCCCAGGACTTGAGCCAAAAGCAATGGGGCATATTCTACGCCTTAAGCCCAAAAAGCTTCTCTATATCTCATGTAACCCATACACACAGAAAGAGAATGTGGATCGCTTTGTGGAAGAAGGGTATACCCTGCAGGTTGTTCAGCCTGTAGATCAATTCCCGCATACGCCCCATTGTGAGAATATTGTGCTTTTAACCCGCTCTTCGTAATTGCGCTCTCTTCGCTTGCTTTTAGAATAAAAATCAGGCAGACTTTCTCAAAATAGTACTGTAATGAGGCGTATATGTATATTGGACTGATTCTTGCTCAGGAGGCTCCTGAACAAAACCCTTACCAAACACTAATTTTTCTAGCTATTGCAGCAGCGTTTTTCTACCTCATTCTTTGGCGTCCAGAGCAAAAACGGCGCAAAAAAATGAACGACATGCGCGCTTCTCTTAAAGAAGGTGACAAAGTAACGGCTATGGGCGTTCTTGGAACTGTAGAGACGATTCATGCAGAAACATTTATTCTAAAAAATGTAGATGGTTCAAAGCTTGAAATGATGAAAGGGGCTATTACAGAGGTGCATCAGGCAAAAGAGCCTACGCCTGCTGAGGAAGATAAATCAAGTGAAGGTGCGTAAGTTCGCGCGCACCTTCTCTCATAAACAGTTGTTACCACTTTTTGTTTGGCTTTTTAGCAAACCCTTTCGCGGCATGAGATCTTTGAGCGCGAGCTGAACGTCTCTGCTCGGCTCTTCGTGCTGCATCTTGCGTACGGCGTGTTTCTCTATCTATCCGAGTTCGAGCTCGTCTGATGCGTCCTTGTCGAGCAATATCTTGCTGAGCTCCTGCGTGTGCACGTCCAGGAAGGTGTCTGTCTGGGACAACATTCACATCACGAGCCACTCTTCGTCTACGTCTAAAGCAACGAACCGCAATGAAGGAGATGACAGTTGCAAGCACTGCAGTGAGTGTCGTTGATGCCGGATCTGCAAACGTCGAATGTGTAGCAAAAGTGTCAACCTGAGGCACGTCTAAGGCATCAGCTGCAGCAGCACCAGGAAATGGCCAAGCAGTAACAGGAAGTCCTGCCATTTCGTGTGGTCGATCTTGGAGACCGCTCCAAGGTAATGTAGGTGCTTCATCAGGAGAGCAATACGGTTCAGTGTCTAACGTTCTGCCGCCTAGGCGTCCGCTAATGAGCGCTTCCGGAACTCTTCCTTCATCATCTGTTGGAAGTGGGAGAGCTACAGGATCACTCACAGAGGCACTACGCATTGGAGCAAGCGGCTCACCTTCAAAAGGCGCTATTGCAAGTGGGTGTTCAGGGAGAGGAGCTCTCATTGTTGGAGCTGCAGAATAAGGAACAATGCTTTCTGGCCGTCCGCTAATGAGGGCTTCCGGAACTCTTCCTTCATCATCTGTTGGAAGTGGGAGAGCTGCAGGATCACTCACAGAGGCGCTACGCGTTGGAGCAAGCGGCTCACCTTCAAAAGGCGCTATTGCAAGTGAAGTGTCTGGGCGTGTAGGTCTGAGCGCCGGGGCTGAAGCGCGCGGGTTGAGGATAAATTCGGGAGCACGGATATGTGGACCGATAAAAGGTCGAGGTGTGCCTGCTGCAGAAGGGGCTGCGCCAGTTTCTACAATGGGTACAGGAGCCACAGGCTGTCTTGGAGCCGTCTCAGAGGTGCCCATTCCGTGTCTCATAGCCGCAAACAGGCCAACGCCGCCAAGTGTGGCAATGCCTTGAAGTGCGCGTCTTTGTGCTTGTGCAGCATCTCTTCTTTCTAAGTCTTCTGCTCGGGCAGCCTGCTCTGCAGGGCGTGCTTCTGGCTGGGGAAGTGGAAGCGGGCGAACATCTCGAGGCCAAGGGAAATGGTCGGGTTGTCTAGGACGAAATGGGATGTAAGGAGCAGGTCTATCAGGCCAAGGGAAAGAGTCCCTAGGAGGAACAGAAGGAGGAATGAAGCGAGCTCCTCCAGAAGGAGCAGGAGGGCGAGCAGAGAAGATTTCTTGGGCTATTGTTTGTACTTTAGTAGTCTTAAGGAAAAAATCAGCGACGTCCTCAGGTGAGACGTCCTCGCCTGGCGCGCTATCAATGACAAGTTTCGTACTTTCAAAATCAAAAACAACTTTCCCTGTAAAAACAGTGAAATTCACGTCTTTATCTTCACCGGAACCGATAAGTCCTGAGTTTGCAAGAGCCGACTGGACAATCTGAGTGTTCAATACTTCAAGCCGTGCCGCATCTAGGGCAGCTTCAAGTGCAGGCGCTCTTTCTGAAGGGGCAAGAGGAGTTCCGCTCGATGCATCGAAAAAATGAGAGGAGCCTGTTTTTACGCCGGTAAATTCTGCTGCCATAATAATAACCTAATGGTGTTTTGATTTTGATGTATTAATTTTATCAAATAAAAGGTAATTAAACAATACTATTAAAAATTATAATTTATTGATGGGGGGTGTGTTAAGAAAACTATTTATTTAATAGAGGAAACAGAGTATAAAAAGGGTATATAGTAGTAATAGTATAAGATAACTCCGTAACCTATTTATTTTCAATAGATAGGGATATATGAGGCTCGCATGAATGGTAGCTGGTTCTCAGATTCTCTTGCACTTCAAAATCTTATTGCAACTGTAGCAATTGCATTTCTAGCCCTTATTTCTCGTGAAATTGTAGCGCGTTATATACGACGGGCTGATAAAAACTGGACATCTCAACAACGGCTTCGTTGGATTGGGCTCACGAGAAATGTTGCATTTGGCTTTATTTTGCTCCTCGTGGTCTGGGTCTGGGGAGAGCAAATACAAGGTTTTGCGGTCTCAGTATTTGCAATAGCCTTAGCTGCAGTAGTTTCTGTGAAAGAGCTTTTCATGTGCGTTAACGGATCCCTTATACGTGTTCGTGGACACTTGTATGAAATTGGTGACAGGATCACGATAAAGGATGCCCGCGGAGATGTCATCGATACGACCCTTCTTTCGACTACTGTTCTGGAGGTTGGAAAAGGGGCTGCAAACCATCAGTACACTGGACGACGAATTACTTTTCCAAATAGCTTGCTTCTAACCGAGCAAGTTGTTAATGAGTCGTTTTTAGAGAACTACTATATGAACAACATCACAGTGCCGCTTGCACTGTCGCAAAATTGGAAAAATGCGAAGCAAATCCTTCTCCAAATTGCGCAGGAAGAATGTGCACCATACATCGAGCAAGCTCGGAGACGTATGCAACAGATAGAGAGAAACAGATCCATTGAACTGCCATCTGTAGAGCCGCGTGTGACGTTGCAAATTCCAGACAAAAAAACGATACACCTTCACTTACGTATTCCCTCTCCGGCTCATCTGAAAGGAAGGCTGGAGCAGGTCGTTTTAACACGCTTTTTAGAGCAATTTGGGGGAAATGATGATCGATGATATATCATTCGAAATTGAAGGGTTCAACCAGCCAACGTTCTTCATAAACTGTTATGAAGAACCAATAGGTGAAGGATACTCACCTCTCGATTTACCAACGGTGTTTTTCGTGAATGATGAGACGTGGTTTCATAAAGAAACGTATGCCCCTATGGATGAGTATGATTTTGAGATATAAAGCATAGTCATTAGATCGTGTATTCACGAGTGCTAATGCCGCTGACAGGCTGCACCTTTGCTCTATTGATCCTTTGCCGTCACCCATAGCCTTCAGCTATGAGCTCGTCATTCGGATCACATGCGATTCAATCTAGCAGTGGCTTGCCTTGTCATCATCAGTCGGTACTCGTGACTACATGCTCGCATGCGACTACTTTGTTTTCTCAAAAGTTATGTGATCTAAGGATTTGTCGCTCAGGTTTTGTGCTCGAACAAAAACGCGGCCGTTTGTTGACTCAACGAGAAAAAAGTGGTTTTCTGACGCAGTTTTTTCAAGGTACCATCGAAGAGATGGCGAGACATGTCTTGGAGGAACTCCAAGACATCCATCTCCAAAATAGATGGTGCCATGTACAGCTTCTGCATTCTGTGCGAGTGGTTTTGTGCGTTTGTAGGTGTGGTTGTCATTTTCGAATGCTGCTGTGAGGTTATACGTATCAAAAAGAGGAACCCATGCCTTACGGATACGTGCACTTTCTCCGGCGCTAAATGCTCGATATGAGGGATAGGCTGGTATGTGATAGCATGCAAGGGTATACGGTTCATTTGCAGTACGCAATGTATTCTTCAGAAAGTCTGCTTGCTCACCTTCAATGTCTGCAGCGTGCCCGCTGTCCAGGCAAATGAGGCGTGCTGCCTTCCCAAGTGGAAGGGAATAGTATGTCGTCTGAAGATGGGGGAAAAAGGCATAAAAAGCTTTTCCTCGAGGGCCCCATGCATTTTTTGGACGAAGATCATGGTTTCCAACGCAGGGGATAAGGGGGATGGTATGTCCATCTGCTGTCTGCATTTCCTTTTCCCACAGTTCGAAGAATGCTACCCATCGAGCAATTTCATATGAAATACCTCGAAACGGCATCAGATATCCTCTGCTGTATGCAATATCTCCGCCTATGACAACAGCCCGCGGACTGTGTGAGGCCATTGCCGACAATCCTTTTACGCACAGCTCTGCTTCGCCGTACGCATCACCACAGATTGCAATACGCAGTGCAGCGTCATCTTTTGGAAATGTTTTAAAAAGGAGCGTTTTGTCGCCAATGCGTACTGTGTAGTCTGTGTTTGGCTGGAGGTGTTTGAAGTGAGCATGCTCGATTATATGTCCCCCATAACGCTCTCTTCGAGAGAACATGCGTGTTCCATCGAGTTGAGGTGTAAACACTTCGTCGATTGCAACAACATCAACTGTTGTTGCAGGGTCATCTGAAAACGACAGGTAGACAGATGAGCACAGCGAGATGGGGGCTAAAAGAAAGAGGAGGCTACGAAATATGTGTTGCAAGTTTTTCAAGCACCGTTGTTGTTCGTGAAATAAATCCTCCCATTTCTTGCGGGCTCAGCTCTTTTTGTGAAAGCAGAGTGAGGTCATAGATTTCGTGTGCTAAAGAGTCTGCAAGCGCACTGTCTTTTTCAGCAATTTTTGGAAGCGCTGTAATCAGCGGGTTGTTTGTGTTCACAACAAGCGTTTGCTCTTCCATGAGGTTCCCTGGAAACTCATTCCCTGTCATTGCAAGATAGTCTCGCATCCGTCGTGTTTCTTCTTTTAACATAACAAATGCTGGAATTGAGTTGCTTTTTAGGCTTTTTGCTTCAACGGAAAGCTTTTCTTTTCCAAGTGCTTTTGAGAAAAACTCAGCAAGGCGAGAAGAGACGGTTCTTCCGTCTGCATCAAGCACGTTTTGCTCACGATCCTTATCAAGGATAGAGTCATCGATGCCGCCGTCAATTCGCTGAAATTTGGCGCCATCAAGCTTTGATTCAAGCAAGTTAATAAGTGGTGTGTCTAAATACTGAGGCGCGTACAGGATTTCAATGCCTTGGTCTTTGTATGCATTGAGCATGTGGCTCTCATGTTCTTCCGGGTGGGCAGTGTAGAATATCTTCTTCTCTGTTTTTTCACCGTTCCGCTCAAGGTATCCTTCTGCTGTCGTCCATTCTCCAGAAGAGGTTTTCCAAAGAAGGTGTTCTTTCACTCGCTCGTAAAATTTGTCATCCTGGAGCACTCCAAGTTTGACAATCATTTCGATGTCTGACCACTTTTCAATGTAGGTTTCTTTTTCTGTTTTATGGAGTGTGCCAAGCTTGTCTGAGACTTTTTTGCTAATGTGTGCTGCCAACTGACGCACTGTTTTGTCCATCTGCAAATAACTTCTTGAGACATTGAGTGGAATGTCAGGTGAATCAATGACCCCACGAAGGACAGTAAGGTAGTCAGGGATAAGGTCTTTGCAATTATCAGAAACAAATACTCGGTTGCAGTAGAGATGTACACTTGGCTGGTTGATGTCAAACCGCTTGCCAATTTTTGGGAAGTAAAGGATTCCCTTTAGATTGAATGGGTAGTCGACATTGAGGTGTACCCAGAAAATTGGATCTGGTTCCATTGGGTAAAGGTATCTGTAAAACTCGAGGTATTCTTCCTTCGTGCACTCAGATGCAGGCTTTGTCCAAAGAGGCTCTTTTTCGTTAATGCGCGTGTCATTAAGATAGATTGGGAAAGGAAGGAAAAGGCAGTGTTTTTTTAGGATTTCTTTCAGCTTTGCTTCTTCGAGAAGTTCTTCAGAATCACTGTTAATGGAGAGGATGATATCTGTTCCTCTCTGCTCTCGTGTCCCTTCTTTGAGTGCGTATTCAGATGATCCATCACAAGACCAGTATGCTGCAGGAGTATCTTCTTTAAATGATTTTGTTTGAATTTCAACGAGGGAGCTCACCATAAATGCTGAGTAAAATCCAAGCCCAAAGTGGCCGATAATTTGTTCTTTTTCCTCAGCGTCCTTGTATTTTTCGATAAATTCTTCTGCGCCGGAAAAAGCGAGCTGTGCGATGTATTTTTCAACTTCATCTGCGCTCATTCCAATTCCGCCATCTGAAATAGTGATTTTCTTTTGCTCTTTATCGATGTGAATTCTGATTTCAAGAGAAGAAGGGTCGAAAGAACACTCGTTTTGCTCTCCAAGAACTGCAACTTTGCTCATTGCGTCACACGCATTTGAAACAAGCTCTCGTAAAAAAATGTCTTTGTCTGAGTAGAGCCATTTTTTTATGATAGGAAGAATGTTTTCACTGTGGATTTTAAGTGTGCCTGTCGCCATCTGTGTACCTCTTTTTTTTTGAAAAAAGTGTACACGAAATGCGCATACTAGACAACCCCTACCTTTGGTACTTTTTCGTCAAATACGAGTCTATATAAGAGAGTAAGAAAAGGTATATTCCCCATGTTATTCCAAGGTACACATACTGTGAAAAATCTGCTATGAATGCCGCGCCGTAGGTTGCTCCAACAAAGGTTGCAAGAGGACCTCCGATGAAGCCAATGAAAAAGGCTCGTAGTGAAGCATTCCGTAGAAACGGGACGCATATGGGTATAATGAGTGCAAAAAGAGGGTAGAGGGAATAGAGCCAAAACGGAGGGAAAAAATCAGCTCCAGCATACTCTGCGATGCCAAGGTGCATAACAAAGAGTTGTTGAAGAATGCCTAATGCGAGGGCAAGTGTCGCAAAAAGAGGCGTTTTCTTTGCTTCTCTAGGAGCATATTTTCCAAGAAAGTAAAGGAGGGCCACAAAACATATAATCCACGCTGGGATGAGAAGAAGAAATTGATTTTGTGGGCCGAATATGACTGCAAGTATCCAATAGCTTGAATAGATAACACTTTGGTAGAAAAAGGCCGGTATTAAGACAGGGGTTTTCCGTGCATATGCTCGAAATCCTTCCCGCTTTTCCATTTTTTCTTCAAGCGGGCGTACACCTGTCACAAAGACAATAATAAAGGTTAAGAGCGCTGGGCCTATAAGTGTAAGGTATCCCATTGGGGCCGCCAAGGCCACTATGCCAAGAGACCACCACTGAAGGAGCTCTCCAAAAAAATTGGGATGTCTTGATGTGCTCCAAAGGCCTGTTTGTAATAGAGGCTCTTTCTGTTTTTTCGATTTATACAGTAGTAGCTCTGCGTCAGAAATGGTCTCAATGACAAAGCCAAGTCCCCAAAGAAAAAGAGCATACCACCCAACGAGTGAAAGCTGTGATAGAGCAAAAGCATTGATGAAGAGAATGGGGAGCGCAACAATGTACAGAATGGCACCTTGAAGCAAGAACACCTGCAGATACAAAAAAAGGACAGGATGTCCTTTCCACTCTGATCGAAGCGATGCATACCGGAAGTCCTCTTCTTTCCCCTTATTTCGAAGGAAGATGTGGACGCCTAGACGGAGAGCCCACATCGTCACGAGTATATTCACAACCAGCGAAACAAAGTGCCTTTCGCCGGTGATGTATCCGCACCACGCAACGAGAGCAAACCCAAAACCCCATGCTATATCAGCGAGGTCTACTCTTTTCGCGTATGCGCTGACAAAAAACCATATATGCATGTACAGGGCGAGAAAAATCGCTGCGTAGAGAAAGACCATACATTATTTCCAAAGTGATGTAATAAAGTATGCAGCCCCTGCGCTGACAGCAGAAATAACGGCGCCCCAGCTTATATCGTAAACGACGATTTTAAGCGGCCATCCTCTCAAGGTAGCATAATTTGTTAAATCGTACGTTGCATAGCAAATCAGCCCAAATAGCGCACCATATCCAAGAGCAAGCCAAATATCTTGGTTGCGAAGGGCCGGGAGAACTGCAAATGTTACGAGCCCAATTATAAACAAAACATAAAAAAGTGCAGCCGCTCCCCACCGGACTGAGTCGTTCATCAAAAAACCGAGATGGGATTTATATAATTCCTTGGCAACTATGCCAAGCCAAATTGCATCGAGAACTAAGAATACCACAATGGCAACAACAAAAGCCTTTAAGAAAGTCAACATAAAACCTCACAATTACAAAAAAGTTATACTATGTTTTGCGCGGGTTTGATGCAAGGAGATATCTCATCCGCAAATTGTGGCTCATCGACTTTAGTGACCGAAAAGGAGGGGAGGCGATTAAAAAAGACCCGCTTTTTGTAAGAGAATTGCAATAACGGACAGCGGCGCGATGAATCGTATAAGTGGAAGCCATAAAAAATACAGCATAGGCTGATTCAGAGGTCTTGTATATTCGTGATACCGAGCTTCTTTCTCAATGTGCCAACCAATAAATATGGTGCTGCCAAGGGCGGCAATTGGCATCATCCAATCAGCAGTAATATTGCTCAATGTGTCGAAAAAGTTTTCTCCATACATTTTGAGCCATGCGCTAAATAACGTATCAGATCCTGCAACAGCTGAAGGAATTCCCATAACAAAGACAGCCAAACTGACAACCCAAACAGCTTTTTTTCGAGTCCACTCAAAGACTTCCATAACGTTTGCAACGAGTACTTCAAGAAGGGCTATTGTTGAGGTGAGTGCTGCAAAAACAACGAGAAGGAAGAACGTCGTGGAGAGAAGGATTGTTGCAGGCATTCTTGAAAACAACACAGGCATCGTTTTAAAAATGAGCCCAGGGCCACCTTCAGGAGGGAAGTTGTAGGTGAAAATGATAGGGAAAATCATAAGAGCAGCTAAAAGAGAGACAAAGGTCGTCATAAGAGCTATCAAGACGCTCATCTTTGGTATGCTTTCATTCTCCCGTAAATAACTTCCGTATGTCACATTAATACCAAGACCGACTGAAATCGTGAAAAACGACATGCCAAGTGCTGTCAAAACAGTAGAACCCGTGACTTTTGAAAAGTCAGGTGTCATAAGATAAGACAACGCTTTTGGGAATCCTGGGAGGAACATACTAAAAATAAGCATGCCAATGAGGATGACAAAAAGAAGCGGCATGAGAATCCGGCTCCAACGCTCAATTCCTTTTCGGACACCTGAAAGAACAACGCCAATGTTTATTGCCATGTAGACAAGAAGCCAGAATAGATTCACATCCCATGCAGTGTAGAGAATAGTAAATGTATCTTGTATCTCTGCTGGCGTTTTTCCATTTGTAAATTGCGCAAGTGACATGAGGGCATAATTAAGCGTCCATCCAGCGACAACGTTATAGTACGAAAGAATAAGGAAGGTTGTCAAAAACGAGAACCATCCCAATGCTCGCATGTTTGGGTTTCCGGTCGCCTCGCTATATGCAAGAATAGAGGATCGTTGCGTCATCCTTCCTAAAAGGAGCTCGCCGATGAGTGCCGGAAGCGCAATGAGTACTGTAAAAAGAAGGTAGAGAAGGACGAACGCACCGCCACCATTTTGTCCGGTGACGTACGGAAACCTCCAAAGGCTACCTAAGCCAATTGCTGAGCCAGCTGATGCGAGTAGGAACCCAATTCGAGTTCCCCAATGTTCATGTCTTTTACTCATGCAAGGTAAGATAGCAGTGGTCAGAAATTCCGTCTATGAGAATTTCTCCTTATGGTTGACCGTTTGGTAAAGAGTAGGTATAGAGAAAAAAAGAGGACATGGTTTTATTATGATTTGGGAAGGGATTCCGCTAAGAGATTGGATTATACTTGGCGTTTTATTTGTCTTAGTCGTTGTATGCATGATCGTGCTTGTACTTGTTTATCGTCGAAAATATATGAATACGGTAACTATTCTTCATAGTAAGACAATGCATCAGATAGATAAGTATGTTTCTGCTGAAAAAGAAACAATTGCGCTTATTCAAACAATGCGTTCACGTTTGCAAGATGCAATGAAACGGCATGAAAGAGAAAAGCATGCGCTTGAAGAACAGGTTCATGCGTTAAAAAATCAGCTCCACGTTTTAACTGCAACACACGTGAAAGGAGACAGTTCTCAACAAGGGGAAGTGGAACGTGTAAAAAAACAAATGGATGAGCTGAAAGAGAAACATAATGCTGCGATTGAAGAAGCAGAACAAGAGATTGATATGCTCAAGGGGCAGTTGAATGCGCTTAGGTGGAGAATATAAAATAATTGTCTTTTCAAAAAAGATTCAGTAGACTCTAACACTATGATAAGTCTTGAGATTACGCTGTTTGCGGTCGTTGCTTTTGTTGGAATTGGCCTGCTTCTTGCAGGAATGATTTTGTTTACGCGTGCAAAACTCGTCAGTACAGAAGCATGCAAAATTACAATTAATGAAGACCCATCTCTTACAAAAGAGGTTGCAGGCGGCCAAACGTTACTTGCTGCTTTGTCAAGCGAAGGAATAGCTGTGCCTTCTCCGTGTGGTGGAAAGGCAACCTGTAAGCAATGCCGCGTTCAAGTAATTGATGGTGGTGGTGAGCCCCTTGAAACGGATAAAGGTACGTTTTCTCCGAAAGAACTCAAAGCCGGGTGGAGGCTGTCTTGCCAATGCAAAGTCAAAGAAGATCTCCATATAAAGCTGCCTGAAAGCATGCTCTCTTTAAAAGAGTTTACAGGGAAAGTTATCAGCAATACCAATGTGGCAACGTTTATCAAAGAGCTTGTCATTGAAATTCCTATAGAAGAGAAACCTGAGTATCAGCCTGGTGATTACTTGCAATTTCATGTCCCTCCATTTAAGACAAATACATCTGATTGGAAGGCGACAATGGATGAGAAGTACTTTGAAGACTGGGAGCGATTTGGCCTGTTTGATGTAGAGATTGATTTTTCAAAACTTCCTCCAGATGTGATTCGTGCGTATTCAATGGCATCTCATCCATCTGAAGCAAATAAACTCATGTTCAATATTCGTATTGCATCCCCACCTTTTGTAAAAGGAAAGCTTGCAAAAAACATTCCGTGGGGAATTTGCTCTTCATATACATTTTCACTCAAGCCTGGAGATGAGGTGCGCCTGTCCGGTCCTTATGGTGAATCACATATGAAACATGACGATCGAGAGCTCGTTTTTCTCATTGGAGGTGCGGGGTCTTCATTTGGAAGAAGCCATATTCTTGATTTATTCTACTCAAGACATACGCATAGAAAAGTCACTCTTTGGTATGGGGCGCGATCGCTCAAAGAAAATATATACCAAGAAGAGTATGAATCGCTCGCAGAGCAGCATAATAACTTTGAGTATCATCTTGTCCTTTCTGAGCCAACAAAAGAGGATATCGAATGTGGTTGGGCAAAAGATGACCCTGTCAAAACAAACTATCTTTTTAAGGCTTTTGAAGAAGGGCAATTGAAGCAGATGGATGAGCCTGAAGAATGCTTATACTATGTATGCGGGCCTCCACTTCATAATAAAAGCGTTATGCAATTACTCGATGACTACGGTGTTCCTCGTGAAAATATCGTACTCGATGACTTTGGTTCGTAATCTATGAAAATACATATAGCTCAACTCAATCCAATAATAGGTGATATTCCAGGAAATACGCAAAAGGTGCTGGATGCCATTGCACGTGGGAAAGAGGAAGGTGCAGATGTCATTCTGTGTCCTGAATTGACGCTGTGTGGGTACCCGCCAGAGGACCTTGTCTATCATTTAAGTTTTATAGATGCGCAAGAGAATGCACTTCAGCAAATCATTAATGAAGCGCGAGACATAATGGTGGTTGTAGGCCTTGTTCGGAGAAATCTCTACCATGGTGAAAAGCACCTGTTAAACTCTGCTGCCATAATTCAAGATGGCTCGATCGTCGGTTTTTATGATAAACAGCTTCTGCCGACCTATGATGTTTTTGATGAAAGGCGATACTTTGAACCTGGAACATCTAATCGTGTGTGGCCGTATCGTGGTAAAAACATTGGAATTGTGATATGCGAAGACATTTGGCAACATGCTGGGTATATTGAATTCACGCGCTATAAAAGAGATCCTATCATTGAGCTGGTTCCTCATAAACCTGATGTGCTCCTTAACTTAAGTGCGTCTCCGTATCAATTTCAAAAACCAGATGTTCGGGTGAAAGTCTGTGCGAAAGCTGCACGAACGCTTGGATGTCCTGTTGCCTTATGCTGCCAGGTTGGAGCGAATGGACAGCTGATTTTTGATGGTGCGAGCATTGCTGTCGACAAGGAAGGCGAGCTTATTGGATATGGAAAAGGCTTTGAAGAAGACCACATTTTTATAGATCTAGAAAATACACATGCAGCGTCACTTGAGAATTATGACTCGATGCATGAGCTCTATTCAGCCCTTGTGCTCGGCGTAAAAGACTATTTTCACAAATGTGGGTTTTCTCGTGCATGTCTTGGGCTGTCCGGTGGGATTGATTCAGCGCTTGTCGCGTGTATAGCTGCAGATGCACTTGGCCCTACAAATGTACTTGGCCTTATAATGCCATCAGAATACAGTTCTGAGCATAGCGTTGTCGATGCAAAAGCGCTTGGTATGAGTTTGGGAATTTTAGTTGAAGAGGTGTCAATTACAGAACCTTTTCATGCCTATCTCGATCTTCTGCAGCCGCTGTTTCAAGGAGCGGAACCAGATATCACAGAAGAAAACTTGCAAGCGAGAATTCGTGGAATGCTCCTTATGGCTATCTCGAATAAAAAGGGGTATATTGCTCTTTCTACAGGAAATAAATCGGAAATCGCCCTTGGATACTCAACGCTCTACGGAGATATGTGTGGTGGCTTGGGTGTGATTGGCGATGTGAAAAAAACAATGGTGTATGATCTGTGCCGGTGGATTAATAGAGAAGAGGAAATCATTCCACATTCAACGATTGATAAGCCTCCATCTGCAGAATTACGACCTGGTCAAATAGACCTTGACTCACTGCCTGAATACGGAATTGTCGACAAAGTGCTTGAGGGGTATGTTGAAGATAATCTCTCACGAAATGAAATCTCTGTGAAATATAATATTCCTCTCGAGATTGTTATAGATCTTGTCCAACGAATTCACCGAAATGAGTACAAAAGACGACAAGCTGCGCCAATTTTACGGGTGACCAAAAAGTCATTTGGGGTGGGGCGTCGATATCCACTTGTCCAAAATTGGGTGTAATCCATCATTAAAAAATGAGGTGAGGCGCAATCAGAGGTTTTTAGAAGGATTAGTTCGGTAAAATATCTGTGATTGAAGAGGCGTTGTGACGAAGCATCATGAGCCGATCAAAGCCCATTGCGACGCCCACACACGGGGGAATTCCTCCTTCAAGTGCATCAAGAAAATCTGTTGGCATAGGAAGAGGCTGCTTTCGTGCGCGATTATGAGCTGAAATGCGCTTTGTATACTCTTCTTTTGTTGTCAGCTCAACGTAACCATTTGCAAGCTCATTCCCGTTGTAGAAAAGCTCAAACCGTTCAGCTTTTCCATTCCTTACTTGAGCAAGTCCTGACAAATGCTCAGGAAAATCTCGTATAACAACAAATGTATTCTGTGGGAAATGTGGTTCAATGAGAAGTGCCCACGCAAGGTCCTCAAATCCACTTTCAGGAAGATCGATTTGTGCATCAGTCAGCATTTTTTTACACCGCTCTTCAGTCACAGGGCCGCCAAAGGCTTCTTCATATGTAATATCAATTCTTGGGTGTTCTTTCAGGAATATGGACGCAAGTTCAATGGTCTCGGCAATGAGCTCATGCAATGTAAGGGTATGTCTATACCACTCAATCATACTAAACTCGGGCTTGTGTCTTGTACTTCTTTCTCCTTTTCGAAAAACGTGCGAGAGCTGGTAAATATCTCCAATGCCCTTTGCAAGGAGTTTTTTCATTCCATATTCCGGAGAAGAGTGGAGAAAGCCTGCATCTTCAACAGAAAAAATTTCAATAAATGGATCAATAGGGGGCGTTGGAAAAAGAAGTGGGGTGTCAACTTCTAGCACCCCACGATCTAAAAAAAAGGAGCGAACATGAGCCAGCATAGCTGCTCGATCGCAGAGGATGTTACGAGACGCGTGAGACGTATTCACCGGTTCTCGTATCAACTTTGATTTTTTCGCCTTGGTCAACAAATATTGGGACGTTCACTTTCGCTCCGGTCTCAACAATAGCCGGCTTTAACACTTTTCCTGAAGAGGTGTCCCCACGAACGCCCGGCTCTGTCTCTGTTATTTCAAGCTCAAGAAACGTTGGAGGAGAGACTGTAACCACTTCACCTTTGTAAAACACAAGGTCGTACACGAGGTCTTCTTTCATCCATTTTTGTGTGTCGCCAATTACAGAAAAAGGAACATGGATTTGATCAAATGTTTGGTCGTGCATAAAAACAGCATCAGAAGCTTCAGCATAAAGATATCTCATTGACTGCTCATCAACATCAGCAAGATCGATTTTGTCCCCAGACTTGTATGTTTTTTCGATGACTTTTCCAGATGTAAGGTGTTTTAGTTTTACTCTGGTGAACGCTTGTCCTTTTCCAGGTTTAACAAACTCGACATTCACCATAATGTATGGTTCTTTATCGACCTCCACTTTCATTCCATTTTTAAATTCATTTGTGCTGACAGATGGCATGGTAAAAATTGCTCCAAGTTCGATCGAGCAGTTCATGTGCTCGCGTTCATATTTTCAATGCATGGCATATTCTCGCACGGTTAGAAAAAAAATAGCAAGTGCAAGAAGTGGCGTTTACACGAGAAGAAACTACTATTTAAATTTTTAGTATAGATTTTGGAAATTGGAGCGTGTGGTATAATAAATATACTGGTGTATTTCCAGAGGAGGAGCATATGGGAAACTTTCTCGCGAATGCTCAAGCAATACTTGATGCAAAACCAAAGTCTATTACTCGACCATCTCGAAAAGGTGGTGGCGGTGGTGGGGGAGCGTCCTCAACGCTACGACTCATTCGTATTCCTAAAGAATTACTAAGTGAAGTGAATCGAGTGCATGATGTGCGAAGAAAAGAGATTCAAGGAATGCCTATCCAATGCCACATGACCGAGATGAAAGGGGGAAGTGAGGAGGCTGTTGATGGAGATGAACATTTGTTTCACGAGTTTAAAATTCGTCGAATAAAGCGTTTTCTTCAAGACTGGTCCTCTGCCTCAAGAGGGCTTTTCCGCTTCGAAGACGAAAAGGAAGAGGAAGAACACGCGCACAGCTATACTATTCGGCAGAATAAAAGAGAAAAAAATCTTATTCAACTTATCCTTAAGGTTTTACTTTACGTGGGTGCAGACGATTCGGTCGAAAATACGCATTATTACACAAAAGTACAAGAGCAGGCTCAAATGTTTGATGAGCTCTATGATACGCTCGAAACAATTCGTCCTTTTTGGAAGACAAATGCTCCTTGCCGTCCTCTGCAGAGGTTGTCTCGTGCTGAAATAGACCAGCTCCTCTACTCGTAAATATCTTACAATAAATTATTTGATAATAGTTATTTTAGTGAAATAAATATTTAGTTATAATAAATAGATAAGGAAGTAATAGAGCTTCCAAGGGAGGAAATATGGCAGGGCCAATTCGTGGAATGCAAGGTGCTGAGCATGCACATTCCGTGCAGAAGAGTACTGGAGCAAAAAACACATCAAAAACAACTCAGTTGTTTCAGAAGAGTGTTTCCTCAATGAAAGCAGGTGGTAAAGCTTTGAGCAAGAGAGCAGTAACTCATGGAGGACTTGCAGGAAGGCAGGTTCGCCAGGGAGGAAATCCGTTTGATCTCGCAGTCAGTGTTGTGGGGCTTTTGAAAAAAACAAGGCAGAGTCTTGGTGGGCGATGTCAACCACAGCGTCCGAAGAAAACGGGTGTGAACGTGAAGTTACCACTGTTTGCAACCCGGCTCCAGCACCTTTGGAACACATCTCGAGCGTAATGTGCTGAATTGTGTGTCCACTTTTTCATAAGAAGGTGGACACACAGAACTACGTACACTTACACAGGATAGCTGCTAGAAGAAGAGCTGCTAGAAGTCGCAGGGGCTGCTGCAAGCGCGCGGTGTGCCTCAAGCGCCTGTGAAATAAGGTGGTTCATAATGACGGCAATCCCTATCTGAAACGACATTGTTACGACAGGTGTGATAAGTGGAATTGCAATGGCTGAGCTAACAACACTCACTGCAGCAAATCCAAGCGCAGCGAGAGCAATTGTGTTCACAACAGCAACCAGCGGCTTTTCTCTGCCGAGTTGACGTTGAGCTTCAAGTTGTATGCCTAATGATTCTATCTGTCGATGTACAGACGCAGGAACAAGATTAATCGCCATAATGGTTTCTCCAAACTGTAAAAAAAAGAGAAGTCTACTCTCTTTACACATTATTAATCTATTATAAAAAGTATTTAAGATTTAGTGCTGGAAACGTTTTCGAGTCGATCGGTAAGCCTGCCAAGCTGTTGCACTCGCTCTTGGAATGGAATGGAAACGTCTTGAAGTGCTCGTTGGGTATCCCTGAGGCGAGTTTCAGCCTCTGCCAATCTTTCTAAAAGAGACTCAAGATTAGTTTGCGCCGTATCGTGCCGACGAAGGAGCTCGCTATATTCACTATTCGCAGCTTCATAGACACGGTTTTGCTCTCTTATCGATTCTTTCAGTGCATCGAGTTGTGCGACATGCAGTGTGGAGGCTTCTTCCAAGGTGGTGAGGGCTTCTATGTGAGCTCTCATAGTACTGACTTCGCCTTGAAGCTCTTCCACTCTCGTTTGAAGACTTGTATTATTTGAAGAAAACGCTTCAATCTGTCTTTCGCATCTGTGTGAATAGGTTTGCCACGCTTCCAAAGCTCTATTTTGTCTCAACCACGTGTCTGCAATAAACGTAGAAACGGTAATGACTGTCACGCCAAGTAGTCCGATTGGAGATCCTGCGAGCAGCTCTCTGAAAAGGAGCGCGGAGGACACAAGTTGTGTTACCCGGACAAAGTATGTTCTCCAATCTGATAAATCAAAAACAGACCGGCCGCGGAGTGTTCCGGGACGTTTTGGCATCACTGGTCGTGTTGGTTCTGCACTTTGGGTGTGAACAACGGCGATAGATGGTGTTTGAATTTCATGCGTCATACTTCAAGTGTATATATAAAAATATAAATAGATATCAAGAAAATATTAAGATTGTATAAATTCTTTTCAAGAACACACTCTCTTCTTGTCACACTGATATGCATATGGTATGAAAGAACTATGGAAGAAATTACAGAAGAACAATTTGCAAAAGAGACTTTAGAGCGGTACGCTGGGTGCCCTTCGACTGACTTTTGTTCAAATTTGATCATAACGAACTTTCCGCAGTACGTAACGGCCTTTGCGAACCGCTTTCAAGTAAAGATATCTGAAGGAAGTATGTTTAAGGTAGCACATGTTCCGGAAGAAGATATTTCGATTCTCGACTTTAAGATTGGTTCAACAGCTGCGGCGCTTGTTGTAGACCTGTGCTCCTTTCTCGATATTAAAGCGGCAATCCTTCTGGGAATGTGCGGGGGATTGCGGAAAAGATACAAGGTGGGAGACTATCTTGTTCCAATTGCCAGTATTCGAGGAGAAGGAACGTCTGATTTTTACTTCCCAAAAGAAGTGCCTGCATTGGCCAATTTTTTGATGTCCAAAGCAAGTACAGAAATTTTAGAAGAAAAAAATATAACGTACCATATTGGGATTACGTTTACCTCAAATTTGCGGTTTTGGGAATTTAATGAAGAGTTCAAAACACAGCTCAAAGAATCAAGGGCACAGGCAATTGAATTAGAATGTGCCACGTTGTTCACCGCAAGTTATAAAAGAAAATTTACGCTTGGAGCTTTGCTGCTCGTTTCTGATTTACCACTTGAACGGAGTGGTGTGAAAACAAAACAGTCAGCAAAAGCTGTCTTTGACTCGCACATGGATGAGCATATATCAATTGGGATGGATATCCTAAAACATGCTCGAGAAATGCAATCAAAACTTGTCAAAGGGGCATATCATCGGAACATAGGTCTTCGGGTGAAGGATTGACTTTATAGCCTTTTTCCTAGTATGGTGGTGGTGTTTTTTTCGAAAGGAATACCATGAACCAAGTACGAGAGCATTGGGGGTCTAAAGTTGGATTTCTCTTTGCAGCTATTGGGTCTGCAATTGGACTCGGCATTCTCTGGAAATTTCCATATACAGTTGGACAAAATGGTGGCGGGCTTTTTCTCATTGCCTATTTTGTTTGTCTGGTTATTGTTGGATTACCCCTTCTTATAGGAGAGTTGATTCTAGGGAGAGGCTCTGAGCGGGCTGCTGTCGGTGCATTTATGACGCTGCACAAAGAATCAACACCGTGGAAATTGGCCGGCTGGCTTGGTGTTCTTGCCTCGTTTCTTATTATGTCGTTCTATAGTGTGATAGCTGGCTGGGGAATGAGCTACGTGCTGATGTCCCTAACAGGGTTTTATCAAGGGCTTTCTCGGGATGAGGTGTCGAGGGCATTTTCTGCGCTCTCCCATTCAGGAGGGATTTCCTTATTTTGGCACTTAGTTTTTACAGTTGTCACGATGGGCATTGTCTTTGCTGGAGTCCGAAAGGGAATTGAGTTTTGGACAAAGCTAATGACGCGTGTCTTCCTTGTTCTCATGGTGTGCTTGTTTCTTTTTAGTGTGACTCTCCCAGGATTTGGAGATGCATGTGATTTCCTTTTTTCACTCAATGTAGAAAAGTTTCAGTTTTCAAGTGCCATTGAAGCGCTAGGTCTTGCATTTTGGACTCTCAGTATCGGGCAAGGTATTATGATCTCCTATGGGAGCTATATGCGCCATCAAGAAGATGTGTTGCAGCTTGCTGGGATCGTTGCGTTTTCTGTTGTTGTGGTTGCTGTTCTTGCAGGACTGACGATTTTCCCAATTGTATTTAGTTTTGACGTCCCCCCAAATTCAGGTGCGGGTCTTGTTTTTCAGACGCTGCCGTATCTTTTTGCCCAGCTTCCGGGCTCGCTTGTCATATCCACCATCTTTTTCGCGCTTTTTGTGTTTACTGCGCTTACCTCTGCAATACCTCTCATTGAGGTTGTTGCGACCAATATTATGGAACTGCACAACATTTCTCGAAAGCAAGCGGTCTTGCTCACCGGTGCAGGCACATTTATTCTAGGGATACCAAGTGCCTTTGCATATAGCGGTGGGATTTTCCCGGAATGGCAGGAAATTTATGGAATGAACTTCCTCGATACGGTGAATACACTTGTCTCTATATGGATCATTCCAATAGGGGGAGTGCTCACGTCTCTTTTTCTAGGATGGCGTCTTGACAAAGCCATTGCATTCAAAGAGTTCTCTTCAGGAACACGATTTGGAGCGCTTTTTTCAGTATGGTATTTTTTCATCCGATACGTTGTTCCACTCACGATACTAGTTATTATTATACAAAAGAGTGGTCTCTTTAACTTCGACAGAATTTTTTCATAAAGGGTATACATGAATCAAGTACGAGAACATTGGGGATCCCGTTTAGGTTTTATTCTAGCTGCAGTTGGTTCTGCAATTGGTCTCGGCGTACTTTGGAAATTCCCCTACACTGTTGGGCAAAATGGTGGTGGGCTCTTTCTTCTTATGTATATTATTTGCACCATTGCGATTGGTATTCCCGTGTTTATAGGCGAGCTGATGATTGGGCGGCGCACGCAACGGGCTGCAGTGGGTGCGTTCTCAAGTCTTTGCCAAGGGCAAACGGCGTGGAAAGTTGCCGGGTGGTTTGGCGTTATTGCTTCCTTTTTGATCATGTCTTTCTATAGCGTCATCGCAGGGTGGGGAATGAGCTACGTGCTCATGTCGCTGACAGGCTTTTATCAAAACGTATCTGAGACACACATTGCTGACGTTTTTCAAAAGTTGTCTCATTCAGGAAGTATCACCGTTTTTTGGCACTTTTTGTTCACCTCTATCACAATGGGTATTGTGCTTTCCGGGGTAAGAAAAGGGATTGAGTTTTGGTCCAAAATTATGACAAGAGCACTTTTTGCGATGCTCCTCCTTCTTTTTGCATATAGTGCAACGCTTCCGGGCTTTCCAAAAGCTGCAGAATTTATTTTTTATCCTGACTTTGACCGCTTCCAACTCTCAAGCGCACTTGAAGCTCTCGGGCTGGCCTTTTTTACGTTAAGTCTTGGTCAGGGGATTATGATCTCTTATGGGAGTTACATGAGGGATAGCTCTGATATCCCTCAAATGGCAGGGATTGTAGGAGGCTCTGTTATCATTGTTGCCCTCTTAGCTGCCATGACGATCTTTCCTGTTGTTTTTACCTTCGGACTTTCTCCAGAAGCGGGAACCGGAATGGTCTTTCAGACACTTCCCTATCTTTTTGCGCAGATGCCCGGGGCGCTTGTGTTATCAACGCTTTTCTTTACGTTGTTTGTGTTTACTGCATTAACCTCGTCGATTCCATTTATTGAGGTTGTGGCGACAAACTTGATGGAGCTTCTTGGATGGAGACGGCAAAAGGCTGTGCTCGTCACTGCCTGTGCTACCTTTTTGTTTGGCATACCATGTGCATTGTCCTCTTCAGGATCTCTTTTTGCCGAATGGGAATCGATCTACGGAAAAACATTTATTGAGACGGTTGAATCGCTCGTTTTTGTGTGGATTGTGCCACTTGGAGGCCTCTTTACCTCCCTCTTCATAGGGTGGGTCGTCGAGCGGAAAATTTCATTCGAAGAGTTTTCAGAAGGTGAGTCGAAAAAAGCGTTGTGGAAGCTCTGGCACTTTGCAATGCGATGGGTTATCCCATGCGTCATTCTCCTAATAATCCTTCAGAAAAGTGGTCTCATTGACGTTGACGCGCTGTGGAAATAAGCGTAGAAAGACGTCCTCCCTTGATGTGACATTCCTCTTAGCCTAGGTGTTCCTGCGCGCAAAAGAGAGGTACGCGTGTGATTACGCGTGTGCGCCTGCGCTTAATAGCTTCATATGAGAGAACGTTTGTTTCAGGCCGTCTTCAAGTTCTTTTGGCGTTTCAAATTTTGGAAGGAAGATTTGTGTCTTCGACGGTTTCCCAGACAGGTGTGTTTCAATAGTCAGTGTTTTCTTGCCGAATTGAAGCATTGTTATGTGCAATGTCATTGCTTGGACTTTAATTCGAGTTAAGTGATAGAGCCATTCAACCTCTGGCGGAGGTGTGCCAAATCGATCTTTCATTTCGTCGAAAATACTATCTACTTCTTCTAGTGATAGTGCATCTCCAAGGCGGTGGTAAAGCTCAATACGAAGAGATGTTTCAGGTACGTAGAAGGCTGGAAGGTTTGCGGGGAAATTGCTTTCAATTTTAATATCAGAGAAGTCAGGTTGTATGTTCTTTTTCATCGTTTCAACTGCACGCTTGAGGAGCTTGCAGTAAAGGTGGAAGCCAATGGTTTCAACATTTCCGGACTGCTGGGTTCCAAGGAGGTCGCCGGCGCCTCGAATCTCTAAATCGCGCATCGCAAGCTTCATTCCACCACCAAAGCCGGATGCTTCGACAAGTGCATTGAGCCTTTTTCGTGAAATTTCAGGAAGTGATGTGTTCTTTGGAACAAGGAAATAGGAATAGGCAGGTTTATTCCACCTTCCGACTCGTCCTCTGAGCTGGTATAAATCAGCAAGGCCATAGTGGTGTGCTTTATCAATCAAGATGGTATTGGCATTTGGGATATCAATACCACTTTCAACGATCGTTGTTGCACAGAGAATATCGGTCATCCCTTGTTTAAAAGAATGGAAAATTGAGTCTATGTCGTCACTTGACATTTGGCCATGCACAATCCCAATTTTTGCTGCAGGAAGAAGCTCTTGCAGCTCTTTTGCAACGGAATAGATGGTTTCTACCCGATTGTGAATAAAGTATGCTTGCCCATCATGTGAGAGTTCTCGTAGGAGCGCATTTTTCACCAGTTCTGGCTGCCTATCAGCAATAATTGTTTTGATGGGAAGCCTGTCTTGCGGCGGAGTGTTAATGACAGACATTGGGCGAGCGCCGACAAGTGAAAAATAGAGTGTGCGAGGGATAGGCGTTGCAGAAAGGGTTAAGCAATCAACTCCAATTCGCAATTTTTTGAGGTGTTCTTTTGCGCGTACTCCAAATCGCTGCTCTTCATCAATAATAATAAGTCCAAGGTTGTTGAACTCGATATCTTTACTGATCAGTCGGTGTGTTCCTATAAGTATATCGATGGAACCTTGTTTGACCTCTTCAATGATTTTTTTCTGCTCTTTTGGTTTGACAAATCGGGAAAGTGCACCAATGCGAACGGGATAGTTGCCCATTCGTTCTTTAAATGTTTCGTAGTGCTGCATAGCAAGGACCGTCGTCGGTGCAAGGACGGCTACTTGTTTTTCTCCATCAATGACTGCTTTAAATGCAGCTCGCATTGCGACTTCCGTTTTTCCATATCCAACATCTCCACATATAAGCCGATCCATAGGAGCACTTGCCATCATATCTTCTTTTACTTCTATGATTGCTTTTTCCTGGTCTTGTGTTTCGTTGAAAGGAAAGTCTTCTTCAAACTCATACATTTCTTCAGAGTCTTTTGGGTACGAAAAGCCTCCATGAAGATCTCTCATTGCCTGGTTTTTAATCAGATCTCTGGCATACCCAATGATGGCTTTCTGGGCTCGCACTTTTTGTGTGTGCCAAGTTTTTGTGCCAAGCTTGTGGAGTGTGGGCATTTCTTCAGCTGTACCAATGTACCTACTGACAAGGTGTGCTTGTGAGAGTGGTGCAAAAAGAGTGCCGCCATCAGCGTATTGAATCATCATGAACTCTTCTTCTTGTCCAAGATGGTTTTTCTTTTTTTCAATACCAAGAAACTTGCCTATACCATTGTGAAAATGAACAACCAGGTCTCCTGATTTCAATTCATGAAATTCAGAGGGTGGTGTTGAATAGTTGTTTCTCCATTTTTGCCGAGTAACTTTGTGTTTTTTTGAAAGCTCTGTATATGGGTAAATGAGTGTGTCTATATCGAGTAGAGCAACAGCAGAGCAGAGATATCCGGTATGTGTATGCGCAGTATCTGGTACAGGAAGCTTGTCACGCATAGCTTGGAGCTCAGAGTGAGTGGAGGCAACGAGGTGTACTTCTGGGAATTCAGTTAAGTCGCTTGGCCCCGAGGTTTGGGCAAATGCATGTTGAAAACGGGATGCAGCAATTTTTTGCCCAAAGAGCTCAAATCGTATTGTTTGGAGCGGGTTTTTGCCCGAATAGACATCCCGGCCTGTTTTTTCAACACGTGCATCAGGGCTTAATTTTTCTGCGGGAGATTCTGCAAAAAGGAGGCGAGCAAAGGGAGTTGTCGCTTCAAGTAAAGAGTCAAAGGAAATGATGAGGGGGGATTTGCTGCTCGGTAATGCAGAGAGTGCAACGGCTCGGTCTTCTAGTGCGACCAGATTATCGAACACGATAAGGGTGTCTTCTGGAAAGTACGAGAGTAGCGACGTCGTTTTTTCCGGGTCCTCAACAAGCGCGAGCTCATCAGCAGGGGTAATGGTTATCGACTTTGTTTTTCCTGTCGTTTTTTGAGAAATAGGGTCAAATGTCCGGATAGAGTCGATGCTATCATCAAAAAAATCAATACGAACCGGGTCAAACGAGGAGACCGGATAGACATCAATAAGACTTCCTCGAACAGCATATTCACCTTTGTCTGAGGCAACAGGTGAACGGGTATATCCGAGTGCTTCTAGTTTTTTTGGAAATGTATCAAAAGAGAGTTCGCTATTCACTCGAATGTGCAGCGTCTCTGTTGTGAGTGCCTCTTTCAACGCCACCTTTTGCATAGCAGCTTGCAGAGGAGCAATCACAATAGGGGGCGTTTTTTCTGTAGCAATCGTACTGAGTGTTTCCAACCTGCGTCCGACGATATCGGGGCTTGGTGGGATGTCTTCTCCTGGAAGGGTTTCCCATGCAGGGAGCGTAAGCACTTTTTTATCGAAAAAGAGGAGGTCATCAGAGAGTTTTGTATCTCTTTCTGAACTTGTAATGACAAGAATAGGTTTGTCTAAGAGCGCAAGCAGGAGGGCTTTCGGCGCATCCCACAGCTCCTCAAGAAGGAGTGAGCGCTCTTTTTGAATCAGAGAAAGAAGAGTCTGTAGTGATGGGCTCTTCTTGAAACGGGCTAACACGTTTCTTTCACCTTTTGGATAAATAGTTCGATTGCTTCAGGTATCCCCGCAGGATTTTTTCCGCCAGCTTGGGCAGCATCCTTCTTTCCGCCGCCTCCACCTTTAATATGTGGAGCGACAGCTTTAATGAGTGCATTCGCATGCAGTCCTTTTTCAACAAGTGCAGGAGCGACTCGAATGAGAACTTGGCATGAGCCATCAGCTTCAGCGGCCAGAAAGAGGACGCCGTTATTCAAAGTACTGGCAAGCTCATTTGCGAGAGCAGGAAGCTGCTTTGGCCCCACATCAACTTTTGCTGCAAGCACTGCAACCTCTCCATGCATCTGCTTTGCACTGAGGAGAGAGGTGACGCTGTGTGAAAGAAGTGTGTCAGAAAGGTGTTTGTTTTCCTGCTTTAATTGCTGTTGCTCGTCAAGAGAGCGATCGAATGCTTCCGAAAGTTTTGTGTATGGCGCTCCAAGTTTCTCTGCCATTGTGAAGAGCATTTTTTCTTGTTCTAAGACGAGGGTGTAGGCGCCATGTCCTGTCACAGCTTCTATACGACGGACGCCTTTTGCAATAGACGACTCTTTACTTATTTTGAAAAGCCCAAGTTCTCCTGTTGTGGCAACATGTGTTCCGCCGCAGAGTTCATGTGAAAAGTCACCGGTAGAAACGACGCGAACGGTGGTGCCATACTTATCTCCAAAAAACTGTTTGATTCGAGAATCAGACTGGACAGATGCGTAGGTTTTTTCCTCTGTTGCAACTGGAAGATTTTTTAAGACTTCCTCGTTAACAATCCGCTCGATCTCCCATATTTCACTTGGAGAAAGTGGCTTGTGATGATTAAAATCAAAACGGAGCTTATCCGGTTCAACAAGAGATCCGGCTTGTTTGATGTGATCTCCCAGTACATCCGTGAGCGCTGCATGGAGAAGGTGTGTTGCAGTATGGTTTCGCATAATGCGAACTCGTCTTTCTACATCAATCGTTGCATCAACAGGCTCTCCGGGGATCAAGGTTCCGCTCTTCAGTGTACCAATGTGAGCAATGATTCCTGGATAGGGTGAGATCGTATTTTTCACAGCAAACAGCACATTGCCTTGGGAAATTGTTCCAATATCTCCTGCTTGCCCACCTTTCTCAGCATAAAACGGTGATTTGTCGAGAAGCACCAGCGCTTCCTGCCCGGGAGAAAGGGAATCGACAAGCGTTCCATCTTTTACAATCCCTGTGACAGTGGCGCTCGTTTCATAGGAGGTGTATCCAACAAAGTCGCTTTCTCCATGGGAGTCGACAAAATCTGCATAGATTGTCTCTTCAACTTCTTGTGAGTGACTCACATGTGCTTTTCTCGACTTTTCCTTCGCCTCTTCTTCAAGGAGCGAGTACATTTCGAGATTCACACTGAGGCCATTATCTTTTGCAAGAAGAAGAATTTCTTCTAGTGGGAAGCCATATGTGTCCTTCAAAGTGAACGCATCTTTTCCGCTAATCTCTTTTTTTGCACTTGTGAGAGATTCGTCAATAATAAGTTGGAGTCGATTTCCCCCTCGGCGAAGCGTTTTTAAAAAACTTTCTTCTTCAATGTGGAGGAGTTCCTCAATTCGAGATTGTGCTGTAGCAAGCTCTGGAAAAGCCGGGCCCATCGTCTGAACAACATGTGGAACGAGCTTTGAGAGAAACGGATCTGTGAGGCCGAGTTTTCGCCCATATCGCACAGCTCTACGTAGAATTTTTCTGAGGACATAGCCTCTCTCTACATTGCTTGGTTGAGCTCCATCTGCGATCGCGTACGAGAGAGAACGAAGGTGGTCTGCAACAACATGGAATGCTGGTGCAAGAGGATCGTGAGGCGAGTATTTTTTCCCGGAAAGCGCTTCAACAGAGGCTATGATTTCCTGAAGGAGATCAGTAGCAAACACAGTATCAACGCCCATTTTAAGCATGGCGATTCGCTCAAGTCCGGCGCCCGTATCAATCGAAGCGTTCTCAAGCGGAACTTGTCCTGTTTTTGTTTGATTGAATTCCATAAAAACAAGGTTCCAGAATTCAAGAAATCGCTCACCTTCCGGATCAACAGCGGGATTTGGTGCATTCCCGTAGGATGCGCCTCTATCATAAAAAAGCTCAGAGCATGGCCCGCATGGGCCTGTATCGCCCATTGCCCAGAAGTTGTCTTTCGCGCCAATACGGACAATTCGATCTTCTGAAATATGCTTTTTCCACAATTCAAATGCTTCATCGTCTTTTTCATATACAGAGACCCAGAGTTTTTCCTCTGGAAATTCAAAAACTGAAAGTGCAACTTCCCACGCATATGCGATTGCTTCTTGTTTGAAGTAGTCTCCAAATGAAAAGTTTCCAAGCATTTCGAAAAAAGTCATGTGTCGAGTTGTGTGTCCGACGTTATCAAGGTCGTTATGTTTTCCGCCTACACGGATACATTTCTGAGAGGTAGCAGCACGGGAGTAGTCACGTTTCGTGGTGCCTAAAAAGACATCTTTGAACTGGTTCATCCCTGCGTTGGTGAATAAAAGCGTTGGATCATCGAGTGGGACCACTGGTGATGATGGAACGTGAGTATGACCGTTTTTTTCAAAGTACTTGAGAAACGATTCGCGAAGTGTGTGTGAGACCATATTCCTCTCAGTTTTTTCTTGATTCCTTGAAGGATTGGTGTTTATTGTAGTAAAAACAGAAACAGATTTCATCTTATTTTTTAGGTTTTCACATGGACGAAGCAAAAAAGACAATCCTTACTAAGATAGCGAACACTATTCGGCAGCTATCAATCGAAGCAGTTCAAAAGGCAAACTCGGGACACCCTGGGCTTCCTTTAGGATGTGCTGAGCTTGGTGCATACCTCTATGGGTATGCGCTCAGACATAATCCTAAAAACTCAGAATGGGTTAACCGAGACAGATTCATCTTATCTGCTGGACATGGATCGGCTTTTTTGTACTCGTGTCTCCATCTTTCCGGCTTCAAAGTATCTCTTGAGGATCTGAAGCAGTTCCGACAACTCCACTCAATCACACCAGGTCACCCGGAATTTCATGAAACGGACGGTGTTGAATCCACAACAGGGCCTCTTGGTCAAGGTGTTGCAAATGCAATAGGGCAGGCACTTGGGCTCAAGATTATGGAAGAAAAATTTAATAAGCCTGACCACTCGATTATTGATGCAATGGTGTATTGTCTTGCAGGTGATGGATGTTTGATGGAAGGTGTTTCACAAGAGGCCAGTTCTTTAGCCGGTCACTTGAAGCTGAATAACCTCGTTCTCATTCACGATGCGAATAAAATTACGCTTGATGGGCCGCTAGAGCAGTCAAATTCAGAAAATACTGCTGAGCGATACCGTGCATATGGATGGGATGTTTATTCATGTGATGGAAACAATCTTGAAGAGCTTCATGAGGTCTTGAGTTCTGTAAAAGAAAATCCACGTGAAAAGCCTGTTTTCATTGAAATGCGAACAGTTATAGGAAAGGGATCTCCAAATAAAGCTGGAACCCATAAAGTACATGGATCACCACTTGGAGACGAAGAGCTTCAGCTGACGAAAGAAGCGTTGGGTCTCCCGGAAGAAGACTTTGCGGTCATGCAACCGGTCATCGACTTTTTTGCAGAAAAAAGACAGGAAGATGCCTCAAGAGAAGAGACATGGAACAAAGACTTTGAAGCATGGAAATCTGCACACCCTGAGCTGGCGCAAGAATTCGTTGCCATGAAGGAGCGGCACATCCCAGAAGATATTGAAACACTTCTTGATGGCGTAGAAATTGAGTCTCCGATTGCTGGGCGGTCAGCTTCTCAAGCAGTGCTCCAAGAACTCGGGAAAAGACTTCCATTTTTATACGGGGGATCTGCAGACCTCTCAGGCTCAGATAATACAATGTTAAAAGAGTTTCCTCTTATTGCGCCTGGAGATTTTGCGGGCCGAAACATTAAGTATGGTGTACGGGAATTTGGTATGGCTGCAATGGCAGCAGGTCTTTTTCAAACGCACTTGATTCTTCCATTTGTCGGGACATTTTTGACGTTTTCAGACTACATGAGAAATGCAATTCGCCTCTCAGCTCTCTCAAAATACCATGTTATATACCAATTCACGCATGATTCAATCTTCTTAGGTGAAGATGGTCCGACGCATCAACCCGTTGAGCATTATGCAACCCTGCGCGCAATCCCGAACCTTCACGTCTTCCGCCCGGCTGATGCAAATGAGGTTCGAAAATCGTGGATAGCGATGCTCCAATATGATGGTCCATCAGCGATTATCCTTACGAGACAAAAACTTCCTGAACTTGAGCACACACGTGTCCCATTTACAGAGGGAGTTGGTCGAGGTGCGTACATTGTTCATAAAGAGAAAAGTGACGCAATAGACTACACGCTTTTTGCTACGGGATCAGAAGTGTCTCTTGCTATGGAAGTATGTCAAGCGCTTGAAAAAATGGATAAAAGTGTGCGAGTGATTTCGATGCCTTGTTGGGAGCTTTTTGATGCCCAAGATGAAGCATACCAAAAAAGTATTGTTGGTGGAGATTTAGGCACAAGAGTAAGCATTGAAGCAGGTGTGAATATGGGATGGCATCGGTTTGTTGGAGCAGATGGAATCACTATTTGCATGGAAGGCTTTGGCCTTTCCGCTCCGATTGCAGATCTACAAAAAGAATTTGGTTTTACAGTCGATGCAATCCTCGATCGGATCCTTGGAAAACGATAAGCTACTAAAAGCGCTTCGTGGTAAAAACACGGGGCGCCCCCCTTTCTGGTTTATGCGCCAGGCGGGGCGGTATCAGCCTTCATATCAAGCGTTGAGGCAGAAGTACTCAATTGAAGAGATGTTTCATACACCTGAGCTTATTGCTCAAGTGACACTGTTGCCTGTCGATGAACTTGGTGTCGATGCAGCCATCCTTTTTTCAGATATCCTCATCCCGCTCGAACTTCTCGGGTACTCGGTTGCGTTTCCGAAAGGTGGCCCTGTTGTCTCTCCGGCATCTCCTTTTCCTCCAGGGAGAAAGTCGGTTTCCCATGTTGGGTTTGTAGAACGCGCGATTTCAATGCTGAGGCAAACACTCAATATCCCTCTTATTGGATTTTGTGGCGGCCCAGTCACGACCGCAAGCTATATTTTTGAGGGGCGTATTAAAGAACTTAAAACCACCTACTTGAATACTCCCCATGTAGTCGAAGCACTTCTTGAGCAGATCACACAAGTCTCCATCGAATACATACAAATGCAAGTTGAAGCCGGAGCACAGGTTATACAGCTTTTTGACTCATGGGCTGGAACACTTTCTCCGCCACATGTTGAAGCGTTGAGCATTCCATATCTTACGCGACTCGTTGAATCGGTTCGTGTGCCGGTTATTATTTTTTCTCGAGGAATTGACTCGCACGCATTTGAGCAAACTGGAGCAGATTGCTTATCTTTTGATTGGACGTGTAGCTTATCACAAATGAGAGAGAAATACCCAAGGCTTGCTCTTCAAGGGAATTTTGATCCGGAGATTTTGCTCAGCTCACCAATCGCAATTCAAGCAGAGCTTATCTCATTTCTGAAAAGCATGAAAAACGACCCCGGTTTTATCTTTAACCTAGGGCATGGATTGACGCCTGACATTCCATATGAAAATGTTCAGTTTCTTAGTGAATGCCTTCGAGTGGCTGAACCACTTTTTGCCGACGAAGCATGCTTATAACTGCTTTTTCAGCCTCTGTAACACACGCTTCCACACTCACGCTGTGGAGATAGTTACCTACAAAAGAGAGGCGCTCTCCTTGAAGAAGGTCCCTTCTTGCAAGGTGTCCCACAAGAAGCTGAGGGAGGTACTCAGCGTACGTATGCGTTCGTACTTGTAAAGGCGTTTTGTCGATTTTAAGGTGATGTTTCAATGCAGAAAATGCTCTTTCTTCAAGGCGTTCACTTCCATGAAGCATAACAGTGAGGCGAGTGACGTCTTTTTCATGCAACTGAGGAAAGACACTTGAATCAAAGACAACGCCAAGAATATCAGCGCGCTCTTTTGTTGGAGCAAGGTATCCAAACCCATCTTTTGGAACGTCAGCATAATGGTATGCGACGTTAACAACAGAGAGGGTCTTATGTTCAATACCAGCAAAAAAAGGACGGTACTTTTCTGGGACTTTCTCTGTTAATACATTTGACGGAAGGCAAACAAACGCATGATCAAAGGCTTCATTATTAATTCGAACGTGATCCTCCCTTTCAGCAATTGTTTCTACAGGGGTTTCAAATCGAGCATCAAGAGAGAGGGAGGAAAAAAGAGCGTCTGCAAGGGTGTGCATTCCACCATTTAAGGTATAGAGAGGGGGAAGAGAAGATTTCTTTCGTGTTTTATACAGCCCTTTTATAAGAGAGCCGTACTTGTACTCGAGGTGTTTCCATTTAGGGAGGCATGCATCGACGGAAAGTTTTGCATAATCGCCTGCAAAAATACCAATAACCATTGGGTCGATAATGTTTTCTAGGATGTCTCTGTTTCCATGCCTCAATATAAAACGCTCAATCGTTTCGTCGGGATAGAGTCCGGCAGGATGGTTTAAATCTTTGTAGGCCGCTGAAAGAACCCCTTTTCGAAATGGGGAGAGGAGCAGTCGAAGTGGGTGATCGGGGAGAGGCTCAACGTTGTTTTCTTTTAAGATGTACCGCGTTCGGGCATGAGAAAAGTGAAGTGCATCTTGCAGATTCATTTCTTGAATTAAATGAAGAAGCTTAGGCGTTCGAGTCGTACTAAATGTTCTCGGGCCATGTTCAAAAAAAATACCGTCTTCTTTTTTCGACTGTATGACACCACCTACCACTGCGTCTTTTTCAAAAAGTGTGACATCAAAAGAGGGGGCATGACGTTTCAGAAAAAAGCCAGTTGCTAAGCCAGAGATTCCGGCGCCTAAAATTGCTATTTTTTTACGTTCCATGTATGTAAGGTATCGCCAAAAGGAGTTTCTATGCAAAAAAAAGATGTTGCAAAAGCATATTTTCAAAACCTTCGAGAAACAATTATTCGTTCTTTTGAAGACTTTGAGAACATACCGTTTACCCGCACTCCATGGAATCACCATTCTGGAGGAGGGGGTGAGATAGGTCTTATTCGAGGGGATGTTTTTGAAAAGTGTGCCGTCAATTTTTCTGCCGTTGAAGGAAAAAAATTACCAATGCAAAACAAAGAAGAACCTTTTTATGCAACAGGAGTGAGCCTCATAACGCATATGAAAAATCCGTATATGCCAACGGTTCATATGAACGTTCGATATATCGAGACAGAGCATTCATGGTGGTTTGGAGGGGGGTATGATTTAACTCCTATGGGTTTCCCTGATGAAACTGACACCCTCCATTTTCACACATCAGCTCGAGCTGCGCTTGATGTGATAGATGAGACGCTCTATCCATCTTTTAAGGAAGAAGCTGCTGAGTATTTTTATATTCCCCATAGAAAAAAAGAGCGGGGTGAGGGGGGTATTTTCTTTGATAAATATTCACCCAGTACGTTTGACGAAGGCTTACAGCTTGTTCAAGCTGTTGGCAGCTCTTTTCTTCCTGCAGTCTTGCCTATCTATGAAAGAAAAAAAGACCATGTCTATTCTGAGGAAGAAAAAAAGATCCAAAATGCGTTTCGAGCGCACTATGTTGAATTTAATCTTATATATGATCGAGGGACAAAGTTTGGATTTCAATCCGGGGGAAACCATGAAGCAATCCTTTGCTCAATGCCGCCGACAGCCTCTTGGTAAGAGCTAAGGAATGTAGGAAGTTGCATATGAAGGTGGTTGTACACCCACCTCAGAAAGCGCCTTTTTTAGTGATGAAAGCAGTGTGTCGAGTGTTTGGGTTGAATGAGTTGAAGCGAGTCGAATGCGTAAAGATGGTTTATAGCCACCTTCTTTTTGAGATTGTTGGAGAAAAATTGATTCGTTTTCGAGGTATTCTGCGACGGTTTTTTTCTCATCATCGGATGAGAAAAAAAGAGGAATGATATGAGAATGTGTGTCTCCATGTGGGATTCCAAGCGTATCAAGCGCTTTTCGAACGTGTCGTATTTTTTCTTTTAGTTGGGTCCGTTCGTAGTGCATATCAGGAATCAATTGTACAGATGCATGAATAGCTCCTAAAACAGCCGGTGGTAGAGGGGATGTTGCAGCAAGTGATGCATTTGCAGTTAACAAAAAGTCTCTCATGCAAGAGGGCAGCGCAAGAAATGCGCCATAGCATCCACCGGTTCTTCCAAATGAACCAACGACAAAATCAATCCCTTTTTTTTGTGATGCGTACCCAAAGCCATTGCTTCCATTTATGCCCATGGTATTACTATCATCAACATAGAGAAGCGAGGAGTGTTTTTCAGCAACTTCTATAAAATCGTTGAGCGGCGCATACATCCCTGTTTGTGTGAAGAGTGATTCGGTTACAATAAGTTTTTGGTGTGTCGGAAGCGCACTATGAGATTCAAGATGACGCTGTACATCACCGACAGCATTATGTTCAAAACGGACGATATTTCTTGTCAGGGGCCGAATAAGTTGAAACAATGAAGGGGAAGCAAATCGATCGATATACACAACAGTTCTCGGTGTTACGAGTGTTGGAAGTATTGTGTTATGTATTTGCAAAGTGCCGGAAAAGAGCAGTGTATTTTCATGCCCTAGCTCTTTTGCGAGCATATCTTCAATTTTTCTTTGGAATGTCGCATGGCTTGAGAGGTGTCGGTGAGCAAGTGAACCTGCGCCCCACTGAAGGACTGCTTTTATAGCCTGCTTTTTTACAAAATCATGTGCACTCAGTCCAAGAATATCTTGTGTTGCAAAATCAAGAGATGCCCCATGAATCGGTTTATTTTGAACTATACAGTGAAGTTGGTTGACCCGGCGCTGCTCGAGTGTTTTACTTAGGCGATCTTCGAAGTAGGCATACTTATCTGTCATACCGTGTCAAACTACCTCTGCCGTTTTTTTTAGACAAGTAATATCAGGTTCACTATGAAATTCATCGATAGACAATAGGGTGCAACTCATCTTTTAGTGTGTCTCCGAAAGAATAACCAAGCGTTTTGGGATGGTGTGCAAGAGGGTCTGTTTCCGATTTTCTGTAGACTGCATTTGGATCACCGAACGCAATCAGCAGGTGTGCTTCACTCTTCTCTTCATAAAGTGGTGCAAATGAGACCGGGCTTTCTTCTCCAATAAAGACGATATTCCCAACTCTGCTCGCTGTTGGGCGAACGATAGATATATCATCTTCCACATTGAGCTCCACATGCGGACTGTCGCCTATGTGTGTTTCAAGAGTGACAATAACAGCGCCATAGATTCCTTGAAATGGTGAGCTTTCCTGGAGCGTAACATCTGTATGAAGGTAGTCGAGTAAAGGCTTGTTTTTTACCCGGCCGTTGACGTTTCGTAGGTACTGTGTATAGAGAAGGCGGAGAGGGCGCTTGTGTGTAAGTTCAGAAAAAAGTTCGGCAAACTGCCTTTTGCAAACAAATTTTTGCATTTCGTCGTCGAGGCGAAATAAGTCTCTTCCTGCAACATAGAGTTCTTCTTCGGTTGCTTTTTCAAGGGGCGTATTCGCTCCAAGCTTTTGTGAGAGAAGTGTGTCGGCTTTTTTTTGTAAATCGCCGCAAACAGAAGGGTCGATAACGTCCTCAAGCTCGAGGAAATGGTTTTTGAAAAAAAATCCTCTGAGCGTACTCGTGAGTTCAAATTTCATAATTGTTCTCTCTAAAAAGTTTGTTTTGTTATGCTACGAAGCAATACTGTAAAAAAAGAATTTATTCCATGTCAAATGACCTTCTAGACTACTTAAAAGCTGAATTGAAAACAATCGAAGAGCGAATAGATTATTCGTTTGAAAACAAAGACCTTTTGATCCAGGCATTTACGCACCGTTCATTTGTGAATGAAAATCGAAAAATTCTCCATGGCCACAACGAGCGGCTAGAGCACTTAGGGGATGCAGTGCTTGGGCTCATTGTGTCTGAGTTTCTCTATTTTCAGTTTCCTGAAAAAGCGGAAGGGGAGCTCTCTGAGTTAAAAGCGAGGGTAATTGAAGCATCTGCATGCTTTGAATATATTGACAAACTGGATGTGGATACTTTTTTGCTTATGGGTGTTGGTGAGCAAAAAAATATTGGAAGAGGTCGAGTGACGCTCCTTGCCGATTTATTTGAGGCTCTGATCGGAGCGATCTATACTGAGGCTGGATATGAGAAGACAAGAGACTATTTTTTAGGGCACTTCAAAGCTGAAGCGATGCGGTTTATCAAAAAAAAACACTACAACCACAAAGCAGAGCTTCAAGACTATTCCCAAAAAAAATACAAAAAGCCGCCTGAATATAAGCTGTTGAGAGAAGAGGGCCCTGACCACATGAAGGTATTCTACATTGAAGTCTATGTAAACGGAGAGCGGATCGCACCCGGGAAGGGGAATTCAAAACGAGAAGCAGAACAAAACGCAGCGCAAGCAGCAATGAAAATAGTTCAGGGAGACTCCTAAATGACGAAGCAAAAAACACTGTGGGCATGTACCAATTGTGGTCATAGCGAAAACAAATGGGTGGGGTGCTGTCCGACTTGTAAAGAGTGGAATACATTTGAGGAGGAAGCCTCTCTTTCTGATGATACGTCAAGGTATAGCGGAACACTTACTCATGCCAAACCTATTAAAATAGGGGACGTTGAGATTTCAACAGCTCCACGAATAAGTACAGGGTTTGAAGAAGTAAATAGGCTGCTTGGAGGCGGGCTCATTCAAGGGTCACTCACACTTCTTGGTGGAGAACCAGGTATTGGGAAATCGACACTTCTCCTCCAACTTTCAGGACAATTAGCGGCACAAGGCTTAGTCGTTCTCTACGTGTGTGGAGAAGAGTCTGCAGAGCAAACCTCGCTTAGGGCACAAAGAATAGGTGTAGGCAATACATCAATTTACCTCCTTCCCGAAACAATGTTTAGTGCGATAAAAAAGCATATCGATTCAATAAAGCCCGATGTCTTGATCGTTGACTCTGTTCAAATTGTGTACAAGCCTGAGCTTCCTTCATCTCCCGGGTCTGTATCGCAAGTTCGAGAAATTTCTATGGAAGCAATGCAGATTGCAAAAGGACTTGGTATAACGACCTTTCTCATTGGTCATGTGACAAAAGGGGGAGAGTTAGCAGGTCCACGAGTTTTGGAGCATATTGTTGACACCGTTTTGGAATTTGAAGGAGATAGGACACAAGGATACAGAATGATCCGGTCCCATAAAAATCGCTTTGGACCAACGGACGATGTTGCTCTTTTTCAAATGGAAGAAAAAGGGCTTATTGAAGTGAAAAATCCTTCTGAGGCGCTTTTGCATGAACGAATTCACGGTGTCTCAGGCTCTGTTATTATTCCCACGATTGAAGGGACAAGAGCTCTTTTAGTTGAAGTACAGGCGCTTGCATCATCTTCCGCATTTACAAATTCATCTCGAAGGTCAACCGGTATCGATGCAAAGCGACTCGGCCTTTTGCTTGCCGTTCTCGAAAAAAGAATGGGATTTCAAATGCATACAACGGATGTATTTGTTTCTGTTGCAGGCGGGCTGAGAATTAACGAACCGGCGGTAGATCTCGGTGTTATTTTAGCTATCGCTTCTTCTTTTCTCAATAAAGTGATTCCCTCAGATGTGGTGGTCATTGGTGAAGTTGGACTCAATGGCGAAGTGCGCTCTGTCCCTCGTATAGAATCAAGGATTAAGGAGGCCCTAAACATGGGTTTTAAACGGTGTATCCTTGCGAAAAAAAATATGAAAGGAGTATCTACGACTCTTCAAGACAAAATTCGGCTGCATCCGATAGAACGGGTTGAAACGGCCATTGAGGTAGCATTTGGATAAAGGTGTTATAAAAATTGGGTGTCGGAAATCTCCTTTGGCGCTTATTCAAGTAGAAGAGTTTGCTTTTTTGCAGCTTTTGAAAAACAAAGAGATAACAGCAGAAATTCACCGCCAAGAAACTGTTGGTGATAAAGACCTATTAACGTCCCTTTTAGACCTTGGAAAGACAGATTTTTTCACCAAAGAGCTCGATGAGGCGCTGTTACAAGGTGAAATAGATATTGCCCTTCATTCTGCAAAAGACCTCCCAGACCCTCTCCCAGAAGGGCTTGTTTGTATTCATATGACAGAGAGCATAGACCCTCGAGATGCACTTGTACTTCGAGACGGATACGAAATCGGGAAAAAACCTGTGGTAGGTGTCTCATCGCCTCGTAGAGTGGACACAGTGAAAAGAGTGTGGAGAGATGCAGTATGCAAAGATATTCGAGGAACGATTGAGCGTCGGCTCTTTTTACTTGATTCGAAAGAGTATGATGCGGTTGTTGTTGCTGAAGCTGCACTCATTCGACTCGGGTTGACAGGAAGGCGCCGAATGTACCTTCCGGGAGAAACAGCGGAGCACCAGGGGCGTCTTGCGATTGTGTGTCGCTCAAGCGAGGCTGGATTCTATAAAGAGTTTTTTGATGAGCAGCAGCAGGTACTTGCGTGAAACAAATTTATTTTGGCGTCGATAATCATGCTCATCCTGATTCAGTGCATGTCCCTTTAATTCGAATCGAGTATCGAAAAGCTGATGAAGGAGAGGTGAAAGCATTTTTAGACGATATGCCGGAATTTACCCATATCGTTTTTACAAGTAAGCATGGAGTTGAAGCATTTTTTTTACTTCAAACTCTTGAAGATTTGCATGGCAAAGTAGTTATCTCCATTGGTGAGGTGACGACAGATGCTCTAAGAAAAAAGGGTGTTTGCTCAATCCTCACCGCAGAAGAAGCGACTCAAGAGGGCGTGCTCCAGGTGTTAAACCTCTTGGATCTTTCACATGCGTACATAGGTATTCCGTGTTCATCGAAAGCTCGATCTACTTTGTCAGCTCAGCTTGCATATAGAGGGGTTCGCCACTGTATTGGACATGTATATGATACAGTTCTCTCGGAGGATGTTGACTTTCCTGACTTGTCAGAGTGTCGAGAAGTCATTGTCACAAGCCCTTCAACTGTGGATGCTCTAAAAACACACGTTGCAGATATTCCAGACCATGTACTCGTCACCGTACAAGGAGAAGTGACAAAGCGGCGCTTCCAATCCGTTTTCAGTAAGAAAATTTTGAATTGACTCCTGATTGATTTGTATTCTTCTCCTTTGGTACAATAGGTCTAACTTCTTTTGGGGACACTATGGGTTTATTCACACTTTTTAGACGGCAAAAACCAAAGATTAATGTGCAGATCGAAAAAAAAGAAGGCTTTGATGGCTGGATTAAATGTTCGGACTGCCAGGAGATGCTGCATCAAGAAGAGGTATCAAAAAATCTTGAATGCTGTCCTAAATGTGGGTTTCATTTCAAATTTTCCATTGATAAAAGAATAGATCTACTTGCCGATGAGGGGACGTTTGAAGAAATGTTTTCCTCTATTGCACCTAAAAATCCTCTTAAATTCTACGACTCAGAGTCCTATACAGATAGGATAAAAAAAGCGCAGAAAAAAACAGGAGAAAAAGACGCGGTCCGAGTTGGAAAATGCCATATAGCGGGTCAAAAAACTATGCTTGGTGTTTTAAATTTTGCATATATGGGCGGCTCAATGGGTTCAGTTGTTGGGGAAAAAATTACTCGAATGATTGAAACTGCAATCAAAGAAAAAATTCCGGTTGTTATGGTGTGCTCTTCAGGAGGTGCGCGAATGCAAGAGTCGATTTTTTCTCTTATGCAGATGGCCAAAACATCTGCTGCACTTGCAAAACTCTCAGAAATGCAGCTCCCGTATATTTCTGTCTTGACCCACCCAACAACGGGAGGTGTGACAGCCTCATTTGCATCTTTAGGAGATGTCATATTAGCAGAGCCGAAAGCACTTATTGGATTTGCTGGACCACGAGTAATTGAACAAACGATGCGACAAAAACTCCCTGAAACGGCACAAAAATCAGAATTTTTACTCCAAAAAGGGATGATTGATGGAATTGTTTCTAGAAAAGATCTCAAAGAAACAGTTGGCTTCTTTTTAGAGATGTTTACGGGCAATGTCACTCAGCCTCAAAGAGGTGTCGATAAACTCGATGCACTCATCAATGCGTCTACCAAGATGAGACAAGCGCATCAGGTCGAAATTGTGTCGACAAAATAAAGAGGTGCGCAGTATCGTACTCTCCATTCATGAAGACGGTACGCTGCAATACAGCATTGCAGCTATAACAAATTGAAGGTAGTACAACATGCAACAGGTCGAAGTTCCAATTCAAATTGACGATGAATCACTGCTCCCTTATTACGGTTCAAAAGAAGCGGCTGGCGCAGATGTCCGAGCAGGTGTCGCTCGATCAATTGATATTGAGCCGGGAGAGCGAATGCTCATCCCTACAGGGCTACGTATGGAAATCCCAAAAGGGTATGAAGTGCAAATACGGCCTCGAAGCGGACTTGCTTTAAAACATGGAATTACCCTTGTCAATACTCCTGCAACTATTGATTCAGATTATAGAGGGGAGTTGAAAGTTCTCCTCATAAACCACGGCGAAGATACATTCACTATCACGCCCGGAATGCGGATAGCTCAGCTTCTGTTGTCTCCGGTATACAGAATGGAGTTCGTCCTTTCTGATTCGCTAGCAGAAACAACCCGAGGTTCTGGAGGGTTTGGACACACTGGTGTCGAATAACGTATGGATGTTTCCTCTCTTGCAACCTATCTACACCCTGAGCTTGTCACCTTTCTGCAAGGAGACTCCCGAAAAGATGCTATAGAAACGCTCGTTGAGCGAGCAAAAAAGCTAGGGAAAGTTACTGAAGGAGAGGAGTACTTAGCTGCGCTAGAAAAAAGAGAAGGGATTATTTCGACTGGAATTGGAATGGGGGTTGCAATCCCTCATGCGAAGCTCGATTCGTTCCAAGATTTTTTTATAGCAGTAGGTATCAAAAGATACGGAAGTGGGATCGAATGGGATTCACTTGATGGTTCCCCAGTTCGAATTGTTTTTTTGATCGGAGGCCCAATTTCACAGCAAACAGCATACTTAAAGTTGCTTTCTCAGCTTACAAAGGTCATCAAACAGGAGAAAAATAGACAGGATCTACTTGCGGCGCAATCCGCTGAAGAAGTGATCGAATTATTGTCTAAAACTCGAGGTTGAGTTATACACCTTTAAGAATTTTTACAGTGTCAGGACAGATGAAGCTCTTTTTTTAAAGTGCAGAAAGTGTGTAGAAATCAAGAATCTGAAACGTTAAGCGAGGCAAACGATGGACTTGAAAATTAAAGATGTAGCAGAACTTTTAAATGTGTCTGAGACTACCATTCGTCGTTGGCTCAACGAAGGCAAGATTCCAGCGTATAGGCTTCACCATCAATATCGATTTAGCCGCATTGAAATCGAAAATTGGATGTTAAGTTGCCGTCATAGAGGGCAAGAAGGCATCGACCAAATTTTTCCGATACAAGCCTCTGAAGAAACATCAAATGCGCCACAAGCGAGAAAGGGAATGCAGCAATTCTCCCTCTATCGTGCTATTCATAGAGGTGGAGTATTATCTGATCTTACATCTCAAACAAAAGATGGAATTATTCAAGAAGTGATGGGAAGAGTTGGTCCATCGCTCGGACTTGATCCGGAAAGTATCTCGGCACTTCTTCTTGACCGTGAGAAGCTTATGCCCACTGCACTGAATAATGGAATTGCAGTTCCTCATACGAGAGATTTCTTACTCAAGAAACCGTTTGATGTTGTCTCTGTTGTGACGCTGAAAGACCCAGTCGATTGGGGAGCGCTAGATGGTAAACCTGTGCACACATTATTTTTCCTCTTTGCGACAAATGATAAACGGCACCTCCATTTGCTGGCCAAACTAGCACACCTAAGCAGCAATGAGGAAATGCTTGAACTGCTTCGCTCAAACGTCGCGAAAGAGGAGCTCTTTTCGCATATTAAAGAGTGGGAAGGAAGTGTGCGGCATCTTTCTGATTAAGAGTGCTTTAGCGACTTGTGGAATTTTTCCCTCAAATATGGTATACTCTTTTCTGTAAGGAGAAGATATGGCAGCAGCATCATCCACATTTCTACATATTGAATCCGCCCATGTAATGGGGGATTTAGGAGAATTCGATCCTCCAACGCCTCTTGATGATCGGTCTTCTACTGAGCTCTCTAGCCTATTACAGGAAAAACTTTCCAGGTCTGGAGAAAAAATTGAAGAACAAGCCTTGGAGTTCTTTTCAAGACTTCAGATCGACTATTCGTTTGAAGAGGCGACACAAGCACTGGCAGATGCGCAAAAGCTGTACTCTCGTGTTCATACCTTAAGAAGTGAAGGCTCTCCAGAGAGAGATGGGGTTTTCGTTGACGAATTACTTGACCGGCTTGTTTTAGTACTCTCAAAGCTTGAGCCGGTATATACTCGCTTTGTCTCTGATGGAGTGCTTCTAGAGGCGTCTCTTTCTCCAAAATTGGTTCGTCTTTTACAAACAGTTGGTTTTGATTACTCACTCACTGGATTGGGAGATGAACTTTGTCGATCTGGATACGGCATTCTTTTTAAACATACCGTTGAAGATCTTACGTTTGTCACGAAGCGAATACAGTATGATGAAGATGATTCTCATGCCTCAAGAGCAGCAGCGTCTCGTGAAGCGCACTTCTTGCAAACTCTTTCACATCCAAATCTTCTGAGTGGTTTTGGTATTCTCCACAAAGAGGGGTATTCTGACATTTTTATGGATTTTATTGAGGGACCAACAGTTGCAGATATGATTACATCTGGTGAGATGTCAGAAACACTGCAACAACAATGTGCGGAAAATGTCAAAAGTGCACTCATGTACCTCCATGAGCAGGGTGCAGCCTACTGTGATCTAAAGCCTCAGAATGTTATGTATTCATCAACTGGTGAATTTGTTTTGATCGATTTCGGAAGTATACGACGCTTTGGAATGCCTCCAGGGCCTACAACACTTGCTTTTGCGCCACCTGAAAGTATTCAGTCTTCCTCTGGAGTAGAGGCAAGCTTTGATATATGGGAATATGGAGCTTTCTTGCTTTCTTTGGCCACGAATGGGGAATCTCTTTCCCTGGCGCAAACCCCTGGAGAGGCCTTTGCATTTGCACAAAAAATGGTAGATGCCGAGTTTTCTACGGAATATATAGACAAGCGACTCTCGTCAATTACGGGTCATTTTTCAGAGGAAATACGTACTGCACTGGCTCATACTCCTTCTCATCGTTCTTTTTTGTGAAGATTGTATTAATTCTTTGTTAAAATTTTTTATTGTGATAGATCTCTTGCATAGTTAAGTACCACGTATGAGGTTTATATGGCAGCAGCAGCCGCAGGTGGGCCTACTCCCACACATCCAGAACAAGTGAGTGCAGCTAAAGGAGTGTCACTCCGAGACCAATTAGGAATAGATTTACCTCCGCTGAACATTCCTTCTTCTGAAGCTCCAGTCGGGGTTTCTCATGAGTTTAGATGGATAAAAACTATACCTGTTCTTTTAAGAGATGCTCACCGGTTTATTGAAGCGATCCCCGAATCTTTTACAACACGGGATCTTCCCCGTCTTCTACTCTATCTGTCCATTATAAATGAGGAGAGAAAAAAGCATGATATAGGAAGAGTCCTGAGTGGTCGAGGTGCTGAGAGTATGTTGATGGCAGGGCTAAATGAAACGGTCATAGAGCTCCAAACCTACTTTCAGCTCTTGCAAAAAGAAAGTGGCGATGATGTCTGTACATTCTTTTTCTCAGACCATCAACGTATACTTTATCACAGCATACTAGACGGCCTGAGATATGATTGTGTGCTACAAAGCATGTTTCCGGATAGGTTTCATCGTGTAGCTTCAGCTGTTGGAAGAGGTGGTATAGGAAGAGGGCATGGTGGAGTGGTGCAACTCTTTCCAGGTACAGTACTTGCTGAAAAACTCTGCAAAATAGGAAAAGAACAAGCACAATCAATGCAAAGAGAGCTTTTTATACTATCGCAAGTACGAAGTTCGAGTGTGCCGACACTTCGTTTTTTCACAAGTTTAGGGGATAGAGCACTGCTCTACACTGATTTTGCATCTAGCATGAATTTAGAAATGGCATTTTCTCTTTCTGAGTATACGTCTGAAGATCTCATGCGAGATATATGGAACATTCTTGATGCAGTCAGCGAGCTGCATAGGCTTGGGTATTACCATGCCGATATTAAGCCCCCAAATTTGTTAAGAGGCGGATTTCTTATTGATTTTGGGTCAGCACAAAAAAATGGAGTGCTTCCACTCTCTCTTACTCTTCAATACCATTCTCCTGAACTTGTCCTTGCGCGGTATGAGGACGGGACGCCATTTCATGGGAAATACCACGATATGTGGCAGGTTGGGATGGTGCTCTTTGAAGGAATCGCTAAAAAGCCGTTTTTTGAGGCAATTGGGGTGTTGCCGGAGGGCTCAAGTGAAAGTGAATGTAATACCTATCTGTATAGTCTTGTGAAAGGTGCAAAAGAAGAGCGCCATTTGTTTTATCAACGCGTGTGGAAAACTCTTGAAAAGTTTCCTGTTCCTCAAAATTTAAAAGATGGCATGTACAGTTGCTTGAATATTGAGCCGGAAAGCCGGCCGACAGCAGATGAGCTCAGAGAAATACTGCACCCCATGATGATGTAATCTCATGGGGCACACTCGAGTGATTATGAATTATCTGCTTCGGCAAGTTCTTCTTTTTTAGTGTTACTTTTGTCTGTGAATACAAGCGATTCACCATCCGAAGTAACATGATATGTTTTTGGCTCTTCACCATCGAGAAGAATTTTTTCTGCTAACGGATCTTCAACTTTTTGCTCAATGACACGGCGCATAGTTCGAGCACCCATTTCTGGTTGGTATCCTTGTTTGACAAGGAGATCTTTCGCAGCTTGATCAATATCGAGGCGAATTTCTTTTCTCTCAAGTCGAAGCATGAGTTTGTTCAACTCGAGATCGATAACTTTTGTCAAGTTGTCTTGATCTAGAGCTTTAAAGATTACGACATCGTCCAGTCTATTAATGAACTCAGGCTTGAAATGCTTTTTCACAGCACGATCAATTTCACCTTTCATTGTTTCAAAGTCCATCATTCCTTCTTTTACGCCAAAGCCAACCTGAGTTGATCGACGAATCAGGTCAGAACCTAAGTTTGATGTAAGGAGAATAATTGTATTTCTAAAATCAATTTTTCTTCCAAACGAATCAGTCAGTCTTCCTTCTTCAAGTATCTGAAGGAGGATATTCATGATATCCGGGTGGGCTTTCTCAACTTCATCAAACAGAATGACTGAGTATGGTCGCTGCCGTACTCGTTCTGTCAACTGTCCACCCTCTTCATGTCCAACGTATCCTGGAGGAGACCCGGTCATACGGCTGACTGCAAATTTTTCCATATATTCAGACATATCCATTTGGATAAGTGCATCTTCACCACCAAACATATTAACTGCAAGTTGGCGAGCGAGGAGCGTTTTTCCAACCCCTGTTGGCCCTAAGAAAAGAAAGGCACCAATTGGGCGTTTTGGATCTTTGATATCTGCCTTGCTACGACGAATTGATCGGCATATTGTGTCAATCGCATCGTTTTGTCCAATGATCGATTCTTTCAGTTTTTCGTTCATTTTTAGAACTTTAGCAGCTTCTCCCTCAGTTATGCGGGTGATTGGAATACCAGTTTGTTTGGAAATAATAGCAGACACTTCATCTTCGTCTACAATGACTTGGTGCTCATCTTTGTTCTTCTCCCATTCAGCGATGATTGAATGGAGTTTTTCCCGAAGTGTTTTTTCTTTGTCACGGAGTTTTGCCGCTTTTTCGTACTCCTGCTTTCCAATAGACTCTTCTTTCGCAATTCTGAGCTTTTCAATTTCTTGTTCGAATTTTGAGATGTCATTCGGTTGGTGCAGCATGGAAATACGAGCCTTAGCACCAGCTTCATCAATCAGATCAATAGCCTTATCCGGTAAGAAGCGGCCAGTGATGTATCTATCAGATAAATAGACTGCAGTGTGGAGTGCATCTTCTGTATAGACGCATTTATGATGCTGTTCATACTTCAGCTTGAGTCCCATAAGAATTTCAAATGCTTCTTCATTCGAAGGGGGGGCGACATTGATTTTTTGGAATCGTCGTTCTAATGCTGCATCTTTCTCAATGTGCTTTCTAAACTCATCAATTGTCGTTGCACCTATACATTGAATTTCTCCTCGAGAGAGGGCTGGCTTCAATATGTTTGATGCGTCAATTGCGCCTTCTGCAGCACCGGCTCCAACAATTGTATGGATCTCATCAATGAAGAGAAGGATGTTGCCATGTTTCTTCACCTCGTCCATCACGGCTTTAATACGCTCTTCAAACTGCCCGCGGTATTTAGTCCCGGCAATCATCAAAGTCAGATCAAGTGCAATGAGTTTTTTCTTCGCAAGGTTATCAGGAACCTCACCATTGACGATTGCATGCGCAAGCCCTTCAACAATAGCTGTTTTTCCAACGCCGGCCTCTCCAATGAGAACCGGGTTGTTTTTTCGACGTCTACAGAGAATAAGGATAAGTCGTTCAACTTCGTGCTTTCTCCCGATAACAGGATCAAGTTTCAGCTCTTTTGCCATTTCTGTGAGGTCGTGGCCATATGCTTTTAAAGCCGGCATTTTTTCACCGACAGCAGATGCTCGTTCGCCTGGTGCGCCAGGTCTTTGAGGATTTGCACCAGACATTCCCATAGGGGGAAGCTGTAGGTTAAATGTTTCAAGCTCTTTTAAAACTTCTTTGCGTACTTCTTTTAAGTTGACCCCAAGGTTTTCGAGGATTTGTGTTGCAACGCCATCAGTCTGACGGAGTAATGCAAGCAGAAGGTGCTCTGTTCCCACATAATTATGATTGAGTGCAGACGCTTCTTCATTCGCATATTCAAAAACTTTTTTGACTTTTCCTGTGAGAGCAGGATCGCCATACACCTGAATTTCGGGTCCAAAGCCGACGAGACGCTCGACCTCGCTCAGGACGGTGTCGTAGTCTACGTTCAGGTTTCGAAGCACATTGACAGCTATCCCTTGCCCTAACTTTAAAAGTCCAAGCAGGATATGTTCAGTTCCTAAGTAGTTGTGATTCAACCTCTGCGCTTCTTTTTTCGCGAGTTTGATTACTTGCTTTGCTCTATTCGTAAATTTATCGAACATATGCCTCTCTTAGCTCTTCAGTTGGGGTATATATATTAATCTATTAAAGAAAATCAGGCAAACCCCATGATTTTCGTCTTACCTTTTTCAATACTTGATTCAAAAAGAATTTTCAATTGGAAAATTGTTTCTCAATCAACTAGACTGTTTCTTCTATGATGCAGGTAGTCGATACAGGAAAAGCCAAGCCAGAAAAAAATATGGCATTTGATGCACATCTTTTAGATGTGATGCGTCCAACGGATACACCGTTGCTCCATCTGTATGACTGGTCTGTCCCCAGTATTACATATGGGTACTTTACAAAGCCAGAAGAGCATTTTCAGAATGATGGTCTCCAAAAAATGGGAATCCATACGGCACAGAGGCCAACCGGTGGCGGGGCACTCTTTCATACAGTGGATTTGGCATTTTCTTTTCTCATTCCCTCAGAGCACGAGGGATATCATGAGAATGTGCTGGAAAATTACAAATATATTAATGAGATCGTAAAAAGTGCTGTTTTGTCTGTTGTTGAGGAAGAAGGGTTACTCCTTCCTGAAGATCCGCAGGATTCGAAAAAGGAAACAGAGCGGTTTTGTATGGCAAAGCCGACAAAATACGATGTCATGATTCGTGGCAAAAAAAGTATAGGAGCTGCGCAGCGGAAAAAAAAGCAAGGCTACCTTCACCAAGGGAGTATCGCTATCATGCTTCCAAAAGAAGAGCTGCTCTATAGTGTATTAAAATATCCAGATGTTGTTGCTCCACATATGAAAGCATTAACGTATGAGCTTCTTCCTCAAGATGCCTCGGACAATGATCTGGCAGAGCTGCGACATAAACTCAAACGAAAATTAGCTGAGATGGTTCAATGAAAAAGCAAAAAACAGCAATAGTTCCAACGCGTGATGAAAACTTTCCTGAGTGGTACCAGCAAGTGGTCAAAGCTTCTGACTTTGCTGAGCATTCACCTGTTCGAGGATGCATGGTTATCAAGCCGTGGGGCTATGCAGTATGGGAAAACATACAGCGAGTTTTAGATAGAAAATTTAAAGATCTTGGACATGAGAATGCCTATTTTCCTCTGTTCATTCCTCTAAGCTACTTTCAAAAAGAAGCAAAACACGTTGAGGGGTTTGCAAAAGAGTGTGCAGTTGTGACCCACCACAGACTAGAGCCAGGAAAGGATGGAGATCTTGTACCTGCAGGTGAGCTCGAGGAACCGTTAGTTGTGCGACCAACATCAGAGATGGTTATCGGGGAGATGTTTTCAAAGTGGATTGAATCGTACAGAGACCTCCCACTCAAAATTAATCAGTGGGCAAATGTCGTTCGATGGGAAATGCGAACGAGGTTATTTTTACGAACTGCTGAATTTTTATGGCAGGAAGGGCACACGGCCCATGCAACAAAAGAAGAAGCAGACAGCCACGCTCGACTTATGCTTAGGGTGTATGCTGATTTTGCAGCTGATTACCTAGCAATGCCTCTCATACAAGGTGAAAAATCAGAGGCAGAACGATTCCCTGGCGCAGATGTCACATATTGCATTGAAGCAATGATGCAGGATGGAAAGGCACTCCAGGCAGGGACATCCCACTTCCTAGGACAAAACTTTTCAAAAGCTGCAGACATTGTATACACTACGAAAGAAGGGAAAGAAGAGTTTGCCTGGACCACGTCTTGGGGGGTAACCACCCGTTTTATCGGTGCAATGATCATGATGCACGGTGATGATGATGGAATGGTGCTTCCTCCAAGAATTGCATCATCTCATATTGTTATCGTCCCGGTTGTTCATGATGAAGAAGCAAAAGAAGCTATCGAAGGGTATGTTGACTCTCTAGCAGGTGCACTTCGGCAGATTACATATTTTGGAGCACCTCTATCAGTTCGGATCGATTCACGAGACATTCGTGGAGGCGAAAAAAACTGGGAATGGATTAAAAAAGGTGTGCCTATTCGGATCGAAGTTGGAAAAAGAGAACTCGAAGCAGATACACTTTTTGTGAAAAAGCGGATACGCTCTCCAAAAGAAGCTGAAAAAATCCCGAGAGAAACGTTCCTTTCAACAGTGTGTGATCAGCTCGATGAAATTCACACGCATATGTATAACAAAAACGAACAGTTTCTTCAGGAGCACCTTGTAAAAATTGATTCTAAAGAAGCATTTTACGAATTTTTCTCATCTGGAAAACCAGGGTTTGTGCTTTCTCATTTCGCTGGCGACACTCAGGTTGAAGAAGAGATAAAAAAAGACCTGTCTGTCACGGTTCGCTGTATTCCTCATCACCTAGATGACGGTGAAGGAACATGCCCATTTACAGGGAAGCCGTCACAAAAGCGGCTTGTGTTTGCAAAGGCGTATTAGCCGTTATTCTACGTTTTTTGTTGAAGAGACTTTGGTGTATTTCCCAAAAAAATCTTCAATCGATTCAAGAGATCGTCCCTTTGTTTCTGGGACGACTCTTAAAATAAACCAGATACCGAACAAGCCGATAATGCCATACAGCCAAAACGTACCTGTTTTCCCAAGCCCGTTGACTAAATAAAGAAACGTCATAGTCACAGCAAAATTTGCTATCCAGTTCATGCAGGTTGCTACACCCATCGCTCGCCCTCTTACTCGTAAGGGGTAAATTTCTGCATTTATAAGCCATGCGATAGGACCGAGACTGTATGCGAAAAAAGCAATGTAGAACATCATTGCAACAAGAGATATCCAGCCTGTGAGAGGTGATTGGGGAAGTAAAAATCCAAAACCAAGTGAGAAAAGGGATATAACCATCCCCGTTAATCCTGTGACTAGAAGCGGTTTTCTGCCTACCTTGTCGAGAAGGTAGAGAGCCACAAACGTAAAAAGAACATTGACAACACCAACAAGAGAAGCTGCTAAAATGGCGGCGCGGTCTTGCGAAAATCCTGCAAACTTAAAGATTGTTGGAGCAAAATAGATTATTGTATTGATCCCTGTGACTTGCTGAATGATCGTCAGCCCAATTCCGGCGAGGAGTGCCATGCGAGCAGTGCTTTTAAAAATCTCTCGCCAACTCGCTTCAGTAAAAGACTTCGTTTTTAAAAGATGTTGAAATTCAAGGTCTGCATCGTCGCGGGTTCCGCGAAACCTGTACAGCACCTCTTTTGCGAGTTCTTGTTGATTGTTCATTGCAAGCCATCGAGGGCTTTCCGGGAAAAACAACATAATCAGAAATTGGAATGCAGCAGGCAGTGCAGCTACACCAAACATAAGTCGCCATCCCTGCACGTCTGAAAGGACAAGGCCAATAAGGTATGAAGCCAAAATTCCTACAGTGATACTCAGTTGATTCATTGTAACAAGCATTCCTCTCATGGATCGTGGAGAAAGTTCAGCAATATAAAGCGGAGCTGTCGTAGAGGAAACGCCTATTGCGAATCCGACAATAAAACGACCGACGATGATCCAATACACTGAGGGAGCGAGTGAGAGTCCTAGCGCACTAAGGATAAAAATGAGGCTTGATGAGAGCACGATTTTTTTTCGACCAAGTGCGTCAGAGAGGGGACCTGCTACAAGCGCACCAGTCATTGCTCCAAGTGCAACGATGGAAACAATGAGTGATTCTGTGGTGGATGAGAGAGTATACTCTGATTGAATAAAAAGAATTGCTGAGGAGATGACACCCGTGTCGTATCCAAAGAGGAAGCCACCGATCGCGGCAGTAAGGCTCATTAAAATCAAAAATGTAACTTGTGTTCTCGATTCTCGAGCCATCTATTTCCTCATGTTTCATTGCTCATTTCTCAATGTATCGCCTTCTCACGCGATTCACGTCAAATAAATTTTTTCTCATTTGCTCGAAACATAAGAGTTTTGATACTCTTAGTCCAATTTATCCGTATGAGGAAAAAGATGTTAGCATTGTTTCGAAAGTATCAGAAAGGACTCTTTATCGTAGTCAGTATTGTTGTCCTTGCGTCATTTTCATTTTTTGGTGTCCAAAAGGCCGGTTTTGAGAATGAAATAGTTGAAAAAGATGGGGATGTAGGCATGGCCATTGACGGCTCTATGCTGCGTCTGAAAGATATCAATAGAATGAAACGATTTATTCAATCTGATGCACACGATACACAGATGCTCATGGCTGGTGAAATGCCAAACATGCTCAATGATGGAGTCATTCGAACAGATTTTATTGAATCCGGATTGGCAAGACACCTTCTCTTAAGTTACAAAGATGAAGTGGAAAATGGGCTGAAAACACAGCTTGTGAAACAGAAAAGATTCCGTCCTTATGCCCACAAAGAAGCTCCGTTTATTAGTGTTCGAGGACTTTGGAAGCAAATAGCTCCAGACATAGACGAAGCATTTGAGGCATTCAAAAGCATTCCATTAGATGCATACGAAAAAAATGTTGATGCGCTCCTTGATTTATACCAGAAAGAGGAACGCCTTCCTCCACATATGCTCAAGCAGTTTCTTCATTATCAACTAGGACAAATGAAGTGGGTACAGCCAGATCAAGAGCTTATGCAGGGAACTTTTGCGCTATTTAGAGCAAAGCATGTAGGTGATTGGTTTGGGAAAGAAGCAATCGATCTTTTTGCAGAAACGATCCTTAACGGAGCACTTGTTGCTACACAAAAAGGGTATGTTGTCTCAACGAAAGAAGCAAAAGAAGCTCTCTATAGCAACGCACGAAATGCGTTGAAAAAGCAGGAGCAAAAAAATCCAACGGATGGCCACGTATCGCAGTGTATGATGAGACAGCTTCACGCACTCCAAATGACAGAGCCTGATGCAATCTCGCTGTGGCAGAAAGTACTTCTTTTTAGAAAGTATGTTGAAGATGTAGGAAGTGCTGTGTTTGTTGATGCAATGACCGCAAAAAACTATGAGAATTTTGCAGCAAAGAAAGTGGAAAAAAATGTCTATCACTTTGCAAAGCCGATTCGGCTCAAAACATTCAGAGATATGCTCGGACTCCAATGCTACATCGATGCTGTGACAGCACCTCAAGCGAGAATGTCAATGCACGCATTAGATCTTCCACAAGCCTTTTTACCGGCAGAACACATTGAGAAAAAAGTTCCAGAGCTTACATATCAACCATGTACTGTTGCTTACAAATCAGTCAGTAAAAAAGATGTTCTTGTGGAAATCCCGGTACAAGATGTTTGGGCAAAAGAACTTGATGAAACATTTTTTCAATCAGTGAAAAAAGAGATTCCAGCCCTTTCGCAGGGTGGGTCAACATCATTGCATGAAAGAGAGAAAGCTATTGAAAGGCTCAATGATAAAGAAAGAGAAAAGCTCGATTTTCTAGCTCGAGAAGCACTTTTAGAGCAAGTTCCCGGCCTTTTAGAAGAAACCCTAGCACAAGCTGAAGAGCGCGAGGAAACGCTCCATATTTCTCTTGGAAATCTTGAGGCGCCGCTTCCTGGGATAACTGATGCTGCAGCGCTCAGAGAGCTGTTTGCTAGTGGAAAAGAAACGATTGAAAACTGGACGCAGGATGGTGAACATTTTTATTCTTTCGCTATCAAAACACACAACGAACCGATTCAGCTTGTATCGTATGAAGAGGCAAAATCAAAAGGTATTATTGATGCATTGACTACGAGAGCACTCGAACAGTACTACGCTAAACATCGAGGAAGCCATAAAGAACTCTTTCAATCGGAAGATGGTGAGTGGAAGCCGTTGCGGCTTGTTATGGACGAAGTCGGTCTTCTTGCGTTTTCAGGTCTCTGTAAAGCAATTGAAACGCATGTCGGAAAAACGCTTGAGCTTTCTGAATATCCAAAACACCGCTTTGATCACTATTTTTCAAAACTCGGCGTAAAGCTACGAGAGGCAACAGCTGATACTGCAGAATTTTTTGCAGAAGGACCGTGGCAAATTACAAAAGAAGAGGTTGCCTCTATTCGTTCTGAAAAAGGAGACTGGTATGATTCTGAGGCTTTTGAACTTTCTCCTCAGTCTTGGTCGAGTCCTAAACACACACAAGATGGGAAGCCATTTATTTATAGCGTTTCGGATGTAGGGGTTGATGAAGAGAAGTGTGCAGAATTAATAGAAAAAGAGCGTGCACTGCTTGGTAACGAGGTGAAGCAAGAGCTCTTTCAGCAGCTTATTGCAGAATTTAAAGAAAAAGATGCGATTCATCTTCCTCTTGATGATGCGTAAGAGGTGTGTATGTTGAAAGATTTACCGGCGATTTCACCAGCGAGCTTCTACTCATTCTCGTTGTCGATTAAGAAAAAAAAGAGCTGGTATGTTCTGCCTGATATTGCCTCTTTGGAAGCCGAAGACTCTTTTGTCACAATAAAGTTCAGGTTTACAGAGGATGAGCTTAGCTTTCGCTTTGAAGTAGATCACCCTTTTCAAGAAGCTGTCTTTCCACAGGTTGAAAAAGGAGATGGAATCGAGCTTTTTCTTGATACAAGAGATATGAAAAATGCGAAGGCTATTACCAAATTTTGCCATCATTTTGTATTTCTTCCCGCTGAGGTTGATGGGATTTGGGCTGCAGAGGTGACAAAGTTTCGGTCTGATGAAACGCACCCCTATCCTGATCATGAACAGATTAAGCCGCAGGTATCGCATACAAAAAATGGATATGCACTTGAAGTCTTGCTGACAAAAGATACACTGTTTGGCTATGATCCAACTACTTTTTCTAGAATAGGATTTGCATGTAGAGTCCATAGAAAAGGGAAAACGCCATATTTTTTTGGACCTGATGAGCGTGATCTTTCGCTTGCAAGTGCTCCAGATACCTGGCCAAGTGTACACCTTCGACTGTAGGAGTAAATATGAAATATACTGATTCTCATGAATGGGTCAATGTTGACGGTGATGTAGCAACTGTCGGAATCTCTCAATTTGCAAAAGAAGAGCTTGGAGACATTGTCTACGTTGAACTTCCGAAAAAAGATGCTATAGTCTCACAGGGTGATGAAATAGCTGTGCTTGAATCAACAAAAGCGGCTGCTGACATCTATACACCAGTGAGTGGAACCATTGTTGAGATTAACGAATCGTTACGAGAGTCTTCAAAAGCACTGAATGAACATCCAGAAACTGAGGGATGGCTGTACAAAATTCTCCTTTCTGATAAAGACGAACTCACACAACTTCTCAAGCCGGATGACTATAAAAAAATGGTTTCTTTAGATACGTAAGTTGTATTGAAAATGAGGGGGAATTAATTTTGAGAAGCAACATACGATTCTCTTCGCACTACTTTCTGAAAAGCGTATCTGCCTGGGTATTGTCAGTCTCTGCTTCAACAGGATAGCCAAGGTGCTCATATTGTTGATCTTCAATTGTCTCTGGAAATGTTCCTTCATCAATTTTATCGAGATTGATTCCGGTAAATCCCATAAATGCCATGGCAATGAGTCCAGTTGTAATGAACGTTATCCCCATTCCTTCAAGGCCTTGAGGGACATTTGAATAGGTCAATTTCTCTCGAATAGATGCAATAAGAAGTATTGCAATCCACCATCCAATACCTGAACCTGCAACATAGACAAGGTTGGGGAAGAACGGGTAATCTCGAACAACGGCAAAAAGACACGCTCCTAAAATCGCACAGTTCACAGTAATAAGCGGGAGATACATGCCGAGGGCTCGATAGAGAGAAGGTGCAAACTTATCAATGACAATTTCAAGAACTTGGACAAATGCAGCAATGACAGAAATAAAAATAAGAAATTCAAGAAAGCTCAGATTGATAGCTGACGCATCGATACCTGTAAAAGACAGCCAGCTTAACGCTCCAGGTCCAGTAATAAACGAGTGTACGAGCCAGTTCAATACACCTGAAATCGTCATGACAACAAGCACAGCAAGTCCCAGCCCATTTGCAGTTTTCACTTTCGTTGAGCACGCAAGGTATGAGCACATCCCAAGAAAATAAAAAAGGAGGATATTCTGTATAAAAATCGACTGAATAAAAAGGCCAAGCAAGTTGAGAGGCGTGAAAGGTCCCATCCACATAGTTTTATGCCTCCTTTGAGAAGAAGTAATTGTTTATCCAGATCATCAGTCCGATGATAAAAAAGGCTGAAGGAGCAAGAGCCATGAACGTATTATTCACATATCTATCGGGATGCTCTGCTGTCGCATAAAAACTTTCAGGTATTATTCGAAAGTCTAACAGTGTGCCAAAGCCAAAAAACTCTCGTATGATCCCAACGACGAGAAGAACGAGCGCATACCCAGCCGCAGCTCCTGCACCATCTAAAAATGCAGGAAGAGGGGAAACGTTTTTCGCCATAGCTTCAGCTCGTCCCATGACAAGGCAATTTGTAATGATCAAGCCGACAAAGACAGAAAGCGTCTTTGACATTTCATAATCAAACGCTTTTAAGAATTGGTCAACAATAATTACAAACATGGAGATGATAGCAAGTTGAGCTATCATTCGTACTGAATCTGGAGTGAACTTGCGTATAAGTGAAACGAGAAGGGATGAGAAACTTGTGACGAAAATAACAGAGACGCCCATTGTGAGCGCGACAGAGACTTTAATTGTCACAGCAAGGGCTGAGCAAATTCCAAGAACGGCTACGAGAATTTGGTTGTTCTCAAGCAGTTGATCAGAAAAATAGGAAAACAGTGGCTTGTGTGCACTCATCTCTCTTACCGTCCTTTATTATGTGCTTCTATTAAAAATGCACGGTAGTTTTCAAGTGTTTTAAAGTACGCCTCTGTCACGCCCTTTTCAGTGATTGTTGCACCAGAAATACCGTCGACCGCACTTTTAGACGCCGGAGAGTCTCCAAGCTCGTCAGAAACTTTTGTTTTTACAACCACGATTCCAATCGGTGCAGTTTGGAAGTTTGTTGTTCCATCAACACTTTGTTGGAAAATTTTTTTTCCTGTAAATTGTTGCTGCCATGTTGGAAGGCCAATATTTCCACCGAGTCCAGGTGTTTCTTCCTGGTCGTACCACGTTGTTCCGATGATTGTATTTGCATCTTTCTGAAGTGAGAGGTATCCATATATTGGTCCCCACAGCCCGAATCCATTAATTGGAATGACATACGAAGATGCCGGGAGAGAGGGGGCATTTTGTGGAACGCCGTTGTAATAAATACAGTAGACAAGCTTATCTGCTAATTCACTGTAGCCATACTGTTCGTTGTCTTTTACATACTCAACATACGCTTTATTTTTTGAAGAGAAGCTGTATATACCACCTTGTGCTGTCGTGAGACAAGGGAAGACATATTTTTCGAAGACTTGAAGAATTTCACTATCCGTTGCAGGTGCCGGACTTTCCTTTGCAGGTACAAGTGCTCCATTTTGAAAGGACGCGTTCACGAAAGTATTTCCACCCTGGGGATATTGAAAGTACCCATCGTATGACAGAAGTTTGGCAGCAATGAGAAGCTGCTTACTTTTGTACAGCGTTTGCGCCTCTTCTTGTCGCTCTTTCAGCCCTGTCGAGAGAAGTGAAAGAATCGTTGCACAGCTGACACATATAACGATAACAAAGAGAATGGTCGCTTTGTTACTGAAGTGCTTTTTCTGCTCGGACACGGCGTGCTCTCCTCAGGCGTTTTATTGAATAGGAATCGATGAGTGGTCCAAAAACATTTCCAAACAAAATCGCGAGCATGACCCCTTCCGGAAAGGCTGGATTGATGTCGCGAATGACGATTGTTAAAGCACCAATGAGTCCTCCATAGATGTAGTGAGAAAAATGGAGGTCCGGTGAAGACACCGGGTCAGTTGCCATGAAAACAAGTCCAAATGCAAGGCTGCCAACAATCAAGTGCTTATAGGCAGGAAGATCAAATTTAGCGGGATTCCAGGCTCCTTGTTCTAGTCCAATATGCGATCCAAAATTGAACATCAATGCAGTGAGAAGTGCTCCAGCAATCACAGACAGCATCGTTCTCCACGATCCAACTCCTGTGAGAATGAGAAGAAGAGCACCTAGTAAGACAGCAAACGTTGATGTTTCTCCCATTGACCCAAGCATGTTCCCAAAAAAGAGATTTCCATTACTGAAATTGCCATTCCCATACTTCAACTGCGCAAATTCTATAGCAGAGCCAAAATTGTCAGATGCAAGCCCTAAACCGCCATCGGCCTTTTCTGCAGTCAGGAAGTTTTGCAGTTCTCGAGGGGTCATGTTTCCTAATTGATAGTTTAACCCAAATCGCGTGTTAAATTTCTTCAAATATTTCTGAATGACTGGAGCCAAAGATGCAGTCTTTCCCAGTTGAGCACCGATTGTATCAATGTGTATTCGTGATACATCTGTTGTTGAATTGACACGTCCAAGGTATGAGGCTTGAGAAAAGGCATCCCATGGTGCTTTTTCAGCTTCTTGATTCATTTTTACGAGGCTTTCTTTCACAACGTGTGGGTTACTTCCGACCCATATGCTTCCACTCATGTAGGCAGGATAGGCAAAAAATAAGAAACATCGACAAACCAGCGCAGGATTCAGGATATTCATTCCCGTTCCTCCAAAGAGCTCTTTGGCTAAAATGACGCCCACTGATACTCCAACGGCAACCATCCAATACGGAATGGTAGGTGGTAGTATGAGTGCAAAAAGAATACCCGTAACGAGAAAACCTTCAGAGATTTCGTGCCGACGAAAATGGGCAAAGACTCCTTCCCAGAACCCACCAACTGCGTATGAAATGATGAGTACAGGAATAAACGTAGTGAGTCCTTGAAAGACGATTGATTTCCACAATCCTTCTGAAAAACAGAAGGAGAAATAGCCTGAAAAAGTGCTAACTTCTAAAAAGGAATCGAGGAGTGTAAAATCACCACTTGTATACACTACCTTTTGTAGGCCTGTGTTCCATATTGCCATAAGGGTGCATGGAAGCAAGGCAAAAATGACAATAACCATCCATCGCTTCAGGTCAAGGGCATCCCGTATATGGGGAGCTCTTTCTGTACGCAAGGGAACCTCATACAAAAAGGTGTCGATTGCACTTACTAAAGGACGGAAAAAGTGAAGTGGCTTCCCTTCAGCCGTAATTCGTAACTTGAAGTCGAGTATTTTTCGCAGCATCGATCAATGTGGGTTATACTTGTTTGTAGCCTAGCTTGTTTCTGATTTTTTGTGAACAACCCTTTGTTTATCCTGACTACTGAATTGAAAAATGCAAGTCCGCACCCTGCTTTTTGTTTGGCGTAATCAAGGGTTTTCACTGAAATAGACCACATGCTATAGTGTGACAAACTTGATTTGGAGTATGCATGCAGTGGGCAAAACGGCATTGGAAAGGAATTGTAGCATCACTTACCATAGCGTGTTCTGTCATCGCTTTTGGAATCCGTTTTCGAGACTATGTCGTCTGTCGGGTTGCAGAATATGCGCTTCGTTCTGCCGACTCCTTTCCGGATGATCTTCGAGTTTCTTGCACATCTTCACTGCTCACTCTTCGTGATTTCTCTTGTAAAAACCTTGCAATTTCGGCCAAGAGCGACCCTGATTTCTCGATTCATGCTGCAACTTGTCAGGTGACATTTTTTTCTCGCACAGCTGGTTTTTATCCAAAGCCACATATCCACTTAGGTGACGTCTCTTTTCACCTCCCTGCTTCTGCGAAGGAAGGTGAGAAAAAGGGGATTGGAATAAAGCAAGTTCGCAGACTGTATCGTCTTGGCTCATTGCTCACCATCCATCGCGGCGTTGTGCATCTCGACTCTGCTTCATACATATTTACTTTTGATGAAGAAAAAGGAAAACGTGCTTTGAGGCTCTTTCAAGATGCGGATGATACAGAGCCTAATTGTACTGTCTATTTGGCAAAGAGCCAGCATGAGTACATGCTGCAGCTGACGGCGAATACGCTTGACCTTGCCCCTCTTGCAACGCTGCCAATTGCATCTGCACATTCTTTTTACCTAAAAAAAGGAATTGCAGAGGGAGAGTTGAAGCTCTCTCTCACAAAAGATGCTCTATGTAAAAACCTTGTGTATTCCTGTTCAATTCATGGTTTCGAAGCAGCTTTTGAGAATTATACAGTTGGAGCACATCAAGTAAGTATTGAGAAAAAAACACCTGATGGACGGTTTTTCCCAGTCGATGCGGCATGGACGATAGAAGGAGGATATCTTTCATGTGAAGATGAGATGAAAAAAAGACATCACTTACTTCAAAATGTCGCGTTTGACTTGTCGGAGCGTCAGGATGGAGAGTTTACTTTATCGGGTACTCTGAAACACTGGGGAGGTGTTCATCCCATTCATGGGAAAGGATACAGAAAACGGTATAGGAAGGGATCTTCACTTTCAATGAATTTTTCATCAGGTCCAATGAAGTTGCTCGGAAGATTGACAAGTAATGAGGATACGCTCCAAGTACGTGGAGAACTCCAAGAGTGTGATGTTCACCTTGTTGATATTTTGCTCAGACCTCGATTTGCGAGACACCTGGCGACATTGATCAATCAGCCAGAAGTGTATTCCGGTGTTATTTCAGGGAGTATGTGTGCTTCAATAAAAGACTGGTCTGTTGCATCACTTGAAGTCGAAGAGGTAACACTTGAAAAATTCAATCTTGATACTGGAACACCTGTCGGCACAATTTTTGGGGATGAACTGCAGTGTTTTTTTAGGTATGCCGCCGGTGAAGTGCCTTCATGGGGTGTTCATGCAAAAAATATTTCTCTTCCTCATTTGAATATAGACACATGCAGTGGAGACTTTGCCATCCATGAGCGATATGTCATTCCTTCAACAATTGAGGCAAGTGTAGAAAATGTTGCACTGAAAGCGACACTGAGAGGTGTGTTACCTCACCTCAAGGTTTCTCTTCATGCTCAAGGTGGATGGGGACAGGCATGCTCAACTTTTTTTCCTGGGCATACGTTCTCTCCACATGAATTAAGTGTGTTAAAAGAGATCGCTTTCCAGTTTGGGCTACATATTGAAGAGGGGACGTTCTCATTTCAAGGTGCTGCCTCTTTGCTTGCACATGCTCATCATGAAGAGGTTTCTTTTAGCGGGCGAGTGAAAAAACCCTGGTTGAGTTCTGGAACGTCCGTTCATGAGATAATAGAAGACCTTTCATTTAACAGTAGAGGAATGTCTTCAGTATTGCTGAACCTACCACTGGGGATTTCAGGTCAACAATGGAGGTTGAAAGGTACGTCCGGGTGCTTTGGAGAAGTCACGCAAGAGGCTGTGAAGCTCACATTTGCATCTCCGAAAATTTCTTTTGAATCTCCGGTTCTTCAGATTTCACCTAAGGCTCTGCAAAAAGACGCGTGTATACAGTACGACTTTGAAAAAGCGGCGTGGGAGGGTGAATTTTCTGTAGAAGAGAGCGATCTTTTGCTTCAAAAAATTGGATTGAAACTTGAGAATTCATCGGGGATAATCCACATTGCGGAGAGAGAAATCTCTTTACGTTCTGTCTTAGCACATTACGGCGATCTTCGTGTTGGTGGAAGGATGGTTGTGCACTTTCCTGATAAAGATGATGTTCGGCTTGAAATGATTACGACAGAGCTTGATGGGACCGTTGAATCTCTACAAGCTTTACTAAGCCATTTTGAAGGCGTACAGGCGCAGGGATTTCCATTTACAGGTCGTGTAACACAAGAGGAAGGAAAAGGACTCCGTTTAAAAGCATCATTTCATGAATCTGAACCCATTCTGCACTGGGGTGCTGATCTGCGAGTGTACCAAGCAGAAGGCAGTCTCGGAAAGGAAATTGCGTTTTCAAATTGCGCATTTGATATTGAGTGGAATGGTGTAGCTGATGAGGTCGTTTTTTCACATATTTCAGCTCAGCTCTTAGGGTTGACCCAGTATGAAATGCTTGTGTGTAAAGACTGCTCCTTTTCAATGAAGCAGGGGGTTATTGATGCATTTTCACTGCTCATTGAAAATGAAACGCACTCAATTGTCTCAGCAAAAGGACATATTGAAAAACATGATGACTCATATTCTATGGTTATTGATGAGAAAGACGCGCATGTTTTTTCAATACCAATTGAGAAACTTCACTGTAGTTTTGATGAGACGTTCTCACTTCGTTCGCTTTCCTTTGCTGAAAAGTGTTCTGTTCCTCAAGCTCAACTCCTTGTCCAAGCGATTAATGCAGTTTCACCTTTTCCTTTTTTAGATGCACTGTCTCAAATAGCAACCGACTTTGAGGTAAAATCAGAACCGCACATAGAGCTGATGATTGATACTTCTAAAAAATGCTTATCCGTTTCAGCGAGGTCAGCAGAAAGTAGCCTCAAAGGCAGACCATACGGGCATTGGGCTGCATCATTCGAGATGAAAGAAGATAAAATTACTCATTGTCATTTTGAAAGTCCGGAGATCACCTTAGATGGTGTTGGCGATCTAAAAAAAGAGCGAGTACGGTTTGATGTGCTAGAGCTTCGAAAAGGTCGAGCATATGGGAAGCTGAATGCTGTGACGTTTCACCTTCCCGAAAAGAAAATGTCATGCGCCATAGATAAAATGTACGTGAAGCTGGAGGATCTTCTTCCTCTTATCCCCCAATTACCACAAGAATATGCTGAATTTATCACAGGTGCAGCAACGTGTACCGGTGAACTGACTGTTGATTTTTCAAAAGAGGGAGCGAAGCCACGTATTTTTGGAAGTGTGGATGTTATCGCTCCAAAATTTGGAAAAGGGAACTTGCAACTTGTCAGCCAAAAACCACTTTCTTTTGTGTATACACCTGATGGAAAGCTCTCACTTTCTTCTATCGAAATTGCACTTTCAACGCTTAATAATAGCGACCATTGGGCACAGATTGAATGTGCAGACCTTGTTGTTGATACACAAACAAAAGACTGGAATGCCACGGAATTGCGAATGCTTGTCCCTCCGGAGATGATGCTGTTTATTGCAGAGACTGAAAGTGTCCCAAATATGAAGGCTGATGCGCGGTCAATTACGTTGTATGGGCTTGAGCTTCCATGGGAAAATCAGGTCGATATAACGACATCTATTGGATACAACGCAGGTGTGTTCTCGTGTGCAGGAAAAATAAAGGACGGCTATTATTGGGTTGGAAATACGTCACTGTTTATTCATGATGTTTCATTTCAGCTCGGAAAAGATCGGGCTGTATTTTCAGCGCAGCTAGATGCATACAAACAACCTGTGCAAGTAACGATTGAGGGGCTGTTTTCACCTGGCATCTCAGCACAAGTGAAAATTGAAGATATGAGGCCTCCTCAGGACCGGCTTAATGATTCACGAACTTCATGTGTCATTTTTTTAGCAGAAGATGCAAGAGGAAAGGTCAATATTAAATCGATTCAAGGTGGAATCTATGGAATTGATATTTCCTTTCAACAACAATCGCATAGAACAAATGAAAAAGAGCTTGTTCTTTCCGGGAAAGTAAAATGTCACATGCCGTATTTGGCTACTATCCTCCCACATCACATGCAGTCGGTAGTTGAAACACTTGGAATGGGGAAAGGGTATGAAGTCAGCGGAGATATTACGCTCGATTGGGAAGATCTTCATGCAAGCACATTTGCGGGGTACATCAAAGGCAAAAACTTTGAGTTACTCAATGCTCGTATCCAAACGTTGATGGGGACATTGCGCATTACAAAAGATGAGGTTTCTGTTGATCGATTTACTATTAGTGATGAAGCAGGTCAACTGACAATAAATGAAATTCAATGCTTGAAAGGGGATGATAAAATATGGAGACTCACTATTCCACAAATAGCACTCCAAGACTTTAGACCTTCACTACTCCGCTATATTGGAAAATTCAGAGGAAAAATCAAACCCCTCGTTATTCGTGAGCTTAGCTTTCAAGATATAACAGGAGAGCTGCAGGATCCAGCATCATTCACTGGTATTGGGGATATGCATTTTACGAACACATTTAAAAAAGAGTATAATCTCTTGGACATTCCCTTTGAACTCATTGCTCGCCTTGGAATAGATATGGGATTGCTGGTTCCAATACGAGGAAAGCTCTCCTACGAAATACGAGATGGAAGAATTTATTTTACAGAACTATCTGAGAGTTGTTCAGAAGGGAAGCGATCTAAATTTTACCTTTCGAAATCTTCACCTTCTTATATAGGTCTAGATGGAGAAGTGAACGTCAGTATAAAAATGAAACAGTATGTGATTCTAAAGGTAACAGAGCCATTTATCCTTTCAATATCGGGAACGCTAAAAAAGCCAAAATACTCCCTCAGATAGCAGCAAGTGTACTTGATTTTTTATATCCTCAAGAGTGTTTACACTGTGAATCTGAAAAAGCCACCATGCCTTTTCATCTATGTCTAACCTGCCTGCAGGAAGTACAATGGACACATTCACAGCATCGCTGCAGAAAATGTGGCAGTCAAGGGTGTCGATGTCGCTTTCTCAAATACAGAGGAGCCGTCAAAATAGCTTTTGAATCAGATGGTGTGATTCAGTTTCTTATTCAATCTTCGTTAAGGAAAAGGGAACCTGCAACAAGAGCGGTTGCTGAATTGCTTCAGGGGTGGGAGCTTATTCGACATATCAAGACTTTTTACCCGTTTACGGAGAAGGACGCATTGCTTGCAGAACAACTCAATGCAAAAGGAAATAGTGCTGCATACCTCTCAGCTACTGTTGTACACGTCTTAAGCAGAAAAGAAGAGTTCAAGATCCCATTTTTAAGCAAAACGTCGCTCCTCATCGCTCTTATCGATGCGCGAGGAGGGGTGAGTTACGCCTGAATATTCTGCTTTGTCATCTCGACTTGGCGGCGAAGTGTTTCATCACTTTCAAGCTGCTTCCCAATTTTTTTCCATGCATGAAGGAGTGTAGAGTGAGTCTTGCCTCCGAATGAAGAAGCGAGTTTCATGATTGGATCGCTGATGAGCTCTTTCGCAAGATACATCGCAATCTGCCTTGGAAAAGCAACTTCTTTTGCACGAGAAGTTCCTTTAAGATCACTGACTCGTACATTATACATCTCAGCAACGCTTGTTAAAATTGTTTCGACAGAGACATTTTTCTTTTGGCTGGTTTTTTGGAGGAGTTCTCCAAGCGTTTGTTCAACAATGTCCTGTGTTACTTCAAGACGCATCAGTTTACAGTATGCGCCTAGTTTGTTGATTGCGCCCTCGAGCTGTCTCACGTTGCTAAACACGTGTTCAGCTATAAAAAATGCTATTTTACTTGAGAGAGAGATTCCGCGAAGTTCTGCTTTGTGTTGAAGGATCGCTACACGAGTCTCAAGGTCAGGAACGCCGATATGAGCAACGAGTCCCCATTCCATTCGAGCAATCATTCGTTCAGAAAGTTTGAGTTGGCCGGGAGGCTTATCGCTTGTTATCACGATCTGTTTGTTTTGGTTAATGAGGGCTTCGAAGGTATTGCAAAACTCCTCTTCAAAATTCATTCGATTCTGCAAAAATTGAATATCATCGACGAGAAGCACATCAAGGCTTCTGTAATGACGCTTCATTTTATCAATCGATTTATTTCGAAGATGGAAAACAAGGTCATTCACAAATCCCTCTGTTGTAATACACTCTATTCGGAGTTTTTTGTGTGATTTTGCAATGTAATGTCCAATTGCATGGAGAAGATGCGTCTTTCCAAGACCCACTCCACCGTGAATAAAGAGGGGGTTGTACGATTTCCCTGGTCTATGAGAAACACCAAGTGATGCTGACTTAATGAATTGGTTTGATGGACCTTCGATAAAGTTTTCAAACGTGTAGGAGGGGTTGAGTGACTGGTTTGGAGAGATATCTTCTTGAGGTGCATTGGATGGGAGCTCTACAACTTCTTCTTGCTTCGCCACTTGTTCAGCTATGACAAACTGTATAGAAGGATCACCATTACTTTTAAGAGGAAGGAAAGAAGCAAGGTCTTCTTTGTAATTGTCCATAAGGTATTCACGAACAAAAATATTAGGGACTTCGATAGAAAGAGAGCTGTCTGTCGCTTCAAGTACTTTGATCGGAGCAAACCAATTTTCATACTCAGCCTTCCCACAACGTTGTTTAATAAACTCGAGAAACTGTTGCCAAGTATCTTGTGTGGAACATGCGAGCATGAAGACCCCTTCGTAGTACGTTTTCAAAAAAAAAGAAACCCTTATGAACAAGTTATCAACAAACTATCCACAACGGTTTTTTTCATATAAATCTTGTCCAAAATCTAGCATGCAAATGATTAACCAATCAACCCTTTTGTCGATAACTTTCGAGAGAAAAAACGCTAACTCATTAAGCTTCAAATGAAGAACTTAAGAAAAAAAAATCAGCATGAATTTGTGTGGAATTGTTCATAACTTTTCTGACTTATGAACAATTTTTTGTACTCAAAAAATAGCTGAGAATATGCTCTCAAACTACTTTTTAAACTTTCATACTACGTGAAAAAAGTGAAGGGGCAGAAAATCTCTTTTACTCAATTTGTGGGAAGCAGATACTCTATTCCCTTTTTTACATATCTAAAAAGCACGAGGATCAAAATGAGATATTGGATGGGGGTACTGTTATCAATTTCAGTAGCATCGGTTGCGTCTGCTGAGTGGTTTACTGAAACACTCTACAAAGATTGGGCCCAAAGTTTCGAAATACAAAATATCGTCTTTGAAGAAGAGACTGAACATCAAAGTTTGAAAATTTTTGATACACCATTTTATGGGAGGGTTCTTGCACTCGACGGTATTATCCAACTCACCGAAAAGGATGAATTTACCTACCATGAGATGCTGACCCACGTACCCATTTTAACGCATGGGCACATTCGCAACGTCCTCATTATAGGTGGGGGAGATGGAGGTATTCTCAGAGAGGTGACAAAACACGCAGGTATTGAAAAAATCACCCTTGTTGAACTTGATGCGTCTGTGATCGAGCTGTCAAAAACCTATCTCCCATTTATGTCTCAAGGTGCTTTTGATGACTCAAGAGTAGAAATATGCATTCAAGATGGATATGAATATGTCCAAAATGCACATGAAACGTATGATCTGATAATTTGCGATACAACAGATCCTATCGGACCTGCGGAAATACTCTTTTCAAAGGCCTTTCTTAAAGGGTGCAAACGGTTGCTTGCATCCGGCGGCCTTCTCGTCACCCAAAATGGGGTTCCTTTTTTACAACAAGATGAACTTCTTCAAACAGATCGTATTTTTCGAGAATTGTTTAGTGAACACACTTTTTTCACAACGGTTGTTCCTACGTATGTGGGTGGTTTCATGACATTTGGCTGGGCATGTAATGGCCATATTCAGCACCCAACGCTTTCTGTTATAAAGCAGCGGCATCAGAAGCTTGAAGGAAAGGTAAGGTACTATACACCGGAAATACATCGGGCATCCTTTGCTCTTCCGCAATGTATTTTAAACATGCTCTCAGAAAATACGCAGTAGTTTGATTGAAAGGGTTACGAGTGGCTTGCAATGAGGGCTTGTGCATGGTTTGCAATTGTTTGACTAGGATCAGTCAAAAGGGCGTGTGCACTTTCTATTGCTTGCCGTTTGTACCCTAAAGCAAAAAGAGCTTTAACACGATTAAGCTTTGTTCCACTATGTTGAGGGTCAATTTTAAGAGCTCTTTCCAGATAATTAAGGGCAGACATATTATCCCCTTTCTGGAGATGAAGAGCTCCTAATGTCTGAAGATCATACGCATTGTTTTTTGAAAGAACCGTGAGTGCCTCGAAAAACGTCAGCGCTATATCATACTTTCCTTGCTTTACATACGAGTAACCAACAAACCGTATGTCATCAAGCTGAGATTCATTCATCCCGAGTATATCCATCCAAGCTATGTCTTCCATACTCATCCTCTATGATATTGGTTGATACGCGCGAAAATTGTTTCCTTGATCGTATCAAGTATACCGATTTGTTCAAAGACTTTTAGAAGTGCTTTTGATTGATGGATCGTGTGTGTAAGTGCTTTTCGCTCGGTAAAGGGAAGGGTTGACTCCTTTCCGAGATAGCTTTCTTCTAAACTTTCCAATTTTCCACGAATCGTTTCGATTTTTATGTCTCTCTGATCTTGCGTTCCAAGTGAAGGAACGCAGGTAGATGTGAAAAGAGAAAGTGACCCAGCCACTTTAGGCTTTTCGATGAGTGCCCAACTCGCTTTTGACTGAGTTCCCATAAGAGAGTTAAGTAGAGGAACGTAGGCTGCGTCGCTGACGGCAATTGAGGATTGGGAAGAAACGTAGTGTGAGTCTTTTACATATTTTTGCTCAAAGGTAGCCTGGTCTTGTGCATACCGCTTCGAATGCTCCAGTCCTATTCGATCAATGGTCAGTGGCCCTTCGTTTGTGTTTTCTCCACCTATTGGGTCAATTTCCATGCTCATTCACATTCCTCAAAATATGTCTTATATGTTTTTCCACATAGCAGCTCACCTATTATTTGTGAAGTCGACAGAGTGCCTATACCATCATGTCTTGTTTCAGAATAAGCAAAGGAAATGCGAATAAAGAGTGCATAACGCGTAAAAAAAAACGTACATTTTGTAGGCATTTCCACGTGATTTTTTTCTTTTTCCACTCATTTCCACTTTGGTTATTTTGAGTCTAAGTGCTTGTTTATTAATCGAAGAACACGTATAATGTCTTGTTTTTATACTTTTTTTTTGGAAAATTTATTGCGAAGTTTGGAAACTGGTGCTATGTTGTGGAATTGAGTGGAAAACATATAAGAACGTATGAGCAATTTTTTCTTCAGTGGGTCACATACAGCTAAGGTCGATGATAAAAATCGATTTGTGCTGCCGCAAAATATGCGGTTTGGGCTTGTTGAAGAAGGGAAGCTAGAGTTTACGGTTGCCCTTGGTCTTGGTGGATGTCTGACTATCTATAGAAGAAGCGACATCGAAAAGATCGTGAAGAAATTTCAGGCAAAACAACACTCTGCGAAATATCAGAAGTTCTTTACTCTTTTCTTCTCAACACTTCATCACACGACGTGCGATAAGCTAGGAAGAGTTGTTCTGCCTTCAATTTTGAAGAAAGCTGCGAAGATTGAAAATGAGATCGTAGTAGCGGGTGTTCTCAATAAAATTGAGATCTGGCCGAAAGAAAAATATGAGGCAGACCTTGAAGCGTTCTTAAATGAAGAGAACTCTTCGCTTTCTGAGCTTGCAGAAGAAGCATTTGCGCTTCTTGATGGTGATGAAGAAAAAACAGAAGCAGCGGCGCCCTTAACTCCAGACGAGCAGTTGGAATACGAGGAACTGTAGGATATGAACGCGCCCCATGTGCCGGTACTTTTAGAAGAAAGTGTGGCACTTTTTGAAGGCATGCACATTACCACTTTTTGTGAGGGAACTGTGGGAGCAGGTGGGCATGCAGAAGCTTTTTTGACAGCTCATCCTGAAATTGAACGGTATATTGCCTTCGACCAGGATGAAAATGCGCTAGAAATAGCGAGAAAGCGACTTGAGCCGTGGAAAGAGAAAGTACTTTTCATCCACGATAACTTCCGGAACATTGGGAAGCATCTCAGGGAGCTACATATAGACAAAGTAGATGCATTTTTTTTCGACTTAGGAGTCTCATCGATGCAACTAGATCAAGATATTCGTGGTTTTAGTTTTAGTAAAGAAGGTCCACTTGATATGCGAATGGATCAGTCTACTGGAATGACAGCGAAAGAAGTTGTGAATGAGCTTCCTGAAAAAGAGCTTGGTGAACTGTTTCGAGATTTAGGTGAAGAGCCTCGGTGGAGACGAGCTGCACAAGCAGTCGTAAGGGCTCGACGAAGAAAGCCAGTGGAAACGACCCGTGAACTTGCCGAGATAATTGAAGAAGAACTTGGTTCAGCTCCAAGAAAAAAAATCCATCCGGCAACACTTATTTTTCAAGCGATTCGAATGTACGTGAATCAAGAGCTTGAATCGATCAAAGAAGGTGTTCAAGAAGCAATTCGCTCCCTTGCTCAGAAAGGTAGGGTTGGCGTTATCAGCTTCCATAGCTTTGAAGACAGACTTATTAAGAATATTTTTCGGGATTCATTAAAAAAGAAAGCGAACAAATTTCGTAAAGAGCAGCAAGAGCAATATGAAGAGATGCTAGAGCTGGTGACCAAAAAGCCAATTATCGCATCTCAAAAAGAAGTAAAAAGTAATAGAAGAGCGCGAAGTGCTAAGCTTCGTTGCGCACAAAAAGGATAAAGCTCGTGAATACGTTGTTTAGAATATTTCTCTGTCTTAGCGCACTCTGTATGTTTGCGTTTTTTTCTATTAGAACGGAAAATGAATTAACAGCGTATAGGCTCTCTATTCCTCAGCTTTCAAAAGAAGTGAAATTGCTCGCAGAAGAAAATACCCGCCTTCGATTTGAAAAAGAGCGGTTTGAAAGTGCTGAAAATCTGCTGAAAATTGCGGCGTCTGATCAATACACTTCACTGCTCTTTCCTATTGCAACAAACGTCTCTACATTTCCAAGAGGGTTTTCACTTGCGAAGAATCTCCCTAGGGGAGAGAATACTTCACATCTTCCAGCGAAGCCAAAGCTCGCTTTTCGTGCGCCATAATCGTTGTTTTTTCTGACTTTGTTGTGAAGATGTGTCTCACATGAAGTGCTGATTGGATTGCTATATGGAGCATCGCTTTTTATCACCTGCTCGACTCATTCTTTTGAGCATAAGTATGTGCTGTTTCTTCTGTGCGCTGTTGGTGAAATTTTTTATGCTTCAGATTGTTGAAGGTGAAAAATGGGCAAAACAGGCAAGAATACAGCATATTTTTACAGTAAAAGAACCTGCGCGCCGCGGAGTGTTTTACTCTAATACGTCGTTGACTCCACATCACAGGGAAGAGCCGAAACCTTTTGTTGTAGATATTCCCAAGTTTCACTTGTATATTGATCCATTGTCTATTCCAAATGAGCATAAAAAACGTGTAGCTCATGAGCTTGCAAATACACTTGGAGTAAATCAAGAGCAAAAAGAAAAACTATCAAAGCACTTTTACAAAAAAACGAGATCTCGCCGTCTTGTTTCATGGCTAGATTTAGACAAAACAGAAGCTATTGCAGAATGGTGGAGGCAGTATGCCAAGTCACATAAGCTTCCCCGCAATGCAGTGTATACAATCAAAGATTTTCGTAGATCGTATCCCTTTGGACATTCATTAGGGCAAGTGCTTCATACCATTCGCGAAGGAAAAGACCAAACATGTTCTCAGCCTATTCCAACAGGCGGACTCGAGGCTTTTTTTAACGGCATTCTTCAGGGAACTGACGGAAAAAGACAGCTTTTGCGATCACCAAGAAATCCCTTAGATAGCGGGAAGTCGCTTGAACCGGCAAAAGATGGGGCTGCAATATATCTTACAATTAATCATATCCTTCAGGCTATCTGTGAGGATGAAATAAAAAAGGCAGTGGACTTTGTTGAAGCAGATTCTGGGTGGGCAATACTCATGAATCCATCAACAGGAGAAATCCTTTCTCTTGCGCAGTATCCTTTTTTTGAACCTTCTGAATATAGCAAATATTTTGCCTCATTTGAAAAAGCGATGCATACAAAGGTACGAGCCGTAACAGACTCCTTTGAGCCAGGTTCAACAATGAAGCCTCTCTCTCTCACGCTCGCTTTGCTAGCAAATGAAGAGCGGAAAGCTCGAGGGCAGCCTCCGCTGTTCAACCCGAGAGAGATGGTGCGGAGTGATCACGGTAAAGTTCCGGGTCGATCTAAACCATTAAAAGATGTAGGAACCTATAAATATTTAAACTTTGATCTAGCTATTCAAAAGTCGTCGAATATCTATATTGCGAAACTCATACACCGAATTGTTGAATCGCTTGGGAAAGAATGGTACAGACAACAGCTTTCTGAAATTTTTGGGTTTAGTCATAAAACTGGTGTAGAACTTCCATCTGAGGCGACCGGAATGTTGCCAACCCCAGGGAAACGATACAAAAATGGTCGCCCTGAGTGGTCAGCCCCGACAGCGTATTCGTTAGCCTTTGGGTATAACCTCCTTGCAAGCTCCCTTCAAATGGCGCGTGCATATTGTGTCCTTGCGAATGGAGGATTTTTAGTGAAGCCAACACTCATAAAAGAAATCGAAAAAGATGGGAACGTCATCTATTCGAGTCACTTTAAAAAACAAAGAGTCCTTCCTAAGCACATTGTGGATCAGGTAGTTCGTGCGATGAAGTATATCACAAAACCGGGTGGATCAGGCTTTCGTGCCGATGTTCCTGGATATACAGAAGCTGGGAAAACCGGGACCACTGAGATTTTAAAAGGGGGGAGCTATTCCACATCAAACCACTTTTCAAGTTTCATTGGGTTCGCTCCGGCAAAAGATCCAAAGCTTCTTTTATATATAGGAATAAATGAGCCAGCGTACCGTACAGCGAAAGGAGTTGGAAGGATGTTCTTTGGTGGAAGGTGTGCCGCACCAACATTTTCCAGCATCATGAAGCGTGCGCTAACATACCTTGGAGTTCCAGAGGATGATCCTACAGGCTATCCAATTGGAGATCCTCGTAGAGATACCAAAACCGCCGATTGGTACAAAGAAACAGCAGAACTGAGAAAGTTATACCAAGCATACAACCGGTAAGAGAGCCCACTTCCAAATAAAATAAGCTAAAATGTAGACGTTAATAGGAGAGATTAGTCGTCGTTTTTGAAGGAGGAGAAAATATTTTTTAATATATTTGGGGTAATGAGAGGGGGGTGTGCATTTTTTTTTCTAATTCGTGGGCTTGCTCTTCCCACGCCTTTTGCTCTTCTTCTGTTTCGGCTATTGAGGCCATGAGCATTGCAGATTCATAGGTTAGGCCCTTTTCTTTTGCTCTTTTTATAAGAGAATATAGCTCTTCTTCTGGAAGTTCAAGGCCTGGATATCTGCTTGCATTAACAAGGGCTATAAGAAGAGATTGTGGAGAATCACTGTGGGAGGAGTGTGCATTTTTGAGGAATTGAAAACCTTCTTCTTCTCGATAATTCACACAACAGAGCATCCCAAGGAAGGCTTCATTCTTCCAGTCTTCCTTCCATTTTTCGGGATGTTTTGCTCGAAGAATTATCATAAGATTTATAGAAAAATCTCTCATTTTGTCTGAAAAAATGGGGTTTTCTTCTCCGCTAGACGCTGAGAGAAGGGAGCCAGCAGAGACCATTGCTTCCGAAAAGGAAAGAGTATCCGCAATATGTACGGGGAGAAATTTATCGATTAAGTTTTTCCAATTCTTCATATTTATTATCTTGTTCAGTTCCATAAGCATGCTTTTTCTCCTAATGACCATAAGGAGCTTTTACTTGTACCCAAGCATTGCGCAAGAGTGGGATATTATTTTTGTTCATTTCAAATACTGCAACGACAGTATCATTGCCTATTTTTTATCCTTTTGTATATTCAGGCCAAGAATTCCAGCATTGTCTACATTCTACAAGCTCTGGAAGTGCAGCACTCTGAAGGTCCGAAACATTTGAATGAGCGATAAAATCTCCCATTGCATATATGGCTTCTGAGACTTCTTTTGAAACATCTATAGGGGAGCAGGCAAAAGCCCATAAAAAACTAAAGCTTCCTCTTATACATGAAACAAATTCAATTGTTTCGTGACGTGTTCCTTCTAATGAACCATGTAATATTCCTCTGGAGAATTCGAGGGATGAAGTTTCATTATTTGCAAAGCTTACTAGTCTGTAGGGTGAAGTATTTCTTGCCACTCTTTGATAGTCTTGCATGGCATAATCCATTCTGCCGAGCTCAAAATAAGTAAGCGCCCTTTCTTGGTATGCAGCTTTTATTGAAAGATTTTGTCTTATTGCCTTATTCCGAAAATGGATGAGGTAAGATAGAAAAGCTTTATTGTTTTGTCAATCGATTACATATGCTTTTTGAATCAGTATTTTGGCACACTTCTGAGTGAATAGAGGTGAAAGTGTGCCACAATCTATGTAAATTAAAATTGGATTAGTTAGATGATATTCAGTGAAATGAGTTTCATAGAGCTATCGTGGATAGTCCAAAAGGAACGACTGTTACGCTCTTAAGCTGCTCCAGTGGGAAAATGTTTTGCAAGGAGTTCTTCAGCACTTTCAGCCTTCTCTGCGACAGGCTGTAATAAATCAAACATAAGCTCTGCAAGCGCTGTCGTTTCAGGGTCTTTGTGTTCATGCAACATCGGAAAAAGCATTTCAGCAAGTGCTCGGGGTGTTTCGTAGAGCGTTTTGATGTTTGCTGCAGCCTCATGAATAGTGCCAAATGTTTTTCCAAAGCAGGCTTGTACTAAAAAACGACCGTATAATTTTTCAAAAAGAGCACAGCCAAGAGACCATGTATCTTCTTCTAGGCGCGCAAGAGGAATGGATTGCCAATTTTTTGAAAGTTCACTCGCAATGGTTGGATGTAAATAATATGGACTAAACTGGGAGCAAGGAAGTGAAAAAAACGTGCTTAATCCGAGGTCAATCAGGCCATCCATTATATTATCTCTCTTAATGTCACCGTGTCGTATTCCAATTCGGTGGAGTGCTTCAAGTTGCGTAAGCACTTTGTATATGATCGAGCGTAGCTCCGCCGGAGAGGGACTACTCTCCTCAAGCGATGGAGACAAAAGAGCTTTCATAATAATGTGTGGTGTTTCATTAGGCGATGCACCCAAGTAGACAGGAAACGCATTCGTTGCTCTTCCAGATAAGAGGCCAAAAGCGGCCTCATCAACAGCGACTGCAACTGATGAAAAATCTTTTGCAACACATCCCTCTAACTCTATCTGAGAGACGGTTCCGTATCCACCAGCCCCAATTTTTTCCCCTCTTGAGTACGCGTAGACCGACTCAAGGCGAAACCGGATTGCTTTAAAGAAGTCAGGATGAAGTGTAATCGTCTCTACTCGTTCCACTTTTGAAGGAAATGCTTCAGAGAGGACTCGCTGGGTTTCCCAAACGCGGCGGACATGTGCAAACAAATGCTCTGTCTCGACTACGACACGATACAGTCTTCGGGCTTTTCTATTTGTGTGGTACAGGGTAATAGGGATCGTTCGCATTGCTGTTTTGATTCCCTGAAGTGCAGAGAGCATCAGAGAAAGCCTGGAATAGGTAAATGTATGTGGAAGCGCTGTTTTTCCTATACGAACATGTGTAAAGTGAGGCCCCCCAAAAAAGAAGCGTTTTGCTGTGGAAAGAATTCTTGAAGAAGGGTCTTGTAGAGCAAATTCAGTAAAAATAGTTTCGTGGAATACGCTTCCACCAATAATGTAGGCTGCCATGTAGATATATTTCCGGTTAAATAAGCCAGATAGTATACAGTATTCACTTCTTATCCGCAATGAGGACACAGCTGGCATATTTTTTTCATACTGTAAGAAGGGCCGTGATTTTTTCTTGATATTTTGGGGGTGAAAAAATTCGTAATTTGGTACAAAGCTTTCTTCCCAAGAGCTGGGTTGAAATAAGGACGACGTATTCATGAAGTTAAAAAAGCTTCTTTCTGGGCTTCCTGTAGAAGTGAAAAATGCACCGAAGCAGTTAGATATTACTGGGCTCTGTGCGCATTCTGACCTTGTGGTTCCTGGTAATCTTTTTGTCGCAAAAAAAAGAGGCGTTGATTTTATCCCAAAGGCTGTTGCAACTGGCGCGGCCGCTGTTTTGACGGATATATACAACCCCTTTCTTAATGTACCCCAGGTTATCTGTGCTTCTCCTGAGGCTGTTGAAGCTGAACTGGCAAATCGATTTTATGAATATCCATCAAACAAATTATCTACAATAGCTGTCACGGGCACGAATGGCAAAACAACGATAAGTTATATGTTTCGGCATATTATCAATACGCTGGGCGGTGCATGTGGCGTTATTGGAACTATTGAATACGATACAGGTGCCTATAGAAGACAGGCGACACTCACCACTCCGGATGTACTTACAACCCACAAACTCTTTTCCGAAATGGTACGGCATGGGTGTACCCATGCTGCTATTGAAGCATCATCGCATGGGATTTCTCAAGGACGACTTGATGGGGTATCGATGGATGTAGGCGTCTTCTCAAACTTGACACAAGATCATCTTGACTACCATAAAACCATGGAGTTGTATGCAGCAGCAAAAGCAGAGCTGTTTGCGCTTATAAAAGAGGATGGCCTTTCTATTCTGAATGGAGATGACCCATACGTGCAGGTGATGAAAGAGCGAGCAAACTGCTGTGTCCTTACCTATGGGATGAGCAAAACAAACGATGCGCTTATTCACATTGAAAGACAGGCGTTATCAGGAACGCGCTTTACCTTGCAACGAGGTGAAGAGATTGTGAATGGAAGGCTTCCAATTGTTGGCATTTACAACGTATATAACGCAGTTGCAGCATCACTCGCAGCGTCTCATTTTGGCTACCCATTGAATGACATTGTCAATACACTTCGAACATTTGAAGGGGTTCCTGGAAGGCTACAGAAAATTACCGCGCGAGGTAAATGTACTGTCTTTGTAGATTTCGCGCACACAGAGGATGCACTCCGGTCTGTCTTGAGCACGCTTCGACCTCTTACAAAAGGGAAACTTTGGGTTGTTTTTGGATGTGGTGGTGATCGAGATAGAGCAAAACGTGAAAAAATGGGGCACGCGGCATCCCTATTATCAGATGTGGTTGTTATTACATCTGACAACCCTAGAAATGAAGATCCTTCACAGATTACTTCTATGATTGCGCAAGGGTGTAAAGAGGGAAAATATACAATTATCTTAGAGCGAGAAGAGGCAATTGCATACGCTATTGAGCATGCGGAAAAAGAGGATGTGGTTCTTGTGGCAGGGAGAGGGCATGAGCAGATGCAACAATTCTCTAATTTTTCTCGTCCATTTCTCGATAGTGAAATAGTACGAAAGCATTTGAAAAAGAAGGTTGAATTGGTGTAGCTGCATATGAAAAAAAGCTTGTGGATTGGTGCACTTCTTTTCTCACTCATATTTGCTTCTCCAGATGTTTTTGCTGCTGCTCCGAAGAAAAAGGGAACGACAGCACACAAAGTTACGAGTAAAAAAAGGCGAAATTATAAACCGCCTGTTCATCTCAAAAAAACGAAAAAAAAAACAAAAGCTCGATCTAGCGCTCAGCACAAGCGGGTCGCTCCCAAAAAGCGGCCAGTAAAGAAACAAATTTCTCAGGCAGCAAAAAAGGTTGCTCCAAAAAAAAACGTTAAAAAACACCCAGGAACATTGATTGTTATTGATCCAGGTCATGGTGGATTTGATCTTGGGGCGAGCTCGCACTCTGTTATAGAAAAAATCTTGTGTCTTTCAACTGGACTCCTTGTCAAAAAACATTTAAATGCACTTGGATACCGAGTAGTGCTTACCAGAACAAGAGATGTCTTTATTTCATTAAAAAGACGGACTGACATAGCAAATAGTGTTCGAGGAAAGCTGTTTTTAAGCATTCACTATAATGCAGCCAAAAGTGCGTCCGCGTCAGGGATTGAAGTCTATTATTATAAATCAAAAGATGCGCTCCGTGCCAGGGAATCTAAAAAACTGGCTACCACAGTGCTTGGGAGAATGCTCCAGCAAACGGGTGCACTGTCTCGTGGTGTAAAGCAGGGAAATTTTCACGTTATTCGAGAGACAAATATGCCTGCAATTCTTATTGAAGGTGGCTTTATCACACACTCTCAAGAAAGGCAAAAAGTGAGCGATGGATCGTATAGAGAAAAACTGGCTCGTGCAATAGCTGATGGTGTCGATCGATATTGCCGTGGAAAGATATAAATCTATACCAAAACCCAAAAAGGGTGTATAAACAAAATTTTTCTCATAGATCACGTGGATGATACCCATGCAAATTGGAACAATTGGCCTAAATCATAAATCAGCTCCAATTGCAATGAGAGAGTATTTTTCTGAAGCACTCTTGACTCTTTCTGAGAATCCAGAATGGAAAGATGTCTCATTTGTTCCATTTTCAACATGTAATCGTTCAGAGATTATCTTTTCGAGTTCTGATGTGTCATCAATGCACATTCAGCTCCTCTCAGCTTTTAGAGATGCAATGCCAGTCCCATTTGAACACCACTTGTACACGTATTTTGGAAGAGACTCCTTTTTGCATTTAGCTCGTGTTACGTCTGGGCTGGATAGTGCGCTTGTTGGAGAGTGTGAAATTCAAAGACAGGTAAAAAAAGCGTATGACATCGCAAAAAAAACGCGGTATCTTTCTCGCGAAATGCACTTTGTCTTTCAAAAAAGCTTCAAAATTGCAAAGGGAATGAGAACTCGATTTTGTATGGAAAGATGGGGAGACGGTATCCCTCATATCATTTGGGATCTGTTAAAGGAGAGAGAGGCAACACAGCTTCTTTTTATCGGTTACTCTGACATTAATCGAAAAATAATGAACTATCTTTATCGAAAAAAAGTGCAGTTTACCGTTGTTTCAAAAGCAGATACTTTGCCATACCCATCTCTAAGAAATCTTCCTTCGCTTTCTGAGTACGATGCAATTATAAGTGGAACGAATGCTCCTCAACCAATAATTAAAGTTGAAAAAGCACATGAAGCTCCTAGCCTCTTGATCGATCTTGGCGTTCCACGAAATATTGATCCTCAATTAGCTGACTTTGATAAAGATGTGTATAACATTGATCAATTAAGTGGCCGAGTACAGCAAAAAAGGGCTGAATCAGCTGCAGAAATCACTTTATGTTCACAAGGAATTAAACACTTAGTGGATCGACATACGACGCTCTTTTTTATTCACTCCAAACCGCATATTAGGATGCTTCATAACGCAATATGAAACAAACTCTCTTCTGCGCTCTTTTCTTTATGTTTTCCTGTTTTGCATCGAATCCTTCGATTGTGATTTTACCTCGAGGAGCGGTTCATGACGGAGACTTTTTTGCCTTCGGTAAAAGTGTAGAAATTTCCGGTCATGTAAAGGGAGATGTGTACGTGTTCGGTGCACAAGTGGTTATTGATGGAACAGTTGAAGGAGACGTGCTTGCATCAGCAGGATCAATAGCTCTGACAGGCTCTGTCGAGCGATCTGTTCGGGCCGTTGCAGGGCAAATGCTTATTTCAGGGAAGATTGGCGGAGCACTAACCTGTATTGCCGGAAATGCACAGCTTTTGCCATCTGGGGGTGTACGCGAGAGTGTTGTTGCTCTTGCTGGAAATGTTGATCTTGCAGGTCCTATTGGGAAAAATGCCAGAACATACGCCTCTAACGTTCGAATAGCAGGGCCTATAGCTCAGAACTTCTATGGATTTGTGGGTCGGTTGCATGTGACATCAAGTGCACGTGTGAAAGGGCGTGTTGACTATTGGAGTGATGACCCTGCAGTTATTTCACCCTATGCGCAGATTACCTTTGTCAAAAGGCACTCAACTTCATTTTGGCATGGTGTTTTTGATAGCGTTTTTGCAGGGATGTTAAAGCTCTCTGCAAGATACATGCCGCTCATCATGAATTTTTTCTATTCGTTCATTATTGGTCTTGTGATCATGCGCTTTTTTCCAAGAAAAGTGCATGGGGCAATGCGAGCACTCTCTGAAAGGCCTCTTCAGGTGCTTGCGGCAGGAACGGTTGTTATTTTGTTTTTGCCTATTATTTTTGCAGCCCTTCTTATTTCAATCGTTGGAGCGCCCTTCGCGCTCACTCTTCTTGCCATCAACATTATTGGACTCTATACCGTCAAAGTCGTCATGATTCTCTTTGTTATTTCAAAACTTTTTCCTAAAAGCTTTGAAAAGAGAAGACGGGGATACCTTTTTTGCGGGCTTGTCGTCTATTTTGGGGTGACCGCTATTCCGTATGTTGGAACGGTTATCTCGATCGTGTTTATTCTTATGGGGCTTGGTGCACTCATAACAGGGAAGCAATCGCTCCTCTGGTCTGCCGATGATTTAATAGACCATAATGAAAAGAAAGCTCCAAAAAAAAGATAAGGAGTTTTCATATTCAATTATGGGGACTTAAAACTCAGCATTTCCTGGAACACGAGGAAATGCAATCACATCGCGAATGTTTTCTACACCTGTTACAAACTGAACAAGCCGTTCAAATCCAAGACCAAAACCGGCATGAGGGACAGAGCCAAACTTTCGCAAGTCGAGATACCATTCGTAGACAGCCGGATCGAGCCCTGCATTTTTTATCTTTTGTAAAAGAGTGTCATACCGTTCTTCTCGTTGACTCCCGCCAATGATTTCGCCGATATGTGGTACAATAACGTCCATTGCAGCAACAGTCTTTCCATCATCATTGTCTCGCATGTAAAATGCTTTAATAGACTTTGGATAGTCTGTGAGTATGACAGGTTTTTTGCAATGCTCTTCTGCAATGAAACGCTCATGCTCAGATTGCAAGTCAATACCCCATTTCACAGGATACTCAAACTTTTTTCCAGATTTTTCAAGGATGGAAATTGCTTCAGAATACGTGAGTCTCTCAAATGGTGTCTCATGCACATGCTTCAGTCGCTCAATCAGGCCTTTTTCAATAAAAGAGTCGAAGAACGTTAAATCCTCTTCACATTGTGTAAGAATAACACCGAGAAGATGTTTCAGATACGCTTCAGCGCAATCCATATCATCTTGGAGGTCTGCAAATGCCATTTCCGGTTCAATCATCCAAAATTCAGCAAGATGGCGAGACGTGTGTGAATTTTCAGCACGAAAGGTTGGTCCAAAAGTATAGACATCCGAAAAAGCAAGAGCATAGGCTTCTGCATTGAGTTGTCCGGAAACGGTTAAAAAAGCAGGTTTTCCAAAGAAATCTTTCGAAAAATCAACCTCGCCTTCTGCAGTTTTAGGGACGGAAGAAAGAGGATGTGTTGTAACTTGAAACATTTCTCCAGCTCCCTCACAGTCTGAAGCCGTCACGATTGGTGACTGGAGGTACAGAAAACCACGCTTTTGAAAAAACGAGTGAGATGCAAAAGCGAGCGTATTTCGAATGCGGGCCACTGCACCTTGTGTATTGGTTCGAGGACGAAGGTGTGCAATCGTTCGAAGGTATTCAAACGAGTGTCTTTTTTTCTGTAGGGGGTAATCGGGAGGACATTTTCCAAGCACTTCAGCTTTTTGAAGCTTCATTTCAAGCGCTTGTTTTCCTCCAGGACTTTGTACGATGATACCCTCTGCTTTGAGTGATGCTCCAGTAGAAATAGAATCAATTATATCTTCATATCCATCGATGCTGCTGTCTGCAACAATTTGTAGAGTTTTGAAGCGAGATCCATCTGTCAATTCGATAAATGAGAATGTTTTTTGTGACCGGACGGTTCGAACCCAGCCGTAGAGTGTGACAACCTGGTCTATGTGGGACTCGTTTATATCTCGTATTTTCATGTTCTCGCCTTTGATGCAGCAAAAGATCGAAGCATCGTTATTTCTTCAGGCCATTTTGTATCGCCATTCGGTGTTTCTAAATATTTTGGGAGGTGTTTTAGACGAGGTTCTTGCATGATTGCTTCAAAACCCTCTCTTCCTATTTCTCCATCTCCTATATTTGCATGTCGATCTCTTCTTGAAGCAAAAGGCTTCATTGAGTCGTTCATGTGCAGTGCATAAAGATGTTGTAACCCAACAATTTCATCAAAAGTATCGAATGTTTCTTTTACAGCTTGTTTTGTTCGAAGGTCATATCCAGCTGCAAATATATGGCACGTATCAATACAGACGCCAATCGGGAGGGCATGCTTCGTTCTTTCGATGAGGTAGGCGAGGTGTTCAAAACGGTGTCCAACCGTTGTGCCTTGACCTGCTGTTGCCTCAATAAGGAGGCGAGTCGGTCCATTTGCCACGTGCTGTTCAAATGCTAAAAGACTTTCTACAATAGTCTCTAAGCATGCTTCTTCTGTTGCTTCTGTTGCAACACCCGGATGAAAATTGAGATAGCTCAATGTAAGCTTGTGGCATCGTGTGATTTCATCTTCAAATGCCTGCTTAGATTTTCGTAGAATATCTTCTTTACACGATCCAAGGTTAATGAGGTAACTATCGTGGCTCATTATGTGTGAAATGCCTGTCTCTTCTTTGGCAGCTTCCCAAAGTGCGAGCTCTTCATCACTAATGGGTTTGCCTACCCATCGTTTTTGGTTCGCTGTAAAGAGCTGAATCGTTGTGGCACCTATTTCTCGTCCTTGAAGAAGCGCCTTATGCACACCACCTTGCGCTGAAGTGTGTGCTCCTATTAAGAGTTCGTTTTCCATGGATGAAAATATACACAAAAACTCAGCTTCTGTGCAATCCTAAATCTATGAGAGAACAGATCCTAGAAATAAGAAAAAAAACGGTTGTCTTTGCAAGTGGCAGTATGGTTTCGAGAGGCAGTGGCTTTTTTCGAGATGTTGCTACTGCGGCGCTTCTTGGAGCAACTGGAGAGCTTGCGCTTTTTTTTGTGGCCTATCGCCTTGCAAACGTTTTTCGCCGCCTTCTTGCTGAAACACCGCTTTCATCGAGCGTCCTTCCTCACCTCAAAGAATGTTCAAATCCTGCTCGACTCTACACGCAACTTCTTGCTTTTGGAGCTGTTTCTGTTGCATGTCTTTTTGGGCTCTTTTTTGGCATGGCACTTTTTTTGATGCCAATCCTTTCCAGCGATTGGCAACGGATTGCCACTTTGACCCTTACAATGTTTCCTTCCCTTTTTTTTCTTGTTGGAACAGGAATAAACAATGTTTTTTTGCAAGAAAAGGGGTACATGTTCCCGATAAGCTTCAGCTCTACGCTGTGCAATTGTGTCTGGATCGGCTCACTTCCATTTGCCTCAAAAAGTAGTGATCCTGCCTTAGTTCTTTCAATTGCAGTTGTGTTAGGATTTGTGCTCCAATTCATTTGGACTGCGAGGTATGTCCTCCGATTATACGGACTTTCTGTGAGAGGTGCATCGATGCCCCTACAACGTCTTGGAGCGCCTTTTCTTCTGAGTCTTGCAGGTATTGCTGCCACGCAGGTGAATAATGCACTGGATCCGTTCTTTGCAAGGGCTGCACAGGCGGAAGCTCCGTCCTACCTTTGGTATGCCTTGCGCATTTATCTTTTGCCTCTCTCTGTTATTGGTATAGCGTATTTTACCGCTTCTTTTTCAAACCTTGCAGAACTTGCTAAAAAGGGTGAGGAGCTCGCGTTTTCGCAACTTACCAGTAAAAGTTTGAGGCATATTCTTACTTTCTTTCTTCCCGTCAGCGCACTTTTTTTCTTTTGCGCAGAAGATCTTTTGACTGTTGTGTATTTTCGTGGTGCATTCACATGGAACGATATGCTTTTATCGGCGCTTTGTTTGAAAGGGTATAGCTTTGGCCTCGCAGGGGCCTGTGTTGCTCTTTTTTTCTCGAATGTATGGTATGCAAAAAAAAACTATCGATATCCAGCGCTTGTCTCAGCTGTAGTTGTCGTTTTGAACATACTCTGTAACTGGCTCTTCGTCTTCATTTTTGATCTTGGAGCTCCTTCTGTAGCGCTCGCGACCTCTTGTGCATCGTGGGTGAACGCGCTATTGCTGGCTCGGCTGCTACTGTTCCGTGAATTGCTGCGGCCTCTTCTGGCAACAGGTATTGCGTCTTGTGTCATCGTATTCGTACCGTTTCCCGAAGTGCACGATGTGTTCACTGCATGTGTGCATGCACTGAGCGTATTTGCTGTGTTTATGTCGGTCTATTTTGGTGTGGTACATCTGAAGACAAAAAAAAGCCGAGCTTAAGAAAGAGCCCGGCATACAATTTTTTCAATTGATCTATGCTGTTTGCTTAGTGTTGGTGAGCTAAGAACTCACAAACAAGCGCCACGTTAATTGGAAGTGGAAGTGCAATTTGATCAAACTGAGGTACTGAACTTACAACACCTTTTCCTTTTTCTCTTTCTACTGAAAGATACTCTGGGATTTCTCGTGAAAGAGAAAGTGCTTGCTTCACAATAGGGTTGTTCACAGCTTTTTCTCGAAGTGAAATTTCATCACCTTGACGTACTCTGAAAGAGCGAACATCAACTTTTTTGCCATTTACAAGAACGTGTCCATGAGCGATGAGTTGGTGCGCATGGAAAATAGTTGATGCGAGTCCCATCTTATGAAGTACGTTATCGAGTCTTGACTCTAGAAGTTGCATTAGGATGTGCGCTGTGTTCCCTTCTTTACGGATAGCTTCTTTGTAATATCGAAGCAGTTGCTTGTGTGAAAGCATTCCGTAGACAGCTTTTAGTTTTTGCTGCTCGTCAAGCTGGAGGCCAAAGTCAGACTTTTTCTTCCGCTTCGCACCGTGCATCCCTGGCGGGTTTGGCTTGTGAAGAAGTGGATTGCGAAGACGTCCGAAAATGTTCGTTCCAAACCGACGTGCAATTCGATTTTTCGGGCCGGTGTATCTTGCCATTCTATCTCCTTAGGTGGCCATGCTTTGACGGCCAGTACATGTTAAATTTTTGGATCAATCATAAGCACAATCCAACTTAAAAACAAGGGAAAAGTCTTGTGAAAGAGAAGAATAGTTTGAAAGGTGGTTTCTCATCGAGAATAGAGAATAATAAAAAATTGAGAAAAGGGGAAGGGGGTGCAGCAAGATTTTGTTCAATAGAAGTACTATATTCGATACTATAGATGTCATGAATCATCTTTTTGCTGAGACTTTAATAGAGAAATACTCATGATTGAGTCTGTCCAGACTAATACTTTTGTTTTTAGAAAAAAGCCGAAAGATTTTACTCCTGCAGTAGAAGTCGCTGCGTGCTATATTGAAATAAATGGAAAATTTTTATTTTTAAAAAGAGCAATCGGAAAATCTGAGGGAGGGAAATGGGGTGTTCCTGCTGGAAAGCAAGAAAGTGGTGAAGGAAGTCTTGAGGCTGTTTGTCGAGAAACCTATGAAGAAACTCAAATCATTTTAAACAAGAACCAGCTCAAATTTGTCGGCACGCTTTTTATAAAAAAACCTGATGTTGAGTACACCTACCATATGTATCATCAAAAACTTGATTGTGAGCCTCTTGTAACGCTGAACAATGAGCATGATGAGCACTGCTGGCTCTCTTTTGATGAAGCGAAAGATTTTCCTGTTATGGCAGGGGGGCTTGAGACGCTGTGCCACTTTAAAGCCCTCACAAATAAACCGCAGTTGACGAGAAAACCATTTTATTTCATCAGGCATGGTGAATCGGTGGCAAATGAGCAGCCTGATATCAAGCGTATAGATCATAATCTTCCCTTAAATCAGAGGGGGAAGGCCCAAGCAGCTTCTGCTCGCCACATTATCGAAAACCTCCCCCTTTCTTCAGTGTTTTTTAGCCCCATTCAAAGAGCTGTAGAGACAAAAGAGATTCTCTTGTCATCCCTAAAAATTGAACATGAAGCAGTTGATGATTTGCGTGAATGTAAAGCAGATGTTTGGAATAAAATGGTTCTGTTGGAGGGTGGGTCCGATTTGCATATTTGTGACGAGGTTGAAGACTTTTTGGAGAGGGCTGTGCGTGGAGTAGAGTTCGTTCTCAAAAAGGCTCCTGCTGCCCTTGTAGTGGCGCATGGAGGTATCCATTGGGCGCTTTGCTACGCCCTATCGATTGAAAATCATCCATGGAAAATAGGAAACTGTGAGCTAGTCCATTTTCAGCCGGTTGGTAAGCGAGATTGGAAAGCAGAAGTATTGACTCTGTCGTCATTTCAAAAATAATTCATAGCAACGTCCTGACTTTGAGGTAAAAGTATATCCCGCTCGATGAGTGGTAAATTGACTTTTTTTGAGAGACGAGCGTAGAATTATTGCCATTAGATTGGAGATAGTCATGAATAAAAAATATTTTGTCATTGCGTGTTATGCATTTGCAGCCATTGAATTCCCTAAACAGCTTGTGAAAGAATGGCACCGTTTCCTGCGAGAAAAAGACGCAAAAGGGCGTATCTATATCTCTGATGATGGAATCAACGTCCAAATGTCTCTTTTAGAAGATGACTTTGCTTCATTTGAAGCATGGATTCGATCAGATGAACGCTTCAAAGACATTGATATTAAGATTCATACTGACAAAGAGCATGTCTTTCCAAAACTGACGATCAAGTATAGAGAGCAGCTCGCAGCACTCGACTATAAAATTGATAGATCACTCAATGGACAGTATTTATCTCCACAAGAATGGAAAGAAAAAATTGCAGACCTCGGTTCACATCGCATTCTTTTAGATGTACGAAATGATTATGAATATGACGTCGGTCATTTTGAGGGGGCGATTCGTCCCGACATGAAAACATTTAGAGAGTTCCCGGCTTTTGCTGAGAAGCTCAAAAAGGAATACGATCCGAAAAACACGGAAGTATTGATGTTTTGCACCGGTGGTATCCGCTGTGAGCTTTTTTCACCGCTCATGCGTGAGATTGGATTTGAGAAAGTGTACCAGCTCAAAGGAGGGGTTATAAAATATGGCCTTGAGGTTGGGCATGCCCACTGGCGGGGAAAACTCTTTGTCTTTGATGATAGGCTTGTTGTGCCAATTGATGAGTCGAATGAGGAAGTTATTAGTCACTGCACGCATTGTAATGTGAAAACAGATCAGTTTTATAACTGTGCAAATATGGACTGTAATGACCTCTTTATTTGCTGTCCTGAGTGTGCAAAAACGTTAAATGGATGTTGCTCAAGTGAGTGTCAAGAAGCGCCCCGCGTGCGCCCTTTTGATGCGAATCCGGGTCGAGTCAAGCCGTATAGAAAGCTGTCTGCAGAACAGAAAGAAACGATAAACGCGCAACTTTCTAGCAAGGCAGTGTAGTTTCTTCCTTCTTATGAAGAGGGTGTTTTTCAAGAAGGAAGAGGATCCTTTTTTGCGTGTCATCCAAAACGATCGTTCTTCCCGGCTTGATGCCTTTTTCGGATAATTCGAATGCTTTCATTGTGTTGCAAATCCGACCATCAAGCCGTACTCCAATTCCTCGAAGTCCTGCCATGTTGCCCCAGTCAGCAAACATTTTGAGTGTAAGCTCACAAGCGGTTATGAGAAATGTGATATCTTTTGCAGGGTATATCTCTCTCAGTTCTAATAATTTTTCTCCGATATAGTGAACTGTTGGAATGAAAAGGAGACGTGTCTTAGGTGGGGCCGTTTCACATGCTTGGCAAATAAAACATTGCTTGCACACTGGATGGCTGGAGTCATGTATACATGTGTCTGTAAATCGACCTGATGGGCAATCAAGTGGTTTTTGACAGTACGAAAAGCCTAAAACAAAAACACCATGTTCTTGGAGAACTTCCATAGGCTCCTTTATGTTATAGAGGTAGAAGTCTTTGTCGATTGTAAAGGTGTGCTTTTTGAAGAGTGATTTCAAAAGAGGGAGAAGGTAACGTACGGGGTGTTTCAATACATATCTGAGAAAGAGTTTCTCAGTGTCATGAGTCAAGAGGTACCATGCGCTTTTCAACTTAAGAAATCGTGCGGTTTTCTTTGTAATCCCTGGAATTTTTGGCGGGTGCGGCTTTTTCGCATGTTCTTCGTAGAGCTTAAGCATTGATGTATCCTTTTATACGTGTGTAAGGATGCAGGAGGGGGTGGTACTCTGTAAAGAGAAAAAGCAGGATGAGTGGACACCCTGCTTTTTTCGCTGTACACACGTTTTCTATTGTGAAAGATCGCTTCGTCCATCTCTTCTTTTTTCTATGAGCTCTATAGCGGCTTCTTTGAGTGTTTCCATGCCTTCTTCAAAACCAACCTCACGGAGAAGACTGTCAATGTAGTTCATTTCAGACTGGAGCTGGTCACAGAGTGACTCAAGCTTGGCGATCTTTTTTAATAATTCGTTCGTTTTCATACGAGCCCTCATCTTTGTTTTCTTAACTATCTATTTGCAAAAATCATGCCAAATGGCAAGTGAATCGGGAAAAAACTTGATTATTTATATAAAAATTATTACAGCTAATTCATAGTAAGAGAGTTATGAGATTATCATGCAGAGCATTTTACAAGCACTTCGTGAACTTATTCATAAAGGAGTGCTGCAGGGGTTGTTTCACTTAGACGACAACTCGTACTTTTCATAAGGTATTTTTTTTTAACGTTCTACGATTTTTGTGCGCACAAAAAAACACCTTCAAGTGCATGAAGGTGTTATTAAAAAGGGGAAAGAATTGCCGGGTAGGTTTTGCCTACTCGAAAAATTCTGCAGGTTTTGTTCGCTCGTTCATCTCAGCAATTTCAAGCTCTCTTTGTGAAAGCTCTTCAAATTTCGAGCGAGTAACTTTTCTGTTATTATAAAACCACGCTGTTTTCGTCAGGCCATCGTAAAAGACAGAAGATGGGCCATGCTTTGCGCCTTGAGACCAGAATGTTTCTTCAACAAGGGTTTCGCCATCAACGTAGTGTCTTTCTGGACCTTCTCTAAATCCACGAACGTATACAAGCTCTAAGTACTTCGAGCCGTTTTGGAAATATGAAGAGAGGCCGTGTTTTTTATCCTCGACATACGTTTCGATAGAAAGTGGCTCTCCGGTTTCAGCAAATTCCTTTTTGTCACCGTGTATTTGACCATCCTTCAAAGGGATAATCTTGTGTGGTGTGCCATTTGCGTGATACGTTTCCTGGAGTGATGGAGCACCTTCGTCGTATGTTTCTTTCATGACGATTTGCTCTCGATCATTTCGAATAAACCGAACGCCGCTTCCTTCTTCAATTCTACTAAGAAGCTGATTCCGTTCATTCATGTATTCGCCGAGAATGAGCTTTCCTTCATTAAATTCCTCTACACACATGGGTGTTCCAGATTTAAACCATTTTGTGGTTTTGATATGTACGGGTGAAAGATAGAGTTCTTCTTTTGCCGGAATACCGCGTAGGGAATAGTTTGTTTTCTTTATCAGTGTTCCACGGTCATAGTATTCTGTGCATTCTTTTGTCTGTGAATGAGGGTAGGTATACGTTGTTGGTCCGTGAAGAACGCCTTGTTCGTAGGTTGCGGTAATGGTGACACCATCGCGCAGCGTCGTCATGACTTGTCCTGGATAGTCTGTGCTTTCCCACTCTTCTTTGGAAACATCGTATCCATACTTATGAATGAACCGACGAGTCACTACTTCGTCATCTGAACGATCCTTGTTGCATGATAGAATGCTTAGTCCTGTCATTGCTATAAGAACGGGGATATATACGTTTTTCATAAAGTTTCCTCTAAAGATCTCAGAATAAAAATAAATGCGATCGCTGCATGTGTACGCGACATATTCAATTACAATGGATTTTTTGCGTGTTTTCTTCAACCACTTTTTCACGTTGTAACCGGCAAGGATGCGCTTGCAGTGCTTGTAATTCTTTGGTGTTCTTTTTCTACCGCTTCTTGCGCTAAGGTCTTTGTGTCACTTCTGTATGTTAAGCGGAGGGTGACATTTTTTTTGTCCTTGCCGATTTTTTCACTCCTATAAATATCGATCAGCTCAACCTTGCGCAAAATCTTAGATGGCGTTTTCGTTATTGCCTCTACAACTGCATTGTGTGGTACCGAATCAGGTAGCGTCAACGTCCAATCGCGAGCAGATCCTGGGAATTGAGGGAGTGGGTCCATTTTCACTGTGCCTATTCTCAGTGCTTGGATATCTTGAATGTCGAGTTGAACGAAAAAGACCCGGTTTTTAATGTCGAGTGCCTTTGTATGTCTTGGGTGGATTTCACCAATTGCACCAATCTGCACTTTTCCTGCGTATATCGATGCCTGTACACCTGGGTGGAAGATTTCATGAGTTGAGTGCTCCCATGACACTTTAGTCAGGTCGATACTTTCGAGGAGATTTTCAACCTGCCCTTTGACTTGGAAGAAGTCAACGTTTCTGTCTTCGATACTCCATGAATGTGGGGCAGCCTGTCCTGTAAAAATGAGTGCACACGTTGGGCGCTCCTCATATCCATCACTCGTTTTAAAGTGGATTTTCCCAATTTCAAAGGCGTGAATGTTTGTGTGCCCGTGAAGCATGTTATGTTGAATTGAATTGAGCATTCCGGGTAGAAGCGAGGTGCGTAAAATTGACTGATCGATAGAACTTGGTTGCAAGACGGGTATGTGTGCATTTTCATCAAGTGTGCTCGTCACTCCAAGTTGAGCGAGTTCTGGGCTAATCAGGTCGCACGTCATGAATTCTTGCAAGCCAAGGGCTATACATTTTGCACGGAGCATATCTTCAATGAGGTATGCTGGATCATGCGGTCTTGCTTGCGTTGTGTAGGTTGGGCGCTTTCTGGGGATGTTATTATATCCATACATCCGTGCAATTTCTTCAACAAGATCAATTTCAGAAGTAATATCATTTCGGTAACTCGGAGGAGTAGCATTTCCGTTTGCGTAGTCAATCGAGAGCCTCTTAAACAATGTGTCCATCTCACCTTCCGTGAGTGTTGTGCCGAGGAGCTTGTTGCATTTCTCTGGAGAAAAGGGAATCACTCTTGGGGTGTATTTTGCTGTGCAGATCTCAGTGACTTCATCAGCCGCTGTCGCTCCTGCAATTTCAATGAGAAGTTTTGTGGCATACTCAATTGCTTTTTTCTGGAGAAGTGGGTCAACGCCTTTTTCAAAACGAGAAGAGGACTCTGTTCTTAGGTTGAGCGCCTTTGAGCTTTTTCGTACAGATGAAGGGGAAAAATGAGCAGCCTCTAGAACGATGTCTGTTGTCTTGTCACTTATAGATGAAGAGGCTCCTCCGATAACTCCAGCAACTGCAAGCGGTTTTACTGTGTCGTATATAAGGAGCGTCCCTTTTGGGATATGTCTTTGAACTTCATCGAGTGTAATCATTTCCTCATCTTGAGAAGAGGAGTCAATAATCAGTGTGTCACCGGCAAGGAGGGTGGCATCAAACGCATGCATGGGCTGTCCTAGTTCAAGCATGACGTAATTGGTTACATCGACGATATTGTTTATACTCCGAATGCCTGCGTTTTCGAGTCTTTCTGAGAGCCAAGCAGGCGATGGGCCTACATTCACGTTTGAAAGACGACGGCATACGTACGATGAACACTCATCAGAGTGAATGCCAACAGACAAGGGGGAGAGGGCGTGTGTCTTTGTGATTGAGATGGTTTTTTGATGAAGGGGGGTATTCGTGAGTGCTGAAAGTTCGCGGGCAATACCAAGGATGCTTGTGCAGTGTCCTAAGTTTGGAGTGAGTGAGATTTCGAAAATGGTGTCGCTGTAAAGAGTGGAGAGACACGTTCCCAACGGTATTTCTTCAGAGAGTTCCATGATGCCACCATTGTCACCTGGAAGGTTCAGTTCGCTTGCTCCACACAGCATTCCTTCTGACACGATGCCGCGAAGCTTCCCTTTTTTAATTTTAATAACTTTTTCGTCCTCAGCTTTTAGTGTAGCTCCAATAGTCGCAAATGCAGTGCGAAGTCCTGGGCGGCAATTGCTTGCACCGCAAACAACTTGAACCGTTTCTTTCCCTGTGTGTACAGAAGCAATTTGGAGCTTGTCGGCTTCAGGGTGAGGAGAAGTGGACGTTACTTCTGCAACGATGATACCTGAGAAGGAAAGGGGAGTCTCCCGAATATCATCAACCTCTAGCCCTGCTAGAGTGAGGATGTCACCGATCTCTTCGGGTGTTTTTGAAGTAGGAATGAGCTCTTTAAGCCATGAAAGTGGGACTCGCATAGAAATTCTTTGGTTTTTTTGACTCAAAACTTTACCATATGGCGATGCACAAGTAAACTCTAAAATTGGGTAGTCAAGTGGGCGATTTGCTCGAAGAGAAACCAACCATAAAAGCTTTAACAGCTGCGTTTATCGTGAGTGTTGCACTGAATATAGGGCTTCTTTCCTCACTTGTTTATATTGCCGTTTCAGATAAAGAACAGCTCGTGATGCATGAAGAGCCAATGCCTCAAGTTGCTACGAGAGGAGAGCTTTCGGATGCTGTGAAAAAAGAGGTTGCTCGACTTCTTGCAGCCTCTTTTAGAGAACTCCTGCCACAGCTTGAGAATACTGAGGTGATTGCAGATGGAATTCGTGTGCGAGATGTAGCACTTTCATGCCTCGTCTGTTTTCATAACTTTCACATAGAAAAAGCGGTTGGTGGACTTCCTTTTGAAGTGAGAAATTATTCTTTTACAAACCCAGATGGTGAAGAGCAGATTGTTATTACTCTCTTTCCTGAAATGACAGATGAGACGTTTGAAACTATTGTCCAATTCACCCGGACAGAAAAATGGCCTCTCACCCCGAAAGGGCTGTTTCTTGAGTTAAAGGAGCATGAGGGCTCTCGCTCACTTGAAGATGCAATGTATTTGACACCAGAGTGCACTCGTCTTCGGAAAGTGTTTGAGCGCGGTGGTATTCGCCTCAACAAACAGCCATTCCTCCGCCTTCTTGCAGAGGGGAGCTGGGATGGAATACTCCGAATTGCCCGAAAGGCAGATAGTGAGGAACCGACAGTTGTTATTCGAAAAACGCTAGCATATCTTGTGAAAGAGCGGTCAAAAGCCGCCGCAGCGCTTCTTGTCGAGCATGAAAGTCCCTTTTTACTAGAAAGTGCCCGCAACGAGCAGCTCAGCGCTGTGATAGACCTTCTTGAAGGTACTTCAGAAAAAATGACATTTTTTTTACATAGCTTGGCCCAAGGTATTCGTCCTCAATATGTGAAAGAGAAAGCCGAGTTAAAGTTGCGTGAAATAGCAGAAAAGAGACAGCATCCTAAAACGTATCAGACTGTCGCACCGAAAGCTGAGCAGAATGCATACACTGAAGTTCCTGCGTTGCAAAAAGAGTACATTGTAAAGCCTGGCGATTCATTGTGGAAGCTTTCGCTCAAATTTAAGGTGAGTATCAAGGAATTAAGAGCTAAAAATAACCTTGAAAAAACAGATGTTATTCGTCCGGGGCAAAAGTTGATGATTCCTTCTTCTGCTCTTGAAGGCACAGGCTCTCAGGCGTAGGAGGAACGGGATCATATCCCCCTTTTGAGAGAGGATGGCATCTTCCAATTCTACGTAGAGCATAGTAGATTCCTTTGAATGCGCCGTGTTTCGAAATCGCCTCAATAGCATAGTGTGAGCATGTTGGATAAAACCTGCAGTTGCTTCCGAGGAGTGGGCTGATTGTCCACTGATATATCCGAATAAAAAAAATACAGAATGTTTTCATCAATTCCTTGCAGAGAATGAAACTGCTGCGTATGATACATGTCTACATCATTTTGCGGAAGTGGTGGAATTGGTAGACACGCTATCTTGAGGGGGTAGTGAGGGTGACCTCATGGGGGTTCAAGTCCCCCCTTTCGCACATTCTTTTATTTTCCATAGATATTTTCCTACGTAAAACATGCTCATGAAAGTGGCGTCTTTTTTACTTCTTTTTTTGCAAAGATTTCATAAATGAAATTTTAAATTTACATAAAGACAAGTTTTTTTTATATTTCGTGAAATGATGCAAGGAGAGACAGATGGCACTTCAGCACGTTATGGCTCAACCCCCTTATGTAGGTGAGAGTACAGACGACATTGTTTTTACAGAAACAGACATTGCGAAATGGTCTCCTGGTCAATTACGAGAGGAGTTTGAAAAATCAAGCACGGTCGTGAATGAGCTGTTTAAACATGTGCAAAAAGTGTTACGAAAAAATGGAACGCTTCCAGAATTTGAATCTCTTTTAGAGGCTCAAAATAGACGCTTGCTCCAAATATCCCGACTTGCTCAGAAATATATTAAAGCACAAGAGGGAAGAAAAGCGCCTTGCATTGATATAGCATATCGGTCGGGCTCGAGTTTTGCGCATGTTGTTTCAACAATGAGCTTTGGAGGAGGTATTTTTCTTGATGTCGCCTCATTAAACCTTAGGCAATACCCTTCATGGCTTATTCTCTCAGCAACGACAGTGTCCGGTATTCAACTCGTGGCCCCTCCGCTTGCAGCTCGCATGGGTCAACGGGCTGTTAACACAGAAGAAAAAATAGGGAAAGTACTTGCGGTTGATACAGCGGCTCGAAAGCTTATGCAGGCAATAAGTGCATCTCTCACGCAATGGTCAATACGAGTGAAGCAAAAAACCAGCCTCTCAGAAGAAGTTTTCCGAATAGAAGATGCTATTCAAAATTTTGCAGAGCAGCATGAGTGGGATCTGCCTCCCAAAGAGGCGTTACATGCCCTTTTAATGGAATATGATATAGCAACACTTCAAGGATTTATTTTTAGCGAGACGGCTATTGGCAATGCATTGAACGAAGTAGTGGCAGAACGTATTGCATCTAGTGGCTCTATTGAAGAGAAAGACAGTTCAATGATCACGAGCTCTCCTCGAGGAGGAGAGGGGCTTTCTAGAAGCTTGGCTGCACAAGCTCCTGACGACGACGTTTTCCCTGCAAGAGGGGAAGAACGAGTTATCCCAAATATTGGTGTGACAATTCAGGATTGGTTTGTGGCTGTATCAAGTGCTCGCAGTGCTGTTGAAATGTACATAACGTTTATTGGTGAGCAAGAAAAAAGTGGGAATATACCCTCCATAGATTTTAAGCGTGTTATTACCTTTTTGCGTGAACAGATGTGTATCGTTCAATATGCTCTTGAACTTGCTGATGAAGAATACAGGGCTCGGCCAAGAATTTGTGGGTATGACTTAAATAATTTTCTTTCTCGAATGTCTCTTGGAACATCATTTATTGCTGCAGGTGCAACGATGGTTATGGATGCGACAAATATCACGAAACGTGCTGATGACCCGTTTGATGCAGTACAAGCGATCGCATCCCTCACAACGAGGGTTGTTGCAGGGGTTACACATTGGGGAAATGCAAGGCTTACATTTGAAAGAAAGAAGCTGGAGAAAAAAGAATCTCGGTTAGAAAATTTAAAGGCCGAAGCTGAAACAACATTGCGAGTTATTGAAGCGCACATACGATGCTTCAGGGCCTTTGTTGTTGACTCTCCTGCTGCCGCAGAAGAGGGCCACCGACGGGTTTCCGCTTTGGGCGAAACGGGATTTGAAGACGATGATTTTGATTCTATGCCTCCACGTGCAGCTGCCGCTTCCGCTCGAGGAGTGGGAAATATACACCCGTTATCATCCACCATGCGTAGCGTTGCTGTGAGAGGGGAACGTGCGGTTGTAGATCGAATGCTTGAAAAGCTTGGGCGATTCTCTCGTGTTGCAGGAGATATGGAAAGAAAAGAGTATGTCCGTTTTCTCGTTGGCTCATACATGCGAGAATACCCTGGATTGGGATATGAGCATTTTGATGTAACCAAACGACACGAAGCAGAGCTTTTTCGAGCCTTTCTCCATCTTTCTACGTCCGCACCTCGCCCGGGAGCTCCCCGCAGAGGAGCAGGTTTTGCGTATGCCTCTTCTGCAATGAGACCGGTCCCGAGTGCAGGAAGTGCAGCGCCAGCTCATGTACGTGTCTTCATTGGGGATCCTAGTGATCCAAGTGAAACTGCCTCTGAACTCGATGCAATTTTTGCATCTGAGAGCTACCGAGGAGTCATTCGATGGGCAATAGCTCAGCTTGGGGACGTAGATGAAAGAGAGAGAAGTCAAAAGGCGCTAGAACTTATGAGAGTGTGTCGAACTCGTTTCCCATCACTTGCGCCGGCTCACTTTTCTGATGTTCGAAATGAATATGAATACGAATTACTTGAAGCCTTTTTTAAGCTAGCATAGAAGGTTTCATATAGTCCTGCCATAATAATCCCCGCGCGCGTATACTCCTTGCGAGTATATGTGCGCATTTTTTCAAAATGAGGAGCATTGAATGGCAATACGTCTCGCTTATATACCTCGCGTAGGGGACAATCTTGCTCACACGTTAGATATTTGTAGAGCTTCTGTGTCTGTACGGATTGTAAGTGTTTGTGAGCGAATACGAGAGGAAGTTTTTTCTGGAATTGATCAGAATCTCGCCGGATTTCATTCCGATGTTCAGAAACTAGCGCAAAGTATTGAGACTCTCGAACTCATTTCGCTTGATCCAGCTCACTTTATCCACCCTTCAAATGAAGAGGTCAGCCTTGATTTACTGACATGTGCGTTTAAAATTCAAGAGCTAGGAAGGTGCTTTCTCGAAAATAGCGTATTCAGAGATGGGTACGAAGCAATGCAAACACCTGATGGAAAAACATGGAGTGAAGAAGAGCTTGCTGAATTAGAGTGCGTCGCAAAATCGCTGCTGTCCTATTCAGAAGCCGTTCATGAAGAACTGCAGGAGCTTGCTTTCAAAGAAGTGCTGCTTCCTTTTCGAGAAGAAGGTGAGGAAGGTGATGTCGTTGAAGGTGGGATTTTTGACTGCTTCACCGGTTGGCTTCACAGGTTAGGTGTAGTATAAGTTTTTTTGACTATGAGTGAAGAGCGAGTGCCCATGCCTTCAGTTTTTCAAGCGTTGACCTGAGCTGGAGTGGAGACTGAAGGGCTTCGAGTGATTTGAGTGAGGCGAGGTGCGATGCATACAACCACTCGTCCGATGTGAGCGTGCAACGTGGATGTGCCTTTGAAAAAGCTCCCTCGTGAACGAGGAGTTTTGCCAGAAAACATGCAGTAACACATTCTGGGTCGCATAGCGGAAGTTTTTTAAAAAAATAGGTCGTAAGCTCGAAAAGAGCAGTGGATGGTTTCTGTTCCATCTGTGTTTCAAAAAGCGTTGTTGCTATTGCAGCAGCAGCCGAAATGTGTGCATATGATGTTCTCAAAGATGCTTGGAGAGAATAGATGCTGCCATCGACAATCGTATCCATTCCTTTTCCTTTTTTTAAAATATATTCTCCATGACACAGAGGTGATGTGAGCTGCCTCATGCTTACGTTTTTTTCTGAGGTCGTATAAGAAATACACGGAAGGATCCCTTCTTGTTTGGTGAACAACGTAAGAATGACAGAGCGGTCTTTGTAAGGGACTCGTTTAATGACGATTCCTTCAACTGTATGGTATGTTTTTTTTTGCACTAGCTTTTTTTACGGTACGTGTGTTATACATTTTGCCTATCTGCACCGATAGCTCAATTGGATAGAGTACCTGGCTTCGGACCAGGTGGTTGGAGGTTCGAGTCCTTCTCGGTGCGGCTTTCTTTTTCAGATACCATTGTATAGACAATCCCTAAAAGACAAAAGACCATTCCCAGTCCAAGTACGGTATGTGGGCCAAAGATGCTGCAGAGAGCGGCTCCAGACATTGGTCCGACAAGCCCGCGAAGTCCGACTGTCAGAACGTTGACGCTTGTGTATTGAGAGCTGTCGTCATTCCCTGCAAAAAATGTTCCTGAAAGGTTCCACAAAAGGTGGCTTCCTGCCTGGGCAATCCCATAGGTGAGAAAAGCAAAAAAAGTAAAGGCTTTGCTCCATGATCCAAGGAGAAGGAGCGCCGGGAAGCACGAAAACCCAAAAAGCATGCACATTGTGACAAAAGGAATAGAGCGTGTTTCTAGTCCTCTTCTCCATAGAGCTGTTGATCCTATGACACCTATTCCCATGAACACTGAACGGGCAAGCACAATATCGCCATGTGTTAAATGAAGTACATCAGCAAAATAAATTGATTTTGCTGGGGCAATCAGCATAAGACCGAATCCTCCAAGCATAAATCCGAATTGAAATCTGGTAAAGTCAGGACGTTTTTTGAGGAGGGTGAACATCCGCTGCCATGGAGCAATAAAACGTTCATGCAAAGATGTTTTTTGAGGGATCGGCACTTCCGTAAATGGAAGAGGTATTCTCAGTTGATACATGAGAGCTGCTAAACTAAAGAGTGTTGCTCCGAACATCATAGAAGACCACATCATAAAATTGTTTGTCATGAGGTTGCCAAAAGCAAGTCCAAGAAGAATGCTTTCAGCAAAACTTAAGACAAAACATGTAGAAAACACATGTTCTCGAGTTTTTTTCTCCATGTTTACTTTTAATATTTCAATGAGTGCGGGTGTTCCGGCTCGGTTAAAGAGCTCGTACATGCCGGCAGCAAAAATCATAAACCAAATATTTGAATAGAATGGGAGGAGTAAAAAACAAATCCGAGCGAGAAAAAAGGCTCCCATGAGATTAGAAACCAGTCGATGCCTTTGCTTTAGCAGGTTTGCTCCCCAGTAGAATGAAAACACGGCAAGAATCGGTCTCAGTGAAGTAAAAAGAGCGAGCTGGAATGCTGTTGCGCCTAAATCCTTTCTAAGCACGAAATGGAGCATTGTAAAAAGCACCATGAATGGCTCGTTCAAGAGATGCATGGCAAAGAGGGCCCACTTTGTGCGGGCTGTAACAGTGTGTGTTGCTTGCATTGGTAGGAGTTTACACAGGAAATGAAATTATTCCCAGTGAATGATAGGGCAGAGAGGGTAGATTTTTTTTTATTTCTGATCTGAAGCGAGTGAGATTTCTCTCTAGAAAAAAAGAAAAGAAAGATCTAGTATGACATCTTCTGATTTTGAGTATGAGGTACATATCATGAGTTTCGCCATAAAACATACCAGTGAACACGACCAAGAATTTCAAGTTGAGATAATCGGGAAAAATATTGAAGTTACAAATGCGCTTCGTGAGTTTATTCTGGAAAAACTTGCAAAGTTTGAAAACATTGTAACTGACATCATCGATGTGCATGTTCGCTTAGAGGTTAACAAGAATCACGTTGAGCAAGAGTGTTTTCTTCGAATGAAGTTCTCTCACTTTAATGTGACCACCCATGCGAAGACAACCGACCTGTATGCATCTATTGAAAAAGCGTTCCACCGTCTCTTTCAAAAAGTTCGACGTTGGAAAAATAAAATTCAGGATCACCATAATAAAAGCATTTCAATGCAAGAAATGGAAATCCAAGTATATGAAAGTCGAGATAATGCTCAGCTTGCTCAGGACGAAGAAATTGCTGACATGAACAATGACACATTAACTGTGGATTTTGAAATTCCCAAGATCGCAAAGAATAAGACTCGGCCATTAAAAACGCTGACAGTTGATGAAGCGCTTATGAAAATTGAGCTTTCAGGTGACCACTTTCTCGTCTTTAAGAGTGAAGAGGAGCAAAACCTCAAAGTACTCTATAAGCGTCGCGATGGGAGCTATGGAATCATGACGCCGCAATAATTGTGCAGAAAAGTACGTTTTATGACCCGCATCGGCAAAAAGCAATTGTTTTGCAGCCTGAAGAGCGGGTCAGACAAAATATTCTTCATGTTCTCGTGCACACCCTTGGGTTTCCAAAAAGCTGTATTGCAGTCGAGCGTGCGCTTTCAGAGTGTGCCTCTGCGTGCGGAGAAGTGCCAAAGCGACGAATTGATATTATTGCATATGCCCAGGTGGAACAGGAGCTTAAACCTCTTTTGGTCATCGAGTGTAAAGCAACAACGCTCCATCCAAATATGCTCGATCAACTCCTTGGATACAATCACTTTATACAAGCACCCTTTGTGGCGCTCATGAATCAAAAGAAGACAATTTTTGGACAATATGATACGCATACAGGGTCATTAGACCTAAGCACCTCTCTCCCTACATATGAAGAGCTACTCACAAAAATCAATAGACGTTCTTGAATCCCTTGCACCATCCATTTCTACGAAAATGGGGTTTGCTTTAGAAGAGCGGTGTTCATTTGCAGAATACGTCTTTCCTAAAGAAAGTGAGCTCGTAGTTTGCTTCGGATGTGGGTTTCCTCCTCCAGGCTTTACCGGAAAAATTACTCTTATTGAGCCTTCTTTAGGACGGCTAAAAGCCTTTTTACAGGAAGAAGAAAGTGAGCGTCTTTTTTCAGAGTGTTTAGATGGAGTATATCTTGAAGATGAACCTTCGCTCCGTCTCATTGCGTGGCGCCTTTTCGACGCTTCATTTACACTTGTGGATGGGGGATATAGTGACTTTCCGGCATTTGCAACAGACTTTTTCAATAGACTTCAGGGAACAGCCCACCTTTTTCAGGAGTACAGTGATTTTGGAATGCATTCAATTCGAAATACGTTGAGCTGCTTGCAAGAGAAAAGAGTAGATCCAATGCAGTATAAAGGGATCTACAAAAATATGGATGCACTTGTTGTAGGAGCAGGGCCTTCTTATGATCTTCAAAAAAAGGCAGTACAAAAAGCGCAGGATAAGATTTTAATCATCGCCTGCGGTTCAGCTGTACAACTCCTTTTAGAAGATGGAATCATCCCTGATTTTGCGGTCTATCTAGATCCAAATCCTCCAAAAGAGCGGTATCAAATGATTGAGACAGATGTGCCTCTCATTTTTCTCAGTCGGCTCTCTGCAGATGTGCGAAACCACTTTCATGGACCCAAGGTGTTGGTTGGTTCAAATGGCTGTCATCCTCTAGAGGACATGCTTCTTGAAGAAGAGGGTATAGAGCAAGTTATCCAAGGTGGCTGGAACGCAGGTACATTTGGTATAGAGTGGGCGTACTTTCTTGGTGTAAAAAAAGTCTTTTCATTAGGCATTGATGGAACTGAAACAGGGTATAGTGAAAATATTGTGAACACTACGTCGAGAAGTGCTGTTGAAGTCCTTCATGCAGCAGAGTACATGCATGATGTACAAGCTGTAAGAAATATTTGTGAAATAAAAGAGTGTCCTAAAAAAAACATCAACGTACAGTACATTCCTCCATCGAAATCGGATGTACATGAAGCGCTTATGGAAGATGTCAAAGAGGCTGAAAAAGCAATCTTTGGAATATTAGAAGGTGGAGTATCTGTTCCTCTTTATCGCTTTGAGCTGGAGCAAAGCAGGCTATACGCACCACTTCTCATGTTTCAATGGGAGATGTGGAAATGGAGAGGTGACGTCAGGACAGACACTATGCAGCTTACCTTTTTTCTTAAAGTGCTCGACGCATTGAAGCAGACACTACAGGAGTGTGTATGAATACGCAGCTTTCATCAAAAGAATATTTGCTCTTCCAAATGCTTGATGTAACCCCATCCACTCCATCGCCAACCCTCAGAGAAGAAAAAAACGACCTAGAAGAAGCATTAAAAAAATCACACACAGAACTCCTTGTTCTTTTAGGGTGCGAGGTTTTAAGTGAGCTTCCTGCTGTATTGAAGTGGCTCAGCAAAAATCCGTTAAGAGAAGTCCTCTTGCTTGATGAGTCAGCATCGAAATTGTATGGTTTTTTATCAGATGTGCGCGCAGAGCCTTTTCTACATCACATTCGTTGCAATTACAAGGTGAAGCTTCCTGAAGCACAAAGAGAGGCGTACATTGAGGAAGTGGCACAAGAATATCCATCTGATAGGATGGATATTGTCTCATTTGGTGAAATGAAAAAATGTGCACCTTTCTACGAATATGCACTGAGAAGTTCTGCTTCATACCGTTTTTTTGGGATGCAGGAAGAGGTGGGCTATACCCGTCTTGTCTCAAATGTTGCAAAAAACCTCCCTTTTATCGTGAATGCATCTCCAATCGACACTTGGAACCCGATTTTTTCTTCACAAACAGTCATTGTCTGTGGCGCTGGACCTTCATTAGAAACACAGTATGACCTTTTGCGGGATGTTCAAGGAGAGTATCCAATTATCGCTGGTGGATCAGCCATTGCACTGCTCGCAAAAGAAGGTATATGCCCAGATCTTAACGTTGCAGTTGATCCAAACGAAGTTGAAGTAGAAAGATTGCAGGTGAGAAATAGAGAAAGCCCTTTTGTGTTTTCTGGGAGGCTTCATCCTGAAGTCCTCGCAACACACACAGGTCCCCTCGTTTACTACGGATCGCCATCAGGAGGGACATTTGAGCTTGATATCATAGAAGCCCTTGATATTCCACTTGCAGATGAAAAACTGATTTTCTACCAGTCTACAACAGTTGCTTCAATGTGTCTTGAAATTGCATGCATGCTTGGTGCGGCACATGTTGTTCTTTTAGGATTTGATCTCGCCTATTCAGGAGGAAGAAGATATCCAAAAAATCTTCCTTCTTCTTTTGGAGATATTTCTCATGAGCACGGAAAGTCTCACCTGATGCCATTACAAGAGGTAAATCGGCACGGTGCTCAAGTAGAAACGAATGTTTTGTGGAAAATGGAGCGGGATGCTCTGCAAAAATTTATAGCAGCTACACCACATGTCTCATTCTCCTCAATGAATCACGATGGACTTCCTCTTTTTGGAGCGCCATTTACTGATACACTCCCGGCAAATAACGCATCATATGCAAAATCTCTTCCGAAGCTTTCTTCCGCACTCCAATTAAGAATCCCTCACGCTTCTTCACGCGTAGAAGTCCTCTTGCAGGCGTTTCTTGAAAGCCTTCAAAGGGTACGTGATACATTGAATGTACTTCGAAGGGAGCTGCAAAGTGAACGGCCAAGAAAGGGGCTGATTGATGTGTACATGCACGATGTACAATCTGAAAGAGCGTATAAGGCGTTCTATCAAAGTATGCTTGGAAGTATCGAACGCCTCATCGAACGGGGAGTATACAAATTTAACCCATTAAATGATAAATGGTTATATTGCATTGAAGTAACAGATGAATATATAAATATTTTGAATAATGCCTTATCCCTGTTATAGTAAAGAAAAGGGGGCATTATTGTGTCTGAGAAAAAATGGTACACTGAAGAAGCGGATGGAGCAACAACGGGACCTTTTTCGTTTGAGGAGTTAAGCGGCCTTGTTGAGAAAGGGGAAATTGATGCGGAGACGTTAGTTGGCATGCAAGGGCAAGCCAAAAGACCCTTTTCTGAAGTTGAAAAGTTGACAGCACAAAACATAGATTATCCGAGTCCAATTCCCAGAGAAAAAGACGCTGCACATCGACTGCATAGACAAAAAAGAGGGGAAAATACGCCTCGCCCATGGAGACGGTTTCTTGCACGAATGTTTGACTACACGCTGTACGGATTCGTTTTAGGGATACTTTTTGCCTTATTTGATATATCACTCGCTCCTCAATATTGGGGAATAATAGGAATAGGGCTCATTTTCTTGTGGACGTTTATTGAGGCTGGATTCCTATCAGCATGTGGTAAAACACCGGGGAAAGCGCTTTTACGTCTGAAAGTTCTGAAAAAAGATGGTACAAATTTATCATACCTCGACGCAATTAACCGCAGCTTTTCTGTCTGGTGGCTTGGGCTAGGTGCAGCAATATATCCAATTTCAATTGTCACAATGATTGTGGCATGCACAAAGCTCTCTAACCTTGGTGAAACAACATGGGATGTAAAAGGGGGATACGAGGTAAAAGGAAAAAAAATAGGCGTGTTACGTATCCTCGTAACCATACTTTTCTTTGTCATACTGTTGGGGCTAGCAAGTGGCGGAAATAGTAATTGATATACTTCCTGCGCTGCAGGATAACTATATTTATGTCATTCGCTACGGTAAAGAGGCGATTGTGGTAGATCCAGGTGACTCTAAGGTCGTTGAGCACTACCTTGAAGAGAAAGGGTTGACACTAGAGGCTATACTTATTACGCACCACCACGAAGACCATGTCAGTGGGCTCTTACCATTAAAAGAAAAACACGATCCAGAAGTGTTTGGTCCAAAAGATGGTCTCGTTGCAGGAATAGATACGTTCGTTCATGATGGGGATACATTATCAATTGGCCCGCTTCATTTTACTGTCATACACACTCCAGGACACACAAAGGGACATGTAGTGTACTACGAACCAAAAAGAAAAATCCTCTTTTCTGGCGACACGCTTTTTTGTGGAGGGTGCGGGCGAATTTTTGAAGGAAATGCGACAGATATGTACGGATCGTTCCTAAAACTTGGTGAGCTTGATCCATTAACTGACGTGTACTGTGGACATGAGTACACAGTCAAAAATCTGGAATTTGCAAGCCAACTAGATCCTTCAAACTCACTTGTACAAGCCAGGCTTGGATCTATGCGGGAAAAAAAGTGTACAATGCCCTTTCTTCTGCGAGATGAATTTGAAACAAACCCGTACTTTCGGGTTGATGAAGATGGTTTGAAAAATGCATTGAATATGTCAGGGGAGTCTTCTACTGCTGTGTTTGCAGAAATAAGACGTCGAAAAGATCTTGTATAGACATCAGTTCTTTTGAAATGTTCGGATTTTGTTTCTAAGTGTACGAATACTAATATGTAATTTTTCTGCTGCTCGTGTTTTATTGTAGTTGCAAGCTGCAAGCGTTTCTTGAATGTGGATTTTCTCCACTTCTTTGAGAGATAGACCTTGAAATGGGTATTTTTTCTGAAGGTCAGGTGTTTCATATGTGAGAGGAATATCCGAAGTGAGAAGGAGGTTTTTCTCAGAAATGACCGCAGCGTGTTCCATCATATTTGCTATCTCTCGGACGTTGCCTGGCCACGAATACTGGAGCAGGAGAGGGCATGCTTCATCAGACAGTTTTTTTTCTGGAAGATTATTTTTTATACATGCTTTTGATAAGAAAAAGCGTGCAAGCGGCAGTATGTCATCCGTCCGTTCTCGAAGAGGAGGAATACAGAGTGGAACGACGCCGAGTCTATAGTAAAGGTCTTTTCGGAAGACGCCCTCATCTATGGCATCTTGGATATTTCTGTTTGATGCAGCAATGAATCGAACGGAGACTGTTAACGGAGTGCTTGAGCCAACCTTTTCAAATGTTTGCTCTTGAATCGCACGGAGCAATTTTGCTTGGAGATGCATCGGAATTTCTGTCACTTCGTCGAGGAACAGCGTTCCAGAATGGGCGCTCTCAAAACGACCTTTTCTTTCAGCAATAGCACCGGTAAAAGCTCCTGAAACGTGACCAAAAAACTCAGATTCTAAAAGAGCCTCTGGAATTGCAGCGCAGTTTACAGCGGCAAAAGGAGCGCCTGATCGAGACGAATGGGTGTGAATATATTGCGCAAGCACCTCTTTTCCAGTTCCCGATTCTCCAGTGATAAAAACATTTGCTTCACTTTCTGCGATTTTTTTTGCTTTTTCAAAAAGGAGTCGCATTTGTGCGCTCTCTGCAATTGGTTGTAAAGAAGTAGAGAGAGCCGCTTGGGTGCAAAACTGCTCTATGCCTTCCTTTGACAATGGGAAATAAGGAATAGTACTTAAATGCCCTGTTCCTTTTGTTGGCATACTTTCTGAAAAAACACCATCAAGAGCCATTTTTGACGTATATTGTTTGGCAGCAGTTTCTGAATCAACAGTATATATCACAACATTTTGCGTCTGAAGAAGTGTCAATAACGATGCAGCTTGCGTTGGGGATTGATGAATAACAAGTACTTTTTTTTGATGCATGGGAACAACCACCTCTTGCCTTTTGCATACACGTGGAAAAATTTATTTGCAAGAGAGGTAGATCCTTTGGCATCATACTGCACATATGGTGAAACGAATCTCATTTGCTCTTTTACTTTTACTTTTCTCATGCATGTCTGTTGAGGATACTGAGATGGAGCGGCTCTTTGCTGCACATGAGTTGAAGGAAAAGATATACCGATTTGATGAGGAGATTGAATTTCCGCTTCTTCCTCCAGCAAAAAAACCTAAGCCATCGTATCCATGGGAACAAGGGATTGTTGAACCGCTTCTACCGATTAGAAATGAGGACTTTTCTTGTCGAGGTAGAAAGAACAACTACGACCGTATTCTACTTCATGCAGCTCAACAAGAAGAGCTCTTTACTGATTGTGGAGGACATTCTAGCCAGCAAGTCGCTGTGAATCCAACTCTTTTAGAGATCTTAAACCACATTCAAAAAGTCACTGGGAAGCAAGTTGTTGTTACATCTGGAGTTCGATGCCCAAAGCACCACGCATACCTCAGACCAAGCGGCTCGAGTGCATCCTCTCTGTACTTGATAGGGGCTGCGTGTGACTTTTATGTACGAGGATATGAAAAAAATCCGGGTGCTATTGTGCGAGTGATTCAAGACTACTATAGGTCACGTTCGCGCGCTCTTAAAGATGAAGCGTTAGGTATTTTTCATCGAATTCCGCTTCACCAATCGCTGACTGTTTCTCCTTGGATGAATAAGGAAGTGTGTATTGTGCTTCATACTGAAGAAGAGGGAAGAAATCCAGATAATGCACATGATTATTCGTATGTTTCACTCCTTGTGCACTACGATCTTACAGCAAAAAAACCGATGGAATCCTTTTTGCAAGAGAGGCTTTCAGAGGTGCATATCAAGTAGAATGCTACCGAGTTGCTGGAAGGGCTTCTAAAAGCTCTATAAACGTTTCAAAGAAGGTCAGCTTCTCGACTTCTTTAGCACTGCACTGAGGGTGGGATGGATCGCAGATCAATACAGGAAAAACACCTGCATTTTGGAGTGAATGAATTCCTCGTAATGAATCCTCAAATCCAATTGCCTGACCTGCATCAATTTTAAAGTGCTCAAGAGCTGTAAGGTATCCATCAGGCGCTGGCTTTGGGTTTTCATAACACTCTCTTGTAATCCAGAGAGGGATTTCATTGAGTAGGTGGAGGTGTTTTCGGATTTCATCTGTGAGTTTAGCGCTTGAATTTGTGACGACACACATGGATACGCCTCTCTCGAGCGCATATTCAATCATTGCATCAGCTCCAGGCATAAACTCGAGGTTTTCTGCCGTTAAGAGGGAAAGAAAGTGGTGCTGCTTTTCAGCATAGAGCTCCTCCCACGGAACGTCATTCAATGATGGAAATGTGTCAAGCAAGTAGCGCTTTAGGGCTGTGCTTGATGTATGCGCTTTTGCTGCAAATTCAATAAAGTTAAGGGTAAGGAACTCTCCATGTCCTTCAACAAGCTTTCTGTATGCTTCATAGTGAAGTTGCTCTGTATTTACGAGTAACCCATCAAAGTCAAAAAGAAGAGTGGAATCATTTTGAAACAATTGAGACATAAGGAGAAGCCTTGTTGCGCTAAAAGAAAAAGAGATTATAATGCCTACCCTTGAATTGATCAAGGTTTGGTATGAGAATTCTTTTTGTCCTTTTTTTTACCTGTATAGGGTGGGTATTTGCAGACATTGATGTCGTCATACCGTGCATTGAAAAAGACAAGCGAACCTTGGATCTTTGTATTGAAGGGATTCGAAAAAATGGGAAAGATATCCGTCGAATCATTGTCGTTTCAAATAAGCGCCTGACAGAGAAGGCTGAGTGGTTTGATGAAAGAAAATATCCTTTTTCGAAAGAAGATGTTGCATCTTGTGTATATGGAACAAATGATTCAACCCTTCCTCGAGTTGGATGGCTTTTTCAGCAGCTTTTGAAACTGTACGCACCTCTTGCTATCCCAGGTATTTCAGATAAGGTGCTTCTCCTCGATGCAGATACCATATTTCTGAGGCCAGTCACTTTTGTAGAGGATGATGGTGTTGCAAATTACAACGTTGGATCAGAGTTTTTTCCTGAATATTTTACGCATATGAAAAAACTGCTACCAGATCTCTACAAAGTCTTTCCAGGATATTCAGGTATATGTCACCACATGCTTATTCAAGGACACGTTATTGAAGCACTTTTCCGCGAGGTGGAAGAGCTGCACTCTCAGCCGTTTTGGAAAGTCTGTCTTGAGAAAGTGGATTCTAAGACGTGTATGATGTCAGAATATGAGATCTATTTTAATTATGTATTTTCCCGAAAACTGCCCGCAAATCTTCGGTTTTTAAAGTGGGTAAATACCTCGTTATTGAGACGTATTGGAAAGTTTGAAAGAAGAAAGGTTCATTACGTGTCGATTCATGCTTGGATGGAGGAGCTTTTATGATCCGATGGATATGCCTTTTATGTATTCCTTTTTTTCTCTGGGCTGAGAAAACACCCGTTGTTTTTGTTCATCTTGGGAGACAGCTCCCTGGATACTATCAAGCGACTTTTTCGCAAGTGCATCAGATGAATCCGGAGCACCCAATTTATCTTATAGTTCATGCACAAGCAGTGCATCGAATCAAGAGAAGGCACCTTGTTCCAGACTATGTTCAGCTCGTTGTAGCGCAATCCCTCACACCAACAAGGCAACATAAAGAGTTTTTACTTCTTCCTGCGAAGTATTCATCTTTACCTCGATTCTGGAGGTATTCAATGGAGCGTTTTTTCATTCTTGAAGAGTTTATGGCGTCAAGGGATATAGACGAAGTGCTGCATCTTGAAGGTGACAATTTGCTCTACCTTGACCTAGATGAAACCTTGCCTACGATGCGAAATGCCTATACAGGGATTGCGGTTCCATTTCTAAATGATGATGAGTGTGTGCCCGGCATTGTGTATATTCGAGAAAGAAATGTGCTGACAGAATTTACTTGGTTTTTACGGAATAACCTTTTAGGAGAGGGGCACAGAAGTGATATGACGTTGATGGCGCTCTTTGCGAAAAGTGGAGGCGACCTCAATTGTTTGCCATCCGTACCATTCGATTATTCACTGCTTGAATCTATGGAGAGTATCAATGGGCATAAAGTAAAAAACAGTGAAATGTATGCTACTCTTTCGGATGAGCTAGGGTATCTTTTTGATCCTGCTCCAATTGGGCAACTCCTTGATGGTGAAAGTATGTTACAAAACCCTCGTCGACCCTCGATTGTCAACGAAAACGCTGTGTATGACTCAAGGGATATGCCGCTTTCTTGGGAAAAAGATGGAAAGGGGCGGAAGGTGCCATACATAACCTACGACGGAAGAAAGTGGCCTCTTGCAAATCTTCATATCCACTCTAAAAATCTCTATAAATTTGTGGAGGCGCTGTAGGTGGTGTATCGTCTTGCTTTTTTTATTGTGTGTCTCGCATGTCACCTCACTGCTGCTGTTCCTCTCGTGTATGTTCACCTCGGCTATCGAATGCCGGGGTATTACCATACAGCTATGAGGCAGGCAGCACGTTTCAACGAAGAAAGTGATATTTTCCTGATAGTACAACATAAAGTGTTTACATCGCTGAAGAGAAACCGCACGCTCCCGAAAAATGTACACCTTATTGATGCACATACGTTGCCAATATCAGAGAAACATCTTGCGTTTGCAAAAATAGCGCATCAGGAATCAAAATACTGGAGATACACGCTCGAGCGGTTCTATTACTTAGAAGCATTCATGGAGTCAACCGGAATCACGGAATGTATCCATTTAGAAGGGGATACGCTTGTCTACCGGAATTTGACATCACTTCTTCCGGTCTTTCGGGAGAACACGCCTTCTATTGGAATTCCTTTTCTTTCTGATCAGATGTGTGTTCCTGCATTTATCTATTTTGGCTCAAAAGAAGGCCTTTCTGAGTTTACACGAAGAATTCCCGGGGAAGTCGAAAAAATGGGAATCTTTAGTGATATGGATTTCTTGGCGACGATGTTTTTTGAAACATCATTGATTGAACCACTTCCCACAACAACACCATCTTATCTCAGCTCCAATAGAGAATACACCTCTCTTGTTGGGAATCAATCCCGGTACCCTGAAGTGTACTCTCGACATGCAACCGAATTTGGAGGTCTTTTTGACTCAATGCATATCGGTATTTGGCTTGATGGAATGAGTCCAGCGCATGCAGAATATAAACGTCCTAAACGGTATGAAGTGTCTATTATTGATCCGTCGGAGTTTGACTACACGTGGAGAAAGGATGCACATGGTAGACGCTGTCCTTATGCATCGTTTGATGGGGAGGAGTGGCCCATATACTTTTTACATATCCACTCAAAAGATTTAGAAAAATTTAAGAGCTAGAGCTTATGCGTATAAAACACTGTGTACTCTTTTTTTTCCTCGTTCCACTTCTTGCAGTCTGTGAGATTCAGTTTGTTCGGGGGAGTGCGTTTCGAGCACTCGCAAAGCATACATACGATGAATTTGGAAAAATGGAAAGTGGAGAGTCTGTTCAACAGGGTGATATCGTCTTTGTGAAAACAGAGCTTCTTGACGCATTTGTAGAAAAAATTCATCCCACGATTTCATCGGCATATATTTTGATTACTCATAACAGTGATAATCCATCGCCGGGACAATTTGAATACCTTTTGGAAGACCCAAAAATTGCGCACTGGTTTGGGCAGAATCAAAGTATGACTCACCCCAAATTCACTGGTATTCCAATTGGAATTGCCAATGAAATTGACTCATGGGGTAGGCCCCTTCTGCATGGCCGATCGGAGTATTTAGAGCTTGTCGCTGAGAAAATTTGTGGAATGGATAAAACACGCCTTCTCTACCTCTATTTTGATCCATATACAAACAGAGAAGTTCGCTTACCTGTCCGCTCGTATTTTTTGCAGCAAGACTTCTGTAAATGGGCCCGAAGACGCCCATACCTTGCATATCTTTCTTATATGGCTGACCACAAGTTTGCGGTAAGCCCACCGGGCAATGGATTAGATTGCCATAGAACGTGGGAAGCGCTGTACCTTGGCGTGATCCCAATCGTGCAACGTTCATCAATGGATGAAACCCTTAAAGGCCTTCCGGTTCTCTTTGTTGATGACTGGAGTGAAGTCAATAAAGAAATGCTTCAGGCAGCTTCTTCAGGCATGCGTCTTGAGAGTTTTTCAAGAGAAAAACTTGATATGGAGTTTTGGAAAGAAGTAATACATGCGCATGCTCAAGCATGTCGGGAAGGGCTATGTACACCCCAATCGTAGGCTCGCTCGGCTATATCCTTTCGCAGGATAAAAAAAAGGTGCTCCTAGTACACAGAAATTTGCGAATAGATGATGACCATCTTGGAAAATACAATGGACTTGGTGGGAAAATGCACCGAGATGAAGACATTGTGACCTGTATGAAACGGGAAATTTATGAAGAGGCCCATCTTGAATGTTTGCAAATGCAATTGAGGGGTACCATTAATTGGACTAATTTTGGAAAAAATGGTGAAGACTGGCTTGGTTTCATCTTTCTCATTACGTCCTACTCAGGAACGCCTCCATCATCAAACCCAGAGGGGGATCTCCACTGGGTTGACTTGGATAAGCTAGAGACCTGCCCTATGTGGGAGGGGGATAGGTTTTTTCTCCCTCTTGTGTTTGATGGCGATCCAAGACCATTTCATGGTGTCATGCCGTACCATGAAGGAAGCCCACAATCGTGGAATTTTCACCGATAATCAATTAATTACCATTTATTTAAGAAATTCCCTTAATAATTTTGTTTTAATAATAAAATAATTGTTATAATTAAGAAAAGGGGGATTTATGTGTGCAGGTCCTGTTCGTAGAATGGCGGGTGTACATCACGCTCATTCCATTCAATCAAAAGGGAGTCTCAAAGGGGATGCAGAAGTTTCTGCTTGTGCAAGGCGGGCGCTATTAAGCTCGTCCTCTAGAGCACATTTTGACCCAGCAGTTGTTTTAACAAGTAATCCAATCAGAGATGCCGCTCGTGCGGAAACAAGATCTATTTCTGTTGCTTCTCTCAGTCCTCGATCAGACAGTCCTCCAGATCTATCAAGAGAGCTTCCTGTAGGGGGAGCAATGGCTGGCGCTATGACGGCTTCAGTAGCAGCAGTTCGGTTTGGTGAAAGGGGTTCACCAGGAGCTGGAGGAGCTTCAGCAGCGGCCTCAATATCTGCTGTGGAGGGTACTGACTCACCTGATTTGGATGTTATTAATCCCATAGTTATTGGCCTTGTCCATCGTCTGCGAGAAAAACATCCAGAGTTCGCTTCTTTTCGAGTTGGTGATACGATTCCAAAAGAAGTCGCAGAAGACTTCAAGGGAGATAAAGATTTCAAAGCGCTTCTGGCGCTTTTGGACGTTGATTTAGATGCGCTGCGTGGAGTTGATCGAACCGAAGGAGAGGGGAGGGTTAGGCACACGATCTTGTCGCGTCTTGGGCAAGTTCGTCGAGCTGTTGTGGGAGAAACAACAGAAAATGCTCGAGAGATTTTTCGGGCAACCGTTGCAGGGATCGTAAGCGCGATTATTATCGCGGCAATACTCGTATAGGTAAAAATGTGCCGATGACCGGACTCGAACCAGCACCTTGTTGCCAAGAACAGATTTTGAATCTGTCGTGTCTACCAATTTCACCACATCGGCACGATGGATGCAAATAAGTATATGCATTTGCTGTTTTCTTTTAAAGTACTAGTACTCAACAGAGACAAGAAATAATCCTTTAGGAGAAGCCGCCATGGGTGCTTTTTTCCGATCTCTTGCCGCAAATATTTTTGGAATCTCTTCAATTGGAAGCTTATGAGATCCCACTTTGAGGAGTGCTCCAACGATATTGCGTACCATTTTATACAAAAATCCGTTCCCACAAAATGTAAGAGAAATTCCACCTGGTATTTCGTCAATTTTTAACGAATAAATCGTTTTTATAGGATTATTTTTAGCACTTCCTTTGTTCGCTTCGTTTGCAAAAGATGTAAAGTCATATGTTCCTACAAACAATTCTGCAGCTTTTTCCATTAGGGGAAGGTCAAGAGGGAATCGAATGTGTGTACGAAATCTATGCGTGAATGGGTCGACTACCTTTGATGTATGGATATAATATGTGTAGGTCTTACCAACTGCTGAAAATCGTGCATGAAATGACGGATCTGCTTCTTCAAAGTGCTGAATAGAAATATCTTTTGGAAGGAGGCAGTTCATTTTATACTGTATGGTTTTGTAGTCTATGGGTGTATCAAGTTTCATGTGCGCGACTTGTGCAAGAGCATGCACTCCTGCATCAGTCCTTCCGGAACTGTGCAGTTTAGGTCTTGTTCCAAGCAGCTTTTCCAGTGAAGTTTCAATCACTTCTTGAATAGAGACAGCATTTGGTTGCACTTGCCAGCCGCAATAGTTAGTACCGTCATACGAAAGAGTGAGTTTATACGTGTAGGAGGGTTTTAGCAACGGCGAGGTCCTCTTCGTATGTTATTTTAATATTATTTGTTGATGAGTGTACCATTTGGACTGTTACATTGAGCGGTTCGACAAGTGAAACATCGTCAGTGACAGGAAGGTTGTTTTTGAGATGGTATTCAAGCCCTTTTTTTAGGAGAGATTTAAGAATACATTGTGGGGTATGTGCTTCCCAGAGCGTTTGTCTGGGTATTGTTTTTATAACCTGCGTCTTTTCATCGACCATTTTAATTGTTTGAACAACAGGAGCTCCTAAGGTTGCAGCTCCTGTTTGAGTTGCAGCCTGCATGAGCCTCTCAATGTCTTTTTCCACAAGATTTGGACGAGCAGCATCATGTATAAGGACGAGAGATTCTTTGTCTGAGAGCATTTCAATGCCATTTTTTACGGAGAGGTATCGTTCATCTCCAGGCAAAGCAAAGGACAAGGGGAATTCAGCGGTAAAAAAATGGCGGTATTCAGGTGAGCATACGATAACAATTTCTTGAATAGAAAGTGCTTTTTTGAGGATCTCAAAAGAGTGGAGTGCAATAATTTTTTTACCTAAGGTATGAAACTGCTTAGGGAGTTCATTTTTAAAACGGGAGCCGTGCCCACCGGCTAAGAAAACAAGAGAAATATCCATGAGGGTAGAGTATACCCACAATAAAGGATTGAGGCAAGAAGGGTGTGTTTGAAGAAACACACCCTATAAGGAGTTATGACAGGTGTCCGTTGACAAGCTTTGTCATTTCAAACATATTTACGGCTTTTTTTCCTTTGCCGAACACTTTTGCAAGTTTCTCATCTGGAATGATATTACGCTTGTTTTTTGGGTCTTGAAGGTTATTTTTCTTGATATACGCCCAAATCTTTTTTGTTACTTCAGTTCGTGGCATTGGTCCTTTGCCAACGACAGCAGCTAATTCTTCAGAAAGCTCTAGTGGTGCCATAAACTTTGAATTTTTGTTTGCAGGCATGATTGTTCTCCTTATTCATAAGTGTTTAGAGGCCGCATTGTCTGAGAGCCCTCAAAAATCATATTTTTGAAGAGCGTCCCCTACAAAAGCCATCTTGTATCTCTAGGAGAGGTTTATAGTCAAAAAAAATCGTTCCGGTTTTTGATTTTCTTGCGAAATAGCACCCATTTTGGCAAGGTATGACGCATGAGAAAAAAGTCTGTTTTTCCAAGTAAAGAATTCAAAAAAAAAATCGCCTTTTGTGACAAGAAGTACGAGAAGCTTCAGCTCCTTCGACTTTCTGGGCAGATTCCTGAGGCATTTTTTGACAGACTCAATGGTTTTTCTGTAGAGCATTCATACGTTCTTTCGCTCCTATTTTTTCTCAACCAATCACATGTTCTTCATGGTTGGGAGTCAGCGGCGGATGAAGAGTTAAAGCATTTGGCTGAAGAGCTGCTCCAAATTGAAAATGTATTTGCACAAGAGGGAGGGCTGATTGGATACCAGGGAGTGGTTGAAGAACTTTTAAATGCTCCTTCAGAGAAGGCTGGGCATTTACAATCACCTCCAAGTATTCCTCTTTTTAAAGAAACAGCTGAAGTGAGAAAGTATATCTATGAAGCGCTCTCGCATTTAGATACTGTTGCTGAACTATACCCTGTCGGAGGGGCGGCAGATAGGCTCAAGCTTGCTGACCCAAGAACAGAAGAAAGGCTTCCGGCAGCAAAGCTGGAATTCCTTTCCAAAACACTCTTGGAAGGAATGCTCGATGATGTTTTTGCAAGAGAATACTTAGCATATAAGTTGTTTGGGGTACACATACGAACCCCAATTGGACTCATGACATCTCAGGAGTTGGGGAATCACTCACACATTCACGACCTCTGTGAAAAGTCACAGTGGTTTCGTAGAGGAAAAGAAAATTTTTGTATTTTTTCACAGCCTCTTGTTCCTTGTGTATCGAGTGAAGGAAAGTGGATTGTGCAGAGTCCTTTTCAACTTCACTTGAAACCAGGTGGGCATGGCATGATATGGCTCCTTGCAAAAGAAAAAAAAGTTTTTGACTTTTTTCAGCAATTTGAGAGAACGCACATTCTTTTGAGACAAATCAACAACCCAATTGCTGGAATAGATTCGACAATGCTTGCTTTTATGGGATATGGGCTTGTGCATAAGAAAGGCTTTGGCTTTGCAAGTTGCCCACGAAAACAGGGTGCTAAAGAGGGAATGAATGTCCTCGTTCAGACAAAATCAGCGTCGCATATCACAAACGTTGAATATTGTGATTTTGAAAGGTATGGGGTAGAGAAAAATACAGGTGAGTACCTTGACTTTCCGGCAAATACGAACATTCTATTTGCAAAGCAAGATCAGGTGGAGCAAGCGCTGCGAACCAATCCTCTTCCAGGGAAAATTTTGAATTTTTCAAGTAAGGGGAACGGTATGGTTTCTGCTCGCTTGGAGACAATGATGCAGAATGTCGCTGATGCAATTCCTGCATCTTCGACATATGTCACTTTAAGTGAACGAAAAAAAACAATTGCCTCCGCAAAAAAAGCATATGTTGAAGGAGAGGGGATTTTTGAAACCCCTGTTGGTGCTTTATACACATACTTGGAAAATGCAAAAGAATTGCTCGATTCATACTGCGGCTTTACAACTCCAAACATGCCATCTCCGGAAGAGTTTGAGAAAAACGGCCCCTCTTTCTTTTTTTCGTACCATCCTGCGCTTGGACCGCTTTATCACATTATTTCTCAAAAACTACGAGGAGGCGTGTTTTCCAAGGGTGCTTCAATGAAGCTCTCAATAGCGGATCTCTATGTAGAAGACCTTGTTTTGGAAAGTGGGCTTGATATAGTCGCTGAGAATGTGATGGGGCATACAACGGAAGAGGGGATGGTCTTTTCTGAAAAAACGGGAAAGTGCATTCTTCGCCACGTGAAAGTCACAGAGCCTCTATCTATTCGACTTCTAGGAAGTAGTGTATGTTGTTTGGAAAACATCACAGTTGATATGCCCTTCTCAATTACCGTGCCAGATGGAATAGTTGCAAAAGTAGTACGGGTAAATAATGAGCTTGTGGTCAGGTATCTACCTCACAGCATATGCTCAAGTGTTGAGTATACCTCTGACTTAACGCATTCAATTGCTGTTTCATTCGATGCGCTCTTTGATGAAGTAAACGAGCTGGAATAGGTGTGGTAAAAAGCCCGGAGATGCTCTCCGGGCCTGAAATAAATTTCATGCGTATTAAACGGATGAACCACCAGTGTGTGGTGCAGGGGTTTGCATAGACTGGAGTGCTATTAATGTAACAGCTCCTGTCACAGCTCCAACTCCAAAAAGTGCAATTGAGCCGCTATTTGCAGCAACCACGTTGCCAAATGCAACGAAGAAAGGAAGCGCGAAATCAGCAACGCGAGAAGCAATGCTTCCTAGCGCAGATGCACCAGTTCCCAAAACAGCCGCACCAAAACTCAGTGCTCCACCTACACCGTTGTATAGGCTTGTACCGAGTGAATATGCGCCAATCATACCTGCTTTGAGTACTTCGCCCGAAAGCTCGGCAATAGTTGAACCAGCATTAACAAGAGCGCCAACTGAGCCATATACACAATTCCCGACGGCGTGTGACATAAATCCTCCGAAATTCTTGGGTTTGTCGTAAGGGGGTATCCCTTTTTTTTTAACGATGAAGGAATTATAGCCCAGCATTCTTTATTGTAAAGAGACAGTTAAGTAAATATTAATAAATCAAAATTTTTTCAGAAAAATGTGAGAAAAGGGCACAGAAGTGCTTTTCAGCATGGTTTGTGTGCCGTCGAATGACAAGGTAATCCATGAGACACTGGGTGCGCGGGTAAATTATATGGTTTACTAAGTAGCAAAAGAAGAGTATACTAGCTCAAGCAAATGAAGGGATACTGACAATGAATGACGAAACAAAAACGAGAATAAAAAATATCGAAAACCGAGTGCTTCACATGTGGAGGTATCTTTGACCTCGATACAAAGATTGATGAAGTATTCCGCTTAGAAAAAGATATGGAGAGTCCAGCTTTTTGGAACGATAATGAACAGGCGCAAAAAGTTATTCAAAAAGCAAATACACTCAAAGTATGGACCACTCCCGCAACAGATGTCCGAAATCGTTTTCGTGACGTCGTTTCCCTTTTAGAAGAATGTGAGCAAGAGGAAGATCCGGCGCTCCATGAAGAGCTTCTTCAAGAACTGTCTCATATTGAAGAGAAGTTGGAAGAGCTTGAAATACAAAGAATGCTTGCAGGTGAATTAGATCCGAAAAACTGTTACCTGAGTATCAATGCAGGAGCCGGCGGAACCGAGTCGTGTGACTGGGCCTCAATGCTTTCACGTATGTACCAGAGATGGGCCGAATCACATAAATGGAAAGTCGAAATTATTGATAAAGTCGATGGTGAGGTAGCAGGGATCAAAAGCATAACGTATAAAGTTTCTGGTCCTTTTGCATTTGGATATGCCAAAGCAGAAAAAGGGGTGCATAGGTTAGTTCGGATTTCTCCATTCGATAGTAATGCAAGAAGGCATACAAGTTTTTGCTCAGTTGATGTAACTCCTGAAATTGACGATGATATCGATATTGATGTCACACCCGATGAAATACGTGTTGATACGTTCAGAGCATCTGGAGCAGGTGGGCAACATGTGAATACAACAGATTCTGCCGTTCGAATGACACATATTCCAACTGGAATAGTGGTTTCATCTCAGATGGAACGAAGCCAGATTCAGAACAGAGAAACGTGTATGAAAATGTTGAAATCCAAGATCTATGAACAGAAAGTACTTGAACGGGAAGCAAAAATAAAAGAGATTGGTGGAGAAAAAAAAGATATTGCCTGGGGATCTCAGATACGTAACTATGTATTTCAACCATACACGCTCGTAAAAGATACAAGAACGAAGCACGAATGTGGTGACATAGCGAAAGTAATGGACGGAGACCTTGATCCTTTTGTAATTGCTTATTTGAAAGAGTTTGGACAATGAGAAAACTGACCGAGAGTGACGAGTACGATATTAGGTACTCAAATTCTTCAGATACGAAAAAACTGTCTGAGTGGCTCAAATGGCCAGGTGTTTCAAAAGCATTTCCTTATGAAAGTGAGGAAGAGCGGAATCTGTTTGTGATGAATTGGGCCGCATTTTATCGGTACAAGTGCACGCTGACTGCGACATACAAGGGATCACCCGTCGGAATGGCAATTCTCTTTCTCATGCCGTATAGAAAAGTATCCAAACACGCAATGCTTTCTGTTATCGTCGAACCGGCCCTTCAAAGAAAAGGTATTGGTAGGTCTTTAGTTCGAAATATAAACCACCTTGGGCAGACCCGCTTTCAACTACATCGAATTTATTTTGATGTGTATGGTGATCAAGGAGTCCAATCATTTTTCTCTTCGTGCGGATACAATCTTGTGTGCTCACAAAAAAAGTATGTTAAAGAAGCTGAGAATGTCTATCTCGATAGACACTTGATGGAACTACGCTTCCCAAAAAATGTAGAAGAGCAAGAAAAATGAGCATTGAATTTCGTATTTCAACTGTAGAAGATGGTATCCAGCTGAAGAAGTGGCTTGATACGAAGGAAGTTCTTCGATTTTTTCCAATGGCAACACAGCCCGAGGTAGATGATGCTGTGAGGATTTGGCTCTCGTTTATTCAGTTTGATGCCGCTTTAAGTTGCACGCTCGATGGTGAACTTGTCGGTATGGCGGTGCTGTACCTTCAGGCATACCGTAAGCTAAAGCATCAGTCGCTTTTTGCTATCATAATGTCGCCAGAGTCTCGAGGGAAAGGTCTTGGAACCAAGTTCATGACACATCTAATGGCGTTTGCAAAAGAAAAGCATGCATTAGAAAAAATTCACCTCGAAGTATATGAAGGAAATCCGGCAGAACGGCTCTATGAACGAATGGGGTTTGTTGAGTATGGTCGTCACTCCGATTTTCTTGAAGATGAAAATGAAACAATTACAAAAATTTTAATGGAAAAGGAGCTCTAGACTGTGGCTGGACATAGCAAGTGGGCAAATATCAAGCACAAAAAAGAACGAGCAGATGCAAAAAAAGGAAAGCTGTTTTCGCGCCTTACAAAAGAGATTATAAATGCTGTAAAACAAGGAGGAGCTGATCCAGAAACAAATCCTAAGCTTCGCCTTGCAGTTGAGAAAGCAAAGGCTGCAAACCTTCCAAATGACAATATTGAACGGAATATTAAAAAGGCATCGAGTACGGACCAAACAGGATATGATGAAGTTGTCTACGAGCTGTATGGGCATGGTGGTGTTGGGCTCATTGTTGAAGCAATGACGGATAATAAAAACCGCACAGCTTCAGACCTTCGTATTGCTACAAATAAACGTGGTGGGTCAATTGCTCAGCCTGGATCTGTCGCATTTAATTTTGATCGTAAAGGAATTATTCAAATTTCAAAAAATAATATTGATGAAGATGAACTTTTTCTTGCCGCATCTGAGGCGGGAGCAGAGGACTTTGAGGCACAAGAAGAAGGCTTTATTATCATTACTCCTCCTGATGAGTTATATAAAGTGAAAGAAGCGCTTGATCAGATGGGAATTTCATGCGATGATGTTAGTCTTGAAATGATTCCGAAAACAAAAGTTTCATGTGATGAAGAGACGGCCAAAGCTAATAGTGCTCTGATTGAATGGCTTGAAGAAATCGATGATGTTGATGTTGTCTATCATAACATGGAAAACGAAGAGTAAAAAAAATTTGAATCCTCGATTAGGAGAGAGATGGGAAAGAAAAAAGGGATACGAGGGAAAGAAAAAACGACAGCTTTTAAGACTGGCGGAAATTTTGTGCTGACGACTCCATTGCTCAATCCAATACAAGTAAAAAATAGAGTGTGCTTCCAGTCGCGATCGTATAAAAAAACGTTACTTGAGCAGTGGTCTGCTGTTCAGTCTATCCTTTCTGAATACGAATAAAGACAGCATATTGTACGAGGAGGAATATTGAGGCCACTGGATCATCCATCTCCTGTGACTATCCCTGTTGTTTTCCCGATGAACGTCTCGAGGCCTGAGACTGAGTTTGATTCTATTGAAACTCTAGACTCAGAAAGAAAAAGTGGGTTTACTCAACTTGCTCAAAAAACAATCCGAGCTACTTTTTGGGTATTTGGAGAAATCGCACTCTTTTTTGAGTATATAGAAAGTTTTTTTGATGGATTTTCCGGCTTAGGTGAGCTGCCTCATCTCGAAGGTGTTGTCCCGCTCAATTTACTTGAAGGTGAGCCTTTTTCATTTGAATTATTTAGCGGTGGGATTCCTCAAAAAACAGGCTACCAGACCTTGTCGCTCATGGGAGTAACGTCGGTAATAACACTGAGGGGAGTCTCTGCTGCAAAAAAAACAGCAGAAGATGCGGGACTGAAGTATATTCATATTCCTATGAACCCATTCACACCAGACGAGCACAGCGTGATTGCTTTTCTTAAGGCTCTTGTGGTACGACGGGACACGCCGGCGTATATGTATAGCCATTTGGCGACACTCCGTACAGCTTTTATGTGTGCGGTCTATCAGATTGTATGCAGAGGCGTTCAGAAAGAAACTGCGATTGCGCAGTTTGTATCTCATACAAAAGGGTGGGGAAGCTTTTTTACAAGGGAGCATATTCACTATCTTCGATCTCTGAATGTCGATGCGCTCATGCATAAACTGAGCGATTCTACAGAAAAAAAAGAGCTGTCATGAAAAGGAATACGTAGTTTTTTTTATTACACCATGTGCATACTAGTAAAAAAATGTGTTTAGGTGTTGTTATGGAATACGTTTGTATTGGTGGTAGCTCGGGAATTGGCCGAGCAGTTGTTGAAAAGCTCGCTTCAGAAGGACATACTGTCCATGTCGCATCTCGATCTTCAAAAGAGCTTACAGCCAGTCCAAATGTGACTCACTCTGTGTTTGATGTTGAGTCTGGCGAAGGAACGCTCCCAGAGGTTTCGAGCCTTGCTGGCTTTGCATACTTTCCGGGGACTATTTCTTTAAAGCCCTTTCCTTCCATGTCATGTGACGATTTTTCACACGATTTTGCACTCAATGTTCTTGGGGCCATTCGACCACTTCAGAAATATATAGAAGCACTGAAGCATGGAAATGGGTCAATTGTCCTGATGAGTAGTGTTGCAGTCCAGATGGGCTTTCCATATCATGCGTCTATTGCTGCAGCAAAAGGAGCCCTTGAAGGGCTTATGCGATCTTTAGCAGCAGAATATGCGCCTACGGTTCGTTGTAATTGTGTTGCTCCATCTTTAACAGAAACACCTTTAAGTGAATCGCTCCTTGGAAGCGAAGAAAAAAAAGCATCAATGGGTAAACGGCATCCTCTTGCGCGCATAGGAAGTGTGGATGATATTTCACACCTTGTCCATTACCTTCTTTCAGAGAACTCAAAGTGGGTGACAGGACACGTATTTCCAGTTGATGGTGGTATTTCGTCTGTTCGAGGAGCTGGATAGTACAAAAACACATGTCATCTTGTAGCCTTGTTTTTCCAAACCAACTCTTTGATGAAAGTGAACACCTTTCTCATACAAGAGATGTTGTTCTCATTGAAGATTTTTTATTTTTTGGCATACAAACGTTCCATGTTCAGCGTCTTGTTTTTCTTCGTTGTGCAATGCAAAGGTATAGTGAGCAGCTTCGAGAAAAAAAGTACCGTGTTCATTATTTGGAATATGGGGACTGCCAAAAAAGAGGTGCTTTTTTCGCCCAACTCAAAGCACGGGGATACACCGAGCTTCACGTGGTCGACCCCGTAGATGACTTCCTTCAAAAAGATTTTGAAGCGCACAATGAATTCACTTTTCATTGGTACAAAAACCCTCAATTCTACCTTTCTGAAAAAGAAATTTCGACGTATTTTCGAGGCCCAAGAAGCTGGAGTATGGCCAAGTTTTACATTTACCAAAGAAAACAGCATAAGATCATGGTCGATGATCAAGGTAAGCCGCTTGGTCAATCGTGGAGTTTTGACACTGAAAATAGAAAAAAGCTTCCCAAAAATATATATGTTCCACCTCTTAATTTCCCAAAAAAGAGTGATGCATATACCGCTGCAGAAAACTATGTTTCGAAAACATTTCCTGCCTCATATGGCACGTTGACTACAGTATATTGCTATCCCAGTACACACAAAGATGCAAAAAAGTGGCTCAATGAATTTTTAGAACATCGATTTGCAGATTTTGGTCCTTACCAAGATGCAATGGACCCATCTGATTCTTTTCTTTTTCATTCAGTACTCTCTCCACTTTTGAATGTTGGTCTTCTTCTCCCTCAAGATGTCGTTACATCAGCGCTCAAGGCAGCAAAGAAAAATGGCATTCCTCTTGCCTCTTTAGAAGGCTTTATAAGGCAAATACTCGGATGGAGAGAGTATATCCGTGCCGCATACGTTGTGCTCGGTCGAAAACAAAGAACAAAAAATTTCTTTTCACATACACGTCAAATTCCTGAGTCATTTTGGACAGGGCAGACAGGGATTGATCCAATTGACCGGACAATTGAAAAGGTGCTTGAAACCGGGTATGCAAATCATATCGAGCGTCTTATGCTTTTTGGCAATTTCTTCCTATTGTGTGAATTTGATCCCAATGATGTCTATACATGGTTCATGTCACTATTTGTTGATGCGTATGACTGGGTCATGGTGCCAAATGTCTACGGCATGAGTCAGTATGCAGATGGTGGGTTGTTCATTACAAAACCCTATGTTTCAAGCTCAAATTATATTTTGAAAATGGGGCGTTTCCCAAAAGGAGATTGGTGTACCATTTGGGATGGATTATTTTGGCGCTTCTTGCAGAAACATAGACCGCTTTTTGAAAACAATAGACGAATGTCAATGCTTACGAAGCAGCTCGATACAAAAAAAAGCGTTTTAGAAGAAAAAATTGCTAGAGCGAATCAGTATTTAGACTCGCTCTAAACAGTCTTATTTCCAAGATACATACGCTGAAGATGCTTTAATATCTTCAGCATCTGTCATGAGGTACTGAAACGTTTTTCCCTCAAGTGGAGCACCTTGAAGAAGGTACGCAAGTCTCTTTCCATTTGAACGGCTTATGGTTGATAGTGCATCTTTCTTAAATTGCTCATAGGTGAGTGCTGACACCGCTTCAATTTGCTGCTCCTTAAAAGAAAAATTCCCTTCATGAACAAACGCTTCTTCAACATATTGTGCACACAGTTCAGAAATGTTTGTTGCAGGAGTTTTAAGTGATTCGAGAAGTGCTGCCTTATTTTCTTCAAAACGTGCTTTGGGGATAAGTGTTTGAAACTGCTTCGTGTATTCTTCTAAGAAGAGTTCAAAGCGTGCGAGAAGCTCCACAGGTTGGTGTGTTGTTGATTGCACAAGGAAAAGCTGAACAAGCTCAGAATCAATGTATCCAGTAGATCCCATGGCAATATATCCAGTTTGTTGTTTTGTGCGGAGCGTTTCAAAAAAGTCTGGATTCAACATTTTTCCAAGCATGGCATGTGAAGCCCATGCTTCAAAAGAAAAGGGGCCCCCTTGAAGAAGAAGATAACTGACATTCCCTTGCATTTGTGTTGTATCGTGTATTTGGTATGGACCAGCCTCATTAGAAATAGATAAAAATTTTCTTTTGAGATGGTCTTCCTCCAAATATGGTTTTGTGCTTAGTGCACTACTCATGAGGTGCCAGATTTTTGCCCCTTCTGTCGTGTCCATATTGCCAACGACCATGCCTTCAACATACACTTCGTCAAAGAGGTGTTTCTCAAACTCTTTATAATCTCTATATTGTATATTTCTCAGCGCGTGAAGCATCTCTTGAGGAGAATGGCTATCATTTGAAGTGATGCTCCGTACATTTGCTCGTGCATAAAGATAGGGTTGGTTTTTCAATTTGTTTTCATACTCTGAGAGAAGCGACTCTTTGAAAAGAGCGAAATCTCGTTCTGAGGTTTCTATACCTTTCATATTCGCAAGAGTCGACTTAAGAAGTGTAAAAGCTTTGTCACTATATCCTGAAACGGAAAGAGTCAGTGCAAAACCTTCTTTCGAGACACTACTGCCTAGTCCTGCTGAGCGCGCATAAAATTCTGTTGAAAGGCACTGTTCATGGAGGGATTCCAGAAAAAGATCAGTCATGGCAGATGCATCGGCTGTATCTCTCAGTCTCGGTGTCTTAATAGCGAAATTCCATGCAACTGTTGGAGTTAAGTACGTGTGATCTTGTGCAAAATACAGTTTTCCAATCCGTTCACTATAAAGGAGTGTTGGAGGTGTTTGCTCTTTTGCTGTTGCGCTGCATAGATTGAGCTGTTTTGGAAGATAAGGATTTGGTTTCTGTATTGCAATCATTGGGTGTGGAGAGGCAACACTCCATGCTCGAAGTTGCATTTCGGGCACTTTTTTCACAGCATATTCTACGTGGTGCCACCGTTCTTTTGTGTCAGGAGAAACTTTTGAAAACTGGGGGTGCATGAGTGCAACATAGAGCGCTTGATCCGGTTTTAGATAATCAAGAAGAAAATGTATTCTTTTTGGCTCATAGACTGTTGGCAGTCGTGTCTTCATTGGATATGTTGCCAATGGTTCGTTCACAAGCTCAGCTATCGTATTGCTTACGTACGAATATGGCTCTTGCTTTGACTGAAATTCATAATTGATTTTGTGCATCGTCCGAATTTCATTAAAGATATATGGAGGAATATTCGTTTTCCGAATAGATGCAAGGGTTTGATAGAGACGCTCAATAATGTCATGAACATGCTGTGTTCCCATTTCTGTAAGACTAAAATAGACAGAAAAAACACCGCTTTCTCGGCTCAGTGAAGCAGGTCCTGCACCCAAGTCATCAATGAGGCCTTCCGAGCGAAGTTGTGCATAGAGTGAGGATGGTCCTTTGCTGGACAAAACATATCCAAGAAGTTCTGCAGTTTTAAAATCGGTGTCATGTACGTATTCAATAGGAAGCTCCCAGTACACATTGAGTTCTTTAAGGTCCATGACAGGCTTAATGTACACAATATTCCCCAGTTCTTTTTTAGGGAAAATACTCAGGGCAGCTTCTCTTGGAGCAGGTGGTGTCGTTGGCATTTTGGAAAACGTCTCATCAACAAGCTGTAAAAGTGTCTCGAGCTCCTTATTTGAATAAACGACAAGGTGCGCATTATTTGCGCCATAGAATTGATCATGCCATGCAATCACTTCGCTTCGAGGGATATTTCCAAGAGTATTTGCATCTCCTGTTCCAAACTTTGAGAATGGGTGATCATGATCGGCTATTTCTTTAAGCACCTGTAATTCTCTTCTCCCATCGTGCTCTCTATTTTTATCATTTTCTTGATCGACCGCCATGAGCTCTCGCTCAATTCCATTTTCTTGGAAAAGAGGATCAATAAACATATGTGCAAATTGGTCAAATGCAGGGGAAAAGGAGTCGTTATTGACGGAGAAGAGGTAGACGGTTCTGTCTGATGCTGTATACGCATTCACAGATCCACCATGTTCTTGAATATATTTCATGAAGCCATCTTCTTCAGGATACGCTTCTGTTCCCAAAAAGAGAAGGTGCTCTGTAAAGTGTGCCGTGCCAGGGTATTTCGCGGGGTCATTCCAAGAACCAACTCTGACTGCCATAGCCGCTGCAGATTGCTCTATATTTGGATCAGAAATGATGTATGCCTCAAGACCATTTTTTAGCTTGATTTTTGCAGTTTTTCGAGCGTGAAAGGAAGGTGTTTTCACGGACAGCGTATTTGCATCTTGAATGATTGAAAATTCTGAAAAAACAGCTCCTGAAAATAGGAGAGAAGCTGCTAGTAGTACCCGTTTCATTTCTACCTCACAAAGGATTGAGATCTCAATTATAAATTTGGAGTAAACAGTGTTTTAGGTAAGAAGAGTATGCGCTTCTTTCACAAGTGTGTGAATATATTCAGCACGTGCGCGTCGTCTTCCTTCTTTAACGGGTATATCAGAACCGGGGTAATTTTCCATATCAATTTCCGATAAAAAGCGAGCGTGTATGGGACACCAATTGATGGTGCGTCGTTCACCGAGTTCTTTTTCAACAACAGGAGGAGGGGGAAGAAGGGAGTATGTTGAAAGTGCGAGTGGATAGAAATGAGTTGGGGTCTTCGCTTTTTTAGCAAGTAGATGGAATAGCGCTATTGAATCTGAGTCGAATGGGGCGACCTCTATGTTTCCCTCTTCGTTCTTTCTATCTCTTCCTCCGCTTGGAGCAACATAAATACAAACGCCGCCCTTTTGAAGAAGTGTTCTCAATACACCCATTGTTTTTTGATTATGCTTTTGTTTTTTCTGTTTTTCTTCAGGTGGATTTTCAATGTGTCTTTTGGAATAGATACACAGCAAATTACAACCCATGCTAAAAGGAATAGCCATTGGATCAGTTGTTACACGACTTCCCGCAACAAAAATCATTTCGGCAGAAAGAGCGGGAAACTTTGCTTCCAAAAGAAGTGAGAGTGCTTGTGGATCAGCTTCAGATTGGTGGTTCGCAAAAAGAACGACATTTTCCCCAAGAGCGCATTGCTGCTGAATTGTTTCCAGTGTCGGGATCCCTTGCAATGTAGAGTGCTTGAAATCGACAAGTGGCCTTACAAGATTATTCGCCAAGCTGTGATAGTCGAATGGAGACCGAATAGCTTCATGATATGGAGGGAATTGAAACGGGTTGACTGTGTTTTCACGAACAAAATGTAGGTAGGTTTTTAGGCGTTCGACATCGTCTTGAAAGGTGGTCGAATGCTCCTTACAAATAGTGATATATTGTTGTGCAAACTCAGTAACTATTTCCAAAAATTTCGATGGAAATGCTTCATGAGAAATAGCCTTTTTAAGGTATTCAAACGCTGTATCAATAGGTAAGTCGTTGTCCATCTTTTGCTGAGAAAAAAGTATATTCATTCAAATGATAGGTGTCATCGATTTCTATATCGAGTTTTGTTTTCCACTTTTTGCTCATATTTTCAAGATGCTCTGAGTTATGCTTTGTAATATGATTATAGAGTTCAGGGTGGATCGTTAACTGTAATGCAGCCTCTTTTTTCTTCAGGGCGAGTCGTCGCATTTCACGTTCGATTTCAATAGCAACCGTTTCATGACTTTTGATGATCCCGGCACCACTACAATAGGGGCACTGAACAAAAAGTGTTTGATATAATGATTCACGAGCTCGCTGTCTTGTCATCTCGACGAGGCCAAATTCACTCATGCCTAAAATGGTACACTTTGCAGAGTCAACTTTCATGGATTCTTTCAGTCTGTCGAGTACTCGTCTTTGGTTTTTTCGAGAGCGCATATCTATGAAGTCACAAATGACAAGGCCACCAACATTTCGAAGTCTCAGTTGCCGCGCTATTTCGTCAGCTGCTTCCATATTGATTTGAACAAGTGATTCTTCCAAGTGTGTGTTAATTTCAGATGCCTTTGATCTTCCAGAGTTTACATCAATGGTTGTCATTGCTTCTGTTTTATCAAAGTAAAGGTATCCGCCACTTGGTAGCCATATTTTGCGACGTGTTGCTCTATCGATTTCACCTTCAACACCAAAGCGCTCAAAAATAGGTGTTTTGTCTCTAAAATACTCTATTTTCAGAGGGTGGCTTGATTTAAATTTAGTAAACTCTTTTCGACATTGTTGGTACGTCTTGTAATCGTCTATGAGAAGGCGATCAAATTTTTTGTCGAGTGCGGTAATCAATGCTTTTTTTACAATATCACTTTCTCGAAAAAGGCAGATAGGATCTTCATTATTTTGGAAGTCCTTCATAATATTTTCCCAAGACTGGAACAGATCTGTTGCCTCTTGTATGAGCTCTTCATTTGTCGCATTCATGCTAGCTGTTCGACAAATAAGCCCGATGTCTTTCGGAAGCTCAAAAGAACGAATGAGTTTTTTCAGCCTGTCTCTCGATGGTCTATCTTGCACTTTTCTCGAGACACCACGGTGTGGAGTATTTGGAAGAAGGACTAAAAAACGCCCTGCAATAGTAATATTTGAGGTAAGTCGAGCGCCCTTCGAACCAATTGGCTCTTTAACCACTTGAACCAGGACGGGCTGGTCTATTTTGAGAAGCTTTGCAATGTCAGTTTGCGAGGCTTTTTTCTTTTTAATCTGGCTTAAATCGCAGTCCCATTCAAAATCCATGTCGAACATTTCTTGGAATTTGTGCGTGTTCTCAACAATGTCGGTGATGTGGATAAATCCATTTTCACCTTCATTAATGTCAATGAACGCAGACTGAATATTTGCTAAAATATTGGTAACACGGCCTCTATAGATATTCCCGGTGAGAAGTTGATTGTCTTTTCTCTCGATGATGAGGTCTTGGAGTCTGCCGTGCTTGAGCATAGCGAATCGTTTTTCACGAGTCTCAATGTTTAAAAGAATGTCTTTCATCTTGATCCTTTCCTCGGAGACTGGGATGATACCCTAGTACTCAGGAGTTTGCAACTGAAATTTTTAGCAGCCATGGTCTATACATCCTCAATGGCAAGGCACTTTTGTACAGAGGTGATAAAATTTTTGGCAAGTAATTGATGCGTGCCCATTATGGCATTCGCAACAGCTCGTCCATTTGAAGCGCCATGGCATTTAATAACGAGTCCATCAACACCAGAGAGAAGTGCGCCAGGATACTCTTCATAATCACTGATTCTCTTTAGTTGAGTAAGAAGGGATGTATCCGAAGTGAGCTCTTCAGCTTGGTCAACAAGAAACGAAGAGACCCCTTCAGCGGTTTTGAGGAAAACATTCCCTGTAAACCCATCTGTAATAAGTACGTCGACGTTCCCATCAAAAGCACATCGCCCTTCTATATTTCCAATAAAAGAAAGAGAAGAAGAGGACTTTTCAAGGAGGCTATATACTTCACGAAATTCCGGACGCCCTTTTGATTCCTCTTCACCAATATTTAAGATGCCAATCCGTGGGGCATCGATGCCTCGTGCCATTTGGAACGCTCGTCCCATGAGAGCAAATTGATACAACATTTTACTATCACATGTCACATTAGCCCCAACATCGAGTACGGCAACCGGCGTTTTTTTTGTTGGCATCAATGCAACGAGTGCAGGCCTCCGTATCCCTTGCAAAGGATCCAAGTACCGGTACGAACCAGCAATGAGTGCGCCTGTATTCCCGCACGTTATAAGTGCATCGACTTGTTTTTCTCTGACAGCATTTAGCCCAACGTACATTGTCGCATCGCGCTTTGTACGAAGTGCTTTGAGCGGATTTTCATTCATCTCTACTGAAGATGATGTAGTGACGAAATCAACAGGAATCGGACGGGGGAGTTTTTTACAGGCAGCAGCAAGCGGTTCTGTGCAGAACACAGTGATGGTAAAGGGGCACTCATTTTTTCGAAGGAGTGCATAGAGTGATGTTAAAAGCGTATCAGGACTGCTTTCGCAGCCCATGATATCGAGGCCAATGTTCGGCTTATTCGCTTTCTGCATTTACCCAGTTTTTACCCGCGTAGTGACCACAATGAGGGCAGACACGGTGTGGGAGATGTTTTTTGCCGCAGTTTGAACATGCTACAGCATTAGTAACAGATTTTGCGTCGTGAGCTCGCTTTTTGTTTTTTCTCGAATTCGAGTGGCGGTTACGTGGTACAGCCATTGGTTACTCCATATTTATCGTTATGACTTATTTATCTCTTCATCCAAGTGTGCAAATGGAAAATTAGAATGCTCATCTGTGTCAACTTTTGTTACAGTGTCACCTTTCTGAAGGAATTCAGAAAACTGGACTCGATGAGGACAGTTATTGTCGTCACACTCAGCAAACTGAGGAGATTCAATTAAAATATTTTCGCGAAGAATGTCGCGGATATCAAAAATAGCGTGTTTTAAATCGGAAAGAGGAATTGTGTGGTAGACATGGTGGAGTGAAACATTTTTTTTCAGCGGTTCGTTACATGTCTTGCAGGGCAGGAGTGCTGTCGTTGAAACATCCAAGTGGACAACGAGATGGTCACTTGCAACATACGCTTCACCTTGAGCCTGCACAGGATCTGGATACGAGAGATCTTTTTCCTGAACGTCTATAAATTCGGGAGTAAGCTGACAATTGATTTTTTCAATTCTCTCGTCAGTAAGGCGGTCTACGTAAATAAGATGACTGTCATCCATGGAATTATCTCTTTTGTATCTCGAAAATAATACGTTATAGAAAGATAAGAATCCACAAAAATTTATGTGTGTTGAATGGAAATTTTCAAGAAGTCGTATAGAAGGAAAAAAAAGAATATGTCTTTTTTACGATGTGTGCAAAAGGGCAATTTCTTGAGCGGCTTCTTTTGCAGCCTCTTTAGTTCCGAGCATTTCTCGAACCGCCCTTGTGTCACATGCGTGTTCACCCTCAATCACTTTTCTCAGTGCAATAGACAGCGAGTGAAAAGAAAGGCGAGATCCAAAAAGCTCTGGAAACACCTCTCTTCCAGCAATAATATTTACAATACAGTAGTATGGGAGGTTGATTTTAAAAATTTTTGTAGCGAGAAACTCGTCAAATGGGCGAATCGCATACGTACAGACTGTTGGAATATTCTTTAATGCCAATTCTAGGCAGATTGTTCCTGATGTCGCGATTGCATACGTACATGCATTCATCAGTTCAGCCGTGTGTTCGGAAGAGATAATGGGTATATCGGCTGGTGTTATTAATTCGATTATTTTTTTAAATTTTTCATGTGCACACGAGATTGCGATAGGTCTTTTCGTTTCTTGGGCAACAGCAAGTTGTAATGGAAGGTTTTTTGAAATTTCTGTCTCCCTACTTCCTGGGAAAATAGCTATAAACGGCACATCGAAAGGAGGGGTCCATTCAACAGAAGGTATTTCGTTGTTTTTCTGAGTAAGGGGATGGCCGACATATTTTGCGCAGATCTTTGTTTGGTCAAAATAGGCTGGCTCAAACGGGAGGATTGTAAGAAGTAAATCGAGATTTTTTTCAATGTGAGCAATACGGTGTTTTTTCCACGCCCAAACACTTGGTGAGACGTACTGGACGATTTTCCCTTTATATCCTGCCTTCCGTAGGTGTTTTGCCATGCGAAGTGAAAAATCAGCATAATCTACCATGATGACCACTTCAGGATTCAGGTTTAGGATTTCCGTTTTTACATGAAAGAAAAGCCTGTAGAGCTTTGGGAGTGACTTTACGACATCAATAAACCCCATTACTTGGAACGATTCCATAGTGATTGAGTGCTTTACGCCTAAAGCGCGAAGTTGAGGGCCGGGTACGCCATGGACTGTTGCGAGTGGGGAGTGGTTTTTTAACGCTGATAAGAGCTCTGCACCTCGTGCATCTCCACTTGTTTCACCTGAAAAAATGTAGTAATTTACTTGGGAAGCAGTAAATCTTTGAGCCATAATGCTCCTCTGTTAAACGTCGGTTGGTCTGTTCCATGTCCTTTGTATCCAATGGAAGGAGAGATGTGAAGCTCAATACGTGGTGTGCGGAGGCCTTCAGCGAGTGCAGTCTCGCAGACTGACTGAAACCATGCAATAGCAGACTTCGTCCCAACTCGCGTGTCATTATTTCCAATAGACATCCAAATAGTATCACGCGCATATTTGCTCACGTATGGGCCGATCATATGATCAAGGAGGATGTTTTTTGGCATACTTTCAAACTCTTGCACCTGTTCCAGATCAAGGAGAGGAGCGAAGAGAACAATTGGTACATTGAACTCTAGTACTTTTGAAACGTGAAGCGCTGCAAATCCGCCTCGAGAAAGCCCCATAAAGCCAATTTTTTCACTTAAAGCAATATTTTTTTCTATCAGTTCATAGATAAGGGCTTTTACTCCGTTTCTAAATGGACTGAATAGATCGTTTCCCTTCAAAAGGTTTTCCTGCCAATAGGTCATTGCATCTTCTTTTACGTGTGGGTGCTCGTGGCCGGGAAGGGTGATTGAAAAAACACGGGCTTTTTCGTTGAGAAAAGGAAGGACAGGTTGATTAAATGGATCGAGGGTTAAAGACTCTTCAGCGGAAATTGCAAAGTAAAAAACGGTCGGAAGGGGGCCTTCATCCAGCGAGGGTCCAAAAAAATGAATAGGATACGGACAAATGCTTGTTGTATACGGTAAAAGCTTCATGAACGTCTTTTTCTAGGGCGTCTTTTTTTTACTTTTTCAGGTGGCTGATAGTCTACAATAGCTTCTTCCCATCTGCTGATGATTTCCGTCAATCCGGGCTCAATTCTATTTCGAAATGACGCAAAAGAAACGGCTAGGTCAAAATCAGCAATTCGAGGGACTCTGATTTTTTTTGGTTTTCGTTTTGTGAGAGGTGTGATTCGATATTGTGATGTAATAATAGAGGTCATTTTCCCTTTCATTCTTCGTGGAATTTTGAAGAAAGGAAGAAAGGTCTCATTTATGAGTGCATATGCCTCTCCATGGATTGTACCAAGGTGAGGGGTATGGCCACCCTCCAGGTAGTGGATTGCAAGGTGCTTTTCAACCATCGGGAAAATAAGGCATGAGAGCAGGACCGCTCTGTCATGCTGTCTTTTTTTCCGCTCACGCATTGCAGCATCTACTTCTTGTAAATACGAAAAAACGAGTGCTCCTTCATCAGTTTCAAGGAACTCTCCAATTTTTGGAAGGAGGATCTGCATAAGCCCTTTGTCAGTCATGAGCTTGAAAAACTGGTGTGAGTGTCCTGACTCAAGCATTCGAAGCAACTCTTCCAAAATTCTTGCCTGCGAGCTTTTTAAAATTTCGCTACGGCACTCAAGGAGCGCTTGTTCAGCTTCCGGATCAGCTTCAAAACCATACCTACCAATAAACTTGATCATGCGAATCATGCGGACTGGGTCTTGCTTAAACCGGGCATATGGTTTGCCAATGACACGAAGAAAATTTTTCTTTATGTCTTTGACGCCATCAACGTAGTCAATAACTGTTTCATCCTGTCCGTCGTAAAAAAGGCCGTTACATGTAAAGTCTCTTCGAACAACATCTTCTTCAGCTGTTCCCCAGACATTGTCCTGGATTATGAGGGAGTCATCAGAAATATTTCCTGATCTAAACGTCGACACTTCAAATACTTTTTTTCCAAATCGAATGTGCGCAAGTCGAAATCTTCGTCCAATAAGAATGCAATTTGGAAAGACTTTCTTTATTTCTTCCGGCTTTGCAGAGGTTGAAATATCATAGTCTTTTGGTTTTTGGCCTAGGAGAAGGTCTCGTACGCCGCCGCCTACAATGTATGCTTCATACCCACTTTGATGCAATTTCTGTAAAATATAATATGCATGGGAATCAATTTTTGTGTTGTCGATGCCGTGCTGGTCTTTGGTATATATTTTCGGTTCCACAATCCTCGGGGGCTCTGTCTCGTTTCGAATGAGTCTACATCATATCAAAAAAATGAACAACTCTTGTTCTCTATTGAATGAGGGGCTATACTCAGGAAAGTTTTTTTGGAGCAATTTGTGAGTCATTCATTTCAGCTAAGTAAGGGTTTAGGTGGTGCCTTAATTGTTGGCGGTACGGCAATAGGAGCAGGTATGCTTGCATTGCCTGTTTCAACAGCACTTGGTGGATTTGTACCCGCCATAGTAATGTATCTCATTTGTTGGCTTTTTAGTGTTGCCACAGGAATGCTTTTCCTGGAAATTTGTGTATGGATGCCCAAAGGGGCGAATATCATCACGATGGCTCGAACCCTTTTGGGGCCAATAGGCTCTTTTTTTGCATGGCTCCTCTATCTTTTCTTATTTTATACGCTCACAATAGCCTATGTTGATCTTGGGGGAGAAGCAGTCCAAGCAGTTTTTGGGATGTGGCTTCCAGAGAGAGCTGGGATATTCTTATTTACCCTCTTTTTTGCTATCTTTGTCTATGTCGGTGCAAGAGCAGTTGATAAAGTAAACCTTTTTTTAATGGTTGGTCTTGTTGCATCATACTTTGCTTTTCTTGCTATTGGCATAAGAGAAATTGATCTAAGTAAGCTTGCTCAAAAAAACTGGACGGCATCTTTGTTTGCTTTGCCTGTTCTTTTTGGTTCTTTTGGGTATCAAGGCACATTGCCTACCTTGTATGAATACCTCGAGCGAAATGTGAAGCTTGTGCGCTTTGCAATCGTTATTGGGACTGCAATTCCTTTTGTTATATACTCCATCTGGGAGATACTCATTCTTGGGATTATTCCCGTTGAAGGAAGCTACGGACTAGAGTGGGCCCTCACGAATGGAAAGTCTGCTGTTGAACCACTTCGACACCTCTTTCCAAACTCCGATATTTTTCTCATCGGCCAGTTTTTCAGCTTTTTTGCTTTGACTACCTCTTTTTTAGGGGTTTCTCTTGGGTTGACAGACTTTTTAGCTGATGGGCTGCGAATTGAAAAAACAAGGATAAAAAAGCTGTGGCTGTGCATTGGAGTATTCCTTCCTGCTGCCATGGTGGCTTCATACAATCCGGATATTTTTATTGTTGCCCTTGGATATGCCGGGGGGATTGGGTGTGCACTTCTTTTAGGGTTGTATCCAATTATCATGGTATGGGTCGGCCGATACTATAAGCATAAAGAAGGCGTTGCGCCTCAGTTAGGAGGTGGTCGGGGAATGCTCATGCTCCTTGCTGCTTTTGTCGTTTTTGAGCTCATTATTCAGGTTCTCTCACAGATACGAGTGTAAAGCGTCTTTGTTTTTTTCAAAAAAAAGGTCTTTCCAATAGTAGAGGTCGAGAAGGCCTGTTGTGTCCTTTCCAGATAATAGATAGGCGAGGAAAAGTGCTTCTACAGAGGCAAGGCCTTTGTCTGGTTCTATACAGTCCGTTTGCTTTCTTGGGTATGCAGTTATGAAAGAAGGGGGAATGCTTCTTTTTTCAACGTATTCAGGAACAAGTTTTCTCATTCCTTTTTCGTATCTCCATGTCGAGTCCAGAAGAAGGAGGCCTTTGTCTTTGTCAGCATGAGAAAGGGGTGGAGCATCAAGTGATAAATGTATGTATCCAGAAAGCGTCGGAAGAGATTCTCGAGGATATTTCAAAAAAAGCATATCTTCACGAGTTTCAAGCCCTCGAAGTGAGCATTTTTTTAGGTTTTCCTTTTTGTGACGTAAAATTATTGTAGGCAGAAATGATTGCATTTTTTATACACTACTTCTCAATATTTACACTAGTATAGCACCTTACCCTGTTGAGACCAAGGAGTTATGAAACGATACTACCTATTTATTTTTTTACTCACTCAGTCTTTGCTTTTTCCGCTTCAGTTTACAAGCGCTTTTCCGCATGCTGAGAAAAATGCAAAGGCACATAACCTCCCTCTTGTCCTTCTTTTTGTGGGATCAGATTGGTCGGAAGAGAGTCGGCAACTCACTGGAATGCTCCATTCTCCTCAGGTGAATGAAGTGTTAAAAAACTCAATGGTTGGGTGCGTTGTTGATTTCCCCGAAATCAATACGCAATCTAAAGCAACTCTTAGAGTAAATGCTGAACTGAAAAAACGCTTTGGGATCACGCAGCTGCCTGCGTTAGTCCTCCTTGATGAAAATCAAGAGTATGTAACAACCGTTGGGTATGTCCCTGTTCCTCCTCAAGTGTTTGCCTCTCATATTAAAGAGCTTTTAGATACGTATAGAGGAATAACAACTGCCCTCGGTAATTCAAGCGCACTGTCTCCCAAAGAGCTCATAGGACTGCTTTCAAAGGCAAAACAGCTACAGAATGAATCACTAATTGAACAAATAGTTGATGAAGGAAGGAGAAAAAGCGACGATACGCTTTTTGCAATAGAAAAATACGCTATTGTGAAAGCCTCGCCTGAGGGCGATCCAAAGCTTTTAGAAAAATTGAAGCATGAGATTGAAAAAAAAGCATCTTCCTCGTCAGTTGAAACAAAACTCCAAACAGGCCTTTTGGCTTTTGAGACAATGAAATCACGCGTAGGGATAGAGCAAGCATTGTCATCATTTGAGAAGGTTCTTCAAGAAGTTCCATCATCTACAAAAAACCTTTGGAGAGTTCAATACCGTTTAGCTGAGTGTTTGCTCGAGGCAAAAAAAAGAGGCGAGGCGCGCGCCTACGCAGAAAAAGCTCGAGAAAAAGCTCCGGAAGCCTTTCACAAAGCACTTGATCAAATCATTGCAGGTGACTAGGTCAGTCTGTAATGTGTTTGTGCGACTGCATATCGAGAATCGTTTGTGGAATCTCAAAGAGGAAGCGAGAAGGAGAGGACTTTTGCATTTTTCCATACCTGTTTCTTTGCCTCGACATGCTCATAAAAAGTCGCTTTTTTGCTCGGGTAATAGCAACATAGAGCAGCCTTCGCTCCTCTTCTAAGCCTGTTTCTTGAAGGCTTTTTTCGTGGGGAATGATGTGGTCCTCAAGTCCGACGAGAAAAACATATGGAAACTCTAATCCTTTTGAGGAGTGGAAAGTCATGAGCGTGACTGCATCACCAGACTTTTTAGATGTTCTACTTTTAGACGTGTCGAGAAGCGTTTCAGAAGCAAAGTCAGCAAGAGTCGCGCCAGGCGAGTCTTTTTCATATTCTTCAAGTAGCTGAAGGCACTGCGTCACATTTTCCCATTTAAAGGTACGCATAGAATCACTTTTCACATCTTCATCAATTGCTTTTTTATACTGTATCTCATCGAGAAGAAAGTCTAGAGAGGCGCGAAGTCCAGGAACTTTCTTGGCTTCTTCTATGGCATGTAAAAAAGTACGTATACCATCTCTTCCCTTCTGGGTGATTCCGAGAAAGTTTGTTTCTGATGCAGCGATTTCTTGAAGAAGAGGGTAGAGCGCTTTTTTTTCTTTTCGTTGGTATTGTGTGACAGTATCAAGTGTTTTTTCAGAGATGCCTCTTCTGGGGAGGTTAATAACGCGAAGAAGCGCTTCCTGATCGGCTGGATTTGCCATGACTTTTATGTACGCTAGGACATCTTTTACCTCAGCACGCTCGTAGAGTTCTGTGCCGCCAAAAACTTGATACGGTATTCCTCGAATCCAAGAATCACCCTTTTTCCACGAGGCACTCATAAGCGCCTTTTCGAAGACGCGAGAGAGAATATTACTCCTATATAGTATAGCAAAATCGCTCCAGGCAAGTGAATGAGCTTCTTTGTAGTGTATCAATCGATCAACGACAGAGAGGGCTTCCTCTTCTTCAGTGGGGGCGTGGAAAACAACAATTTTTTCACCCGTCTCATTTTTGCTAAACAGCGTTTTGTTGTGCCTTTTTTCATTATTTCGTATCACTTCATTCGCAGCTTCAAGGATTCTTGGAGTTGATCGATAGTTTTGCTCAAGCTTTATCGTCGTCTCCGCATTAAAGCTTAAAATATGCTCAACTTCAGCCCCTCTCCAGCCATAAATTGATTGATCATCATCGCCGACGACACACAGGTTGTTGTGCTTGTTTGAGAGAAGAGATGCAAGTTTGTATTGAATTGGATTGGTGTCTTGGTACTCGTCGATCATTATGTATTTATAAATGTTCTGATATCTTTCCAGAATCTCTGGAAATTGAACAAAAAGATCTACCGTGAGTGTGAGCAATGTGTCGAAATCAACAGCATTATACGCCCGCATAGACATGGCAAGTTTATCATGTACTGTTTTTGCAAATGCATCATGCCAATGAGTCGGCTCTTCTTTCCCGGCGTTATTTCGTATTTTACATATTTCGCTAAAGGTTTTTTCAATTGAAGGGAGGTCTTTCTCTATTTCAAGCTCATCGCGAATAAGCTGTTTTACAACACGTTTTATATCTCGCTCATCATAAATAGAAAAGCTTTGAGTGTACCCGAGGCGATGAATCTCTTGTCGAAGAATCTTCATGCAAAAGCTATGAAATGTGCACAGCGTAACCTCAGAAGCAGACTTCTTGCCTATTGCTTTTGCTACGCGCTCTCGCATCTCTTGCGCGGCTTTATTTGTAAATGTAAGTCCAAGTATATTTGAGGGAGGGACGCCAGTAGAAATAAGGTGAGCAATTCTATGCACAAGAACGCTTGTTTTCCCACTTCCGGCTCCAGCCAGAATGAGAACCCGTCCCTTTAGCGTATGTACAGCTTTATGTTGTGCTTCATTCAGCTTTGGAGAGTGTTTGTCCTTTGACATATGTTGCAAACCGTAACAAGTCAGATTGAATTTGATCGTAGTCGAATGATTGGCTAGGCCCTTTTGGCATGACAGAGAGTTCTAGATGATTTTGTAGTTCTAGCGCTATGTGTCTAAATGCTTCTCTCACTTTTCTTTTAAAATGATTTCTTAAAACAGCTTTGCCAAATGTTTTTTTTACGGTGATGCCCAGGCGAGGGGGTAATTCTTTGCCGAAACGATATCTAATTATGATGGATGTGCCAACAAATTTTTTACTGTCAGAGTGGAATCGAAGGTAGTCCCGACGCTTTCGCAGTCGGGCACTCTTTGGAAAAGCGAGCTCTGTCATAACTCTTTAATAAGTAGAGAGTTAGACGGAAAGAGAGCGTCGTCCTTTTCGTCGCTGGCGTCTGATGAGTCTGCGACCGTTCGCTGTTTTCATTCTTGTTCTAAAGCCATGAGTTGTGCGTCGTCGACGCTTGCTTGGTTGATACGTTCTTTTCATCGTCTTCACCTGTCAAATTTTTCCGAATATAATACCTCAATCATTTCAATAACACAATCAAAAAAATGCGATTGAATAATAATCGTAAAGGATGTACCATCTTCGGAAAAGAAAAAATAAGGCTTATGCGATGAAAGTGAAAGCATCAGTGAAAGCGGATCCCACTAAGGGAGACAAAATTGTTCGAAGAAAGGGTCGACTCTATGTGATTAACAAGAAAGATCCTAACAGAAAACAACGACAAAAAGGACCTGCGAAGAAATAGTATGGCTAAAAAATCGAGCATCCAAAAACAAAAAAAACGTGAGCGACTCGTTTCTCTCAAGTTTGAGAAGCGTGAAGAACTCAAAAAAATTGTTCGAAGCCTCGAAGCTTCTGAAGAAGAAAAGCTTGAAGCAATGACCAAGCTAAATAAAATGCCAAAAAACTCATCGAAGATTCGTCTGAGAAATCGTTGCCAACTTACAGGCCGATGCCGAGGCTACCTTAGAAAGTATAAACTTTCTCGCCTTTGCTTTAGAGAGCTTGCGAATTCTGGTATGATTCCTGGTGTGTTTAAAGCTTCTTGGTAAGCCCACACATTCATACAGGCATTTCATCTGAGTAAACCGTAATGGAAGAGTCCTTTACGGTTTTTTTTGTGCCCAGGAAGATTCTGGATTTCCTTATTCTTCAGGAAATCCTAAAAGAGCATCTTCTAATCCTTGGATCGTATGCACCTCTTTCCAATTTTCAAGTGTTTCATTCCAAACAAGTGTATTCGCTCCAATTGCGGCAGTATGCCATGCTTGTCGGAGGGCATCGAAGGAATATGGGCCTTTTTGCTCTTCTGATTCGGTTAGGTAAAACCACTCACGCGTTTCAAAAGAAGTGTATGAAGGAGGTGAAAGGAGAGGTAAAGGAGCCTGCTCTTTTGTAACTTCTCCGCCAACGTATGCGAGTTTCTTCTTGCGTGTCGGTGCAAAGAGAATAAAAAATACACCAAGCATTCCAAAAAGCGCGCCGACGAAAAACCAAAAAAATGGATCTTTCCCTTTCCTTTTTGCTGTAAATCCAGCAAGTCCTCCCATGAGAACTGAAAGGAAGAGGATTTGCTCAAGATTTTCCATGACAAATTCATGATATGACATCTGATTCCTTCTTGGGTAGAGAGTAAAAATTCAAGAAAGCACAGTATACGGAATTTTGATTAAAATGCGAAGTATGGTATATCACTTTGTCGTCTACATGAAAGGAGATCACTCTATGGAAAAACAGGAAGAGACCGGAAGCGAAGAACGTTTTTCGTTGACTGATACCGTCTTTACAAGAGATATCGAAAGCCGGGTTTTTCAGACTATTGCTATCAAATGTCTTTCACAAATAGAAGGGGTCTCTTTTTTAGGAGGAACGCTTTTTGATCATATTCTTGGGCGCGATGGTGCTGATAGAATAAAAGGTGTGTACATTGAACAGGATCAAACAAATCATGCTGTGAGCGTGAAAATTGAAGTGAATGTTGCTTATGGTATTTCGATCCCTGAAAAAGGAGATGAAATCCAAGAAAAAGTGGCACAAGAAATCACTAAACTCACAGGGCTACATGTTTCATGTGTTCATGTCATTTTTAAAGGTATTATTCCTGAAAACCCTCCGGAAATGCAGCATGACACTGTTGAATCAGATGATTTTGATGATTGGGATGCTGACGAAGAAAGCTTGCTCGCCTCGTCATATCAAGAAGAGGGTGAATGAGAACTGAGCAGAATATTTATGCCCTCATTTTTGTCTTTTTACTTGTTCTCTTTGGTCTTCAGAGTTTGTTGTTTCTTGTACTTCCATTCTCTACAGCCCTTCAGGGATCCCTTGCAGCATTTTTCATGCAACCTCCTTGGTATGTCGGGTATATAGCTGTTTTTGCACTCCTTCTTTTTTTCCTTCTTTTAACCATTTCCTGGGCCATGCATAAGAAGAGGTACGTTCGAATGACCATGGAATGCGATAAAGTAAGCATAGAAAAGGGAGTTATAGAAGAGTACGTTCATCGATATTTTCAAAAGGAAATGCCGGGAAAAGATCCGGTGTATGACATCATTTTAGGAAAGGAAAACTCGCTTGATATTGTACTTGAACTACATGATTTCTCACTGCATGAAAAGGAAGGATTTTTTTCAAAAGTGCAGTTTGAATTAGGCTCACTCCTTGCTCGAAAAATCGGCTATGAACGGCCTTTTACCCTTACAGTTGTGGAAAAATAGATCTCACTATTCCATTTTTAAAATTCTATCGATATCAGCACTATTTAGCTCTGAAACCTCCTGGAGCTCATCTTTAGATGCATTTTTGATTCGCTTCAAGCTGCCAAAGTGTGTCAGCAGTGCTTTTCGCTTTTTTGGTCCAATTCCTGGAATTGTTTCGAGTGAACTTTGTATAACGCGTTTTGATCGCTTTTTCTTGTGAAATCCAATTGCAACGCGGTGTGCTTCATCTCTGATACGCTGGAGAAGTTGAAGTTCGGCGGAGTACAATGGAAGATAAATTGGATCTTGAGAATAGGGGAGGTAGACTTTCTCTTGTGTAATTCCTTTTGTGTGTAAGCTTTCATCTTTGGCTAGTGCAATCACTTCTATTGAAGCTATATCAAGAGCCTTAAGTACGTCGAGTGCAATGTTTCGCTGTCCTTTGCCGCCGTCCAGTATGAGCAGATCTGGATACACTTTTGCTTTTTTATAATGCCTTGTTAATGCTTCTTTCATCGCTCCGTAGTCGTCCCCTTTTGAGAGGTCCTTTATTGTATAGAGTCGAGTTTTGCTTTTGTCATATTTTCCATCCACATATGAAACGGAGCATGCGACTTGGTCAGCTCCAGAGATGTTTGAGGTGTCAAAACATTCAATGTGTGCTGGAGGGTTTTTCAAGTGAAGCACTTCTTGAACATTGAGAATGACACGCTCTTGAGACTCTTCTTGAAAAGAGCTTGCTGCATTTTTTTGTGCCATTTCAAGGAGTTGTTTTTTCACTCCTTTTTCCGGAACATGAATCCGTGTTCCTATGAGTTCTTCAATGAGGTGTTTTTGTTTGATTGTTCGAGGAAGGAGTATTTCTTTTGGAATTGTTTTTTCATGTTGGTAGTGTTGAAGTAAAAATGTTTCCCACACTTCATCTTCATCAGAAGCAATGTGCTTAAAATAATACGGTTCAGCACCGATCATACGACCTTCGCGGAATACAAGCTTCACCAGAGAAAAAGCCTCAAGAGATCTATATATCCCAAACACGTCGCAGTCTTTTTTACTTGCATGCACAAGTGCATTTTTAGAAGAAAGAGTCGCTTCAATCTGCCGAATAGTCATGTGAATAGCGCCGGCCCGTTCAAACTCTAATGCTTCTGATGCCGCTTTCATCTCGTTTTCAAGAGCTGTGACAAGAGCCTTGTTTTCTCCGCGCAGAAATGAAATAGCTCTCTCTACATGACTGCGGTATTCTTCTTCTGTGCATTTTCCCACGCAGGGCGCTAGGCATCTTTTGATGCCATAAAGAATACATGGGCGTTTTCTTGAGGAGAGTTCTGCATCAGAACACTGTCGTAACGGAAATATTTTTTGCATGGTTTTGAGTGTTTCTCTTGCTGCATGGGCGCTTGTAAATGGGCCAAAATGAAGATTTTTTTCATCTGGTTTTCCTTTTACTCGCACCACGGTAATCATCGGCCACTTTTTTGAAGTGGTGACGGCAATGCTTATAAAGGTCTTATCATCCTTAAGGAGAACATTATACGTAGGCTGATGCTTCTTGATCAGGGTGTTTTCAAGGAGAAGGGCCTCTTTTTCGTTGGGAACAATAATCGTCTCAATATCAGTCACTTTTTGAGTGAGGTATGGAACCATCTCTCGACCGTCTCTTCCCGGCACGAAGTACTGTTTTACCCGTTTAGAGAGGGACTTCGCCTTACCTATATACAAAATACTGCCTGAGGCGTCTTTCATAATATAAACGCCTGGATCTGAAGGGATTGCGTGTAATTTATCTTTATCCACTTGAAAAACTATTCGTTGTTGATTACAGAAAAATATGCTATACTATATCCATAAAAAAGACGAGAGGACAATATGGCAGCAGTAACCGATACGTGCGTACGGTACATTCCTTCAGATTCATCAGCTGGGAAACCTCCTACATTTGTTGTGAATGCGTCTATTGATTTCCTTGCAACCCAATTCATGGATCCTGTAAACACTGTTCCAGGTTTTGAGGGATACGAGGCTGATTCTGCAGGAGCACTGCATGCTATAATCGATCCGGATGTTTTTTCAGATTCACATAGACAAAATCATCTTGAGGCTCTAGCACATCGAGTTCATATTTTAGCGTTAAATGATAAAAGAATGAAATCATGTTCTTCTGCAACTGCATATCTCGATGCATTGCAAGATGGATTTGGTGCAGCAAACCTGATTGTAAAGAGTGAGCGAAAAGACCCTCATCTTGAATCGAATGTGGTAGCCTCTTTACCTCCGGAAGACGTCGATACTTTTGTGAGATATGCCAGGGAAATGTCTTCTGGGCCACTGATCCAAAAGCTTGCCGGTGATGAACGATTTTGGATCAATATTTCTCTTATAATGGATATGTTTCCTGAGGAAGGATACGGTTCGCTAGGCGGTATTCTCTCAAAATGTTTTTTGAAAAGCCCTACCGAAGCAGCGAGCCTTGTAAAAGAAATGTCTAAGACAGTAAAAGCATTTTCAAAAAGTGTTTCAACTTCTTTTGAAGGAACTGCAGACAGTGAGGTCGAACTAAAAAAACACCTTACAAAAATGCGTCACGAAAGATTAAAGAAAAAAATTGTAGTCTGCCTTCCTTTTGCATTTATGTCCCAATCTGAAGCTATTCGAGAAATTGAGAAAGTTGTTCTTGATTTACTGAGGAAAGGAGCTATTCCTGAAGCAGAAGAAGTGGATGAGGAAGGGGAGCCGTATGGTGCTGCCATTCTACGTATTCTTGGACCTGATGAATCTCCGCCAGTTGATATGCACCGCCCAAAACCAAGACGACCTGCAGATTTTGCAGCAAGTTCTTCAAGCTCAACCAGTCAAGGAGAGGCTCTCGACGTGAGGATGTTTACTGGAGTCGATTACTCTCATTCTGAAGGGGGAGCTGCGTCAGCCTCTTCGCTAACGAGCCTTTTAGCAGAAGAAGGTGCACCTCTAGGAAGAACTTTGAGTGAAACTGGTGCTCAAGCAAGGTCTATTGCTCCAAGAAGAGGATTTGTCCTCATCGGTAAAGCAGCTGCCGCTAAAAGGTCTGGCACACCATAGAAACGCATCCTCACTCAATCGAAAGGGTTTAAGACGTTGGATGGAGCTTGTTTTTTAATGTATAGAGGAGGAGTAGCGCATCTTTCGGGCTCATCTCGTCTATGTTGATCTCTCGTAAATGTTCCTCAATCTCTGATGGTTTATCATCCAGAGGTTCGTCTTCAACAGGAAAGAGTAGTGCTTGTCTATGGTCTCCCTCTTTGGGGGCTTTTTCTAAGGAAAGAAGCTTTCTTTTTGCGAGAGTGATTGCTTTTTTTGGTAGGCCTGCAAGCGAAGCAACGTGAATGCCGTAGCTTTTATCTGTTCCTCCTCGAATAATCTTATGAAGAAACACAATCGCTTCTTTTGACTCTTCCACAGCTACCCTGTAGTTCTGAGCTACCGGGAAGTTTTCATGTAGTGCTGTGAGTTCAGAGTAGTGTGTTGCAAAAAGAGTCAGGATAGGAAGTGGTTTTGCTGTGAGGAGGTATTCGCCAACAGCCCAAGCAATCGCTATTCCATCATACGTGCTTGTGCCCCGCCCTATTTCATCTAAAATAACAAGTGAGCGACTTGTTGCATTGTGCAAGATATTTGCTGTCTCAGCCATTTCAACCATAAAAGTTGATTGTCCACGTGCTAGATCATCGCTCGCACCAATGCGTGAAAATACTTTGTCAATAAGACCAATCTTCGCGCTTTCTGCAGGTACATAGCAGCCCATATGGGCCATGATCGCAATGATTGCGACTTGTCGAATGTAGGTCGATTTTCCGGCCATATTTGGACCGGTAATAAGCATCATAGATTGATGTGTGTGGTTGAGTGTTGTATCGTTAGGGATAAAACTATTTTTCTCTCTTGTGGATTCGACGATCGGGTGTCTTCCAGCTACAATGTCGATGCCCGGCTCTTCACACAGAATCGGGCGAGTGTACTTATGTTCAAACGCAAGGTGCGAGAAGCAAAGTAGGCAGTCGAGTCCGGCAACTCCACGAGAAATGGCCATAATTTCCGAAAGATAGGAAGAGACATTCTCTTTCAATTCGTTGAAAATAGTGAGTTCTTTTTCAGAAATACGCTCATCTGCTGAGAGTATTTTTTCCTCAAATTCTTTGAGCTCTGGGGAGAGAAAACGTTCTCCATTGACGAGTGTTTGACGTCGCTGAAAGGTAGAAGGCATTTTAGAAGCTTGTGCTTTTGAGACTTCGATAAAGTATCCAAAAGATTTGCTGTACCCGACCTTTAATGTTTTAATATCGAGTTCATTTTTTAGCTTCTCTTGGTACTCTGCCAAGTACTGTTGCGCATCTTTTTTTAGCTGTTTGTATTCATCCAGTGAGGAATCAACACCCTCTTTAATGACATATCCATCTGATAGTCTCAAAGGAGGTTCCCGAACAATGGTTGAAAAAATCAGTTCTTTTGGCGTTTTATGTGAAAGCTGTTTGAGAATACGGGCAAAAATTGCCTGAGGGAATTCTGAAATAAGTTGAATTATAGGATTGATATGTTCAAGAGAGCATGCAAGTGCATAAAGGTCTCTAGGAGTACACATTCCGGTTGATATCCGACTCATGAGTCTTTCAAGGTCTTTAATGCATTTTGTTGATTCAAGTAATGCAAAAAGCGTTTCTCTCTTTTTGAGGAGAGCTTCCACGCCATCAAGCCTATTATCTATTTGTTCAATTGAGAGAAGAGGTCTAATAATGAGTTCTCTCAAGAGGCGAGCGCCCATTGGAGTTGTTGTTTTATCCATATGAGAAAAGAGTGTGAGCGCGCCTGTCGTTTGGAGAGAAGAAACGAGTTCAAGGTGTTTTTGAGTGGCTCGATCAATCACCATTGATGAGTCAATAGACAAAGGAGAAATGCGGGTGACATGCTTTAGTGACAGCGAAAGCTCATCTTCAACATGATGTAAAAGGACAGCTCCGGCAGCTACTCCGGAAGAAAACCCCTTCAGTCCAAATCCATCAAGTGAATGCACTGCAAAATGTTTCGTCATATTGTTGAGCGCAAGTGTTGGATCAAAATGCCAGTTTTCTTTTGTTGTTATTCTGGCTGCAAACGTGGTCTTTAGTTCATTGAGAAAAGGCGTGAGCTGATCGAGTGCTTTTTCTTGTATGAGGATCTCAGCAGGACTGCTTTTGTACAGCTCGTCCAAAAGAGTGGCTGTGTTGTCGTATTCAGCGATTTCAAATCTTCCGGTAGAGACCTCTATTCGAGCAAAACCAAAAGCTGTTTTGTCAAAAGATATTGAAACAAAAAAATTGCTTTTTTTTGCATCCAAATAGGTGTCAGATAGAAGTGTTGCTGGGGAAACTGTGCGAGTAATTGCTCGTTTAACAATACCTTTTACATTTTTGGGATTTTCAAGCTGTTCGGCAATGGCAACGAGGTGGCCTTTCTTGACCAATTTTTCAATGTAGGATTCGGCTGCATGAAAAGGGACTCCCGCCATGGGAATATCTTGTCTTTTCGTCAAAGTGACGCCAAGATCTCGGGCTAAAATTTCTGCATCTTCATAGAATGCTTCATAGAAATCTCCGAGGCGAAACAGTAAAACAGCATCTTTTGATTGATCCTTGCAGCTGTGCCACTGCATCATCATGGGAGTTACGGCTTTTTGAGTGATATGCGCTCCTTTACGTCTTCCTTCGTTTCATCAAGAAGAACGATTGCTTGTTTTGCATCATCAATCCCTTTTGCAATCTGTCCAATGACACCATCACACCACCGCTGTGTTTCGAAAATGCTTTCTTGCATTTCAGTGAGTCTTGTCAAAATTTCCTCTGGAGATTTTGTTGGTGGAATAAAGGGCGTCCCTTCCTCTTTGAGCTTAATGTTTTCAAGCGTTTGTCTGAGCTCAAAAACGTCAATAAGCATTGGAAGAAAAGTTCGTTTAAATTCTTCTCGAAGTCCCTTTAGGTTTTTCGTTGCAATTATTTTCTTTGAACTTGATTGAGGGCTACCAATGCTAATCGAGTGCTTGAGTGAAGAAGGATCGATTTGGGTATAGGTCTTTTTCTTAAATGTGGGCTCGCGTGTTCCTGGCATTGTGTTCTTCTTTTCCTCTTCAGTCATTTACTGGCAAAATTTTACGGATGAATGCGGTTTTTCTCCAGGACAAATTTCGGATATTCGGTATAGTATAGGGGTATGTATACAAAAGAAAGCATTGAGCGTCTTAAGGGACAAGTAGATATTGTTGATTTAGTAGGTGGCTATGTGCAGCTTAAGGGAGCTGGGACAATGCACAAGGGACTCTGTCCATTCCACCAAGAAAAAACACCTTCATTTACGGTGACAAGGGCAAGTAGTCACTACCATTGTTTCGGGTGTGGTGCTCACGGTGATCCAATTGCTTTTTTGATGAATTATTTAAGCCTTTCTTTTGTGGAAGCGGTAGAAGTCCTCGCGGAAAAATATTCTGTTCGTTTAGAGGAACAGACAAAAGATACGAAGCAAGGACCCTCAAAAACGGAATTACGGGAAGCAAATAAAAAAATCGCCTCATTTTTCACGACGTATCTTTTGTCTACAAACGAAGGAAGTCGAGCGCTAGAATACGTGTATGGTCGAGGAATGGATCTTGACTTCATTTCAACATTTTCAGTGGGAATGTGTCCTCAAGATGCAGGGATCTTTCTTAAAGCGTGTAAGTCTCTTGGAATTAATCCATACCTCCAACAAGAACTTGGCCTTCTTAAGAACGGAAAGCCGCTGTTTTTGGGCAGGATAGTCTTTCCGATAACAGATCAACTTGGGCATGTTGTTGGCTTTTCAGGAAGGAAACTGACAGAAGAATCGTTTGGTCCGAAATATATTAATACACCAGAAACACAACTCTTTAAGAAATCGCATCTTTTGTATGGGCTAGACCGTTCGAGAAAACGAATTGCAAAAGAAAAAAAAGCGCTTATTGTTGAAGGGCAAATCGATACACTTCGGCTAATACAAGAGGGATTCACTTTTGTAGTGGCAGGACAAGGAACGGCTTTTACTGAGGGGCAAGCAAAATTGCTTCTCGATCTTGGAGTGGAAAAAGTCTACCTTGGAATGGATGGTGATACTGCCGGACGGGAAGCTGCCATAAAAATAGGGGACCTCTTTCAGAGAGAAGGTGTCGAGGTATACATTCTTCGGTTTTCTGATGGGGAGGATCCTGATGCTGTGCTCAGAGAAGAAGGGCCAGAGGGAATCATAACATGTATGTCAGAGAGCGTTGAGTATCTTCGCTTTCTTGTTGAGTGGCACTCGCAAGGAATAGATACAAAATCTCCGTCTGGAAAAACGCACCTCGTCCAAAAAATTGCAAAGCAGGTGAAAGCCTGGGATAATCCGCTCATGGTTCATGAAAGCTTGCGTAAACTTGCAGAGCTGACTCACGTGCCGGAGAATCTTGTTGGTGTCGGAAAACAGGAGGATGTACGGTCCTACTACATTCAAAAAACAGCAAGTCTTCAGGGAGTGTCAGTTGACCCTGACAGAGTACTTGAAACAGACCTGCTCAGGTGGCTTTTCTTTGCAGGTGACCATCAAGATGTTGTCGCGAAAATTATTTTTGAAAATATTTCCTCTGAACACCTCAACATTGCAGTCTGCCGTCGAGTGTTCACAACGTTCTTAGATCGGTTTCAAAAAGGAGAGCCTGTAGATCTGCTTTCTGTTGGAGCCTCTTTAGAAAACTCAGAAGATCAGTTGTTCCTTTCTGAGGTGACATCTAAGCGGGTCAATACCGAAAAAGTGGTAGAGGGTGCAGAGCAAACAACGCAACGCGTTCTTGAGAGGCATTGGTTTGCTGAACGTGAGAGAATACGAGTAGCGATCCAAAGTGGGCAACATACAGACGAGGAAGTGTTTGAGTTAGCCAAGCAATTTGATGCATTAAAGCGTTCGCCCCCAAAACTTCTCCGAAGTGAAGAAGAGCAGATCCAGTCTTAGGAGTATATTTTCATGGAGACGAAGAAGCCTTATCCACCATTGATTCTTTTTTTCGATGAAACATGTGGTCTATGTGAAACAGCTCTTTTGTGGATTGCACGAAAAGATACAGAAAAAAGGCTCTATTTTGCGCCGCTTTCAGGTGTAACTGCGAAGTCATTGCTTCAAGCAAAGTACTTCGAACTTGATGCTGCACTTTTTTTCGAAAAGGGAAACATTTTTGTAGGGGCAGCAGCTCTATTTAGAGCTTTAAGACACCTTCCTGGAATATGGAGATATATTGGGTATTTTCCTGGATGGGTTCTGATGCCTCTGTACCGAGTTGTCGCTTCTTTTCGAAAAAAAGTCCCTTTTTCCAGAAAAGAAATACCACAAGAGAGATTGTTGCCGTGACGCTTCTTTTTCTTCTCGTGATCGCAGCTGGGAGCATAATCTACTCTACGCTTCGCCTTGGGATTTCACCTATGCCATCACACCCTCAGGTGCAGAAAGAAATCAAAAAAGTGCTACCCAATGGGTTTTCAGGAACATTCGTCGAGATTGGAGCTGGCTGGGGTGGTATTGCAAACAGTATTGCAAAAACCTATCCGGAAGCGACTGTGATTGCACTTGAGCGTTCAGTTGTTCCGTTTCTTTTTATGAAATTGCGGTCTCGAAAAAATGTTGATGTCCGATTTCATGACTACAGACAAGGCATTCCACCAGGCGCCTACTACTATACATACCTTTTTCCCCGAGGAATGAGTGATGTGAAAAAACATTTAAGCAAAAGGGGTGGAACAGTTATTTCGTATGCTTTTGCACTGCCTTTTATATCACCACATCATGTCATGTATGTAGGGAGTTTTATTAAAACACCATTGTATGTGTACAGATTGGAATGAGCTTCTAATCACTGTTGTTGAATTTTAGAAAAATCAAGCAGCAGATCAAATCGAGAAAACACTTTTTGTAAAAGTGCAATTCTATTTTCACGTACTTTTTGATCGTCATCTAAAATTTTCACTTCGTCGAACAACCGTGCAAGAGGCTCTTTTAGCTGCGATAGCTGGGTGTAGGCAAGTGGATAGTTTGCGCTTTCCAAGGCTTCATCATACTTTGCTTTAATAGAAGAGAGCGTAGCATACAGATCTTTTTCTGCTTGCTCTCCAAGGAAGTCTTCAGAAAAATCGCACGCATCCTGTCCAGCAAGCTGCCCTCGAGCACGTTTGTACACCTCATAGAGAGAGGCGAAAGTATCTGTCCCTCTAAATTCATGGAGTGCATGGACGCGAAGATACTGATCGTATGGGTTTGTACACGTGGCAAGTGTTGCTTCAATTTCGTCTTTTTTTAAGCCATACGATTCGTAGACTGTTTTTGCTCGCTGTGTAATGAAAGAAAGCACTTCCTCCTTACATTCTGTGCGAAGTGTAGAAAGACCAACGTCTAACAAATCAGGGAGTGAAAGTGAAATTTTATGTTCGATCACTGTTCTGAGAAATCCGAGGGTTTGTCTTCTCAATGCATATGGATCTGAAGAGGAAGTTGGTTTCAGTCCTGCGCTGAAATACCCGCACAGGTTATCTATTTTGTCTGCAAGACTGACGACAATGCCTGCTTCTGTTTTTGGAAGAGCACCATTTTCTGAAAGTGGTAGCCAGTGCTCCTCTATGCCATAGGCGATATCATGAGAAAGTCCTTCCGCGAGTGCGTAATGGCGCCCTACGGTTCCTTGAAGTTCGGGAAATTCACCAACGAGCTCAGTTGTCAAGTCGGCTTTACAGAGTTTTGCAACTTCAGAGACCACATGTGGTTCGCTTTTGTCCGTTGCTTTTTGTATATATGCAGCAAGCTTTTCAATGCGCTCTACTTTGTCATGCACACTTCCCAAATCTTTTTGAAAGATGACATTTTTTAACTTCTCAGCAAAAAACTGCAAAGGATGCTTCATGTCTTGTTCACACAAAAACACACCATCACTCAAACGGGCAGAAAGAACACGTCTATTCCCTAAAGCAATGTATTCAGAAGGGGTGTTATCTGCAGTAATGACGTATGAAGAGGTGAGCTTTCCATCTTTTTCAACCGGAAAGTATTTTTGATGTTCGACCATCTCTGAAATAAGAACTTCACGTGGAGCGTCTAAAAAGGCTTCGTCAAAAGTGTCTAGCATGCACTCGGGCCACTCAGAGAGGTAGAGGACTTGTTTGAGTACCTTTTCTTTTTCTAAAATGGTCACAGATTGCTCTGACTCTATCGCTTCAAGCTGCTGTTCAATTCGCTGCTTTCGAGCATTTGAATCAACAAGGACAAAAGCTTTCTCGAGCAGCTGTGTATATTCTTGGGCTGAATCGAGTGAGAATTCCTTTGGCGTCCTCTGTGCGTGTCCATGCGTTTTTCTGTCTGCAATGAGGTTTCCTACTGCAAACGGAAGGACAGTCTCTCCATGGAGTGAAAGCAGCCACTGAAGTGGGCGCGCATATTCTGTATCAAGGTCAGCCCATCGCATTCGCTTTGGAAAGCTGAGGGAAGCGATCACTTTTGGAAGCTCTTCGGCAAAAACTCGTGCAGTTGAGATGCCTGGAATAACAACATTGGCAAAAAGGTACTCTTTTCCTTTTATGGATTCAATGTGTACGCCATCACATTTTCCAGCGGTAATTTCTTCGAGGGTTACAGGAGAGGAGTGAATAGACTTAAAAAATCCTTCACCTTGCTTTGTGCACACGCCATGGTCAAATGCAATAGAAACAGGAGGGCCTCTTCTCAGTTCTTCTGTTTTGTGAGTTCCCTCTGCAAGATTTGAAATATATGCAGAAAGTCTTCTTGGGGTTCCTGTGCAGTGTATTGTCTCGTGCGCAATCCCATATTTTTTGAGGAGGGAGCCAAGAAGCTGCTTTATTTCTTTTTCAGCTCGTGGAATATACCCTGCAGGAAGTTCCTCTGAGCCGATCTCAAGAACGTAGTCGTGCCGAGCTTCAGGGTCAAATGGACCTTCAGGTGCCGAAACAAGAGCACGTTTTGTTGGCTCTAAATGCCGCATGAGAGGAAAACCTGCTTTTTCTCTTGTTGCAACATACGCTTCTGCGCACATTCTTGAGAGATCGCGAACTCGTGCGATATACCCATTCCGCTCTGTGACAGACAAGACGCCTCGAGCTTCAAGCATGTTGAATGCGTGTGAGCCTTTCATAACGAAGTCGTACGCTGGGATGGGGAGCCCTTTTTCAACAAGCTGTTTTGTTTCACGTTCAAACGCATTAAAGTGTTCCAGCCACATTTCAGGCGTTGACTCTTCAAAATTGTATCGACTCCACTCAAACTCGTTTTGTTTTGCTACATCACCATACGTGTATGTTTCGTTCCACTGCATATCATAGACAGATTCTTTTTCCTGAAGAATCATCGAGAGGCGCTCTAGTCCATACGTCAGCTCTACTGTGATTGGATCGAGAGGCATGCTCGCAACAGATTGGAAGTAGGTGAACTGGGTAATTTCCATACCATCAATCCAAACTTCCCAGCCAAGTCCCCATGCACCAAGAGTTGGTGACTCCCAGTCATCATGGACAAATCGAACATCATGTTTTCGAAGGTCAAAACCTATGGCTTTCAGAGACTCTAGATAAAGCTTTTGAATGTCGAGGGGGGAGGGTTTGATGATGACCTGCATCTGATGAAACAGTTGGAGTCGATTTGGGTTTTCACCGTATCGCCCATCCTGAGGTCTTCTCGAGGGTTCGATGTAGACAGTTGAATATGGTTCAGGGCCGAGACATTTGAAGAAGGTTGCAGGATTAAATGTTCCTGCTCCAACTTCAACGTCATGTCCTTGATGGATGATACAGCCTTTTTCGGCCCAAAATTCAGTAAGCGTTGTGAGTAATTTTTGAAACGTATGCATGCTAGTAGCATACTCTTCAAAATCCCTTTCTTGCAAGAAGGATTATTCTCCATACTGTGCATGAAAGGGAGTACCATCTGTTATTTTGCGTGTTGGAGCAATGCTCGAGCCATCATGAAGTGGTGATGTGCCTCTATCGCTGTCTGGAGGCAGCTCAGCTCTCTTGTGATGTCATCCCAAGCTCGTTTCTTTGAAGGCTCGGCAACATCAAGTGCAGCGCGTGAAGCAATGAGCTTCTTGATAGCTATTTCTAAATGTTTATCTGAAGGGTCAATACTGCTGGATGTAGATTGATCTGGTTCTAAAAAATGAAACAGATCTGTTGTGTGTACGCTTGCCATTTTTATCTCGTGTTGATTTTTCAAAGAAAGGTATTTTCACATTATTTAAATTAAATATCATCAAAAGAAAATACTTTAATAAGGTGGCTGAGTCGTCTCGATTCTCTTGAGTTCATTGCTCAAATATGAGATACTATATCAAATGGTAATCAGAAGGTGATATGAAACATTTCTGTAGCATGCAAAAAGATGAGATTGAATCCTGGGCGAGAGCGCATGGGTATCCGGCTTTTCGAGCGCGTCAACTTATCGAGTGGGTATATAAAAAATTTACTTTATCATTTTCAGAGATGACAAACTTGAGTAAGGATTTTCGATCACAACTTGTTCAAGAATTTTCTTTTCCATCACTTTCTTGTGTTCACGAACAAATTTCAGATGACAGTGAGACAATAAAGTATTTATTTCAACTTCCTGATGGATCTCGCATTGAAGCTGTGCTTATTATGAACGATGAGAAGCGAACGCTGTGTGTCTCCTCCCAAGTTGGATGTAATGCACGGTGTGCTTTTTGTGCTTCCGGAAAAAAAGGGTTGAAACGTCATCTTGAGACGGGAGAAATCATTGAGCAGGTTCTTTATGTCGAACGAATCCTTCACACACGTGGTGAAAAGTTAACGAACATTGTCTTCATGGGGATGGGTGAACCGCTTGATAATTACAGTGCTGTGTCTGAAGCGTTGCACATTTTGACATCTCCTTTCATGTTTGGACTGTCAAAAAGGCGGATTACCGTTTCAACGGTTGGAGTTGTTGAGGGTATTTATCGTTTGGCTGAAGAGGGGCTCGGTGTCAACTTGGTGCTATCTCTGCATGCTCCAACACAACATATCCGGAAAAAAATTATTCCGTATGCTCGAAAACATGAGTTACAAGATGTGATGCGTGCTATGCGAACATATGCTGAAAAAACAAAGCGTGATGTGACGTATGAGTACATTTTAATAGACGGGATTAATGATGAAGTTGAACATGCGCGCGCGCTTGCTCACCTTGTGAAAGGGGAGCAGTGCACAATTAACCTCATTCCATACAATCCTGTACCTGGACTTAAAATTAAGCGTCCGAGCGGCCAAAGAATTGCAGCTTTTAAAGAGGCGTTAAAGGAAGCAGAGGTGCGTCATACTCAACGGTATACAAAAGGAAAAGATATTGCGGCTGCTTGCGGCCAGCTTGCTTTGCAAGAGAATGCTGGAATAAAAATAGGGGCAAACGCAGTATAGGGGGCATGAACATGGCACAGGCTATCCGGCGAGGCCGGTTTTTTCGTCTTATTCCACTACTTTTGACAATCAGTCGATTGTTTATAGCGCCGCTTTTTTTCGTGTTTTACGTTAAGTATGCAGCACTCAGTATTCCTTTTTTTGTTGTGCCGTTCATCCTTTTAGGGATTTTAGCGTATTCAGAACTGACAGATTTTCTTGATGGATATTTGGCGAGGAAATTCAATTTAGTCTCAGAGCTTGGCAAGCTTCTTGATCCAATGGCAGATAGCATTACTCGGATTTCTATTTTGTTCATTTTGACGCAAGGTATAGTGTCGGTTCCAATCTATTGGGTTCTTTTTATACTGTATCGAGATCTTATTATAAGCACGTTGAGAACGCTCTGTGCGTTAAAAGGACTCAACCTAGCGGCTCGAATGAGTGGAAAGCTGAAGGCAGCGCTGCAGGGAGTTGTGACGGTCGTTATTGTTGCGCTTATGATTCCTTATTCGCTTGGGGTGCTTCCTCTGTGGATGTTTCAACTTATAAGTAAGATACTCGTAGCGTGCGCGTCGTGTTATACTCTTTTTTCTGGCTTAGAGTATATGTATGCAAATCGAGGGGTGCTTTGGCAATTTTGGCCGGGTGCTCAGAGTGGCTCACCCGATACGAGCGACTCGTAAAGTTCGACATACTGTGTCAGAGACGATTTCCATGAAAAAAGCGTGGGATCGATGTTCTGAAGGAGTGTACGTTTTTCTTGTTCACTTAGAGAAAGAGCTCTCTTGATGCCATGTTCAATTGCTTCGTTTGTGTGTTCTGTCAAAATAATGCCATTTCCATTTGAAGAAGAGAAATCAATGATCGTATCCTTGAGTCCGCCAACAGGAGTCACAATTGGTATGGCTCCATATAAAAGGGCTATCATTTGTGTCAGCCCGCACGGTTCAAATGCAGAGGGGATAAGAATAAAATCTGCTGCGGCATAGATAAGGTGCGCAAGGTGTTCATCAAATCCAAAATGAAGCATGGTGCGCTCATGAGTGCCGAGGTCATCCTGGAGTTTGTCAGCAAGTGCTTGGGTGATGTCGCACGGTGTGCCGGAAAGAGCGATTGACGCGCCACTTTGGAGAGAAAAACGAAGGCCGTGATCAATAAGTCCTGGGTTTTTTTGTGGCACAAGCCGGGTAATGCTACACACGAGAGGGGCATCTACATATGGTTTTGAGAAAGAGTGGAAGAGCGCTTTTTTGTTTTCTTGCTTTTTCGTAAAGAGGTCTGGATCGTGTAGGGTATACTTTGCAGGGAGTGTTTTGTCGGTCGAAGGATTCCAGTACGAGGTGTTTAATCCATTTTGGATTCCGATCAATTTTGGGGCGTGGTGTGAGATGATGTCTTCGAGTCCACAGCCAAATGCTTCCGTTTGAATTTCTTCTGCATACGTTTTAGATACTGTTGTTATGGCGTATGCAAATTCAATCCCACCAAGGGCTAATGTTGGAAGTGCGCTTTTCGGGTGTCTGAGAGATGAGATAAGATGCTCCAAATACGCCCTTTTCAAGTTTATTTCATTGCACACGCCTTGATAGGCAAGGTTGTGTATCGTGTACACAATGTGGTGGGATTCGTGCAGGAGGGGGGCTAAAAGAGCAGTTTGCCAGTCGTGAAGGTGAATGACGGCATTTTCAAAAAATGTCGTTATAACCTCTCTTGCTGCGCAACAAAAAAGGATAAATCGATCATTGTCATCCTTTTCGCCATAGATAGTTCCTCTTGAGAAATAGTTATTCGAAGGAGCGAGAAAAAGCAAAGAAATTCCTTCATATTCTCCAGAAAAGACCTCCCAAGGAATGAGTCTATTTCCTTCTCTTGTTGTGACGATATGAGCGGTTTTAGAAAAACCCTCAATTTTTTTTGAGTCTAGCAAATCATAGAAGGGGAGGATAATGGTACACGCGTGATTTGCGATGGTTAACTCTCTTGAAAGAGAGTAAACAACATCTGCAAGGCCTCCTGCTTTGACAAGAGGAGCAAATTCCGGGGCGACATGAACAACTTCCATATTCGTCGATATATACTAAATGAGCAAATATCGCCACAGAATCGTGAATCAAAAAAAGACATACATATTCAAAAAAAGAAGTGTGTATTGGTAAAAAAAATAAGTTTGGGCTTTGAAAAAAAATGTGCTCAGTGTAATATATGCGCCATGAACATCACGTGTATGTGGTGTATCGGAAACATACAATCTTGGGGTGTAGCCAAGTGGTAAGGCAGGTGGTTTTGGTCCACCCATGCGGAGGTTCGATCCCTTCCACCCCAAATAATTTGTACGCCGCTTTGAGCGGCGTTATTGTATTTAGAGATGAGCAAATCAGCACCTTTTCTTCTTTTTTCTGGGACATCGCACCCGGAACTTGCTGAAAGAATAAGTGATGCGTTACGAGTTTCTCTCGCTAAAGTACATATTGAAACGTTTCCGGACGGTGAGATAGGCGTTCAAGTACTTGAAAATGTCCGCGGTAGGGATGTGTTTGTCGTGCAAAGTATATCACGACGCCCTAACCTCTATCTCATGGAACTAATGGTGCTGATTGATGCGTTTAAACGCGCCTCAGCACGAAATATTGTCCCCGTTCTCAGCTATTATGGGTACGGGAGGCAAGATAGAAAAGGCGTTGATCGGTTGCCGATCACAGCAAAACTCGTGGCGAACCTGCTTCAAACTGCAGGAGCGACACAAGTGCTGACCATGGATTTGCACACAGAGCAGATTCAAGGCTTTTTTGACATACCAGTTGATAACCTCCACCCGAGGGGGCTGTTTGTTCAAAAAGCCAAACAAGAGGGACTCTCTTCGTGTGTTGTTGTCGCTCCAGATGTTGGATGTGCGCGGCGCGCGAGACGACTAGCTGAAGGGCTAGGAGTTGATTTTGCAATTTGCGACAAAAACCGCATATTTGCAAAAAAAGTGGAGTCAGGGGCGCTTATTGGTTCTGTAGAGGGGAAAGATGTTATTCTTACGGATGACATCTGTTCGACAGGGGATACACTTCTTTCAGCAGCTCATGTGTGCAAGAAAAATGGAGCACGCAGAGTCATCGCGGCTGTAACACACATGCAGTGTGCAACAGATATTTTCAAAGAGAGCGACATCGACAAGGTATGGTATACGGATACAATTCCTTCCAAAGATACACCATTGTGTATCGATACGGGAGAGGTTGTGTCAACAGCTTCACTTTTTGCTGAAGCTATCGAATGCATACTTGAAGGTGATTCGCTCAGTCAGCGCTCAGAGTAAAATCTCCCGTTCATAACAAGAGTGGATGACGCACCATGGTGGTGCCACCGTTTGAAATCACGGATTTCAAATGAACGAAGTATACATGAGGAGTGCATATGAAACTCAAAACAGAAATGAGAGCTCATCAAAAGAAGAGTGAGCTAACAAATATACGTGTTGAAGGCGATATTCCAGCTGTTGCGTACTCAAAGCAGAGTGGAACATTTTCTCTTCGCGTGAATGGTGCTGATTTCAATGCGGCTCTAAGACAGCTTGAGGAAGGACATCTTCCAACAACTGTGTTTGAGCTCGAAATTGAAGGAAAACCAAGAAAAGCAATTGTTAAAGATATTCAATACCATCCAACTTCTTACAAAGTAAAGCATTTAGACTTTCAACTTTTAGAAGATGGCCAAAACGTTAAGCTCAATGTACCGGTTGTTTGCACAGGTGTTGCAGACTGTGCGGGGATTAAGCTTGGTGGGTTTTTGAGACAAGTGAAAAGACACATTCGCGTTGAATGTCTTCCTGAACATATTCCAACTCATTTTGAGCTCAGTATCAAAGAGCTTGGGCTGAAGCAATCTTTGAAGGCATATAAAATCCCAATGGCGGATAATGTCCGGATGCTTTTCCCAAAAAATGAGGTTGTTGTAACGATAGCGAAGCGATAACTTTATGAAAGTGGTTGTAGGTCTTGGAAATGTCGGTTCAAAATATGATGGAACAAGGCACAATATTGGGTTCCAGGTTCTTGATGAATGGGCAAAAGGGTACAACCTCGCTTTTAAAAGAAATACTTCGCTTGAGGGTGATGTTCTTCGTGCACAGATAGGAGGAACGGTTGTCTTATTTTTGAAGCCGTTAACCTATATGAATGAGTCAGGAAGAGCACTGCAGAAATGCTTACATTTTTATAAAAGCGATCCATCTGATGTGCTTGTGATCACAGATGATATCGCTCTCCCTGTAGGAACACTCCGATTTAGAACGGAAGGAAGTTCTGGGGGGCATAACGGTTTAAAGGATATCGAGCGGCATTTAAAAACAGCATCATATGCGAGATTGAGAGTGGGTGTCGGCGACAGAAAAGCTGGTGCATTAACCGACCATGTGCTTGGCCGGTTTACCGCTGAGGAGCTGAACGTACTTGGTCCAGTCGTACAGAAAAGCATAGAGTTTGCTGAAGAATGGCTCGATGGAAAGCTAGGAGAAACAACATGGCACGCAAGCTGAGAAAGCACTTATATGAGGGTATGTATATCCTCAATGCGACGCTAAGTGATGAGGCAGTAAAAAAGGCGCTTGGCCGAATTACTGCTGCAATCGAAGAAAAGGGTGGTGAAATCCATAAGGTTCACGACCAAGGACGAAAAAAACTTCAGTATCAAATTGAAGGGCACAGACAAGGTTATTACTTTGTTCTTTATTTCTCTGCGCCATCTCTTGCTGTGAGCGAGCTTTGGAGAGAGTATCACCTCAACGAAGATTTGTTGCGGTTTATGACACTTCGCACAGAAGAAGTGGTCGAAGAAATTAAATTTGAACCATTACCACAATAGAGGATGTGACCTATGAGAAGAAGTGGTGCAGATGGCTTTAAAAAACGGAAATCATGTCCGTTTACCCGAGGCGGAAGAAAGTCAATTGATTACAAAGATGTTGAAACTCTTCAACAGTTCATTACGGAACGTGGGAAAATTCTTCCACGAAGAATAACAGGTGTTTCTCACCGTCATCAAAAACTCCTTTCTGCAGCAATCAAGCGGGCTCGCTACATGGCGCTCCTGCCGTTTGTGGCTGAAGATTAATAGAAGAGGTGATTGACATGGAAAAAAAGAGAAATACAAGTCCCCAGTACCTTCTTCTTCAAGATGTGTACAAGTTGGGTAGAAAAGGTGACCTCATTCGAGCAAAGCCGGGATATGTAAGAAACTTCTTACTTCCTACACAAAAAGCTGTTTTAGCTGATGTGAATACGCTTCGTCTCAGAGAAAGGCTTCAAGAAGAAAGAGCAAAGCAAGCAGAACTTGATAAAAAAGAGTCTGAAGAACTTGCTCGAGTTATCAATGACAAGTCTCTTACTGTTGAAGTAAAAGTTGATCCAGACGGCAATATGTACGGATCTGTTTCAGCAGGAGACATCATTGAGCTACTTAAGAAACACAACATTGTTGTTGAAAAGCAATTTGTGCAGCTTCCACAGCCTATTAAAAAGCTTGGGACGCACAGCATTGCGCTTCACCTCAAAGAAGGTGTTCCTGCAACATTTACGCTCAATGTCCATGGTGAAGGACTTGATCAAAATGTGAACTCTGCTGCGGAGGCTGAAGGTGAAGGGGAATCATTCTCACCTTCCACTCGCTAAGGTCTTTTATTCGCCTGCAAAGGTTAATCTCTTTTTCCGGATTCTTCATAAACGAGATGATGGATACCATGAGATTGTTACCAAAATGCAGGCGATTTCCCTTTTTGATACTCTTGCAATTGCACCTTCTGATAAAGATGAATATGAGTGTACAGATCCTTCCTTGCTGTGGGATGAAACGAATCTTATTTTCAAGGCGCTTACACTTTTTAGAAATCGTACCGGGATTAAAACACCCGTTTCAGTCGTTCATGAAAAAACCATTCCCCTTCAAGCTGGGCTCGGTGGAGGCAGTAGTAATGCGGCCACAATGCTCTATGCGCTAAACACGCTTTTCTCACAGCCTCTCAAGGAGTCTGAGATGCAAACTATCTCAAGCACACTTGGGGCGGATGTGCCGTTTTTTTTCTCCCATGGGACAGCAGTATGTAGTGGCATTGGTGAAAAAGTTGTGGAGGTATCGTCACGAGATCAAGCCGCATGTACGATTGTGATGCCTGAATATGGAATGTCAACAAAAGAGGTTTTTTCGAAGTGGAAGCCAACTCATGAGAAGAGACCGACACATGAGGAAATAATAACATCGGGCCTTTTACACAACGACCTTGAAATTCCTGTGTTTTCAGAAGAGCCACGTCTTAAGCAGCTAAAAGCAGGACTCCTAGCGTCGGGTTTTGATGCGGTTGTAATGACTGGGAGTGGGAGTAGTTTTTTATGCTATGGAAAACCAAAAGGTATTTTAGATCCTTCACTTCGTATTTTTCCAGCATTCCATATACAAAGAAAATCCCATGAGTGGTACGCTTAAGCTTCATTGATAGAAAGACTGCGAAGGCAGAAGGTAGATATGAAGCGAAAAATTTATGATGATCAGCTGATAATAGTAACAGGAGCTGCCGGGTTCATTGGTTCAAACGTTGTTCACTATCTCAATAGCAAGGGGTTTGAGAACCTTGTTCTTGTAGATGATTTTCATGAATCTGTGAAGTGGAAAAACCTGGTTGGCGCCAGATATGTTGACTTTCTATCAAAATATGAAGTTTTTGACTGGCTAGATGAGCGAGAAGATGACATCGAGGCGTTTGTGCATCTTGGGGCAAATTCCGCAACTACTGAGAGTGATGGAGATTACTTACTCGAGAACAATTATCGCTTTTCTGTTCGTCTCGCTGAGTATGCACTTCATAATGACCATCGCTTCATCTATGCATCTTCTGCAGCCACATACGGCAGTGGAAAGCAGGGCTTTGTAGATGATCATGATCATTTAGACGACCTTCGGCCAATGAACTTATACGGATATACAAAACATATGTTTGACCTTTGGTTGAAAAGGCAAGGTGCATTAGATGATGTTGTCGGCCTCAAGTATTTTAATATTTTCGGGCCGGGTGAAAGCCATAAGGATCGAATGGCATCTATGGTCTACCATATGACAAAGAAAATTCGATTAGAGGGAAAAGTTGGCTTATTTGCTTCATCAGAACCTGAAAAATATGCTGATGGTGACCAAGTTCGAGACTTTTTGTATGTAAAAGATGCTGCTGCGATGACATGTTATTTTTTAGAAAATACTGAAGCAGGAGGAATATACAATATTGGAATGGGAAAAACGCATACATGGAATCAACTTGCGAATGCTGTGTTTTCAGCTATGGGTAAAGATTCTCATATCGAATATATTCCAATGCCTGAAGACCTTGTTCGCCAATACCAAAACTATACATGTGCTGATATGAAGAAATTCCAATCTGTCTACGGCAAACATTTTGCTCCAACCGAGCTCGATGCTGCATGTCATGAATATGTCGTGAATCATTTACTTCCAGAGTTTGAGGAACAAGGGATATGAGAGTTTTTCAGTCCCTAGAGCGGATGAAGCAAGGAACAGTGCTTGTCTGTGGCGATTTTATGCTGGATGTGTATACCACAGGATCTGTGCATCGGATTTCGCCAGAGGCTCCGGTTCCTGTTCTCAAGGTTGAAAAAGCAGAGTCTCTTCCAGGGGGAGCCGGAAACGTTGTATTAAATCTTCTCTCACTTGGCATGAATGTTGTTGTTGCAGGACGAATAGGGGATGACGATGCCGGACGTACATTAAAAGAAGCCTTTGAGAAAGAACATGCGAATACGTCAGCTCTTTTGGTGCAAAAAGGATACACAACCCCATTAAAGAATAGGCTAATAGCTGATGCGCAACAGCTATTACGAATCGATACTGAAGAATCTGAGGAGATGTCAGACCTATTTGAAGAAAAGCTCCTATTAACAATAGCGGCTCTTCTTCCGGATATTGATGTGCTTGCTATTTCTGATTATGCAAAGGGGGGCATTTCTTCTTCTTTCTGTTCTCGGCTGATTGAACTCGCAAAAAACTTTTCTATACCAATCCTGGTTGATCCAAAAGGACTTGACTTTTCAAAATACTCAGGGGCAACGCTCATCAAGCCAAATAAAAAAGAAGCGTATGCAGCAGCAAAGCTTGATGAAAAAGCGACAGTCAATGAGGTGGCAAAGACTCTGCTTGAAGAAACGCGCATTGAACATGTCATGATTACTCGCTCAGAAGAAGGGATTTCACTCTGGTCTCAAAATGGTGTTGAGATTACATGCCCTGTTAAATCAAAAGAAGTTGTCGATGTCACTGGAGCGGGAGATACGGTACTTGCATGTATTACTGCATGTATGGTGAATGATATCCCTATGCAAGATGCATTGCACATTGCAAACTGTGCCGCATCAATTGCAATTGAACATTTAGGGTGTTATCGAGTAACCCTTTCAGAAATCTCGAAACGGTTTTTAAAGCATGATACCGGCAATAAAATTTTCTCAAAGCTTCAGCTAACAGCTCTCAAGCAGGTTCTGAGAAAACAGCCGTACACGCTTATTGTTCTTGAAAATGTAGATGAACTGACACTTGATCTTTTTTCAGAAATACAAAGCTTTTGTGGTATCCACCCAGATCATACAATTGTAGTTTATCTCAAAGCTGATCCGGTTCGCGGAGATGTCGTCTCTCTCTTATCTTCATTTCGAGAGATTCACTTTATTATTGAGCAGCCCGAATGTATGAGCTCAATTCTTTCTACAAATCGTCCAAGTTATTTACTTGTCTGGGAAAAGTACGGTTTAAAAGATAGAACGCCAAGTCATACGCTTCTTTCTGATTTACTTTCTGTAGAGCTGAAAAAAGTCTAGCTATAGCTTACTTTCCATAAGTTCTCTGGCGTTTTCGAGCATATAAGAGACAAGGTATTTGTCGCCTTCATATGTCATTTCGACTTCCATCTCGCCTTTACTATTGACCTCTCCACAAGAGATCATAACATAGGCTATGACCTTTCTTCGAAAGACCTTGGTTACCTTATCTGGAATCTTACCATTAGCAACCTGAAGTTTAACAAACTTACGTGAAAAAAAACCCGACATTGCGGTTCGCTGCTACTCTTTGATTTCTACAGTATCATTTTGATAATGACTGCGTTATGTTGGCACAGACAGTCATTTATTTACCAGCGTATTTGTAAAATATTTCCTTAAACAGGTCAAGAGAGATCGTGGTTTTATCTATATGAAAAAACAAGGAAATTTGCTATATCTTACAGGAAAAAAAAGGTGCGTATGTTTCGTCGAATTGGTCTTTTTTTGCTTCTCAATATGCTCGTTATTATGACGATTGGAATCCTTCTCTCTCTGTTTAATGTGAGGCCATTTATCACTCAATACGGAATAGATTACGGTCAACTCCTCGCATTTTGTTTTATCTGGGGAATCGGCGGTGCATTCATATCACTTCTGCTGTCACGATGGATGGCAAAAATGATGCTGAGAGTGCAGCTAATTACGAATGAAGACAACGATCCAAGGCGGCTGCGCGTTCGGGATGCGGTCCATGCAATGGCGCAAAAAGCCGGTATGAAAACAATGCCTGAAGTAGGAATTTTTGTTTCTGATACTCCAAATGCTTTTGCAACAGGCCCATCACCGAGTCACTCTCTCGTGGCAGTATCTACAGGGCTACTTTCAAAACTTTCAGAAGATGAAGTGGACGCTGTACTCGGCCATGAAATTTCTCACATCACAAATGGAGATATGGTAACGATGACGCTGCTTCAAGGAGTAGTGAATGCGTTTGTCATGTTTTTTGCAAGAGCGCTTGCTCTTATTCTGTCTGGATTTGGAAGGGGTGACAATAAACGTGGTTCGTGGATGATGTACTATATATGTACACTTCTTTTTGAGTTTGTGTTCTTTTTTCTCGGCTTTTTGGTTATAGCAGCATATTCGAGATGGAGAGAATATAGAGCAGATAAAGGTGGGGCACACCTGACTACAACTTCGCAAATGATTCATGCGCTCCAAGCGCTTGAGAAAAAACCGAACAAAGAAGAGAAAATGCCTGAGGCTTTGCACGCGTTCATGATTTCTGAGGGTGGAAAGCGGTCATTCATGTCACTGTTTTCAACTCACCCACCGATTGAAGCGAGAGTGAAAGCGCTACAGGAGGGACAATCTATATGATGCCTGATTACGCCGCGTGGTTTGAAGAAAAAAGAGCGCAAATTCGTGCTGATTTTTTTGAGTTTCTTACATTTGAATCGATTAGTACCGATTCTGCTTATACTGAGGATGTTATACAATGCTCAGAATGGCTTTCGCAAAAACTATACCAATACGGTTTCTCCACAGAAACGTGGCAAACATCTGGTCATCCAATTGTGTTTGGAACGCTTATGCAAGCGGGTCCAGCACATCCAACACTCCTTATTTATCTTCACTATGACGTACAACCTGTAGATCCGATTGATGAATGGGAGAGCCCTCCCTTTGATCCAATCGAAAAAAATGGGGTAGTCTATGCTCGCGGTGCCATTGATAACAAAGGACAGGCAGCATATACCTTGGCTGCGCTTCGAGCGTTTGCAGAGTGTGGAGCAAAAGAAAAGCTCAATATCAAAGTTGTCATTGAAGGAGAAGAGGAAATAGGTAGTCCAACGCTGTTTTCTCTTTTTGAAGAAAAGAAAGAAGAGCTTTCAGCGGATTATGGCTTAATCGTTGATGTGGACATTCCATCGGTAGATCAGCCTGCAATTACAATTGGTACAAGGGGTATTGCAACACTGAATGTTCACATGAAAACAGCTGAGAGCGATCTTCACTCTGGTTCGTTTGGAGGGATCGCAGTCAACCCAAACCACATTGCCTCCCGACTCATAGCATCTTTTTGGAATGACAAAGGATCGGTTGCTATTCCAGGATTTTATGATGGTGTACAAGAACTCACTGAAGAAGAGAAAAAGTCGCTGACCATTTCTACATCACAAGCAAAGCAAATACGGGAGCTTGGTATTCGAGCCACTGTAAAGGAAGAGGGGTATGCACTTCATGAAACAGGTAGTATTAGGCCAACACTAGAAGTGAATGGTCTACACGGTGGCTATGCTGGAGAAGGATGCAAAACTGTTATTCCGAAAGCAAGTGAAATAAAGCTATCAATGAGGTTGGTGCCAGGACAAGATGGTACTCAGTTAATTGAAAAAGTAAAAAAGTTTATTCTGAAAAGAGTCCCAAAAGGTGTTGAGGTTACGTTTTCACATGCTCACGCAGCCCCAGCTTTTAGAGCTCCGATTGATATGCCGTTTGGGAAAATTGTTCGTGAAGCCTATGAAGATGTTTTAGATAAACCATGTGGTACGATACTATGTGGGGGAACAATTCCTGTGACGACGCCTCTTGCAAAGATGGTAAATGGTTCGCTTATCTTGATGGGATATGCTCTTCTAGATGATGGAATGCATGCGCCAAATGAGCATTTCTCTCTTGATAGGTTTTACTATGGTTTCTTGACCATGACGAGGATATTTGATAAATTGTCGAGGATTTGTTAACGTTAACAAGACGACTTTCTTTACCGACAACCAACCTGTGTGCACGTGTCTTTTACTGTAATGGGTTGCTATAGGAGTTCCAATGGCACTGGCCGATGTTGCAAAAAAGCAAACTACGACATCTTTTTCCTCGCTCTTTTCAGCCTTTGCACTTGATATAGATACCTCGGCATCTATTTTTGGCATGACTCTTTTAGGTCCTCTGCTTACACTTCTTTCTTTAACGATTGCAAGCTACTCTAAGGGGCTAGTTGGACTTTCGTGTGCAACAACGCTTCTTTCATTTGTTTTTTTGCTCAAGTGGAGAACGAATGGCTTGTTTGGGTCGATTGCGCTGACAGTCTGTGCATTTTTTGCTCGAGTCTTTTTGGGTGTTCAAGAGTCTGTTTTGTGGGATGTTGGGTATTTTGTTCAGCTTGGAGGCAGCCTCTATGTTGCACATCTTTGTATTGAGGAAGGCATTGAAAAGTATGAAAAAGATACGCTTCAAATTGCTGATGATTTTGAAAAACTCCAAGAAAGACATGAGAGTTACACAAAGGAAAAGGCATCTGAGTGCGAGCGTTTAAAGAGAGCTCTACAAGAAGAGGTTGAAAAGCTTTACGAGTTGCAGGATGAGAGAGATTCCCTAAAAAATGTGGTTGCTGCAAGTAGTGCTCAGGCTGCAGCATTTGCAGATAAAAATACCAAATTGCAGCAAAAATCATTTGATCTCCACAAAGCCCTTGTAGATGAAAAAGCAAAAAAAATTGATATTCCAGGGCATCTTTTGAAAGATCTGAACACACTTCGTGTGGAGCATTTCCAACATAAAAAACTGTTAGAATATACACTACAGGTGATGCACCCTCTCAAGGTTGATCCACTTCCAAGTACTGTAAAACCGGTAGCAAAAAAGCCTCGTAAAAAAAGTGTTCAAACTAAAGAAGCGTCCACAGTCCTACCAGAGGAAAAGCCGGTTAAAGAGGACGTATTAGAGCCTGTTGCTCCTCCAAAAGAGCGTGTTTCAAGTGAAGAAATATCCCCAGCAGATGAGACGGCTGTCGATGAAAAAGCGCAATTACATGCGAAAGAAAAAGAGAAAGTTGCTCTTAAAAAAGAGTACTATGAGATGCTCGATGCATGTAATCAGTTGAAAGCTGAATGTTCTCAAGATATGTCAAATACTGAATTGAAAAAGGCATATGATGAGGCTGCAAGTGCTTTAAAGGCTAGAAAAGCTGCACTCGTTGAGGTGGAGAAAGAGCTCTTCTCTTTGAAAAAAGAGCTTCGAGATCAAGGAAAGTTGTTTTCGTAAAATAATCTATTCTTCAGGGGGCAGTGTTAATATCTCGTGCCCTGATTCAGTGATAAGTACAGTGTGTTCCCATTGAGCTGAAGGCTTTCCGTCAACAGTGCGAGCTGTCCAATCATCGTCATCAATCATTGCAGACCTTCGGCCCGCATTGATCATTGGTTCAATGGTAAAGATCATTCCAGGCGCCATTGGAATCTGCAGCCTATTCTTGTGATGTGGAACTTCGGGTGCTTCATGAAACTCGATGCCAACACCATGTCCAACAAACTGATTGACAACTGAGCAACCGGCTTTTTTTGCAACAGCTTCAATGACGTCACCAATTTCATGCATGCGTGCGCCAGGTTTGCAGATGCGTATTGACTCCATGAGTGCCTCATAGGATACATCAACCACTCGCTGCTTCTCTTCTGAAATATCGCCAACAGAAATCATCGCACTCGTATCACCAAAGTATCCATCAAGAATGCAAGAGACATCAATGTTCATAATGTCACCATCTTGAAGAGGGCGGTTGTCTGGAATTCCGTGACAAATCACATCATTTAGAGATGTACAGATTGCTTTAGGGTATGGAGGATGGCCGTATCCGAGTGGCGCAGGTATAACAGACGCTTCAGTATGAAGCTGCATCGCATAGGTGTTGAGTTCATCTGTTGTCACGCCTTTCACAGCTTTTTTGCATATCTTATGCAGTATGCGAGAGGTGACTGTGCAAGCCTCGCGAATTTTTTCTATTTGCTGAGGGGTTTTAAGATGAATTCCATATTTTTTTTTATACTCTCGGGAGAGATCGTGAACTCCATCTTCAGGGTAGTGGCATTTTTTCCACTTCTTTCCGCTTCCACACCAGCACTGGTCATTTCTCGTTATCATGCAAACAGTTTATCTTTTAATCCGTTTTAAAACAAGACCATGTGCAGGAGCTGTCACTCCTCCTAAAGGCCTTTGTTTTGAATTGAGGAGCAATGGAATCGTTTCGAGGGGTATTTTTCCACTCCCGATATCCACGAGCGTGCCAACGATGTTTCTTGCCATTCGAAAGAGAAAGGCGTCAGCGCACATCCTCAGTCGAATAAATGAACCATCTAAAATACTATCTATGTAGTTCATTGTTCGAATGGTTGAGGTGTATTTTGGGGCGCCCTCATTTGTAAATCCAGCAAAGTCATGTGTTCCAATAAGCAGCTGTGCTGCGCGCTCCATTTTTTCTCTAGAAAGGGGCTTTGGAACATGCCATGCCCTGTGTCTCATAAACGGATTGTGGTATGAAGCGGTATCAATAACGTATTCGTACTCTTTTTCGGTATTATCTATGCTTGGGTAGACTCGAGTTGTTGTTTCCTCAAGAGAAAGGACTCGAATGTCATTTGGAAGAAGTTGGTTTAAGCTGAGGTGGAGCTGACCTGTAGTTTTCTTGGAAAAAGGGACTGAGAAAGCAACAAGTTGTTCTTCTGCGTGTACACCACGATCTGTTCTCGATGCAGCATCTAGTGAAATATTTTTTTGATATACTTTTTGGAGTGCAGACTGCAGTTCCCCTTCAATGGATGGGAACGTGCTTGAGTTGTGCTGCCAGCCATAATATGCAGTACCATCATAGGAAAGAGTGAGCATGTAGTGGATCATGCATCTATGATACAAAAAACTGCTTAATTCCTTCTAGAAACATCTGGAGTGCAATAAGAGTTAAAACAAAACCCATCAAGCGTTCGCATGCAACAATACCCCGCTTGCCAAGAATTTTTTCAATTGATGTCGAGGCAATTAAAATAAGGGTTGTAACAAGCCAAGCGAGAAAAAGAGCGAGGATCACAAGAAATGGAGCAATTTCTTTCTGAGAATATATCATAACTGCTGCCAAGATGGTTGGGCCGGCAACAAGAGGAATAGCTAAAGGGACAATAAATGGTTCTCCACCGCTAAATTCGACGGAGGTATCTTTGGAAGGTGGAAAAATCATTCGAAGAGCAATAATGAATAAAATGATTCCGCCTGAAATTTGAATTGTTTCTGGAGTCACGCTTAATGCGTCAAGAATTCTGTCGCCGGATACGTAAAATAACAGAATAGTCCCAAGGGCAATAAACATCTCACGAAGAACAATAATTCGTTGTCTTCTTGTTGGGAGTTCTTTGAGCACTGCAACATAAATGGGCACGTTTCCAATAGGATCCATGAGTAGAGTGAAAGAGAAGGCTAAGCTAAAAATTTGTACTAAGGTGTGCATTTTTTCACTATGCAAAATGCATTGGTAAAATCTCAACTTCTATTTAGCAGTAGCCGTTTCTTTGGCTGGTGAAGAGAGTGCATATTCTGCAATGTCGATAGTGATCCATAGTATTGAAGCTGTAAGAACCGCTATTGCAAGTGCTTCGGATCCGGCAGTCAAGCTCACAACACCGAGTGCTCCAAGTGCAATACTACTCACTTCCTTCGCAGTTGTTAGCATTCGCTGAAAAAGAGTACGGTCAGTACTGGTCCATGCCTCACGGATTGAATTTACAGCGCACAATGTAAATACGCTTGCAGCAAAAACCTGCAGCACAGGGACTGCGCGTGCAATAGAAATACACTGGAATTTATGTGCCGCTACAGCAATATATGCTGCGTTGCCAGATAAAGAGAAGATGTTTTGGGCTACGGTGTTGACTTTGTCAGCTGTTTTCCATCCACTCTCTTTCTTTTCAGATGAAAGGTGTGTTCGAAGATCAATGACAGACGAGATGACAGTACAGAGTGAAGGTACAACTGAAATAGCAAGAGACGCATATTTAAGGCCAATAGCTCCTGTCGATATTGCATTCATGATCCGAGTTGATGATTCGGGAAGAGAGAATGTTCTTTTTAGACACTCCATTGATACAGCAACACTTTGAAGTAGCGTTCTGTGTTTATCAGTAACGACTCGTGTTGTTTGATCAATATCAAACAAGCCAGGATGTGCACTTTCTCCGTGAGAAGCAATCATTGACACTGTATATATTTCCTCCCTACTCGGTTCTATTATACAAAAAAGCAGCCTATTAAAGAATCTGAAAAAAAAATTTTAGCAGCCAACTGTAAGAAGTGGGGGCTCATCAAGAGAAATGTGTAATGGTTCGCCAGTTATTTCTGGAGGCGTTTCTTTTTCTGACTTCATGTAGTCGATCACGCCCTTGGCAATAAGTTTTGTTGTACCTAAGAGGAGGAGTGTCATTGCTAATGCGGGTGTGCCTCCAAAAGCTGTGTAGAGAAGCACTTGTGCAGCACAGCTGGCACTTTTCTCGATGCATTTGAGTCTAGCATCAAAAAGTGCATCATCTTTCGCATAAGTGTATCCGTGTACTGCCTCGATACATTCTTTTACACTTAGAGCAACAAGGAGAAAGCTCATGCCAGAATTAAAGAGAGGTGTGTATTCGCCAAGATTAATGATATTAATGTCAGAAAGGTCTGAAATTAAGAAACCGGCAGACCTAAAAAAGGGGGCGATGGTATCCGCAAAAAGCAATTTTGCAGTATTCGCTGTTTGCGAAAGTGTCGAAAGGGACACACCGTCGAATCCTTCAAAAGAAGCGGTTATCTTTTCCGGTAACTTGAGCGTTGAATGACCAAGTGAAATCACATCTGTGAGGATAAAAGCTCGCGAAAGAAGAGTTCCAGACTCTTTGAGAAGAGAAGACACGTTTTCTAGCTGGGAGAGGTATGGCTTCGACAAAAATGAAGCGGCACGAGCCCACTTCACCGTTTCTTGTGCGATTTTAACAGGGTATTTTTTAACGCTAGCAATCATCTGCATCCCAGCATAAAACTGGGGGTCAATTGCAGGTTGCTGTCCAAGGTGAACAGCCATTCCCATAGTTTCCTCTTCTTTGTTACTGAGCAATCGTGTGTTTTGATGCCCTTTTGCGATCTGAACCTGGCACAAATGAGTGTACGTAGTATTCATTTCGCAATTATAAGGATATCTTCTTTTTATTAATTACTCAACTCTAAAAGAGGTTTTATTAAGTTTATTAATGTATTTATTTATAGTTTTTTTATTAAATTCGTTAATTTTTATTATAAAATAAAAATCATAGTTTTTTTGGAATGCGGACTGCGTCCAGTTTGCGGATCCAATAACAAGGGTGTCCTCATCAATGAGTACCCATTTGTGGTGGAGGAGTTGCTTCCCTAAAGGGCGGAATAATCGACACTGTGCTTCGCGCAGTTTTTTTACAATGCCTCGGCCAACCCCATTGACGGCATGTGTATCGAGAAAGCAGGTAACAGGAACACCTCTTTTCCTAAGCTGCTCAAGAGTATGAGAGAGCAGGGAATGAGTGAAGGTGAATTGTGCAACGGTTGTCTGTATCTTTGCAGAAAGAATGTAATTTTTCAGCTTTTCGATCTGGGTATTGTATCTGTCTGGCAAAAGGACGAGCTCCCCCTCAATGCCATGGAGTGTTTGTCCTCGGGTATCCCACTGTTCAATAAGCTTTTGGGCAAGATCTTTGTCGTACACGCCCAGAATCATGTTATCGTGTAACATTAAAGAAGAGTATGTCATGTTTGCTGAACCGAGGAGCAGATATGACTCGTCGATGCAAAGAATTTTTTCATGCATTAAGCCACGTCTCTTTGGTCTTATGAGCACAATAGAGCTATCAAGTTTTTTTACAAGTGACTTTGAGGTGTTGTGGTCTACATGTATCGTGACTTTTCGCCCTTTTCTTGCTTGAGCGTTGAGAAGCTCGAGTATAAGAGGGTCTGAAAGTGCGTAGGTAGAAAGAAAAATTGAGCGCGTTGACTTTGAAAGAGCACTCGCAACGACTTCCCTCAAGGAATACTTTCCGTCGGATGTATAGAGGCATTGGGATATTTCTTCACTCGGTAGTGGTGGTCGACTACAGGAAAGGGAAAAGGACAAAAAAAGAGCCCCACCGAGAAGGATGGGGCAAAAAAGAAAACAGAGTGTTCGACGGGTGGCAAAGGTGCCAAAACCCATATTCAACACTCGTTAAATCTTTTCTCCACGTTCGCGCATTTGCTTTACAACAGGAGCGAGACCAACCTTGTCAATTGTTCTCATAGCCTTTGTAGTAAGGCGAAGGGTGATAAATCGATTTTCTTCCGCAAACCAAAAACGTTTTTTTACAAGATTAGGGAGAAATCGGCGTGATGAAATACCAGTTGTATTAAGACCAATCCCTTTTTTCTTCTTAGCAATACCGCGCATTGTGTACTTACGGCCTTTGACTGGTTTTGCTCCAGTAACCTGACACTTTCGTCCCATGAGAGTACTCCGAAATTTTTTTTAAGAATACTACCATGGATTCCGTTATTCGACAATAGAATTCACTTCTACATTGAAGAAAAGGGGAGATACTTGGTAAAAAAAAATTTACTACTAGGTATGGAGTGTGTGTGGAGCTAGAGGTTGATGCAGTTATTATAGGATCTGGTCCAGCAGGTCAAAAAGCTGCAATACAAGTAGCAAAGTTGGGAAAGCGAGTTGTCGTTATAGAAAAAGATGCGCTGCCTGGTGGTGGTTCACTCAACTCAGGAACAATTCCTTCAAAATCTTTACGAGAAGCGATTCTTGATCTGACAGGTTTTTACAAACGCTCGTTTTATGGAAAAGAGGCTATTAATCGAAATGTCAGTTCAGGAGACTTAAACTATCGTTTACAGCGTGTTCTTGAGTATCAAAGAAATATTATTCTTAAACAATTTGCAAAAAATGCAATTCGCTTAATTACAGGTATTGCCTCATTTGTTGATCCATACACCATTGTGGTTCATGATTCATCGGGAAAAAAAATACATCTCATAAAAACGGATAAAGTCGTCATTGCAACGGGGTCAAAGCCAAGAAATCCGAATCATGTCCCTTTTGATGACTCAACAATTCTCGATTCTACGAGACTGTTGTCAATTGACCATGTCCCAAAAACAATGTGTGTTTTAGGTGGGGGCGTTATTGGTTCAGAATATGCGAGTTTTTACGCAGCACTTGGAACAGAGGTCACAGTTGTCGATAAGGGTGATACTATGCTTCCACTGCTCGATAAAGAGGTTGGAGCGCATTTTACGCATGCACTGTCAGAAATTGGCCTAAAGTTCATTGGAAATAAAAATGTTGAGAAAATTGAGAAGTGCAATAGCCATGCAAAGGTCACATTTTCTGATGAGACATCTTTAGAAGCGCAGGTGCTTTTGTTTGCGCTTGGACGAGTAGCGAACGTAGATACGCTTGCTATAGAAAATGCAGGTCTTTCGGTCAATGCCAGAGGGCACATACCGGTAAATCCTCTTTTTGAAACTGCTCAGGATACAATTTATGCAGTTGGAGATGTAATAGGTGGTCCATGTCTCGCTTCAACAAGTATGGAGCAAGGACGATTAGCTGCGCGGTATGCGTTTGGAGCTGAAGCGCATCCTTTCCCAACATTTTTTCCGATCGGTATTTACACAATTCCAGAAATATCTTCAGTTGGTTTAACAGAGGAGGAGCTCCAGAAAAAAGGGTATAAATATGAAATCGGTCGAGCATATTATTATGAAATTGCAAGAAATCAGATAGCGGGAAATGACCCAGGTATGTTTAAAATACTGTTTCACGCCGAAACGTTGGAGATTCTAGGAATCCACATTATTGGAAGATCTGCAACAGAAGTGATACATATTGGACAGGTTGCCATGACTTTTAATGCACGGATTGACTATTTTATCAATCAAGTGTTTAACTATCCGACGTATGCGGAAGGATACCGAATTGCAGCCTTGAATGGATATAATAAGGTGAAACACAAACTCTAGAAGGAATGTACATGGCGATTTACGAAATTTTCGATGGTGAGAAAGGGGATGCTGCGGGAGATGAATCACTCACCCAGGGCGAACTTTTTGAGCACCTTGAAGGTTTTGATGAGGGAAAAACAGCGTCGTTAAAAGATAGACTTCTTTCTACCGTTTTTGCGCGTTTTTTCTTTCTCGTCCTTCTTATTGCTGATCTTTTGTGGGGGGTGTATGTTGTATCTATGCTCGTTGTAAGCGGTATTTTGTATTTTTGTTCCGGATTCAAGAGCACCTTTTTCAAGACGCTCTTTGCGAAAAAGTTTCTTTCCTTAAAACGGTTTTTTGTGTGTGGACTCTCACTTCTTGTTGCGCTTTTTTCGCCTGCGCTCGGTGTCATGTTTGCCTGCACCTATTTTCTTATGTATGACAAGAAAGGGATAGATGAAATTGTTCCTGGGATTCTTCAGTCGCAGTTTAAAGAGTTTTTCTCCCCAATAAAACAGTAAGACCGGCATAGGACGTCATGCCGGCCTTATCGCTTACATGGTTGTGATAAGCTCATCCTCTTTTACAGAGAGTTTTACCGTCGCATTTTCTCCTAAATCACCCTGAAGAATGCTTTTTGAAAGTGTGTTGACAACCTGGTTTTGTATGAGGCGTTTTAAAGGTCTTGCGCCATAAATCGGGTCATATCCTCTTTTCGCAAGAAGCGCACATGCAGACGAATCCCATACAAAGGTATATCCCTGCAGCTTCATTCGCTGGGCAAGTGTGCTAAGCTGAATCTCTACAATGGCCTCCATGTCTTTTTCCTGAAGGGGATTGAAGACGAGAATCTCATCAACTCTATTAATAAATTCAGGTCGGAAGTGTGCTTTCAACATCTCTTCTTGAAGATTTGATGTCATAATAAACAATGCGTTTTTGCAATTGACGACACGCCCTTTGCTGTCGGTTATACGTCCGTCATCAAAGACTTGTAGAAGGATGTTATACACATCAGTATGCGCTTTCTCAACTTCATCCAAGAGGACAACCGAGTACGGTCTTCTACGAAGAGTTTCAGTCAGGAGGCCGCCATCGTCATGCCCGATGTATCCTGGAGGTGCTCCAATCAGCTTTGAAACACTATGCTTTTCCATATATTCTGACATGTCGATTCGGACGATAGTATCCTCATTGTCAAAGAGCGTCTCTGCGAGTGCTTTGGCTAACTCTGTTTTTCCGACGCCTGTCGGTCCTAGGAAAAGAAATGCTCCAAGAGGTCTTTTGGGATCGCTTAATCCACTTCTGCTCCGTCTGATCGCATCACTCACAGCAGTAATGGCAGCCTGCTGGCCGATGACTCGTTTTTGCAGTGCGTGTTCAAGGTGAAGGAGTTTCTCAGTTTCATGTTCGAGCATTTTTTGAACCGGAATGCCGGTCCATTTTGCAACGATCTGTGCTATCAGTGTTTCGTCGACTTCTTCTTGAAGTAATCGAGAGGGGAGCGCAGCGATTTTCTCTTCAGTCTCTTTGATTTCTTGCACTTTTTGAGGAAGAAGTTTGTACCTGATTTCGGCTACTCGCTCATAGTGAGATGCCCTTTCAGCTTCCTCTTCATCATGTTTTAGTTTCTCTAGAGCATTTTTTTCGTTTTTTACCGTAGTAATCAGCTTTTTTTCCTCTTCCCAACGAGCGCTTAAAGCCTCAAGCTCTTTTTTCTTTTTGTCGATTTCATCTTGCAGGCCTTGAGTGTCTCCTTTTTCCCTTTTTATCGCTTCGTGCTTCACAATCAGTGTGGAAAGTTCTCTTTGGCACGTATCAATTGGCAGTGGGACGCTTCCAATTTGCATTCGTATAAGGCTTGCAGCTTCATCAATCAGGTCGATTGCTTTATCGGGTAGTTGTCTGTCTGTTATGTATCTACTTGAAAGCATAACAGAAGCATGGAGGGCATCTTCAGTGATTTTTACGCCGTGAAAATTTTCGTACCGTTCTTTTAAGCCTCGTAAGATAGAAATTGCATCTTCTAGAGTTGGCTCGTTCACGAGTATAGACTGAAACCGTCTTTCAAGGGCTGCATCTTTTTCAATGTATTTTTGATATTCTTTTAGTGTGGTTGCGCCAATACAATGGAGTTCGCCTCGAGACAATGCAGGTTTAAGCAGGTTTGCTGCATCCATTGCCCCTTCTGTTGCACCGGCTCCAACAAGAGTATGCACTTCATCAATGAAGAGAAGAATTTGGCCATCACTTTTACTTATTTCGTCTAGGATCCCTTTGAGCCGTTCTTCAAATTCGCCACGAAATTTTGTGCCGGCAATTAAGCTTCCCATGTCTAACGCAACAAGCTCTTTCCCGTGCAACACATCAGGAACATCTTTTTGGATAATTCTATGTGCAAGTCCTTCTGCAATTGCAGTTTTCCCGACACCGGGTTCACCTATTAATAGGGGGTTATTTTTTGTTCTTCTTGAAAGCACTTGGATGGCTCTTCGAATTTCTTCATCTCGTCCAATGACAGGATCTAATTTGCCTTTGCGCGCTTGTTCTGTGAGGTTTTTGCAGTATTTATTGATGGCATCAAGAGAGCTTTCTGAGGAAGGGGAGTCGATGGTTTTTCCGCCTCGCATCTCTTTTAGGATCGTTTCTAGGCTCTGTGGAGTGTGTTTCATACGACGGAGCCACTCTGTAAAAAAGGGAATACTTGTTTGAAAGAATCCAACAAGGAGGTGGTCCGTGCTTACATACGAATCGCCCCATGACTTAGAAATCTCTTCTGCTTTTTGAATAGAAGTTATCAAAGACCTGCTCATATCAGGTTTTTGTGGAGAGGTTTCAAATTTCGGAAGAGCTGCTATAGCTGCATGAAGGCTTTTTGAAAATTCGGGGATGTCTACTTGCAGGTGAGTCAAAAAACGAGAGACGTACCCATGCTTTTGTTGAAGAAGAGCTTCAAGTACGTGAAGTTCGGATATTTCGGTGTTTTTCTCGTTTGAAGCCTCAGTGACAGCAGCTTCAAATGCCTCCAGTACATTGTGTGTGAATTGAGGATTCATGACGTAACCTCCTATATCTATTCAGGTTGTCTTTCATCCTATCATATTATTAGCACTTATGTCAATCAAGTGCTAATAAACTATCATAACAAATTAAGTATCAGTTCATTGAATTTATTGAGATCCGACCCGTCGAACATCAACCTTTGAGCCAGTATTCATATTTGTGACTGTGTAAGGGAAATCTTGCCGGCCATTTTTTCGAAGGCGAACAGGAAATGGAAAAAGCCAAATTTTTGAACGAGAAAGATCTATTGGATCAACTTCCCAAAGGGAATTATCACTGAGACGTAGAAACTTTCCTCCCTCAACGTTTTCACTTAAGAAAAGCTCTTTTGCGTGGTGCTCATTCCGTGTTTTTTTACCATCGCCCATATGTTCTGCAAGCCAATCTGCAAGATACTGCTTTTGATCATCGGAGAGGGAATACACTCCTGAATATTTTTGAATATCAACTGGCATGTAGTCATCGAGCTTTGCTTCTGCATGCAAAATGCTTGTAAATGCACAGAAGAGAACGAAAAGCGTGCGCATGGGAGGTTACTCCTTTTTTATTTAAAGCTACTCATCTTATGAAATAAAGACAACCACTGACTCATTTATGTGTTCATAAAACTAATAGAAATGTTTTTTTGGTTTGGGAAGTTTTTGCTGCAGGTTTTGCGCAATGAATCGAAGCATTTTAGGAGAATGGTTTTTTTCTTTGCACAGTCCTTTGCATTTTTCTAAATAGCTCCAAGCAGCCACGTAGTTATACCGTTCAATACTGAGCATAGTGAGTAGATAGAACACGGTTGGATTAGCATCTTCAAATTGGATATATCGTTTCAAGAGTTCGTATGCTTCTTTTCCTCTGCCAAGTTGTAGGTACGTTATAGCAAGATGGAATGACAGTTCTGCACTTTTTGGATTTTTTGAAAGGAGTGTGCGCAGTGCGTTTTTCTTTTCACTAATTGAATCTCTTTTATGATCGACTTCTTGAAAGATTGTAGGAAATGCTTCAAGAGGGAGCGTCCCGGCAAAGTACTCTTTAATGATACCATTATGATAAATCTCGTCAGTGCTGGGGGTTTGCAGAGCATCCTTAAGAAGCCTGTCACCTTCTTTCTTTTCACCCGTGAGGAGGCATGTATATCCTAAGAGTTCATTGATGAGTGGGTCGTTTGGAACAAAACGCTTTGCTAGGCGGTAGCGGGCTTTTGCAACATCATACGTTCCCTTTCTCCAAGCAACTGACGCTTGGTTAAAAAAAGCAAGACCAACCACTTCTTTGATAGTGCGCTCTTTGAGAGATTTTGTATTGATGTTCAGGTATGTATCTTCAGGAAGAGCAATGCCTCGAGCAGTTGTTTCAATCACAATTTTTTTCTCATCATATGGCAGGCGAAGGTAGATATGCCCAGGAGGTGTGACGATTTCAAGGTCGAGGCCGATTCTTTGTGCAAGGGAGAGGTATAAAATGGAAACACCAAGGCAGACGCCGAGACGACTATCCATGACTGATGGGAGCAGTGTATATTCATCAATATCTTTCGCCCACAACGAGTGGGGAGGGAAACGAAATTTAAGCTCGTGAAAAATATAGGCGTTCATGACTTCGACTTTTTCAAGAGACGTTGCTCGTTTTGAAAGGCGAGCAAGGATTTCAAGAGCCATAAAATCAAGCATAGCCTCGTACTGAGCAATTTTTTCTTCTTTTTTTTCGTGCGTTTCGTATTCGAGAATAAGCAGTGCTCGAGCAAGGTCCACTTCATCTTCTTTTAAAGTATCAAGTCGATCAGACGTTGTGACATAGTATCCTGGAAGAGATCTGTTTGGGAAAAAACGGCAAAGGTTTTGTATGGTCTCCGCATCCTTTCTATTAATAGCTACCTGCTCTTTTTCAGGAAAAGGATTCATAAGAGATAAAAAACGCTCGATGGAAATATCTGGTAGTGTCGAGGGAAGTGTTATATCCAGATCGTGCGGAGCGTGTTTTGTGATAAGTGCCATAGCACGAGATTTTGCCCTTTGTCCTTCACTTGTCTCCGGATAGAGCGAGTAAAAAGCAATTTGCTGTCGGATAGATGTTGGGGACAGACTGTGATACAGGCTTGTTAAATGTGTGGCATTGAGTTGACTGACATTCGCCATGATCAAGCAGAAAAGAACGAGGAATTTTTTGCACATAGTCATAGCCTTTTACTATCTGAGTGATGAAAAAAAATGCAAAGCAAAAACTTACGGCAGAACAAGTATTCGCCCAGTTGTTTGGCCTACGTTTGTTTCACCAACAATATAATAGTTTTGACTTGGCTTGTAGCGCTCTTGTGGAAAGAGGACCATATTTTCACCCGCGGGAATGCTCAAGATTGGAATTGTGCTTGTTCCTTCATAAACATGGATCATTGAAAAATCTCCAGTCATCTGCCACGCAATGCCATATTGATTTTTTTGAAAAAACCCGTGGCCGATCACAGTTCCATTGATTGGAGGAGGATCTTCAAGAAAAGTACTAAAAAAAGTAGCATCGATAACGCCAAGAAGGCCGCCTAGATCCTCACCAGTAGCCGAGACCCGAGGACCGGAAAAAGTGGAACCTGGAAGAGCTATTTCAAAGCCAAGCCAGTTTGTTCCAGTAAACTGGTTTGTAAGTATGCCAGATCCATTTGTCCATGCAGCAATTGCAGTATTATTATTTCTCAATGAAACATATGGAGAGCTGTTAAAGCCTTCAGTTGAAGAAATTCTTTCTGGGGTGCTCCATTCAGTTCCTGTAAAACGACTTGCATAAATAATTGCCGTTTCACCTCTCCACACAGCAATTGCCGTTTCATCATCGTTAAAGTCGGTATTAAGTAAAAAGCCAGTGTCCGGAACGATGCGGTGGATAGTCCATCCCTCTCCAGTATTTAGTGCTGATGCTCCACCATCAGCATCTTGCCATGTCACCATGACAGAACCAGTTGCATTGACGTGTATTTGTAGTGCTCCTGCATTGACAATGGATGTGGCAACGACTTCTGGCGGGGACCACTCATCTTCAGTAGAATAGGATGCGTAAATGGTTTGCTCATCTCTGACATACCAGGTGATCCATCCACGTCCCATATCATCAATACCTGCCTTTGGAAATGAAACATTTGCACCTGTTGCCGAAATTTCTGTTATACTGCCATATTCACCTTCAAAAAAAATTCTTCCGTAAATTTCATTTGCTTCACCTTTCCAAGCAAGAATTCCTTGGCTGGAACTGTTTAATGAAACAGATGGGTTTGAGCCATACGTATCTACTGCTGAAATAAGTGATTGCGACCACCCTTCAATACCATTCCCGTATGCACCATAGATTTGAATAAGGCCTTCTTCAGTTCTCGACTCATATGCGAGAAGTACAAGCTCCTCATCATTTAATGCAGCATCTAAATTGGGAGTGTGGCCCTCGCTGGTGTCTGCAAGAAGCGTTGAATTGATCTGCCAACTCTCATCATTGTAGAAATTCACATAGACATTGTTCGTTAGCCCGTCAGACCATACTGAAACCGCTTGATTTTGGTTGTTGATTTGAAACACATATGATGCGGCTGAGCTTCCGGGTGTATCTATTTCGAGTGGATCACTCCAAACACCAGCAGCAAAAAGATGGAAAGGGAGAAGTGCAAGGAAAAGGTAACGCATAATTGCCTTTATTATCAGAAAATATACAGAGCAGGATTATTTGTTAAACTATTTTCTGTCCAGAACACAGTTGGCGAAGCTGCTTTTGTAACCCTGTGTGCTGAGAAATTGTTTCAAAAGGCGTTTTTGTTTTGTATGTCCAATTTGAAGGCAAAACATATCCTGGTATATTGATTCGTTCATCATCAGGATTTGGCCATACGAGGTCAGGCTCAAGCGCAAGATATTCTTGAAGCAGGTTGATGTGAAAAAGGGAGGTCGCATGGTGAATTGCATCAAGAATTGCAAACCTGTTTTTTTCTGTAAGGTCTTCTGAATAAGGAAGAGTGAGGGCATCAGCAAGTACTTCTGCATCTTGAACTTCATCGCGCCACCATGTTTGCAGCGTTTCTGTGTCGTGTGTTGAAACAGTGGCAAGGCTCAACGGAGTAAACTCTGAAAAAGGGATAAAGGTGTCATCCCAAGTGCGTTCCCAGCGGAACACTCGTGTGCCAGGTATTCCCAAAGAAAGAATTTTTTCTTTCACATTATCTGGTACAACACCGAGGTCTTCTGCAATAGGGAGCATAGATGAAGCACTCAACATCATGCGAAGGATTTCTTCTCCTTGGAGGAGCCAGAATCGTCTGTCTTCAGGTTGAAAACTTCCATACTTTGGGTGCTGCCCTCTTTTTGTGGCCCAAATTCTAAAGAATCCAACAACGTGGTCTATCCGGTAAATTGAGTAGAAATGACTAGCATAGGTAAGTCTACTCTTCCAGTATCTAAAATGCTCTTCACTATGAGCTTTCCAATTGTAGAGTGGAAATCCCCAATACTGCCATTTATCATTGAATTTATCAGGTGGCGCTCCTGCTGCCATTGTTATATCAAATAGTTCAGGGTGTGCCCATACATCGCAGCTATCAGGGCTGATAAGGATAGGAATGTCACCTTTTAAGAAGACATTTTGGGAACATGCATACGAATGAACACCTTTGAGTTGGAGGTAGCAGAGGTATTGAACAAGCTTATAAAATTCAACATCATTGGAAAATTCATGTGCAAGTTTTCGCCTATTTGTTTGAGACGGATTTCTATGATGCTCCGGCCAATCAATCCAGCTTTGTCCGTTATGAAACTCTTTTAACGCTTTAAATAACGCATATTCGTTGAGCCAATCTGCCTTTGAAAGAAAGGATTCGTATTGTGGACTTTCAAGAAAATGGTTTTTGTTTCTTTCAATATACCTTCTTAGAAATGTCATTTTTTCACTCAGCACCTGCGTATAGTGAACCTTCACCGTGTCGTTGTACCGCCTTAACTGAGAAATATGTTGGTGATCCTCTTTGTTCAAAAGAGGAAGGTGATGGAGTCCAATATAAATTGGATGCAGTGCACTTGCACTTTGTGCATTATATGGGCTTGGATCTTCTCCGGAGTCGTTTAATGGCAAGAGCTGAACGACATCCATTGTACATTTTTTTGCCCAGTCGATAACCATTTTAAGGTCTGTATATTCACCGCATCCACAGGAGCCTTCTGTGTGGATTGCTAAAAGGGGGAAAAGTATTCCATGGTGATGGAAAATACCGATCTTTTGCCAATGCGCTTCAGCAGGCGTGCCTTTCAGAAATTCTTCAGGGTTAACCATGTGCTAACTCCATTAGATTCTTGGTGCAAATTGTGGAGGTTTATCCTTTGGAATTGGTGTTTGGGGATTCGGTCCAGCCATACCACCTTCAATCGCGTCATACCACGATTCAATTTTAGGAGTTATAACTTCGAGAAAGTCTGCAAGAATTGATCCTGTGAGCTGTTCAAGGGGATAAGAAAAATGGTATGTCAGCATTCCTTTCTGAAGGACATATCCTAGTGTACCTTCTTGTCCTCTTGAGTGTTCGTTTTCCTTTAGGGCTTCTTTGAGCACCTGTTCTCTGAAACGTCCTGGAGGCACTTCAGTAATTGAAGCAATACAGATAAGTGTGTCTTCAGCTTGATTAAGCTCTAATTGCAACGGGAATTTCTCATTTAAAAAAAGGCGGCAGACGCCATGTTCATCAATATACAGATCTTCTGCTACAAGGTCTCCAAAATCGTAAATGAGTTGTTGAAACTTTTCCATAGCTTACTCTTCTTCCTCTTCGTCCAGCTCATCTTCAAGATCGCTTAATGCCTCTAGGAGTGCTAGGAGTAGATCTTGTCGCTGCCTTTCCGTTTTGAAGAGGCGGGGACTGACGTTTCGCAGGGCATCTCGAAACTGGCCAAAAATAATAATTTGGGCGGCAAGTTCTTGTGAAATCCCAAGTTTTGTTGCGAGTATAAGAATTTTTTGTGGTGTTGGGTACCTTTCACGAGCAAGCTGCATCAATTGTTTTGCGAGCGCCTCAAAAGTAATAAGCCCAGGGAGAGATAAGTCTTCCTGATCAAATAACCCTCCAATCATTTGCATTCTCTTTTCAAAGAAGGCAAAGACACCTAAAAAAGCCTGCATAGTTCTTGATTCTGTAAATAACCGAGAGAGTTCTCCTCGTGGAATTGAAGGGCCCTTTGCTTTTAAATCTGCTCCGAGTGAGTGCAAGACAAAATCAATGACAGCCTTCATGTCTTTGTATTGAAATTTACCACTGAGCTCATCAAACAATGTATGTGGATCACGAGGGTTTGAAACAATATCCCGGTACATGTCTCGCAACGCTGTCGGGCTGCCGAGTCCTATTTTCGAAAACTCTTGGGCTTGAGTATTCATGTTCCGGCCAGCACGTATTTCACGGCAGAACATGTCGTTAAAGTCGGTCTTTGCTTTTTGTAGTTGTCTTTGAGTTGCTGAATTTTCACTTGTCGACTCAATTAAAAAATCAAGAGCCTCATCAGCTAGTGTCGGATCAGGATAGGAGTCACGAATTTTCCTCATCATTTCTTCAGATGAATCATTCGGATTAATTCGTGCAAGGGTAGCGAGGAGTGTCCGTACGTTGAGTTCTGGGTTTTTGACGTTGAAGTTTCGGGCGAGTTTTTCAGCCTTGCTTGTATCACTATCTGAGGATTTTTCAGGACTTTTCTGAATTTCAGCCTTTTTTAGCTTGTCTTCGAGCTTCTCAAACTTCTTTTTCATTGCAAGTGGGTTAAATGCTGCATAATCAGCCCACTCTTGTAACTCTTCAGTGGCAGCATCTTGTCGAACAAGAATGTTTTCGAGCCTCTCCTGCGCGCGTTCTTTGCGAACATCTTCTTGGATGGCTTTTCTGCCAGTACCTTGAATAGAATTTACGGAGTCATCATGCATGGAACCACCACTTGTCTTTCGTACCCCTACTATTTATCCTACACTCAATCACAGGGCATGTCTAGAAAAAAAGAGAGGGTCCAATTTTTTAATAGAATGAGTATATTTTTTAACTCATTAACCGTAAACGAATTATGTAAGTTGGATTCTGCCAAGTGGTTGGATTCGAATCTCCGGCACAATTTCTTGGTACGAAACGACCGGCATCTCAGCATATTCACTTTCAATGAGCTTACGTACGAATCGACGCACGTCAATAGCCGTAAGCAATACCGGAGGTTGACCTCCTGGTGGTGTCGGTGTGATGGTGTTTCTCATTGAGTGAAGAATAAGCTGCACTGAATCGGGATCGAGTGCTAGATATGAGCCGGCAGAGGTTTGTTTAATGGCGCCCCGAACCATGTCTTCGATCTCAGGATCGAGTAAGTAGACAGAAAGCGTTGTTTGGCCAAGTGAGTATTTGTAACTAATGAATCGTTTGAGTGAAGAGCGAACATACTCGGTGAGAAGTACGGTGTCTTTTTCAGTTTGTGCCCATTCAGAAAGTGCTTCAAGAATTGTTCTCAGGTCTTTGATAGAGATCTGCTCTTGAATAAGCCGTTTAAAGATTTCTGTGAGCTTCTGAAGGGGAACAAGCCGTGTTACCTCTTTAATGAGATCAGGATAGTTTTTCTCAACAAAGGCAAGGATAGCCCGTACTTCTTGAATGCCAAGGAATTCGGCACCATTTTGTTTGTAGAAGTGAGAGAGGTGAAGGATCATTACTTCAAGAGGAGTCCAATACTTGATACCTGCCTTACTCAGAATATCGACATACTTCTGATCAACCCAAAGTGATGCGCCCCCAATAGAGTTTTTCGATGTTGTAAAGGGGAGGTTGTACCGTTTCAAAGTGGGCTCTTGTTCATTTGTTAAAACACACCCTGGGATGATACGTCCTCGAATAATAGGAACTTCATTGAGAAGAATTGCATACTCGTCTGCTTCAAGTGTTTCTGAATCTGTCCGTACATGGACACCAGGAAAGCGTACCCCGAGATCTTGGTAGAGCGCCTGCCTCATTTTAGGGATCATCCCTTCGATAAACGTTGAGCCGCCTCTGTCTTTCTTGATAAGTTGAGAAAGCGTTGAGCCTGTTTCTAAAATGACAGGAAGCGTGAGTGCAAAATCATCTCTTCCACCTTCAACTGAAGTGTGTCCTTCTACGTCAGTTGCTGCAGCTCCTTCAGCACCACCACCTCGCTTTAATTTTCGGTAATTCATGAATGCGAGTCCGAAAATTCCAGCGCCTAAAATAAGAAAGACAAATGAAGGGAATCCCTTGATCAAGGACATTGCTAGGACGACGACACCTGCAAGCATAAGTCCTTTCGGTTGTGAAAGGAGCTGAGAAGTAAGGTCTTTTCCAAGGTTTGTATCTTTCTTTTCAGAAGATACACGCGTTGTGACCATACCAGCTGTCAATGATATAAGGAGAGAGGGGATCTGAGAAACAAGGCCGCCCCCGATCGAAAGGAGGGTATACACCTTTGCCGCTTGGAGAGCCGTCATATTGTGGAAAACCATACCGATGATTAATCCACCGACAATGTTTATGACAGCAATGACGATACTGGCAATAACATCCCCTTTTACGAATTTCATCGCACCATCCATCGCACCATACAGTTGCGATTCTTTTTGGAGGGCAAGACGCATATTTCGTGCTTGATTTGCATCAATTGTACCGGATCGCATGTCAGCGTCGATACTCATCTGTTTCCCTGGCATTGCATCCAAAGTAAAGCGGGCAGCAACTTCAGCAACACGCTCAGCACCCTTGGTGACAACGATGAACTGTACAATGGTAATGATTAAGAAAATAACACCACCAACGACAAAGTTTCCACCGACAACGAAATTACCGAATGCTTCAATAATTTCCCCAGCATCAGCATGAAGAAGAATTTGCCTCGTGGCGGAGATCTCAATTCCAAGTCTAAAAAGCGTTGTAATCAGGAGAATAGAGGGGAAGATGGAGAGGTGAACAGCCTTTTGGATGTAGAGTGCAACCATTAAGAGTCCAATGGATGCAGTTAAGTTAATCGCAATGAATACGTCAATAACACTTGGAGGAACAGGAATAACAATCATCATGATGATTGTGATGACGAAGAATGCAATCACAACATCAGATGAGTTATTGAGAATTTTGACTATCGTTTCTGCAATCGATCCACTAAAAAAAGCGCCTTTCGTATTTGCCATGTCCTATTACCCTTTATTGAAAAAGATCCAATACCGATTCTTCTTTCGTTTCTTCAATCTGTGCAAGCCATCGGAGAATCTCAGCAACAGCTTCATATGTGTCCTCAGGGATATGCCCACTAATTGATCCCTCATCAAAAAGTTGCTGCGCAAGTTCTACATTTCGCATAATTGGGACTTCATATTCAAGCGCATATTTAATTATTTTTTCAGCTATGATGCCTTTTCCCATGGTAAGAATGAGTGGTGCTACGTCTTCATCTTCGTCATATTTAATCGCAACAGCTATGTGCACAGGGTTTGTTACAACTGCTTTTGCTCGATTGACAGATGTTGGACCATCTTGGTATGCAATTTCTTGCGCAACTTGACGACGCTTCCCCTTAATCTCCGGGTTTCCTTCCGTATCTTTCATCTCTTGCTTGACTTCATGCTTTTCCATCTTCATCTCTTTTGCGAAGTTTTGCTTCTGGAAAATCAGATCGAAAATCGCAATCGAAATAAAGAAAATGCCAACGCGAAGCGCCACTTTTAGAAGAAAATCTGCAAAAATCATAGCAGAGCCCACAAGAGGCATAGAGGCTGTTTGTACAAGTTCAGCAAGGCTACCTTGTACCACAGTGTAAATCAAAAAAATAGCTCCACCGATCTTTAAGATAGATTTGATCAGCTCGACAAATGTTTTGATTTTCACCATGTTTTTTAAATTGGTGATGGGGTTCAGCTTTTTAATATCAGGCTTCATTGATTCCATAGAAAACATCGGGCCAATAATTAAAAAGTTGACAATGACACCAACAATTGTCACGAGCAGCATGATAGGCATCGACGTATTCAAAATGCGCATCATGGCTTCTTCAAGAAATGCACCAGCACGATGCTCAAGGTCAATGTTGGAGTTAATTGATTTAAACATTCCAACCATAAACTCAGCGAGTTGGTCGTAGAAAAAACCTCCCGATGCAACCACAGTAGAGAGCGCGACGATAAACGTAAAAGCTGCAGGGAAATCTTTTGATTTCGCTACCTGGCCTTTTTTTCGAGCATCTCTCAGTTTTTTTGGGGTTGCTTTTTCGGTTTTTTCAGCCACGAGCCCTCCTCATGAGGAAAGAGTGAAGTGGAAGGAAACGAGCATTTCTCCCAAGTTGAAAGTAAAAACAGTCTAGAGCTATTCGTGCGTTCGTGCTCATGGGCAAAAGATGAAATTCCCGCAAGTGATTCTCACGGGTTACCATACGTAAAATGTAAAGGTGATGCAAGTTAATTATGAAAGAAGAGAATGACGTCACCATCCTTAACTATATACTCTTTCCCTTCCATACGTGCTTTTCCGGCCTCTTTGGCAGCACCTCTTGATCCACATGCGATAAAGTCTTCGTATGGGATAACTTCTGCTCGAATAAACCCTTTTTGGAGGTCTGTATGTATCTTGCCGGCAGCTTCAGGTGCGGTTGCCCCGTTGTGGATTGTCCATGCTCTTGTTTCTACTTCTCCGGTCGTGATAAAAGTAAGGAGATTCAAGGTAGTGAAGCAGACTTTGATCATTCTGTTCAGCCCTTTTTCCGGGAGTCCGAGGGCATCGAGGTACTCTTTTGCTTCCTCATCAGAAAGCTGTGCCAGTTCGTGTTCAAGCTTTCCGCAAATTGGAATAACAAGAGAGCCTTCTTTTGCAGCATACTCCTCAACTTTTTTCACAAACTCATTTGACATCGTTTCGATGTCGCTTTCAGCAATATTCGCAGCATAAATGACTGGCTTTGCTGTGATGAAGTTGTACATTTTTATTGCTTCTCGTTCTTCATCACTCAGCTCAAGAGTACGCACCGGATTGTTCTCATCGAGGTGAGACGCAACTTTTTTCATCACGTCAAGTGTGTGCTGCAGGTCTTTTTTTCCTCGAACTTGTTTTTCGAGTTTTGCAATACTGTTTTGTGTCATTTGCAGATCTGCGAGCGCTAGTTCTAAATTGATCACTTCTATGTCATCAATTGGGTCAATTTTTCCCTCAACATGAATAATATCATCATCCTCAAAACAACGAACAACATGTAAAATTGCATCTGTCTCACGAATGTTTGCAAGAAACTGGTTTCCGAGCCCTTCACCCTCTGACGCACCCTTGACAAGCCCTGCAATATCTGTGAACTGCATCGCTGCATATATGATTTTTTGTGATTTTGAAAGAGATGACAGCTTTTCAAGTCGCTGATCATACACCTCAACAATGCCCACGTTAGGATCAATTGTACAAAAAGGATAGTTTGAGGCACTTGCCTGGTTTTTTGTGAGTGCATTAAAAAGTGTTGATTTTCCAACATTTGGTAGTCCCACAAGACCACAAGATAATCCAGACATGCTTTCCTCAAATTTTTTGCAAGATTTTACCGTAAAAAGGGATGAAAAGTAAACCGTGAAATGTACAAAGAATCTTTAGGTAAAAGAAAAACCTACTGAAGGTGGTGCCCAAGAAGCTGTTCTGCTTCTTTTTTCTTTCCTTCTGATAAAAGAGTGCGGATCGTCCGTGAAGAAACAACAGCATTATCTACCTTGTATTTTTGTATATACTCCAAGGAGAATCCGTGTTTTCCGCCATATGCGCGAAGTGTCTCTTCTGTTCCGCCCCGATCTTTTCCAAGTGTTGCGCCAGTTCCGAGAACAAGTTGATTAAAGGGGAGGTGAGATCGAAGCTTTGATAAAAAATCATCATACGTACATTCTGCCGTTGACTGATCGAAGGGGAGGGCGATGATAAGGTCTACGTCGCAGGATTCAAGAAGATCTGTTTTTTCTTCAAGTGTTGAAATGAGCGGGATTTTATTTTCAGGATCGAAAAAATGCTGTGGATGCGTTTGAAAAGTAAGGACTACTGAACTTCCTGTAGGACCTGCTTTCTCCCGAACATTTTGTAAAATGTACTGATGTCCTAAGTGGACTCCATCAAAATTTCCAATAGTAAGCACAATCGGTTTTGAGAGGTCGGAGGGTATGTCTTCTAGATCATATACAATGTTCATGCTTGCCTTAGGTGCGCTGTATAATCGAATTCTGGCGCATCTAGCATATTTCCATCAACACATTCTTCGAGAAGAAAAGAGCCACTTTTTGTCCGTATCAGCTTTTCGAGATGTCCAAATGTCTTAAGGTCTTTTCCGATATCATCTGCTATGGAGCGAATATATGTTCCTTTGGAGCATTCAACATCGAGAACAAGATAAGGATATGAATAGGAAACAAGTGTAGTTTGAACGGTCACATTCTGTGCTTCTCTCTCTATTTCCTTTCCTTTTCGGGCAAGTTCATAGAGCTTTTTTCCTCCAATTTTCTTTGCAGAAAACATAGGGGGAGTTTGTTGTATTTCGCCCTGATATTTTTCCAATACACGATATACATCAGCAATCTCAGGTATAACGTCTGAGGAAGCTGTCACAGTTCCGGTCAAATCGTATGAATCAGTAGAGCTGCCAAGTTTGACAGTCGCTCTATATGCCTTGTTACAAGTTAAAAAGTCGCTTGACTTACGCGTGAAATCACGTCCTATCAAAAGCACCATGACCCCGGTAGCAAAGGGGTCAAGCGTTCCTGCATGACCTATCTTTTTGATTTTCGAAAGACGACGTAGCTGGGCTACAAGAGAAAAAGATGTTCTGCCTGCAGGCTTGTTAATAAGAAGAATGCCTTCTTTTGTCATACGGGACTCTTAAGGATCTCTTTTTTCTCGCTCTTGTTCGATCTTTTGCAGAACAGATTCAATTCGCAAGTGCTTATCAACAGACTCATCCAGCTTGAAGGCAAGCTGAGGAAAATGACGCATTACAACTTTTTTTGATGCAAGAACAGAAATAAACCCCGATGCTGACTGAAGCGCTTGAAGCGTTTCTTGCTTCTCAATTTCATCTCCAATTACACTTATATATACTTTTGCATGATGGAGATCTTTTGTAATGTCCACTTCGGTTATCGTAACAAATTGAGAAACCTTCGGGTTATTCACATCCTCTCGGACTACCTCAGAGATAACTTCACGGAGAAGAGAGTTCAGTCGTTTCGTTCTTTTCGTCATAGATCCTGGCTTACATACGTTATTTTATACGTTTTGATGAGGTCACCTTCTTCGTATTGTTTGAAGCCATCAAGAAGAATACCACATTCAAGGCCTTTGTTGACTTCTTTTACGTCTTCTTTGACTCGTTTAAGCGAAGCTATGTTCCCTTCCCAAAGAATTTCATCGTTTCTGTATATTTTTGCATAATTATCGCGAGAAATAGAACCTTCGCTCACGATACATCCCGCAATATTTCCGAGCTGAGAAGATTTGAAGACTTGTCTTACTTCAGCAGTTCCAGAGAAGGTCTCTTCACGAACTTTATCAAGTCTATCACGCATAATATCTTTCATGTCATCAACAACATGATAGATGATGTCGTGGCTTCGAATGTTTACTTTTTCTCGCTTAATAATATCTTCTGCATGGCTCTCAACAAGTGTATGGAAAGCAATGACAACTGCGCCTGATGCAGCTGCGAGCTCAACATCAGATTCGGAGACTTCACCAACTTCAGCAGACACGATATTGAGTTCGATTTTTTTACTCTTAATTTTTTCGAGTGAATTCTTTAATGCTTCAACAGAGCCTTGTACGTCAGCACGGATGATCACAGGAACTATTTTTTTCTGCATCATCTCACTCTCACGAGCGAGGAGTGCTTCGAAGTCTTGTCCACGTGCTTTGAGTGCTGCTCTCTGCTCACCTGATCGACGTCCTTCAGATAGTTTTCTTGCCTCACGCTCTGTGTCAACAACAATGAATTCACATCCAGCCGTCGGTAGTCCTGAAAGTCCTGTGATTTTTACAGGTGTCGAAGGACCGGCAGTATCTACTTTTCGACCGTGGTCATCATGCATTGTTTTTACACGGCCCCAAATTTGGTCGAGGACGAGCGCATCACCCATTTTGAGTGTTCCATTTTGCACAAGTATTGTTGCAACACACCCAAGTCCTTTATGCAGTTCTGATTCAATAACAGTTCCGCGGGCACGGGATGTTGGGTTTGCTCTCGGCTCTTGCATCTCAGCTTGAAGCGCTGTTGTTTCAAGGAGAACGTCAATACCTTCACCAGTTTTTGCAGAGCAGTTGACTGTCAAAATTTCACCACCCCACGCTTCCGGGAGGAGGTTTCTATCCGCAAGCTGTCTGTACACATCGTCAGGCTTGAACTCTGGCTTGTCAGACTTGTTGATAGCAACAACAATTGGGATGTTTGCTTCAAGAGCAAGCTTAATTGCTTCATCTGTCTGTGGCTTGAGTCCTTCATCTCCGGCAACAACGAGGATGACAAGGTCTGTAACAGCGGCACCACGCTCACGCATCAATGTAAAAGCTTCGTGACCGGGGGTATCAAGTATAGCGACATCTCCATGAGACGTGTTTACTTTGAATGCACCGATATGCTGCGTAATAGCTCCGGCTTCCCCAGATGCAATATTCGATTTTCGAATGTAGTCAACAAGAGATGTTTTCCCATGGTCAACGTGCCCCATAAATGTCACAACAGGTGCTCTTTGGATGAGATTCTCTTCTGGAGTTGCTTTAAGCTCTTCTTTAATAGTGTGTTCAGTGATCGCTAGACGTTCTTCTTCTGAAGTGTCAACCTCGATTTTGATCTTAAATTCTTCTGCGAGAATCTCAAGCACTGTTTGATCATCAATATAGTCATTGACAGTGATAACCATTCCTTCTAGGAATAATTTCTGAATCAATTGACCCGCTTTCAATTTCATTTCATGAGCGAGTTCTTTTATAGTGATTGGAACGCGAACTTTAATTTCTGTTGGTCGAACAGGCTCAGGTCGATTCTCTTGTGACCTTTTGTGTTTGAAAGAACGTCTTCGTCTCCATGGCTGTGAATCATCATCAGAACGAAGTCCGAGTCGATCTCTGCTGTCAAAAGGCTTGAAGCTTTGCTGTTTTTTTGCAGCTTTTGGATCTTTCTTGTCTTTTGCAGGTCCAGGCGCAGGAGCGCTTCCTGTAACTTTTGGCTTTTTATCAGTTGACTCTTTTGGCTTTTCTGCTGTTTTACTCGGAGTTGGCTTTGCAGCAGGGGGCTTTCGGTGAACAATATTGATAGGAGGTCTCTCAATCAATTTTTTTCGTACCGGTTTTGCAGCTGGCTCAGGAGTCTCTTTCTTTGGCTCTTCAACTGCAGTAGGTTCTGCAGGTGGCTCTTCCTTCAGTTCTGGAGTTGCTTCAGGTGCTGGGGGAGGAGTCTTTTCCTCTAAAGCTTCTTTTTTCTTACGCTCTTCTTCTGCACGAATGTCAGCAGCTTTCCTAATAATCTGCGCTTCCCTTTTCTTCGGCGCGCCTTCTTTCTCCTGTTCTTTTACAGGAGCTTTAGGAGCTTCCTTCTTAGGTTCTGCTTTCTTTTCTGCATCTTTGCCCGGTTTTTTTAGTTTGCTTAACGCTTGGGCAAGCTGCGCATTTTTCACTTTAAGCTTTAAATTTTTTGCCAATGCTTACGCCCTTTGTTTTCTCACACGTTCTAAAATATCGTCTGCCATTTCTTTTGAAATCGCAGCTTCCTTGGAAAGCTCTGCACTTGTTGTTGTTAAAAGCTTTCTTTTTGTATCAAACCCAGCCTCAATTATACCATCGAGAACAAACTGGTTAACACCTTCAATCTTAAGTGGTTCATCGAGGTCTGGTGATTCCTCAAGCGCCATCTGTCTCTGCTCGAAATCAGACTCCGCTTGATACTCACTATACCGTCTGACAAGAAGGTCTGTGTCAAGGAGCTGACCATTAAGGCGTGCGTTCATGCCTTTTTTACCAATTGCAACTGGGTAGTCTTCGTCACTTACAATAACAACCATTTTGTTTTCTTCTGGGTCGTAATCTACCTTTTTCGGTTCGATTGGATCGAGAAGGTTATACAAAAGCTGCACTTTGTCATCAGTCCATGGGACAATGTCGATTTTTTCGTTGTTCAACTCACGGATAATATTTTTGACTCGAGTTCCTCGAACTCCAACACATGCTCCTAGCGGATCAACTTTTTGATCAAACGAAGTAACGGCCATTTTTGTTCTATAGCCAGCCTCTCGGACAATTCGCTCTATGCCAACTGTTTCATCTTCAAGCTCAGGTACTTCTTGCTTGAAGAGCTCTACAACCATTTCTGGACAAGATCTTGAGAGCACAACCTCAGCACCACCATTATCTGTATCTCGTACTTCGCAAATGAGTGCTGTTACTCTGTCGCCAAGATGGTACCTTTCGATTTTTGGATAAAATCTGTCTGGAAGAATTGCCTCAACTTTTCCAAGATCAATGATGAGTGTTCTTCCTCTGATAACTCGCTTAACAGTTCCAGAGATAATTTCGTTTACTCTGTGTCTAAACTCTTCGTAAATGACGTCTCTTTCTGCATGACGTAGCTTTTGGGAAATAACTTGCCGAGCAGTTTGTGCCGCTATCCGGCCTAACTCCTCTGGATGTACAGGAACAGTAATCCAGTCACCGATTTCTACATCAAGACCGAGCTCTTTTGCGTCATCTGGTGTGATCTCTTCATCTGGGTACTCGACATGGTCAACGACTTCTTTTTCAGCGTAGGCCTCGATTTCACCAGTTCGTGCATCTACCTTTACATTAAGGTTTGCATACCCCTGGAGGCTTTTTCTTCCTGAATGGATGAGAGCTTCCTCAACAGCCTTGACGATGATGTCTCGTTTTATGCCTTTTTCTCGCTCTAGATACTCAAAGATTGCAACAAGGTCTTTGTTCATACTGTGTTCTGTTTCCTGCTTGTGCCATTTCGGCGTGTTTAACAAATACTAAATCGCCTGGGGAGTGAAATACACTCAACCCAGGCGATATCCATCCGCCCCTCACTCACGTGAGAGGCGGATAGCCACGACCATTACTCTTCGTTATGGTCTGATGATCCTTGGACAACGATATCGTCTTTATTGAAACCGTTTTTCCCTGAAAGGTGGTCTTTGATCGATAGAGCAATTTTTTTATGCTCAGGATCGATTTTGATCACTTTTGCAGAAACAATATCACCAACTGAAACAATATCTTCCACTTTTCCAAATGCTTGGTCTGAAAGTTCTGTCACGTGCACTAGACCTTCAATTCCGTTTTCAAGCTGAATGAAAGCTCCAAATGCCGTGATTTTTGAAACAGAGCCTTTAAGAACAGATCCTACAGGCATTGTTTTTTCAATTGTTTCCCATGGGTTATCGCTCAATTGCTTAATCCCAAGTGTGATTTTTTTACTTTCTTTATCTACAGAGAGAACGATAGCTTCTACAACGTCGCCTTTCTTGAGGATTTCAGAAGGATGCGACACTTTTTTAATCCAGCTCATGTCAGAGATGTGGATAAGGCCGTCAATACCTGGCTCAAGCTCAACGAAAGCGCCGTAGTTTGTAAGGTTTCTGATCTCAACCTTTACGCTGCTCCCAACTGGGTATTTGACATCAACGTCTTCCCAAGGGTTTTTCTCAGTTTGCTTGATTCCAAGTGAAATTTTTCCTTCGTCTTTCTGCACAGAAAGAACAATTGCTTCAACTTCGTCGCCTTTGTTTACGATCTCAGTAGGATCTGAAACATTTTTTACCCATGACATTTCTGATACGTGGATAAGGCCTTCGATACCATCTTCGATTTCGATAAATGCACCGTAAGGAACGAGGTTTACAATTTTTCCTCGAACTCGAGTTCCTGTAGGATACCGTTGTTCAATTTCTTCCCATGGATTTGCGTCTTTCTGCTTCAGCCCAAGAGCGACTCGACCTTTTTCTTTGTCGATGCTAAGAATCATAACCTGAATCTCATCACCTAGCTGAACCATCTCAGAAGGGTGTCGGATTCGTCTCCATGTCATATCAGTAATGTGGAGAAGGCCGTCTACGCCATCAAGGTCAAGGAATACACCAAAGTCTGTGATGTTTTTAACGATACCTGTTCGGAGTTGTCCTTCTTCAATGTTCTCAAGAAGCTCAGCTTTCTTAGAGGAGCGCTCTTCTTCAAGAAGCTCTCGTCGAGAGACAACGATGTTTTTTCTCTCAAGATTGATTTTGAGGATTTTGAACTCATATTCATTTCCTACAAACTCATCAATGTTTTTGATTCGCTTGTTATCAATTTGCGAACCAGGAAGGAATGCTTCCATGCCAATGTCAACCATAAGGCCGCCTTTGACTTTTCGAACTACTTTCCCTCGAACAATAGATCCCTCTGAACAGTGGTTAACAATGTACTCCCACTGACGTTGCTTCCGCGCTTTTTCGCGAGAAAGAACGATCTGTCCATCTTCACCCTCAGCTCGGTCGAGAAGAACTTCGACTTCCATTCCTAGGTCAAGGTCAGCTACAGTTTCAAATTCTCCAGTCGGTACAAGGCCTTCTGACTTAAGACCTACATCGATAACGATAAAGTCAGGAGTGATTTCGACAATAAGACCTGTTAGAATTTGACCACTTTCCATTAGGGAAGTAGCGCCTTCTGCGCCTTTTTCTTCTTTTTCATTGAGCAGCGAGACAAATTCAGCGGCTTCCTCTTGAAGGTAATCTACATCATCAAGAAATTTGTTGTCGCTCCAGTCTGCTTGGGCTTGTTGTTTGGACATGTTAAAGGTTTCTCCTTGCGTTTCTACTTATTGGGAGTGGTGTTTCTCCCAAGGACTCGTATACAATGAGTCTGTTTACGGGGAAAGGGTAGCAAACAATCTCGTTTAAAAGCAACTTTATTTTCCCATGCGAGTCTCCAATCCAAAGTGTTATGTATGCACGATTGGTCAGTTCTTAAAGTTATTCTTCTCTATTAAAGGTGTTATTTTAAATGGATGTATTTATTTTTCTATTTTTTATTTTCTTTGAATATCTCTTCATTGTAGGATAGCGGTGATCTGTTTTTTAATAAGAAATGTGTATGGAAACGCTTGTTCTCAAGTTTGGGGGTGCCGCTCTCGCAACACCTGAAGCCTTTTCGTTCGTGGCTCGTCTTATAAAAGAGAAGAGGGAACGGGGAATTCGTGTTGTCTGTGTTGTCAGTGCAATGGGAGACACAACGAATGAACTCTTACGCCTCGCCGAAAAAGTGCATCATGCTCCCCCAAAAAGAGAACTTGATATGCTTGTCAGTGCAGGTGAGCGAGTCAGTATGTCTCTGCTTGCTATGGCTCTTGATATTGAGGGTATAGATGCTAAAAGTTTTACTGGAAGTCAGTCAGGAATCATTACGTCAGGAGTCCATACGGATGCAACAATTGTCGATGTTCGCCCTGTACGCATTATTGAGGCATTACGAACTCACTGTGTTCCGATTGTTGCAGGGTTCCAAGGTGTGAGTCTTGAAAAAGAAGTGACAACTCTTGGGAGGGGAGGGTCTGACACAACTGCAGTCGCACTTGGAATAGCTCTCGATGCACACCATGTTGAATTCTACAAAGATGTCGATGGGTTTTTTGATGCAGACCCCAAGCTGTTCAAAGAGGCAAAGCTCTTTAAGAATATGTCTTTTGATGAAGCATATGGATATGCCAAATCAGGGGCGAAAATCCTTCATTCTCGAGCAATTTCACTTGCATCAAAAAATAATTTGCCGTTACACGTGTATCCTCTAAAGCCATCTTGTAAGGGGGGTTGTGGAACAGTCATTGGAGTTCAAGGATCTCAAAGAGAGCAGCGATATTACGAGCTTTCAATCACATCCTTGGAAAGCGCTTCTCAATAAGTGTACCGCGTCAGTCAATCAGCATGTTCCATTTATTGACTACACTTTCAACGATTCCGGTGAACTAGTCCTTGAGCTTGTTGCTCCTCATAGAGTTGGGGCTGCAATGTTTGTGTATGAAATGATAAGCCGTTGGCTTCTTCCTCTACAACAACTCAGAGTGGTATCTTTTATTGCAACTGAAGCGCGCATGCATGAAAGGTTAGTTATGTTGTCCTCCATGAGGGTTGCGCCGGAGTCACCCGATGAACAAAAAGCCATTGAAGCAGCGCTGCCAACAGCAGTTGAAGAGCTAAAGCTCGGTCTGAGTAGCTCGTATCATGCCAAAAGAATTTTGGAGATTAAGGGGCTGTCAATTAGTGACAAGATGGGTTTTGTCCTGGATCACTTAAGAAACATGATTCAGCGATTTCCAGATCGGTATGACTACGATGTTATTCCTCTTATGCAACGATTTTTTATTCATGTTCCGGATGAATATAGAATGAATCGATCTGTTGCATCGCTGGAAAGGACAATTTTATCAATGTACTCCATGTGCGCGCAGGTTCAAAAGGCCGCCAGCGGGCAAAAAAGCGTCTATGTTCGTGTTCGAAAAACAATGGTTACGAGCCTTTTTGGCGAAAAAAATGCCCTCTTACTTACGGTTGGAGTAACACAAATTCGTGAAACAGAGCGATTGACGAAAGAGCAGTTGAAAAAAAGTATTGTAGATATTCTGCCGGATGCCCTTATTGATGAACAGTCAATGTATGTTGAACAAGGCGGAGAAAGTGCGTGGAGAGTCTACTCTTTTGAAGTGACTCCGAGAAATGCATGCAGTATTTCTTTTATTCGAATGTTGGAAAGACGACTTCCTGCTGCGATTCTCGCTCGAATTGAGCAGCTGACCCTTCCTTTGGTAATGCCATCAAATGATGAGGAAGTGATGAAACAGATGGCTCTTTTATCAGGGCAGTTGACATCTCCTCGAGATATTCCGCAGCTGATACTTTCCTTTCGAGAGCAAACTGAGACAAAGCTTGTTTTTCAGGGTGTCGTGGCCAGAATCCTTAAAGCATCCACGCCAAAAATAGATGCGCTTCTTGCAAGTGATGCGGCAATTTCAGTTGAGAAGGTGAGAGAGCGGGGCCGGGTTTGGAAAAAATATCCCAAAGAAATAGCCTTGCTGACAATAGAACTTCCTTTAGAAAAAAATCAAAGCAGGGCGAGAGAAGTCAATTTTCTCCATGCAAGAAAGAATGCGTTTCAGCTCCTCAAAAAGTATTTTGGGGAGATCAGGGATTATTATGGAGGAATGTACGAAAAAGAGTTGCATCTCCTCAATGAAGTCAACGCGCTCCTCAAAGAAAAAAACGTGTCTACATATGAACTCGACCGGTTTTATCAACACTTGTTTCCAACAGAATACCGCGCCATATTTTCTGCAGAACATGTATCCATCTTATATGAGCTGTTTCAAAGGGTTCGGCAAGGCGATGAAGAGTATATTTTACGCCAAGGAAGGACCGGTATGTATGGGATGAGGAGCTTCCCTTCTGTGCCACGGTTGCGAGAGCTTATGAAAGACCTACGTCTTCAGCCAATACCAAGGGGAAGCGTACTCATTTTTTCATCTGAAGACGCTGGGGAGGCATGTTTTGGGTGGATTGATCTCTCAAGAGAGGCGCAGTTTCAAAGCATACTCCAAAAAGCTTTAGCGAAATAGCAGCTCATGGTAGGCTGATTCTGTATGAATAGCTACAAGAATCATATTAAAGTAGAGCCGTCAATTTTTGCGGCTGATTTTGGGCATCTTGCGGATGAAGCGAAGCGGATTGAAGACGCAGGTGCCGATGCAATCCATTTTGATATAATGGATGGACACTTTGTTCCTAATTTAAGTCTGAGTCCTCGTGGGCTTGCTGCAGTCAACCGAGCGACAGATCTTTTTCTTGATGTCCACATTATGGTATATAATCCATTTGACTACATAGAACGTCTGGTTGAAGCAGGTGCAGACCAAATTACTTTTCACGTAGAGGCAACAGAAGATGTTGAAGATACACTACAATTCATCAAAAAATGTGGTGTGAAAGCAGGTCTTGCGTTTTGTCCGGAAACGAGTGAGTCATTTATTCCTAAATACCTTGATAAGTGCGATATGATTTTGCTCATGACAGTGAACCCAGGTTTTGGGGGGCAAGCATTTCTCCCAGAAGTATTGGAAAAGATCTCATTTGCTCGTGGAATATGTGATAAGTTAGATATTCGGGAAGGTGGTATTACCCCTGATCCAGAGAAACCACATGACGTGTCGCATACTTTGCCGCCTTTTCCTATTCAAGTTGATGGTGGGATAAATGGTGAGACTGCAAAGCAGTGTATCGATGCAGGTGCAAGTAACCTAGTCGCAGGAACATATTTGTTTACAGGTGATATGAAGGAGAAAATCCGGAGTATCCGTGGGTAAAAAAGTTGTCGTCGTCGGTGGGGGGACTGGCAATTTTACTATTCTTCAGGGGTTGAAAGAATCCGAGCATACACTCTCTGCAATTGTTTCAATGGCGGATGATGGCGGAAGTACCGGTATTCTTAGAGATGAGCTAGGGGTGCTTCCTCCAGGAGATGTGCGCCAGTGCCTTGTTGCGCTGTCGCACTCGTCTGATCTTATGCGTAGTCTCATGAGCTATCGTTTCGATACCGGAGGCCTTGGAGGGCATAGCTTTGGAAATTTGCTGCTTTCTGCTCTTGAAAAGGTGACAGGGAGTTTTGAAAAAGCGGTGGATGAAATGGGACGTATTTTAGCCATTTCCGGCCGTGTCATTCCCGTGACAACCCACCATGTTCGTTTATATATGGTTCTTAAGGACCATACGGTGCTCCATGGAGAAAGAGAAGTCTATCTGTCCCAGTCAATTGACGACGGGTATACAAGTCTTTACCTTGATCCTCATCCTCGGGCAAATCCAAAGGCATTGCAAGAATTGGCAGAGGCAGATCTTATTGTAGTTGGCCCAGGCGGACTCTATACTTCTCTCATACCAAATTTTCTTGTTGAGGGCGTCAGCGAGGCATTTCGAAAATCGAAAGCAAAAAAAGTTTTTGTTGTTAACCTTATGAACAAACGAGGTCAAACAACCAACTTTACAGCAGGTGATTACGTGAGAGAGATTTCAAGATATATTGGTGAAGATGTCTTCGACCATATCCTTGTTAATGGCGCAAAACCTTCCGCTTCAGCAATGGAGATTTATGCAGCTGAAGGGGAGCTCGTTCAGAATGACTTACGAGGTGAGAGGGTCGTTGAGACAGATCTTCTTGGTGAATTCCAAGCAAAAGTGCACGGAGATATTATGCAGCGAAGTTTTATTCGCCACTGCTCAACAAAATTACGTGAAGAGTTATTAAAAATTGCTACTACTATTTGATATTGATGATACCCTTATTGATACCTCAGGAACGGTGATTCCTCCGCTTTTAGAAAAGGTCATTGCATACCTCACGAAAGAAGGAGTTGTTACAGGAGATCCTCAGCATGCGTTTACTCAGCTAAAAACACTCGATAGCGCCTCAATCAGCTCTCAGGATGCAATTCATGAGTTTGTTGAGCTGTGTGACGGATCAGATACGCACTACAAGGCAGCTTTGCAAGAAATGTATGCTCCAAAAGAGCTTCCCGAACGCGTACATGCTGTCGATGGTGCAGTTGAGTTGGTGTCTCGCCTTGCTCGTCACTACACTCTTGGGATTGTTTCAAAGGGGAAAGAGTCGGTCCAGCGGGAAAAACTGAGGAAAGCGGGAATTCCCGTAGACTTATTTGAATACATTTACATTTCAGAAAATGCTCCGAAAGAAGATGCATATAAAGCAATTCTCGACCATTCTGGTATTTCGCCTCAAAAAATTTTTGTGATAGGTGATCGTATTGCTCGAGATTTATCCCCCGCAAAACGCCTTGGAATGAATACTGTCCATATGAAATGGGGAAGAGGCTTAGGTTATACTGGAATTAAAACCGATGTGGATTATACCATTACCACATTAGAACAACTTCGATCTATTCTTGAAGAGCCAAGCAAGGAAGGTTACCCGAATGTCTAAGACAAATCAAATTACACCAGGAATGACTATCTCACTCGAAGATCAGATATACCGGGTTGAATCAAGTGTTAAAGTGACCGTTGCAAAGGGTGTTCCCTTTGTTAAAACAAAGCTTCGGAATTTAATGACCGAAGAAATTATTGAAAAAAACTTTAAAGTCGATCAGGAAGTAGACAATGTTGCTCTCTCTGAAAGACGCCTTGAGTTTTTGTACCCTGAAGGAAAAGATTTCTTTTTTCTCGATATAGACGAACTTGAAAATGTTCTTGTCCCATCGACAGTTATTGGAGAAAAAGTGCAGTTTTTGAAAGAGGGGATACAGCTCAAAGCCATGTTTTACGGCAATACCGTTTTTTCTATTGAACTTCCGCAGTTTTTGGAGCTTATGGTTGTCAAAGTTGAAGCTATGGAAGCGAGTGTGGCTGTTTCGAGTGCTAACAAAATTGGCGTCCTTGAAACGGGTGCAAAAATTGAAGTCCCGTTATTTATTGAATCAGGTGACGTTGTCAAAGTCGATACATCTGCAGCTGAGTTTGTACAAAGGATTTAATGTATATGGATATTGAGCATATTGAGAAACTGATGGACTTGATGCTTGACAAAGGGTTTTCAAAGCTCGGCATCAAAGAAAAAGATGGGACTGAAATTTCCTTAGAAACACCTCATGGTGTTCAGCCTCATCATGTGGTTATGCCTCATGCCCAACTTCCTCAAGCAAGTGAAGCTGTGCACCAAACTCCTCAGTCATCTCCATCTGGAAAGTCTATCGATTCACCCATGGTTGGAACGTTTTATGCTTCTCCTTCCCCAGAGGACCCGCCGTTCGTCAAGGTAGGAGATACGGTCACGCCGGACTCTGTCGTATGCATCATTGAAGCAATGAAGGTTATGAATGAGGTGAAAGCAGGCGTTTCTGGTACAGTCAGAGAAGTTCTCGCAGAGAATGCCAGCCCTGTTGAGTTTGGAACAAAACTGTTCATTGTAGAATAAAGGTGTGCATGAAAAAGGTCTTAATTGCAAACCGCGGTGAAATCGCAGTTCGAATTATCCAGGCATGTCATGACCTAGGTTTAGAAACGGTTGCTGTCTATTCTGAAGCGGATAGTGAGGCGCTACATGTGCTTCATGCTGATGAAGCAATTTGTATCGGGAAGCCTCAGGCTGTGCACTCATACCTGAAAATTCCACGTATTTTAGCGGCTGCAGAGATTACGCATGCAAACGGAATTCATCCAGGTTATGGCTTTCTTTCAGAGAATGCACAGTTTGCATCGATTTGTGAGGCTTCTAACCTAACCTTTATTGGCCCCTCGTCTGATGCGATCTCAAAGCTTGGAGATAAATCTGTTGCGAAAGCAATAGCTCGAAAAGTGGAATGTCCAGTCATTCCAGGTTCTGCAGGTGTTGTAGAAACTGTCGAAGAAGGGCTAAAAGAAGCCGGAAAAATAGGATATCCAGTCTTTATTAAAGCATCTGCTGGCGGAGGCGGAAAAGGAATCCGTGTTGCAGATGATGAACACGATTTTGCGAAAAAATTTGTGGCTGCAAGAGCCGAAGCAGAGGCCGCGTTTAGCAATCCGGATGTGTACCTTGAGAAAATGGTTGTCAACCCTCGGCATGTTGAAATACAGGTTATGGGTGATGCATATGGTAACTATGTTCATCTAGGAGAAAGAGACTGCACAATCCAAAGACGCCGGCAAAAGCTCATCGAAGAAACGCCGAGTCCTATCGTTTCAGATGCAATGCGTCAAAAGATGGGAATGTGTGCAGTGAATATCCTCAAGGAAGCTGGATACCATACCGTTGGAACAGTTGAATTCTTAGTTGATGAGCAAAAAAACTTCTACTTTATGGAAGTGAACACTCGAATACAGGTTGAGCATACAATTACAGAAGAGGTGACAGGTGTTGACCTTGTGCGAGAACAAATTCGTTTAGCTCTAGGAGAGAAATTAAGCTATACGCAAGAAGATATATCTTTGCAGGGGCATGTTATCCAGTTTAGGATCAATGCTGAAAATCCCTCAACAAACTTTACTCCGTCCCCAGGAAAGCTTGAATATTATATGCCTCCAACAGGACCACACGTTCGCGTTGATTCGGCATGTTACTCCGGATATAGTATTCCGCCCTACTACGATTCAATGATCGCAAAGCTTATCGTGTCTGGGACTTCACGTGATGATGCAATTGCAAAAGCAGAGCGGGCTTTAAGAGAGTTTCATATAGGTGGAGTACATACAACACTTCCGTTTCATCAATTTATGCTGAAACAGCCGACCTTCCTTCAAGGGACTGAGTATACGCTTGCATATCTTGATGAACTCTTGGCGAGTGGAGTACGTTTCGATGAAAACACATGAAAACGTACTGATTTCTGAATCTCAAATTGCAGCCTCAATAGCTGAGACTGCATCGTTGCTTCAAAAAAAATATGCAGGTGCATCGATCCACTTTGTTGTTATACTGAAAGGAACGCTTTTTTTTGCTGCAGATCTCATGAAAGCGCTTCAGATGCCATGTACATTCAGTACGATTGAGTGTAATAGCTACGTTGGAAAACAGCAGGAAGAACTGACTATTTCATATTGTGAAGAAGTAGATGTTTCAGGACGCCACGTCATCATTCTCGATGATATTTTTGATACCGGTATTACAATGCACGCTGTATTTTCTCACTTTAAAGCGATGAACCCCCGCACTCTTGAAACAATGGTATTCGTAAAAAAAATCAAACAAAGAAAAGTAGATTTTGATGTCGATTATGCGCTCCATACAATCGAAGACGAGTTTGTTATCGGGTATGGTCTTGATATGCATGAATACGAGAGGAATAGAAAAGAGATTTACACGATCACCTGATTGACTGAGGACTTGATATGAAAGGGATAATTCTTGCTGGTGGAACCGGCTCTCGTTTGTTTCCAATTACAAAAGCAACATCTAAGCAGCTCCTTCCTGTTTTTGATAAGCCAATGATTTACTATCCTCTGTCTGTTTTTTTGTATGCTGGGATCCGTGACATACTGCTGATAACAAATGAAGTGGATATTCCTCGTTTCCACGCGCTGCTTGGAGATGGAACATCTTTTGGTGTGTCTATTTCGTATGCTGTTCAAGAAGAGGCAAATGGTATTGCAGAGGCGTTTATCATAGGAAAATCATTTATTGGAACCGATCCGGTTGCATTGATTCTTGGTGATAATATTTTCCATGGGCCAAATATGCAGCACATTTTCGGTGCGATGTCGGCTGTGTCAGATGGGGGACTTGTGTATGGATACCAAGTCTCAGATCCAGAACGCTACGGTGTTCTTGCTTTAAATGATGAGGGATGTATTACAGATATTATTGAAAAGCCGAAAAGTCCACCTTCCTCGTATGCTGTGACAGGAGTCTATGCGTATGATAATACTGTGGTTGAAATAGCGCAGTCCTTAAACCCTTCAGGACGTGGTGAACTAGAGATTACCGATGTCAATAAAGTCTATTTGTCTCAAGGAAAACTGAGCATTCAGCTCCTTGAAAAAGGGTTTGTGTGGCTAGATACCGGGACATGTGATTCCTTGACAGAAGCGGGTCACTATGTCCAAACAATCCAGCACAGGCAAGGAATCCAAATAGCATGTCTTGAAGAAATAGCATATACTCTTGGATATATTACAGATACAGATCTTGAGGCAGCTGCAGCAAAATATAAAAGTAGTGCGTACGGACTCTACTTGCAATCTCTTATTGCAAAGTCGCCAAGTCTTGTTCCTTAAGCGTTTTTTCTAAAGAACTCTTTTTTTTGACTACATGTTGTTTTGGTGAGAGTGTTATCTCATCTACGACAGTGCCTGGACGCATCGATAAAATAGCACGAACAGCCTCAACGATGTCATTTGGCTCAATAGCATGGGAAAAAGCATCGCCAGGTTCAAATGAAAGCGTATCAAAAAAAGGAGTGCGTACCATTCCTGGGTTAATGATCGAAACGTTGACTGAAGATGAAGAGCACTCATCGCGTAAGGCGTATGCGAAACCTCTGAGCGCCCATTTTGATGCGCAATAGACGGTTCCTTTTCTTTTGCCAATACGCGCTGCTTCAGAGCCGATAAAGATAATGTCTGCTCTCTCTTGCTTTTTGAGAGAGGGAACGAGCCGTCGTACGAGGTGAATGTGTGAGAGTGTATTCACAGTCATGAGTGCATCAATTTGTGCATGGGAAAGCTCTTCCAGGTTTCCAAAAAGCCCCATCCCCGCATTGCAGATGAGTGTCGTAATATTTTCAGGTAGAGGGGTGTTGCACACAGCGTGAATATCTTGAAAATCACATGTGATGTCAGCACCTTCTGATCGACCCATCGTATAAATAGAGCCGCTAAGGTTTTCAGCTAGGGCCTTTCCGATTCCTGAGGTGCCTCCTGTGACTAAGATTCGTTGATGCTTTGACATGGGAAAAACCGCTCCTCCTCTATGTGGTTCCGTATTTGAGCAGCGCAAAAAGGAAGGATCTCACTTTCTGGTGAGCCTTGGGCTATAACCAGGTTTGTGGGAGCTATTTTGCGCATTTTTTTATAGAGGTCTTTTGGAACGCGAAATCCTCCAAGAGTGACCGAGTGGGGATTTTTTACTCGAGAAAATACCTCGTCGAAAAAAGGGGCATACTGAGCCTTATAATTTTCTACATAGAGCACCGGATCAAATCGCAGGCCTACCCTCCATCCATGTTGTTCAAGTTTTTCAAGCGCATCAAGACGTGCTGCAAGCGATGGGGTTTTTGGTTCATATTTTTTTGCCACTGTATGTGGATTCAGACTGTATGCAACCACAACATTCTGTAGAGGCTCTTGCTGAAGGAGTGTTTTTATAGAAACGCTTTTTGTTCTCAATTCAAGTTCTGCATGAGAGAGTTTTTCAAAAAAAGGAAAAAATGTTTGGGTAAACGAGATAAATGACTCAAGTGCAAGGCTGTCTCCGTCGTACCCAGAAAAAAATGTGGTTGGAGCTTCATGTGAAACAGATGCGATATCTTCCATATAGTCCTCATAATTCACGAAAAGAACATAATGTGCAGATCTATACATTCCTTGTAAAAAGCAGTAGCTACAATCGAAAGGGCAATTTAACAGGTGAGAAAAATAGTAATTTTTCTCTCTTCCAATTGAATACCCATCCGGTATTGGAAGAACGCGACGCCCATGCTTTACTGCGAGAATAAGTGCAGGCTTCTCTTTTTGGAGTCTAAAGTTTTGTTTTGCGCTATTAAAGACTTCTCCGAAACGGCCAATTGGAATGTGGCGAGCGTGTGAAAACCGAGATAAAAGGGTTTTTGTAAGCGGGTAGTTGTGGGCTTCTTCTTCAATGTATAGTGTTGAGATCATAAGGGAAGGGGGCGTATAGGCTCCTCAAATAGAGCGCGTTTTTCAAGAATATCTTTCAGTTTATGTTTCTCAGTAACAGAGAGAGAGAAGTGTTTCTCGAGGGTTGCTAGTTCTTCAGAAATGTCTGGAGCAAGATCGAGGTGAGGCACAAGGCGAATACATTCTTCAATACAGGGAATCGTTTTATGCATCAGGGCGTCGACATGTGAAGGTGTGAATGGTTCAGCTTTATTGTCTGAGACGACTTTGATTACATGCACATATTCAAGCGGACTAAATTGGAGAGCTGCTTGAAAAAAGCCGGTTGCTTCCATGTCATAGAGCACAGGCATATCATATGTTGAAGTTGGTGTATCAACCGTATGGAGTACTTCACTTTGAAAGAGTGTTTTGTGAAGTATCTGAGGGTAAAATGTATGAAGAGGATCGAGTACTTTGTGGCACAGAAATGTAGCCCCAAGAGGGTGGGTTGCATGTCCGGCAACGCCTACATTCAAAAAAAGTGCGCCTTCTTTTCCTGCTTTTTGCACTGCAATAGCAGCATTTATTTTTCCTTTTCCGGTAAGAAGAAGTGTTGTCTTCTCAGATGAATAGACTCCAGGCTCTTTTTGCTTGAGCTTAAAATGGGAGATAAGAGGTTTAGCTTCTTTCAAAAAAGCGCATGCAAGTATCACATGTCGTGGCATAATCGATAGACCTCGCGTTTTCCGATTCCAAGCGTTTCAGATGCAATTTTGATTGCCATTTTCTGGTCAATTTCAAATGTTTTTTGAAGGTATGCAACGTGTTCTTTTGGGTCTCTAATAGGCTTGTTGTATCCGTGGACCAGCAACACAAACTCGCCCCTTGGAGGCTGCTTTGAAAAATGAGCAACCATTTCATCAGCACGCATTGTTGCTACTGTTTCAAACTTTTTTGTGAGCTCACGTGCATAGGTAAGCATCGCATCATTTGGAAAAAGCGAAATGGTTTTTAAGAATCTATGTGGGGCTTCATAGTAAATAGTGATTCCTTGATATAAAGAGGCGAGAACTATTTCTTCAGTTTGTTTTTTTGTAGGGAAAAACCCTCGAAATTGAAACGGGTGGTCTCCAAGGCCTGCAGCGACAAGTGCTGTAATTGGGGCTGTTGGACCAGGGTATACTGTAAGAGGAATGTTTTCAGCATTGCAGGCGCGTATTAAAGAGCTGCCAGGATCGGATATACATGGCATGCCAGCATCAGAAATCAGCGCAATTTCGACCCCGTTTTTTAGTTCTGAAAGAAGTGCTGCTTCTTGTTTTTTTTCAGAAAATGCATGAAATGAGCGGAGGGGGGTATCGATGTCGAATGTTTTTAATAGATGTGATGAGACTCGGGTATCCTCAGCTAAGATGTATTCAACGTCTTTCAGAGTTTGTATTGCTCGGAGAGTAATGTCTTGGATGTTTCCAATGGGCGTTGCAACAATGTGTAGCACGTAAAAAAACTCGCTGAAAAGAAAAGGTGGCACCCAGATTCGAACTGGGGAATAAGAGCTTTGCAGGCTCCCGCCTTACCACTTGGCCATGCCACCATCAGAATTAATATTTGGACGCTAAGTATGGCAAAGAGCGCTATTTGATTGCAAGCCTCACATGAAAATCGAAAAGTTTTTCAAACATGTGTAAAAAAAATTATAGGGGAAAAGAGGTATTATTTACCACGTGGCTCAAAATAGTATGGCGATGGAGGAGTGTCCTTATCTAGGGTTTTTTCCATATCAGGCTTCCATCGCTTGTTTAAAGGAATTTTTGCAAGAATGTCGCGCGCAAAGCCTTGCATAGATGTGGAAAGTCTATCTGAAGAGAGGCTCTCCTCAATGAATTGAGTGTATTCGCGCGTTGTTTCAGCAAGGTCGCAGTCTCTCATCTGAATCATTTTTCTGAAAAACTCAAGAGAATAGCGAACGCAGTTTTTTGTGCCATTCGCTTGGTGATCTTCTGGAGCGATTTCGGAAACTGTAGCTTTCTGAGAGGAATATACCTGCATTGAGCCAATCCCGTATGTCGTTTTCGGGGCTGCATTTTTTAGTGCTTCAAAGAGCGACGTAAGGTGAAGCTCTTTGCTTGATTTTCCTTCAGAATCGTAGAAAAAGAACGTTGGTTTTTTTGGATCATACTTGTAGTAGATACTTACAGCATGTGCAGTTCCATTTGGGTGCTTAATGGTAACAGGAATAAGAACATCTTTGTCTTCTGAAAACAAAGAAGCTTGTAGGCCTGAGAACTTCCCGCCCTGCACAATAAGAGGTTTATGAAGGAACACACTTTCTTCTGCGTGAGCTAATTTGATTACGTGCTGCGTGAGTTCAGCTCGAGTGTGCGTTTGCACAGGTGTATTATCGGCGTTGAGAATTTCCGCATGCTTTTTTAGTAAGGTGTCGATGGATCGTCTTTTCTCTCTCACAGCTTCAGATTGAAACAAGCCACTTGTTGAAAGCTGAGAGCAAAGCGCTTTAAATGGCGCACTCACGTGCGATGCAGTCTGTTTGTCTAAAATGTACGTTCCGCCATACGAGATATATGGGTCGACTTTACCAATATGAGGTCCAAAAAAAGCTTCTTGAAAGAAGCGGCCAGTTTTGTGAGTAAAGGTTCGCTCATCACCTTTTTTGAGGTCAATTTGAACCTCGCACGCATCGTCATCTAAGAGGACTGCAGAGTATGCGTATGCACTCTGAACCATACGAGCTTCTTCACCGCTGGTTTGTGTTCGAGCAGCGGCACGAAGTTGAGATGCACATGTGTCAATTTTTTGCGCAAGCGCAGTATCTTCTTCATCCCATCCAAGGTGTTTGCCATTTGTTCCCTGGATTGTAACAAAAAGGAGTGTGCCATCCTCCATCTCAACCCATTTGTAGGTTGTGATCTTTCGCTCTGGTTTTTCTGATAATTTTATTCGAGGGGAGGTGTCTTCCTCTTCTGTAAAACGAAGGCGCGCAGCTTTGTTGGTATGCGTATCAGCGCTCGACCTATGAATCCTCATAGGAGCAGAAACTCCGATATCTCCAATTTCTGAAAAACCCAGTCTTACGCGTGACATTAATACTCCTCGTTACGTATATTATACCATCATTAAAATTAAAATTCAAGATTACACGTTTTAGTAAATAATTGGTAATAAGTGGCTTATGGATAAAAATGAACTATTTAAACGTTGTCTGAGAGATAAAGTCGCGTTTCGAAGTAATGAGTGTGTTGATGGAGTTGTTTTTTTTGCTCTTCCGGGAGCCAAAGTTGACGGACACTCTTTTTTAGAAGATGCAAAAAACCATGGGGCACAGGCAGCTGTCATATCTACATCCTATTCAGGGGAAACGTATGGTCTTGAATGTTATAGAGTTGAGGATGCGCTTGCGACGCTGCATGCAACCGCCCGCTATGCAGTATCTGAGCACGATATGAGAGTTGTGGCCATTACAGGCTCATGCGGAAAAACAACGACAAAAGAGTACACGCATGCCATGCTTTCGACGAAATATGATGTAGAAAAATCTCCAGGAACACGTAATAGCCAAATTGGACTTCCTGCCGCTCTCATCAACATGAGAAAAGACGCTGAACTGTATGTTTTTGAAATGGGAATGAGTCAACAAGGAGAAATTGCAAATCTTGTTTCAATAGCACCGCCAGAAGTTGCAGCAATTACAATGATAGGGCGCGCACACCTCGAATTCTTAGGATCTATTGAAGCAATTGCACGCGCAAAAGGGGAGATTTTCACCTCTCCGAAGACCAAGAAAAAATTTATTGGTGAAAGTGTTGAGGCGTATCCATTTTTGGCAGTGGGTGCTGAATCCGTGAAATTCACTCACTTTCCAGAGTTGGACCCGTTGCCTGCCCACTTTCATAATAATGCATCTGTTGCACTTGCAATAGCTGAATACTATGGTGTCGATCGTGAGAAAGCGCTTGCTGCAGTACCAAAAAAAATAGATGAAAAACGATTTTCACTCTCAACACATGACGGTGTATATTGGTTATCTGACTCGTATAATTCTATACCTGAAGCATTGCTCGCAGCGCTCCAAAGTGTTCCGAAAAAAGAGGGGCGAAAAATTGCACTTTTGAGTCAAATGGCTGAACTTGGTGCAGCATCAGGAAAAATACACGCAGAAATGGGTAACCATGCAGCAAAATACCTTGATCAACTCGTCTGTTATGGTGAAGACATGAAACTCTTTTTTCATGAGTTTACAAAAAGTGGAAAAGAAGGGAGTTGGTACCCTTCAAAAAAAGAGGCCGTACACGCGTTGATGGATCTTGTGCAAGAAAATGATGTTGTTTTGGTAAAAGGTTCTAACTCAGAGCGACTGTGGGAGGTTGTGCCATGCTCCTCATAATACTTACCTTGCTTTCAAAGCTGTTTGGTATACACATTCCTGCCGTGTTCAGCTATGTTTCGACACGAATGGTTTTAAGTGCATTAACGACACTTATCTTCACTATTCTTTTAGGGCCTCGCTTTATTAAAAAGCTGTACGAGCTGCGTGTTGGTCAAGCTGTTTCTCGTTTGGAAGATGTGCCGGCGCTAAAAGAGCTACATGAGAAAAAGAAAGAAACACCGACAATGGGGGGAGTACTTATTCTCGCCGGTATGCTTTTATCGCTGCTCCTCTTTATGGACGTAGGTGCGTGGGAGACGTGGGCTCTTGCTTTTGTAACGGTTTCTCTTGGGATTATTGGTGGAATTGATGACTACCTAAAAATGAAAAAGGCGACCTCTCAGGGCCTCACCTCTCGACAAAAATTTCTGCTGCAATGTGGTATAGCGTTCGCAATAAGCCTTCTGATGTACGGACATATAGTTCATCAGGATATTGTATATTTTATCCCTTTCTACAAACACCCTCTCTTTGTCCGAGGACTTTTTGGAGCGTGTATATTTTTATTGGTTTCCTCTTTTGTTGTTGTTGGTGCATCAAATGCAGTCAACCTAACTGATGGTCTTGATGGTCTAGCGAGTGGACTTGTTGTTATGGTAGCTGTTGTATTTGCTCTTTTTGGATTTCTTTCAAATAATGCAAAGATCGCGAGCTATCTTAATATCATTTACATCGAAGGGGCAGGTGAAGTGGCCGTTTATATGAGTGCTGCTGCAGGAGCGTGTTTAGGATTTCTATGGTATAATGGCCATCCTGCACAAGTATTTATGGGAGATATAGGATCATTAACGTTAGGGGGGATCCTAGGTATAGCAGGGATTATTTTACGAAGAGAATTGCTGTTTGCAATCATTGGAGGGGTCTTCGTTGCAGAAACGATGTCTGTGATTCTACAAGTACTGAGTTATCGATACAGAGGAAAAAAACGGATTTTCTTGTGCGCCCCTTTGCATCATCATTTTGAATACCTTGGATGGCCTGAAACAAAAGTCGTTCTTCGATTTTGGATAATTGGACTTTTACTCGCGCTTATTGGCGTTTCAACACTTAAATTTCAGTAGGTTGGATGTGAAGATTGTTCTTGTTGGAATGGGAAAAAGTGGTCTTGCTGCACAGCGTTTGTGCGAAGCCATGGGATACGAATATGTCTGTATTGATAAAGAAAAAGCGAAGGGATTGCCGGAAAGGACATATGTTCCTGATGTAGATCTCTATGTTCTTTCACCTGGTGTTTCAAGTAATCACCCTCAAATCAAGCATGCAATACAACGAAATATTCCATGGATTGGAGAAGCTGCATTTGCCTTAAAACACTGCAAACATACTGTCATTGGAGTGACTGGTACAAATGGTAAGTCCACTGTCACAACACTAACAGCACACGTTTTGCCTCGCGCAGTTGCGTGTGGAAATAACGGGTATCCACTCTCTGAAGCACTTCTCGACCACGATGAAACATATACTCTTGTTGCAGAGCTCAGTTCATATCAATTAGAGACAATGTATGAGCCTGTTCTCTCAGCTGGAGCTCTTCTGAATCTTTCTCCAGACCATCTTGATAGATATGAATCAATGGAAGAATATGCGCAGGCAAAATTTCGGATGAAACATGCATTAAAAGAGGGAGCGCCTTTTTTTGTCGGGAACGAAGTAAAAATGCAATGGGGGAGTGCTGTGTCATCCGGAAGTGCTGTCATTGAAGAAGAGGGGCTTTCATTGAATGAAACATTTGCATGGAAGCTTTCAGGCCTTCCTCTTGACGTATTTAAAGAAAAGGCAGCAACGTTCACTCAACTGCCTCATCGACTACAGTGTGTAAAAAGACTTGAAGGGATTTCCTTTTATGATGATAGTAAGGGAACGAATGTCGCAGCTGTACAGCATGCAATTAAAACCCTCTCTACAAGTGTACATCTCATACTTGGAGGAAGAGGAAAAAATGAATCATTTTTGCCACTTATTGCTCCAGAATATCGTATAGAAACTATCTATGCGATAGGAGAAGCAAAGGAGCGAATTGTTCAAGAGCTTTCGCCGCACCTACGCGTTGATCCTGTTTTAACACTTGAAGAAGCAGTTCAAAAAGCGTATGCTGGTGCAAAGCGAGGTGATGTTGTGCTTTTGTCTCCTGGATGCTCAAGTTTAGACATGTTTGTAAACTTTGAAGAAAGGGGACGAGTGTTTCAGCAATGCGTTCATTCGCTGAATGTAAAGAAAGAAGAAGAATTGCAGTATACGCTGTTTTGAGAGCGGGAATACCATGAGCCGAAGAGATACTATTATCATAGCTGTGCTTCTAAATGCAGCCCTCCTTGTTGTATTATTCATGACGGCGGTTCAAAATGAACCAGGTCCTCACATTGTCCAGGTGAAAGAAAGAGTGCCTCAAAAAGAGGCTGAGAAGCAGGTGGTAGCTGCGCCAAAAGTGCCTCAAGGTGGCGATACAATCGATGATGTATTAAACAAGTATTCTGAAGTCCTCTCACAAAAAACTGCAGAAAAGCCTAAAGTACAAGAAAAAAAACAGACTCTCGTTCAGAAACAACCTGAAGCACCAAAACCGAAAAAACTTCCTCATGAAGAATCAGTGAAAACAATCACTGTAGTGAAAGGTGATATGCTCGAGAAGATTGCCCGATCACATGGTGTTTCTGTTGAAAGCATCATGAAAGAAAATAACATGCAGTCAACAAATCTTCGAATTGGGCAAAAGCTAAAAATTCCACGCTCAAAAAAGCACATTGCAAAGGCAAAAGCTGAGAAAAAAGTGAGTGGGAAGTTCTATGTTGTAAAAGGGGGAGATAACCCCTGGTCTATTGCCAAGAAAAACAATATTCAGGTAGAAGATTTGCTTCGATTAAATAACATGGACGAAGCAAAAGCTAAACGGCTTCGACCTGGAGATAGACTACGCATTGAATAAGCCAAGTGTTTTTCTTGTTGTTTGTACAGGTATTCTCATTGCAATTGGTCTCATACTTATTTTTGACACCACATCTGCAGACATTTTAGACCGTTCACTCTCAACGAGCGTATATTACGCCTTGTTAAGACAGTGTATTTTTGTGAGTTTTGGTATTGTGCTTGCACTTGCAATTATTCGAATAGGGTACAAAGAACTTATTGAAGTCAGCCCCCTTTTGTTTGGTGCAATTCTTTTCTTACTTGCACTTACTCTTCTTCCCGGCATAGGTCAGGAGAGTAATGGAGCAAGGCGCTGGATTGGAATTGGACCCTTTACGCTCCAACCAAGTGAATTTGTAAAGATTATTCTTCCACTATTTTTTGTGTATTCGTTAAGGCGATACAAAACACACTCTTCCTTCATGGGCTTTTTGACGTTTTTAAGTGTGGTCCTCACTCCACTTCCTCTCATTCTTTTTGAGCCTGATAATGGCACTGTTTTTATTCTTCTCTGTATCTTGTGTACATTGCTTTATATTACTCGAATTCGTGCTGTGTTTTGGGCTGTGCCGATTGGCATTGTTTGCCTTGTTGGAGCATCATTTGCATCACAAATGAAGCACGTCTCTGATAGAATACAAATATTTTTGCATCCAGAACTTGACCTTTTGGGAAAAGGTCATCAGCCATACCAAGCAAAAATTGCAGCAGGATCAGGACAAATTTTTGGAGTTGGTCCAGGGCAAAGTATGCAAAAACTCAATTACTTGCCTGAAGCTAATAATGATTACATTGGAGCCATACTTGCTGAAGAATTTGGATTTGTTGGCGTACTTACCCTGATCAGCATTTACATTGGATTGCAGATATTTGGGTATTCTATTGCACTTTCAGCAAAAGATGAAGAAGGGTATTACCTTGCAACTATCATGACTTTTTTGATAGGGTTTCAGGCATTTCTCAATTTAGGAATTGTATCCGGATTACTTCCGAGTACAGGGACGACACTTCCATTTATGAGTCAAGGTGGAAGCTCGCTTATTGTTAACTGTATGGCAATTGCATTTATAGTGTCTGTTGCGCAAGAAAAACGAGTAGTGAAAAAAGTATGAAACGACCATTTATTTTCGCGACAGGAGGGACTGGAGGGCATATCTTTCCAGCAGTGTCGATAGCTGATTCAATGAGTGATGACGTTATTTTTGCTGGGCATGGCCTTCATGCAAATGAATATATTATAGAGGGTATGCATGAAGTCCACTCGATCATGTCAGCAGAGCCAAAAAGTATTCGTGGGATAGTAACGCTCATTCGCGGCTTTTTTATTGCACGTCGTTTTCTTGCAAAAGTAAATCCGCAGGCTGTCGTCGGTTTTGGATCGTACCACTCATTCCCTGTCGTTCTTGCTGCACTGTCAAAAAACATTCCTATACTTCTCTATGAGCCAAATGCAGTCATGGGAAAAGTGAATGCGTTTTTTTCAAAACATGCTCATGCAGTGTTGACCCAATTTCCGATTGCTGCACATGGATACGTTACTAAAGTGCCACTGAGAGCATCAAAAAAAATCCCGAAAGAAGAAGCAAAAAGTGGATATGGATTTACGGCAACGCAACCTGTCGTTCTTGTCATGGGAGGTTCACAAGGAGCCAGGATTTTTGAATCGCTTTCCTTTCCACCAGATGTACAGGTTCTTCATCTTGCAGGAAAGCATTCTGATTGCGATGCACTCAAACGAAAATATGAGTTAGAAGGTATTGATGCGCACGTTCTGCCGTTTGAGCAGGAGATGCACAAAGCATGGAGTGCTGCTGATGTAGCAGTTTGTCGGAGTGGTGCTGCAACGATAGCAGAACACCTTCATTATGGGGTGCCGACCCTCTTTATTCCTTTTCCATATGCAAGTGGAAATCACCAGCTCCATAATGCAAACTATGTTGCGACTCAATTAGGTACTGCCCTCCTTCTCGAAGAAAGTGACATATCCTCTTTTCAGGAAATGTTTGCAAAGCTGCTCTCTAAAAAAGCCATCTTCCCTTCTCACGAGAAAGCTATTCCTGTACATGAATGTCTTCAGCGGTACCACTTTATTGGTGCCGGAGGCATTGGAATGAGTGCGCTGATTCACATTTTGAGGGATAAAGGAATTCCTGTTTCGGGTTCTGATATGAAACGATCCAAAATTTCTCACGTATTAGAAGAGAAAGGGGTGCAGCTTTCTTTCCCGCAACAAGAAAGCAATCTTCCATCCTTTGCGCGCGTTGTCTATTCAACGGCTATACAAAAAGAGAATCCGGAATTTGCAAAAGCAAGGAAAAAGTCTCTCCCTCTTTTCCACAGAAGTGAGCTCCTTGCAGTACTTTGTGAAGAGAAAGAGACCCTCTTGGTAGCAGGAACGCATGGAAAAACATCAACTTCGGCGCTTCTTGCATATTCATTAAAAGAGGCTGGATATGATCCAATGTACGCTGTTGGAGGAATTCTAAAAAATTATGAAAAAAATGGAGCATGGGGAAAAGGGGCATTTGCAGCTGTAGAAGCAGATGAAAGCGATGGCTCATTTTTACGTTTACCTTGCCATAGCGCTATTTTGACTAATATAGAATATGACCACCTAGACTACTACGGCAGCAAAGAAAAAATGGTCTTGGCATATAAACAGTTCATTGCAAACGTAAAACACCATCTTGTGTGGTGCGCAGATGATCCAATGCTACGAAGTATTAATCCACATGGAGTCTCATACGGTTTTTGTGAAGATGCAGACGTACGCATTATACAAGAATCAGATGATCAATTTGCCCTTGAGTGGGAAAATGGTGACAAAACATCATTTACATGTCCCTTTCAAGGTGATCATTTTCTCTTAAATAGCGTTGGTGTGCTTGTTCTATGCACATTGCTCGGCTTTGACGTTGAGCAGATAACCAAGACGTGGGGCACCTATAAAGGAGTGAAAAGACGCCTCGAACATGTTGCGCATGCAATGGGAATTGACTTTTACGATGACTATGCCCACCATCCAACAGAAGTTTCAGCAACACTCCATGCGCTGCGAAAAACAATGGGAACCCGGCGCATAGTAGCAGTTCTTCAACCGCATAGATATTCTCGTCTACAAGAAGTGCACGAGGACTTCCCAAAGGCGCTAGAAGAAGCGGATATTGCTGTGATAACTGATGTCTATGCAGCAGGAGAAAAGCCGATTCCAGGTGTCGATCATCAACTTATTGTTTCAAAGCTGCGGGCGGGATTTTATCTTCCAAGAAATGAGCTGTCCGAAAAGCTGCTTTTTTCCTTACAAGAAGGAGATGTTGTTGTATTTCTAGGGGCAGGAGATATAACGAGCGTCTCCCAAGAGATTCGTACGATGTTGCATCATGAAGAAACGACTTCCACTTTATAAAGCATTACTGATTATCGTTGGCTCAATGACATGTGTAGGTCTTGTAGGAAAAGCGAGCCTAGACTTCTATCTTGCACGAAAGATAAAAGGAGAGCAGGGAGACACAAAGTGTATTTACGAACTCTACCAATCAAGTGGGACAACAGAGCGTTTGTCGACATCATATCTCTCTGAAACACTCGGGCTTTCTTCTGATAAACCAACATCACTCCGTGTTTTCGATACGAAAAAAGCTCAACAGCGCCTCTTGCAAAGCCCTATGATTCGATATGCGCACGTCTCAAAAAAACACACAAATGGACTGACTGTGCGGTATCATATGCGAAAGCCGTTTATGGCTTTTGGAGATATATATAATGCTGCAGTTGATGAAGAAGGGAGGGTATTTCCAATGCGTCCCTATTATGCTCCCAAAAAACTTCCGACAATGTATCTTGGGCAAGTCCCAAGTGCATTTGGAGAATCGATTCAAGGAGAACTTTTCGACACAGTAAAAACAATATATACATCGCTTCACCAGTATAAAATCACCGAGGTCTGTTCTATAGAGGCTATCGATGTTTCTATGCTGGCTGAAACATCACTGGGAAAAAAAGGAATTGTTCTTGTGTTGACAAATCCATATGGACGGCACTATCTTCGCCTTCATCACAAGCATTACGAACAATCGATAGCAAATTATAAAGAAATGCTTGGAGACGTACTCATTCAAGAAAAAGAAGCATTTGAAAAGGCACCGGTTACAAAAATAATAGACCTTAGAATACCAGGGTATGCGTATGTCGACGAAAGTATGTGAAATTCAGTGGCTCTCAGCAAATGTTGAAGAAGCAAAAGCTGTTGCTCGACTCCTTGTGGCTGAACGGCTCGTTGCATGTGTAAACATTCTGCCGCAGGTTGTGTCAATTTTTGACTGGAACGGTATTCAGGAGGAAGAAGAGGTTTTAGTACTGTGTAAAACAACTGAGGAAAACGTGAGTGACGTCTTTTCAAAGATAGCAACTGAAGCGTCATACGAAGTTCCTGCACTCTCTGTGGTACCTTGCAGTGCTGTTTCATCACCGTATGAACAATGGGTGCACTCTTATCTCAACCATCGATCATAGCATAAAGCAAGCTCTTTCAAGACCTCTTCAGGAGCGTGCTTTTCAGTCATAAAGTGCCGAAGGTCCCGATATATTGCCTCAGCATTTATATCCGGTGTCGACTTTGATATGTCTTCAATAATTTTTGAAACAATCTCTTGAAACTTTTTTTGCTGAGAGTCTGATGATGGAGTAGTTGACCCCAAAAAATACTTCATTTCTAGTTCTGTCAAAAGCACCACGAGGCGGGCTTTTCTACTGTCGTCGGTGAGAAGGTGAAGAATATCTTCTAATTTTGTTGGAATCGAATTTCTCGGAATTTTTCCCGATTGAAGGGATTCTTTAAGATCAGCAATTAACTCAGCCGCCTTATTTTCAATGGTTTGGTCTAAATACCCTCCATGTGTTGCCGAGTGCTTGCTAATTTGCATGATTTTTGAAAGAGTGGTAAATACAGCTCTATCTGGTTGAGCCACAATGTCTTTTGCCATACAGAAAAAATACAGGTCAGAAACCCGCTTAAAAAGCTGATTGCTCGCCTCTGAGGACTCTTTTTCCTCTCCCCACTCGGGGGTATGGTGAGATTGACCAAGAGGATCAACCATAGCTTTTTCCTGCCTTTTCTATCTTAGGGAGTAAATCCCTCTCCCTCTAATCTAAGTATACTGTAAAATTAATATTTTATCCAGTAATCAAATATATATATAATTGCTTAATAATCAGTGTTTTTTATTGAATTAATTTCAAAAAATACATTGTTATTATTGTAATATTACATAATTCTTGTTATACTTTTATGCAAAGAGAGAATTAGGGGTATACTATGATTCAAAACATTTCACAATTATCAGCTACACTTGATGGGTATCAGTCTTCAAAACCTGCGTCTCTATCGAGGGACGGCATTGGGACAACAGGTACAGGCCACAACGCAAAGGTACACGGTAGCCTTGTAACCCATGACTTTCACGTGGTAGAAAAAGTTCCCCTTTCATTCAGTACATTCATTAGCTGGCTCATGCAGGCAATTTCACGAGCGACTGGCCATATTCCAAATATGGAAACACTGCTCACTCGGATGAGTCAAGTTGTCCTCCGTTCAGAAGATACAGGTGGTGTTCTAGAAGAAAGCCAATTAAACAAATTAGCAGGCATTGTTGAGAATCTACGAGATCGATTTTTACTTCAGCGAGGACATATTGTAACTCTTGGAGAAAAGCTTCCTGAAGGTGTGGAGGTGAGAGATGCTCAAGCCGTGCAGGTCGATAGTTTGGCTGAGGATATGGTAAACAGACTAGAACGTCTCGCTCAAGGAAAGAGAGGCTCAGCAGTTCAGCTGGGGGCTGTTTCTGAAGGTGTAAGTGATATCCAGGCACCGAAGGCAAGCAAAGCAGTTAAAAAAAGAAAAAAGAGAGTGTCATCACATGCTTCTAGTTCTGGTTCTACGGTAAGAAAGTCTCTTCCTGGTATGCCTTCATCAATTTTAGAACTTTTGCAAGCTATTCCTGAGGAAAAGAGAAAAATTCGAGCTGCAAGAATAAAGGGCGCAGAAGGTCTACGTCAAAAACCAACTTGCGTAGCACCACCAGTAAGAAGAAAGACTCAACAAGTAGAGCCTTTAACTGTTTTTCCTGAAAACATGCACTTTGCATCTGGAGCCGCAGTTGCTACAGATATTTCTTGGAAAGGATAAAACATTTTCACTCCACACGTCATTTTCATGGCGTGTGGTATCTCTTCAAAACTATTTGCTACATAATTCATTTTCGTGGTAATTTTCTTATTTGAATTATCAATCGAACTAGAGATTTACCATGAAAGATTTTGTGATTTACCTCGTTAAGAACCTCGTAGACCAGCCTGATGAAGTGAAAGTTGATGTATTTGAAGGTCAACAAACTGTAGTTATTGAAATACGTGTTGCTGAAGATGATGTCGCTCGAGTCATCGGTCGGCAAGGGAACACAATCAAAGCACTGAGAGCTCTTGCAACAACTGTTGCAGCTCGATTTTCGAAAAAAATACGTTTGGAGCTTGTCGAGTAGTCATGCATCATGCTATGACACAGAGATTGAATGGAATGTACACTGAGTAGGAAAACATGCCAATTGGACTTACGATAGAAACGGAAGAAAAGCCGCCGGTCACTCTTTTGAGACTTGATGGTAGATTAGATGCAACGTCTGCACCAAACTTAGAGGCGGAGCTCAATACCCACCTTGAAAAAGAGGGGAGTAAGCTTTTGCTCGACTTTTCACGCATTGACTATTTGAGTAGTGCTGGTATGCGCCTTCTCTTGAGTGCAACTAAAAAAGCAAAATCAGCAGGCGGAGTCATTGCGTTTTGTTCGCTCAATGACGATGTCATGGAGATTATCAAAATGGCTGGTTTTGAGCGCATTCTGCAAATATACTCTACTGAACTTGAAGCACTTAATAATCTCAAGTAGCATGATCAATACCCGTGTGATGAGGTCATGAAACAGCAGAGTCATTTAGAAAAGGGCTGTGCGCATGCTCCTCAACTCAAAAAGCAAAACGATTCAGTCTCGCTTCAGAAAAAAGTTTTAGTTCTAGCTGGACCCACCGCGACTGGTAAGACAGCCCTTTCAATTGACCTTGCGAAACGAGTAGGCGGAGAAGTGATCTCTGCAGATTCAATGCAAGTTTATCGTGGAATGAATATCGGAACCGCAAAAGTTTCTGCAGAAGAGGCGAGAGGGGTTCCTCATCATCTTTTAGATATTTGTGATGTAAACCAAGCCTTCAATGTTGTGGACTATGTTGAACATGCGATACCGATAATCAATGACATTCATTCCCGCGGGGGAGTCCCACTTGTCGTAGGGGGAACAGGGTTTTATATACATTCTTTAATGTATGGCCCTCCGGACGGCCCACCTGCGTCAGCACCTATTCGTGAGAAGCTCGAAAAAGACATGGAAAAGCTTGGGGCTGCAGCGCTCTATGATAGACTGGGTGAATACGATCCGGAATATGCACAGACGATTGGAGCAAGTGATAAACAGAAAATTATCAGAGGCCTCGAAATAATTGCTCTGACAGGAAAGAAAGTGAGCGCTTTCAGGCAGTTTAGGAAGTCAGAAACCATGCAAAACTTCCGCTTTCTTCCCTTCTTCTTGCATTATCCTAAAGAAATTCTTTACCAGCGAATAGATGCTCGGTGTGATAAAATGGTTCAAATGGGGTTTCCGGAAGAAGTGGAGCGACTTGAAAAACAAGAGCTTCGGTCAAATCTTTCCGCATCACAGGCTATTGGGTATAAGCAGTATCTTACGTACCTCGATTCACCCCATGATGAGAGCGATTGGCAACTGTTTCTTGAAACATTTAAAAGAGCTTCAAGACGGTATGCGAAGCGGCAATTTACCTGGTTTCGAGGTGAAAAAGAGTTTGAATGGTTGAACCTCGATGAGTGGGAAAATGAACAGGTACTTGATAGATTGTGCGATGCGATCAACCAGTAAAAAAATCCGCAAGAAAACACTATACATTTATCTACTTGGCAAGTAAACTCCTTCGTAGAAAATCGACCCTAGCATATGCGCAATGACTGATCAAAACAAAGCTTTATTCAAAGAATTTGAAACCAAGTTTCAATCCCTCAACCAACCAGAAGAGAAAGTGGAAGCGTGCATTTCATTTATGCGTGAAGTGCTTTCACAAGCTGGAACGCCTCGGTTAAAAGACTTCTGGGATGCGAAAAACGTGTGCATGCAGGCGTTTAAAGAGAAAATGAATCCGATTAAGCGAAAAGCGTATTGGGAAGAGTATGTTGAGCTGACGACCGAAGCAAAACGACTCAAAACGATCTTAGATGAGCAGTCTTCGTTCAACCTTGAGCAGATTGAACTTGCGCTAGATGCGCTAAAAAATGACATAGACGCTCTTTCATCAGCTATCGAGAAGGTGGAGCCGCTCACTCTTTCAAATAACATTCGTCGGCTTATCAAATCACCAAAATATCTTATCGAACAACACGCGCAACTGTTTGTCTTGAATGCGCTTTCTGTTCGATTAAATGCATTGCGAAAAGAAGTTATTCACACTGACATGCGTATTAAGCATAAAAACAAGCTTTTAAAAGCAATATCTGAGTACTCAGATAAAGTGTTTCCTCAAAGAAGAGAGCTTATCAAAACACTAAGTGATGACTTTCTTTTGACGATCGAAGCATTTGCTGCTGGAAGAATGCAAGAGAGTGTTCCAACCTTTCACTTGAAAGATGAGATTAAAAAGCTGCAACAGCTTTCAAAAGAACTATCCCTCTCTTCACCGGTTTTTAAAAAGACAAGAGATATCCTCAGTGGGTGCTGGGATATCGTGAAGAAAAAAGAGAAAGAGTTTGCTGAGGTCAATGCCAAGCTTGCAGAAGAGTATGATGAAGCCTATAAGCTGCTTGAACCAGACTGCATTGCATTCTCAGAGAATCCAACAACAATTCAAAATGGCCAAGCTTTGATTGCGAAAGTCAAGGCAGCGACGCTCTCGAAGCAGGGGCAAAGAGCGCTGACTGATCTCGTTCAGACAGGTGTTCATGTCCTAAAGCAGAAAGAGAAAGAAGCTGAAGAAAAAAGAAAAGAAGAGCAAAAGCTACAGCTCGACGAGCTTATGTCTTCTATTCTTTCAGCAGATTCGCTTACCTCCGAAAGAGCAAAAGAACTTGAGCAAGAAATGAAGGCCTTGCTCGACACAATGGTTGTCTCTGAGGTGGAGCGTATGCGTCTTGATGCAATGCTCTACAAAATGAAAGCAGAGATCCTTCTCAAAGCGAATGCACAAGAAGAACTTCATTCGTTTAGAAAAGTGCTGAAGGAAAAGCTTAATGAGTACAGAAAAGGTGCTGGCGGATCATCACTTGATTTTGAAAAAGCTATGCTCTACTCTGAGCTCACCGATGAATGTCGATCGTTGTTAGATCGCATTGAAGCAAAGAGCTAGGGAGACTCTCTATGGTGGCTCATTCTTCCACGCCAACTGTGAATGGGCTGAGTGTATTTGATCTAGACAAGACACTTCTTAATTGTACATTGAGCTTTCGTTTTTTTTGCCATCTACTCAAGGGACGACTTTTCTCAAGATGGCGTCTTCTTCAGGTATTATACATCGGAGCGAGATACAAACTTGGCGCGTTGTCAGCAAAAGAAGTGCATGAGACAGTCTCAACCCTTTTTTTAGAGTCAACATCAGCACAGTCAATTGTGAAGCATTCAGAGAAATTTCCATCGCTTTTTTCGGAGGCGTGGATAAATGCACATGTGATAGAAAGGCTCGCCGAAGCGAAGAAAGCCGGACATTACATTGTATTGGCAACAAGTAGTCCTGCATTTCTTGTCGCACCAATCTTATCATTTTTTCAAGTCGACGAACTTCTAGCCTCTGAGTATGTGATTGATAATGTCTCAGACCGCCTCCGTCTTATTCATGCAGTTGATGGCCAGGGAAAAAAAGAGCACCTCCTTAAACTTGCAGAAAAATTCCATTTACCAAAACATACTCTCTACGCATACTCTGACAGCATTAGTGATTTACCACTGCTTGAAGCGGTAGGACATCCTATTGTTGTAAGCCCTGATAGAAAGCTGCGAAAAATTGCGCACAGTAATAAATGGGAGCGTATCTAATGGAGATTGCCGAGCTAGAAACACATGTTCGTCACGAAACGAACTTTGCTGAAAAGGTGTGTACAAACGAAGTGCTACAATCACTTCTTTCTCCCTCAACCTATAAAGAATATTCAGAAGCATGTGTTGGTAGAGCAACCATTTCGCAGAGTGCTGCTGATGAAATAGCTGAAGCTATGAAAGAATGGGCTCTTGAAAAAGGAGCAACCCACTATTGCCACTGGTTTCAACCGTGGACTGGAAACAGTGCAGAAAAACACGATGCATTTTTCCAGTGGGCAAATGATGGTTCATTAATTAACTCGTTTACAGGAAAAGCCCTGGTGATGGGTGAGCCTGATGCATCTTCACTTCCTTCGGGCGGCTTACGGAATACATATGAAGCGAGAGGGTACACAAGTTGGGATCCCTCATCTCCAGCTTTTTTATGGGAGTCTGGAACAGCTCGTATTCTCTCTATTCCTTCTATTTTTTTCTCCTACACTGGAGAGGCGCTCGATACAAAAATACCCCTTCTTCGTTCTGATGCTAAACTGTCGCGCTCTGTTGCACGTCTTCTCACACTCCTCGGAGAGACGACGCAGCGTGTATTTTCTACGCTCGGCTGTGAGCAAGAGTTTTTTCTTGTAGATGCAGACTATGCCTCTCAAAGGAGAGATCTTGTTGTTTCCGGAGCAACTGTTTTTGGTGCGCCTCCTGCAAAGGGGCAGGAATTGGAAGACCACTATTTTGGGGCATTGAAGAGAAGAGTTCTGGCCTTTTTAGAAGACCTTGAAGAACAAGCGTATGCACTTGGAATTCCTGTAAAAACACGTCATAATGAAGTAGCGCCAGCGCAACATGAGGTGGCACCACTTTTTGAACGAGTCGTTCTTGGAGTTGATCATAATATTCTCTTGATGCAGCTTTTGAAAAAAGTTGCGGATGAACACCATCTCGTCTGCTTAACTCACGAAAAACCATTTGCGAGAGTCAATGGTTCAGGAAAACACTTAAACTGGTCGTTAAGTACCGCTGAAGGGCACAATCTGCTTGATCCAGGGCAAACCCCGCAAGAAAACACCCGCTTTTTGTTTTTGATTGCAGCTGTTTTAGAAGGGATAGCTCGCCATCCAGCCCTTCTTCGAGCTTCTATAGGTTCTTTTGAAAATGATAAGCGATTAGGAGGGAACGAGGCTCCTCCTGGAATTCTTTCTGTTTACCTTGGTAATGCGTTAGACGCACTCGTTTCATCAATTGCAGAGGGTGAAGTGCGAGAAGGTGAAATGAAACAAAAGCTCGATCTTGGAATCGATATGCTTCCTGACCTTTTTGTGCATGATACTGATAGAAATAGAACCTCTCCCTTTGCCTTTACAGGCAATAAATTTGAATTTCGAGCATGTGGAAGCTCTCATTCACCTTCGTTCCCAATGACAGTTCTCAATGCTGTTATAGCTGAGTCAATTGAAATGTTATCTGATGAGCTAGAAAATGGGGTGGATCAAGGAGAGGTTTTAAAAGCCTCATTTTCACGTACAGCACACGTCCGCTTTTTAGGGGATAATTATTCGAGCGAATGGCAGGAAGAGGCAAAAAAGCGTGGGCTCCCTGAGATCTCTCGCTCAGTCGATGCATTTGACGCGCTCTTGTTTGAAAAGACAGAATCAGTTTTTACACATATTCTTAGGAAAAATGAACTCAACTCTGTCTATGAAGTTTTCAAAGAGACATATAAAAAACACTGTGCTATTGAACGTCGTTTGATGATAGAGATATGTGAAACACAGCTTTTACCCGCTGCACTGGCATACCAAAAAGAAATGGCTGAATCAGTACGCGCTGTTGGTGATACAGCAACTGAAGTATTGCCGGTTCAAAAAAGAATGCTTCGCCGGTATGCACAGCATATCTCCCAGCTTATAGAAGCGCTTGAAGCGCTGAAAGAGGCTCCGAGTGACGACGAAGCGGCCGGGCATCTTCGTGAGTGCGCAGATACAATAGAACAGGCAACGCGTGACTCACTATGGCCAATGCCAAAGTATTGGGAGCTGCTTTTTCTCACATGAAAAAACGGATAGGTTTTTTTGGGGGGACATTTTCTCCTCCTCATTTCGGACATATTAATTTAGCAGTTGCATTGAAAGAGCATACAAAATGTTCTGAAGTCATTGTCTGCCCAACGGGAAGCTCTCCATTTAAGGAAAAAAATGAGAGTGAAAAGGAGAAGTTGTATCGTTACGAAATGTGTCAGCGTGCGTTCAAAGAAATACCCGGATTTACTCTTTCAAAAAAAGAAATACACTCTTCAGGCGTGCAGTATACAATTGATACTGTAAAAACTTTGAAAAAAGAAGATCCTGATACAGAGTTCATGCTTTTTCTTGGAGCAGATCATATCCCTCTTTTACCTAACTGGAAAGAGATTGATGAGCTCTTCGAAATTGCAAATCCTTTTTTTGGAATGCGCCCAGGGGCCACTATTCAACTGCCTGAAGGGCTGTCAGAAACAAGTAAAAAGTTTATTCGTCAAGGTTTAGTAGACGTGCCTCAGTTTGAGATTTCTGCCACAGATGTGCGAGAACGGCTAGGTAAGAGGCTGTACTGTGGACACCTGGTCCCGGCTAAAGTTCTAGACTTCATATATGAGCATAGTATATATTTCTTAGTCTAAGAGACTGTCAAAGTGGTATTTACTGCTTAATAGAAAGGTATGTCAAAATAAGTTTTGAGTGGGCGAGAGGGTGAGAACTGGAGCTTGTGCCCAGAACATAGTTGCTTTATGAAGAGTAGGGTAGCGTAAAAAGTTGAGTAAAGTTTTGGATTCATTACACATAGTACACACAGTGTCGCAAGCAATCTACGATAAAAAAGGGAGTAATATTATTGCTCTTGATGTTCGTGGAGTTTCGACATTGACAGATTACATTGTTATTGCAGAAGGAAATGTTGATCGACATGTTCTTGCAATAGCTTCATCGGTTGAAAAGACCCTTCAGGAAAAAGGGGAAAAGCCACTTCGAGTTGAGGGACGGCAAAATGGAGACTGGGTTATCATAGATTTTGGCGCTGTGATGGTTCACCTTTTTATGCCCGGCCTCAGAGAAAAATACCAGCTTGAAAAACTGTGGTCTGAAGGAAAGGTCGTAGATTTGGAGCTGGACGTTACAATCCAATAGAAGAGAGCTGTAAACATGACGAAGAAACGAGTTGTTGTTACTGGAATGGGTTTGGTTTCATGCTTCGGGACTGATGTGGATACCTTTTATAATTCCTTACTCGAAGGAAAAAGTGGTGTTCGAGAAATATCGCAATTTGACGTTTCAGAGTATCCAACACGTTTCGCAGCATCTGTACAAGGCTTAGATACAGAAGGGTATCTAGACAAGAAGCAGGCTAGAAGAGTTGATCCATTCATCACGTATACAATGGTAGCTGGAAAAAAAGCACTCGAAATGGCTCAATTGAAAGAGGGCTCTGTTCCTAAAGAGCGCTCTGGTGTTCTTGTTGGCTCAGGCATGGGAGGCATGGGCATGTTTGAGTCTGGTGTCACAGCCCTCAACGAAAAAGGATTCAAACGTCTGTCACCTTTTTTTGTCCCATTCATCATTACGAATATGGCAAGTGCGCTTCTTGCAATGGACCTGGGCTTTAGAGGACCAAACTACTCAATTTCAACAGCGTGTGCGACGGCGAACAACTGTATTATTTCTGCAGCAAAACATATACAAAATGGCGAAGCCGATCTCATGATATGTGGCGGATCAGAAGCGCCTTTGTTCCCGATTGGTGTCGCTGGGTTTGTTGCGTGTAAAGCGCTTTCAACACGAAATGAAGCCCCACAAGAGGCATCTCGTCCATGGGATAAGGGGCGTGATGGCTTCGTTATTGGTGAAGGAGCCGGTGTGCTTGTTTTGGAATCGTTAGAAAGCGCACAAAAGCGCGGTGCTCCAATTCTAGCTGAATATTTAGGGGGTGCCGTGAACTGTGATGCGCACCACTTTACAGAACCACATCCGGAAGGACTTGGAGTTGGGGAGTGTATTGAAGAAGCAATTCGAGATGCAGGAATCGAAAAAGAAGCAATTAATTACGTGAATGCGCATGCTACATCAACACCTGCTGGAGACTTACCCGAAGTGAGAGCCGTTGCGCGCTCATTTGGGGAACACACGAAAAATATTGCGATGAACGCAACAAAATCGATGATCGGGCACTCGCTAGGAGCGGCTGCAGGGTTCGAAGCTATAGCTACTGTACAAGCGCTTCAGACAGGCCAGATCCACCCTTCAATAAACATTTCCGAAATGGAAGAAGAATTAAATGCATTTATTGTTCCTCGCACCGGCCCAATGGATGTATCAATTACGGCTGCAATGTCGAACTCCTTCGGATTTGGAGGGCATAACGCTTCACTTATACTAGGACCATACCATGCATGAGAAATCGTATGGGATAATCCCTCTCAAAGAGGGGAAAGCATTTATTGTTCGGCATACAGCAGGGGATTACTGGGGTTTCCCAAAAGGGCACCACTCTTTAGGTGAAACGCCGCAAGAAACGGCAGTCAGAGAACTGAAAGAAGAAACAAACTTGGATGTTATTCGTTTGTTTGATTCCCCGACGTATATGGAGTCGTACTCTTTTATCAGAAATGGGGATGAAATACATAAAACAGTGATCTATTTTGTCGCAGAAGTAGAAGGAAAAGTCATTCACCAAGCGGATGATGTTGTAGAAGGCAAGTGGGTGCCTATTGCGTCTCTTGAAGCATCTCTTACCTTTGATCAGAATAAACGTATTGCACGGGAGGTATGTGCGAAATATGGATAATACACTGACAGAATCGTATGGAATTCCAAAAGTTGTTTTCAGGCTCATGGCCGCCCTCATGGCAAGTATTCTTATTGGAATGGCGGCACCTTTAGCTGTCTATGTTCCGTTTACCCCTGTCCCATTCACGCTGCAATTACAACTTGTCTTTCTTTTTGCAGCTCTTTTAGGGCCTAATTACGCGATGGTAGTGGTATTAAGCTTCCTTAGCCAAGGTTTTATAGGACTGCCTGTCTTTGCAGGTGGTAAAATAGGCGCAGTATTAAGCCCATCTTTTGGGTATTTACTAGGATATCTTTTTGCAGCTCGTTTTTTAGGGTATGCATTTCAAAGCGGAGTGCAAAATTCGTTAAAAAGTTTTTTCTATTTTTCAATGGCTAATCTGATTGTCTACGCATTCGGGGTATCGTATCTTCAGCTTTTTGTGGGACCAACAAGTGCAATCCTGTATGGATTTCTACCGTTTGTCATTCCCGATATCCTAAAAAATATACTTCTTGCAAAAGTGGTGTCGCCAGCTCGAAGAACCTATGATATGGCGTTATAAAAGCATGCCGTAATTCGTTCATCACGAACGGTTTTTACATCAGCTTCTCTGAGATTCATGCCTTTTCCTGCTAATGATGGGAAGGAAGGGGCATACGTTTTTTCAGTAGCAGGTCTCACTTCATTATGCAGTGCGACTTCGGTGTTCATCACGTCCTGGATCATTTAAAACCTCTCAATTTAAAAAAAGCATATTCTTCATACCTTGTATGCTTTTTTTGAAAAAGAAAAACTTAACTTCCAATGAATTTGTGGAAGTGCTGGTCTGTTTCAAGAGGGGTAAATGTATGTTCATTCAAAGAGCGTGTTGCTTTTGTAAGAACAACAGCACAGGCAACTGCTTCAACGTGCTTTTTTAATGCATCCAGAGATGTCTGCTCAGCTCCACCTTCTAATTCAGGTGTCCTTTGAGGGAAATTTGAAGGAATCGCCATGTTTTTCTCCTTATTCTGGCTACATTAAAACAATACACCGGACATGCGTGAGATTTGGTGCTTCACATTTATCCGATAAATGATCAACCTTTTCTTGAAAAGGAGTTTTTTTGATGTCTGAGATTGTGCGGGAAATACAAATCGGTATACGCTGTCTGTTTTTAAAAAGGATACGTTATGAAAAAATACATGGTTTTGTTACTCATCCCGTTTTTCACAGCTTCCCTGAATGCTCTTCCAATACAGGATCGAACAATGAATAAGGAATCTGTAAAAGCTCTCGCGAAATCTTTAGGTATTGAGGATGATGATATCGTACGTGCCACGCAGAAGAAGTGGCTACGAAAGGCGAAAGAGCGTTGGGAAGTATTAGAGCTACCTTCCAGTGAAAAAGAGATCGTACTCACATGGGCGAAAAAAGAAAACATATTTGATGCGTGGAAACCAAGTCGACACTCGTATGATACGGCGCTTATTCTTGGGGCCACTACCTCACGCATGAAAAAGCGGCTCGCGTATTTAGTAAAACTATGGAATGAAGGGGTTTCATTCAAAGAAGTCGTTTGGCTCACTGGAGAAAGGCCTTTAGATGGTCGAGTTGATCACGTACACTTGCGTGCTAAAACAGAGGCTGAAGGAGCGAAGCTTCTCTGGGATGAAGAATCTATTCCTGAGGGGATGAGAGCATTGCCAGTCACTTTTGTGTCTGCCCCAATGAAAAATGAGCAAGGAGTACGTAAAAGGCCGAATACTGGGGATACTATTGAAGCATGGGTTTCCACTGTGAAGGCGAACACGTCAGCACTTTTCATATCTGACCAACCTTTTTGCGGATACCAATTTGCAGTTGTTAATACGTCAATGCCAGCATCAGTTGACTTTGATCTTGCTGGAGAAGCATTCGACCCAGAAGCACACCCTGCAGCAGCCTCAATTACTCTCGATACTGTTGCTCGATGGATCTATCAGGAAAGTTTAAAATAAAATATACTACGAATTCAGGGAGCATGGGAGCAAAAAAGGTGCAAATTTATCCTGAATTCGGCTACCATATAACTTTTATTTTCCAATGAGTTGATATGAAGTTGATACGTCTTTTTTTATTTTGGTTTGGCCGTCGCATTCTTTCACTACGATATAAGGTGAAGATAGAAGGGTTAGAGAAGATAGCTGAAAAGAACCTTTCTGGAGGTATGCTTTTTTGCCCTAACCATCCAGCAGAGATGGATCCAATCATTATGATCAATTTCTTTTCAAAGTATTTGCCGCGGCCATTGGTTGTTGAGCATTTTTTTCATATGCCGGGTGCAGCGCCATTTATGAAGCTTGTCAATGCGCTCAATGTACCGAACTTTGAGACAGCTGCGAATAAGTGGAAACAAAAAAAAGCTGATGCCGCTATGAAAGAGATCAAGGAAGGTCTCGATGCGGGTGATAATTTTCTTATCTATCCCTCCGGTCATTTGCGACGAAGTGATCAAGAAAATGTAGGAGGAAGCTCATTTGTTCATAAATTAGTGAGCGAGCGTCCAGAAACGAAAGTCATTCTTATTCGAATGGAAGGATTATGGGGTAGTCGGTTTTCTCGGGCATTAACAGGAGAACTCCCTGATTTTTGGAGAGAATTAGCTCGCGGAATGTGGGTTGTTTTGAAAAATGGGATCTTTTTCACTCCAAAAAGAACGGTACGCATCACGGTTGAAGTGGAACCGGAAAAGCTTCCAAAGGAAGGTACTCGAAAAGAGTTTAACGCGTATTTAGATGCCTGGTATAACCAATATTCGTACGATGCTCAGGTTGAAACACATGAGCGTGTCACACTGATTCCCTACTCTTTTTATAATAAAAAAGATCTTGCTGTTGTCCAAATGCAACACAAGCCAAAAACGGTCTCATATGATTTTTCAGTCAGCGATTCGATGAGAGACGTAGTTTATAAAAAACTCAATGAGCTCACAGGTATTCCAGTCGATAAAATTACAGAAGAAATGCGTCTTTCAGCCGATGTTGGTTTAGACTCATTAGATGTTGCCACGATGCATGCATTTCTTGATCAAAAGTACGGAGTGCAAGAAGTCGCACCCTCAGATTTGCAAACAGTACGAGACCTTTTTGCTCTTGCACTTGGGAAGATCGAACCGCAATCCAAGCTGCGCATGCCTGAAAAAAAGCGTACACATTCAGCCTGGCCAAATGAAGGAAAACGGAAAGAACCGAAATATCCTGAAGCAAAAAATATTCCGATCGGATTTTTGGAAACATGTGATTACATGGGAAAAACCCTTGCCTCATGTGATGCAATAACCGGTCCTTTGACGTATAAAAAATTGAAGCTTATTGCGCTGATCTTTACTGAGCTTTTGAAAGAGAGAGAAGATAAGTTTATCGGGATTATGCTTCCTTCCTCTACTATTACCTATGTGCTTTGCTTTGCCACATTGCTTGCCGGCAAAGTGCCTGTCATGCTCAACTGGACAACTGGGCAGCGTTCTTTAGATTATGCGCACAATTTGCTCGATCTGAAAACGGTGGTGACTTCAAGGAACTTTCTCGACAGAATCGGAGACTTGGAGCTTGGAGACGCGTTTGAATCCTCTCTTCTCTTTGTAGAAGAATTGAAAAAAAAGGTGTCAATTGGAAGAAAGCTTCAAGGAGCATATCTTGGATTAAAAAGCGCAAAAGCGCTGTCTCGCAGATACGGATTGGAAGCTATTGATGAGAATGATCCTGCTGTACTGCTTTTCACAAGTGGTACGGAAACCTTTCCAAAAGCAGTTCCCTTGTCTCATAAAAACATTATGGCAAACCAAAGAAATGCGGTGTCTGTTATTCAGCTGAATGCAGATGACTGCTTGTACTCTGTTCTTCCTCCCTTCCACTCATTTGGATTCTCTGTTACTGGAACACTCCCATTGCTGTTAGGGATTAAGGCATATTTCTCACCGGATCCAACAGACAGCATGCAGATGGCAAAAGATATTCAACAATGGAAATCGACTCTTGTATGCCTTGCACCCACATTTCTGCAAAATCTATTTAGTGCAGGTACTCCAGAGCACTTTGAAAGTGTTCGACTCTTTGTCTCTGGTGCAGAAAAAGCACCGGATGATTTGTTCTCATTTGTACGGTCTTTAGATCATGAAGTAAAGCTCCTCGAAGGGTATGGGATCACTGAATGTTCACCAATCGTTACAATAAATGATCCAGAAAAACACCAAGAGGGGGTTGGGGCTCCAATTCCTGGTATTGAATTGACTGTTATTGATCCAGATTCTGGAAAAGAGAAAGAGAAAGGTGAGACTGGAGAGGTGTGTATTAAGGGAGAGTCCGTATTTTCAGGGTATATGACACCTTCTGTTAAAAACCCCTTTATTGAGTTGAACGGTTCAAAATGGTACCGAAGTGGTGACTTAGGTAAAATTTCAGAAAAAGGAAACCTCCTTTTGATGGGGCGTATTAAACGCTTCGTAAAAATAGGTGGTGAGATGATTAGTTTATCGAGCGTTGAGGATGCTATCCGCGTTGGTTCCATTACAAATAAATGGGATCCCAAAAACGGGAGTGAACCATCTATTGCCATTGCTGCTCGAAATCCAGAATCAAACAAGCCGGAACTGGTTCTTTTTGCGACGTTTCCTTTGAAACGTGAAGACGCAAATGAGCTGTTAAAGAAAGAAGGTTTTGGCCGCATTGTGAAAATTGCAGAGGTGCAAAATGTACCTGAAATTCCTCTCACAGGAACAGGCAAGGTTCACTTTCGTAAACTGAATGAGATGGTATCATGAGTCGTGAGAAGCCGGTTTTAAAGCTTTATAATACGGAAACGCGAAGAAATGAATCTGTTCCAACGGATGGTGGAAATCGCGTTCGTATGTATGCATGTGGTCCAACGGTCTATAATTATGCGCACATTGGAAATCTCCGGACGTATATTTTTGAAGACCTGCTTCGTCGAACGCTGCTTTTTTATGGATATGATATATTTCATGTCATGAACATTACAGATGTTGATGACAAAACAATCAGGGAAGCAAAGTCTGCAGGGCTGTCTCTTGAGGCCTTCACTAAAAAATACACAGATGCTTTTTTCGATGATCTACATACGCTCAAAGTTCAAAAAGCCGAAAGCTACCCTTCAGCCGTTGCTCATATCCCTGAAATGATTGCAATGATCGAAAAATTAGTTCGTGAGGGGATTGCATATCAAGGTACGGATAAAAGTATTTACTTTAGCATCCGAAAATTCCCGTCTTATGGTCGTCTCTCTCACTTCTGCCTCGAAGATTTGAAAGAGGGGGGATCTCAGCGACTTGAAAGCGATGAGTATGAAAAAGAGACTGCAGCGGATTTTGTTCTTTGGAAAGCATACGATCCTACGCGTGATGGTGAAATTTACTGGGAAAGCCCTTTTGGAAGGGGACGTCCTGGGTGGCACATCGAATGCTCTGCAATGGCGAGAAAATCGATAGGGGAGACTGTTGATATCCACTGCGGCGGTGTCGATAATATGTTTCCTCATCACGAAAACGAGATTGCGCAGTCAGAGTCGTGCTCTGGTAAAAAATTTGTTCAGCTTTGGATGCATGCCCAGCATCTTATTGTTGATGGGAAAAAAATGTCCAAGAGTCTTGGGAATTTCTACACGCTTCGAGACCTTACTGAAAAAGGTTTTTCCGGTGAAGAAGTCCGGTTTTTACTTCTGCAAACTCACTACCGTACGCAATTAAATTTTACTCTTGAAGGGCTCTTTGCAGCGCGAAAAAGTCTCCAGCGAATTAGGGATTGTCTGGACAGAATTGAACATGCAGCAGAGACGGCTGAAAATCACCTTCACGAGGTACTGGAAGATGCACTCTATGGATGGAAGAAAGCACTTGGAGACGATCTAAATATAGCAGAAGCACTAGCGGCTCTTTTTGATGCAGTCCGCTTTGTTAATTCTTCTATCGATACTCATCAGGGTATTTCATCTTCTGATAAGAAAAAAGTATATGCTTTTTTTGAACAAATCGATTCAGTCTTAGCATGTCTGCCTCTTGAAAAAACAGAGGAGACGCTTTCAGAGGATCTTCAGGAAGCTGTGCGTCTTCGCGCTCAAGCAAGAAAGGATAAAAATTGGAGCGTAGCTGACGCGCAAAGAGATTATATTCACAGCTGCGGCTATGAAATCGAAGACACGCCCACTGGAACCGTTTTAAAAAAGAAATCTAAATAAATTTCTGAATCTATCACATTTTTTTATACTTCGAGTCTCCTTAAAGGTTGTAAATCTCCTTGCAGATAATGCAAATATCGATCAAACTCTCGCAAGCTTTTTTACGCACTGTTGATAAACAGACGTGATTCTTCTCTAGCATCAAAAAATAAAATACAAAACAGGGATGAGAACATATGGCAGCACCAATAAACACTTTTCAATCCGCTTCAAGGAAACGACCGAGCTCTCCTGGAGAAGCTGATAGATCTCCAGATTCACAGACATCAGAAACGAATACTCGAACTTCGGATGTTGCTATTGATGCGTTCCGGGGAGCAGGCCGCACGTCTCCTCCGATAGTACGAGTTGTTACACAGGGTGTTACAGGTGGTGGAAGAGGGAAAGTAGCTAGAGCAGCTTTTCCACACTTTCCAATACCACATGATGCAGCTGCAGCTGCCGGAGGTATGCTTCTTCACTCGCCTCCACGAGCGGTATCTCCAGGTTTTGTTGTTGCTGAAAGAGGAACACCTCCTTCTTTATTTGATAGAAGAGCAGCAGCTCCTACACCAAAAACAGAGCCACAAAGAAGATTGCCTCCTGCATCATCAAGCAGTTCCAGCAGTTCTCTAAGTCCAGCTTCTCCTGGAAAGGGCATGTTTTCTCCAGGTCGCCCTCGACCTTCAATGTCTGGTTTTAGAAGAAGAGGAAGTGTGAGTCCATTTAGAAGCCCACCTCCAACTCCAGCACGAGCTCGAGCTGGATCAAGCCCTAGCAACCTTTTCCGGCAAAAACAGAGAGAATGTAGTACATTTTCTATAACCATAAATGGGCAAAAATTTTCGTTGCACTCTCCACAGAGCGGCGATTTTAAAACTACATACTTTTTCGCTGACGGTGAGAAAGAGGTGTATGACGGAAGAAAAGGAAAAGAACTTGTGCTCAAGGTGTACTCTCAAACAAGAGCACAACGAAGCTCAGACCGTGAACTCCTAAAAATGACGACGCATGCATGCGAACAGCACAAGCATCTGCAAGATGCAATAGCGGGGGGAGCTCCTCTCAGTGTGAGTGCAATTCTTAATGATCCAGTGCGTGACGGGTTTTTTCTTTGTGAACGTGTTGACACTACATGGACTATAGATCAAGAGCTTTTAGCTCCTGATACTATGTTAGATGGTGTGGGTGGTGCAGAATCGGCAGCAAGTGAAGGTCGTGCAGGCCACTTTGAGGGATTGCCTGAAACGCTCAAAGTCCAGCTACATTCATTTCGCGACTTCCTTGTGTGGGCGTATACAAATAAGGTAGCGCTCGATATCAATACAGGAAACTTCGGAGTGAAAAGTGATAACACGCTGACACTTATTGACTTTATGGAGCTAGACTCTGATGACGATGCGCCACAACCGTTTTTAAATACTATTGTGCGTAATTTAGTCAGTAGAAATGAAAGTGTACTTGCATTTTTGTGTGAACCACTTGTTGAAACACACCCTCGGCTTGTCGAAGTACTGAAGCTGGTTTGCTTGGGCTAGTGCTTCCAGAAAAGTATTGTATTGCAAAAAAAACTCAGCAGATTGTGCTGAGTTTTTTTTTGTGATATACACCTAAAGATTATTCTTCAGGTTTCATGAGAGGAAAGTAGAGAATATCACGGATTGAGTATGCTCCTGTAAAGAGCATTGTCATTCTGTCTATTCCAACGCCAAGTCCTCCACATGGAGGCATCCCTTGACAAATGGCCTCTATAAACTCTTCATCCATTGGAGATGCTTCCTCATCTCCGCCTTCTCTCATTTCTGCTTGTTGTTCAAGCAACTTTCTTTGCATCACCGGGTCATTGAGCTCAGTGTACGCATTGCAAAATTCATATCCCAAAATAAAGGTTTCAAAACGCTCAACCATATTCTTCTCACGCTCTGAAGGATCTCGGTGCAGCTTACACAGTGGCGTTGTTTCTATCGGGTGGTCAGTGATGTGGGTTGGTTGAATAAGGTGGTGTTCAACAAGCTCTTCAAAGAGGAGAGCAATCCGTTTTCCTCGAGGAGCTTTAGCATATTCTTCAGGGGAAAGCTCTGTTTTGTTCTTGAGCACGTTCTCCAGTCCTGCATCATCCATAGCATCAACGTCAATCCCTGCATATTTTGCAATACTCTCTTTCATTGTAAGGCGAGTCCAGGGTGTCTGAAGATCGATTTCATGCTCATTTCCAGCTTTATCAAGTCGCTTTCCAATTTTGGTTGTTCCAAAAAGCTCTTGAGCCACATATGCAAAAAGATTTTCAGTAAATGTCATAACATCGTTGTAGTCCCAGTAGGCTGCATACGATTCAAGCATTGTAAATTCTGGATTATGTGTTCTGTCAAGCCCTTCATTTCTGAAGACTTTTCCAATTTCAAACACGCGAGGAAGGCCACCGACAATCAGTTTTTTTAGCGCAATCTCAAGTGCAATACGCAGATACATTTCTTGGTGGAGTGCATTGAGTTCGGTAATAAATGGTCTTGCTTCAGCTCCTCCATACATATTTTGAAGAATAGGTGTCTCCACTTCGAGAAAGTTGTGCGTTTCATAAAATTTTCGAACAAGGCGGACTATATGAGAGCGCATAACCAAAACATCTTTTGAGTCTGGGTTTGCAATAAGATCTAACCATCTTTTTTTATAACGAACCCCCTTGTCCTGAAGGCCGCTGTGTTTATCGGGAAGAGGAAGCAGTGTTTTACAGAGAAGTGTAACCTCTTTTGCATACACAGTGAGTTCACCTTTTCCGGTTCTGAAAAGGTGTCCTTTGACACCTATTACGTCACCCAAATCAATCTTTTTCTCAATAAATTTTAACGGCTTGATTTCGTCACTTGTCAGGCCGTGTACTTTTGTTGCATCTCTATTGCACATAATTTGAAGTCGACCGGTGTCATCTTGCACGTGACCGAATGCATTTTTTCCCATTGCTCTAAAAAGGACCAGCCTTCCAGCAAGGGTGACTTCTTCTGTTGATCCTGCTTCTGCATCTTCGAAAGAACCAACTTCATTGTCTCCAATACGAGTTATAAGCGCATGTGTTTGACACGGTTGGGGATACGTGGGAGGGTATGGATCAATTCCGAGTGATTCAATCTCTTTGAGTTTTCCCATTCGGTTTTGAAATTCTTCATAGTCATGGTATTCTGGTGTTTTTGTATCCATAGCGGTTGTCATGCGCTCCCTCATATTTTACTATGCAGTATTGTGAAGGATTTTTTCGTAAATCTCAAGGGATAATGAAACGGGCTAAAATGTGCTGAGCGGCCCAATATCAACAAGAAGGCGTACATTTTTTGGGATTTTTGGAAGGATTTTTGGAAGCGTAAGTGAAAATTTTGTTATAGGGTGCCCTTTGACAAGTACTTTGTAACGAAACCGATCTTTAATTTTTGCTATACCACATGGGATTGCTGGATAGATTTCGAAGGATGAGGGGAGGTGTTTTTGGAGCGTTTCTGCAAGGAACTGCGCGTACTTTTTGCAGCTTTCCTCTTCTGTAGACGTAACGACCATGAGTGCCAGCTGAGAAAATGGTGGGTATTCAAGAAGCTCTCTTGAAGCAATTTCTTCAGTATAAAATTTCGAGTAGTTTTCTTCCGAGGCTGTTTGAAGCACCATATGCTCTTTGAGCATTGTTTGGATAATGACTTCACCCGGCAGGGCACCTCTCCCTGACCGCCCGGCAACCTGCGTAATAAGCTGGAAAACGGTTTCGGATGCGCGGTAATTAGGAATGTTTAATGCTGTGTCTGCATTGATAATTCCAACTAATGTAACAGAAGGGAAATGAAGCCCTTTTGCAATCATTTGGGTTCCAATAAGAACGTCTGCTTTTCCTGCCTTAAATTGTTTAAAAAGTTGCTCATGGCTTCCTTTGTGCCGAGTGGTATCTGCATCCATCCGTATTGTTCGTACGTCTTTGAGTATTGCATGAAGTGCTTTCTGTACTTGTTCTGTGCCGTACCCTTTCATTTGCAAGACGTCTTTTTTTCCACAGTTCGAACAGGATGAGGGGACAGGTGAAAGAGTAAAACCGCATTGGTGGCAGGTAAGCAGGTGTGCTGTTTTATGGTAGGTAAGTGAAATATCACAATGGGGACATGTTTCAATATGTTCACAATCCGTACACAGCAAAAAGGAATGGTACCCGCGCCTGTTAAGAAAAAGCAGCGTTTGCTCACCCCGCTCGAGGCGTGTTTTAATTCCCTGTATCAACTCATCTGAAAAAAGTGTAAATCCACCTGCACGCTCAAAGACGCGCTTCATATCGATCAGATGTACTTTTGGGAGGCGTGCATTTGAAGGGCGAGATGTCATTTTGAGAAGGTGGTATTTTCCTTCTAGGGCATTTTTATAACTCTCTAGACTCGGTGTTGCAGACCCAAGAACGACCGCAGCATTTTCTAATTTCCCTCGCATGACGGCGATGTCGCGAGCGTGATAACAGGGCATTTCATCTGTTTGTTTATACGATCCATCATGCTCTTCATCTACAAGAATCAAGCCAAGGTTTTGCAACGGTGCAAAAACAGCTGACCGCGCACCGATGACGATACCGGTCTTTCCTTGATGGATATTCCTCCACACATCTGCGCGTTCCCCGTGGCTCAATCTATGGTGAAGAATACCCATTGGCTCTTCGAAGCGAGCTTTAAACCGCTCAATAGTTTGTGAAGTGAGTGCAATTTCTGGCACAAGCATAAGGACGGACTTACCCATTGCTCGCGCAGCTTCGATCGCTTGTAAATACACCTCTGTTTTTCCGGAGCCTGTGATTCCATGCAGTAAAAACGGTTGAAAGGTGTTATTTTTTAAGCAGGCTGTAATCTGTTCATACGCTTCTTTTTGTTCTTCGCGTAACACTTTTGGAGGTGAGCGGAAGTATGAAAAGTTATCTGCCGGAGATCGGTCAATGCACATTTTATCGCATGAAAGCACCTTTTTTTTTACAAGCGTTTCAACTGGACTTTTTGAGACTCCAGCTTCTTCCAGAAGCTCTGTCAATAAAACACCCTTTGGTTTTTTTAACATCACTTGAAGCACTTTTGCTTGAGGAGGCGACACCATAAGCAGCTTTTCTGAAAGATCTGCCATTTTTTTTAGTGGAATATCTCGCTTCACGAGATATTGCTCTTTTTGCTTCATGTCTTTTCGAATTGAAGGGGGGAAAAAAAGGCGAACAATCTTCCGAAGAGGGGTAATGTAGTATTGAGACATCCACTCCGCAAGGGTAAACAGCTCAGCAGAAATATAAGGAGTTTCAGATGTAACATTCGAAACAGCTTGGAGAGAGCCCATGTATGGGGATGAATGAGAAATATCGATGACCGTTCCTTTCCGAATACTTCCTCGAACCGGAACGTGCACACGCATTCCACGCTCAAGGGTCATCTCGTTCGGAATGCTGTAATCGAGGTGGGCATCAAGCGCATCATCAAGAAGAACATGGGCTACTTTTGGAGGAGTGTGCATAGGATATTCCAAAGAGAGCGTTTCAGTTCAGGATCTTTCATGTACAGAGAAAGGTCTGGAAGGAGGAGGAGTGGCTTTCCAAAAAGGAGTCGTGATGTCCCATTTTCTAAAAAACCTTCTTGGAGCATTGGGTATTTTGCGAGCACAAAATCCGGGAGTATAAAGAGTTTTACATCGCGAGCCTCTTTCAGTACATCCCACTTTTCTTTTTCTTCAATTGCGCTGCAATTAAGTACTCGGGATGATCCAAACTTTGTGCCAATAGCGTGCGCAAGATTGTGTAAAAATTTTGCATGAACACTTCCAAAATGAAGTATTGGTATTTCTGGAATGTGTTTTTTGTCTTTGTAGGCAAAGCGCACTTTTTTTGCGATCGTATCTTTTGCTGTGGGTATAACCGGAATGCCTAATGATTCCAGAACCTTTGTGTCACATGTTCTGCTCCCTTTTTCTTGCATAGGCTCTAGCTCAATTGAAGGGGTATGAGCCTTTGTATGTGTCGTTGCTTTTTTGGGAGTTGGTGATTCTATTTGAATTGTTTGCTGCACAGGTGTCTTTGGAAGAATAATTTTTGGAACAGCTGTTTGAGGTGCTTTGGGGAGAGCCTTTTTCTCGTCTTGGCTGGTATTGCCAGATGGCACATTGTCGCCTCCAAAAAGGAACCGTTTCTTCTGTGCTTTTAGATGAAAATGAAGGCTATCGACTATTTCTTGCATATATCCAGTACTATACTCTGATCTGAAGAAAAGAGCAATCCGGGCTTAGAAAAGCGAGTCAACATACTCTTCTTTGTTGAACACGATAAGATCATCTTCTTTTTCACCAATACCAATAAAAGAAACCGGAATACCCATTTGGTGGTAGATAGAGAGGATGATTCCACCTTTTGCGGAACCGTCCAATTTTGTAAGAACAAGTCCCGTTAATGGAGTAAACTGATTGAAAATATTCGCTTGATCGATAGCATTCTGCCCAGTTGTTGCATCGAGGACAAGCAGTGTTTCATGAGGTGCATCAGGGATATGCTTTTTTACAACACGGTCAATTTTCCCAAGTTCATGCATTAAATCTGTTTTTGATTGGAGCCTTCCTGCTGTATCTGCAATAATAACGTCATAGTCTTTTGCAGTGCCTTTTAGCAGTGCATCATAAATCACAGCGGAAGGGTCACCCCCCGGCTGCCCCTTCACTATATCCACACCGATCCGCTCACTCCATATAGTGAGCTGTTCTATGGCCGCAGCTCTAAACGTATCTCCGGCTGCAAGAAGCACTTTTTTTCCTTCTTGGGCATACCTTTTTGCAAGTTTTGCACATGACGTTGTTTTTCCGGAGCCGTTGACTCCCACAACTAAAATGACGTGAGGATGCCCTTTTTTTGGCAAAACATCCGGGTTTTTTCCGAGAAGGTTTATTGCTTTTTGCTTTAAGAATGTAATGATATCAGCTGTCTGAATATTTGGATTTTTGCGGGCAAACGTTCTCGTTGCCTCTGCAAATTCAATCGCACACTCTGATCCAACATCCGCTTCATAGAGAATACGCTCAAGTTCCTCAAAGGTTGCCTCATCCATCGGCTTTCCAAAGAGAGCGCCAATTTTATCACCGAGAAGTGCCCGAGTTTTTCGAAATGCATCTCGGAGCTTCGAAAAACCTTTTTTAAAAAATCCAAACATGCCGAAATAATATAACTATTGATAGAAAACTTGCAACACGGAATAAAGGGATTTAAAGCGAGGTTGTCAATGAATACCCATGAATACCAGGCAAAAGAAGTATTGGAACGATATGGGATGCCCATCCCAGAGTTTGGTGTTGCCCAGACTCCAGAAGAAGCAAAGGCTCTGATCGATGAACTTGGTCTCTCAGAAGGAGTTGTAAAAATCCAAGTCCATGCAGGAGGGCGAGGAAAAGCCGGAGGAGTCAAGTTAGCAAAAAGCAAAGAGGAGATTCTTGAATTTGCTAGAGAGCTCATTGGGATGAAAATGGTTAACAACCAAACCGGACCTGCCGGAGTCATTGCAAAGCAGGTTCTTATTACGCGCCCTGTTTCAATCAAAAAAGAGTACTACCTAGGTGCAATTATTGATAGAGAGCATGCGCAACCTATTATTATTGCCTCACCGGAAGGTGGAATGGATATTGAAGAGGTTGCAGAAAAAACCCCCGAAAAAATCTTGAAGCTTCCTATTCGACTCTCAGGAGAGCTGAAGTCGTACGAACTTGTCCGTCTTGCAAAATTTATGGGATGGAAGGGGCAGGTAGCGAAAGAAGGAATGAAGGCCACAAAAGCACTTGCAAAAGCATTCATTGAGACAGATGCGTCTCTTTTAGAAATTAACCCACTTGTAGAAACAGATGATGGACACATTGTTGCTGTTGATGCAAAACTCTCTGTCGATGATAACGCTCTTTTCCGCCACCCGGAACTTGCATCCTACTACGACCCATCCCAAGTCTCTGAAAATGAAGTCGAGGCAAACAAGTACGATTTAGCCTACATTTCTTTAGAAGGAAACATTGGATGTATGGTGAACGGTGCAGGGCTTGCAATGTCAACAATGGATATCATACACCATTATGGTGGAAAGCCGGCCAATTTTCTTGATGTGGGAGGTGGTGCAACAAAAGAAAAAGTCTCAGCAGGCTTTAAAATTATTTTATCCGATCCAAATGTAAAAGTGATCCTCGTGAACATTTTTGGAGGAATCATGAACTGTGCAACCATTGCAGAAGGGGTAATAGCGGCAGTCAATGAACTTTCTTTGTCGGTGCCACTTGTTGTCCGTCTTGAAGGAACGAATGTTGATGCTGGAAAGAAAATGATTAATGAGTCCGGTCTAAAAATTATTTCTGCAGATAGCATGGGCGATGCGGCAAAAAAAGCCGTGGAAGCATTGGGAGGTAAATAATGGGTATTCTCGTTTCGAAAAAAACAAAAGTCATCACTCAAGGGATTACTGGAAAGGCAGGGCAATTTCATACAGAGCAATGTATTGAGTATGGAACACATTTTGTTGGGGGAGTTACTCCAGGAAAGGGGGGTGAAACCTCTTTGAACATACCTGTTTTTGACTCTGTACTAGAGGCGAAAGAGGCCGTGAATCCAGATGCTTCTCTTATTTTTGTCCCTCCGCCATTTGCAGCAGATGCAATTTTAGAGGCAGAGGATGCAGGAGTTCCTTTGATTATTTGTATAACAGAGGGAATTCCAATTAAAGATATGATAGAGGTTTCTCGCGTGATGAAACACTCAAAAACATCACGTCTTATTGGTCCAAATTGCCCGGGAATTATTACGCCAGAAGAAGCAAAAATTGGGATCATGCCTGGGTATATCCACAAAAAGGGAAAAGTAGGCATTGTTTCAAAATCAGGAACGTTGACGTATGAAGCGGTGTGGCAAACGACGAATAATGGTCTTGGCCAGACAACGTGTGTTGGAATTGGTGGTGACCCACTGAATGGAACCAATTTTATTGATGTGCTTGAATTATTTGAAAAAGATCCTGAAACAGAGGGGATCCTCCTTATAGGTGAAATTGGCGGAAGCGCAGAAGAAGAAGCTGCAGAATGGATTTCAGCACACTGCTCCAAACCCGTTGCAGCATTCGTTGCCGGCTCAACTGCACCTCCCGGAAGAAGAATGGGGCATGCCGGAGCTATTGTATCAGGTGGACAAGGCACTGCGCAGGGAAAAATGGAAGCACTAAGAAAAGCAGGGGTAACTGTCGCAGAAACGCCGGCCGATATGGGTGATGCAATGAAAGCTGGGATGGGCAAGTAATGTTTCAGCTTCCCGGAAAAGTACCCGTTTCAATCACGCCCTTTTTTTTTCTGACAGCAGGTCTTATTGGGTGGATCAATTCCCAGTCGCTCTTTGGTACACTTATCTGGATCGGAATCATTTTTGTTTCGATCTTAATCCACGAGTGTGGTCATGCGTATAGCATGAAACTATTCGGACAAAGGTCACGTATTGAGCTTGTTGCATTTGGAGGTTTAACGGTTCCGGACGGGCCAAGACTGTCAAAGGGGAAAGAATTTCTCGTTGTATTTGCGGGCCCCTTTTTTGGCTTTTGTCTCTTTCTTTTGAGTGCGTTTCTTTACAGGAGTCAGATTTTTTCAAATCCACTCTTGAATGGAATACTTTGGACAACGGCTGCAATAAATCTCTTTTGGACGGCTGTCAACTTACTTCCAGTGCTCCCTCTTGATGGAGGACAGCTTGTGCGTATACTTCTTGAAAGCATTTTTGGTACAAAGGGAATGCGATACGCCCTTCTATCGAGCATTGCCATAGCAGGTGGGGTGGGAATTATATTTCTGATAGGCGGTGTGTTTCTTATCAGTGTATTATTTTTTATCTTTGCTTTTCAAAATTTCGAGACATACAGACGAATGAAAGTTATTGCTCCAGCAGATGGAAATGAGAAGTACCAAAACGAGCTTGCGTCTATTGAAGAGCTGCTGGTTGAAGGTCGATTGGATGAAGCGCTTCCAATACTGGAGCAGTTGCGAGAAAAAACAAAGCAAGGGTTACTCTATAATCTGTGTACACAATACGTCGCACAAATTTATTACAAACAGAAAAATTTTACCAAAGTCCATGAGCTTCTCGCTCCCATATATAAAGATATCGCACCGCTTGAGCTTGTGATGCTTCAAGAAGCAGCACATGCTGTGAACGATTATGATCTTGTCCTCAATATCTCTCCTGAGTGTTTTCAGGTAATTCAATCACCTGAAATTGCGCTTCGAGCAGCTCGAGCAGCTGCTGCGCATAAAGATATTCGAGCAACAGTTGGTTGGCTTTCTTCGGCGGCAGCCGGGGGAGTGGCAAATATTGATGAGTTCATGAAAGATCCGGTCTTTGAAGACGTGAAAAACACAAAAGAAGTGCAAGAGCTTCTCGAAAAAATTCATAAAAAAAAGGCGCCATAAAAGGCGCCTTCACAAAAAAAGCAGTACCCTGCTTATTTCATTTTTACGGTAAAGAAGCGAACAACTTCTCCTGATCGAACAAGGAGCAGTACTCTGTCACCACCTTTTTTCAATGCCGCATTGAATTCACGAACGTTCGACACCTTTTCGTGGTTCACTGCAAGGATCAAGTATCCAGGTCTCAGTCCTATACGATGAGAAATCGATCCTTTTTTAATACCGGTAATAACAACACCTTGATCACCCTCTGAAAGGTGATACCGAGCTATGTTATCTGGTGTGAGGTTGTCAACAGAAAGACCAAGTTCTTCAGAGACTGCTGTTGAATCTCCCACAACGTCTTTGTGCGTACCGACGACAACAGAGAGTGTTTTCGCTCTTCCGTTTCGCATGATGCCTAGTTTTACTTTTGTGCCTGGTTTTGTCAGCATGATGTCTCGTTGCATACTTGAGACGGAGCGAACAGCTCTTCCATTCACTTCAACTATGACATCACCTTGCTTCAGGCCTGCTTTTTCCGCAGGTGAGTTTTCGAGAACATCCGCAACCAAAGCTCCTTCTTTGCTTGGAAGGTTAAATGCTTCTTGAAGTTCAGCATCAATAGGCTGAAGCGAAACTCCTATAAAGCCACGCGTGATTTTTCCATCTGAGATAAGCTGATCTTTAATTGCTTGCGCCATGTTACTTGGTACAGCAAATCCTATGCCAACATATCCGGCCTGAGGATTGATAATCGCTGTATTGATCCCTACAACTTCTCCATCTAAATTGATAAGTGGACCACCGGAATTTCCCGGATTAATCGCTGCATCTGTTTGAATGAAGTCTTCTAGGTCAGTAATTTGAAGTCCTTGACGCCCTTTCGCGCTGATCACCCCGACGGTCACTGTCGATTCAAGTTGCAGTGGACTTCCAATCGCAATAGCCCATTCACCAACCTGTACATCATTTGAGTTTGCAAATCGTAAAAAAGGAACCTTCATCCCATTTGTATTTTTAATCTTTAGTACAGCAATGTCGGCTTGTGGATCACCCCCGACAAGTTCTGCATCAAGTTCTCTTTCAGAGTGGGATGAGTGGAGGTGGACTTTGATGTTTGTTCCATTTTTGATCACATGATAATTTGTCATGACATATCCATCAGCAGAGATGAAAAATCCTGATCCAAGGCTCATCTGGGATGGAGCTTGTCTTCTATGGCGTCCTCCACCTGGAGGGCCTCCAAAGAATCTTCTGAAAAACTCATCTCCAAACATGTCATATTGATCATCTTGGTATCCGAAACCGTAATTATTTTGGATTTCTGCTGTGATATAGACAACAGCTGGTGATGCTTCTTTTGCCACAGAGACAAAAGCATTTGACAACTCTTTCGCAATTGACTTCGATTGACACTGAACATGCGGCGTATACAAAAGAAGTGCTGCGAAAGTGCTGAAAAAGACTAGTACTTGTTTCATGTCAATCTCCTGAAAATTATCTCGCAATAATCAAGGAAATATACTCATTTCTTCAATTGCGGTCTAGCGAGATCTCTCGCCATAGGCAATCAATCAGGAATCAAAGCGATTCAACTCGGAGAAATGCCTCTTTTGTAGCGAGGTCTTTTCCACAGAGAGAGATGAAAACAGCATTTTGATGCTCCGGAAGGAGGTGTTTTTTAATCGCCTCTATGACGTCTTCTTTCGTAACAGAAAGAAGCGTTTGCCGATACTGTTTTCGCAGAGCAAAATCTCTTCCTGTTCTGAGGTGAGTATACCCTGCCATAGCACGAGAGCCTGGGGAGCATGGAGAGTCATAACTTTGAATAAGGGAAAAGACAGCTTCATCAATGTCTTCACTTGAGAAAGCTCCTTCAGCTCCTTTTTCAATTGCTTCACGGAACGCCTTTTCAGTTCGTTTCAAGTGGGGGTCTCGAAATGCATAGAAGTGAAAATACCCAGAGGAAGGGTTGTATGAGCATCCAGATCCGTATGCGCCACCTTGTTCCCTAATTCGTCTGTGGAGCGTTGTATTATCAAAAATGCTTGTTGCGACACTGAGTGCCGGCGCAAGCGGATCACTTCCAACCACTGTTCGAAAGGCTTGTGCTGTAAATGCCACAGGGGATTCAATAGCAATACAATGGGATGAGACAGATTGCGGGGGCATCGTCGTTGACCATGGACTGCCATTTTTTTCATGTGTTGTGTTAAATGCTTGGGTCAGGTCATCTTTGACATCTTCAAAAAGTGCCTGGTCTGACGAAATAACGCAGTCAACGTTTCCTACACTCGTCAAACGAGCATACAAGGCCCCGAGTTTTTCGCATGTGTCAGAAAGGTTCGTTTCTATATTTTTTACAAGGTTTCGAATAAAAAGGAGGTAGGGCAGGCCCGAGAAATTATTTTGAATTGTTGCATGGGAAGAAAATGAAGCATGTGCCATTTGCATAGCATAGCCCATCGGACTTCTGGTTAATTTCTGTTCAAGGTGTGTGTGGATTTGGAGAATAAGCTCACGAATTCGCTCTTTTTCATCAAACCGTCCTTCGAATGCGTATTTTCGCAGAAGTTCGATAAGTTTTTTACTATTTCGAGCAAGAGATTTTCCCCGAAGAATAAATGCAGGACGGCTTTGGTCTGGCTGTGTCCACTGCTCAAAGAGACTGATGCTAGAGCTAATTCCACCTGTATACAAGTTCATTTCATGCAAGTTCTCTGCATACGTACTGGTACCTGTCCCAAGTTCAGGAAGTAGAGAAATGAGCAGTTGGAGGTAGGGGAGCTCTTCTTTATGAATTTCGGGCATATCAAAAAGGACGTCTACATAGAGAATATGGTTTGTAAACGTATCATGGTGGAAGAGCGTGAGTGCATCGTATTTACTTTCATGAAGAGGGAAAAGAACCGGGTCTTCAGGAATATCTGCTCTTTCCAGTTTAGGAAGGCATTCAAGGGGTTCCTCTTCTTGCTGGAATGTTTCAAGCCTTTGCGCTTGTTCTACAAGCTGCTGTTTTTCTTCGTCAGAAAGAGAGGTTTCAATGGTACGTAACTTCGCACTTTCTGCTTCTTTTTCTCTTTGAGCACACATCTCATCCGGAACCATTTCAACTGTTACCCGATGAGGGTTCTCCAAAAAGTATTTTCGAATGATATTTGGAAAATACTCTTTATTCTGTGCTTCAAGTAATAGTGCCTTAAAAAGTCTGTGTATCATGAGACTTTCTTCAGGAACGGCCCCGTGTTGTTTTGCTAATGCTGAACGGAAAAAGAGGGTTAACCCATAAGGACCATAATCACCGGTAATTTCTGAGCGCTGAAATTCGAGTTGATGCACAGCAGCTTCGATCATTTCAGGAGGAATCCCATCTTTTGCGACCTGTTCCAATGATTCGAAGAGAATATCCGAGAGCTTTTGGACATCTTTACTACGGACACCTTTACATACAACTAGATACGGTATCTCACTCATTTCCGTATCGAGTGCTCCATCAGCTTGCGTGCAGAGGCGAGATTCTAAAAGTGCACGTCTCAGAGGGGACGCATCAGTTTCCATCAAAATGGAATCGAGGACTTGGAGGGCGAGCACATCTTTTTGATCTGCAATGGGTGCTGTGAGCCAAGAAATAGTGAGCATTCCTTCTGGTTCATCCGATCCACGACTTGATGGAAACGGCTCTTGAATAAAGAGGGGCTTTTCGAATCGCTTTTGTAGGGGAAGTGGAGGAAGTGGGGGGAGTTTTTCCGCTGAAGATAAGACCTTTTTTTCAAGATAGGCGAGGTGGTTTTCGATTGGGAGGTTTCCATAGAAAAAGAAAATACAACGGCTCGGCGCATAGAATGTTCTGTGGAATGAAAGGAGTTGTTCGTAGGTAAGCTCCGGAATAACAGCTGGGTCTCCACCAGAATTATGGGCATAGGTCAGGTCTGGAACAAGATGCTTTGAAACAGCTTGCCACATACGTGCATCCACATTGCTCATAGCCCCTTTCATCTCATTAAATACAATTCCCTTGTACTGAAGAGGTGTTGATGGGTCTTCCCCTTCTGTAAACTCCAGCCTGTGTCCTTCTTGCAAAAAGCTTTCTTTTTTTAGATGTGGGAAGAAACACGCATCGATATATACATCGAATAAATTATAAAAATCTTTTTCGATTTGGGAAGCTGCAGGATAGCACGTAAAGTCTGCACCTGTCATTGCATTCATAAATGTATTGAGTGATCGGCGAGTCATTGAGAAAAAAGGATCTTTGACAGGGAATCGTCGAGAACCGCAGAGGACAGTGTGCTCAAGAATATGTGCCACACCGTTTGATGATTCAGGATATGTTTTGAAACAAAGGGAAAAGAGGTTTTCAGGATCGTCTGCCGCAATATGGATGACGGTTGCCCCTGATGCAATGTGCTCTAACTCATAGTAAACACACGATATTTCTTCTATAGATTCAGCTTTCGTGAACCTGTAACCTAAAAGTGTCTGTCCAACTTCATACATGTAAGGAAGAGTAGCATAGACAATGAATTACTAGCTAGTGCGACTGTAGTGAACCATTGTAGGTCTGTGTGTAGCCGATGGGGTTAAAAAGGTTTGAACAGCGCTGTCTGAGATTTTTTTCGCACTTGAGTCATTGACTTGGTACCATCCATCACTTTTTCGAACAATTGCATAGTAGTGCCCACCAGAAACGGCCACTGTTCCGGCTCGTGCAGTTCCGCTATGGACAATAAAGCTGTCTAGTTGAAATGTATGCCTTTCTCCATCTGCACTGGAAATTTCTGTGGTGAGAGGGCACCTTCCGCCACTTGTGATATCTTGGTAAGAGAGATCAAGTGCAAAATGAGGTGGGTTTTTCTTCCATCGGACAGCGTAGGTATCTCCCCCTGGTTCTCCATGTCGTTGCATAACGTGCGCTAGGGATGTTTCTCCTGTGCCTTTTGAAACATATCCATTCACAGCATGTGCCGCTCCATATTCTATACCAGCAGCTGTCACACTTGACCCTGTAGATGGATGAATAAATGTACGTGTTCTCATCCAGCCACAATCTGCCTCAGTATAGTTTGGCATGTTATGCGTCAGGAGAAAGCTCACAGCTTCAGATGCAACATGTTGCCGATCAGGACTCACATCAATATCTGCTAAGCCATCGTCTCTAAAAGCGAGACGAACATTCTGAGGAAAGCTTTTATCGAGCACTTCACCCTCACCCAGCTTGCTGTAGGCATCTATCGCTGCAATGAGCGCATCTCGCGATGCTGACTGAGGGAGTGTTTGCAAAAAAGGAATACCCATTCCCTCACTATGTGCAAAAAACTGAATTGCCGAGATAGCCCAACAGTTTGCTGATTGGTTGTGAACTCCTCTTGGTCGTGTTGCAGCAACAGTTGGAGGGCTTCCGGCCGAACCACCTGCTGCACCGCGTGCTCCAGGAGGAAGAGGGGCAGCAGCTCTCGGGAAGGAATTTGCCCAAACGAGGCCTTTTAAAAAGGCGTCGTGGTGCTCTCTTATCTGACTGTCTGTGATCGATGAGGGCCGCTCACTTCCAACTTTTTTGGCAATGAAGTAGCATGCTGTGGCTTTTAAGGAAACAGGTTTGCCATCAATGACGATACGGGCACCACTTGCAAGTGGCTCATATCCTTTGAGAAGAGCCGAAACGATGGCTTTTTCAAGGTGTGGAGCAAAGTGTGGATGTGCAAGTTTGTTTTCACCAAATCGAGGGTCACTCAAATGTGCCCTCATCTCTGCGGTTATTTCTTTATCCTCGTTGACTGTCTCGTAAAATGTTCCGTATAACGTCCCCAAAAGTCGCCCACTCTCTTCTTCTGTTATTCCGAGATTTTCAAAAAGCCAATTTTGTATATTGCTTTTTGCTTCGTCTGGAGATGATGCGCTGGAGAGGGCTTTTCTGAGTGTCTCTACTGGGCTTGTAGCGCCTTTCGGTGGTGTGGCTCCTCCTGCATCAGCCCCTCCTGATGGACCGCCGGTCCCGCCGGCAGAAGGTGAGGGGAGGTGCGGAGCGATGAGTCCGCGAATTCTTGTGGCAACAGTGTGGGCTTGATGACTCATGTCTGGCCCGTACTTTGTCACGTTGTGTTCTATTTGGGAGAGCTTCACTTCCATTTTTTGAAGCGTTGCGAGCGCCTTTTTATGCACCTTCTTATCTATGCTACTTAACTTAGTCTCAAGAGTGCGGAGCCGTTGTTCGGTGCCCTGAATATATCCCCTAGCTATTCTAGGATCGATGCCGCCTGACATGTTTTTCCCTCTTTTTTACTATTATAGCAAAAGCGAGAAAAAAAGTCGCTTAGATGAAGTAAAAGCCCCTCTCCCTTATCCTCTTAAGGAGGAGAGGGGCTTTATTTTACCAAGTGAGAGACGCAGATGACTGATATTCAGTGACTCTTGTCTCAAAAAAGTTTTTCTCTTTCCCGAGATCAATCGTCTCACTCATCCATGGAAATGGGTTTTTTGAGCCGTATTGCGTTGCTAACCCAATTCTTTCAAGCCGTCTATCAGCAATATACTGCGCATATTCTTTGAACATAGGCGCTGTTAATCCTAAAATACCCTTTGGTAGGCAGTCTTGAGCGTATCGAATCTCAAGATCAACGGCCTCGCGTATTTTGTTGATGAGGTGCTCTTGAAACTCTGGTGTCCAAAGTTCCGGGTTTTCCTCTTTGATCCCATTAATGAGGTCAATACCAAAATTGAGGTGAATGGTTTCATCTCGCAAAATGTATTGAAATTGCTCTCCTATTCCTGTCATCTTATTTTGCCTGTGCAAAGAAAGAATCATAGCAAACCCACTATAGAAGAAGAGCCCTTCCATGATGATATAGTAGCCAACAAGATTTTCGAGAAATTTCTGAGCACCCTCGAAGGTGTCTGTTGTGAAATCTGTGTTTAATACATCCTGTGTAAGGCGCATTTCAAACTGATCTTTTTCCTGAATTGAAGGGATCTCATTATACATATTAAAAATCTCACCTTCATCAAGAGCGAGGGACTCTACAATATAGTGAAACGTATGTGTATGGATCGCCTCTTCAAATGCTTGTCGAAGTAGGTACTGTCTACACTCTGGATTTGTCACATGCTTAAAGATAGCAAGAACAATGTTGTTTGCTACCAGGCTTTCTGCTGTGCTGAAAAAGCCCAAGTTACGCATGATCATGAGTCTTTCAGCTTCTGTCAAGGATTGAGACTTCCACAATTCAATGTCTTTTGACATAGGAACTTCTGTTGGCATCCAATGGTTTGCGCATCCATTGAGGTAATGCTCCCATGCCCACTTGTATTTAAGAGGCATGAGTTGGTTCACATCAACAGTGTTGCAGTTGATGAGACGCTTTTCTTTTGCGCTCACGCGCAGATCTTTGCTTCCTGTAATGGTGTCATTCAAGACATCATTTTTTTCTTGTATGCTCATTCTCTTACTTCCTTTTATTGACAGCTTTCACATCCTTCATCGACATCATACGTTGGTGTTTTCGGAGCGGTATTTCCCCGATTTACTTGCACGCGGCTTGATGGTGACGCATTTTTCATCCACCGCGGTTGCAGTCCACGTTTGTTGATGTCTGTTGTTGATTTTTCGACTTGAGTCGCCCCAAGTGTACGTAGATAGTATGTGGTTTTCAGTCCCTTACTCCATGCAAGCATGTACATTTCATTGAGTTTTTTTCCACTCGGTTCAGAGAGGTAGAGGTTGAGAGACTGCCCCATATCAATCCATTTTTGTCTTCTTGAACCACATTCAATCACCCATTCAGGCTCCACTTCAAAACATGTCAAAAAGAGCTGCTTGACTTCTGATGGAACACGCTCGATTTCGCTCAGGCTTCCATCGAAGTATTTGAGGTCATCCACCATTTCATCATCCCAAAGGTTTTGCTTTTTTAACGCATCAACTAAGAGAGGGTTGATAACAGTAAACTCACCGGACAGATTTGACTTCGCGTAGAGCTGTTTGTATGTCGGTTCAATAGATGCAGTCACTCCAACAATGTTTGCAATGGTTGCTGTTGGAGCTATGGCCATTGTGTTACTGTTTCGCATGCCGTATTTCTTAATATGTTCACGAACATACTCCCAGTCCATTGATGAGGAGCTATCCATTTCAACAGGCATACCACGTTCTTGCTCAAGGAGTGCCACCGTGTCAATTGGAAGCAGTCCTCTATCCCATTTAGATCCCTTGTAGCTTTCGTAACAGCCTCGCTCTTTTGCAAGCTCTGATGAACCGAGTATTGCGTAGTAAGAGATCACTTCCATACTTTTATCAGCAAACTCAACCGCTTCGTGTGATGCATAGCTTATGCCTTGAAGAGTTAATGCATCTTGAAAGCCCATGAGGCCCATTCCAACAGGTCTATGCTTCATATTTGCATTTTCTGTATCAGGAATTGGATAAAAGTTGATGTCGATGACATTATCAAGCATCCGAATTGCTGTTTTAATCGTCTTTTTGAGCCGGTCTTCATCAAGCCCATTCTCGGTGACATGCTGTGCTAAGTTAATTGAGCCCAGGTTACACACTGCAGTCTCTGTTTCAGAGGTGTTCAAAAGAATCTCTGTACAGAGGTTTGAGCTGTGTACGACGCCTGCATGATCTTGTGGTGAGCGGACATTCGAAGGATCTTTGAACGTGATCCATGGGTGTCCAGTTTCAAAAAGCATGCTCAGCATTTTTCTCCAGAGCATGAGTGCATCCACTTTTTTATACAGCTTGATTGTACCGTCCTCAACCATCTTTTCATACTCATTGTACCGCTTTTCAAAGGCAGCACCATACAGATCGTGGAGGTCAGGTGTTGTGTCCGGGCTGAAAAGAGTCCACTCTTTTCCTTCTTTTACTCGCTTCATGAAAAGATCCGGAATCCAGTTCGCAGTATTCATATCGTGTGTTCTGCGTCTTTCATCACCAGTGTTTTTTCTCAGTTCCAAAAAGTCTTCGATATCAATATGCCATGTTTCAAGGTAGGCACACATTGCACCTTTTCGTTTTCCACCTTGATTGACAGCAACAGCTGTATCGTTTGCAACTTTTAAAAATGGAATGACACCTTGAGACTTACCATTCGTTCCTTTGATTCGAGCACCTGTTCCCCGAACATTTGTCCAGTCATTACCAAGTCCACCAGACCATTTAGACAGCTGTGCATCGTCAGCAATGACTTTAAAAATGTTTTTCAAATCATCTTGCACAGTCGCTAAAAAGCAAGAGCTAAGCTGTGAGTGCGCTGTCCCAGAGTTGAAAAGGGTTGGTGTTGAAGAAACGTAGTAGAACTCAGAGAGAATATCGTAAAACTCAATTGCGCGGCTTGTTTTGTCTTCTTCATTCAGAGCAAGACCCATTGCAACACGCATCCAGAAAATCTGAGGTGTTTCTAGGCGCCGTTCATTTTCGTGAATAAAGTATCTGTCGTACAGTGTTTGAAGCCCTAGATACATAAAGTTGTCATCTCGCTCGGTCTTGAGCGCTTCTGAAAGTTTTTGTAAATCAAACTCAACAAGGCGAGGGGAGAGGCGATCTATTTTGATTCCATGTTCGATATACTCTTTAAAGTAGGTTGTGTGCTTCTGTGTAAGCTGTGGGTCAAAAGAGTGGCAGTCAAGTGTTTCTCGATAGATGATATCAAGCAAGAGGCGCATTGCAACCTTTGAGTGCTCTGGCTCTTTTTCAATCAGTGCTTTTGCAGCCATAATGTGCGCTGTATCAAGTTCGTTTTCTTTGATACCTTCGTAGAAATTCAATGCTGATGAATCAGCAAGCTCTTTTGGCTGTGTGTTTGGAAGATTGCGGCATGCGTGGTCAAACAGCTCTTGTATTTCAGATTCTGAAACAGATCCTTCTGTTCCATCTTCTTTTGTGAACGTGAAAATTTTTCCGGAGCGCTTTTTCTTTTTTTGTGGAGCTACCTTTGGTTTTTCTGTGTGCGTCCCTTCCTGCGTTCTGTGAATAATGTACTGCTTGGCAATTGAAAAGAAGCCGTTTTCTAGGAGCGCATTTTCAATAAGGTCTTGAATGTCGTGAAGATGGATCCGTTCATGTTTCTCATGAAGCGTGCGAGCATTTTCAATCACAGTTTCTGTTAATGTGTTCACTGTCTCTATATGATCTTCTTCGCTACTTTCGTCTTTTCGAAAAAGGTCTTCGAGTGTTGAGGCAACTTTTATTGGATTAAATCGAACAGCGTTCGTTTCATTTTTTCTATAGACTCTAAGGTTTTGTGGAGCGTCGTTTCTGAGTTGCTTATGTTTGTCTCTATAAATGATGTAGTCACGGGCCACATCATGAAAGCCTTGGTCCATAAGTGTGACTTCAACAATATCTTGAATGCCTTCTACGCTGAGTGAGACCCCTTTTTCAGCCAATTCAATGAGTTTTTCAACAACAAGTGTTGCAGTTGTTTGGACTGTTTCTTGTATATCTTCCGGCAGAAAGCCTTCTTTTTCAATGCCTTTTGTATCCCTGAATGCAGCTTCAATTGCCTGCTCAATCCGTGCAATTCGAAACGGAGCAATCTGCCCATTTCTCTTTACGACGGTAAACATCGATTCTGCATCTTTCACCGTTGTTTTCATTGTGTCTTTCGCTTTTGCATCTTTATTATCTAATTCCATCGTCCACCAACTTACTTATCTCAAACTCATGAAAAAAGCTCCAAAAATGGAGCGGCATAGTCTACGCATTCTGCGCATACACTGTTTGTCTGGCGCTGCAGGGCAAACACCATATATTGTATACTTCGTCCGTATACCACACTATATATTGTATTCCTGATCTTAAAGTCTAGAAAATTCACACACTTTTTTTCTGTTCTCTATGAAAAAAAGTGGCGCACTTCAAGAGATAACCAACAAGCATATACAGACCTTGCAATCACGTTGCGTGTGCGAAAAAAATGTCTGAAATTGAGTATGGCTAACAAACCGAAGTATATCTCGTATGGAGTTAAAATGGAAGACAGAATATATGTGGAAAAGAAGGGGAATATCTCCTAGAATACACTCTGAATGCATGAGAGACGCAGATGACGACAAAAAATAAAGTAGCGATTCTACCGAACGTAATTACTGCACTCGGGCTCGCTTTCGGACTCTTTGTTATTTTTAAAGCGATACTTCCTCTTGAAAATGGATCCCTCTATACACTCTTGCATACGTCTGCACTTTTGTTACTTGTGACTGCTTTAGCTGATTTCATTGATGGTGCTGTTGCTCGGCTTGTGAAAGGGGAAAGTGAATTTGGCATTTTATTTGATTCTCTTGCTGATGCAATCTCATTTGGCGTTGCACCAACAGTGCTCGTACTCCGTGCAATACCAGTGCAACCTCGAACACCTCTTTCTTTTTTTCTCGTCGCTGCAGCTATGATTTATGCTTTATGTGGGATCCTGCGTCTTGTTCGCTTCACAGTGCATACAAATCCATATAGAAATGAGCTGATAGAAGAACATGTACAAAAGAGTAATTTTACAGGATTGCCTATTCCTGCAGGTGCAAGTTTAGTTATTTCACTGAACCTTCTTTTCCATTCCCCGTTCTTTTTAAGCTGGTGTTCTATGGGATTGGTTTCTCGAGGTATAGCAATAGGCGTTATCATGCTGTTGACCGGATTTTTGATGGTCAGTCGCATTAAGTTTCCAAGCCTGAAAACATTTCACGTACGAGTACGATCGATCTCCCTCATTATTGGTGCTGTTATGAGTGCGCTCGTCCTTCTGTATGGTGTACTCTACTTTATGCCGCTTTTATTTGCGCTGCTTTCTGTTGGGTATGTTGTGTCAGGAATAACGCTTTCGTTTATCAAGTATCTTGCAGGAAAAAAAACCAAAGTCCTGCAAGATTATGACATCGATTAGCGTCGTGCCTCTAATCTGCCCCTGCACAGTGTTTGAAGAGAGTTTAACAGTGTGATGAACGGTCCTCCTCTCCCGGGTGTGAACCCGTCTTGAATCAAAAACTCTACGTCAAGAAGGCTGAGCTTTTCTGCGTCTGATCGGTGGGCAAAATGGGCTTTTTTCACTAAGAGATCCGTGCACAAGGCTTTAAATTCTTCTGGAAGTGTTTGGGCAATGCGTGCGGCACCCCTTTTATCACCTGAAAGAAGTGCTGTAGAAAGTGCATCGAATGCTTCTTTTTTCTCAAGGAGCGCATCAGCAAGCGAAATAAGTTGTTCTCTCGGCAATGTAACTGCAAGACAGAGTGATGTATTGGTTGTTGCTTTTGATTTATAAAATGCGCGCATAAGATCGATGACAGATGCTCCTGAGGTTGTCTTAAGAGAGAGAAGCTCGCTATCGTCACATTCACTCTCAGGTCCAAAGACAGTATGAGTAAGAGCCTTTAAATGATCTTGGAGGGAGGGTGATAGGCTTTCAAAATGTTTAGATGCCACATAGGTTGACAGCTCATTGTAGAATGCTTCATATTCAGCTCTTGTCTTTGCAACGACTACTGGACTAGGTAAAGAAAAGAGGTCGTATGAACTCGCTCTTCGGGCAGGCACTGCTCTTGTAAGTGGTGCCGTATCATCAAGTTCAATGACAGTTGTCGACATTTGCTTTAAACAAAACTCAACGTTTTCTCCGTCAAAAGAGACGCTGGTTGATCGGACGCCGGTACCGCCAAAGAGAAGATCGTCTGAATTGAAAAGCTCTCTTGCTCTACACACAGTGCCGGCGAGTGCACGGAGTTCGGCGTTTAATGAAAGAGAAACGTTTCTTCCGGTTTTTCTCTTTGGATCAAATTCCGGATCCCAACTTTGTGTCACAAGAATCGGATTAAAGCCACTGCGAGTCCGTAGAAAAGAGAGTGTTTTTGTTGCCTCATCTACGAGCGCAAACCGAAAAGAAGATGGGGTATTACGGCCTGCTAGTGTTGGGTGGCCTTGCACGAGTTTTGAAAGCGTCGCAAACATTCGAAATGCTTTTGTCTCATATGTTTCCCCTCCAGAAGGAGTGGGACTAAGGTATGATTCATATCCAACGCGCTTCCCTGGCTGCCATTCTTTCATAGATTGAATTTCAGCGCCCATAAATGTGGTCGTTGTTCCATTAAGGAGGAGGTTGAGTGCATGGACGTTCCGAGCCTGTGCTTTTGAACGAAGAAGGCTGTCGTCATCGAGGCCTGGAAATTTTTTTCTCAGCTTTGAGACAAGTGCTCCGCTACCGGTCCACATTTCATCATGTGAGAAAACGGGGATGAATGCGTTTGTTGCCGTTCGGTAAATAACATCCGCTACACTTCCCATATTTCGGCTATGCTTTGGTTCAACACAAAGTTCATCAAGAACCTGATTTGCAAGCCACATTCCCCAGCTGTAATCAAAACCAAGTCCTGCTGCTTTTTCTCCAGTTAATGCACCGACAGGAGTAGTCGTTTCTGGGGCGCTTGAGGCATCTTCTGCAACAGTGAGTATATGTGGATCCGCTTTATGCATTTCAGTATTAAAGGCTCGTAAAAATGCTCTTCCGGAAGGTCGTTCGTGGATAATTTGCTTTGCTGCATCAACGCGGATTCCATCAATTTTTAGCTCATCTACAAAATATTTAGCAGAAGAGAGGAGGAAATCGCGTACTGCAGGTTTGGCGAGATCAGTTGTAAATGCTCCCCATTGCGGGTGGTATTCATCATCAAAAAGGGTCGTTCCGTCGTACGAAAGAAGGTGTCCTTGGTCTATAGCAAAATGGTGAGGAATAAAGTCTATATGAACTGTTATCCCAGCTTCGTGGAGTGCTTTAATAAATCCCTTACAGTCCTCGAGCGACCCTAACCGTGAAGTGGGCGTAAAAAAACTTGTGGGTTGGTATCCACCAGAGGCATGGTCTGGATATTCCAAAAATCCATTGAGAAGGACTGTTGTGAAGCCTGCTTCTTTACAGTGAGCTATCACTTTTGGAGCAAGTTCTCGCCAGTTCAGGTAGTCACCATAGGTGCCTTCAGGTTCAATAGCTTTTGCGTCGGCAAAATCCTGTGCTTGTGTCATTCCCTTTTTTGAAAAAGAACCGGGCTGCATCTCGAAAATATTCAGAGCACGCGTCTTGTCTGCTTGTTGCTTTCGTAGTGTAGACACTGTGCTGTCGTGTGCATGCCCCCAGTCAAAAGCAGTTCTCTTTGGTTGATATAGAGCTCCCAAAGACCGAGGAGCCGGTTTTTCTACTGCAAATGGATCGAGTCGAAGCTTCCACCCTGTTTCAGTCACTCTATCATATCCACCTGAGCTGTTAGGAATCTTTAGGTTAAATTCCGCGTGAATATTAAAAGCATAGCGTGTTCCTTCATCAAGTTGTTCAGTCAGTAGAGACCAGTTTCCGTATGGACCTCTTGTGAGAGGGAGTTCTTCTTTTATTGTATCATCATCATTGAGTAGAGCAAGGTGTACCGCATCAGCATTAGGAGCAAAAGTTAAAAAACGAGATTTTACTACACCGCTCTCTTCTATTTCATGTGCCCCGTAAAGCGTGTGTAGGTTTGCATTTGGGGGATAAAGAAGCGCTTCTGCTTCACTTTCGTGCAAGCGCATAAAATTCGAGACATCCTTTGCGGTGAAGCCATCAGGAATTGCGGCTGAAGCTGCGGCTGAAGAGGAGGCATGTGTGAGGGGCTCAGATTCACCTGTGACTGCTGACGCAGTTCTTCCGTCGGTGTATTGTATTGGTCCTTCGCCAAAGCATCGGGCGGCTATTAAATGTGCCATAATCCATCTCCTCAATTCTCTTGATGGAATTATTATACAATAATTTAAAATTTTAATTAATTATTAAAATTAATTTTAATATGTTTTTACTTTGTTCTTAACGACTTGAGTGAAATTATTTTTTTTCATAGAATGCTCCAGCACAACAAGGTGGTACAATGGGTCTTATCGAAGGAATACTCTTAGGTGTTGCGCTGGGTACAGCGCTGGCATGGCTTCTTTTTCATAATAAACTGACTACGAGCAAGATAAAAATTTCAGAGGCGCTTCATGCAGTGAAAGAAAGTGAATACAAAGCTGCTGAGAGCCAAAAGCGGTATGAAGAGAAAATATCGTATCTTACTGAAAGTCAAAAAGAAATGGCATCTCATTTTAAATCAATTAGTTATGAGGCACTGAAAGAAAATACGGACTCTTTTTTAAAAGTAGCCCACGAGTCTTTTGGTAGACTTCATGAGTCGAGCAAGGGGGACTTAGAAAAGAAAAGGGACCAGATTGCATCTTTATTGCGGCCTGTGCAAGAAGCGCTCTCCAAAATGGATGAAAAAATGCACCATCTTGATAAATCAAGAAAAGGAGATCAGGATGCGCTTATAAAGCAGCTAGAGCTTATGAATGTTGCTGAAAAAGAGCTGAGACAAGAGACTGCAACGCTTGTCAAAGCGCTTCGCTCACCTGTCATTAGAGGTCGCTGGGGTGAGCTCCAATTAAAGCGAGTTGTAGAGCTTGCAGGAATGGTGAATCATTGCGATTTTTATGAACAGGCTTCTACAACTGTTGAAGAACAACGAATGCGTCCTGATCTCGTTATTCGCCTTCCAGGAAATAAGCAAGTGATTGTCGATGCAAAAACACCATTTGAGGCGTACCTAGAAGCTGTTCATGCAGATGAAGAGGGGAAACGACTTGAAAAAATGCGCGCACATGCACAGCTGTTAAAAGGACACATACAGCAGCTTGGAAAAAAAGGGTACTGGAACCACTTTTCGCCAACTCCTGAGTTTGTTGTGTTGTTTGTTCCATCAGAAGCATTCTTTAGTGCAGCGTTAGAAGTTGATCCAACCCTCATCGAGCTTGGCGCAAAGCATAATGTCATTTTAGCAACCCCAACAACGTTAATTGGTCTTCTACGAGCTATAGCATTTGGGTGGAAGCAGGAGAGAATGTCTGAACATGCTGAAGCAATAAGTGCCCTTGGGAAAGAGTTATACAAGAGAATATCTGACATGAAGCATCACTGGGACAGAATAGGCAAATCACTGCAGGGTGCTGTAGATGCATATAATAAGGGCGTTGGGTCATTAGAGTCGCGGGTTCTTGTTTCAGCACGTAAACTGAGTGACTATGGAGCAAGTGTCGATAAAGTAGAGATAGATCCCATTGAATTTATTGAAAAGGTTCCGAAGAAATTCCAAGCACAAGAAATGCTTCTCACGGATGAGACGGAGTAGTACAAAAAAAGGCGTACCATATTGGTACGCCTTTTTTGGAGTCTTTTCGAGTTTCCCAAGCGAGGATTATTCAACGTCAAGTACGTAGTATGCCGGGAAAGCAAAGTTGTTGTTTGGTCTTTCTGCCACTCTCAGCGTGACTTGTTTTCCAACAACGTCTTGAAGATTAGTGAGTGTACTGTAGACGTACGCAACAGGCACGTTATTGTGCTTTACGATGTAATCTCCTGGTCTGTTGTGTACAGGCTCAGTAAATGCTTCAACTAGTCCTGTAATTGTTTGCGACTTGAGCTTTTGCTCTTCGTAAAAATCACTCATGTCTTTCGCATGGTGCATAGCAGACCATGTTAAGAAAAGAGATTGCTCAAGTGGCTCCCACACTTTCATTCGATCAGTCCCAGAAAGATGCACACTTTCTTCAAGAAGTGGAGCGTCTGAACCGGAAACCATTGCTCTTTTTTCAACGTTTTTAGAAAGCTGCTTTGCTTTGTCTTCAAGATAAGAGATTTTCTTTTGAAGATATGTTTCTTGCAGTGCTGAAAGTGCAAGTTTCGCTTTTTCAACTTCCTGAGGGAAGTCTGAGAACTTATTGACAACAGTTTGGTAATTTGTTTCGAGTCGTTTAATATTGACTTCTGAATACGGCTTTCTCATTTCAGCTTGAGCTAAAAGGGATGTTGATTCCATAAGCTGCTGGAGCTCATTTTTTCTTTTGTCATGCGCAAGCTTGTACTCTGGGCCGCCGGCATATTCTACAAACTCTTTTGCTATGTAAAATTTGGTTTCAGCAGGAATTGAAATTTCAAGCCACTTGTTGTTTTTCTCACAGATTTTTCCATCAATAGTTGCACCGGTAGAAAGGTGAGCAACAATTGGTGCTTCTCGATCTGGCGAAAGACGGACATTGACTCGTTCTCCTTCAACTACACCATCAAGAACAAAGCTTCTAAAAATGTATGCTTTTGTTTCAGACGGAGCTTCGACAGCGTAAAAGTCTTGCTTTTCTCCTGCAACGACAAGGAGGTCATCTTTTTTTAGTTCCTTAACGATATGGCTATCTACATCAGGTGCTGTCCGTAGGCGAACTTTTTTGCCAATAACGCGCCCGGTAAAATTGCTTACGTGTCGCAAGCTTGCTTGTTCTTTTGCTTGGTTGTTATTATCTGCGAAAAGTGTCGCAGTGGAAACGGCAAGCATGCATGCTACTACTTGTCCAAACTTCATAGAAAAAAACTCCTTTCATGTGTCCCAATTCCAAACCCAATAGGATACGTTTCCCCACTGAGAAGAGGTTGTTAGCCCATTCTATGAGACAGAAGTATTTTTATCAATGATCATAATTTTCATTTCAACTGAAAGATATCCAGTGAATAGAAAAAGTGAAATAGACGTAAAGATTACGAGTTTAGTACAGCTCGAATGTGTTCGCAGTTTTTTTCACCACACGTGCACCCGATAGGTTCACCGAGAAATACCTGGAACGACTCGTCACTATTTGTTGGGCTGGAAACTTTATACATTTTTTCTCCAAGATCAACAATGTCCCATTCTCTAAAAGTGAGCTCTTCATCTCGCACGGGTTCTTCGTCATCAAGTAAAGCATGAGGTGCTTCTTCCTCGTCACCCGATTCAGAGAGCGCTCGAGCAATCTGGCAGTATGGGCAGTTACAATGTGGTTCAGCTTTTGGAAGGTGAGATGTGTCCGGATCAAGGCCCAGTCTTTTTGATACTTCTGCAACCTTTGTGAGCATCTCTTTTGGAAAATCCGGTGAGTGGGAAAGCTCAGGATTATGCTGCAGGAAGTTGCCCATTTCATTTTCAAGTTGTGCAGCCCCACCGCCAAGGTCAAAAGGAATACCAAATGAAAGTGAGTTGAGGTCTTTTTTTTCAGCGGGGTTATTCTCAGTGAAAGACGGTGTGCCGGCATCGTTTTCTAAATGCCGCTCATGTGCTGCAAAAATCTCTTCGACAATTGCATTCTCAAGACGTGGAATCCGAACCGTTGACCCATTTTGAAGTTCAATGACAAGGGTGTCACTATCCATAGAAAGCATAACAATATTTTTCCAAGAAGTTGAAACATACGGAGGAACGCTGAGTACTTTGTGATTGATTTTCATTGAGAAACCCTCATTGATTTAGGCGTTATTGTACCAAGTATTTCTTAGATCGTCAAGGGTTTTAGCACTTTGGTTTGTTGAGTGCAAGAAAAACTCGGTTGATAAAAATCTGTTTTACCAAATGAAAAGAGCGTGCTATGAGATGCAAGATATATCTTTGGAGAAAATGCACGGCGTATGCATAAAAATTTTAGTATATGCATCAATGCTTGGCATCCCTTCATATTAGCTACATATCGACGTAAAGGAGCGTATGAAAAAAACTTATGTACTCGACACGAATGTTCCGCTTCATGATCCGCGTTCAATAGAATCATTTGAAAATGCGGATGTTGTTCTTCCATTTCCAGTGCTTGAAGATCTTGATAAAAAGTCACGATTTTCTGATGAGCTTGGAAAAAATGCACGTGCAATTTTACGTTTTATTACGAACGCATGTGAAAGAGGGAATATATTCGAAGGGGTAGAGGTTAAAAATGGCGTCACATTTTCAATCTTTAAAGATATCCCTCAAGAAAAAAGAGGCTTTCCGCTACCGGTAGATTCACAGAAAAACAAAGTGCTTTTTGTGACCTATCTTTTAAACAAAGAGAAAGGGAATACAGTTCTTGTTTCAAAAGACTTTGTCTTTAGAACGAAAGCACACTCCATTGGATTGTCTGCTGAAAATTACCGCTCGATAACTGAAAACTATGAAAACCTGTATAAAGGGATACGACGTGTCGAGTTACCAAAAAAAGAGATAGATACGATCTACACACGTGGATTTTTAGACGCGAAGGATATGGGGCTGCAGCCAAATGAATACTGTATTTTAAGCTGCCCTGAGAACACAACCATTACGACAAAATATAACAAAAAAACAAAGCGACTCGAGCCAATTCCACAGGTGCGGGGAGATATTTGGGGGTTAACGCCACTCAATGAAGAGCAAAGATGTGCAATCGATCTTCTTCTCCGAGATGATATAAAACTTATCACCCTTATCGGTCAGGCAGGAACAGGGAAAACACTGCTTGCCCTTACGTGTGGTTTGCAGAAAGTGTTTGATGAAGATGTATACAAACGGATTTTGGTTTCGCGTCCGATTATGCCTCTAGGGAAAGATATTGGGTATCTGCCCGGCTCGAAAGAGGAAAAAGTATACCACTGGATGCAGCCAATATATGACAACTTAGAGTACCTTTGTGAACATACTGCGGGTGCTGAAAATGGAAAAGAAACCAAAGAGTGGATCATTGACAGTGAAAAGATAGAAATGGAAGCGGTGACCTACATCAGAGGAAGGTCGCTTTCAAATACATACATTATCATTGATGAGGCGCAAAATTTGACTCCTCATGAAGTCAAAACGATCATCTCAAGAGCTGGCAAGGGGACCAAAGTGATTCTGACAGGCGATCCAACACAAATTGATAATCCCTACTTGGACAAAGACTCCAATGCGCTGACATATATTGTTGGGAAATTTAAACCCTATTCTATCTACGGACATATTACGCTTGAAAAAACAGAGCGAAGTGAATTGGCCGCAATTGCTGCTGATATTCTCTAAATAACAAAGACGTGTTCACGTAAACGTGAACACGTTCTTATCATCCAATCCCTTAGAATATGATTGGTTCTTCTCCAGATCGTTCATAAAATATTTTTTATGAAAAGTATATACTACTTATTTTTCACTGCAATTTAGTCCCTTTTCAGGCATACTAAAGCGGAGAGCTGGAGAAATGTATGGTAGTATTGCATGCAAAAGACGTTGCATTCACGTATGGAAAAGGGGATGTAGCTGTCCATGCGTTAAAAAAAGTCACTTGTTCATTTCATGCAAAAGAAATAGTAGCCCTTTCAGGGCCGTCAGGTTCAGGAAAGTCGACGCTACTCAATCTTTTAGGGCTCATTGAGCCACTCCAAGATGGTGAAATATTTCTTGAAGATCAACCCTTTTCAAAATTGCCGGAAAAGAAAAAGAATGCCCTTCGAAAATCGGAAATTGGATTTATTTTTCAACAATTTCATTTACTTCCAGTTTTGACTGCAGAAGAAAATGTTGCCTACTTTTTACATAGGCAAAACCTTCCGAAAGAGGAGGTAGCTCAACGGGTCAAAGAAACGCTATGCCAAGTTGGGATGTGGGAGCATCGGCATAAAAAACCGTCTGCATTAAGTGGAGGACAGGCGCAAAGAATTGCTATAGCAAGAGCACTTGCGAAAAAGCCGGCGGTCTTGATAGCGGATGAACCAACAGCCAGTCTCGACCAGGCAAATGGAAGAGCTGTTATGGAGCTGTTTTCACACCTTGCAAAAGATGAAGGGATCACAATTATTCTGACGAGCCATGATCCAATGGTGCTTTCTTTTGCTGATAGAATTTTACACCTAAAGGATGGGGTTATATGCTCGTAAAAGTAGCTTTCCGAAACCTGTTTCGAAATATTCGACGCTCAATGGCTATTTTGTGCACAGTCGCGTTTGGTTCAACGGCGCTGCTTCTTTTCCAAGGTTTTATTGCAGGTGTACTTGGACAGTTTAAAGAAAACTCCATCCACACGCAATTTGGTCATGCACAAATAACGACCACAGGGTATAGGGAGACTAGATTTGCAGATCCGTCAAAATACTGGATTGAAGACTACGTCACATTAGAAGATTCTTTGAGAAAAGAGGAAAAGATTTCACAGCTGTTTCCACGGACAAGTTTTGGAGCGCTTCTCAAACACGGAGGTGCCTCTGTCAGTGGGTACGGACAAGGAATTGATGCAAATGAGGAAAGGACATTTTTTCACAGTTTAAATTTTATAGAAGGGCAAAACCTCTCCACTGAACCGAATGGAATTATTCTAGGTAAAGGACTAGCAGAAGCGCTCAATGTACATGTAGGGGAGCGTGTCCAACTCTACGTTCAACCACCGAAGGGAGGGTATTCAAAAGCAACAGTTCATGTAGTTGGAATTTTTCATACAGGATCGAGCGAGTTTGATGGGCAATCATTTCGGATTCAACTCCCACAAGCGCAAAAACTTTTGAAAACACAAAAAATTGAGCAAGTAACGCTAGGGCTTGATGATGAGAAATCATTCCCTCTGATAAAAAAAGATATTGAAGAGGCGTTTCCTGGGCTAGAGGTTACCTATTTTGAAGACCTAGATACAATCTACTACAAGCACTCTGTTGACTGGTTAAATTCTCAATACACCATTGTGCAGGCCATTATTGTCTCAATTGTGCTCCTCGGTATCTTTAACACTATTTCGTCCTCGATCTTAGAAAGGCGACAAGAGGTGGGGAACTTACGAGCAAACGGTGAGTCAAAGTGGGATATCATTTCTCTCGTTCTGTTTGAGGGAGTCTTTCTGGGTATTGGAGGACTGCTTGCCGGTACGTTGGTTGCCGTTGCTGTCGCAAGCGCTGTTTTTGCAGGAGGGGTCATGATGCCTCCGGGGCCTGGGTCGACAAGGCAGTTTGCGGTGCAGTTTGCCTTTCATATTCCCATGCTTTTACAAACGATAGCCCTGAGTCTCGTGGCATGCCTTGGCGCTTCTTTTTTAGCTGCCAGAAAAGTTGTAAGTTCTTCTATATCAGAATCTCTGAACAAATAAAAATATAGTAAATATTTTATTATAAATACTTTTTTATTTAAAAATTAATAATATAATTTTTAGTGTATAATTTATGTTAAATTTAAAAATTAATAATAAATAAAAAAGGATGGAGTAAGTATGGGACCTCATAGCATTCAGGGGGGAAGTCAAAACACACTCGCTGCAGCACCCGCAGCAGCTGGGTCTGGAGAAGCTGGAGAAACACAGATTGGAAGTATTGCGAGTCGATCACTTGGCTTTGCCGCAGGATTAGGGCAAAAAGTGGCGCAAAGATTCGTTCAACGTGACGGTATTGGTCCACTTCCTCAACTACAAGGGAGAAGTCCTGACGCCCAGAAAATTTATGAAACGTATTGTTCATACTATACAACGCTCAATGGATACATTGATGATATTAATGGCAAATATCCAAACGGTTCAACGCCTCCACACGTTGTTGCAGATTTAAATGCGCTACAAGCTGACCTTACTCAATTAGGCAGTATCTACCAATCTGACTACGCGAACTCAAACAAGACACTAGATGATTTTGAAAGTGATTGTGAGGGCGTACTTTCAGCTGCTCAGGCATCCTACGCAGATGGGATGGGATCGGGTGGAACGATTCACGACAAAATTGAAATCGATTATCAGAAAGCAACAACGCTTCTCTCATCTATGCAAACAGCGGTTTCTTCTGCAGAAGAGACGCTGGATCAAGTTACAGGAGATATTGCTACATACCAAAAGCAACTGACTACGTTGAAGGCCAAAATTGATGCAATGCCATCAGGCGATAAAAAAAATGCAGCACTAGCCGATTATCAAGCAGCGGAAAAAGCGATCTCTTCACTACAAGATGATGTGACAAGCGTCACAGCAGCGAAAGAGACGTTCTCAGGAGTTGTAGCAAGTCTGCAAGCTTCAGGAGGACCAATCGATCAACTGAAAGCACTCGAGTCGTTGTCAGACCCTACAAAGAGCGACCTTGAAACTGCAAACGGAATCATCACATCGTCAATTGCAAAAGCCCAATCGGACCTAACAGCATTTACAGCTGTCGTAGCCACTCTTTCTTCAGATGATGCAAGTGCAGCCACAGCTGTTCAGAAAGTGAATATGGATGTCAACCCTCCTAAGCCAGGAACTGTGCAGCATGCATGCTGGTACATTGACTGGACAAAGTGGTTTAATGGAGATTTCCCAATGCCGGAAGGGGTTGATACGATCAATATTTTCGTAGGAGAGCTTGACCATGAAGGAAAAGGAATCGGAGGATTTGGAAACCTGCCAGATAGCGACATTGGTGCGTTTGTAAAAGCAGCAAAAGCGAAAGGTGTGACCGATGTAAAAATTTCTATTGGCGGCGGTGGCGGAGCATACGATGATACATGGGATCTTGTCACAGAAGATAACTATGAATCATGGGCGGATAAGCTGGTTGCATTTTGTGCAGAACATGACCTTTCAGGAGTCGATTTTGACTATGAAGAATTCAAACCGTCACAAGAGCCTGTGATAGGAAAGCTGATCAATGCATTTAAGAAAAAAAATCCATCTCTCAAAGCGTCTCTTTGTACGAATGCAGGCTTTGGAGGATGGAGCGGCCATGTGAAGAGGATTTTAGATGAGACAAAAGATGAGGATGGTCACTCGTGTTTAGACAGGCTCTATATCATGTCGTATTACGACTCTCTCCAAGATGAAAAAGGATGGTTAACACAGTGGGCCAATTGGATTAAAACAGAGTACGGAATGGGTCCTGGAAATCTCGGTGTTGGAATTGATGATTTTGATGCGCACGCATATGATCCAGCTGAGCTCAAAGCATGGGCTGAGGAGCAGGGATATAGCTGGAGCCATTGGGCATACGATCCATCGAAAGTTGATCAAGTTGCTCTTGTTGATGCACAAAGAGTTCGAAGGCTTACCGTATGTGAAAGAATTGGTCGAATCTGGAATGAATTTCTGATTCTTATTGGGTTACGAGAGCCTGTGCGAGCACGGAGAAGAAGAACAAAGCCAGTGTCGCTTCCTACAGCAGATTTGTTGGTTGATATACCACCAAGGCCATCAGCGCCTCCGGTTGAGCCTCCTCCCCCAACGTATGAAGAAACCATGGAAAGGCGGAGAATGGAAGAGCTTGCGAGCCTACTAGCACTGTAAGGAGTATGTTGCAGAGTACGAGATACGTTACTTCCTGTACTTTGCAACTTTTTTTGCGATTTTTTTGGGTTGGGAAACGAACTGTTTCCCTTTTTTTGTCCCTTTATTTTTCGCTCTTGAAGTGGCTGCTTTTTCTTGTGGAGTGAGGGCTTTCGCTGCCTTTTTTGGGAGGTACCGACTTTTTTTGGGTTCACCGACATATTCCCATTCCTGATCGGTCCATTTTTTCAGTGAGTTGTTCGGAGATTTCCGCCCTTCATAGGTGCCGCCTGCATCTTTATAGAGCTTAACAGCGAGTTGTGCCTTCCGAGCAGACCATTCACCGGCTTTTCCACCCTTTGAGCTATTCTGGACCTTGCGCTTGATCTTTTCCCATAGCTTGGGGTTGCTTCTTTTGGCAGTTGTCATCTCACCTTGCCTCCACCTTTTTTTCAAGTATACCCCATTTGAAATTGCAGGGTAAAATATTTTCTATGATATACTCAAAAAAAAGGGGTGGATTATGTCTGGAAAAGGTGCTGTGTTGAAAGAGTTAGAGAAAAGAGGAAAACAGTACTATTACAGAAATAAATGGTGGACGCCGAATACGCCTGTTCGATCTAATGCAAAAGGAAAAAAAATGATGGTTTTTGCAACGAAGATCGTTGATGGAAAAAGGCGTGGAAAGATCATCCATTTTGGTGCTGTTGGCTACGGGCACAACTACAGCAAAAAAGCAAAACAGAATTACCTCACTCGAAGCGCCGGGATCCGTAATAAAGAAGGAAAGCTCACAAAAAATGACAAATGGAGTCCAAATTATTGGGCTCGAAAAGTTCTTTGGCCAAAAGAGAAAAAAGCAACAGGGCCAAAAAAAACAACCGTGAGTAGTTGGAAACAAGCTGCATAATGTATGTCTCATTGAAACACATGCATTTTGTGGTGTGTCTCAATACGACTTCAATATTTTACTTGTCTTCATTGCGACTTCTTGTGTATAGGTCATAGAACTTTGCAGATTGCTGCAAATGGTCGATGTTCTATACGAGAAGGAATCTAGACAATGAAGAATAAGTTTAAAGTTACCCTCCTCATACTATTGACGCTGGCAGTGGGCGCACTTTTTGGGTTGTATATTTACACACACGAGATTGCTATCCTTGAACCCAAAGGATTTGTGGCCGAAGAACAGAGACGTCTTTTTATAGACTCGTTTCTTTTGATGCTTATCGTTGTTATTCCGGTTTTTATTCTTACCTTTGTCTTTGCTTGGATATACAGAGAAGACAACGAAAAAGCGACGCACTCACCAGATTGGTCCCACAGTACAATTGCAGAGCTTGTATGGTGGGGTGTACCACTTGTCATAGTGACAGTCCTTGCTTTGTGGACGTATAGAACAAGTCATGAGCTCAATCCTTTTAAGCCTCTCGAATCACATAAAAAACCACTAAAAGTACAAGTCGTAGCGCTTCGCTGGAAATGGCTTTTTATCTATCCTGAGCAAGGAATAGCGACAATTAATTATGTACAGTTTCCTGAAAAGACACCGGTCAATTTTGTTCTGACAGGTGACTCTCCAATGAATTCTTTCTGGATACCTCAACTGGGTGGAATGATATATGCAATGCCACGTATGCGAACAGAGATCAATCTTATCGCAGACGAACCAGGAGTATTCCAGGGACTTTCTTCCCACTTTAGCGGGACAGGTTTTGCAGGAATGACGTTTAAAGCGCGTTCATCAACTGACCAAGAGTTTGATAGATGGGTCAGCGAAGTGAGGGGATCAAGTGATAGGCTTGATTGGCAAGTCTATCAGCAACTTGTTCCTCCAACATCGTATGATCCAGTGCGGTATTTCAGGCTGACTGACCGAAACATTTTTGAGCAGGTTATCGATAAGTATGAAGCGCCAAACAAGCAAGTGAGAGGGTATTAATCTATGACAATTCCGACACAAGATCATTGGTTTTATGGACGACTCTCCATCGAGGCTGTTACGCACGATTGGATTGAATATATGGCTGATGTCCAGATGATAGGTGGTGCACTTCTCGTTATTGCACTCATTACCTATTTGAAACGATGGACATGGTTGTGGAGAGAATGGCTCACATCAGTGGACCATAAGAAGATCGGTATCATGTATATTGTGTTTTCTGCAGTTCAGCTCTTTAAAGGACTTGTTGATGCAGGAATGATGCGTGCACAGCAAATGACCTCTTTTGGTGAGTCGATGGGGTATTTAGGACCGGATCATTTCCAGCAAATATTTACAGCTCATGGTGTGACCATGATCTTTTTTGTTGGAATGGGTGTGGTCTTTGGAATTATTAACCTCGTTCTTCCTCTCCAAATAGGTGCCCGCGATGTGGCATTTCCATTTCTAAACAATATCAGTTTTTGGATGTTTGCTGCGGGTGGAATGTACATTTTTATTTCACTCACCATTGGTATTTTCGCAGGGACTGGATGGTCTTGTTATCCACCGCTTGCAACCCTCCAGTATAGCCCGTATGTTGGTGTCGATTATTGGATATGGAGTATTCAGATCTCGGGTATTGGAAGCCTTTTATCTGGAATTAACTTTCTTGTTACCATTTTAAAGATGCGGTGTCCGGGGATGACCCTTATGCGGATGCCAATATTCGTCTGGTCTGTTTTTGTTACAATGATTCTCGTCGTCTTTGCATTCCCAATCCTTACAGCAACGATTGCGATGCTTTCGACAGATAGACTGATGGCTACCACGTTTTTCTCTTCCGAATTAGGGGGGAATCCGATGATGTATATCAACCTTTTTTGGGCATGGGGTCACCCAGAGGTATACATCCTTATACTGCCCATGTTCGGTATATTTTCAGAAGTTGTCCCGGTCTTCAGTCATAAACGCCTCTTTGGATACACTTCGATGGTCTGGGCTGTTATTGCCATAGCTTTTTTATCATTTGTTGTGTGGCTGCACCACTTCTTCACAATGGGTGCAGGAGCGAATGTAAATGCGTTTTTTGGAATTATGACGATGGTGATAGCTGTTCCTACAGGTGTAAAAGTGTTTAACTGGCTCTTTACCATGTCAGATGGGCGGGTATCGTTTAAAACACCTATGCTGTGGTTTTTGGGTTTTGTCACGACGTTTACTATTGGTGGAATGACCGGTGTGATGATGGCAATTCCAGCGATTGACTTCCAAATGCATAATAGTCTTTTTCTTGTGGCACACTTCCATACCGTCATTATCGGGGGAGTTCTCTTTGGATTTTTTGCAGGATTTACCTACTGGTTTCCAAAGTTTTTTGGATTTAAGCTCGATGAGTTTTATGGAAAAGTTGCGTTTTGGCTCTGGCTTGTCGGGTTCATTGTTGCCTTCTCTCCACTCTATATACTTGGGATGATGGGAGCAACACGAAGGCTCAACCACTTTGCAGCTGAAACAGGTTGGCAACCACTTTTTGTCGTTGCTATGATCGGTTTTTGTATTATTTTCACTGGGTTTGTCTTTCAAGTAGTTCAACTTGCAGTCAGTATTCTTCGAAGAGATTCTCTTCGAGATGAAACAGGGGATCCTTGGAATGGAAGAACCCTCGAGTGGATGACACGCTCCCCACCACCATTTTACAACTTTGCACACATCCCAGAAGTAAAAGAAAGAGATCCATTTTGGGAAATGAAACAGCGAGGTGAATCACTACCAGAAAAACCATATGAGGATATCCACATGCCAAAGAATACATCAGAAGGGCCAATTATTGGTGGATTGATGTGTGTATTCGGGTTTGCAATGGTATGGCATATCTGGTGGCTCGTACTACTCACTTTTGGTGGAGTAATAGCGACACTGATCTACAGAATCTATAATGGTGATACAGACTATTATGTATCTGCTGAAGAAGTTCAAAAAATTGAAATGCAAGGTAAACAAGGATAACCGGTACAAATATGAGTCACGATACACATTCACATCATGCAGAAGTCTATGACAAGACAATGCTCGGTTTTTGGTTCTTTTTAGTGACAGACTTTCTGATGTTTGCCACGGTCTTTGCAACCTATGCCGTTTTAAGAAATAGCACCTTTGGGGGACCTGGGCCAAAAGAACTCTTTGACCTCTCCTTTAATCTACAAGAGTCCTTTGTGATGCTTGCACTTGCAGTATCTGCCGGTCTTGCCGGGCTCTTTGCGCACAAAGAAAAATCAACAGCTGCTGTTTTAATGTTCTTTGTCACAGCGCTGCTTGCTCTTTGTATGGCGTACCTCGAATATGCAGAATTCTCTCGCCTTGTAGAGAGCGGTAATAGCTGGATGAGGAATGCATTCTTGTCTGCCTATTTTACTCTTCTTGGAACACATTGGATACATCTTCTTATCGGGGTTTTCATGAGTGTTGTGCTTCTTTTGCCTGTCCTACGATACGGACTGAATGATGTATACCTTAAGCGACTCACGTGTTTAAAAATGTTTTGGATGTTTTTAAACGTTGTGTGGATTTTTATTTTTTCATTTGTCTATCTGATGGGGGTGCTCTAGTATGTTTCAAGCAAAACAAGGATGGAATGTTTCCTACACGCCACTCATCTTGGGAGGGATACTTTCTTTTCTCCTCCTTCTTGCGATGTATTATTTTGCTGAGGAGCAGGTCCTCGGAGGGAGTGCACTTGTTTGGACAATTGTTCTCTTTGCAACAGTGCAAGCAATGCTTCAGATAGTCCTCTTTATGCACGTTGGGGTAGAGGCAAGTCCGAAATGGAGTCTTATGGTGCTTCTCTTTATGATAATGGTGATCTTCATCTTAGTTGGTGGTTCCCTTTGGATTATGATGAATATTAACTACAATGCAAGTCCACTCTAGGGAGCGAGAATGTCAACACTTGTTAGACCATCAATACGCTATCGAATACAGCAATATTGCCTTTTGACAAAACCTGGTATTCTTTTTGGGAATGCAGTGAACGCACTCGCAGGTTTTGGGCTCGCTTCCAAAGCAGGATTTTCACCGTGGCTCTTTTTGAGTATGTTGGTTGGGTTGCTTTCTGTTATTGGTTCGGGGTGTATTTTTAATAATTATATTGATCGAGAAATCGATGCAAAAATGGCTCGGACAAAGAGTAGACCCTTTGTGAAAGGGACTGTTTCTGTTCCTCATGCTCTTCTCTTTGCGGCAACTCTTGGTCTCTTTGGAATTGCTCTCCTTGCAGTCCTTGTGAATCCGCTCTCCGCATCTATTGCAGCAGTTGGATTCGGTATTTACGTTGCAGTCTACAGCTTTTCAAAGCATTATTCTGTGAATGCTACACTCATAGGGAGCCTTGCAGGCTCGGTTCCGCCGGTTGTTGGATACTGTGCTGTCACGAATCAGTTTGATAGAGGGGCTTGGCTGCTCTTTTTGCTTATTACATGTTGGCAAATGCCGCATTTCTATGCGATTGCTATATATCGAATGAAAGAGTACGCTCAGGCATCAATCCCTGTACACCCAATTGTTCGAGGTGTTTTTGCAACGAAAGTAGAGATGCTCCTATACATTGTGCTCTATACGATCACCGCTTCATTTTTTACATTTACAGCCCTTACAGGACCCTTTTTCCTCCTTCTGTCTGTGACGCTCGGAGCTGTGTGGTTTTTCTTGGGAATGACCGGATTTACCGCAAAAAATGATGCAAAATGGGGGAGAAGTATGTTTCTCTTTTCCCTTGTCGTTGTGATGCTTTCTTGTGTTGTGCTTACGTTTCAATAAGCGCGAGGATTTTCTCAGCACACTCCTCGGGGGTAAGTTGAGATGTATCCAGTTCAAGGTCATACGAAAGGCCTGTATGTACGACGCCATAATGGCTTCTGGCGTGGCCAATTGGTGAGGTGCTTCTTGCCCGCTCTCTTTCTTCAATAATGTCGATTGGTGCATGGACTCGAACGTAGTACACATCGAAGTCTTTCAAGACGTGCTGCAGATCATCTCCCCACGCAGTTTTATACTGAATGTAATCGACAATCACATTATTTCCACATGAGGCATATGCTGCAATAGCCCTGTGCATTCCATGGATAATTCGGTCGCCGGCAGGCCCAATGGTTAAAGGGACCACGGTGTTTCCATTCTCATCGTGCTGTAGCTCAACACCCCGAATATACTCACCAAGCTGGGTATACTGTTCGAACTTTTTGTCTTGTTCAAATGTGCTCAAATCAGGCTCTTCAATAAGAGCATCAAAAAACGTATCGATTCCAATTCGCAAAAAATGAGTGTGGCTTTTCCTTTGAAGAGCTTTTTGAATGCTTGATTTTCCCACAGCAGAAGGGCCATTAAGTACTAGTATTGTTCCTGTTTGACATGTCATGTGAGCCATCCACAAAGTTATGAGAGGAAAAATATATTTTTTTAACATAAGCCCCCAATAAGTTCATTTTTTTCACGCTTCTCAAGAAGGAGTGGTATTGTTGAAAAAAGTGGTGAAGGAAGGTTTTCAATGGAAAACCACTCCCATCCTTCACTTTTTTCTTTTTCGCACACTGTTGGAGTTCCGGAAAATGACTGGACAAGCGCAAAAAATGTGACGTAATGTCGGTTTCCAATTTTTGCTGGATTCTCAACCCAATCAATCACGTCTGCAGACGGTGTAGAAAGCCCTGTTTCCTCTTTCAATTCCCGTATGGCGCACTCTTCAATAGTTTCCCCATACTCAAGGTGTCCACCTGGAGCTTCCCACATCCCAGCTCCGTGAGTGCCTTTTCTTTTTCCCAGAAGAATTTTTCCATCGTGCAGTACGAGGACTGCGACGCCTATTTTTGGTCTCTTTTGAAAATCCATAGATAAATAGTAACATACCTTTTTATAAACATTTAAGAGAAATAACAATATGGGTATTCTTCTTCAGGTTACAAACGGTATTCTATGAAGAAGCTTTATTACGCCGAGTTCCAAACGCCTATCGGGCACGTTGTTGTACGTCATGACACAAAAGCTGTGCATGCACTCGAATTTATGGCACTTTGCCGGATGGGAACCCCTGTTCCTCCGGCATGGGCGAGATCACTTGAAGTGGTTGACTGTGCGCTTCTTGAAATGCTTTCAAGTCAACTCAAGGCGTACTTCACAGGAAATTGCCACGAATTTACACTCCCACTTCAACTGTCTGGAACTTTATTTCAAAAAAATGTGTGGAATACCCTTTTAAAGGTTCCTTACGGTACTACAGGCTCCTACAAAGAGCTTGCCCGTGCCATTGGTAATGAGAAGGCATGTCGAGCAGTTGCGGGAGCGAATAGTGCAAATAAAATTGCGCTCCTTATTCCATGTCATAGAATTATAGGTGCAAAGGGTGATTTGAGGGGATACGCATATGGACAAGAAAGAAAAAAATGGTTGCTTGAGCATGAACGAACCTATCGGTAGATGTTTTGGAGATGGAGACCCTCTATATGAGAGGTACCACGATACAGAGTGGGGTATTCCATCCTATGATGATAGATATTTATTTGAAATGCTTTGTCTAGAGGGAGCGCAAGCCGGTCTCTCATGGATTACTATCCTTCGAAGAAGAGAGGGATATAAAGAAGTTTTTCACAACTTTCAGCCACACAAATGTGCACACATGAGTGATGATGAGCTCGAATCGTGCATACAAAATACAAAAATTATCAGAAATCGAAAAAAAGTGTATAGTGTTCGGCAGAATGCGAACGTGTTTCAAGCCATTCAAAAAGAATATGGGAGTTTTTCCACATACTTGTGGGGATTTGTCGAGAAGCAGCCCATCAGACATTCATGGACTGCTGTACAAGATGTACCGTGTGAATCGGAGCTGAGCCGGACGATTTCAAAAGACCTCAAAAAACGAGGTATGTCATTCGTTGGTCCGACTATTATCTACTCATATCTTCAAGCTGTTGGAGTTATTTGGGATCACTTAAAGTCGTGTAAAAAATACATTTCATCAAGTTTTTATTATTAAAAATAATAAATTGTTTTTAATATTTAACTATTTTCTCTTTTTCGATATTCTATCTATTAAATAGAGAGGGGTCATGGATAGAGTATTGTCAATGAGAGTCAATGAATGTGCCGCTTCCGGTGATATTCATGAGCTCTATCATATCATGAAAGGCGCTCAGCCTTGGGTTTCGTATTCCGGCCAGCACATGGTCCGTGTTGTTGGTTTAAATGGGTCTATGCCCCTTGAAGCTGTTGCGCGGTGTGTAGATGAAGCCGTGACTACAGCGCTCATGAGAGAGGACTCTGCTGAAAGTAAAGAAATGGAAGATTCTCGCTTTGAACTGATCATTCCAGAAGAAGACTGGGAGCGAGACGAATCTACGTCAACTGTACTCCGATTAGATCTTCGTACCAGAGTGACAGGTTTTGCGCTTACAGAAGCAGTTCGAGATGTGCATACACAAGGAAAAAATGAGCTTTCTTGTAGCACAATCATAACAAAAATTTTGAATGTGGTTTTCGAGTGCTTTTTTCAGTCATCGGCGCATATTTCGGATGCATTAAAAAATGCAGAGACAACGCTCAAAGAGTTTTTGGAAGAGGATTTTGTATCGACGTTTGGAGGAAGGAAAGCTGATGCATCGCATCCGGCTTTTGAGGAGGTCTTCTTTCCCGGTGTTGTGCGTGCAAAAGCGGAAGCAATTAAAAAAGCTGGAAAAAGAGACGAATAATTTCTTGCCATCTGTAGAGTGCTTCGCCTATGTTTCGTATGAACGCTGAAGTATCTACGGAGTCTCTCATATATGAATTACCTGCTTGTTGCTCTTGGAGGAGCGCTTGGTGCGCTTTCAAGGGTGCTTCTTATGTCGGTTGTTCCTGAAGCCTGGCATGCCCTCCCTCTTCGAATCCTGTTCGTCAATTGTATCAGTGCGTTTGTTGCAGGGCTTTTCGTAGAAATATTTCTTACACTATGGAATGCTCCTGTTCCATTTCGTCATTTTCTCTTTCAAGGATTTTTAGGTGGGCTATCGACATTTTCGGCCTTTACAGTCGAAACGTCCTATCTTATTGAAGAAGGAAAGTGGGGGATTGGAGGAGTGTATGTCATTGCAAGTGTCGTGCTCTGCCTTGTAGCCTTTACAGTTGGAATCCGGCTTATTCGCCTCGTCTAAACTTTTTTAGAATATCTAAAAAAATATAAAATTTTTATTATTTTTATAAATTTGTTTATTCTGCTCTTTTATACATCTAAATAGTAAAATGTCTCTTTAACGAGAGGTATATATGGCACAAGCTGTCGCTAGTGGTGGGGTAATTTGGATGACAGGCCCCCCCTGTTCAGGAAAAACAACCCTTGCAACAACGCTGCATAGAACGTTTGATGAAGAAGAAGCGGCTCTCTTTGATGGGGATGAAGTTCGGAAAACCGTAAGTAAAGACTTATCTCACGGTGCAAAAGACAGAAAGACGAACCTCCTCAGGGTTCTCGCTCTTATCCAAAAATCGATGGAAAGGAAGTCGTGGGCTATTTGTGCATTTGTGAGCCCTGATGCATCGCTTCGGAATTTTACAAAAGAATTTTTTGAAAAAAGCGGTACGCCATTTTATGAAGTGTACGTTCATGCGGAGACCGAAAAGCTAATTGACCGTGATGTGAAGGGGTTATACAAAAGAGCTATTGAGGGTGAAGAGGGAGTGCTTCTACCAGGATACAATGATGCGTACGATATTCCAACAGCACCGGCTCTTGATATTAATACTGGTTCGTGTTCGCTCGATGAAGCCGTTGTGCTTTTGCGAAACCGTCTAATCACTCGGCTCGACTAAAGCCTCAGGTGGAACAACTCGATGTTCTTTCGCTTTTTCTAGTGTAAGATTCATCGCTGCATAGTGTTGCAGGAAAATCCTTCCAAGACCTTTTAACACCGTTTTCTCTTCACACTCCGGAAGGGTTCTTATAAGCGTATCAACAGTCCAAAAGAGAAAAAGTCCGGTTGAATGAAAGCACTCTGGATTGGATGCCTTTTCAATGGCGAGAGACAAGTCGTTCGCAAGTTGCGTAATTGCCGGGAGTATATCATCTTTTCCAATTCGTGCTCTCAGTTCTTCTGTTGGCTCACGTCCGCTGTCACGCAAAGAAGCTGCTATTTCTGTCATGTCTCTTCCGAGTGATGCGAGCTCCTCTTTTGTTCTAAGGTGACTGATGCTGGGGGGCTCTGCAAGGACGGCAGCCCAGTCTGAAAAACGAGCATCCATCGTCAGGGGTTTGTCACTTGTATCGACATCTTCAGTAGATGCACGCCGGAGTTCTCTGATTTGATTTCGAGCCCATTTTCGTTTTTCTTCCCGCCCATCAGAGTAGAGTATCAGCTCTAAAACACCTGCTTTGTCATACATCATTGACTGCTTTACTTTTTCAACATATTCAGCATGTGAGAGTGTTTCACCAAGTCTCCAAATCCCTGCTTCATCTTTTTTTGCAGTTGCACCTGGGTCACAAAGTGCTGATTTTTTCCATGCAGCAATGCCTTCTTCATCGAGTGCAAGTTCAGATGGGTCGTAGAGCTTGGCATACTCATCACTTTCAAAAACTCCTTCTAGAAGCGTTTGGCATGAAGAAGCCACATCTCCATCGAGTGTAGCTGCAAATGCGTCTGCCTGACTCGTGGGTTCATCAGGAAAATCTCCAAGAATAAATGCAGTTAAAGCAGAACCGTGTGTATCACCACTTTCCATAAGAGCATCTAAACGGGCTCTATCTACAACTCGTCCTGGGTCATCACTAATTTTATGAAAAGAAAGAAGAAGACAGCTCCGCTCTGTTCCCCCTTCAACTCTCCATCTGTGGTGAGGGAGGGCGCCGGTTTCAGCGATTGCAGTTAACACTCTATCTTGGCCGCGTAGGGCAACTATTTGTGGTGTTTCTTCCCCGCGAACAGCTGCTTGAGAAGTGAACAAATGCGCTATTTCTTCTTCAGTTCGAAAGACGCTTCCAGCTTCTGTTGTCCATAAAACTGGAGGTTCCTCTCCTTCTTCCGGGTGGCCGAGAACTGGTTCTCCATCTGCATTGAGGTACCCATCCGGTGCTCGAGGTGTTTTATTCCCCCCTGGAAAGCAAACAAAGCACTGTCCATCAGGAGCCTTTGCCTTCCCGGTTTCCCAAAAATGAGTAATTTTCACCTCTTTTGTAAATGGAACGTTGTCAAGGTGGGGCATACTATCAAGTGTATTGACAACTTGAGCCGTTGTATCTTTTGCTCGAGCATCATTAAGACGAACCGGTCCGCCCATATGGTATGAAACAAGACTGACGAGGAGCGGGTGAAAAAAGCCTTTATTGGTGTCTGAGTCGTATAAAAACTCAGGGTGACGACGTAAATCACAGTATGAGTGAAGCCATGTTTTGTTCCCATGCGCTTCCATCAGTGTGTCGTATTTTTCCATAAAGGAGAAGAAGTCACTCTTGGGAAGAAGATCTCCTAAAACACCGACACCATCAGTATCGATTCTTTCTGCAAGCTGCAAGAAGGCGTCTGTAAGTGCTTCAACTTTACTTGGTGGATTTGTTGCGGCCCATTCTGACTGCAGTTTATCAAGCACCAAAGCGCGAAATGCTCCTGTCTCTTCTGTATCATCAATTTTATACACACGCGCAATCTCAGCTCGTGTTGCGCTATCTCCTGGCTGAACAAGGTGTGGTCCGCGTCTTGCTGTGGATGAGCCAGCCTCAATGAGCGCGCGCGCCGCATCAGCGGTTAATCCGTGGATAGATGTTTCTATTACGGAAGGAAGTGGCACTGCGCTGGCGCTTCCTGGAGGGTTGAGAGAAACTCGACCAGATAGAGAAGCGCTTTCTCCTGTATGTCCGGTTGGTCTCGGAAGGTCTGATCTTCCGTGTGAAGAAGCCCCTGCTGCCGCTCCTTGAGAGACTCCTGTAGATGAGCTATGTGGTCCAATGCCTCTTGGTGCCATATCAATCCTTGTTTAATTTAATTATACATAAATTAAATTTAATTTTGATAAAATAAAAAAAAGGGGCGGTTAATTATGGTTAGTTCTTTTGGCGGTCGGTTTGGTAAGGATTCGTATTTGCCTGCATATGAAGAGGCTGCAGCACAGACCTCAAAAAAAGCGCTCCCAAAAAGCATACACCCATCATCAGGAGCATCAGCATCAGCTTCAGCGAGCATGTCATCTCATACAGTGACGCACATTCCTGCGCATCTTGCTCGTGGGGTTGCAAAAAGTGTGGATGAGTTTGTGACACATCTCAGGTCTGCAGATGGTAGAAAAGCCTTACTCGCTCACCTTAGATCACATGGTTTTGCGTCAACCCTTCGTCTTCTTGATTCTATGAGTGATACAGCACGTGAAAGGGGGGCCAGATATACAGGAATCAATCCTTGGCCATCTTCTCTTGATGGAGATTTTTTGCATATTCATCGCGTTGTGGGGAAAGAATCCAAAGGAATGCCTATAAAAGGAACGTTGAAGACATTTTTAGAGCCTCCGCTTGAAGCTGTTTTTGAAAAAGAAGGAACCGTTGTGTCTGCATTAGAGCTCCTCTTAATGGAGCCAGATGAAGTTCCAGAGGCTTTTTTAGAAGAAAAAGAAGATCTTGATGCTTTCTATAAAGGAAAAATGTACTTCCCAGTGACGTTAGATACAGGGGAAAGCATGCATGTGACCATTCCGACAAAACGGTACACAGACAATCAGTTTATAGTTATTGCTGATCCTCGGCAAAAAGATGTAGTTGCAGCTGAACATGCCCAGGTCGAAAAGCGAATGAAGCGAGGGGTTGAGGTGACAGAACGAGGGAGTTCTATGGTACATACCGCTGCTGATACTCGGCTTTCTCAAAAGGAAAGAGACCGTATTGTACAAGATGTGGGAGCCTCAACGAAAATGACAGCTACAGTGACTCCGAATGACCCGGATATCGCAGGTATGGCATCTGTCGCTTCCGAACTGCCTCCTGGAAGTATGATTGGGCAAAACTCTCCTGATACATCGTCTGACAAATCAACAAAGCATTTTCAGGTATTCACAGATATTCCGGATGGAATCGTTCCACTATTCTCAGCAAAGGGGATGGAGGTGACGCGTAATGCGAATATGGTAGCTGAAAAGCTCGATGATGCAGCGTTCCCGGGGCCTGTGTATAGGCTTGTCTCATCCAAAAATAATGCGCATGTGCGCTCTCAACTTGAAGCAATTCAAAAGACACTAGAAAAAAAAGAGCATGATGATGTGTCAGTCAACCTTGTCGTGCATAAACGACCGGATGGAATGTACGAGTACTACTTCGTGCTCAGAAAAAACATGGATCATCACCCTGAACTAAAAGAAAACCCAGAACGTCTGAGAACAAACTGTCCTGGGTGGCTTGAAATGTGTGGAGTCCGGTTAAGTGGAGATCCAGAAGTGTTTTCAAGGGTGCCTGACAGCACTTGGCGTGAAGAAATTCTCGCACCCTTTACTGTTTCAGGTGACAAACAAAAAGCGTTTGAAACAGCTTTAGAAGAGGTCCTTTCTTCGTAAAAAGCGCAGTCTATCTACGGCTTTTATGTGTTTTTTTGGCTTATGCCTTTTCTCGTAACAATACATTGAGATCAGCTTTGTGTTGTCTCTCGTATTCAGCTCTCAGTGACGCGACCTGCGCACTACAATCTTGTGACATTGCAACAAAATGATCGATTCCTGAATTTTGTGTATAACAAGTTGAGTATGAGTTGAATAAGCGTGAGTTCTTGTCCATATACTCTGCGATGTCCCTGCCGGTTAAACGGCTTGATGCTTCTTCTACAGCAAAGATAGCAGTAGCGAGCATGTCAATACGTTGACAAAGTTTGTGAAGTGTAGCCTTTTCTTCAGGTGAAGCTGTACTTCGTGGGTCTGTGTCGAGTTGATCAACTGTCCTCTTTGCTCTAGAATATGTGCCATAGTCAAAAGACACAGGTTTCGGATCTAAAAGAAAGCTTTGGTGTAAATAGAGAGCGAGAGTATGTAAAAAATCCTCATTTGTTCGAGGAGGTGTGCTCAATGCTTCGTCAAGGCGACGAGCAAAAAATAGACTGGAAGAGACCACTTTATACTTTTCCTTTGCTGCTGCACAATGCTCTTCCAAGCATGTGAACAAATGAGTGTAATGAGATGAAACTGCTGCTGCCATATTTCTCCTTAATAGTAAGATAAAATAAAAAAATGTGCATGGGTGGATTCTTTATCACAAAAAAAACTGGAACACATGCCCACCCAATGCGTCGGTCCGCGTACGCGTATTTATGAAAGTACTGTGGTCAGAGCATGTTGAAAAAGGGGTTCATACTCGCGTTTGATCGATGCAACGTGTCCTGTGCGGTCTTCTTTTAAGAGAGCTTCGAGTAAACTCCCTTTTTCTTTACTGTATTCGCGAGCTTGATCCATGAAATGACCCACGAGCGATTTTAAAAAAGTATCGTTGGAGCTTACCATAGCAAGTGCTCCTGCTCTTTGTAAACTTAAGATAGCGCAGACAAGTTTCTCTATAGTAGTGCATAACTGTCGTAGTCTTGCTTTTTTATCATCTGAGAGTGCTGCTTTTGGATCGTCAAGAAGTGGCTTAACTAAAGAAACCTTCAGTAAAAAAAAGGCGCGATTTTCTTCTGACCAATGCGGTTGTTGTGAAGCCTCGATTGCACAATCAAACAGCGCGAGCGTTCGCAAGAACGTATCCTTTGAAGTAATTTTTAGATGTTGCATTTGAGGTATAAAGTAGTGTGCAAAATGCACGGCTCTAAACTGAGTGGTCAAGGCATGTATATCACCTTGTAGGCGTTGTGTCACATCTTCTGACTGTATGTATGAACAAGCTGCTGCCATATTGATCCTTTGTTCGTTAAAAAAGGAAAAAAGTATACAAAGACAGCGTACTCTTTTAAAGAGTATTCGTAGAGATTTTGTCTCGTTCGCCGTATAAAAGTTCTCAATAAAATATTTTTTACGTCCTGTATAAATAATTCATGGTAAAACAGATATCAGATTTTTTTTCATCTGCTTGCATCAAGACTATCTAATATATATGAAATCACATATGATCTTTAGTGCACGTGCAAACACACGTGTTTCATATCTGCTTCTACTGCAGAATGAAGTTTTTTTTAATGTAAATGAGAATGTTTTGAATGGAAAAAGAAAAAGGTACAGTAAAGTTCTTTAATGCAGATAAAGGTTTCGGATTCATCATACCAGAGTCTGGTGGAAAGGATCTCTTTGTGCATGTAAGTAGTCTTGAAAACAGCGCACGCTCTCTTGAAGAGGGTCAATCAGTTGAATACGTTGAAGAGCAAGGTCGTAAAGGACCGGAAGCGAAGCACGTAGAAGCGCTGTAAATTAAGTACCCACTTGAAATCATGAAGGTTGACTACTTTAGTTTTCCTTCATGGTTCTTCTTTAGTCTTTGTAAAAAATATTCAATAGTGCGTTGTGAACAAGCACGTCATACTTCAGTCTTTCACTCTCAGGATGTTTCGTCCGAATTTGGAACACATGTTCAGGAATTGATTTCAGAGTCTCTTTAATAGTTTCTTTCTGAAGAAAATCAGTGCGCTCGTGCGGTATCCATCGAACTTTTTTGGAGAGAATAAATCGCCCCAAAATCATATCATCAAAGTCAGAAGCAACGCCAAGAAACGACTCCTTTTTTTTCAGAATTTCACGCACAAGATCGGTTGAAAGAATAAAACCTGATCCGGAAAGCACTTTTATCTCGTTGATAATTCGTGCACCCGAATAGCACTTTTTCCTCGGCAAAGTTTTAAGAAAGGTAAGGAGGCGTGGAAAAATATAAAAAGAGGAGAGGTTTGTACGGAGGACAAAGTCATATGAATTAAGTTTGTCTTTAAACGCATCCAGCGCAAGTACCGTTTTTGTTAGTATCGAACTGCTATAGGGTGGAAGACCCTCTTCGCAGCGAGCCCAAATAGTATCTCCTTCAATATGAAGAGGAGAGCGAAGTGTTGGATCTCCTCGTAAAAAATACGCATCAAAGTGGTCTTTGTCAGAGTGCATGTACTGTTTCCATACGTTGACAAACGCATGATAGACAGGCTTGTCATCTGAAGCAATAATGAGTATCAATGTTTTTGGGTCTGGAAGGGCTGTCAGTATTCCGAGAGAAAAGAGCGTGGTGAATAAGAGAGTTTTCATAGAATGCCTCATTGTAAGGTGCCAGAGTATACCCTAGAAATTTTTTGTGTCACTGAAAAGTGAAAGGATACGTCTCTCTCTTTTCAATTCTTTTCTTAAAAAACGCTTGGCTGAATTAGTGGATACTTATTAGTATATGATTTTTTAGCAGATACTAAGGAAGTGAGATGTCTTACCGAAAAAAAAGAACTGGCCGGAAAAATGCATTGAGTAAAGGAACATCGCTGAAATTGTGCATGACAGCACTCCTCACAGTATCACTTCAAGCCCATGCTGAAAATGTAGGAACGGTTGTTGGTTGGACAGATGACACCGAGGGGTTTGGGGCGATAGTACATGAAGATGGCTCTATAACAAGTATTTCAGGTCTTCAAGATGATGGGAACTTGGAACACGTATCGAGAAATAGCTCCGGTATCTCTCTTCTCACTGGGTATCAATACAACGGCAGTGATGATGATGGATATTATGCATTTGTTTCACCATCTGGAGAAATTATCCGATCCGGCCAAATTCAGGCGACTGGTGGAAATGATGATTTAAATCTTTTTTCAGGAAGTATAAATGATTCGAGTTTAGGACTTATTTGTGGGCAAGATGAAGGGAGCGCTACAGAAGGATATGCAGCATTTGTAAATACAAGTGGTACCGTTTCAAGAATTACACTGCCGGACAGTGGTGATATTTCGGCGCGTTCAATGCTTTCTTGTAAATTGACCAACACAGGTGTAGGCCTTATCGGTGGTGAAGGCGATGATGGTGATGTGCGTTTATAACTCATGTTGATATGAATGAAAGTGGAAAAGGAATAGCTGTAGGTATCTCATTAGAAGGGAATCCCACGGGTGGCCTTGTTATCGATGGAGATTACAGTGGGTTTGATTTTCCTGAAGGGGATCTGTTTCTTTGGTCTTCTGCAATAAATGAAAATGGTATAGGGATTATTGGAGGTGAAGGAGGGGGCTCTTTAGAGGATCAGTTTGCGGCTACAGTTGCTGAAGATGGGACATTGACGGTTCTTTCAGTACCGGAGGATGGAGCTATTTTTGGCGTTGATATCAACGATTCAAATGTAGGGGTTCTTGGGGGTGATGTCTCAAATGAAATGTATGCGGCGTTCGTTTCAAGTACAAACGAAGTCACCGCGATCACGCTCCCAAGTGGTGAAGGTGGAGATCTTACATCTGTTGCAATTAATGAAGCTGGAGTAGCTCTTCTTGGAGGTGAATACGACAGTGAAGGGTATGCAGCGCTTGTTGCGCCAAACGGCACGGTAACACAGCTTTCACTTGGATCTGGCATCGAAGAAATTTCGTCAGTAGCACTTGGACCTACTTCAGGAAGTAGTGTGCTTGACCTTGTAACTCCAGATGCATTTGATGTGGCAAATGGAGCAACTTCTACCCAGTTTGCGGCAGTGACTGCGATTGGCACACGGTTTGTTCGGCAGAACAAAGTGTGGAATGCAGCAAGCACCGCCGGAAATACGCAAGATGTTGCTTTTAACGAGAGGTTGTTGGCATACAACAGCCATGACGATGAGGATTTTTCACGTATTGCTCCGGGAAGAATTGGGAGCGATGAAACACCAAATGCAGTCTGGTTTGAACCGTTTGCAAACTTTCTCCGTGTTGATCAAGATGGGACGATCCCCAACTATGAAAATAATGTGTGGGGAGGAATTTTAGGGTATGATTACCAGCAAGAGCGGTACTTGATTGGAACAGCTGGTGGGTATGCGTATAACGATACAAAATATCCAGGAAGTGAGGACTCTGCAAAAATCCACCAAGGAATGCTTTCAATCTATGGTGCAGCATACTGGGACCATTTTTGGTTTGGTGCAGCACTGTGGGGATCACGATACTATCTTGAAAATGAAAGACAACCTATTTCTCTTGTCCAAGCAGAAGGAAAAACCCATGGATGGGTACTCTCACCGCATCTTGAAATTGCAAGCCCCTGGGCACTTGATCAAAATGCAAACTACCATATAGAACCGTTTGCCGCTGCAACATGGGTGAAAAACTGGCAAGATGGATTTACAGAAACAGGCTCATCTGGTTTGAACTTAGTGATGCCTCGAGTATCAACATCTGTTTGGCAGCTTGAAGCAGGACTAAAATTTTATGAGCGATTTGGCTTTCAGTGGGGTGAATTCCGTCTAGAAGAAAAGATAAGCTACGTCAATCAAAACCCAACAGGAGAGAACAGAGCGGTCACCTCATTTGTTGGTTCTGAATCCTCGTTTCCGATTGCTATAGGAAGCTCAAAAGTACAGAACATGGCATCGGGGCAGGTTATTGCAACCTTTGTTCCTCAGAAGAAAAACCTTCCATATGGTGGTTTTTCAGGCGAGGTTACCGGAAATGGAGACTACCAATCGTACTATGTAAGTGTCTTTATAGGAGGGCGCTTCTAATGAATCTCAAAAAGCTGCTTCTTCAGATGGAGAGGACGCAGTGGAAAAAACGGAATATTCCTCCCTTGAAAGGACCGATTCTTACAAGAGAAGTCGTTCAGTCAATGCCGCTCCCCAAAAATGGTTTTATCACAAGAACTTCGGGATCTACCGGAGTTCCTGTAGAAGTGAGGAGGACCATTCTTTCAAAGTTGTGGTACGATGCGACCACCTTGCGGGAAGTGATTTGGCACAAACGTAAACTTACAGAATCATTTGCTGTGATTCGACCAAATGTGACACATGAGGTATTCGAACCTTCGTGGGGGCCTGCATTTGCTCTCATTGGACAAACTGGACCAGTCTATGCACACCCAGTTGAGGGAGATCTCAATACATGGTTGCAAAAAGTGCAGCCTGGATACCTGTATACATTGCCTTCAATCCTGGAGACTATTGATCTTTCGAAGCTTGAAAAACTGAAGGGAATCAAAACGACAGGGGAGACTGTTCGAAAAAAATACCCGAGTTTGGTTGATTCGTATTCATCAGAAGAGTTTGGAACAATAGCTATTCAATGTCCAGACAACCCTGACGTGTACCACGTTATGGAAAATATTATTGTTGAAATTCTAGATGAAAAAGACAAACCAACAACGCAAGGTCGCGTTATCATTACAGATCTTTCCAGTGAGTACCTCTATCGATATGACATTGGGGATTATGCTGAACTCGGGGAATGCCACTGTGGCCGAGGGCTCCAAACAATCAAAAGAATCCTCGGACGAAAAAGAAATATGGTAACACTTCCGGATGGATCGAGGCATTGGCCTCGGATAGGATCAAGAAGCTTTCGAGAGATAGCGAAGGTTCGCCGTTTTCAAGGGGTGCAAGTCTCTGCAACCACTGTTGAACTTCGATTGATCGTGGATGAAGTCCTGACGAAGGATCAAGAGCAAAAAATTCGAAACCTTGTCCAAAAGTCATTAGGATATCCTTTCGATATACAACTTCGGTATGTTGATGAATTTCCACCAGGGAAATTTGAAGAATTTGTGAATAAATATGATGCAGAGAGACACGTCTGCAAGAAGTAGCCTTACTTTTTTATCCATGTAATAATTGGACATCGCTCTGCAAGGTCATACGATGTATTGAAATGGATGCGGTCCCATTTTGGCAGCTCTGAAAGTTTTGGAAAAAAGTACGAGCTGTCATCATCCTTATACACCTCAAGCGTTTTGTTTTGTGTGAGCGGAAATAACACGTCATAAAATGCTTTCACAGGGACATATGGTGTTGCCATAGCGTGTGCTACGCGCCATTTAAAGGCATGAAATGTATGGCGGTGTCTTTGTGAAAGGACAACGTCAAGGTTTTCTTGTATTTCTGGAGCAATAAAAACCCTTTGTACGAAGCGTCCACCTTTTTTTAGCGCTTTCATTGCTTGTTCAAAAAGGAGGTCAAGTGGATCTTGAAACACTGTGAAACATCCATCTCCTAGAATAACATCAAATGTATTTTCAAATGGAAGTGCATTCCAGTTTCCAACAAGGGCTTTCTCCGGATTTTTTTTGACAAGAGGCTCGTTAAGATCAATTGCTTTTGCTGAGAGAGGAAGCAGTTCTTCAGTTAGTCCAAGAAGGAGGACGTTGTCTTGTTTATTGATAGTGTGTGCGAACGCCGTAATGTCGTCCGGTCCAGGCCTGAGTGGGGGAGTCCACTCATCAAAACGGTTTGAAATTGTTTCCCATAAATGCATGGAAAAGAACATAACGCTTTTCTTCTGAAACCCACAAGAAAAAAAAGGAAGAATAATACCATTTTATGATACCTTTTTTGTTAGGGAAATCGGGGATTCATGAAAAGACCATCATTTTATATTCTACTTCTTTGCATACTGCATACACCGCTTTTGGCTTTTGGAAAAAAAGAGTCTACGACACAGTCTGAGATGAAAACATCACATAAAAAGGCAGCTGCACTTCGAGTCCTTCCCTACGCACAGGTGACAGGAGGTCTTCCGGGTGGAGGTATTGCTGTTCGAGGTAGATACAGCCGTTTTGGCATCCAGTTGGATGGTATGAGAACACTCCTTGAAAAAGTGTCGTTTACAACCCTTTCGGTTGCTCCGCTTCTCTATCTTTCAAACCATTCAGAAGATCGAGAGGGTGGTGGATATTATCTTGGTGCTGGAATAGGTGCTGTCGTAAATAGATCAAGCGTGCTTCCCGGGTACTCAGAGTACTATGTTGGTTTTTTGGGGTATGAAGGGGATTCACTCTTTATAGAAGGGGCCTTAAATACGGTGCGTCTTGAAGTTTTTGATTCAAATCCACGATTGATTTTCCCTGGATTGAAAACAGGGTTTTGTTTTTAAGGATATACTTTTGAGAACGTAAAGCGTGTGTGTTTCTCTATTTTCGGACAAATAATGCATCACCTTGATTGGAACCGTACCAGTGGGCTACCAAGGTAAAGCCGTTCCTTTGTAAAAAAGCAAAAAGCTCGTCTTTATTTGGTGCGTAGTTCGATGCATTCTGCTTACTGTTTGTTTCTGTATAGATAAGAGAGACTTTTGCAAGAGTTTGTGGCGATGCTTGAAGTGTAGCAAGCTCCATCCCCTCAAGGTCTAGCCAGAGCGCATTAATTTGTGGAAGTGAAAAGGTTTCACAAAGAGCATCAAGCGTGTAGACAGGTGTTTCTATCGAATACTTTGTTGCAAATTGATGTTTAATGAGAGAGCTTCCACCCGGGTTCTTTTCCCGAATGTGAAAGCGAGCCTTTCCTGTCTCACCCCCAAGAGCGACAGGCAGCGTCTGCACATTTCTTACCTGTGCAATGCTTTTTTTGAGTCTTTTCAGCGATCCGGGATGTGGTTCACATGCAATAACAGATCCATGAGGGAGTGCACGAGCAAGTCGAATGGTGTCCTTTCCGATATGAGCTCCGGCTTCTAAGAGTGTTGCATCTTTTTTTAAAAAAGAAGCGATGACATGATGAATGGAGGATTGCTTGTGTTTCAAAGAAGCCGTTCCTTCAAAAAAGGGGCGAAGAGCATACGTCGGAGTTATGAAAAGAAGTACTGAGAAGATCCATGAATACACTCTCACTGTGTCGCTCCTTTTTGTAGCATATATTCAATCCCTTTTTTCAATTGGCGTGCGTAATAGGAGTGGTCGTAAAGTGGACCTTCCAGTAATTCACGAAGCTTCTCATTCTTTGGATCAATTACGACTGGAATACCGCAGGCTCGTGCTTCTAATACGGCTCGTTCGCCACCTTGTCTGACTGTATATGGGAGAAGACAACATCCACTTTGATGATAATATTTCACGAGTTCTTGTGGGTGTACTTCCCTTTTAAGGACAATGCCTTCCTTTCTGAGTTGCTGCATAACTTTTTGATCTGCTGGAAAACCTATAACAAGATGTTTACCTGGCAGGCTTGCTAAATGAAAAAGGCTTTTATGCTTGCTGATTTTGCAGGGTGTAATGGTATCGTAGATTTTTTCAACCTCTTCTTCCGGAGGCTTCATCATTTCAGTGTTTACCCCAAATGCATGGATGGCACATGGGTGGCTTTTGATATATTGTTTATACCATTCTGTTTCATAGAAAAGGACATCGTACTGAGAGAGATCGATTCGTTTTGGAGGGGGAATGGGGCAAGAAATAGCAATAGCTTTGGGAACATCAGCAAGTTCACGTGGTTTATATTTCATACAGCCCACCCAATTTGATTTGTAAATAACTGCATCGATTGACTGCAAATCAAATGCACAATGACACGGTTTTGTAAAGTCGGTGTTGTGTGTATGGGTCCGAGAAAGGGTGTCATAATAAATTAAAGTATACTCTTTTGAGAGAAGCCGTGTGGCTGCAATAAAGCCATCCTCACGAAAAGGTCGACGCCACGGAGCAATCGACTGAATTATCAATATATTTTTTTCACTTCCGAACAGTGGACTGAAGCAGGAAAAAAGAAAAAAAAGAGCAATCGAATAGTGCATATACATACGATATAAAAATAAGTGAAATAAACTGTATACCTTCTTTCGATATTTGGTAGAATAAATTATTGAATATCAGTATGAAAAAATGAATTACTACCTAAGCGAACCTTGATTTATAATGTATTTCAATGGTATGCTACATTTCTTACTGGATCTATTTTCAACAAGATATCAACAAATGACTTTTTGAATGTAGCTGCAGAAGAATGGGTTGGTATCCGGCGATGTCAGCAACTGAAGAAGATGGCTGAATTGCCTTATGTAGTTTGACTACACACCAGCAAAAAACACTTCCAGGTTCCCATAAAGTAACAGATAACCTTTGCCCGATTGAGGACAATTGGGCCAAATAGGAAACAAAAATTCTATGTCATTTGATAATCTTGGTCTTATAGACCAGCTTCTTACTGCACTCGATGAGTGTGGTTACACGACTCCTACACAGATTCAGGAGAAGACAATTCCCCATATTCTTCAAGAAAAAGATATTCTTGGTGGAGCCCAAACGGGGACAGGAAAAACGGCAAGTTTTACACTGCCGCTCCTTCAAAGAGTTAAAGAAAAGAAAAAAGAGAATGGAAAAGCGAAACTAACAGCACTCGTCTTGGTTCCTACAAGAGAACTTGCAGCTCAGGTGCATGAAAGTATCTTAACATACGGTAAGCATCTTCGGTTGCGCTCTACTGTTGTTTTTGGTGGGGTAAGCATTAAATCTCAAATCATGAAGATACGAAAAGGGGTAGATATTTTAGTCGCAACGCCAGGTAGACTTCTTGACCATGTGAACCAAAAAACAATAAACCTCTCTTCTATTGAAATGCTGGTTTTGGATGAAGCAGATTGTATGCTTGATATGGGATTCATACACGACATTCGAAAAATTTTAGGTGCTGTTCCTGAAAACCGACAGACACTGCTTTTTTCAGCAACTTTTTCAGATGGAATCAGAGACCTTGCTGAGAAGTTTCTGAAAGATCCTGTGACAATACAAGTTGCAGGGAAGAATGCAGTAGCAGATCAGGTTAAGCAAATTGTATACCCTGTGGATAGAGTACGAAAAGAGGAGCTCCTTCTTGATCTTATTCAAAAGAATGACTGGAAACAGGTGCTTGTGTTCACACGTACAAAGCATGGTGCCAACAATTTATGTGAAAGCTTAGAAAAAGCGGGTATCCGTTCTGCTGCAATTCACGGAAATAAAACGCAAGCAGCGCGAATGAAAGCGCTCTCAAATTTCAAAAAAGGGTATGCGAGAGTTTTAGTTGGAACTGATATTGCCGCACGGGGACTAAATATTGATCAACTTCCCCATGTTGTAAACTTTGAGCTCCCAATTGTTGCGAGTGATTATGTTCACAGAATTGGAAGAACGGGTCGTGCAGGAAATGAGGGTGAAGCAATCTCACTAGTGTGCATTGATGAGCATGGTTTATTACGAGATATTGAACGTTTAATCAAGCGATCAATCCCACAAGAGGTGCTTGAGGGCTACGAAGTAGATGCAAGCATTAAGCCGATTCCAATTCGAAAAGGCAAAGGATCTTCTGGTGGACGAAGAAAGCCTCCAATGTTTAAAGGAAGCAGATCACCGAAAGAGACTTCATTTAGAAGACAACGTGATGGAGATTCAAAAAAACGTTCTGAAAAAGAAAGGAGACCGAGAAAACATTCGGCACCTGCTCAGAAAGAATCGTTTGAATTCAGCAGTGAAGGCATGAGAAAAAAGCCCGGTGTTCGTGAGCAAGGACGGTGGAAATCACCCTTTAATAAGGTGCGAAAGAAAGCCGGGAAAAAGCAAGACACACCAAAATCTGCTGTTCCTTTCGAGCGAAAAAAAGCTCGCCCTCCAAAAAAATATAAGTAAATCATTTTACTAGATTCCTACGCCCGATACATGTCTCTCATTGCATCGGGCTTTTTTTTTACAATCCAAAACACATCTGCACATTCTATGTCTCTTATACTTCAACTGTGTAGGACACTCTTTTAAATCCAAATATATTGAATATTTTCATACTATTTTCTATCCTGCAGAAAAAAACTAAGGCATCTACATGAGTCAATCAAGAAAGAAGAGAACGTATTCAAACTCTCCGCGCACCTTCTGTGTAGCAGTACTATTGGGAGCCTCACTTCACCTTCAAGCAGAGCCGGTCGGTGTGATTGGTGGTGATCTTGACACTGATAACGCTGCGTATGCAGGACTTCTTACAGATGAGGCGGGGTCTTTCACTACAGTACCTGGTTTGCCAAACGATGGCCGAATTTACTCAACCAGTATCAATCCATCTGGTGTCAGTTTCCTTGTGGGAAGAGCTGAAAATGCTGGGAATGCGGAAGGGTATTTTGCGTTTGTCTCTCCTAATGGAAGTATTACAATATCTGAGAGTATTCCTTCTTCGGTAGTTGACAACGACCTCTATTTGTATAGTGGTGCAATTAATAGTTCCGGAAATGCATTGATAGGTGGAGAAGATGATGGGGCAAGTACTGCGTATGCATCTCTCGTTTCTTCTGAAGGGAATGTAGTTGCCGTTTCATTACCAGATGATGGGGGGAGTGTCACTCCTTCAAGGATAACGACTGTTGATTATAACAGTTCTGGGATTGGAATTGTTGGAGGAGAGGGGATAGCAGGTGCTGAAAATGTCCCTTATGCGGTTATAGTAGAAGGGGAGAATGATACAACAATAGTGGATGGCTTAACTGAGTCAGGATATGGTGACGTTCATGGTGTTGCGATAAATGACTCCGGAAAAGGAATTCTTGGGGGTTATTTTGATTCCAACAAGATTTTAGCCGGGTTTGTTACAACGGATGGCACGTTTTCATCTTTTTATGAGACCCCAATTCAAGGTGTTTTAGAAAGTGTTGCGATAAATGAAAGTGGAGCAGGACTTATTGGGGGGCAAAATGAAGATGGACAGCTTTACGCTGCTGCAATTACTGCTGATGGAACACTGACTTCTCTTATCGATTCTCCTCCAAGTGGGACCATCAATAGTGTGGCTCTCAATACATCTGGTGAGGGGATTATCGGTGGTGAGTATTCTAATAGTGGTGATGACATCATGTATGGGGCAAGAATCTCTGCAGATGGAACGGTTTCACCTTTTGAGTTGTCAACAGATGACTCGAGTTATGTAAGTTCTGTAGACATCAATGACTCAGGAGTTGGCTTGGTAGGTGGATATGATGGAAGTGGCGGGTATGCTGCTTTAGTCGCTCCAAATGGAAGTGTGACTGAGCTAAACCTCAGTTCGTTGAATGTCGATGAAATATACAGTGTTGCTCTAACAGGGATACCATCCTCAAGCGAAGTGCTCAATGAAGTGACACCAACATCTGTCAATGCCACAAGTAGTGGAACTTCGGTGCAGTTTGCTGCTGCATCTGCACTACAAACTCGCTTCGTTGAAAAAAATAAAGTCTGGTCGACACCTAGTGCGCAAACAGGCACAAGTAATACGGCTTTTAATGATGATTTATTGGCCTACAACACGAACCATGATGATTTTTCAAGCATTGCTCCAGGACGAATAGGAAGCAGTGAGACACCAAATGCAGTCTGGTTTCAGCCGTTTGCTCAGTTTCTTAGAGTTGATAGAGAAGGAAGCACTCCAAAATACGATAACGACACGTATGGAGGGCTCCTTGGATATGATAGAGAAGGTGAGCAGTATCTCATCGGTATTGCTGGTGGATATGCCTATAACGATACAAAGTTTTCTGGTAATCAGGGATCTGGAAAAGTACATCAAGGAATGTTGACGGTATACGGTGCAGCATACTGGGAGCATTTTTGGATGGGTGCAGCGCTGTGGGGAGGTCGCTACTTCCTTGAGAATACAAGAAAGACATTGTCGTTTATCGATTCTGTTGGAAAAACGCACGGCTGGATTTTTTCGCCTCAAGTAGAAGTTGCAAGTCCATGGGCACTAGATGAAAAAGAACTCTACCATATTGAGCCATTTGCCTCTGTTACGTGGGTAAAAAATTGGCAAGATGGGTACACAGAGACTGGTGCTTCAGGACTCAATCTTGTGCTTCCTGATTTTTCAACATCGATTTGGCAATTTGAGGCAGGTCTTAAATTTTACGAGAAATTTATGTTCAAATGGGGGCAGTTTAGGCTTGAAGAGAAAGTAAGCTACGTCAACCAAAACCCTTCAGGAGATACAACTGCGCAGACATCGTTTGTGGGTGCCGCATCCTCTTTTCCTGTTGCTATAGCCAGTTCACAGGTTCAAAACTTGTTTTCAGCAGAAGTAGTGGGGATCTTTTTGCCTAAAAAAACACACCTTCCGTATGGAGGGTTTTCTGCACAGGTGGATGCAAATGGACAATACCAATCGTATAACGTCAGTCTCTTTATTGGTGGACGATTCTGATGAATTTACGAAAATTACTTCAACATATTGAGGTTGCCCAGTGGAAAAAGCGAACTATTCCCCAGCTTAAGGGACCTATCTTGACGAGGAAAATGTTGCAAGATATGCCCCTTCCTAAAGATGGGTATACTGTTCAAACGTCTGGATCAACAGGGATCCCAGTGACAGTCAAGAGATCAGCTTTGTCAGGATTGTGGTATCAGGCAACAAATATACGAGAAGCCCTTTGGCATAAACGGATTTTGTCTGAAACCTTTGCTGTCATTCGTCCAAATATATTTAAAGAGATATATGAACCAAGTTGGGGGCCTGCCTTTTCACTTATCGGAAAAACAGGTCCTGTCTACGGACGACCGGTGAAGGGTGACCTGAACGAATGGCTTCAAAAAATTCAGCCTGGATACTTGTTCACATATCCATCTATTCTTCAAACCATTGATTTAGATAAACTGACAAATTTAAAGGGAATTAAAACGACAGGTGAAACGCTTAACTACTTCCATCCACTTATAGCAGACATGTATTCGACAGAAGAGACAGGAACAATTGCTATTCAGTGTCCAGATAATCACGAAGTCTACCATGTCATGGAGAACATTATTGTTGAAATAGTAGACGAAAATGATGCGCCGGCAGAGTGCGGAAGAGTTATTGTAACTGATCTTTCGAGTCGATACCTTCATAGATATGATATAGGTGACTATGCAGAAATGGGGGAGTGTCACTGCGGACGTGGTTTGCAAACAATAAAGCGGATTCTTGGAAGAAAAAGAAATATGGTGACGCTTCCTGATGGGAGCCGGCATTGGCCTCTTGTAGGTTCTCGAGCATATAGAGATGTAGCCCCTGTTCGAAGATATCAAGCGGTTCAAATAGACGCGAAGACCATTGAGCTTCGACTAGAAGTTGATTCAGCATTAAATAGTGAGCAAGAGCAGAAAATTACAAAAATGCTGCAAAAAGCTATTCTATATCCGTTTGATGTCAAAATAGTGTATGTGGATTCTTTTCCTGTAGGGAAATTTGAAGAGTTTATAAATCTATATGATGTTGAAAAAGAACGCGCAGCTACTGTGTAGGTTTTTTCCATGTAATAATTGGACACCTTTCTGCAAGCTCGTACGAATCATTAAAGTGAATTGCATCCCATTCTGGAAGGTCTTCAAGTGTTGGGAAGTAATATATGGTGTGAGCGTCTTTGTAGATTTCAAGTGTTGGATGGTCACAGAGTGGTGAAAGGACTGTATAGAGGTCTTTGACTGCGACATACGGGTTGGCTAAACAATGTGCTACTCGCCATTTAAATGCATGAAAGCCCATCTTTTCTCGAGCACTTTGTACTACACCGAGATCCTCCTTCTCATTTGGTGCTATAAACACTCGGAGTATAAAGAGACCGCCAGGTTTAAGTGCTTTCATTGCCTGGTCAAACAAAAGGGCAGGGGGGCCCTGAAAGACAGTAAGGCATCCATCTCCAATAATAGCGTCGAAAGTTTCTGTAAAAGGCAAGGCATCCCATGTGCCTTTCGTTGCAATGCCGTTTACTTCGTTGACATGTGTAACGTTTGAGTCAATAGCACAGGTAGCAAGAGGGAGGAGCTTTTCTGTGAGCCCAAGCAGTAATACATCTTTACTCTCTTTAAGCTGACGTGCAAATGCATCTACATCATCCTCATTTGGAATGTGCGGTGAAGTCCATAGATGAAACTGTGAATGTATTTTTTCCCAATATTCCATGGACAAAACCTTATAATTTTATGGAGAATAAATACAAGAAAAAGGAGGTCCTGCACTCTTTGTATTCACACGCTGTGTTTTACCCATCAAGCAGAATGTACGCAGTTTTCTTGTGCAAAAAAGTATTTGTTTGCAAAAGTGTTCTAGTTAACAAAAAAATTGGATTCTAATGATGCGCTTTGTATTGCTGTGTTCACCTTTTGTTTTTCTTTCTACACTTACTGCTGATATACCACTCTACTTTTGGAATAATGGACGTTTTACAAATTTTGGTGACCAATTATCCTACGAAATAGTGCAAAAAATTGTTCAAAAAAAGGTGAAAAAAGCAGAAGAGCATACGAAGAAAAAGTTATTAGCAATTGGGTCTATTTTACGTGTTGCAAAAGATGGAGATATTGTGTGGGGAGCTGGAGTAAGCGGAAAAAGTCTCGACATCAATAAATACCATTTTACCAATATTGATATAAGAGCTGTGAGAGGACCTCTTACTCGCTCATTTTTAATCAAAAATTTTGGTGTAGAATGTCCGGAAATATATGGGGATCCAGCACTCCTCTTTCCATATCTTTTTCCTGAATTCAAGAAAAGTCGTACCCCACGTTATAAATATATAGTTATTCCACATTTCTCAGAAATACACCTGTTTCGAAAAAAACGTTTTCGGAGAGTTATTTCACCATTAGCTGATTGGAGAACCGTTGTTCACGCTATCTGTGAAAGCGAGTTTGTTATATCCAGTTCTCTGCATGGGATAGTCATTGCAGAAAGTTTTGGAATTCCTGCACGTCTTTTGAGAGTTACTGAGAATGAGCCTCTGTTCAAGTACATCGATTACTATATGGGAACAGGTAGAGAGAAATTTACGCCTGCTAGATCAATAAAAGAGGCGCTTCTGCTTAAAGGTGAGCCACCAGTTTCATGTGACTTGAAAAAAATACTCAATGCATTCCCGTATGAATTGTGGAGCAAAAAAGAGATGAAAAGATGGTAAAAAGAATTATTCTAGCTGTCTGCTTAACTTTTGGAAGCGGCTTTTGTCAACTAGATCTAAATACAGATAGTTCAACGTGTATTCGCTCTGTTCAACAGATTGAAATTCCAGGGGTATATCAACCCTTTAATCCCTCAATTGTTCCGTATTCAGATGGGTATTTATTAAGTTTTCGAGTAAGAGATAAAGAAACAAGAGCAGCTGAGCAAATCGGACTTGTGAAGTTAGATGCTTCCTTTTGCCCGAAAGAGCCGCATCAAATCCTGGACTTGCCTTTCCCAAAAACAGGAGGAGTGACAATTCAAGATCCACGTCTATTGTGGGTTGGGAAAGAGCTTGTCATGGTTTTTAATCATTACAAAGAAAAGAAAATGTACGTTGCATATTTAGAGGAGTATCAAGAAGGGTTTCAAGCACGCTCTATTGAGTCAATAGATGACTTTCCTGGAAAAAAAGAGGGGAGAATAGAAAAAAACTGGATGCCCTTTTCTTATAATGATCAACTCCATTTTATATACTCAATGAAAAGGCATACAATTTTTCAGTATATACCTGGGGCAAATGCATGTAGAAAAGCTGCTAGTACTCATTCAGTAAAAAAATGGAAATGGGGAGAGTACAGGGGAAGTACTCCTTGCTTACCCTTTGGAGAATATTACCTCACATTTTTTCATTCATCAAAAGAGTTGCCGTCACAATCATCGAATGAGCAGCCTCTTCGACACTATTTTATTGGGGCATATATTTTTGAAAATAAAAAGCCGTTTAGGATTAAAGGTGTCACGACGATCCCGATTACACATCCAAGTTTTTATTCGGGAGATCTGTCTCTTCCGTGGAAGCCCTTGTATGCTGTATTTCCGTGTGGATATGTACATACTAACGAGACTATTCACCTTGTGTATGGGAGACAAGATGCAGAAGTGTGGATAGCCTCAATAGACATTAAAAAACTGTTTGAGAGCTTTAAACGCCTCAAGTAATCAGTCCAAAATTTCAACTCTTCCCGTTTTGAAATGATAGTACCCTGCAAAGGTGTGCAGCTTTTTCTTTGCAATAAGTCGCTTAAAACTAGGGTCTTGAGATAACATGTTTTTCATTCGCATAGCATTTCCTTTGACTGCAAGAGGAAGTGAACTTTCTCTGTTTTTGTACTTTAGTTGTTGTATGGATGGTGCAATAAGGTGAGCTATTTCTGGAATGTCTTGGACATGATTATGCAACACAGCATCAACAGCCCCGCAGTTCTCATGACCTAAAACGAGGATCAGTGAAGAGTGTAGGTGTTCGACAGCATATTCAATACTCTCTTTCTCAATCGGCCCTATAACATTTCCGGCAACACGAATAACAAAAAGGTCGCCTATACCTTCATCAAAAATGATTTCAGGTGCAACGCGAGAATCCGAACAGGTCACAACAACAGCAAACGGTTCTTGTCCGTATTTTGTCATTTTTCGACGCTCTTCAGTTCGATTCGGATGGAGTAGTTTCCCTTGGACGAACCGCTCGTTTCCAGCAAGTAGTCTACTCAGTTCTGGTGTTTGTCCATACAGGTGTGCAACAGTGAATATGTAGAAAAGAAAAAATATGCGAAGCACGACGTTATCTCCTTTATTTTTCATATGATCACAAAAAGAAAAAGGCGTCAATTTTTTTACTATAATGAACTGGGGTGTCGATTGCGATAATACATTTTAAACCAGGTTATGTACTTGTGCACCCCTTCTTTGAGTGAAACTGCGGGAGTATATTTGAGAAGTGCACGAGCTTTTGAAATATCTGCATAGGTTTTTTCCACTTCAACACTGCTTAAAGGCTTTGAGGTGATTTGTGCTTTTTTAGAAAGCGCTTGTTCAAGATACAAGACAAGGTCGGCAACTTTATCAGGATTTCCTTTTCCGAGGTTTATGATTTCGAAGTCTAATGTCGAATCTATTACTCTACAAATTCCATTCACGATATCGTCAATGTAGGTAAAATCTCTGTAGAGCTCTCCATTATTGAAAAGAGTCAGTGCTCTTTCGTGTTCTATAGCGTCTGCAAAAAGAAAATGTGCCATATCCGGTCGCCCCCATGGACCGTAAACGGTAAAAAAGCGAAGGCCGACTGATCGAAGCCCATGGACATGATTATACACCCTAGCGAACATTTCGTTGGAAATTTTTGTCGCAGAATAGAGGCTGTTTGGTGCATCAACTACCATAGACTCTCTTTGCGGAAACGAAGGGGTGTTCCCATACACTGATGACGAGGATGCATAGATGAGTCGTAATCCATTCTGCTTTTGACAAAACTCAAGTACCTGAAAAAAACCACAGATATTGTGCTCTATATATTCTTCTGGACGGTTGAGTGAGTGGCGAACCCCTGCTTGTGCGGCAAGGTGAATAAACTCATCAAAATGCACACGTTCAAAAAGAGGGTGGAGGGTGTGGATATCTCGAACATCCACCGGATAAAATTGTAGCCCTTTTTGAACAAGGCGAGAAAGGCGGTCTTTTTTCAATTGAACATCGTAATACGGATGCAGTATATCGCACCCATGCACCTCAATGCCCGCATCGAGCAATCGTTCTGCAACACTATATCCAATAAAGCCTGCAACACCTGAGATAAACACCGTTTTCTGTTCAAGGTGCTCTGCATAATTTTGAGAATAGATTGGATGAAAGTGAATAAATAACAAGAGGAGAAGACGTATCCACATGTGAAATGTCCTTGCTGGAGTCAATATTGAAATCAGCTATCCTAAAACGTCTTTGCCAATTCATGAAACATGTTTTTTCCGTTTGTTGAAGTAGCTTTTTATACACGCATCTCTTACTTTGTCTTTTCGAATTCAATAATTGACTGACCCATTGGAGCATACATGAAAAAGTCATTCCTTCTTTTTTCGGTTCTTTTTGCCGTTTCACTTTTTTCGAACACATTTCATTTGGTGACATATGCATCTCACTGTGAGGAAGGACTTATTAAGCTCCTTCGATCGTGTAAACATACAGGAAATCAAATCACCATTTTAGGAATGGGAAAGCCGTATGGAGGGAATACGCAGAGGTTGCTTGAGTATAAGCAGTATCTCTCAACGCTTCCTGAAGAAGATATCGTGATGTGTATCGATGCGTTTGATGTGCTACTGTGTGAGAGGGCAAAACAACTTGTTGATGGATTTCACTCATTTAATGCGCCACTTGTTTTTTCTTCCTCAACAGTATGTTGGCCTCACTATCACCTTGGACAATTCTTTGATTCTGTGGATTCGAAATTCAAGTATTTAAACGGCGGAGGGTATGTAGGGTACGTAAAAAGACTGAACGAGATGTTAGAAGATCTTTCCCCCATACAGATTGCCCGGTCTGATCAAGCAATACTTATTCCATACTACCTCAAACATAAACAAACGATTGCACTTGATAACTACTGTAGATTGTTTCTCCCTCTTCGAGCTGTAAAAAGAAGAGAACTAGCCGTTTCTCGCAAGCAAAAAAAAGTGCAATACCGACCATTTGGACACTTCTCAGGAATGATCCACGGACACGGACAAGGAAGGACCACATATAGCTGGCTCGTATCACAACTGTATGGACAACAGGCAACGAAGCAAGAAATGCAAGATTACCTACAAGATGACTCAGTCATTACAAACTATGAAGAGATTCGTGAAACGCTCTCTTTTCAAAAACAGCTTTAGTAAACAAAAGAAGGCAATTCTCAAATCTTATATAAGGAGACAGTCAGTTGAATAAATGCCCCCTGTTTTTTCTACTATGCATCATGCTTCATAGTGCTGCAGCTCATCATGTAATTGTAGGAGAAGGGGATGGTCTGTTTCCTGATAAAACAGGAGAAATGATTCAACAAGCGATTGATGCGCTTGCATCACAAGGTGGAGGGACTGTTGAATTAACAGAAGGAGTTTTTACACTTCATTCCACCCTTTATGTCAAATCGCATATAACGCTTCGAGGGCAAGGAAAACAAACAGTACTGAAAAAAGCAAAAGCAGCTGGGTATTCGTTGCTTGACCGAGCAGCAATGAGAGGCAGCAACATTGTCTACGTCAAAAACCCTGAAAAATTCTATGTAGGGCAGGGGGTAAATGTCGGAGATACGTATGTGAAAGCAAACGATACGACATTAACGAAAATACGAAATATCACTGGCAACAAAGTGATTTTGGAAGACCCACTTATAAAAACATGTGAATCAAATGCGTATATAGCATCAAACTTTTCCTGTATTTTTGTGCAACAAGCATCCAATGTAACACTCCAAAATTTTGTCTTGGATGGGAGCAGAAATAAAACACCCATGATTGCTTCGTGGAAAATAGGGGGAATAAAGACATGGGAAGCGCCTCACCTTGTTCTTGAAAATTTAGAAATAAAACAAACGCGCGGAGACGGGCTTACACTAGGGAGAAGTGACTTTGCATTCATAAAAAGGCTTCATGCACATCATACCGATTTAATAGCACTACACGTAGCGAATGGGAGCACATATGTCGTCATGAGTGAATGTATTGCACACCATGCAGGAAAGAGCGACTTGTTCAACGGAGCTGGGATTTTCCTTTGCTGGAATGTGCAAAAATCTGTCTTCCATAACAACAAAGCACACCATAACAGAGGTGGAGGAATAAGCATTGGCAAAAACGATAGCAATAACCTCTTTCTTGGAAACACACTGTATTTAAATAAGGCAGCAGGAATTCGGTTTCGCTGTGATGCGCATGCCCACTCAAGGAATATAGTTTTTCTTTCGACACAAGTGGATCGAAATTTTTCGACCCCCTTTTCATTTGAAGGGGTTCCCAAAAGTCTCTACTTTGATTCAAATCCTCTACAACATCAAACCTTCTCAAGAACACTCCCAATCGAATCAAGAGACCCTCTCGATCACATTAAAAACGATCTTTCCAAAATGAAAAGAGTAACACAAACAACCCGCACGAACATCGACACCTTCTTCCAAACCCTAGGCAAAGAATGACCTAAATTTTTTTCGAATAATTAACAAATACTTTTATTTAGTTGAGTGGCTTGTATTAGAGTCTGATGATACGGAGTTTGAAACGATATCAATAACCGGTGTATATTCTTTTATCCCTGGTACATAGTGCATATCAATATCAATTGGTTGCCAGATATAAACATGAGTGAAATACTTAAAAAGTTTTTCTATTCCCCTTTTGGAGAGTATCATGGATGTCGTTGCATACCGGTTATAAATTCTCAAAAGGTGAGGTGAAACAGGCGTTTTTTGTGTGTAGTGAGTCAGTGGAAAGATTGGTTGGTCAGGACGCGCATTTGTCGCCAAAGCACGTATATACGTGTTGTGCCCTTTTCTATAATCTGTATCAGTGAATAAGACATCCCATTGAGGGTCAATTGTATTGAGCTCTTCAATAAGCGTTGGTATAAATGAAACGTTTTCTAAAATTGTTGCATCATCTTCCAAAACCCAAATAGTATCCCATTGTGCTTTATATGCATGATGTAATACTGACACGTGACTTAACAAGCATCCAAGGTGACCTGGGCTTATACGAGGTCCATAGGGGCCGCCTAATTTTTTAAAAACTTTTTCCGGTAATTTCCATCCATTCACCGCAGAAACACGATTGATTTTAAATTGAACAGAAGAAAATTCCCCGTAAAATTTTTCCAAACGATCAGGTCTCTCATCTAGATTTATCAAATAGATACAGTCAATATTTGGCATGCCAGAAGCAGCTGTATCTACATAAATTGTTTTGAGGTATCGAGCAATTTTGGTGGGTTTATTTGTCAGATATCCATCTACAAATATTGATGTGAATAGTAGTAGAGAAAGTGGTACATAGATTTTAGAAAAAAGCATTATTCACTCTAGAATACACTGGTTTATATCAAATGAAATTTTTGCTTACTTATTGCCCATAGTGGACAAAATTAGAGCATATTCTCATTTAAAGTACAGAAGAAATACTTGAAACCAAAAGAATACAATAGAGGGTATAGAAATATGAAAAAGACGCATAAATGATTTATACTAGTCTATTGATACAATTACAGAGTTCGAGAGAAAAGATATAACAATATCTCTCTGAAAAACAGATCGTCATTCTAAAAATTTGAATTTAACATACATTAAATGTAACTTGCATGTAAAAGACTTAACTTTGAGGTCGCACAGTGCTCTTTTTCCTTACGCTTTTGTGTTCTTTTTACACTAGTAATACATATTCGAGTTTACCCTTGGACATGCCAGAGGATCAGAATATTCGAGAACACGTAATGCCCCCAGAACAAAATATTTTCGTACTATCTTATCCAAGGAGCGGAAGCCATTGGTTAATGAAAAACATTCAGTTTCTAACGAAAGAGTACTGGCAAACACCCAGCAAAGTATCAAAACGTTTTATTGATGGCGACCTTAGAGATACAAATAGACTCTATAGGATTCATAAATTTAATGATCAATTTTTTGGAAATCATTCTAGGTCAATTTTTTTTAGATATGAAAAAGAACGAGACTTTTTAGTAGTTATTCTACGAAATTTTAATCATCACATATTTAGATATTTTGAGAAGTCGTGCGAATTTAATATTGGTACAAATTGCTTACGAGGCCCAATGCGAAAAGTAGCTCCAAAATTTCTGCTTGATTACTATATGTCAATACTTAATTTTTACGACAAATGGCCAGAGGATCGCAAGTTTTTATACTATTATGAAGATAAGGTGGGAAATCCCAGAAAAACACTATGCCAGTTAGCGCCAATTTTTGGATTTAAAAATGATCAAATTAATGAACTAATGGCAAGCGATTTATTTGAAATTCGAGAAATAAAAGAGCATTCAGCAGGTACTCCTCAAGAACATTTACTGGAGGTTCAGAATTATTTAATTAGTGAATATCCCAGGTTATTTCATAAGTACCTAACAAGATATCAAATTTATTAAAAATTTTTTAAAGTGGTGATAACAGAGTAAAAAAGCTAAAGAGAGGATTTTGAGATGCTTTTAGGCCTGTCATTAGACGCAATTCAAATAGGAAAATTGTTCTAGGAGCACTCTAAATAAAAATATTGATATTGACCACTCTAAATGCTAGGATTAGTTTTTTCAAACGGATGTGTTCATGAGAGTAAGTATCGTAACTTTTGTCTCACTTATTTACGGATTGTACCTTGTTGCAAACGATAATAAAATTTCCAATTTTTTTGAGACATACCCCAAACATTATCAAGATATATGCATAGGTGAAGAAATTTTTAGCATTGGTCATAATATTTGTGAACAAAGATTTGAATTAATAAAACCTGTTTTAGAGTCGTTTGATAATTCATTCTCAGTTTTAGATTTGGGTGCTTGTGAGGGATATTTCTCCTTTCGAATTGCTCGTCAATTTCCGGCATATTGTCATATGATAGAAGGTGGAGTATATAAAGATAAACCGAACAAGCTTCTAGAATTATGCAAATTAAATAATGATTTAAATGTCACGCTATTGAACTCCAAATTAACTTTAAGTTCTCTTGATAATCTTGAAAATAATGATCATTTTGATCTTGTTTTGGCTTTTCTTGTAGTTCACCAAATGGCAAATCAGAAACATGATTTATATAAAAACCATTTGGATGAAGCTAAAAAATATATCGATTTGCTTTTAAAACTAGGTAATTACCTCATTATCGAAACGTCAACAGATATACGCTCAGAATTAGATACATATGTAGAGAATTTATGTTTTGAATTAGGGGGGACTTATTTGGGTGAATTGCCCAGATATAAGCACTCTAAACAGGATGTAGCAAAAGGGAGATTCTTTCTTTTTGAATCAGAGAGTTTTCGCCCAAGTTCTAAGACGATCTCAAATTGTTCCTTTGAAAATCTAAATGGTGTATTTAAGTAGAGGGTTCAATTTCTGGCTGCCTTTCCTTATATCCAAAGGTAGCTTCGAGCTTCCTTTCTCAACGAGTTTTCTTTTAACCTCTGCCAATTTCGGCATTAAATAGTGTGTCAAATTCTCCGACATAAAAACATATATGGTCAGAGATTCAGATTTTTATTTAGCGCCCTCATAAAGGGATGGGGTTGTTGATCTGAAAGTCTTTACTCATGAAAAGGTTATGTGGAAAAGATAACGAGACTCGAGGACGAAACCAATTGAAAATATTTTGTTTTGTTGGCATTGTGCTCAAAATCTATATATCTACATGGAAACAAAGTATGATAAAAAGAATTGCTTGCATGGTCATTGCTTTTTCTTTTTTTTGTGAAGCAGGTGTTTTAAACCATCTAAAAAAAATTGAAAATGATGCAGAATGTCAAACTATTAGAAATATTGATTTTATCTATCTTATTAACCTAGACGAAAGACCAGAAAAATATCAAATGTGTATCGATCAATTACGCCCTTATGGCATTGATCCCTACCGTTTTTCTGCTGTGTATGGCTGGAACCTTACTTTAGAGCAAATTAATGATATTGGTGTTAAATATCGGCCTGGTATGGATAGTGGTTTTATGGCGACGAGCTATCTTCTAGATGGTAACTTCAAGCCTCAACATGAACTCATAGCTATTCCTGGTCGAACGTATTTTACACACTGTATGGCTCGTGGAACTATAGGAATTGTCTTAAGCCATCTTTCTGTTCTTATGAATGCATATAATTCTGGTTACGAAACGATTTGGGTTATGGAAGATGATATTGAAGTCATCTCTGATCCGTCAGTTATCTCTGATTTGATAGATGAGCTTGATCAAGCAGTAGGGAAAAACAAATGGGATATCCTTTTTACCGATAAAGATATTCGAAGCGCAAAAGGAGAGCACATTCCAGCATACGGATATGCTCGTCGCCCGAACTATAAGGTCAAAAATCTAAAAAGAGTCGAGAACCGCGAGAAGGTTTCTCGCAATTTAAGAAGAATAGGCGCTCGCTTTGGAGCAACTTCAATGATCATCAGGCGAAGTGGAATAAAGAAGCTGTTAAAATTTTATAAAAAGTATAATGTTTTTCATCCGTATGATATGGATTTTCATGCTCCAGAATATATTAGATTGTACACAGTTTTGAAGGATATTGTTTCAAACAAAACAGACGCTATTTCAGATAATGGATTACATAATTTTAAAGGTAAAGACAATGAATAAAATATTAATTTTTTTAATTTATTTAATTGCCCTGTCTGGGAAAATGGTTGGGGATCAAAAAAAAATTACATCTTCGGACGAATTAACAATGAGTTTTTTCAAAGAAGTAGCGCATCGAACAGGTTATACAGACCACATTCCACATTTCAGTAAGATTTTTGAAAATTATCCTGTACGTAATTTTCTTGAATTTGGATTAGGATTATCGACAAAATATTTTCTCGATTGTTGCGAAAAAGTTATTTCTGTCGAGTTTGTAACACCTGGAGGAGGTCCAGATTGGATAAAAGAATGCATACGTTTATATGATGGGTATACAAACTGGCAACCTATCGCGTATTTTTCTGATTATTCTGGAGATACATCTTGGTCGAAACATTCATTTTTTGGATCTAATGAAGTGTATAAAGCTGCTGCCTATCAATGCACACAGCATAAAAACTACGCTTTAATTAATAATTCTTACATGAGTGAATTGGATGGTTTTATAACTGATCTTGTAAATGAAAATGAAGTTGATGTAGCTTTTGTAGATGCCGGTATTTATATCCGCGGAGATTTTGTTCAATTACTTTTTAATAAAGTTCCTATTATTGTTGCTCACGATGCTCGGTGTCGAGCTAAAGGTGAAAAAGATGATGTTTATGCTTATTCTCGTGTTTCACCCCCTGAAAATTATGAGGAAATTTTCATCGATATTGGAATGGGGACAATGATTTGGGTAGAAAAAAGCGAAGAATTTTTAACTCTTCGGAATATTCTAAAAAAATATGCTCATGAAAAAAAATGGAGTGAAGGATGGTGATTCCAATGGTCTTTAATAAGTAATATTATCCTCGGAAATGTACCTCCAGTATTTACGTCTTTTTTCAAAAATATATATTCTTAATATGGGAGTGCTCAGACGCTCCCTATTTGACACTCATTTCTTATAAACTATTTTCTCAAGGCTCTGATTTCATTTCAAGCCATTGAGTAAATACAATAAAAAATATAATTATTTCTGTTTCTTTTTATACATATCAAAAAGCTTTGCAAGGCGTGCAATTCTTTGGATGAATACTCCTGGAGTTCTGACTATTAGGTTTGAAGATTTAGTTGGAGAAAAAGGAGGTGGGTCAAGAGAGCGTCAAATTCGAACATTGAAAAATATCGCTGAATACCTAGAAGTACCAGTTTCTCAAGAAATTTTGGGCTATGTGGCTGATAATTTATTCGGAGGAGGGGGAACTTTTAGAAAAGGTCAAATAAATGGTTGGAAAACTCAGTTCAATGAAAAAAATAAAACTTTGGTTCATCAAGTATTGGGAGAAGAATTGTATGAATTAGGATATTGTGACTGGTAAGTTTGATGAGTTATCCTGAGGCTGTAGATTCGATTGAATTGATCACAAAGCAGGTCGCCATGTACTCGTAATGGAGAAGAGACTTTGAAGGAATACACCTTCCTTTTTTTTATTCAAATCAACTATTTTTTATTAGATGTTGAGTGAATATATTAACATGTAGTGCCGAGGCTTTCTCTCCCTACTCATTAGTCTATAGTAGACAGAGGTGCTGTAGTTCAAGTCTTAGAGCTAAAGTCGTCTGAAGGTCTGAATATTGTTGTATCGGAATTGATCTATGAGGCTTGTGAACGAACTTAAGATTGAATGCCAAACAAAATGCCAATTTTTTTCCCATGAGTGAAGACTTTGTGCCTTGGAGTCGCCATGCGGTTTTTCTGAAATCTAGAAAACGCCTATTCAAAGCCTGTTGGATAAATTTCCTTGCATCAAGGGTAAAAAAATGGGCCCAACCGTTCAGAAGGAATTGTTTCCAAATTATTGCAAAAGAAATGGGAGTTTGTTTAGCTAGAAAAGCATCATTTTGAAGAGTTAAGCATGTATTAATAGGCTCATGTGTTAAAAATGATGACAGACCAATTGTTCAAGGATGCCTGTGGAAGAGCTAAAGGAAACTCTCAATACGACGTATCGGTCAGCTGGGTTGCATATGCATGCTTTTCAAGCTGAAGCAGAAAGTCAAGAGTATACAGCTTGTCGTTTTATGTTAGGAGAGCGCAAAATAGTCTTTCGCATTGCAAAGACCACGCCGAAAAAAGGTGGGCAATTTGTTGTGTTTTGGAAAAGAGCTGAAAGTGGTGTTATAGAACCATATGATGTCGAAGATGATATCGATTTTTTTGTGGTTGCAGTTCATGCAGCTAGCCATAGAGGTCAATTCGTGTTTCCAAAAGACATTTTGTATAAAAAAGGTATCCTGCAGGGAAAAGAATCCGAAGGTAAAAGAGCTATTAGAGTCTATCCTGCGTGGGATACCCCTACAAGTAAACAAGCAAAACATACGCAGGCATGGCAGATTGAGTATTTCTTCGAATTCACAGAAAACGAAAAAGACAACATAGCAAACATTCTCAAAAAGTATACAAACATTGATAATGCACAAACGTAGCGTGCAAGTGCCTGGATTAGACTTTAATCGATTTATTTGGTATTCTATCTCCTCATAATTAAGTTTGAGGTGAATTATGAAAATAAAATTACTCTTAGTTCTCTGCTTATTTCCCACTTATTTTCTTTCTGCTCAAGAAGCTCAGATTGATTCTGAAATGGAAAAGACATCAAAACAGTATTTTTTTCTTCGAGGGGGTTTAATTCCTCAAATTGGGTATGCATATCGTCAACGAATTCTCTCATCAAATGTTGGATATGATGTTCGCGTATCATCAAATGGATTCGCTACAGATCTCGAGTTTTCCTCTTTAAAGTATAGATCTAATGCAGTGGATGCAGGCTACGTGGGAATCGGTGGAGGAGCTACTTTTTTTCTTGCAGATGTCTCTCCTCCACTCCTTCCACGTCTGGACTTTATTCTAGGAAAAGAGTTTGACTTGGGCAGAAAGTTTGTTCAGCTTAACTGTAATTTCGGTAGTTTGTTCATATTATTAGACAGTCCAAGTGATCCATTCAATCAAATTGGAACAGGGCTTATGCTATTCACATTAGATATGGGCTTCTAAGAGGGGGCTCTGAGTTCTCAATTCACATTCATCAAAAGAGTCGTTTGAAGCAAAGGAGGTGAATATTAAGCATCGATTTGCTCGTAGTAAAATAATATGGTGAGGTGATCTCGATCCAAAACAACCCATGCTTTCCTTGGAAGTGCTCTTGAGTTTTTCGATAACATTAATTACAATAATTCAAAAAAAATGGGGACTATTACTATGTTTTTAAAAAAAATAATGGCACCACTTCTGTTTGCTTCATGTTTAATGGCAAATGAGAACCAAGATCTTATTAAAGAGAAAATTACTTCAATGCTCACTGCAATTGAGAAGAATGATAGCACAGCTTTTGCTGAAAACGGTTCGCCTGAATTTAAAAGAGCAATTTCGCCGGAGATGATTGACCAAATTCACTCATCTTTGAACCTTACTCAATTTGATCTTGAATATTTCGGAACAATTACACGTGATGGAATCAGCCAATCACTTTGGAAGCTTTCTACTGCTGATGATAAAGAATGGTTGATACGCTATTCTACAGATGACGACGTAGTATTGGGTTTTTTCATTAACTAGGCACCTGTAGCTACTCTAATTACCACTGTACATCTATTTCAAGCAGTGGATTTGTCATGTAAAATGGGTTGATGATTTACAGAATGATATCAACCCATATTAACATTTCTCGTTGCATTATTAATTCGATATGACGCCAAACATGTTTCCAAAACCCTCTTAAGGGAGGTGCTATATTTTTTCTAAGCAGTGCTTATTTAGGCTTCAACAATCTTATTTCTAACAAACCCCTGTGCATTGGTATCTGATATTTTCCCTGAATAGATCAGGTAGGAAAAATCAATGTTCAATTTTCGGCGGTCTGTTTTTTATGGGTACGGTATATTCTAGTGTTCAATGAGGTACAAAAGATGTTTTCAACAGAGCAAAAAAAAGAATATTACAAAGCTTTGATCGCCAAAGACCCAGAATATGACGGTGTTTTTTATGTTGGGGTACTCAGTACCGGTGTGTTTTGCAGATCAGTCTGCTCGGCACGGAAGCCAAAATTTGAGAATTGTGAGTTTTACAAAACAGCAGAAGAGGCTCTCTTAGCTGGCTTTCGTCCCTGCAAACGTTGTCGTCCTCTATCACATCCTGATGCAGTGCCGGAGGTCATTCGCAAATTAGTTCAGGCTGTTGAAGAAGAGCCAGAAAAAAGATGGAAAGAAGCGGATTTTCGTACCTTATCTACCAATAGTGTGCAGGCATCAAGGCTTTTCAAAAAGAGATTTGGGATGACCTTTGTTGCCTATGCTAGAGCTCGTCGTTTAGGTATTGCATTAAAGGAAATCAAGGGGCAAAAAGCTGTGATTGAAGCGCAGATCGATTCTGGATACGACTCTGGAAGTGGATTTCGGGATGCTTTTTCTAAAATCATGGGCACACCTCCGGCAAGATCACAAGAAGTAAAGCTCATCAAAGCTGACTGGATAGATACTCCTTTAGGGCCAATGGTGGCCATGAGCGATGAAAAGGTGCTCTACCTTTTAGAGTTTGTCAACCGGCGCGGGTTAGAGCGTGAAATCGAAAGACTTCGAAAAGCACTCAGGGCAGCAATAATTCCTGGAAGAACAGAGGTCATCGATTCGATTGAAAGGGAGCTAAAGCAGTATTTCAAAGGTGATTTAAAACAATTTCTGACTCCGATCATGATGATAGGTACCCCTTTTCAAAAAAGTGTGTGGCTAGAACTGATAAAGATCCCTATTGGGAAGACGTGCTCGTATTTTGATATAGCAAAAGCGCTCGGTAAAACTGGAGCTGTGCGAGCAGTAGGAAGCGCAAATGGAGCGAATCAAATAGCCATCGTCATTCCGTGCCATCGGGTAATTAATAGAGATGGTCAGCTGGGGGGTTACGGCGGTGGACTTGCTCGAAAAAGGTGGTTACTTGAACATGAGCTTGAAATGGTAAAAAGGTAATACGTTTTGTCTTGAAATATTCCACTCAAATCCGAAGGTTGGAAGACGCGTTTAGAACCTTTGAGTGGGTTCGTTTGGCCGAAAAGTGGCCGTATTTATCAAAATACGGCCAAAACAGCTTGAAAAGTGGCCGTTTTTAGGCTAGAATGGCCGTATCGGATCAAGGAGGTGGCCGTAATGAGCCTGCGTGACAATAAAATGGCCGTATTAAGACAGCTAGGATTAGAGTCCGAGCCGATCAGTTTGACTGAGTTGATGCAGAAAATGGGTGAAGGATATAAGGAACGATCGGTTAGACGGTGGCTGGGTCATTTGGTGGAAGAAGGGACGGTTAAGAGGATTGGCCAGAAGCGGGGGACTAAATACATTGCATCAGGGCGTGTGGTACAAGCTAGCAATGAGGTAAGTAGTTGTTTTGGTTCCGCAAGTTTAGAAGCTATTCAGATAGTAAAGAGGCCCTTATTCGAGCGGCAGCCGGTTGCATATGCAGACGAGTGGCTTGACAGCTATCAACCTAACGCTACCTTTTACTTGCCAGAGACCCTACGAAAACAGTTGCAGGCATCGGGGAAGCGAGCCAGCAATCAGGATCCAGCTGGAACCTATGCACATCAAATTTTCAACAGGCTAATTATTGACCTGTCATATAACTCATCTCGTTTGGAAGGAAACACCTATTCCCTGTTGGATACTGAACGTCTACTGCTTCATGGTGACACTGCGGAAGGGAAACTAGATGAGGAGAAGGTAATGATATTAAATCACAAGGAAGCTATTCGCTATCTTGTTGATACAGCATCAAGGATCGAGGTCAGTCGCAATGTCATTTGTACTCTACATTATCTCTTGTCCGATGGTCTTTTGGAGGCTTCGGAGGTAGGTAAGGTCCGTAAGCATGGTGTGCGTATCGGGGGATCAACATACCTCCCTTTTGAGGATCCAAAGAGATTGGACGAGCAGTTGGAGAAGATTGCTCGCAAAGCTGCACAAATTCGGGATCCCTACGAACAGAGTGTTTTCCTTTTGGTGCATGTAAGCTATCTGCAGGCTTTCGCGGATGTAAACAAACGGACTGCTCGGCTGTCTGCAAATATTTCATTGATCAAAGGAAACCTCGTCCCTGCAGCGTTCAGTGACGTTCCCGTCGAGGACTATATGTCGGCCATGATCGCCATCTATGAACTGCAGGATGTTCGTCCACTGGTGGACCTGTACGTCTACTCCTATCTCCGTTCTTGTGCCGCCTACGATTCAACTGTCAAGGTAATGGGCTTCGATGAAGTCCGAGTTCGCTATAGGCAAGAGCGGAGGACTGTGGTGAGGGAGGTGATCTTGCAGAGGTTGGTGGGTGAGGCAATGAGGGCGTTTGTGAATGCGGAGGCGGATACGCGCGTGCCAGGCGCAGCTAGGACAGATTTTACCGAGGATATTCTAGAGGACTTGGAACAGATAGACGAGAGTCGGTTGGTAGGATTGGGAGTGACGGTCGAGCAACTAAATGTGTGGCAAAGATTGAGAGACCAATTGAATCGAGGTGAAAATGAGTAGGGAACAGGAAGTAGAAGAGTGGATTGAGGTGCTGGGAGGGAGACTTCATTTTATCTATAGGGACATGAGGTGCCTCAGTTGTATAGTTATGTTCTCGAAAGAAAACCAATTGGAGGGGAGAAAGTTTGTAACTCTACTAAATTATTTATATCGACTTATTTATGATCGTCTATACTTGGGGATATACAAAATCCTAGAAAACAAACGAAAAGATGTTGTGAGCTTGAAGAATTTCTATAAAAAAATAGGATGTGACAGCGTTTGGAAGGATGTTGAAAGACATAATGTGTATTCTAGAATTCGGACTAAGCGGAATGATCAACTGGCCCATGATAATCGTGAGTTAGCCTTTGATCAGAATAAAGCCACGGCTCATCATGAGGACAATAAGCTACGACTCCAAGAGATAGAAGAGTTTCTTGAGTTTGTGAAATACGGATTTGAGCAGGCTGTAGCCGGTAAAGGCAGGCCGATAGTTCACTACGCTCTTGGCGACGAACTAGAGGTCAAGGAGTTAAAGGATTTGCTTATTATTGCCTTTTCAGAGGGTAGCTAACGTGGCAGTTACCAGTGAATGGCACAGTGTTAAGAGAAGACAATGAGAGAAACACGAATTCTTATATCAGGAGCTGGAATTGCAGGTTTTACGCTTGCCTACTGGTTAAAGCAACGAGGATATTCACCAACGATTGTTGAAACACATCCCAATTTGAGAGAGGGGGGTTATAAAATCGACGTAAGAGGAACAGCTTTAGAAGTTGCCAAGCGAATGGGTATTTATCAGGATCTTGTCGATGCGAATGTAAACCTTGAAAGGTCGAAACTAGTGACTCCTTATCTCAAAACTTTTGAGTTTGAAGGAGACATTTTGGGGCATTGTTCTGAAGGGGATATTGAAGTTAACCGCTGGGATCTCGCTCAAATTCTATCAAAAGCAGTAGGTGAGATTGAAGTCATTTATGATGATTCAATCACGATGATTGATGAACTTGTTCATTTTGAAAAGAGTGACCCTAGAAAGTTTGATCTAGTAATTGGTGCTGATGGATTGTATTCGAACGTGAGAAGGATTGCATTCGGCGAAGATTCAGAGTTTTTAAGAAAGTACGGGATCCATTTTTGCGTTTTTCCGATAAACAATATCTTTGATCTTGATCATTCAGAAATAGTGTATTTTGATAGGGGTAAGTTTGTAGCAGCATATGCTGCAGATCATCATTCGTATGCATGTCTGGCATTTCGATCAGAAAAGGAAATCACTTCATCTAAGAATTTCAAAGATGAATTTGAAAAACAGTTTGGTGATTTAGGATGGGAAATTCCTCAACTTATCTCTGCGATGAAAAGTTGTGATGATTGCTACTTCAATTCCATTGCGCAGGTCAGAATGCCCTATTGGTCGAAAGGAAGAGTCGCCCTTGTAGGAGACGCTGCTCACGCTGCCTCAGCAATGGGAACAAGTCTTTCCATGGTTGGATCTTATGTTTTAGCTAGAGAGATTGAGAAATCAGACGGTGATTACGAGATTGCCTTTAGTGAATATGAGCAATCTATTCGAAGCTTCGTTGAAGATGCTCAAGATCTTGCAGAAGCGAATCATCAGCTCTTGGGAGGTGATGAATCCTCAATGAAAATGACACTTCAGCTCTATTTGATGAAAATTTTACCCAAAAAATTCATTCAATTTATCACCAAGAGGGGCAGAGAGCAAATGCGAAGAGTCGCGAATGGTTTTGCTTTGGAGCCGGTGGCTGCAACGGGAAAATCAGATAAGCCTACTTAAAGGCAAGTTTGAGGAAGGAGTTTTAATCTGCATTCATCTGGTCTAGTGCGTAATTGGGCTTTGTGCAACGGAGTTCTTCGGCGTGTATTTGTGAATGTATTTCACTGAATCCTTAATTTTGATTGGAGGTTGGACGCGTTCGGAACTTTTGATTGGCATAAACTATCAATCTTAAGAAAATATTACGCTGATTCCAAAATCAGGCATATTAGAACTGCTAATTAATTTTGACTGGATAAAATTAGTTAAAAAGGCCCCTTCAGGGTCTAATTATTTTCATTGAACATTTAACTGATCGTTTTCAGGATCCGATTCTCTTAGCTTTTCGCGCTTTCGTCGATCCTGCTCATCAAATTCATCTTTATAACCCAGGGTAGAATCAAGAATCATTCCTCCTCCTGTTGTCATGAGCCCAGTTCCAATGCCTGGATTAAAGGGAGTTGTGAATAACCCAGCCGTAAAAATTAATGCTCCTGCAACAGCTTTAAACTTTAGGCTGAATTTGCATGGTTCTAGCTCTGGGACTATATACGAATCTTCCAATAGTTGATCATGGTTATTGAGGGCTAATTCCATCGTTTTTTTATATCGTTGTTGGACATTTGAGGGAAATTTTTGCGATTCCATTAAAAAAAGCACTCTTTGATAGACAAGATTCGCCGCAGGCAATTTTTTTTCTCCGCAAAGCGATAAAGATAGACAGGCCATAGCAGGAATCACATCTTCCTCGAAGTTTTTAGCCCATTGGATTGAAAAATTTCGTGCCATTTCGAAATCAGCATTATGAAATGCTAGAGCTACTTCATGGATCAAATCCTGCTTATGAATAGAAAAACACAAGAACGAGGGGAAGAGCATACAACTTAGTAAAAACTTCACCATTGGCTTATTCCCCTAAAAAAAAAATAAACACTTAGAGCCCCGGAGAAAGACCATAAAAATGCATAGTATAGCTTCTTTACAGAGTTATCTTTTTGGCCTGATTTAAATTCAGTGATGCTTTTAGCAAAGAAAAATGGCGCAGCAAAAAAAAATGCCAAGGTGACTATAACAATGACAATATTGATCAACATATTTTACTCTGAAATGTTAGTAGGTATTAAGACTTTCGATCTTAAATAGTTCAATTTTTTACTTCAAGGTATCCGTTCAGTGGGGGTGCACAAAATGGTGATTTCGAGGCTTTTTTGACCGAAAAAAGCCTAAAAACCAAAAATTGGCCCACATCAACGTCCCCCACTGAACGGACACGTAGGTTTTTGTTAGCGATTTCACTTTTTTAAAGTTCGAGCATTGGTCGATATATATGTTCATGCGTCTGATCCTTTTTTACAAAAAAAATGTAACAGAAAGGTTGAATAGGAGCAGAGCTTTTTGCAAAACAAGCGTCTTGGAAGTGGAGAGACGCATTCAGAACTTTTGATTGGAGATCTCTTTCAATCGTTTTAAGAAAATTTGATATTTTGTTTTCTGACCTTCCTTCTCAGACCAACTTTTAATTTTTGCAATGTCAACTTCGTTAGAAATTTCTTGGCAAATGTTAATTGCTTGTTCCAATCCTTGCAAATCATCCCAGTGGTAAAAACTGGCAAGTCTATCTTTAACACTATCAGTTGGTGTTAGCATTTTAATCGTGCCAAGTGGAGTTTTGTGGTATTTATACTCTTGGATTGGCTCATTTCCTATAGCAACAGGAGGGGAGACAAATTCAATGTAGTATTCACATTCCTGATGTTCAAAATGTTTTCCACTCTTTATAAAATTGATTTCCTTTAGAGCTCTTTCTACCTTTCTCATATTTTCATACGTAACATAATCCAGATCATATGATTGGTAGCGATTGTGTGAATAAATAGACACACATCCACCTCCAACCAAAATGCTATCAATTCCATGTTCCTGCATTTTTTTTGATACAATTGCAGCCAACTGTTCTAAGGTGATTTTTTTATAATCAATTTTTTTCATGAAGGTTTCCCTTTCCTACGAGGTCTTTTGCGAACTACGGGCTGATAAAAACGATCTTTTAATTCAGATGGAAGAAACTCATATGCTTTCTGTAAAAACTCCTTCAACTCTGATAAAAAAGGATACCTTGGATTAAACTGATACACCCTTGTTTTTCCTTCTAGAAAGCTGACGATAATACCACCGGCTTCCAGCCTATCTAAGCCCTTTTGAAAAGGGGAAAGAGATTCATCAAACACTCTGCTCAATTGTGAACCATAACACCTATCATTTGCCAAAAGGTAAAAGAGGATCTTTTCAATAGTTTTTGAACCAAATAATGACTCTAACATGACCACCTCATATCTAGGTTATATTACCTATTATATAGGTTATTTAAATCCTTATCAAGTACATTAAGGAGGTCAATAATAAGCTTCTGATAATTAAGTGATTATAATTTGAAATAAGAAATGCAATCAGAACTTTTGATTGGAATGCAATAAAAATTATCTTTCTCCGCTTAAATCCGCAATTGCAGCTTTAAGTACTTGAAAGCAGATTTTGGCTGTATGCATGTCAGGATCAAAATTTGAGATCATTTGATGACAAGGATGAATATAGTTACGAAAATCACGGACATGGTGACTGAACCTTTTAGTGTCGAGTTTAAGTAGGCCAATATCGTAAGATACATCAATAAGTTGAGCTAATGTCCAGTCCTGGAGAGTTAATACTTGTCCATTTTTATTTTTCGGAGAGCGAGAAGATTTATTAAATTTCTGGGGGAATTTTTTAGCAGCCTCTAACAATAACCCCAAACCAGCATAAGACGATGGGGAATTTCGAAAACATATGATAAATTAGTGTAACTTCTGTAACAGTTGTAACTCATAGACAAGTTTTGTCACAACACCGGATGTTTGTTACATTTTAGAAAGATAAACAGTTGACCAAAACTTAGTCAAATCTTAACGTTCGTCTTTTGCTCGCGAGGACATATGTTTAGGTGTAGGCTTTTTTCTTATTTGGTTCTCCTTCTGCTCTTGCCTTCTCTCTTGATATATCCATTGGGAAATTCGAAAGCTCCCATTCCAGAATCTGGAGCGAAGAAGGAGTATGCCTCGCTTACATATGATGGTGTATTACAGCTTCTTGAAGAGATCGAAAGCGGGGAGCTAGAAAGGAAGTGTTCCCCTGATCAGTTATGGAAAATAAATCGATTTGTTGCTCTTTTAGCATATGAAGGAATGCCGTCGAATGATGCTTCTGCTGGAATAGCCCTCAACCAAGATATCTTTTCTCTCCTCTACGACGAATCACCATTTTACTATGCCTTTTCAAGTAATAGAAGTGGGGATTTTTATTTTGCTCAGACTCTATCATATGACACCCTTCGTAAAAATATTCAACAGTGCGGTTGGGTATCCAAGAACTGGAAAAGTACGAAGAAATTCGTAAAGAAACATAAAACAGCAATCATTGTTGGAGCTGTGGTAGTCGTTGCTGCAACTGTAGTGATAGTTGCCGTTTCAGCATCATCATCAGCTGCAGCTGCAGCCGCAGGGGCAGCGGGGACGGCGGCAGCTTCAGATTCTAAACCAAAGGAGCCGTCTCCACTATTGGAAAAAGATGAATCTCCTTCTGAATGTCTAGAACGAAGTGAGGAGCTTCTCGTACAAGAAGTTATTAATGAAAAAGCCTCTTCGGTAAAGGAGGTTGTTTATGAAGATGTAGCCTCAAAACAAGATCCTCAATCTCTTGCAGAAAAAGGAAGGGAGCTCGGAGCTCATCTAGCACACGAAGCATTTGATGCAGTAGCAGAATACCTAAAGCTAGGGCCTGAAGCAATCGAGGAAATAAAAGAGTTTGGATCAAAATTACTCCCTGAAGATCTGTCATGCGAAAACAATGAGCTGATGGGGAATGCTGTCGAGAACTATGAAAAAACAATAGAAAAAGGCCACAAGGCAATAGATAAAGCATTTCACACCGATCAAGCAGAACTTTACGCGAAAGATGCTAAACAAAATAAATTATCTGATATGTTTACTGTTGGATTCATTCCCATTCCAGGAATGCTTAGTAAGAAGGGAGCTATAAATGTTAAAGCATTTTCAAAATTGGGAAGAGTTCCGGATAGAGCTGGTTTTACTAAAGCAGGTAGAGGTTCGATGAAACATGGATATCGTAGCGAAACCGTTTTTGAAAAACCTGTTGGAAATCCAAATCAAATAAATGAACATGGACAAAAAACCCTAGATAGAATCTTAAATCATCCCAATAAAGTTATAAAGCAATATACGAGTAATAACTATGGGCCAGTAATCGAAATTTGGACTCCTGAACAAGGAGGAGTAAGGTTTACTGGTGATGGAAAAGAAATGATAGGGTTTCTTCAACCAAAAAGTTACAAAAAATAAGTTAAAAAGGGGGTAGTGAATGGATGATGGCGATTTTTTTATCATTATTGCTAATGACTGCATCAGGGAAAAAGTTTTTGCTGAAATTTACTATAAAGATGAGGAGTGGGCAGAAATTTCACAGGAAAAAGACGAACCTGTATTGACTATTTTCCCTCCGATTGGAACTAAATATTGGGAATTTCCTCTTAAAGAAGCTCTTGATGTCATCGAGAAAGCAAAAGCAAAACTGCTAAATTGATATGCTGGGAAATAACAATGGTTTTTATACAAAATTACTAGGTGACGTCAATTTAGAGGGAATGGTGATTATCCTTTGCTTTGCAGATCATAATATAGCAGAAATTACCTATGAAAAGGGAATAGATAAGATGGAGATTGAATTCACTCCTATTTCAGAAAAATTAATATTTCCCTTCGATGATTTTTCCCTAGCTTTAGAGAAAGCTAAGCAACTAGCGATTAAATGTGCAGAAGAAGATGCGCAGCAAGATCAAAATATCTAGTGCTCTGAGATGACCATTTTTCGGCAGATTTTTTTAAAAACGTACCAAAAATTTATGAAATGCGTAAATAGGCGTTTCCGTATGGAAGAAGGGTTACGGCTGAAATCCAAAAAATAGTTCAAGTAAATCAATTGCTTCACTTACCACTTCCTGATGAATTTTAGTCGGAGTGAAAATAACAAGATTATTGTTTTCTCCGAAATGTTCTATTTCAGGAATTTCAGACGGGATGTAAGAGATGAGGAGGGGGTGTCGTTGGTTAGTCGGAAAAGAATGCTGGATATTTACGCTCTCGGGCTCATAACCGAAACCTACCAAGCCGTGCTTCAGTCCAAATTCATGTAAACCTAGGCTGTTGCAGTCATCTTTTCGCGGAGCGTCTTGCTGTCTATGTGCGGAGTGCTTGTTTCGTAGAGGCATTAGAGCTAAAATGGATGGTATTTTAAGTGCTATACTAGCTTCTCCTACAACATCACTAAACCATTCTGATTCAAAAAAAGCGCAGAGCTGTCCGAGGCGGCCAATATATGCTACCGCCTCATGTACAGCGGGGTGATGATTGGCTCTCTTTGACAAAGCTGCTAGATTAAAAGATTCCTTTGTTTTGCTTAGAGAGTGCAGGTTAGCTACGAATCTGCATGCAGCTTTTTCGTACGTTCGTATCTTGCCTATATGATATTCAAGACCGTCCAGCATGTCTAAAACCCCTCCTAACAATTGTTTGTGTTTTGCGTAGAGGGGGTTGTTTGCGCAAAGCGCGAATAAATAGGCGGCTTTGCGAACGGGTTTTGAAATCCTGGAATAGACAGCTTTCTTAGGGTTTGGATGTAGGTTGAGTTCTAGCATGAGGAAGAGAAGTATAGAAGAAGATTTGGTCAAAAGCAAAGAATATTACGTCAGTTTCGTCTGGTCTAGTGCGTAATAAAGCCTTTGATAATTGGATTTTTGGAGTAAATTTTGTGTTGTATGTTACTGAAAAAAAAGACTTCAGTTGTATAACTGAGCCTTAATTTTGATTGGAGGTTGCCACCTTCGCGCTGATTTTGTACAACAAGCGTCTTGGAGGCTTGCCTCCGTTTTGAGCGGAGGGAGTTCTAGTGAATTTCATTTTTGACATACCTTACGGGTAGGCGAAAATGAAAAAGGAAAGGCTTGGCCTTTCCTACTTCATCTCGGAATCACCCGATCAAAATGGAGGTGGAGAGAATCGAACTCTCGTCCTTGAGAAACTCCCTACTGGTCACTACGTGCGTAGTTCCTAGTTGATACGGCGCTCCTTGCTGCTAGGAACCCCACTTGGGGAGAGCCGACCTCTTATTGGTCTCGGACACACCTTAGAGAGGTAGAATTGGATGTGGCCACACCAAGATGTCTGACGGTAAGCATATGGCCCCTGGTCCAGTCATATACTACCGGCTGTCTTACTCTGTTAGGAGTTAGGCAGCAACCGCAAAAGTCTCTTCCGCTGGTGCGAAATCAACTTTTACAATTTTGTTACTGTTGCCAGTTAAATGTGTTTCGGTTTTTTTAAGAGGCCAACCGAATCCTCTGCACGCGACGAGTGCTTCATTTTCAAGTCGAAACCAAGTCACCCCCGTCTAATAGTATAACATATTTGGACATTATCATACCTCTCATAGGGGGAAAAGGCAAGAGAATCCTTGAGAATAATGGGGTTAGGGGGATACAATTGCCCATTCATGACTAAAGAAAATTGTAAAATGTTCACTATCAGTAAAGAAAGTTTTCCGGACAGGGAAGAAAAAGTATTAAAAAAATGGGATGAAGAGGGGACGTTCCAAGCCTCTTTGCAACAGAGAGAGGAAAGTGCGCTTTTTTCTTTTTATGATGGGCCTCCCTTTGCGACCGGACTTCCTCATTATGGGCACATTTTAGCCGGGACCATTAAGGATGTGATTCCTCGTTATATGACGATGAAAGGGTTTAAAGTGCCGCGCCGTTTTGGATGGGACTGTCACGGGCTTCCTGTGGAAAATGAGATTGAAAAAGCTCGAGAGCTTTCTGGTGCGCATTCGATTGAGACGTTTGGTATAGCAGCTTTTAATGAAGAGTGTCGGAGTATTGTTCTTCGCTATAGTGAAGAGTGGAAAAAAACAGTCCGCCGAATGGGGCGTTGGGTTGATTTCGATAAGACCTACCGGACAATGGATGCAGACTACATGGAGTCTATCTGGTGGGTATTTAAACAGCTGTGGGATAAGGGCCTTGTTTATAAAGGGTATAAAGTCATGCCGTTCTCTGCAAAACTGGGAACGCCACTTTCAAATTTTGAAGCGAACTTAAACTATAAAGATGTCGATGATCCATCGCTGACTGTGATGTTGCCTATTGAGGGTGAGGAGAAAACGTGTGCTCTTGTGTGGACGACAACTCCATGGACACTCCCATCAAATATGGCGGTGTGTGTTAATCCAAAGCTAACATATGTAAAAGTCTATGATGCTGAAAAAGACACCTATTTCTACTGTGCTAAGAGTCGCGTCAATGCACTCTTTGGTGAAGAGGTGGAAGTTGTTGAGGAATTTTCAGGTGAAACACTCACCGGTAAACGGTACACCCCACTTTTTTCATACTTTCGTGATGGAGCCTCTCCAAATGCATTTTCTATCCTTTCTGATGATTTTGTTGGGGAAGAAGATGGAACTGGGCTTGTTCATATGGCCCCGGCATTTGGTGAATCTGACTTTTTCGTGTGTCAAAGAGAAGGGATTGATCCTGTTTGTCCAGTTGATCAAAATGGAAAATTCACCTCAGAGATTCCTGAGTTTGAGGGGCAGTTTGTAAAAGATGCTGATAAAGCACTTATAAAGCACTTAAAACAAGCGGGCGCTGTGTTTAAGCACACGCAGATCCGACACAGGTATCCATTTTGCTGGCGCTCAGATACACCGCTCATTTACAAAGCTGTTGATACATGGTTTGTTAAGGTAGAGGATATTAAGCAGGATATGCTTAAAGCCAACGAAGAGATTCATTGGGTTCCTGGGCATATTAAGCATGGCCGCTTTGGGAAGTGGCTTGAAAATGCTCGTGACTGGGCGATTTCTCGGAATAGATATTGGGGTACCCCAATCCCAATTTGGATGAGTGATGATGCTGATATGCATGTCATGGGCAGTGTCGAAGAGCTGTCGACTTTAACCGGATCCAGTATTGATGACCTTCACAGGCACCATATTGATCATCTGACGTTTGAAAAAGACGGAAAGACATACCGGCGTGTTTCAGAGGTTTTTGATTGTTGGTTTGAATCAGGCTCCATGCCGTATGCGCAAAATCACTATCCATTTGAAAATAGTGAGATTACTGAAGCTGGCTTCCCTGCAGATTTTATTGCAGAGGGTCTTGATCAAACAAGAGGGTGGTTCTATACACTTACGATTCTTGGTGTTGCACTTTTTGGAAAACCGGCATTTAAGAATGTCATAGTCAATGGGATTATTCTTGCTGAAGACGGTGCTAAAATGTCGAAGCGGCTCAAAAATTATCCTGAGCCTGAACGAGTATTTAATAAGTATGGTGCTGATGCTGTCCGACTTTTCTTGCTCCATAGCCCTGTTGTTGAAGCTGATGATCTTAAGTTTTCGGAAAGGGGTGTTGAGCTCGTTTTACGTCAGATTTTGATTCCGTTTTGGAATGCATACGTTTTCTTTGCAACCTATGCGAATATTTATGACTGGAAACCTGCAGAGCAAAAAACCACTCCAAAGGCAGATATTGATAGATGGATACTTTCCCGTCTGCAAGGGCTTATTGATGCGGTTTCTTCAGGAATGGATAGCTTTGAGCTGTCAAAAGCTGTGAATCCATTTGTAGGATTTATTGATGAGTTAACGAACTGGTATATTCGCAGGTGCCGAGGCCGTTTTTGGAGTGATGAAGATACGCCTGATCGCAGAGATGCCTTTGAGACACTCTATTACGTGTTACAAACCCTTACAAAAGTGACAGCTCCCTTCATTCCATTTACAAGTGAATCAATCTATGAAGAATTACGCTCTCCAAGCGATCCTTCATCTGTACATTTGTGTGATTATCCTGAATCGGTAGATGCGCTTCGAGATGAAGTGCTTGAAAAGGAAATGGCCCTTGTTCAGCAAGCGGTTAGCATGGGGCACTCATTAAGAAAAGAGCATAAGGTGAAAGTCCGTCAACCCCTTTCAGTTGCTCATCTTATTGCTGCTGATCAGCAAACGCTTGATCTTTTGAAGAATAAAGAACACCTCATCATGGATGAGCTGAATGTAAAGGGAATAGCATATCACACGAACGAGCAAGGGTTTGTGAGCTATAGTGCTCGGCCAAATTATAAAACACTTGGCCGCCGTGCTGGAAAGCACATGAAAGCGCTCAAGGCGCTTATCGAAGCGTTTGGTGAGGAGTCAATAGATGCTATTCAGAAAGGTAAATCGGTGACACTCAGTGTCGATGACACTGAATATGAACTGCAGCCTTCTGATATTGAAATCACTCGTCGCGTTAAGGAAGGTGTCATTGCGCAGAGCGATGGTATCGTTACTATTGCCCTTGATACCGAGTTAAATGATGAGCTTATCTTGGAAGGATTTGCTCGTGAGATTGTCAATAAAGTGAATACGCTGAGACGATCACTTGGGCTAGAAGTCACGGATCGTATTGCATTAAAAATGCAAGCAAATGAGCGTGTTCAAAAAGCATTCTCTCTACACCATGACTCTATTTGCCAAGAAGTGTTAGCGCTTGAAGTTCGTTTTACAGAGTGTGTTGGTGAACCTGTTGATCTCAATGGGGAAGAGGTGATATTCAACATTGACGTGATGTCCTCGCGGACTCAATCATAAGTGTGATGAGGATAAAATTTTGCCATAAATGCTTGGTACGTTGCGTCAGACCGAATAAACTGGATTGTTTCTTCTGGAAGCTTTTGTGCACCCTCTCCTGAGACCCCTTTTCGGTACACCCAGCCAAGAGGTCTTTTCACATTTGCCTCTATTGTTTCTTGCTTTTCACGTGTCAACTGAGGTGCATGCAAATATTTTGTTAATTTTTTACAGACCACTTTTCGTGTCTTTTTTTCGATAATGTCTTCGTACCGGACAAGAAACGGATGAAACTCATCAAACAGTGCCATTGCATAAATATAAAAGCATCGAAAGTCTAGAGCGACACACATACATTTTTCCTTATAGGGGAGTCGTTTCCACGCTTCTGTTGATTTTTGAGGAACTCGATGGTGAACTGGAGTTTGGTTCCCATAGGCTGCTTTTTTATCCATGAATTTCACCCACGAAAGGATAACATCTTCAGGAATCCGTATGCAGAGAACACCTTTGTGGTCACTATTGAGCCCATATTGTGCTCGTATTCCGTCAAGGTTTCCGGTATGAAAGAACGGCGGTGCTCCACTTTCAGCGATGATAGGTAAAATTCCCCAAGTGAGAAGATGAGAGCCACTTTTTGGAATGGTCATAACTGTGAATTGGTCGACTGCATTGATGTGCACAAAAGGAAGAGATGAAAGGAAGAGGAGGAAAAAGATTTGGAAGGACTTCAAGAAATTGGCTCCTTTAGTATGCTTGAGTATGTACACAGAGTGTTGTATCCAACAAGAAGAATTTTTTCAAAGTGTATTCAGTCATGTTTGCAAACAAATCAATCGTATCCGAAGTATTGTTTGTACGAGGTATAGATAGGATTCACTTTGATTTCATCGAGTGCGTCATGTGTAAGTTTCGCTTTTCCCTCATCGGTTATGCCTTTTCGATATGTCCAGCCGTGAGGGATATTTACAACTGAGTCAATGAGAGAGAGTGTGTCAGGCGTAAGGGGGAGGCAGTCTAAATAGGATGCTATTTGAGCTGAGAGCGTACGCCTCATGTTTGGGTCTTTTATGTGTTCATATTTAACAACAAAGGGGGCGTGTTTTTTATGAATAAGCAGCGCGTTAGAAAGCATTTTTTCAATTTTCGTTATCTCTCGTAGGCACTTCTCTTCATATGTGAGCGAATTCCAATGGGAAATTTCATGGCCGCGCATTTGGTGCATTTCTGGAGCTGCTTCTCCCCAACGTGCTTTTTTATCTCGGTACTTAATGAGAGAATAGAGAATGTCTTCCGGTGAGCGAACAAGAAGGAGCATTTTTTTTGGTCCTTCTCGTTCAAGAAGAGCGTCTATTTTCCAAGGGCAAAATGTATGAAAAAAATGGATTTTTGCATTCTGTGTCAGAATAGGAAGTACACCCTGTAACATCAGGTGTGTGCCACTTTTCGGGACTGTAACGAGTATGAACGAATCAGGAGTATTTCCAAAGAGTGCTGAGGTAAGGAGTGCTGTAAGGAAATATCTCATGTCTTACTCAAACGTTATTGGCCTGTTTCGTTTTTTCCGTGACGTGACACTGTACGCAATGAGGGCTATAAGAACAAGTGACCACATGATGATCCGAGGAAGATTAAACAGGTGCATCGGTGGCTGCGGAAAACCTCCAAATCGTTTGCTGATAGGCCAGAAAATGAAAGAGGGAGCCCCACGAATATTTTGCTGTGGTAAAAACCCAAAGTCTCGACAGTCTAGACTCGCTTCATAGTTATCACCAAGGGCGAGGTAGTGATCTTCTGGCACAAGCAATCCATTATTTCTCACTTTTTCAACATCGACTGAACCATCATTTTTTAGTGGAGGGCCTGGGTCTTCAAAAGGGGGATAGGGGCGCAGTTTTGTGCCACTTTCTTGTTTTTCATATTCTCGGTTGATGAAATAAGCCATTTGCGGATCATTTTTCGATACAATTGAGTGTCCTAGAAGATATAAATCGCCATTATTAAAGAACGTGTAGCGTGATGGTCTCAAGATGTCATCTGGAGAAGACGGTTCAAAGGGAGAAAACATCTCAATGCCAAGATTGAAGAAAAAGCGGGTTTTTTCTTCTGAAAAGCGCATGAGAGGATGTGTTGATGGAACTTTTGAACGAAAGCCCATACTGTGTATTTTGTATGCTTGCCCATTTTCAAACTCGTATGTTCCATTAGGTACACCTGCAAAAGACGGTGCGTATCGGTGGTACGATTTTCTAATGCCTTCATACGAATACTGGAAAAATTTTCCATCCTGTACAATGAATCGCATGGTTGTCATATGCGTAAAAATGTTCTGCATGTGCTTGGTTGACAGAGGAAGGTAGGATGTGAAAACACCGAGATGCGGCCGTGCCCGACCTTGTATATCCATAGAGATACTTGCGTTATATATGTTTGGGTGGTGACGAATTTCAAGAACGGCAGTGTGCTCGATATTTTTAGGAATATTCGCTTGAAACTTTTTCGCTTGATCAGCTGTGAGAAGACGAACCATGCCATAGTTACTGATTCCCCACATGTCATAATAGTGTGAGAAGGTTCTCGATGATCCATCTTCATTTTTTTGTGGAAAGAGCTTTCCGTGCACCATAGAGCGTGTTATTGCATCGAGCTCTGCGACCGGCATTCCATACTGGTAAAAAAGAGATGGTGTGGCAATTTCTTGCTTTGAACTCGGTGGAGTTTTGACTTTCCCTTCAAATGTAATAAAAGGGACATGTGTTATGTGTGAGAGGTATTTAGGCTGAAGGAGACTTGAAATATCGTTTCCATCTGCATCCACTCCATAAATTTGTCCTCCATAGAAATATAACACATCGCCTGGCTTTCCAATCAGTCTTTTGACAAGCTGTTTTTTAGCAGGAAAAATGTAAAAGTTCATTACGTCAACATTTGGAATGTCAAGGTTTTCTCCTGTAAAAGCAACGCCATCACATCGGTTAACAAGTGATCTATCAAAGTAGAATTGCTTTGGGACAAGTGGAACGTTTATTCCGAATGCAGTTTTCGTCACAAAAAGTCTATCTTGCTCTAGAATCGTTGGTCTCATTGAGCCTGTCGGGACAACATAAAGCTCAAAAACCATAGGTCGAACAAGAACTGCGACAAGAAGGGCTACAGCTATTCCAAGCGACCATTCAACGAGAAGTTCTCGAGTAGACTTCGCTAGATGTTCTTTTTTTAGAGCCTGGATGCTTTTCGCAGCCTCGACCATTTTCTTTTTGTCGCTTTGATGAATTGAAGTTTCGAGCTGGAGAAGGGCTTCTTTGAGTTTAGTCTTTACTTCGGGTGAGAGTGTTGCTTCTTTTTTTAGATATCTGGTGTATGTAGCTTGCAATAGGAGTTGGCATTTCTTTTTAGAATAAAACACGATTGAACGATCTCACAAAGTTTTTTGGAGATCAGACTATACCAAATCATTCTAAATGTGGAAAGGTGTGTTTGTGAACGACTCTTTTTCTTACTGTGGAAAAAATGTCGATAAATTGTTCACAAACTTTCTGTTAAAAAAATAACTTACTAATTTGCAGCATGTTAACTGAATCTTAGCATTTCCTTAAACATTTCGCAAACAATTGAACCTAATACACTTATGATAAACATACTTTCTCTCCTTCCAAATGATTTGTTGTGTTTTTTGTGTTTTTCCACACAGTATAAACATTGTTCATAACTCGCTCCTCTCGAGGAGTTCGAGTGCTTTTCCCGTCTCTGAAATAATGGTTTTTTCAATGCCTTCCAGAAAAGGAATAGGCATCTGTGCAACTTCTAAAGCTAACCCTTTGCATTCTGGATCAAGAGAATCAAAAAGAAGTGGTTCTTTATGAATCCCTGTTTCTTCAAAACAGCATTTTTCAACTTCCAATTGAGCCATATGTTTCGCAACAATCTTTAGTTCTCGCTCAAGATGGTCTTTATGAAGAACCATTGTTTCCAGTTCTCTCAGAGCTGGTTTTCTCTCAAGAGGTGGCATATGTGAAATACCTTTTTTTTGCATCTCAATAGTCTTTAAAACAGATGCGAGTTCTTCGAACCAAAGTTCATGCTGGTGCTGCTTTTGAGTACATTTTTCCTGAATATCTTCAAGATGCTGTGTGGTTTTTATAAGGAGTTCAAAAAGCGAGTATCTACGAAAGAGTATCCCTTCTAGTTTTCGTTGAAATACGGGCTCAAGAGGGGTAGAGGCATTTCTTACAAGTGCTTGAGAAAGATCGGCATTGAGATGTACTGCTGGGTGCACTCGAGACGGTTCTCCCAAGACATGACGCCGGAAAAGGACCCATGCAATATCTGCTGTGAGTGGTGCACGTATTTTTTGAATTTCTGTTGTAAAAGATTCTGGCAGCTTGTGGTTTTTTCCCTGAAGTGAATAGGTTTTATCGATAACATGTATGATAAGGTGTGTTGAATCCGATGCCTCACCCTGAGGGAGCATACGGCGTCGCATTTCATCTAAATGGACGTAGACAGGACGATGTTCTGTGTTGCTTAAGCGCATACCCTACCTTCAGTTTTGAGCGTAGTCAAAGAACCCTTCGCCCCGTACCTCTATTATATCAGGAATGTCATTATATATCAAATAATTATTTTAATTATAAGTTGTTTGCTTTGAATAGTTTACAGCATTATTCCGGATGCAATACACGCTAAAGAAGGTGGTTTCCCTTGGGGAGAGAGAGAGACCGAATACTGCCCTGCCGAAACTCCGCTCTGAGCAAGTGTATCAGTGTCTATCGTCACGAGAAGAGTGCTTGGTGAAGGCATTTCTAACTCGTAGTCCTGTATAGTGTACACTTTTCCTGTACGGTCATTATGAAGTGTGACCGTAAGAGGGAGGTGATACTTTTGTGCATGGAGTTTCATTGAAAGGAGAGTTCCTTTTTTTTGAACTGGGCTAGCAAGCTGAAGGGGACGCAATGGAGTTGTTGGAAAGCGAGACTTCATAGCATAGCCTGAATCGATAGCACGTATTCGGTAGCTTACGGGAGTGTCTTTTGCCTCAATCCAGTATGGAAAGGGAAATGCGGGGTCATCCTTTGACAAATAGACCTCTATTGTGTGCTTTGCAAGGTCGGTTCCATCTTGAGGCCAGAGCGCACTATGGACAGAATAGAGAGCGCATGCTGCTTTTTTTCCTTCTACTATTTTTGTTGGTTTCCACGTTTTTCGTCGGTCTACTTCCCCAGGTTGTGCAGCCACCCCAATTTTCCTCTGCTTTTCTTCTGGTACATCAGAAAATGAGAGGGAAAGCAGCGTGCCAAAAAGAGCATCTGCATGTGCTGGAGGGTACCACTTCTCTTGGGAAAATGAGTACATCTCTTCTACTGCACCTGTGGTCTTGTTGATCATAATGCTAATCCAAGATGTATGACCTGGTGCTTTTTTATTGACCCATGCTTTTAACGCACCCGGTTTAGGTGCTTTTTTTAGTGGAACGGTAATTTCCTCCAAAAAAATACACGACGATGAGCGCTCTTTGAGAAATATGACACTCACAACGCCGCTATTTGAGTAAGCGACATATGTGCCGGGTTGTGCACTTGTAAGTTTTTCTTGAATGGAAAGTGTGTGTACAAAAGCAGGTAGAAGGAATGTAAATAAAAAAACCAATGTTCTCATTGAGGGAAGTATATTTAGAAAGAAGGTGTATTGCAAGTTTTTTGACATTTGTATTCTGGATTGTGTATATGAAGTAATAGATACGTATTCTATGGTAGGACTATGCGCATATTATATTTTTTACTTCTTTTATTTGCTTTTCCCGCATGCACGACAACGAACGGATACCCTCAACAAATGACAGGATGGCATGGAGAATTGTGCACAATTGATGCAGCCATAGATAAATTGACGAACCTCCGAGATTTGGAGCTGGCAAAAGCAGCACGAGCTCAAGACCAAGGAGATAGGCTTCAGTTTCGAAGTAACGAGCTCGCATATGCAAGAAGATATTGGCAGCAAGCTCAAAACTCCCGAGAGATTGCATCGAGATACCAAGAAGAAATAGACAAACTAGAATCACAAAGAGCTGACCTTTTGCACGAACATGGTATCAGCGATCCAAAGTATGGACGTGGGAATCCGCAGTGTACTTCTTCACGTCTAGAAAATGATCCTGCGTTAAAGAATCCATAGATTTCATATGCAACGCGCAGACTTCAAGGTAGACGGTTAGCACTTCTTTCGCTATACTCCGTCTTCATGACTACGAGATCACTCTATGGGAACTCCCTAACGCTTCACACTGACTTGTACGAGCTCACAATGGCACATGGATATTGGAAGCTTGGAATGACAGAGCATGAAGCATGCTTCCATATCTTTTTTCGAAGAATGCCTTTTCAGGGAAATTTTGCGATAGCTGCAGGATTGCAATCCGCAATTGAGTATATAGAGGCGTTTGAATTTACAGAAACAGACCTTTCGTATCTACGAAGTATGACATCTCGCGATGGGTCACCACTGTTTGAAGAGGGGTTTATTACATATCTCTCCTCAATGAAGTTGAGCCTTGATATCGATGCTGTACCAGAAGGCACTCCTGTGTTTCCGCATGAACCGTTCGTTCGAATCAAAGGCCCTCTTTTAGAGGCGCAACTTGTTGAAAGTGCCCTCCTAAACATCATTAACTTTCAAACGCTCATTGCAACAAAAGCATCCCGTGTAACGCGCGCTGCAGATGGTGATGAAGTAGTCGAGTTTGGTCTGCGCCGTGCTCAAGGTATTGACGGTGCACTCTCTGCTGCACGAGCCGCGTACATCGGTGGATGTGACGCAACATCAAATACGCTTGCAGGAAAGATCTATGGAATACCGGTGAGGGGAACTCACGCTCATAGTTGGATCCAAGCTTTTCCATCAGAGATTGAAGCGTTTCGAGCCTATGCGGACTGTATGCCTCATAATTGTGTTTTTCTTGTCGATACATATGACACGCTTCAAGGAGTGAGAAATGCTGTATGTGTTGGAAAAGAAATGCAGCAAAAGGGGCATTCATTTGTTGGAGTACGAATAGACTCGGGCGATCTCGCTCATCTAAGTATTGAAGTCAGGAAAATACTTGATGATGGGGGGTTTCACGGCGCGCGTATTATGGCAAGTAATGAGCTTGATGAGTTTATCATTCGGGACTTGAAGCAACAAGGAGCCAAAATAAACATATGGGGGGTTGGCACAAATCTTGTGACGGGAAAAGAACAACCTGCCTTAGATGGTGTATACAAGCTTTCAGCTCTTCGGGAAAAAGATGGTGAATGGGAATACAAAGTCAAAATTTCTGAGCAGAGTATTAAAACGACACTTCCAGGCTGTATGCAAGTCCGCCGTTATTCTGATGCACACGGCTACTGTAAAGACGTCATTTATGATATTGATTTATCTCATCCGGTCAAAAAGGCGGTTGATGTTTCTGACCCAGCCAAAGTGTTTTCTGTTCCTGATGAAGGGGTAGATCTACTCGTTCCGATTCAAAGAAAGGGGAAAACGGTGTATACGCATCCTCCACTTTCTGAAATGAGAGACGTTGCAGTATCGACCATGAAAAAGCTGAGATCCCAATACAGACGATTTTTAAATCCTCAGTACTACACTGTAGGCATTGAGAAAACGCTACATACCCTTAAGTTAGATTTGATGCACCAAATACGAAAAGATAGCCAATGAAAGCACTTCTCATTGTTGATATGCAGAATGATTTTATGCCGTGGGGGACGCTTCCTGTTCCGGATGCAGATCAGCTTGTTCCATATATTGCATCGCTTGCTGAATCATCAGAATATGTCATAGCCTCTCTTGACTGGCATCCTCCTTCACACATAAGTTTTGCAACGACTCATAATAAAGCTCCGTACACATGTATTCAGGAGGGTGGTGTAGAGCAAATACTCTGGCCGGATCATTGTGTTATGGATACAGATGGAGCAGCGCTAGTCGAAGGGATAGATCCAGAATTGGTTGATGAATACATACTGAAAGGGACGCATCTAGACACAGATAGTTACAGTGCATTTTTTGATAACAAAAAAAGGTATGAAACACCACTCTTTGCTTCTTGCGAAAAAAAAGGAATAGATTCTTTACATGTTGTTGGTGTTGCACTTGAATACTGCGTCTACTATACAGTGGTTGATGCACTCGAGCTAGGCCTTGCCGTAACGGTCGATCTTCGCGGGTGTAAAGGGATTGAAAAGACACCAGGGGATTGTCAAAGGGTGCTTGCTGATATGAAGCAAAAAGGAGCATCAGTACTCTACGAAACCGAGGAATAGTCGTACCAAAGTAGCCGTGTTGATTGAATATGGGAAAGGGTGTACACTATTTGCTTCTCTTAAGAGAGGTAAGGTAGCAGTATGGCATTTGTAGGTCCCAGATCAATTCTTCCAGAAGATCTTTTACGTAGGCAACAAGACAGAGATGTTGTCTTGGTTGAGCGGTTTAATCGACAAGTCTTTGGATCTGTCACCCAACAAATTGTTCAAGTTGCAGGATATAGCATTTTTCTGATTTCCACAGCGTTTGCAGCCCTGACAGCAATGAGCACTCTATACGGACTTACGCTCTTTGTCGCAGTACCTCTCCTCTCAACATCTGTGTTGATAGGCGGCGTGTCATTTTACATAGCGAAGAACTACATTAACCTGAATAATCCAGCAGAAATAGGTCGTATTCGAAACGAGATAACAAAAGATTTTCGAGATTTTGAACTCCAGCAAGAGCAAGGCACGCTCACCCATTTGCGGAGTGATGCTGCACATATAATTGAAGGAATCGCTGAAAAGTATGGTTGGGATGCCATTTTTTACTACGGACTACCTGAACCGGAAATCTTTGCAGAAATCTTTCATTTTCAGGCACGTTTGCTCTCTATGTCAGAGGTGATTCATCTCTATGAAAAAGTGACACACAAACTGGAAGCTGCTCGCGTTAAATATGGTGATAATTTGTTTGAGTTTGAGATTCCACATCCCTCTTCGTTTGCCGATAAGTGGAGGAGAGAAGTAATTCATGATGGACGGCTACAAGTTCATGTGTCTTCGCTTTTTGCTGAAGGAAAGATAGAAAAACTCCACTTCTATAACATTATTGATGAAGGTGAATACCGTTTTTTATGCACTGCTGAGTCGACGTTCCATACAGCATACACGACTTTTTGTAAGACGATTTTTCCTGAGTGGAAAGCACTTTCAAGGGCGCTTAAGCCCGCAAAATCCCGTTTTATGGCTCATGTTGCATCGATTCATCGTGAATATGCACGCTCCTCGGTGCATGTACGACTGAGAAATCTCAGAAAAAAGCAATTACAAGAAATGGAAGAAATCAATGAGCAGCAAAGGAATGATAGAGATCTAGAGCGCTCGAAAAATGAATATGAGTCTTTTCGACAAAGTTTGTCCGAAACGCTTGAGGGAGGACCCTCACCATCAAGAGAGACTGCTGAAAGATATTTACATAGCGCATCTGATCGGCTCCAACATGCAAGAGTCCGAGTAAGAGAAAAATACAAACCACAAAAAGATGCATTAAAGCGGCGATATAAAAATGCATTCAACCCTCTTTTTAGAGAGCTCGAACTTGCAACACAAGTAAAGAATAGAAAGCTTGCATTTGCAGCTAAGCAGTTTAATGATGAAACTGCTCTTGCTCGAGGCAGGTATGAAGTGCTTATTCGAGAAAAAAAAGAGAGGTACTTTTCTGTGCTCGAAGGAATTAAGCGGGAATATCTGCGCCATTGTGCGTAATAGGCCACTTATCGTACTGTGAAAAAAAACAGTAGGGTGAGTTTTGAACCTTTTTGCTGCCGCGTCAAAATGTATCATTGAAGAAGAATTTCCAAAAGCAGTTGATATCACACTTGCTCAGTTTTCGTCGTTTCATGTGGTTTCACTCCTCATCTTTTTATGTGCAATCGTTCACACACTTTTTGCAAATCAATTTACAAAAATTGCTCACAAAATTGAAGCATACCATGACACAAAAGATGAACAAGGAGATCTTTCTCCGAAAAGCTTTTGGGCTGAGATTTTTCACTTTTTAGGTGAGGTTGAAGTTGTTTTTGGAATTTGGGTGATTCCATTATTTTTTCTTATTATCTTTTTTTACAATTGGGATACTGCGCTCAACTACATTCAAACTCGAACGTTTATTGAACCACTTTTTGTTGTTGTTATTATGTGTATCACAGCAACAAGGCCGATTGTTGAGTTAGCAGAACGTTTTCTTGCTATTGTCTCACGGCTTTTGGGAGGAGGTGTTGGTGCATGGTGGATAGCTATTTTGGTTGTTGGCCCTCTTCTCGGTTCATTTATTACTGAAGCTGGAGCAATGACACTCTCTGCCATTATGCTTGGGCATAGATTTTACGCTGCCAATCCTTCAAGGCGGCTTGCATATGGTACGTTAGGCCTTCTTTTTGTCAATATCTCTGTAGGAGGAATCCTCACAAATTTTGCTGCACCTCCTGTATTAATCATATCGCATTGTTGGCATTGGACTTCTGAATATATGCTGACCCATTTTGGATGGAAAGCGATTGTGGGTATTCTTCTTTCAACTGGACTCTACTATGCCTATTTCAAAAAAGAGCTAAGAAACCTCCAACTACCCACGACTGCAAAGGCGGAAAAACCCCCTGTGCCAGTCTGGATTACTCTTGTTCATCTTCTCGTTATTGTATGGATGGTCATTTTCGAACATGAAACTGCGGTATTCTTAGGGAGTTTTTTGCTGTTTTTGGGCTTTTACAGGGCAACTTCATATCACCAATATGAACTCACTCTTCGAAGGCCTATTCTTGTTGGTTTTTTCTTAGCAGGTCTTGTGATTCATGGCGGACTACAGGGGTGGTGGATTATTCCACTTCTTGACGGACTCTCAACATCGCAAGCAATGGGGCTTGGTACTGTGCTTACTGCATTTAATGACAATGCAGCTGTAACGTATCTTTCGAGCCTCATGCCATCACTTTCAGAAGAAATGAAGCAAGCTATTGTGAGTGGGGTTATTGTTGGTGGTGGGCTGACTGTTATAGCAAATGCACCAAACCCTGCAGGACAAATGATTTTACGTCCTCATTTTGCATACGGAATTTCACCACTCTCGTTACTCGCATCAGCCGCTGTTCCAACAGCTGTGATGTATGTTCTTTTTTATGTAACGATGTAGGGAGAACCTCCCCGAAGTACTCGAGGTCTTTTCAGGGAGTGTTCGTAGTTATTCTGCTTTTTTTCCAACAACAGTAAGCCGTTTAATCGGAAAAAATACGGCGTCGTTCTTGTCTTGCGGAACAATGCTGAGATACTGAGCTACGACCTCATTTAAAAATGCCATTTTTTTTCCCATCGGCAGACGAGAAAGGTGTGGAAGCCAATGGACAAGGAAGAGCATGAAGTCCCGTTTTGTTTCAAAAATATTTGGAGTAATTCGGGCATTGATTGATTGGAACTCAAGTCCTGCAGCATGGAGTTTGTTCATATATTCATCTATGTTAAATGAAGACAGCATGCATGTGAAATTTTCAAAATATGGGGCCCAAGATGCTTTAGAAAGCGTTGAGGAAAGTGCTTCATTCATTGCGGGAGGCATTTCCCAAGGCATTTGGAAGTAAAAAATACCTCGTGGTTTTAAGGCTTTAGAGATATTGAAGAGCAGCGTCTCTTGATCATCAACCCAGTGGAGTGTCGCAAACGATGTAATAAGGTCGTATCCATTCTCTTCGTCGAGATCAAGAACATTCAATGTTTCGAATGAGAGGTTTTCTCGAAAAAACGTCTTTTTTGCTGTGTCGATGAGGATTGGTGACGTATCGATTCCATGAACTGAACCGAGAGAAGCTATTTGAGCAAGCTGAAATGCATCTTTTCCTGTTCCGCAGCCAATATCGAGGATTTTTGAATGAGGAGAAAGAGAAATGTGTTGCTGCATCTCTTCAATTCCATTTTTGGATGGTTCAATGAGAGTATCTTTGCTCCATTGAAGCTTCATATCGGGGCCTGCTATAAGCGTGAAAGGAAGTAGAAGCACGGCGAGGGCATATCTTAGCATGGTATTCTCCGGGGGTATTTTATGGTGCCGCAAGTGTAGCCTAGCTAAGAAATCTGAGTACAGAACATTTTTACTTGCAAAAAGATATGAAGATTTGGTTAAGTCTTTTTTTGTTGTTGATCACAACTCCAAGCGGCAGCGAAAAATTCGTCATGTATCGGCGAATTTCTTCGGGAGAAGACGTGGGGTGGAAGTAGTGAAAACTACTTCTCTCCACCTCTTCTTTTCACTTATCCATGCTTTTCAATGGTAACAACCAGAGCTTTTGTGCTTGAAAAATAGGCGCAATGCTTTGGAGGGGAGACTTCTATTTCTTTCTCAACAAGAGTATAAAAAGGGCTTGAAATGACTGAATTGAAAAAGAATGGATCGTCAAAACGAGACGTCATCGTTTCTAAATAACATGAAAAGCGTGCCCCTTTCTTCATATGTGTATTCATGCAGCGAGAGAAAAACGTTACAAGCCTATCTTCTCCTCTGAATCCTTGAGGTGTAGAATCGAAGTTGCAGTTGGAATCATGAAGAAGCTGCTCCTTTTTTGCTTTCATGATGGCATAGTCATACAGTGTAGAATCAATTGCTCCTGTCTGTTTTAGCTCAGTAAGAAATCGAAATAAAAACGTTGGGTCTGCAATTTCCATTTCTCCGTGAGTTAGGTGTGAAAGAAAACCGTCTATTTCCTCTCTGGAGATATTCTTGTGCTGCATTTGAACATGCGAAGAGGTGTATGCATCACTTTTTATTTTGCACTCTGTGAGTTCTTCATGAATCTTTTTAGATTCCAGAGGGTAGTCATCAAAAAAGATTGCATCATATGTGCCAAGAGCATCCATGGCATTTTGCCATGTGTCTTCTATAATCGTAACGTTTGGCTTGTTTGCAGCCCAAGCACGCGCTTTTTTTGCGACGACTGGGTGGTATTCAATAATAGTGTGTGATGTGATGTCGTACTTTTGGATTGCTTCTGCGCTGTATCCAAGTCCAAAGCCAATTTCAAGGACATCACCATGCGGTGCGAGGGCATCGATACACGCTTCCATGTATGGGCGTTCCCACTCCATCATAACTTGGTAGGTACCATCCTTAATTAATTGCTCTTTTCCATCTTTGTCGCGTGAAAATTCGTAGTTTGGGTATTCCATGTGAGAACTCTTTGATAAAAAAACTTTTTTACTGTATGAACCAAGACTCAGGGGGTACACCGCACATGTCCTATACAATGCCTCATGCTAAAGGTTCAAAGCGTATTGAGCAAACCTTAAGCACACTCGTCTCATTTAATGGTTCTGAGGAAATGACCATACTCGATGATGAGGAAATCTTGCAAGACTACGAACACGAGGTTGCAACACAAGGAATTGTTGATCACTTAGAGGTGCATGACATTCCGCAAGAACCACTGCTTGGAAAAGGCGTTTTTCTTTGTCCGGAAGATGAGCCAATAGAAAAGAATGAATTTGTCGCGATTTATAGTGGTGAATATAGACTTCTTACGGATGAAGATGCGTTTGATGGCAGCTATACATTTGAAGTCTTATCCCTGAACATGAAGAAAAAAAAGACAAGAGAGAAGCTATTTGCAATTGGGCTCACTTTTGATGATTCAGTGGATGAGGTATGTCTCTATGTGGACGCTTTAAAGAAAGGCAACTACGCTCGGTTCATCAATAATTCAAAAAATCCAAATGTAGAAGCCATTATAGAGCTTGTGCGAGGTCGACCTGAGGTTGTCTATCGAGCATGTCGAAAAATTTATCCTGGCGAGCAGCTCCTTGTTGACTATACAGACTCGTATTGGGAGCCAATGGGTATAACACCACTTCCAATTGAAAGTGATACATTTATGCTTTCGAAAACAGGAGAAATCGTTTCTGGTTCTGAGTACTACATGTCCAAAAAAATCAGAGACAAACTGAAGAAAATGTGTAGTATTCACTCATCAGCGGAAGTGGGGAAGCCTCTTCCAATCACCCCTCATAGTAAAAAGAAAGTCGCTGAATTCGAAAAAATACTATACAAAGAGCACATCGATCCAAGGCTTTTTATTGCTCGAGAAAATGGAAAAGAGATTCTCCGTCTTCGGCCGGGTAAAAAGGTGAAAAAGGGATCGATTCTTGGCGTGTATTCTGAAAATAATTTCTTTCACTTTGCTGCTCGATCGAGTAAGCCGTCTCTAAATGTAAAAAGTTTTTTTGATTCAAGAAATAATAGAGTATACAACATCGTGTATACAAATTTTTTATTAACTGACTCACAACAGATTACTTTGCCACATTCTCTTTAGTCTCGTCATTTTTTTAATATATTGTTATAATATTACATAATAACAATAGGAGAGGATATGGCATCGGCAGTAACGTATGGAACTATGAGCCCATCGGCAGACGCTACGTTTCGTGGAAGAAAGGGCGTCGAAGCGATTGATAAAAAAGCCCATTCATTTGCCTACAGAGTGTTCACATCACCAACCTTCTGGGCAGTGGCGTCCGCGGCATCATCACTTGGATGCACAATTGCTGGGGTGGCACTCCTTGTCCATTCTCTACCTCTTGTAGGGGCTACGATACTTATCGGTGCTGTAGCGCTCGCAGTCATTAGTTTTTCTGTCACAAGAGCAAATAAAGAGCGACTCGTTCACGACGCTTCTTTTATGTATAATAGAGCAAAGATTCACGATGTAGTCCATGAAGCAGATACTGTTCCTAAAAAGAAAAAAGTCATGTGGGCTAACGAGATTCCTCTTGTTGGCGAGGGGAAAGAAACCAACGGAAAATTATTTTTAGGATCACTCCCGCTCAATAACAAAAAACATCCAAGAGCGTTTCAAAGTCTAGACATTAAAAGCGTGGTTTCAGCGGTTGAAAGTTTTGAATTTGAGTCTTCTATTGTCGGATCACCACTTACGAGTGAAGAGTACTCCCAGCTTGGAATCATTCAAAAACATATTCCGACTGCTGACTATCAACCCCTTTCGTCTAAAGACCTTGTACAAGGAGCGAAAGAAATTCATGAAGCAGTATCCAATAAGCGAAATGTATATGTTCACTGTAAAGCTGGAAGAGGGCGCTCTGCAATGATTGTAGCGGCCTACTTTGTTCTTCATGAGGGTATGAGTGCAAAGGAAGCTATTTCGCATGTGAAAAAATACAGGCCAAATATTTCTCTCAAAATTCCTGGAGAAGAACGAAGAGCAAGAGCGTCGTCTGCTCCTCAACTCACAGAACGACAGCTTGCAAAATTTTCACTGATTGAGCGTCTTGAAAGACAGAGAAGTGAAGGTGCTTTATCCCTGAGCTAGAGCTCAGTTTTTGGAAGAAAACACGTAAGATTGGGAAATGCTTCTGGATCGCGAATGTACACTGTTTGCAGCGCTCTTCGTAAAAGATCTTGGGAGACTTCTTTTGGATTCATGCAGTGTGTCTCACCCCAAAAAAGCGGGAAATGCTTTTCAGGATTTTCAGCCGAAGCAACATCATAGAGCGCTCGATAGAATGAATGCTTCAATGGTTCGTATTCACCATTGATGATTGCCAATGCAGCGTTTGTGACAGCATCTGGTGCGTACTCAATGCCAGTCAACGGTCTCCGAGTGAAATCCGGATAGAAAAGCGTATCGAGCTGTTTTGAAGCAGAAAAAAATGAGGCACACTCATCTTTGAAAAGGTACTGCGAAATTTTCATGCAGAGCCATGGCAAAAAGCTCATTTCTGCTCTTCTTTCCTGAATAAGGAGACTGATTTCCTTGATCCGAGCTGCATACCGGCCACATTCACGGCGATTCCCAAGAGCAAACCCTCTCTGTCTCTGGATTGCTTCAAGCGTATCATATGCCACCTTGTGTGCTTTTTTAGCACACAGTGTACAGTCTAGCTTGCTCCCTTTTAGAATGAGAATGGGTCGACCACACCATGAAACCTCAACCGAAAGATCAGGGCCATCAATTGATCGTAAATCATCAAGAACATTGGGATGAATTCTGTCCATCATATTTCCTTACATTCGTTTCTTATCGAGCATATGATTGAGACTCTGCATAAACACATTGTCGTCTTACATTTATTCGGTGCTCACATCCAGTATGGGGTGTAGAGCACCTTGTGCCAAAAAACCTTACCTTGCTTCAGAAAGGGCAGCTTTAAGGTGTGCGACAGTCACATGTTCTGTATGCAGGTTGTTTTCAGCCCACTGTGGATCATTGTCCATCTCTTCGATCCGTTCTGCATTTTCACTTTTTTCAGCATCTTCTCGTGCAGCTGTATACACTCTTCCAAGAAAAGCGCTTTTCGAAGAGAGGGTACATCTTTCAGCTGCTTGCGCATACATTGAAGCCTCTGCACTTAGGGTATGCACTTTTTCACATGGTGCACCAAAAAAAGAGGAAAAGAGTGAAACAATCCATCGAGTGACAGACCACATTTCATTTCGTGCTGACAGTATTGTGTTTGAAAGGTGTTCTACTCTTAAAGAAAGAGCTTGAGCGTCAACATACTGGCGAGTTCCGATCATTTCTTTCACGTGAAATAGAGCGCGTTCTACAACAGCATCAATATCAGCATGTTTTGTCTTGTGATCACCAATCGAAACTTGAAGCCTTCCCCATGAGTAGGTTGCAGACATTGGTTGGCTGAAAAAAAGCACTGTATCTCTTTGGCTTAATTCAGAAATAGGGTGTGACATGTTAGCTCCTCAATAAATATAAACTACGAAAAAATAAAGACGGATTATAATTTTACGGAGATATAAAAACAATTAAACAAATTAATTACATTTTTTAATATTTTTCCTATATTAAATAAAATAATTTTGTGAAAAAGCGAGCATATTTTTCGATGAGCCCACTTTTGACTTTAATAATTTTTTACTCTATATTCTCACTTGAGTGGTGAATTTTTATGAGTACAAACAGCATGCAATCACAAAAAATTGTTTCTTTAGTATTTTCGATAACCAATGCTTCGTGCTGTTTACTTCGTTCATACAAAAATGCAATGGGTAATTCGTTCTATTTTTGGCGCTAAGCGCCGATATATCTTTTTAAACTGAGTCTATTACAGAAAGCCGTCGCGCTGAAATTCAGCGAAAAGTATATATGTATCTTTGCTCAAAGAAGAGGGGCACTAACGAAGAGACTGAATATGATTGTGGAGCTTGCAAAAGAAGCTGAAATATCTTTACTCAAAATGCTTTTAGAGGAAAAAGAAATTCCTCATCTTTTTCGAGAAAGAGGAGATCGAACACTTGCGATTTTCGATCAGATGGATACGTCATTGCTTATGCATCTTAAAGAAAGAAACCTCGTACAGACCGTAATCGAATGCCCAGGTCCGCATAAGCTTGTTTCCAAGGCGTATAAAGAAACAACCCGGATTCCTCTTCATGATGTGGAGATAGGAGGAAATCAAGTTGTTATGTTGTCCGGTCCCTGCGCAATAGAAAGTGTGGAACAACTCGTAGAAGCAGGGCGTGCCCTCAAAAAGCAAGGGGTTGTGGTCTTAAGGGCATCCGCATACAAACCAAGAACGTCTCCATACACGTTTCAAGGGCATGGTATTGCAGGGTTGAAAATGCATTTTGAAGCACAAAGACACCATGGATTGTTAACAGAAACTGAGGTCATGGATCCAAGAGATGTGGATGTGGTGGCTAGATATGTGGATATTCTCCGAGTTGGGGCTCGCAATATGCAAAACTATGACCTTCTTAAAGAGCTCGGGAGATGCGGAAAGCCTGTTATTCTTAAACGGGGGCTTCATGCAACCATTGATGAGTGGTTGTCTGCGGCAGAGTACGTTATGGCGTACGGAAATGATCAAGTTATCCTCTGTGAGCGAGGGATTCGTACCTTCGAAACCAAAACAAGAGGAACATTAGATATAAGTAGTATTCCTATTCTTAAAGAGTTGACTCATCTACCGGTTATTGTTGATCCATCACATGCTGCAGGAAGAAAAGAGCTTGTTGCTCCTCTCGCGCAAGCTGCAGTTGCGGTTGGTGCGGATGGTTTGCTTATAGAGTGCCACCCAAAACCATGCGAGTCCTTATGTGACGCTCGCCAGGCGCTTTCTTTAGAAGAACATGCGGAGTTAACACGTGTTTTAGAGAGGATTGCTCACGCCATAGGACGCACTTTGTGATCAAGTACGGCAGTGGTACACCCCACATATATTACTCAAAATATCCCTTAACAAGAGCATAAGAAGAAAAATGCGCGAGAATTTCGTCTGTTGACTTGTAGTAAAACCGTGGATGGAGTTCTACAGGGGTATCACATGGTACTCCTGATTTTTCAAGAAAAGCGGCGTCTCGAAGGAGAAATTCACGTTGTACACGTTTCACATCGTCCCTTGTTTTTATAGGCATAAAAATATCTGGAGATGAAAGATACATGGCCGTTTTTTTTGAAAACAACGTTGCATCTGTAATAAACGTTTCTTTTTTGATTGCATCAATCTGCGTCGTTTCTCCTGAAATATCATCATAGTGCGATGCATTTTTTATGACAGAATGATAGGGGAAGGGAGTTTTTGTAAGCATTTCCATAAAACGATTTGAGAAGCAAAATAGATTGATATTTCCAAATATAAAAGTGTCTGTGCACTCTTCTTTTTCAAGGAGAGGGTAATCAACAATGACGGCCCCTTCCGGCCCTTTCGCAAAGCACCCCATTTTTTGATGAGATGTATCTCGTGGAATTGCGCTACATGTTATATCTGGTTCTGTAAATCTGTGTCGGCCAACGAGCGCGTGAGGTATGGGAAACAGAAATGGGTTATCAATTGGTAGCACAACAGTACGTTCAATTGAAAGGGTGTTGCAGGATGTGAGAAATGTTTCGAAGCCTGCACTTTCAAAAAGACCCCCATTCCCATTTGGCGCGGCTGCAATACGATTTTTTGTTTCCAAAAACCAAGAGCCCTCTTTTTCAAAAGGGAATGTTTTCTGCCCCATGAGATGAAGATTTTCTTTCGGAAACCCAAAAAAGTTATTCTCTTGGAGAAATAGTTCAAAGAGGGGAATAGAGCTTTTTTCAACAAGTATTCCAAGAACGGTTTTTTGTAGTACACACCTCCTTTGTGCGACAATATGTTCTAAGAAAAGCTGCAAAAGCGGTTTGTTTTTCAATGTGGAGATTGGATACAGCGCTTTAGGTTTGTTAAACCCTAGTCGAGAGCCCATTCCTCCAGCCATAAGAATATATCCGAGCGGTTCTTCTTCACATGCTTTTCTCCCAAGGCGTATTTCTTCTTCAGAGAGAGGCTCAATGTCCGAGAGTGGAGTAATCGGATAGGTGGCTTTATTTCCCTGATCCACAGCAAAGTCTTGAATTTGCTTTTGGTACGGGGTGTTGTCGTCTTTGAAATTATACATTGTGTGATTTTGGTTCATTAAGGATTGCAGAATCTAAGTTTAAAGGGAAAAAGCCTCGTATACCTTTTCGAAACTCACTGCTGTGCAGGTCCAGCATATATTGAGCAATGTTTTTTGCTACACTCTTTTCGCTGTTTTTTACTTCCTCCAGAATCGCAAGACCATCTTCTTTTAAAAAACGAAGGGCTGCTGCTGCAATGTATCGTACCCAATAATGTTCCGATTCAAGAAGTGGCATAAGATGCGGAGCTAGCTCCTTTATACCAAGGATGCCAATGCTATATGCGCTCACAGCTTGCTTTTTCCAATGCTCACTTGTTATGTACCGCTCAAGTAGGTCTTTCGCACAGTCGTATTGATTATTACTCAGCGAGAAGAGCCCCCACCACGAAAGGTCGGTGTTGTCAGACTCAATTGCGCCTTGGATTTCATCGCTTGACAAAAGGCTTGTTTTTGTTGAGAGAATTTTTAAACAATGAACAAGGAGTGAGGGGTCATTTGACGATCGGTATATTTTCAAAATGTATTGATGCACTGAAAGAGGTGCATCCGAAAGTGCATCTCTATATGGAAACTGGAGCATGAGGGGAAGCGAGCTCATAACTTGTATGAGGTGTTTTGTTGCCTGGTATGAATTGAGTGCGATTGCAGCTTTAATAGCTCTGTATCTTACTATATCAGTATTGTCTTGAAGTAATGGGAGAACATATGGTTGATATTCTGGGAGTGGTGCAAGTTCAATAGCTCTTAAGCCAATAGTTGTTCGCCTCCAGGATCTACTGAGTACAAAGCGAAGAACCTCTTTTCTAATAAGTTTATGAAGCATATTTTCTTTAAAAAAGCCCCAGTAAGGGCTTGCAACTTTCTTTTCAATCTGCTCTAAAGCAGGAACAATCAACTCAAGCTTTTGGTACTTTTTCGGAAAGAATTCTTTAATGTTTTCAATTTTTTCTGAAAAAAGACGGGCAATGAGCACATCCATTTTCTTTCTACGTCGATTTGTATGTTTTGTCCATAGTTCAAAAAAAACGCCTCCTATTGCCAGTAAAAGAGAGATACACAAGATGAGAATATATTCTATGATGACTACTCGTTCCATTATTTCATATCTCGCTCAATTGTTTCGATGAGTACCTGCATGGAGAGTGGCTTGGTAAATACTCGTGTTGCCCCGAGGGTTAATCCTTCAGAGAGATCTTCTTCTTTTCCATAAGACGTTAAAAGATATAGTGGAGTAGCTGAACCCGTAATTTTTTTAATTTTTTGCAATATGACAAGACCATTTTCCTCTAACAGGTCTCCATCAAAAAGGATAATATCAGAGCGGTCTTTTAAGCTATGGTGGAGAATATACTCATACCCCTCATTCCCACTATGTAGTTGTACAACATCGAATCCATGAATCATAAAAGTATTGTGGAAAATTTCTTGGAGCTGAATATCCGACGACACAATAAGAATTCTTTGGCTACCTCTTTTTTTTGCATGGACGTGTGTTGCGTTACTCGTGAGAACAGACCAAGGAGAAAGTTCTGTTTTCTCTCCAAACAAATTTTGGGAAATCATCTTGTGTTCATCAAATGTTGTCCCATCATTTGGATACAGTGTGATTGCACTCATGAGCGAAGAGTTCGGCATGCTGTCTTTCATGTCTACTTGCATTTGTGTGTAGAGTTCCTCCAAAAAAACCTTCAACTGTTCAGGCACAAAGTCATGGATAAGTATGGCGAATCCATTGTCAATTTTTCCAATAATCTCGCTAGATGAAAAGTAGGCCACAATTTTATCACGAGCCGTTTTCATGGTATCTGTATTTGGGTGAGAAAGTATTTCTGAAGAGGTGCCTTCAAAAATAAAGATTGAGCAAAATGAAGGATAATTCATTGCAAGTGTTGTGAAGAGTGCTTGGAGTGAGTTTTCTGTGTATACGCCATATGTTGGATCTTTGGAATACACAGATTGAACATAATCTGTTTTTTCCAGGCTTCGAAGAAGCTGTTTCGGAAGGAGTTCAAGATCAAGTGGTTTTGTTAGGTAATCTTTTGCTCCAGCAGCATAGGCTGCACGGACATCTTCGAGCTTTTCTGACGCGGTAACCATAATGACTTTTTTGTCTCTATATCTTGTATCCATCCGAAGAGCTCGTAGTATTTCGATGCCGCTCTCTTCAACCAGGTTAATATCAAGAAGGATGATATCAGGATTTGTCTCATGGATAGTAGAAAAGAGCGCTGTGCCCGAGTGAATAGAGTGTGTTTTGAAGCCGTCTTTTTGCAGTGATTCTTCTGTGATTTTGCAGTAGTCAATATCATCATCAACTAAGAGTATAGTTGCTGTTGTCGCCGTATTTTGTTTGGTCTGTGTTTTTGCAATTTGTCCGATCAGATATTCTGGATCAATTGGTTTTTCAAGGTACATATCAATACCAAGCTGCTTTGCCTGAAGGCGATCGGAGAGCTCCCCCCGCGCAGAAAGAATACAAAGAGTGGACGACAAGGACTCTTTTTGTGCCTCTCGGAAGGTTTCTACAAGATCAAAGCCTGAAAGAGGTTCTGCGTCAGAGTGCACATCAAAAAGTGCCAATTTGGGTGCAAATCCAGGTTCTTGCATTCTTTTTTGTGCAGCTTCAAATGAGGTGTCTCCAATAAAGGACAACCCATGTTCCTTCGCGGTATGCGCAAGTATTTTTTGGAGTGATTCATCATCATCAATCAAATAGATATCTGGTGACGCTTCTTGAGCTGGGGGCTTTGGTGGGTCGTTTAATTGGTCGGCTTGAGTCGAGTTTGGAGCTTCAGCACTCTCAGTCTTTTTTTTTTCTGAGTGTGCTTCTGAGGGTTTTAAGGCAGCAAAAAGCTTTGAGAGGTACTCTTCTTTTTTCTCTTTTGGGTAGTGGATCGGAAGGCTTGTTTTGTTCGTTTCATAAAAAGCCTTCAATTCACCCTCAAGTTCTTTGCAAAGGGTCGATATAGCAGAGTATCCGTAGGTCCCTGCACTTCCAGCTGTTTTATGAACATGATGTATGAGGAGTTCAAAATCCTCTTCCGTAGCACCCTCTACAGCCTTGTTAAACAGCTCAAGAATAAACTGATATTTTGTGCAGAGTGCTCTTCTGTATTCTCTGAAAAGTGGGGCCATATCCGCATCTTCAATAGGGGCAAAGTCTTCCTCCATAAGTAAAGTGCAAATGGGGATCATTTCTGCAATGTATTCTTTTCCAATGGCAAAACAGGTTTCCGGGTGTTCAATGTATCCGTCATCAATGAATAAAACAGAATGGATGTTGGGATCAATAGTATCTGGTGGAGTTTTCATGTCCTTCGTAAGGATGCATATGCATTGTGGTGAAGAAAGATCAGGAAGCGCATCTTCAGTTATTGGATGCAGCGAGACATCGTCTGCTTTCATTGATTCGAGAATGTGCTCATCAGCAAGAGTATTTAGTATGTATAGTTCCATTTTCTTTCTGCTAGTGTATATATTTTTTTATCAACTCAGTCAGTTGTGATGGTTTAAATGGTTTTTCTAAAAACGTATCACAGACTGATTGAGCAATTCTTTCATGAATCTCTTTTGTAGCAAGTGCTGAAATAGCCACAATTGGAACATTTTGAATTGTTGGTGATTCTTTGAGTATTCGTGCAACTTCAAGGCCATCACTCTTTGGAAGTGAAATGTCCATAATAATTAGGTCCGGTGTTTGCTCTGAACAAAATGAAAGCGCCTCTTCTTTTGTTGCAACCATCGTACACTCATACCCTCCTTGAGAGAGGATCTTACTGTAGAGCTTTTGTGCGTCACTATCGTCATCAACGATAAGAATCATGTTATTCCTTTGGCAGTGTAATAAAAAATGTTGTGCCAACATTTTTTTCTGTTTTAATATCTATTTTAGCATCAATTGCATGTGCAATGAGGCGGACAATGGTGAGGCCAATTCCTAGAGATTCGCTACCTTCTTTGTGTGTTTCTTCCTGAGGTGTAAAAGGCTTAAAAATTGATGTAAGTCTTTTTTCTGAAATGCCAACTCCAGTATCTGTCACTGCTATTTCAACTTGTTTTGGCACGTTTTGTACACTCACAACAACCTCGCCCTTCTCTGTGTATTTGATTGCATTTTCGATAACATGGAACAGCATCTGCTTAATTCGCTTTTCATCTCCAAGGTAGAGTATATCTTCATTTGGAATCTCTTCTTTGAGCTGTAGGTCTTTTTCGAGTGCTGAAGCTTCCATTTGCTTGATTGTATTTTTCAAGAGCGTTGAGAGTGAAAATTCCTCTACTTGAAATGAGATTTTACCAGATTCAATCCGCGAAACATCTATGATTTGGTTTAAGAATGTAAGGAGTGTTGAGGATGCTTTTTTTATCTCCTCCACTGAACTTTTCATCTTTTCGTTCAGCTCACCGTCAACACCTTCTTCAAGAAGCTCTGTATAGCCTACTATAGTGTTCATTGGGGCTCGTACTTGATAGGAAAAATTGGAGATAAATGTATTTTTTGCATGGGAAAGGACCTCCGCGTCTTCTTTCGCTGCAATCAGCCATTTTGAGAGAGTATAGTTTTCTTGAAAAATTCCCCACGCAATAAGAAAGAATGCAAAAAGTTCAATGAAACCGCTGAGTGTATGACTGTAAAAGTAGTCAGTATTTGGTATGAAGAGTTCTGCTGCATATGCAATAAGAAAAAATATTCCTGAAAGCACAAGTCCAAAAGAAAAGTCACTTTTTCGTGCCCTGTGGTACACAACGAGCAAACTAAATGGAACAAGGAGGTAAAAGAAAAAAAGCGTTGATTCAAAGTTAAAATAATAAAGCAGTGCACTATCTGTCAGCACATACATACCAGGTGCATTTGACGTTTTTGCGAGAAAGAATGCGACTAAAAACAAGGTAGCTAATAGAGCGAAAGAAATAAAAAAAAAGGTTGTAAAGTGCACTTTAATGTACTTCTCGCCAATGAGTGAGAGAAGAATTGAAAGAGAGAGAGCTACACTAAAATAGAGGTGGGTCACAAACCATTGAAAATGGCCTGAATCACTCCATCCAGTATGCAGTATTGTAAGGTAATTTGTTGTTAGCAAAATTCCTGTAAAAAAAATGGCAGTAGAAACAATCGGCATAAAGCCACGTTTCCAAATAAAGTAATGAAAGATTGTGGCTGCAAAAATGCACGTACACAAAAAACCGTCAGCGAGATCAAAAAAAGACAGGATAACTTTTCCAAGAAGTCGCTCTGATTCACCTAAAGTAATGCCAAATGCGTGAAGTACGGGAGTTGTCCCAAAAAAAATCCCTGCAACACATATGAAAGCGATGAGTATCCGAAATACATGCTTTGAGTAGGTTTGATTTATTTGTTGGCTATGCTTCATTGATCATTTTTCTTTTCTCTTACCCTTTCATAGTGTATTTAACATCTAAGAGACAAGATTTTTTTATAAACGGTTCGTTGGAATGAGTGATACGTATTTAATATATGGAAGATGCGTGACATATGGAGCTTCTGTGTGGTAGAAATATTTTTTCATTTTGCAGGACTTTCTCTTTTCTATTACTTTCTTATAATAAACTCGTTTTATTTTCTTTTGATTCTCTTTTCCATTCCTTCTATCTATAAAAGATTCATAGAAGTGAATATGGAGTCGATTGCAGACATGGTCAATTCAGAATCCCTTCCGGATATCGCAATTATTGTCCCATGCTACAACTTAGAATCGCTTATTTGTAAGACCTTAGAATCACTTTCACATGTAGAGTACCCGGCAAAGCGAATCGTTGTGGTGAATGATGGTTCAACAGATACGACGTTTGATATTCTGAAAGACTATCTAGGCTTGTATGAAGTTCCTGATATTCTTCATGCAGATGACAAGCTTGAAAAACAAAGAGGAGTCTATCGGTCAAAAACGTATCAGAACATTATTGTTGTTGATAAGGAAAATGGAGGTAGAGCAGAAGCGCTCAACTATGGAATCCAAAATACTGTGTCTCAGTTTTTCCTGGTTATAGACGGAGATACCCTTCTTGAAAAAAATGCCCTGCTTCGAATGGTACGACCCTTTTTTTCTAATCCAAATGCACTTGGGCAAGGGGGTACTATTCGCATACTGAATGGCTGCAGTGTGGACAAAGGTGAAATCACGTCTATCGGTATCCCATCAAATTATTATGCTGGCATTCAAGTTGTTGAGTATCTGAGGTCTTTTCTGTATGGTAGGCTTGGCTGGAATTACATGGGGGGGAATGTTATTGTTTCCGGTGCGTTCGGATTGTTTGAAAGAGAGGCAGCTGTGCAGGCAGGGATGTATGACAAAGAGTCAATAGGGGAAGATTTCGACTTAACGATTCGGCTGATAAAATACCACTACGATTCTGGACATACAAGTGGCCTTCCGATTAACTTTATCCCGGACCCTGTTGCGTGGACGGAAGTACCCTCGACGTACTGGACGATCCGACAGCAACGTGCAAGGTGGCACCAAGGGTTATGTCAAACGGTATTCAAAATGTGGAGAATGTTTTGTAACACAAAATATGGCTTAACAGGACTTATTGCATTTCCTTATATGGTACTCGGTGAGCTTTTCGAACCGGTTATTGAATTTTTGGGTATGATTCTTATTCTTACCGGGTATTTTCTTGGGTTTTACACAGGATATGATTGTTTGCTTATCATGCTTGTTGCTTGGGGATTAACTGCTTCCTTAAGTCTTATTACTGTTTTTATGGAGATGACGACTTTTAGGAGATATCGCTCTATTCTACAACTTGGCAAACTCTTTCTATATTCTTTTCTTGAAAATTTTGGGTTTCGACAAATGTACATATGGTGGCGGTTCATCGGCATGTACCGTTATTACAAGGGGGGATATACGTGGTAGCTTGGCATGCCATTCTTTTTTTCTTTGTAGCAGTTTTTTTTACAGCCCCCGCTTTTGCTTCGTTTGTTGTTACAGAATCACCTGTGACACTCTTTCATCAAATTGAAGAAGGAAAAAAAACAGACGATTTAGAAAAGCAAAAGAAAGCATACGAAAAATTGCTGATTATCGATCCAAATAATCGATCATACTACATTTCTTTGTGTAGAATTCTCGAATCACAAGAAAACTACATTTTGGCTCGAGAATACTACAGGAGGTATCTTGTCCGGTATCCGGATGACATAGACATCCGATTCTTATCAGCCTATACGTTTTACAAAGAGCAAAAGTATGATATAGCAGAAGAAGAACTCCTTCTTCTTTTAGAGGTTGATCCAGACTATCTTGATGCAAAGCTTGGGCTTGCAAGAATATATCGAATCAAAAAAGAAAAAGAAAAAGCACTCTTACTTCTTGATCAGGTTGTGAAAGAGGACCCGTTTTACTATGAGGCATTTCTTCTACGAGGAGATATTGAAGTATCTCAAGGAGCCTATTCTAAAGGGTATACTGATTATGCAAAGGTGTACTACAACAACGGGGATAAAAAGGCACTCGACAAGATGATTGGGATAGCTCAATTAGTGTACCCATCGTTTTCAACAACTGGCTTATTCTCAAAAGAGACAGAGCAAGATCTCATTTTAAAAATTAATACCGTTACCTTGAATACGTGGGAGTCGTCAAGCAGACTTTTTTTTCCCATTAATGACGCCGTAGATCTTTTTTATCTTTTTCGTTTCTCTCCTATCCAACAAAAAAACCTTCAACTCGGTGTGAATAACTATTACATGAACACATACTCTGGAGGAATCGGTGTAGAAAGTAGCTTTCGACCTGAATTCCTTATTCGAGGACAAACTGCATGGTCATGGGGGAAAGATAAAGGAGAAGTTGTTTTTCCATTTGGTGGACCTTTTGTTTGGGAGCCTACCCTCACATTCCAGTATAGACCACAATATATGCGAATTGGATCAACTCTTGGAAAAGACCATATTATTGGTCGTTCAATAGCAAGTCAGCAGTCGTTTTTTGTACGAAGGCGGTTTTTAGACGCATTTATTGAGTACCCATTTGGCGAACTCCCTTCAGCTCTTGGTGCAAATGGAGAGCTTTCTATCTATAACGATACGAGTTCAAATAGGAAAAAAGAGATAAGCCCCTTTGTTCGGGTATCGCTACCAAACATTCCTTTTCGTCTATTTGGAGAGTTTCGTTTTCGATATGGAACGTTTGGGGTCATAAGCCAAAACTACTACTCCTATCGAAGAAGGCAAGAAGTCATTTCGCAAGTGACGCTGCAAAAAGATGTCGGCGCACGTTTCTTAGCCGAAGCAATCTATCAATTTGGCTGGAATAAGGTGTCTGATTTCTCAAACATTGCAGAAGCAATTGTTCCTGGAGCACCTGTATCAGAAGTTATTAAGCAGAACATATACAAGTCATCTCGAGTTGAACTTCACCTGAAAAAGGTTCAACAAGATAGACTGACCTTTGATCTCTTCTGGAAGTACTACATCGATACAAATAACTACCGCTCAAATGTTTTCCAAGGCAGCCTACTCTATATTTTTTAAACAGTCTTGATAGAGAGCTATGCGCTCTTTTGCTATAGCACTCCATGAGAAGCCTTGTGCTGTATGAAATGCTTCAAAGCAAAGTTGTCTATACTCTTCATGCTGCATATGTTTGATATCGAGTATGGCATCAGCTAATGCTTTTGGATCTTCGATTGGTATAATGCTGCCTTTTGCGAAATCAGTCATTCCTCCAGATCGGGTGACAATGACGGGGAGACCACATCCCATAGCCTCAAGGCACGCAATACCAAACCCTTCTGTTCTTGAAGGGAGTACACTGACGTCGGAGATGTTATGGATTTCAGAGAGTGTTTTTTGTGGTTGGTGGCCAACAAAGTGTATTCTGTCGTAACAGTATTTATCTATAAGAGATGGATCGAGTGCTTTTTGCAGATCACCCGCTCCAAGGATGATAAAATGAATGTTGTCCTCTTCAGGGAGAAGTGCATTTGCAAGAAGAAGAATATCTATCCCTTTTGTTTTCGAAAGTTTTCCTGCAAAACTGACAACAAATGCATTGTCAGAGTAGGGGATGTCCAAGTATTCGAATATTTTTTTTCTTTCAACAGGCATTGGTTGGAAGATTGTTTTGTCATACCCATTTGTGAGTACTTTGACTTTTTCTTCCTCAACTTTATAGAGGTCAACAACCTCATGCTGTACAAATTCAGAGACTGCAATAATCGCTTTTGCTGCATGAGCTGCCTCAATACAATGAGGGCGCATTGATTCGTCATACAGAAATCCCATCTGGTCACTGTGGTGCGCGGTACAGATAAAGGGGTATTTCGCTTCATGGACAATGCTATCGAGAGCCCAAATGTGCTGACATTCGACAATATCCGGCTGAAACGCATCGAGCAGAGGCAGAAGATGTTTTTTGGCACTTTCATAGAAAAGCTGTCGTTCTGCATCAGTGAGCTCTTTATATGTCTTTGAAGCGGAAGATCGAGGATGAGGATCAGGTATGATGAGGGGGAAAGATTCAAGCTTGGCCTGCTCATTTTGTATTGGAAAAGGCCAAATATGAAACCACTCTTGGTTTTGATAAAAATACTCAAGATCTTTCGACGGTATGCCTGTATCTGGAAAAAACAGTTTTACTTCATGGCCTAAATGAAGCAGTTCTTTGAGGACTGCGTGTGCCACAGTAAAACTTCCGGTACCCCAAGGCCCTGTATTTGTAAGAAGTATTTTCATAGCATCTTTTCACAAATAGTTAAGAGGTCTGAAAAATCACACGGTTTGAAAACAAGTTCAGCTTTCTCAAATGAGCTGATTTTTTCATTGTCTATGTCGAGTCGTCCAGTGAAAAAAAGAACAGGAGTGTTTTTAAACTCTTCTTGGGCTTTGACTTTCTCAAACACTTCAATTCCATTGAGCTTTGGCATGTGGTAGTCGAGTATGATGAGATCTGGATGCTCACTGAACGCTTTTGCTACAGACTCTTCACCATCATAGGCCGCAATAACCTCAAAGCCTTTTTTCTGAAACTGAAAAGAGAGTACTTTGACAATGTCTTGATCATCATCTGCTATAAGGATTTTTTTCGACATGTGGGAGTCCTTTTGCTGTGCACCATTAAATTTTTTCATAGCACACAGCTCAAGATAAGATCAATAACTGGACGTGTCGATTGTTACTTTCCCTTTGAAAACTTTATATATGTACGAAAAGTAAAAAAATGAAAGAGGAAGACCACATACAGAAACAACAAAAACAACAAATAATGAGAGGTACGAGTTGGCGCTGTTTTCTATGGTTAAAGAGAAAAGTGGATTGAGACTTGAGTGAGCAAAAACTCCTTGCATTCCAACTGCATAGAGAAGAACAAGAGAAGTTAACAGGGTTGCAGAAGAAAAAAATGCAGCAGATGGTTTTCTCTGATAGAGTGAAAGTGGAAGCAAAATTATCGCCCCAATGAAAAGAAGTGCAAAAAGTAAAAACACAGGATATGTTTCAAAGACAGAAAGCATGTGTTTTTGAACAAATAAAGTCATGCCAGTTGTTATGATCCAAGCACACACAAAGAATGGGTAGAGAAAGAGCGCTCGTTTTCTCATATGGTCCAAGGTCTCTGATTCGACTTTGTTCATGACGTATGTTGCTCCATGGAGTGCAAAAAGGAGCGTTGTCATCACACCAACTGCAACAGGATAGGCTGTAAAAAAAGGATACGCATGTGGATCAAGCATGCCATTTTTTTCGATGGGGACACCTTGAATAGTATGTCCGAGAATCATGCCAAAATCGAGCGCCATTCCTACGGATGTTAGAAAAAAAACGTAGTCCCAAATGTTTCGCCACAGTTTCCCATCACGCTTACTTCGAAATTCTATTGCTGCTGAGCGAACCATAAACCCAAAAATAAGACCCATCATAGGGAGATAAAATCCAGAAAGCAGCGAAGTAAACACCTTACTAAATGCAGCAAGTAAAATTCCTGTGACAATCACGATCCAAACTGCATTTCCATCCCACACAGGCCCAACAGCATTTAAAAAGACTCGTCGTTCCCGGTCAGTACGAGCGAAAATATGCAGACATCCCAGGCCTAATCCAAATCCGTCAAGACAGACGTACATGATGACTGAAAGAATATAGATGATGAAGGCCCAGTAGGCTAAAAAATCATAGCTCATGAATGTTTTAAGGGGTTTTTATAGAGTTTATCACTTGTTTCAAGGTTCTGCCCTTGTTTAATTTTTCTATCAAGAAGCATGAGAAAGAGTGCAAAGAAAAGAAGGTATAAAATGATGAACATGGTAAGGGAGATCAGTGCATCTGATACAGTAATATTGGATGAAAACCCTTCACTTGTTTTCATGAGTTTATAGACAACCCACGGCTGTCTCCCCATGCAAGCAGAATACCATCCAGCAATATTCCCTATTTGTGGAAGACACACCGAAAAGACAAAAAACCACATGACAAACTTAGGAAGCACCCACGTATCTCGAATCCACATATAAAGACCAATAGTTGCAGCGCCCATCATGAGGAGCCATGTGAGAATCATAAGGTGGTACGATTGAAATACAGCCTGAATCCAAGGCCATTCTTCTCTTGGAGTTGCATCGAGTCCTTGGACCTCAGTTTTTGGAGAATACGATATCAGAAACGAGAGTAAGCCAGGAACGCCGAGTCCATATGTTTTTTCATTTTCCACATCGACCCATCCAAAAGCATATGCTGGTGCATATGTTTGCGTCTTGAAAAGGCCTTCCATCGCAGCAAGTTTCGTAGGATTGTGTTTAGCTACTCCTTTTGCAAGTGAATCGGCAGCTACAAGTTGCAAAATACCTGCAACAAAAGCAATGAGCACCCCAATCTTCATTGAACGTTTTGAGAAATCAAGATAACGCCCTTTTAACATGTAGTACGCTGCGACACTGATAATCAGGAAAGCTCCTGTTAGCCATGCTCCCAATAGAACATGCACAATGTGATCAATAGCCATTGGATTAAAAAGCATTGAAAACCAGTTTGTCACTTCGGCTACTTTTGTTCCGTCCGGCTCTGTTACGACTTTGTACGCACTTGGGTATTGCATCCATGAATTTGCTGCAACAATCCAAAAAGCACTAAAGTGTGCACCAAAAGAAACGAGTATCGTTGAAAGAAAATGCATCCATGGCTTTACTTTGTCCCATCCAAAGAGAAGGATGCCCAAAAAGCCACCTTCAATAAGAAATGCAAAAAAGCCTTCAGCACTCAACGCACTTCCAAATACATCTCCGACAAACCGGGAATAGCGTGCCCAATTTGTCCCTAGGCTAAATTGCAAAGGAATCCCTGTTGCAACGCCAAGTGCAAAGGTGAGGGCAAAGATTCGCAGCCAATACTTCGTCATTGTTTCCCAGATCTTCTTTCCGGTTTTTAAATACATTCCCTCCATCATGATAAGAGCAAGAGAAATACCTATAGAGAGAGGGGGATAAATGTAGTGAAAAGTGAGCGTAAAGGCAAATTGGATTCTAGAAAGAATTTCGACACTCATGCTTCCCTCGTAATGTGTGTTTTGGCAAAAGAGTCAAGGAGTGAAGAGAGCGACTCCATTCTTTTTGGATCTATAAGCTGCCCATCTTCATCGAATGCCTCATTCGCTTTTGGTAATGAATACGTTTGTGGAAAGGTAAAGGAACCACATCCATCTAAAGGGACTCGAAGTGAGAGAAGTCCTCGAGCACCTCCATATATTGATGGGCTTGCGGAGGTGAGGAGAATGTCTTGGTTTTTCCAAGGCATTGGTTTAATACGTGAGACCCAATCGATGAGATTTTTAAATGGACCAGGAATAGAGCTATTGTACTCTGGAGATGAGAAGATGACTTTATCAGCTGCATGCATTCTTGAGACAAAGGTGTGCACTGTGTCTGGGATACCTTGCTCGTTTTGAAGGTCTATACAGTAGAGAGGGAGCGCAAACTCATTCATGTTTGCATGATCAACCTCGTGTCCCATTTTTTTTAGTTCGTTCTCCATAATCGAGGTGAGTTTTCTGTTGAGGGAATTTTTTGATGGCGATGCAGCGAAAAGAAAAAATTTCATTGTACGTCCTTTTTTTCATAAGACTACTGAAGGAAAGAAAAAAATAAAATATCTTTTCAAGGAGTGTCATGACACTGTAACACTTCACAGAAAGAAAATTTACTTGTTCGTTTGATGTACATCGTGTAGGAATGAGAAAAGGAGTGTTTATGTTTCGCGAAGTCTATAATTCACTGTTTGATTTTTTCACCTCGACATTCACACAGCTTCTGATTTTTATTGTGCTTCTTTTTGTTTTTAGGCCATACGACAGAGGCGTTGTCTACGACGGTATTTGGCAAATGCTCTTTGCACTTGTCGTTTTGATGGGGATATTTAATGCACACCATACGCGTCCGGTAAAATTATTAGCGACGCTTACTGGTATTCCATCACTAGTTTTTAATTGGATTGCATCCATATATGAAATACGATCGATGGTGATGCTTTATTTAGCGTTTACTGCTGTCTATATTTTTATCGTGCTCTATTCAATCATTAAAAACTCAGTAATGAATCCGATTGTGACTCCGGAAACACTGCGAGGAGTCATTGTTGTGTATTTTTTGATTGCGTTTGGCTTTGCCTATCTTTTTTATTTAACAGAATTACTTTTCCCTGGGTCATTTCACCTTTTGTACGTGGATGCACAGGTCTTTAGCCACAGTCGCTATTTATCAGAAATGCTCTACTTTTCTTTTGTTACCCTTCTTTCTATTGGGTATGGAGATATGACAGCTCGCGCTGATATCTCTCAAACACTTGCTATCCTTGAGGGGATTGTTGGTAAATTCTATGTCGCCCTTCTTGTATCAAGGCTGGTTTCAGTCTATACAATGCTTGCACATAAGCAAGAAGCAGTTCGAAAAAAAGCTCGACGAGTCCTTAGAAATCCGAATCAGCCACCTCCACCCATTGGGTAACACCTATTGACTTTCTCTTGTTGCCACGCTACCCTATTGCCTTTCTTTGATTAAGAAAGGACTCATATGGCATATGTATACTTGTTGCTTCTTTTACTTCCTGCATTGATTCTTTTAATCATTGTCACGCACTCTTTTCACATAGTCCCCCAAAGAATGGTCTTTATTGTGGAACGGCTCGGAAAATACAATACGACTCTGGAAGCTGGGTTTCACGTTGTCGTCCCGTTTTTAGACAGAGTGGCATATCGCCATTCACTCAAAGAGACAGCGATTGATACAGCTGTTCAGGTATGTATCACACGAGATAATATTCCGGTTGAAGTTGACGGGGTATTGTATCTCAAAGTGATGGATCCTGCAAAGGCGTCATATGGGATCAATGATTACCTTTTTGCTACAACACAAATTGCCCAAACGACAATGCGTAGCATTATCGGTAAGCTGGATCTTGATCAAACCTTTGAAGAGAGAGATCAAATCAATGCGCACATTGTTGAAGCTGCTGATAAAGCATCTGATCCTTGGGGAATAAAAGTGACTCGGTACGAGATAAAGGATATTAAGCCGCCGAAAAGTATTTACGATGCTATGGAAAAGCAGATGCGAGCAGAAAGGGAAAAAAGAGCTACCATTGCGCAGTCTGAAGGGGAAAAGCAAGCGCGCATAAATAAGGCTGAGGGTGAGAAGCAAGAGCTTATAGCTCGTTCAGAAGGTGAAAAGCAAAAGCGAATCAACGAAGCTGAAGGAAAAGCACAAGAAATTGAGCGACTTGCATCGGCGTCACAGCAAGCGATTCGGGAAGTAGCTTCTGCAATTGCCCTTGATGGAGGACAACAAGCAGTCTCAATGCGCCTGGCTGAAGAATATATTACACAGTTTGGAAACCTCGCAAAGACGAACAACTCAATGATTGTTCCTTCAGATGTGGCAGATATTGCTAAAGTGCTTAAAACTGCAACATCAATAGTGAAAGATACACGGAATGAACTCTCAGAGATCGATCTATGATTTGGAAGCAAGACATCTCTATTGAATCTCTCAATTCCCGGGGACGAGGTTCATTTTCTGAGCTCCTGGGAATGCGCTTTGTAAGCCTGACAGACAACAGTGTTTTGGCAGAAATGAGAGTAGCAGATCAACACATGCAGCCTGCTGGTATTATGAATGGTGGCGTTTCTTGTGCGCTTGCTGAATCAGCAGCGAGCGCTGCTGCAAATTACTGCTGCGAAAAAGGCGAAATTGCAGTTGGATTAGACCTTAATACAAACCACATCCGGCCTGCTATAAAGGGTGACCTCTTGAAGATTCACGCTGAGCCGTACCACATTGGAAAAACAACACAGGTATGGTCGATTCGAATAAAGAAGGAAGATGAGCAAAAACTGGTTTCAGTAAGTCGACTTACTCTTCATGTGAAAGCGACTTCCGCATAGTATAGTTTGTCAGCCGAATCCCTTGTACTTCAACCTCACGCTTTTCAAGTGGGATAAAACCCATTGCTTCAAAGAACGGTTTTGCGGTGATGCTTGCATGAGTATAGATTTCTGCCACACCATTTTCCTTGGCAGTGGCCTCTATGTGCGTCAGAAGTGCTTTACCAACCCCTTTTCTCATGTGCTCTTTATGCACATAGAAAAAATCAAGGAGCTTACGCTCGGGCATAAAGTCTGCAAATCCAACAACTTCAGCTCCATCTTCAGCAACGAAAGAATGGGTTTTCGAAAGTTTGTTATGAAAAAAGTTCGCATCTTTATCGGGTGAAGCCCATACACTGAGCTGCTTTTCGGAGTAGTGTTTTGCATTCACTGATCGAATCGTATCAGCAAAAAGAGCCGCAACCATTTTTGCATCGGCAAGTGTGTATTCTCTCACTTTCATGTGGATTCTCCTCAGCGTAGATTATAATTCATTGTATAACTAGTAAAAGTGTATGTCAAGGACCTCGCCTTCCTCTTGCGGAATAATCAAGCTACCGCGTATTGACAAGGTATGAAGCGATCTTTTTCACGCCTTCGCTGGGTCATTCTTGCGATTTCTATTCTGTTTTACCTCTATGAGTTTGTCATACGTGTTATGCCAAGCGTTATGTCAGATCAACTCATGGAGAGCTTTTCTCTGAATGCAACAGGATTCGGAATACTCGCGGCTTCCTATATGTATGCATATGCTCCAATGCAACTACCTATCGGTGTGCTTATGGATAAATATGGAGCACACAGACTTTTGACACTTGGTGCTGCACTGTGTGGGATCGGTGCTATTTTTTTTGGGATGGCTGATTCTTTGTATATTGCAGAGATAGGTCGTTTCCTTGCCGGTGGTGGATCAGCTTTTGCTTTTATCGGGTTCATCTACATCTGTAATCACTGGTTTCATGGAAAATCTGTCTCAAAAATCATGGGTATTGGAAACTCCATTGGACTACTCGGAGCAATACTCGGGCAAGCGCCTACGTCGTATGTAATCAATGCAGTTGGATGGAGGATGACTTCCATATTGCTAGGGGGATTCGGTGTTCTCTTAGCAGCACTCATCTTTTTTGTTGTAAGAAACGAACCTGGAAATCATGAAGAGGAAGTTCCGGTTACATTTACAGACTTATGGAGAAATTGTAAGCAGATAGCGACAAACAAGCATATGTGGTTTGCTGCAGTAATTTGCGGTTGTCTCTATTTTCCAACAGGGACGTTCGGAGGGCTTTGGTGTGCTCCATACCTTGAGGATACTTACGGCATTTCAAATACAATAGCCGGGTATGGCGCCTCGATGATTTTCTTTGGCTGGTTGGTTGGGGGGCCAATCATTGGTCATGTTGCAGATACATTGAAGAAAAAGCGTCCGCTCTACATTTTTTCAGCCAGCATCATTTTTTTTGCTTTTTTGTACGATCATTTATTTTCCACCAAAAAATATGTGGATTGCCTTTGTTATTTTGTTTCTCCTCGGATTTTTTTCTGTCGCATCACTTATTATTTTTCGTTCAATTGTTGAGATGAACCGAGGACAAGCAAAAGGGACGGCTATTACTTTTGCAAACTCGATTTCTTTTTTAGGAGCGAGTATTGCACAGTCAGTCATTGGGATACTCCTAGATTTTTTTTGGGATGGATCGCAAAAAAATGGAATTCCATTTTACTCGCACGAAAATTATGCGTTTGCATTTTCTCTGTTCCCAATTGCAGTATTAGCTGCATGGGTCTGTGCTTTGCTTCTTCGTGAAAAGCGACAAAGAAAACAGCGTCGCCGGTGATTACTCACCTCGAATGAGATCAGCTTGTTCCTGAGATATATAATTATGAAAAAGTCGTACGAAATCGCCTTCTTTTGTGACAGCGCAGAAAACACGTAAAATCTCATTGTCTTCATTGCGGCACTCAGAAAAGGTGAATATTACCATGTATTCACCAAATTTTTTTCGAATGAGGCGCCCTTTTTTTGTGTATTCACAGGCTCCAAGGAGAAAAGGGTCTTCTGGTGAGTCTACACAAAATTCATCATGATTGAGTTCATGAAGTAGAGCATTAATATGTGAAAGCGACTCGCTGAGTGCTTTTTTATCACTATCTGTTAAGGTTTTTTCGTTCATGCGCACGTCCTCTACAAGTGAGGTATCATGGATACAAATATTTATCAAGAATTTGTGCGTATCAATTACAAATCATGAATGAATTCTAAACGAACACCACGCTCCTCAAATGTACTGAGGATTTCAGGTAGGTTTTCTACTTGAACACGAACCTGTGCCAATCGTTCTTCAGGATTCTCAACATCATCCCACTGAAAAAGTGTTCTGAGCCCATCGATATTTCGAAGAACCTCTGCATCATCAGATGGAATATGGAGCCTGAGCTGAGCCTCTCTTGCCCCGGCAATCTCAACCGGACGTATTCCAGCTTCTACTGCACGCTCTACAAATTCTCTCATCTCGTCAAAACGTCTGAGTTCTATTCTGGTAAATGGTGAATCAGGAATACGTTCAAGTACTCTCACCCGCTCATCAACTTCGGCTGCACGTCCGTCTGGATCTTCAATCAGCATTTGTATTGGCAGTGGTCTTCCATCAGACTCTCCAAACGCCCAGAGAAGCGGGGTGGATATAGCTGCTTTCACGGAATACTCCACCGTCATAGTTATCCCAACGAAGAGAATCATGTAGGTATAGAATGATGTCATCAAGGGGAGAATTCCATGTCTGTCCACTTCTGTTTTCAGTGCTTCATGAAAAACATGCCAAAATTGTCCTAAATGACTCATGAATTGAAACTCGTAAAAAGGACGAGTCCGAATTACCTCAGCATACCGCTCAGCGGCATGTACGTTTTCCCACTCTGCAGCTTGGAACGTAATACCAATTTCGTCGCCTCTATACCCCTCTGCATCCGCAACATGTGCTCGTGCTGCGCTGAGTGCCTCGTCTCGCTCTGTTACTACTTTTTCAAATCGAAGCAGTGTATTGGCTGTTGGATCTCCTTCACGAACTTTTCCATCAGACACAAGTCGAAATCCGTTCCGCTCAAGCAACGACTGCCAATACGATAGGCCATGAAAATTTCGCACTTCAGCCTTTTCTACATCCCATGGCTCATCCGTTGCAGCATTGAAAATACTATGCACGACATCGACGAGTTCAAACATTTCATCAGTATCTGCGTCGTGATCTCGGAGGATAAAGCTTCCTCCAGGCTTCAGGATTCTATGAATTGACTGAACAAATCCATCAAGGTTTTCTGGTTGTATGTGGTGTAGACCCTTGAAGCAGGTGACGAGCTCAACGCTCCTATTTTCCAATGCTTCACTATCAAGTGGTTTATATCCATCAAGGTCAACATATTTGTGGAATGGGAGAGGAAAGCCAGCCTCGATATAGTCTTTTGCGGAGCGCTCGTGATTCACAACAGTGACTTTTCCGGTAATTGATCGCTTTTTTTTCAGCGCAGTGACAAATCGTCCGGGTGTTTCGAGTTCGACGTAGCCATCGAAGGTTTTGTCTTCCGGTACACTCTCTGCAAATTGCTCTGAAACTGCTTTAACTTGACCTCTGAGAGCTCCAAGAGCACGAAATGCAGTCGCTATAGCTCCTGTTTGAGCTTCGCCTATCCTTGCTTGCAACTCAGTATAGATATCTTCATCTGTTGTCGCATGCTCTAAGATATCATCGATGAGCCTAAAAAAAGGCTCAGTATCGAGTTGTTGAAAAATATTCTCTAAAAAGTCTTTAAAGTGTGCTCTTTTCTCACTATCTCCGAATACCGATCGATAAAAAGAAGGTCTGCCTGCTTCTACTGTTCGTGGAGATGGAGTCGGTCTTTCAGCAGAGACACTTTCATCCAAAGAAAAGAGGAGCCCTGCAGTTTTGTGTGCTTTATTAAATGTATCGACATACTCTTTTCCAAAACCACTGTAGAACACATTGTCCGGATCGTATTTACGTTTGAGTGATTGTGCAATTTCCCATTCTGGATGACATGCGTGAAACTGCTCTTTTGTAGCAAATTGCTGGTAGGGGAGATAGTACGTTCCTCCGTGGGTTGCTAAGAAATCAGTCACCTCTCTGACCCAGCGCTGTGTTTTTTCAACGGCATCCGGTGCCATAGATTGACCAAAACAGAGTACTATTGCAAATTTTTCACCATCCCGAGCATATGAAAGCTCGGATGACTCATCTTGTGCAACATACCTAATGGATGCATTGTACAACGGGACGTTGTTCGCCTCAAGGATCTCTTTAAGCTTTCGTATGAATAGATTGAGTTGTTCCGGGGGAACAAAATACTCTTGAAGCCAGTCGCTTGTTGATTTTGAATGGTTGAACATCGACCAAATGGGAAAGGTCATGTGGGCATTTCGCGTTGCCGTTTTAGGTTCCAATAGATCTGCTTTTTTTGCTGACCATCCAAATGAGCGCATCCATTGTCTATTCCGTGCGTAGTGAAGGGCAATTTTTTCTACAGAGCTTCCTTCACGACTGTGAGCTGGTGCACTTGTGACATGTGCTTCATCACTTACTCTTCTATAGTTTTCAGCAACAACCTCTTCAAAAAGATGTCCTGGAGTCAGCGATAAGGAGCCGAGGTGCATCTCGACATCACCTGCTTCTTGAAGGTCTCTAAAGTAGGAGAGATAGTCAACGGGACGGACCGCTTCACCCGTCCGTTCAAGTTCAACATTGTCGGTCAGTTCTAATTCGGCTGATACAATGACCCCAAACATACCGATACCGCCAACAACCAGTCGAAAGAGCTCATCTTCTTTTGTTAATACTTTGAGTTTTCCTGACGCATCGACAATAGTCAGAGATCGTACCGTATTTCCAAGCGCACCTGCTTGGATATCCCATCCGTGGCAATTGATACCAAGTGATCCTCCAACACTAAAAACATTTGATGCCTGCATTGTTTTTACAGCAAGCCCATGTTCGTTCGCAGCTTTTTGTACATCTTCCCATGTCGCTCCTGCCCCAACCGAAATCGTTTTACGCGCGGGATGGACATCCGTGTGTTTAATATGTCTCAGGTTAATGTGGATGTGGTCTTCTTCAGTTGGAAGAATATGTTTCCCTTGAGAAAAGCCTGCGCCAGAAATGGCAACTTGTTTCCCTTGTCTTCGAGCTGCATTGACTATTCGCTGAACGGATTTAAACGTTCGTGGTTCTTTTAGAAGACCCTTAGCTTTGTAGAGTTGACCATATGGTGTGATTTCATTTTTTGCCTTTTCTGTTAGGGGAATGAAGTGGTGCGTTAGTATGTCGGGGGTGATAAGACTTGTTGGGGAGGCAAGCAGTGCTGCAAAATGCCTTACTGATGAAACGGCGCATCGGTACGCGCTTTCTGACCACGCCGCTCTTGACTCAGCTCCAAGAGGGAGAAGAGATATTGCACCCTCAGCAAGTGCGACGGCTCCATTTGTCAACGTATCTATAGCAGTCGTAATTGGAAAAACGAGGACGCTCACAGCTCTTGTGGCCACTGCTGACTGCAGATATCCAACCCAGGTATCTGATCTGTGGAGCAAAAGTGTGTCAATACAACGAGCAGGATAGGCTGATAACTGTGTCATTTTCTCTCCAAGGTGGAATTCCCTACGGGAGGATTATATCATTTTTCAGGAATAAAAAAATCAACAAATTAATTATTAATAATTATATTGTTTAATAATAATTTTATTAATTTTAAAATAAAACTGGAGGTGGGGTGTGGCCATTCCAGATGATATTTTGAAAAATAATGCCTTATACCTTGAGTCACTTGACACTGAGTCGTATCCGTTGGGTATTACAACTGATGGAAGGATTGTCAGTGGCAAAAGCCTTTTTAGTCTTGAGTACTTATCTACAATGATTTTAGACCCAGAGTATCACGACTTTGAGGTACTTGGAGAAACATCAAAATATTTATTTTCTAAAAAAATGGAAGACCTCACCCATAGCGGAGGAGAAAAAGGTAAGTTTCGTGTAATGAGAGCGCATGCTCGAACACTCATAGAAAAGCTTGAAGTCCATGGGACAATGACAGCAGAAATTCGTGGGGAAATTATACATGCATATCTGCAAGCATTTACTCACGAATATGAGCGATTAGGTTCTCCAAGCACACCTGAAATTCTTCATGAGAAAATGGAAATCATCACAGCTATGCTAGAAGACCCGCTTATTCCTGACGATGTCAAAGAGTCAATAGGTTTTAAACCTACCGACCCGGGAATGGGAGCGAGCGCATCTTTTTTTGTTCATGGCCCGGATAGAAAGGTACTTGGAATATTTAAGCCTCAATGGGGTGAGGTGGGGATGCCGGGGTGTCCGTCTGATGATGTAGAATTCCCGCTCGATCCTGGAAGCGAAGACTCATCATTTGGAGTAAAGCATGGCACAGGGTATAAGAGAGAAGTTGCAGCTTCTCTCTTCGCAAAAAAACTAGGATATGTTCCTCCAACTATCATTTATGAAACACAAGATGTTCCTCGCGCTATGTCTGCTGCAGAAGCAGCAACAGAACCATCATCGTCAGTTGGGTCCCTTCAGGCATTTGTGCAAGGAGCATCTTCTTTTGTAGATAAATGTATGGAATGTGGTGGCCGAAATCCATTTGGAGTAGCTGATCCAGAGAGTGTTCAAGGAGTTTCTCTTCGGCACATTTTGACAGGGATGCTTGACGGGCATAGGGAAAATGTGCTTTTCAAAGAAGATCAGATTATTGCTATTGATCACGGCCTTTCTTTTCCTGCGTTCTTTGTCACACGAGACGAATACATAAAGGAACGCATTGTTTCACATTGTGTTTTATCTGGAGCTGGAGCAGAAGTTTTAGGCAGTGAGGTTCGTGAAAAATTTTTAGCACTTGATGTCGATTCAGAAGTACATGCTTTATTAAAAAAAGATTTGATTTCTCATGAAGAGGCATTAAGTATACGAACGCGACATTATCTTTTGTATAAATTAATTCTTATAGATCCTCCTCTTTCGATCTTTGAAATCATGACATGCTTTATGAAATCTACAGATGCAGAGACACTGCTCCACGATGAAGTAAAAGAAGCTGCTTTTGCCTCTGTCGAAAATGAACGTGAAAAAGCTTCAAATGAAGCATTTTGTTCTCAGCTTTATGTAGCATTTTGCAGGGCGACTGATGAGATAGTAACGCATGAAA
>JAUIEV010000009.1 GCA_030429605.1 Chlamydiia bacterium | reverse complement strand
GCCAGTATGCTTGCTTCTTGCTCGAATCCCACTGCGTGTTTCCTTCAAGAAGAGACATAAACTGCTGCATTGTCGCAAACTGCGTTTGGCCTTTTGCGATCTGCTTCTGGAGGGCTCCTTTATCCTGGATATTGTTCTGTGTACGGTTCATACCGATCTGTGAAAGGACACAAATCACCACGAACGCATAGTTATGTCCGAAAGAGTAGTTTCTATGTAACTGCCCTAGTACAGACTGCATTTGTGTTTTTTGTGCTGAATCTATCGTATTTGAACTTGTATCTAACATATTCCCCCATTTGTGCTTTTATTTATACTTAGCACTCTCCCTTACATACTATTATACCACTAAAACAATATCTATGTAAAGTTTTTTATTTAATGTATAAGTTATTTATAGCCAATGATCTATGTGAGATGCAGAATGCAACTCACTTATATAGAGTAGATTAAAAAAAGCCTAGAGGGGGTAACTTCTAGGCTTTTTTTATGCGTATTATGATGATTTAAGGTTTCCAGCGATTGTCTGCTCAGCTTTGTTCATCGCTGTGATGATCGACTGGCCAATCTGGTCGTACGACGTCAGCGTTGACGAATCCTGCTGTACAGACGCTGAGTTTTGCTGCGTTTGCGACTGGTACGTTGATGCGCCAAGTGAAAGCGATGACTGCGTCTCATTAAACAGTCCTGGATCACCAATATTTTTAAACGACGCTTTATAGTCTTTCTCTTGTTGGAGTATATCACCCATATCAGCTGATACGGATGCGATTGCTTTATATCCTGGGTTATTTTTACCAGGCCCAAGGTACAACCAGTTTGTAAAGTCATTTTCAATCCAACTGCATACTTGCTGTACGCCAGTCCAATTTCCTTCGTTGAGCCTCGGTTTTCCGTAGAAGTTAATATGATTTTTTACCGCTTGAGTTGCGTCGGGCTCCCATGGACCGCTATAGTTCATAACGTATGAATATGTCTCATTGAGTCCTTGCATTGCATTTTTAACAGTTTGTGGGTTTGGCACAAAGTTATCCTGCATGCTTGGAATACCATTTGAGGCAATCCATTCTGCTCCTGATGGGGCTGTTGATCCTGTTGAGCTTGACTGGTTGTTCATTTTATTGCTCATCCAGTCAGCCATTGTACCAGCCATATCCTGCCATACAGTATTCATATTCGCTGTCGATTCATTCTGAAACGCTGTATCCAGTGTTGATGCCATATCCGTGCCATTAATCCCTGTACACCCTGCGTAGTTACTGTAGAGTGACGATGCACTTGTAATAAGTGGGTTTGAGTCAACATCTCCTGCAAAACTTTGGATTGATCCGCTTCCTGATACACAGTCTATAAAGAAGCTTTTTGGTCCACCGTCTACTGTTGTCTGGAGGTTTGCCATTGCAATCGCAAGACACTGTGGTACGGTTCCTGTTAGATCTGACATACTGTACTTATCTGATCCAAAAATCTGAGTTTGAACTGCATTAAGATACGTTGTTACTTTTCCAAGAATTCCTGAAAAGTCACCTGTTGTATCTACTGAATAGCTCGTTGCACCCGGTTTTTCACATTCAACACGTCCGTTGACTGGATCGATACTGATTTTTGTCCCTTTTGGGTAATGCGCAGTTGCTTCAGGCAGCGTATAGTCAATTGTAAGGTCTTGTGCTGTTGTCGATGGATCTGTGTTTGGACCACTCGTATTGTCGAAAAACTGACCAAATGCGTTCACAAAGTTTTTCATCTGTGTACCATGGTTCTCTACGAAACTTGGTGGCCAGTATGCTTGCTTCTTGCTCGAATCCCACTGCGTGTTTCCTTCAAGAAGAGACATAAACTGCTGCATTGTCGCAAACTGCGTTTGGCCTTTTGCGATCTGCTTCTGGAGGGCTCCTTTATCCTGAATATTGTTCTGTGTACGGTTCATACCGATCTGTGAAAGGACACAAATCACCACGAACGCATAGTTATGTCCGAAAGAGTAGTTTCTATGTAACTGCCCTAGTACAGACTGCATTTGTGTTTTTTGTGCTGAATCTATCGTATTTGAACTTGTATCTAACATATTCCCCCATTTTCCCTTAACTCCATTGTAACAGTTTAGCATTACATATGCAAATAATTTCTTTAAAAAAAGGAGAATTTAATATAATATACTTATAATGAGCTGGTTACATTTTCATGCGACACAGACTTGACCATGCTCATGAGCGCTTCAACCCAGAGAGGATTGTCATTTGGACAAGGAGAGAGATAAAGCTCTTCGCCACCATTTTCTTTGAATATTTCTCTATTCTCTTCACCAATCTCGTAAATTGTCTCTAAACAGTCAGCAACAAATGAGGGACAGAGAACAAGAAGCTTGCGAACCCCCTTTTTTGCTAATTCCACAACCTCCTCACTTGTAAAGGGTTGCATCCACGGATCTTTCCCCAAACGTGACTGAAAGCTTACTGAATAGGAGCTGAATCCTGCTTTTTCGGCGAGTGCTTTAGCTGTTGCGAAGCACTGTGCTCCATAGCACATGTGATTTGAAGAAGAGAGTTGATTGCAGCACGTACCTAAAGAACACTGAGCATACGGGAGCTGCTTCATTGGAAGGCCATGGAAGCTGATCAGCGCGTGGTCATACTCAATATGAGGAATTTGTGAGGTAAAGGCTTCGATGAATCCGGGGTTTGTTGCAAATTCATTGATGAAGTGCATTTCAGGAATACACTCCCAACGAGAGAGAATACGCATGACCTCTTCTTGAACGGATCCAGTCGTTGCTGATGCATACTGCGGGAATAAGGGTATGACTGTTATTTTTTTACAATGCTTGACTGCATCTAAGGCATGCTGAATAGATGGCTCTTGATAGCGCATTCCAAGAGAGACAACATATTCACCTCCAAGTGATTGCTGCAGGTCTTCTTTGATTCTTTTCCCATACACGAGAAGTGGTGACCCTTCTTCAGCCCACACCTTTTGATATGTCATTGTGCTTTCACGAACTCTATTTGGTACAATAATACCCCGAACTAAGAGCTGCCTTTTGATCCAAGGAGCACGAATCACTCTGTAGTCTGTTAAAAACTCATGGAGATACTTTCTCACACTTCGAACGTTTGGCGCCTTGGGTGTGCCAAGGTTTATAAGAACGACCCCTTCCATTATCCTCCACTTGCATCTGATATAGTTGTTTCAAACCATTGGGTTACACAGTCTTCTTTGACTGCATACATTCTAAGGTCTGGAGTAAAGTTAATCTCCCAATCAATAGGAAGCAAGATTTTTACTTTTCTAAAATGATACATGAGCTTTTTCAACCCTCTTTTAGATATGATAAGCGAATGTAATCCCAACCGCCCATAAATTCGTTTCAGAGAGTCTGATACATCATAAGATGCATCGTACATATAATACGGCAAAAGTTTTGGATAACGCCTTCTGGAAAGCATGCCAGAAAGTTTTTTGACCCAGCGCCCTATTGGTTCTTCGTATCGTCCCCTTTTTTCAGGAGGAAGTTTGTGAGAATTATTACGGAATGAGACATCAGTAAAGAGTACATCCCAGTCAGGGTCATGCGTGTTTAACTCGTCAATGACACGACTCATACAGTGTGGATCTTTAACGATATTCACATCATCTTCGAGTACCCAAAGTACATCACATTCTTGTAGAATACCCCACTGCCACACTGAGAGATGGGAAAAAAAACATCCAAGCTCCCCTGCGCTAAGCTTGTGTGGACTTTTTAAACCTAAACTTAAGTCTCTCAAGCCTTGATCCCATTCAGCTAACCCTTCAATCGCATCGTATCGAGTAACGGGAATTCCATACTGGTTAAAGAGAGCATGGATTCGCTCCATTTTTTCAGGGCGACGCTTTAAGTTAATTGTGACAATGTGATCGATCCCTTCAATAGTTGACTCAACAGGGTGGTCTATAGTTGGTCGAATATATCGCATAATCATGACTGCATGCATCAATGAGCTTGTAAGACACAAAACACACAGACTGAATCGAAACATTTAGCGTATCCCTTTTGTATCTGAAATGGTTGCAGAAAACCATTGAGTGACAATATCAAACGTTGGGCTATAAAGTTGGAGGTTTGGTGCAAAATTCACTTCTATATCAATTGGAAAAAGCCACTTTAGGGATCGATAATACCTATAGAGTTTTTCTATTCCTTTTTTTGATAAAATGTATGATTGTAGCCCTCCCCGGCCGGTAATTTTTTTCAATGTATTTGAGCATGGAAGAGATCGTTTATAATACACCTGAGGATACACTTTAGGAAAACGTCTTTTACTGGCTTTCCCGTGGAGCAAGAAAATCGAGTCAGAAAAGTTGTTTACCTCTTTTCCTCGAATTTTCTGAGAATCAGTATTACTATTTCTATAAAAGAGTTTATTGGTGTGCAACATATCCCATTCAGGATGTAGCTCATTTAACTCTTCAACAAGCTCATCGATACAATATGGGTCCTTCACAACATCGACATCATCCTCAATAATCCATATCGCTTCCAAGGTATTTTCATATGCATATTTGATCAGCCAGTAGTGAGACAAAATGCAGCCAATTTCCCCTTTCGTTAGATGATTTTTTTTCAAAAAACACGATGTCGCTGTAAAAAAACTATGATGTACTTCAGTCGCTCCATGGACCGCTGGGAAAAAAGAAACATGAACACCATGCTGAGTAAAAAGTGAATCTATTCTCGTTTTTTTCTCTCTCCGATGCGCAAGATTTATGCAGGCAATATAAGGAACACTGCGAAGACCACACCTCTCTGGAGAAAAATCTCGCTCTGGCAAATGTGAGTCAAGTACAGACCACAGCGGAAGCGTTACTGCAGTGACCAAAAAAAAGAAAAAGCTGCGTAGAAATGATATTGCCATTTGCAAAAAAAAAATATAAGAGCGTATAGATTTGATCAAGCTTTTTAACCCAAAAGAACAATGAAACACTTTCTTTATCTTCTTATCCTTTCCTCCTCTCTCTTCTCACAAGACTACGTCACCTGGGACTTTGGCTCGCCATTTGGGAAAGGACTCACTCTCGGAAAAGCCCAAGTTCGTCGAGATAGAATAGGGACTCAATATGCCTTTTTACTTCGTGCATTGACGTACGCTGACATCCACAAACTCCCACTGCTGCTTAACCATGTTGATTTTATCGAATACCTTGACTTTTCTAATTGGGATCATGCCCCACTTACAGAAGCCCACCTTAAAACCATGCAGCCTGTGTATATACGATCTATTTTGCACCGGCCCCAAAATGATATAGACAGGCTCTTTATTACAACAAGTGCTACCCAAAATACAATCGCTACCAATCGGCTTGGGCGGCGTGCTTTAAGAAAGAAATTGTGGGAAACATTTACAAATAAAATAGCCTATGCACTGCTTGAGCCAAAGCCCAATCACTACCCAATAGCGCTCCACTTCCGTGCAGGATCATGCAGAGATACGCTTTCATGTATAAACGATGCATCTCCTGAAATAATCCCCTTATTGCGAAGAATATCAGTTCATGAAGCAAAAAAGCTTCGCTTCAATGGGCAGGACTTGCAGTATAACGACCGTTTCCCTCCCCTTTCTTTTTATATTTCCGCGCTTGAATATTTGGGAAACGTTATTACTATACCTGCAATCGTCTATGTTTTTACTGATGCACAAAATCCCAAACAGGTTGTGGAATACTTGCAAAGGCATGCACCAGACCATTTTACCATAGAGCATATCTCGTATAACACTGTGGATGTACCGCTCGAGATGCTCGACATGTTTTCACTCACAAAATGTAAATCACTTATTGCTCCGGCAATGTCAATTTTTTCACGTTTTGCAACCCGATTTCGAAGTTATGAATATGAAGTTGTCAACAAAGACACTTTTTATTACACAGATGAAACGTCTGTGTATAGGTTCGGAAAATCGTTCATTGTCAAAGATAAAAAACGGAAAAAAACATTTCACGTTCCATGTGCATATTCCCACCTCTTTGAGAAAGACTGAAAAGCTGATTTTACTCGTAGCCTAAGTACCTATTCATTGATTTCCAGCCAGCCAGTTCAAAAAGAGACTCTATCTCAGGAGTGAAGTCATTTTGCCACGTATTTACTTTTCCTTGTGAGAAAGACCTAAAAGGTGTTTTATCCCCGTACACTTTTTTGAGCGCACCTTCATAGTCGAGGTCTGTTCGAAAGCCTAAATACTGCATAAGGTCATTGAGCACACCTATTGCAAGTGTATCATCTCCACCACCCCTTGTCCCAATTATATCTTCATATCGAACAAGAAATGATGTCTCGTCCTGTTCAATGCGGTGTTTTAAAATAACCAGGTCATCTTTTAGTGCAGAGTACCTCAAAACATATGCTACTTTTTGCACCAGCGTCAATGAAGTCCACTCTTTTTTGGATGGAACTTTTTCTGACTTGTGATCAAAGTGCCAGTGAATTCGCTCAGGCTTCCTGTCGCACATTCTAATTTCAGAGAGCAGAACATCTCGTAGGTTCCGAACTAAAAACACATCTTTTCTTCCAGGACTAAACCTGCGAATGTAGCTTGAAGAAAATCCATTATGGCCTCTTTGGTCATGATGAAAGTGCTCAAAAAGATGGTGGGTCATCAATTGCCTCTTATTCGAATACTTCACCATAACATAGGGAGTGTGCGTTAATGTTTTGAGCAGTTCCATAAGGTAGTAGGTTCCAGATTTTGGTACGGTATATACTCGTGCAAGAGACTGTTGATAACCAAAACCACACAGACTGCAGGAAATAAAGAAAAGAATAAGACGTTGTATCATGACTCATACCCCAACATTTTATTTAGAGCATACCATTGATGTTCTTTGAAATACTCTTCTACTTCTTCTGTGAAAAGCGTCTCTCTTGTTGAAGAAACACCGTCAATTTTACTATAGACCGTCTTCTGAAATGCTTCCTCTAAAAAGGAGACGTAGTTGTTTGGAACGGTTGTTGAGAGCCTCGAAAAGATTTCACAAAAGGGCTCAATCAAGAGAGAGTGGTCATCTGCTGAAGAAGAAATTAAATCCTCATACTTCACAATCATTGCTCCTTCTGCATACCGGTCATATTTATGTAAAAGTGCTCGTATATCTATCCGAAAGGTGGAAAAAGAAAGAATAAGCTCTATTTTTTCTTCATCGAGCAGCATGTCCCATTCTTCTTTTGTTGGCCTATATCTTGCTCTTGAGTCAAAAAGGGTGCGCAAAAATTTTGGATTTTTTTCGACTGCGAGAAACGCAGAGACAAGCACATCACGAAGATTCCGCGTAACAAGAAATTTTTTATGTTTTACTGTGTGGTTATCTACTTTTCTTTTTTGATACACTATATGTCGTAAAGACCATTGATGCGGAAATTCATACAAATGGTGTGAACGGAGTTTGGACACCGGAGTCTGAGCAATTGGGGTGGCAGGTCGGCGTGTTTTACTCGAGAGCACTTCTGCTACGTATTCAACGCCTGAAAATGGGATTCCTGTAATCAACGCTTTCTCAGCTTCAACTGAAAAATTATACGATTGAAAAAGACAGGTAAGAAGAAGAATTATGCGCGTGTACACACGTGACCTCCATGTGACTATTATTGAAAACAAAAAGCTTGAGACCAAAATGCTACAGGTGCAGAATTAAAATCAAAAAAAGTTAGACTATGCGATACATCACTCTTTTTCTCTTTGTAGCACGTCTTGCGATCTGTTCCGACAATGCACAGGTTTTTCTTTCTATACCTGATGAATCAATTATCTCTTTCCAAGAGCCTGAGTACTCTATTCTGGCAAATGAATTAACCGATAACGTACTCGAGGGGTTTGCAAATGGGTTTATTTTTTACTCGCTGACTACTTCTGAAAAACAAATTCAAGCAGAAGTCACCATAACATCCGGGGTTGCACCTGATGAAACGTGGGGGGCAAATACATCGCTTTTTATTCAGTGTGGTGGACCTGGAGGTGTTGGACCAATAGCTCTTGTAGCAAACGGCATACCCATCGGTGCCCCCCAAATGATCTATTTTATTTCAGGACCGACTTCTCTCATCGACACTATTGGTATTGAGCTTATTTTTTCAGCTGAAGCACAGAGTGTTGAACCAGGCATACGAACTGGCATACTCAGTGTTGTCATTGAAGATTTACCGTAAGCCAAATGTGGTAATTTTTTTTTGACCATTAATCTAGCGATATGTAATACGAAAGAAAATACTATGACTCTTAGTGAGGGATTATGAAAAAGGTGTTACTTTCACTGTGTGCTTTGGTTTTTTCTACTAGTGCATTCTGTGAATATTATGATGATGGGTCTGACTCTGTACCATTGCAGATTGAAGTTCCTTCAGTCTCAACAGTTGTAATTAACGTTCCAAGTATCGACATTGTTGCTACAGAAATTGTTGGTTCAAATCTTGAAGGGGAACTTACTGCAACATTTTCATTTGATACAAACCTAGCAGATCAAGTCATTGGAGCGCTCGTTGATGGCACGTTTGGAAGTGCTGACAACGTGTTCGTGTCAACACTTGGAGGTATTCAGAATGCTCAAGTTGTAACGGACGGAACCCCTGAAGTTGATCCAGTCCTTGTTTACGAAATTCCAGGGGGCACCGGTTCGGGTATTGTGACGTTTACTGTTTTGTATCAAGCTGATTTTACAGCGGTCATTCCAGGGATACGGACAGGATCATTTACTCTCCTTCTGGGTGATGCTCCATAAAAAATATTGAAGATAAATTTTTCTCGCAGTATGTTCCTTTCGTATGAAACGTACTGCTTTTTTTTTCTGGACAGTTTTTCTTTTTTCACACTTTGCCTCAGCTCTTTCTGTTACATTTGACAGGGCCCAGTATGACATTATCACAACTGGCTCACCTCCTTTTGGTGAGGTGACAGGAGAGATATTCGTTGATGTAACAGGATCATCTAATGTACTCCTTGAAGTTGCAATGACAACTGGTGGCTTTGCAAGTAACGTCGACCAGCTCTATATTGAAATCACTTCACCTGTTGTAGGAATTGCAGATCTCTGGCTCAATGGTTCGAGACAGGGACCGGCTCCCCTTGTATTTAACATCAACGAAAATACAGTATATTCAATGCGCTTTGTGTATAGCTCACCTATACCTGAACCAGTTGGCGAGTATAGTGGAACGGTTACTCTAACGGTTTTAGGTCCATGAAACATTCACTTTTACTCCTTCTGTCATTTCTTGTTTTCTCCTCGAACTTTATGGCAGAACAATACTCTGATAAACATATCGTTGCAAACCGGTTTAAGTCTGTCTATGAACGACTGTCTAAGAACCATTTTTCTCTACAAACTTCTCATGCCCAGTCACCTCCTCGAACAAAAAAAGTGCTTCATCACATTTGGCTTGGGCCACATCAAATTCCGCAACGATGTATTGATTGTATGAACGGTGCCATTTCAATGCACAGCGACTGGGAGTATATCCTATGGACAGATTCGCACCCGCTTTTAGAAACACTCGATCCAACTGTTCTCGAAAAAATGGATGCAGTTGAAAACTATGGTGCAAAATCAGATATACTACGACTTGAAATCCTCCGTGTCTATGGAGGGGTCTATCTTGATGTCGATATTTTACCAATTCGACCGCTCGATCCATTTGTGCATGCGAACGATTTTTTTTGTGGCCTTCAAAGAAGCACTTCTATTTCTAATGCAGTTTTGGGTGCTCGAAAAGGGCATCCGTTGCTTAAAGAAATCCTCGATTCAATTGACACGACACAAGTAAAAAACACATTTCGGTCTATTCTACAAGGGACTGGCCCTGAAAAGATCACATCGATGATCTTTCAACACTTTCTGAACCCATTAAAGCGGAAGTTCGCATGCATTTACCCGCAGCATGTGTTTTTCCCAACCCCTAAACTACTCAATCATATAACTCCAACAACGCCAGAGCTTGAGAAACGTCTTCCTCATACGTATACGATTCACTTTCTTCAACATAGTTGGATTCCAAAAAATCAGTTAAAACATGCACAAAAAAATACTTCTACTCCTACTGAGTAGCGTTTTCATTCACCTTTCTATTTTTGCTCAAAATAAAACAACAGAAAATGTAGCCCCTCGCTTTCGAAGCGTTTTTCAGTCACTACTTACACGAAACCATTTTGAAAAAAATATAGAGGCGAACCAAACACTCAAAATGCCAAAAATTCTCCATCACATATGGCTCGGACCTCATCCAATACCCAAAAAATGCCAAATTTGTATGGAAAAAACGAAAACTCTCCATAGTGACTGGAAGCATATTCTTTGGCATGAAAACCACCCTCTTATGAAAACGCTTGATCCCCATGTATTAGCGATGGTTGATGCTGTTGAGAACTACGGTGCAAAGTCGGATATTTTGCGGCTGGAAATTCTTCGTGTATATGGCGGCGTGTACCTTGATGTCGACATCCTAGCGCTGAAAAAACTTGATCCTTTTGTGTATGCCAATGATTTCTTTTGCGGGCTTGAACGTCCCGGGTCAATATGCAATGCTATCATTGGTTCGGAGCCAAACCACCCACTGCTGAAAAAAATGCTTAAAGGCATCCAGGTTGATAGAGTGAAAAATGAATATAATTCTATTCTGCATGAAACCGGGCCGCTCATGTTCACAGCAAAAACGTTTCAACACTTTAGAAATCCACTTTTTAGAAAAAAAGCATGTGTATACCCTTTAGGAATATTCTTTCCACATCCAAGTATCCTCTCTAAAATTTCCCCTACCACTTTTCAGCTAGAAAAAATTCTTCCAAATTCCTACACTGTGCACTTTATTCAACATAGCTGGTTGCCAAAAAAATAAGAATGAAACAATTTTTTTTAGCACTTTGTACAAGTTTTATCTATACAACTACACTGAACGCAATAAGTGTGCATTCCCCACTTACACAAAACATTCACTTTGACGAGAATGAATATGAAAAAGAAGTTACGGTTATTCTTTATAATCCAAGCACGTCAATTGAAGAATGTGAAATCCACATTGGGACACACGAAATCACCAAAAATGGTCAAATACGCTACAACCTTATCGAAGAATACCCCCATCTACAACTAAAGGGTTCCCCAAAAAAAATCGGCATATTACCCAAAGAGCAAAAAACTGTTCGTTTGATAGCCAGAATACCTCCAACGATGCAGCCTCCATGCTTTATTCCTGCATCTGTAATCATTCAGGAATCTCCGCAGCCAATGACGACAACAAAAGGAAGACATGGGTGCTCACTTAAAATTCAAAAGCAATACCTCATAGCCCTTTATATGAATAAAGGACGCGTTCCTCAAGGAAGTTTACAAGGTGAGGTAAAAGCACTTGATGGTAACTCTGTGAAAGTGGTTCTTCAAAACCATTCAAAAACTATGCTGTTTTCACACTATCAAGCGCAGTTTTTTTCTGACGCTGCTCCTGTTGGAAATGAAGTGAAAAAGCCACTCAGAATTTTTCCGGGTGAACAACGAGAACTCGTTATTTCTCTACCGGAAAAAGAGAATCCAAAAAAAATGGTGCTCATGATTGATGCCCCAACACACGCTTTCTATCAGCAAGAGATTTCACTGATACCAAGTAAGAAGTAAAGGAAAGTATGCGAAGCGTTGTACTTCTCGCGTTTCTTCTCTTTACCAGCTTCATACGAGCTGAGCCATTTAGCTTTGTGGATGGTGATACGTCTTCGATACAAGCTGGCACGATTCTTCGAGTTGACATTCTCGCACAAAATACCTCAGACAAAAACCGTTCTGTTTCAGTATCAGTCATATCACCTCGTGGTATTGAACGGTTAACGAGTGATACACTTTTTTCCTTGCCGCCGAACTCTCAAGAAGTAATATCTTTTTTCTTTCGAGTCGATCAACATATCTTGCATGGTGAGCATGTCATCGATTTTTCTTTTTTTTATGATGGAAAAGGAGTGCTCTTAAAAAAAAAGCTCATTGTAGAAAAAATAACTAAAGCGTTTGTAAAACCAAAAAACTACTACGTTGAAAAGGGGTGTATTGAATACATTGTTGTCAATCAAAGCAATCACCCGATTTCATTTGAAGGGAAAACGGTTCCCCCCTACTCTACACTCCCCATTTCTGAAAAAGCACCTTCAGGCACGAACAGAATTATCCGAAAAAAATGCACGTGTACTGAGTGCGACGAAGTGCTTTTTGAGCAAACGTTGATTTTTGCCAGAGAGCAAAAAGTTCGACGAAGTGACAAGTACTACGAATTCTTTCCATTGGATTATGGTTTTGCGTACTCA
>JAUIEV010000002.1 GCA_030429605.1 Chlamydiia bacterium | reverse complement strand
GCATGAAATCAAGGCTTTTTTGTGCAAAAGTGGTGTCTGTATTGTAGGTGCCAGGAGTGACGGAGATAACGAATGAGCCGAATTCATCTGAGTAGGTGAAGGATGTTTTTAGAGGTGGCTAGAGACCGGATCTGATGGATAGTTGTCTTATTCCTCAAAAACAAACATGATGATTTCTTGCGGATATTCTTTCGTTTCGATGGCAATGTTTTTGTCGGGGAAATTCTTGTTCAGAGATGCTCTCCATGTTTGGGATAGAATAAATGCATACTCTCTTTGTCTATCTAAATTGAGACTTATTGCTGAAAGATGAAAGTGGTTTAAATATGTTTCAATTTCCTTTTTTTTTCTGCCAGTTCTTAGTTCATTTATTTCATCTTCTGAAGATAAAACAATACTAGAAAATATGATATTTCTGTAAATCGAAAACGTTGCAGTTTTATAAAATTCTAGCTTTTCTAAATCATCTTCCATATGTATTTTCGTACTCTTTCAGTAAAAATTTTCTTTCAGGATAACGCCCTCTGCGTCGAATGTCAATATGTGGTTTCCCATCGAAATGGCCCTTTTGAAGATGCAAATGAAAAGTACGCTTAGTACTAGGATTATAAAATGACTTACCCCCTGGAGCTCCTGGTTTAGGTGCTCCAAATTTGTTGCGCAAAAGTATTTCCATCTCTGAATACGTTTTTTGTTTGAAGAAGTTTTTGGGTGTAATGGATGTTTGTGTTTTTGTGGGAAAAATTTTGAAAACTTTTAATGGAGCTTTAGCTAAGCTTCCAAATCTTAGTACACCTTTTACAACTCCGGAGCTTCCAAGAGCCAATGTTGAAAGAGAGGTGGTGGTGTTCCATGCATTACTTACATTGTCGAAGCGTTCAGATCCATTTTTCGAAAGAAGATGGGAAAATCCTGTGTTGATTGTGTCTTGTATAGGTTGCAAAGGCTTTCCTTGAAAGCTAAAATCGAGGGTAGCTGCGTTGGCTATGAAATTACCTGTATCGATGATGTTTGTTGTAATTCCGTGGAATGCTGCAAGGGTATCGTTTGTCAGAAACTCGTAACGAGGAACTGTGTCTTGTTGCCAGGAGTTCCACATAGCAGTGCTTGAGGGAGAAACTGAGAGGCCGAATTCGTCTGAGTAGGTGAAGGGGTTGTTTTTTAGGAATTGGTAGAGGAAGGGGGCGTCCTCGTAGAGGATAGGGTCGGGAACGAGCCATTGGAGTGTTTGTGGATCGTAGACGCGGGAGCCAAAGTGATAGAGGTTGGTTATGGGGCGCTTTGTTTGATAGAGGTAGGGTGAGAGGTGGGATGAAGGTGTGTTTTCTCCAAAGAGTGAGTATGGGTATTGTTCAATGAGGGTTGTTGTTGAGAGAGTACGAATGTTGCCAACGAGGTCTGTGTAGGGCGCGTAGAGGGTGTCTTGTATGAGGAGGTGGGTTGTGCCGGTGGGGCCGATGATACGAAGGGTGTGCTCGTCGCCGATTTCTATGAGATCGTCGTAGAGAAAGTGGGTTGTTGTATTGTGGCTGGTTTGTGCGAGGAGCCTGTTTAATGTGTCATAGGTGAAGGTGATTTTTGTGCTGGGTGTTTGGATTTCAATGAGGCGATCGAGGGCGTCGTAGTGGTAGGTGGTGTTCTGTGTAGCTGTTCGACGTTTATCTACATCGTAGGTGAAGATAGTTGATGCGTAGGTGTTCAGGGTGTTGTCAGAGTTGTAGGAGAGTGGCGTATTTTGTATTGAGAGGGGTTTGTAGTGTGCATCGTATGCGTAGGACGTGTTGTTGTCTGTAAGGAGTTGATTCTGATAGCCGTATGTGTAGGTGTGTGCGTCATTATTGAATGAATAACTGGTGATGTTGCCTTCAGAATCATAAGCGGCTGTTTCGGTGAAGAGAGGGGTGTGGGTATTGGTTTTTCTCCCAAGGTGGTCATAGGAGTGTTGGTAGGAATGCCCGTAAATATTTTGCTCTGAAGAGACATTTTCTTCTTGGTCATACGTGTAGGTATGGGTTTTTTGATTGGTGAGAGCATGGAGGCGAGCGTCTTTGAAGGTGTAGGTAGTTTGGCCGTGTGGTGTTTCGAGTGTTGTTCTTTGGTCAGCATCGTTGTATGTGGACGATATTTGGAAGCCATTGGGGAGAGTTTCAGAAAGGAGGTTTCCATTTTTATCGTATGTTCGTGCAATTGATTTCCCATGAGAAGTAAAGGCGATAAGATTGTCATACTGGTCATAGGTTCTTGTTTCATTTACAGTATTGTCTGAGGATTTGAGCGTGATTTTTCTCCCCTTGGCATCATAGGTGTAGTAGATTGATGTTCCACTGGGCTTGATGGTTTCGATGCGCTCGTTGTATTTGTTGTATCGATACCTTGTCGTTTTTGTTATCCCGTTCGTTTCTTCTGTGAGAGAAATGAGGTTTCCGTTTGCATCGTATTCTTTATGAAGAGTAATAGTGTTTTCAGGTGATGCATAGACAGTTTTAATGGGGAGGCCGATTTTGTTGTACGTGTGCTTTTCTGAGCGGATGGTTGTTCCATGAGGGTCTTTTAGTACAAGTGCAAGGAGGTGATCGTCTGGATCGAATATTTCAATTTTTCGGACACCTCTTGGGGAGATTGTTGTTTTTTGTGAACAGGACAGCTTGTTGTATGTAAAGCCGTCAGTATAAGCGTAGGTGGTGGTATTCCCTTCTGCATCTGTATGAGAAGCGAGTCTATTCCATCCGTCGTACGTAAAGTACTCAGAGGTTTTTTGGGTGTGCTTTGCAATGATGTTATCATATTGGTCGTATTCATAGCATGTGGACGAGAGGAGATTGTTTGTCTCACCCAGCTTTCTTTTTGAAAGAAGTCTTCCTGCAAGGTCGTAGGTATATGAAATGCTATATTGTGGGTGATTTCCTAAAGAGTGTGTTTCATGGATGAGGTTGTCGAGATCGTCATAGGTGTAGTGGATTGAGGCTGTTGCAATTTGTTTACATGCAAGGCGCCCTTTCTGATCGTAAGAATACGTTAGGGTTTGCCCTGATGAAGTGGTTTCTTCAAGGAGATAAAAGGCGTTATATTTTTTGATGAATTCCGTAAAAAGGTGCTGGCCTTGTTTATCTACATGAGTAATCGAGGAGATGTTGTGATATAGATCATAGGAATACTTTTTTATGTATTTTGGTGTGTGTATTTCTTTAATTCGACCATCGAGATGGTATATTGTGCATCCTTTTTCGCTGGTATAGGAGGTGTATTTGCACGCATCTCCACGAGCAGTGTAGGTAGTACTGGACTCTCTCCCGACAGGATCTTTTGAAGAGATAGGTTGATCAAAGAAATCGTATTTGTAAGTATATTCTCTCTCGCCTGGGAGTACTTGGACGAGGGGTCTTCCTAACGGATCTGGTTGATAGGTTGTCTTGTTACCGAGTTCATCGGTTGACGAAATGAGGTGTGATCGTTTGTTGTATCTTTTTGAACTGGTTTTTGTAGAGCCGTCTAGTGATGTTCGTATTTGTTGGGTGTGGCGCCCCATTTTGTCATACGTATAGGTCGTGGAATACGGCTCATTTCCTTTTTGTTCATAGAGGAGCTGTCCAAATGCATTATACGTCCGATTTGTTACCCGTCCAAGAGGGTCTGTTTCTTTAATACAATTTCCAAATCGATCGTATTCATAGTTAAGGGTAAAGAGGAGTTTTTCGGCGCTGTCATAGACGGATTTTTCTGTAACGCGGCATTGTGTATCGTATGTGTAGGAAGTTTTTCCGGTGAATTGACTACCGGAAAAAGAGTACTCTTCTTGTGGAAACCCAATTGCCGGTGATTCCTCTCTCCGCTGGTAGATTGTTGAAAAAGAGAGGCCTTTCCCGTCTTCGATGGTATGTTTGAAGAGGAGGTTATTTTTGTCGTATTCCCGAGTTTCACGCTTGAGGAGAGTGTTGCCGTTATATGTGCAAATACTCTTGGGTAGATTCGTTCCTGAATGATACGTAAAGTCTTTAGTGAGACCATTTGCTTCTTTTTTAACAAGAGGCATATGAAATCGATCGGGTGAAGTAGTATACTTTTTTACATAGGCTTCATTTGAGGAACGTCCAGTGAGATTACCTTTGAGTGTTTCTTGTTTTACGCTTGTGGTATTGTTTCGTGCATATGTGTAATGAAGAGAGCGAATTTTGCCTGCTTTGCCTGAGAATTTTTTGTAAAGAAGGTTGCCTTGTTGCGCATGATTCCACCCATATTCAATTGTTCTCAGTAAGTGATTTTTCTGATCAAAGATCTCATGTTTTGTTAGGTAGCCACGCTGTGGCGCAAAGGTATATTCAGCATGAGATTTGTCAGAGAAGGTGACATGAGTGACTGGGGAATGGGAAGTATGTCCAGGAAGAAAATAGTTAAAAAGATGGGTAGGTTCCATTTCACCGTGTGGACCGCACATTTCATAGAGCTCTCGTACACGGTAATTGCGAGGGTCTTCCTTTTCTGTTTTTATCTGCCCACCATCAAAATTTGTATGCCAGGTATCTGGCGCATAGTAAGAGGCATTTAGTCCTCTTCCAAGGTTGTGGCGCCTTTGCTCGAGTAAAAATAACTGTGTTGGAGTGTGTGGAAGGTAGACAAGTTGCTCTTCTTGTCCATGTGTTCCACTAAACGCATCAAATGCGCTAAAGTAAATGTCTTTCTTGTACCCGTTTTCTTTTTTTGTGATATGTCGAAGCGATCCATGGTATGTGCCTTTTTGGCCAGTGCTTGTCTGAAACGTGAGTGAATCTCCATTCCAAGCAAAAGAGAGCGAGGCATAGGTGATGGTTTTCGATGGATTCGTGGTAGTGATTTTTAACGGGAGAAGCTCTTTTTTGAGAGCGCTTCCTTGGGAACTTCCTCCTACAACTCCACGAGCATACTCGTACAGAATGTGGTTTCCATTTGGCAAGATTGTTTCTACAAGAACAAATACGCTCGCAGTTCGGACAGTAGTCTTCTTTTTCTTTTGTGTGGTCTCCTTATTGAGCAGTGCAATTCGATAATTTCTGATAGTGCCGTCTGGGGCTGTTATCTCCATATGAGATTCAGAGAAGCGATATCCTTTATAGTTTTTAATGTTTGTATGAGCGCCTATTTCTCCGTGAGCAGTGTTGGTAACTGAGTTGGATAACTTTGAGATGTCGACCACGTATTCTTGTCCATTCAGCGCGTGTAGAGGGACAACGCCACCCCCAGGCTCATTGACATAGAATGTATTATTTTCTTCATATAAAAGTCGCTCTGGCAGAATTGTCCAGATGTTTTGTGCATCGACGTGTCCGGAACTGACATAGACACGCTTAATGGTGATCGGTTCAATTGCCTCAACATGAATGTCAGAGGAAACTGTAAAAAATTCACCTCCTTGCACATTAACGCATCCAGCAACAGTCGCATCCGGCTCGCCATCAAAAACAGCACCAACAGTGGAGATATCCATTCCAATGAGTGATGAAAAAAGAAAGAGAAGAGACAAAAGCATTTTCATGCAAGTTTCTTAACAAAACCTTTATGAAAATGTCAAGGAGTTCTCTTATTCACATGACGAAAGAGGATGAATACAAGTGGGAGTATATTTATTCTTCAAACCATGCGAAGTTCCGCTCGAGTAAAATTTTACCGGACCAAATTGTCTCTTCAATAAAAATAGCAACGAGAAAGGACACGAGAGTTGCTCCCATTGTCGCTAAGAGTGCTCCATTTGGGTCGTTTGGAAACATGATTTGATAGGTAGTACCAATAGCAGAACCAACAATCCAACAGAGCACATTTACAGTTTTCTCAATTTTTCTTGGGCGATGTTTCACAAAAAGCTTAATGACAAACGCAACAATTAACACAACTCCGAGAGCCCCAATCACATCATTAGTGAACGTTTGAAGAAACAGCATGGGCGTGCTGACTTGCATAAACGTGTACGCCGCCGTTCCCATCAGGCCAATTATCGCAAACTCTTTTCCATAGCTTGTTTTTCGTACCAAGTTTTCCCAAACAGCTGATGCAAAATATATATTCACTAAATTAATACAAATCAAAGAAAGTGTAACAAAAAGAATTGATAGAACAATGGAAATATTTGGAGAGAAAACATCTCTTACTTTCGAAAAAAAAAGTGTCGGATTCCCGACTCCAATCAACACACTAAATGCCTGAAAAAACATCGTAAACAGTATGAATAGTGTTAAACCGAGTACTGAGTCATATGTAGACTTTGAGTGTCTGAAGAAAGTAGGTAAGTTTACTATTCCTGGAAGTATTACACTAATTACAGAAATAATACTTTTTGAGGAAAAGGTGAAATTTGCTTGATCTGAAAACCTAAAGTTTTCACTCATGAAACCAAAAGTAACGACATATATGAATAGAAGTGGGAAGACGTAAACACAAGTATTTCTAACGCTTTTTATTCCCGATATTGATATGAGTGCAACAAGAATTCCGAGCAGAGCGCCAACTCTTAAGCCTGTAAGAGTTCCCCAAAAATGCTCAATATTAAGAAGTCCTCCAAAAGCTAAAATAGCTGAACTGAGCTGCATTGAATACCATGTAATGAACGCCCCTATTAATGCTATTCCAGCGAGAGTCATCCCGACCTTGCCGAGAAACGATTTTACGATATCTAATGAGTTATTTTTTTTCTCTTCAGACATTGTTATTATCGAAAGGCCAATCAACCATAAAAAAATATTGCCTAAGAATATTGCGAAATAAGCACTTGCTTTCCCAATGTTTTCAGCGACAGCTCCTCCAACAAGCATTCCAGGGAGACCAAGTGATGCACCTTGTATTGATGCCAAAACCCAAAAGTTTTGTGTACGATGAATATGAGCTCTTAGGAAATGCATATAACACTTTTTTTTAGTACATGTGTTACCAGAGTCTCTTAGATATTTAAAGAAGAAAAATGCTTTTCAATCAATTTAAATGGAATAAATTTGTGGGTAGGCAGAAATACATCTGTTATATCTGATTCGAGCTCCTGGACAACCTTTTGAGCACTCTCTGTATAAATGTGGTTCAAATAAAAGCGCGAAGGGTTGTTTAAGCTGAGTCCTGATAGTTGACGTGCATTTTTTTCAAGAAGTGCAAAATCGTCTTCCTCAGGGGTAATACTTGAAGAGTCAAAGTTTGTATCCCAGCTGACTTTTGGGAATTGAGGATAATATACCTCACCACAATGGACAAGGAAAGAAAAGTTTTCAACGTTGTTCTGTAAAAAATGTTCAATTTCAGGTAACTCGTAATTATTTTGAATAAAAGCGACTGCAGAAAAAATTGGAATGGGTGTTCTTGGATTAAAATTTTTGAGGATATCATATGGAGTGATTGAAAATCCTCCACTTCCGTCTCCTCGAAGGATGTGTTTTATTCTTTTGCTCTCTTTTCCATTTAAAAACACTGTATTACTAACACAAACATATGCTTCACGGTATGAAAAATCCAAAAGACATGTTTGAATGGAAAACATCGATGAAGCGTAAGTAACATTTCGCCTGTTTTTTCTAAGGTAAGCTTTTTGAACGTACTTTGCCCAAATGTTTGCTTTAATGCCGCATCCTTTAACAGATGGCGGTATTCGAGAAGCCGTCTCTGAGTACCAGTTTGCAATTAAATTTGAAACAGCTATTTGAAGTGTCCTAACTAACTTTTCACAAAAGTTGGTACCAACTTTTCCAAGTTTTTTTAGTTTTTTTGGTATCGATTTTCTGCCTCTGTCTAAGTCCAATTCTACAATATATTGAAGAATAAAAAAAGCGCACATTGACAAAATGCTCGTTGGCAAAAGTTCTAAAATTACTTTTTTTTTGCTTTCTATTGATAGGGTTTTATTTAAAGATATTTCAGATATAAACTTTTTTGAATTTAGCAACATTTCATCGTTTATTTTTTTCAAACTATGTCTTGTGAAATGTGAAATGCCATGACAACAGCTACTTGTAGTTAATGCATCAAATGCTGCATAGTTAGCATTTTCTATCTCAACAACTGTAGCTTTGATAACTTCTGTTAAAAATTCAACTTCCTTGTCTGTCTCAACGAGCGCAACAAATGACTCATGCAGCATTTTTTCATTGCTCAGACAGTTTGAAAGAGGTAACTGAAAATCTAATGTTTCTACGCTCATAATTACAAAAATATTAAAATTAATTGTTTATATTATAACACATGCAAGTTTATAAATAATTATAAATTTTTTTTTAAAAAAACTACTTTCTAAATTATTAACTTTCAGCTGATTACGAAAAAAGCGGAAATACATAGTATGTATTAAGTTTTGGTCGCACGGCGGTTATAGAACTGAGATAAAGAGGGTGTAGGTAGAATTGTTGAATCTTGTTGTGGTTTGTTTCGTAAATCACTAATAACTAGTTTTTTGAGTGTGGTTTTTTGAGTGTGGTTTTTTAAGGGTGTGATTGGTATGCTTTTCACCTGGATTTGAAGGGGAAGCGAAATGAGGGTTGAGAGTTTAGATACTGTCCTTACCTTGATTCAGGGAAGGCTGGAGGAGTCTACGCAAAGTGTGCTTATGTTGTCTGAGGATGAGCTGCGTTATGTTGATATCCATTCTGGTGGTGTTGGGGCTGATCCAGAGAAAGTACGTTCTCTCTTGGTAAAAGTATTTCCTGTTATTAAAGATGCGTTTTTTCTTGAAACGTATGATAGACTTGTTGATCGTGTGGCTTCATCAAGGCAACCTATTACTCAAGAAAGGATTGATGCTTTTAAGGTGGCTGTGCAAATTTCGTGTCTTGATACAAAGTATCGAGATGTCTTTGCTTCACTGACTCATCTTATGATGCATGGTTCTGATGGTCGTTTAACAACAACAATTCCGTACGCTGTTCATGCTAAGACAGCTCTTCTTTCTTTAGAGGAAATTCATTATTTTACACCTTTTTGTCCATTAACACCTAAGTTTGCACTGACTCGATATAAACAACTCGCTCGAGATGCGTGGCAGGACGATGGTGCAGTTCTAGATAGAGGAGATAGATGGGGTGAGCGCTTGCTTGCTGGAAATGTGGGTGTGCACTCTCGGTTTCAAACAAGTATTAGTCGGTTTTTAGAAAAAATAAAAACTCTAGAACCAGATACTGGGAACCTTCCTCGTATAACTGGCCCATCTTCCTCTGCGTGTGAGGTGCTTACAGGGCTGTTTTTCGGTTCAATAGCTCAGTTTAGGCTAGGGCCTGTTTCAGTGGGGATTTCACAGTACGAGTTTGGTGAAAAAATCTCGGGTGTCCCAGCAAGTGAAAAAATGGTGCCCGATTTTTGTGTAGCTGTTGTAGAAAATCGTCTTTTCCAGTTGTTTTCTTTGGCTAAGTTTCATGTCCTTTCTCATGAACTAGGGCATGCGGTCGCCGGGTTGCTCTTTGGAGCGAGAGATGTCAGAATTCATGTATGTGATGGGAGTGGTGGTGTTGTGAATTTGATACTGCCTCCTGAAACTGCTTCTTGGAAGCAGACGGTGATCGATGCTGCAGGTCCTCTTGCGAATGTTGCTTTTTCTTCTGCACTCATTGCGGGAGCAGTTTCTAGCCAGGAGTACATTTCTACTCAGGTGGCAGGAGTTCTTACTGCTGGGTCTTTGTCATGGATGTTTGGTGAGGGTATGTATGCGATCACGTCTGCTGTACATATGAATTCTGGTGATTTTGGAAAAATCGCGCAGAGAGGACCTGTCCATTTAACCCTGGCTAGTCTCTCTCTTGCTGTGATAGTGGCTTTAGGGGTGTGGAATTTTCTTCAGTTTTTTACCTTTGATACAGATCGAACCATGTAAGAGAAAAAGAGGGATTACCTGAGGGTGACCCCTTTGATTTTTTACGAGAGCGCGTGAATAAATGCGGGTGTAAGAGTAGCTTTTATATGCGCTACTGTCGCTTCTATCAGTGTTGTAAGTTTTTCATCCTCTGTTGCTTGAGCTGTTATTGTCGCTTCGTTTGCAGCGTATGTTTCTCGGACAACTTGTGCTATGACCGGTTCTTCATCGTACCGCTCGATTGGAGGCATGAAGAGTGCTGCAATTTTTCGTAGTGAGACATCCGGTACGGTTTCTATAACGTGTTGGATGATTTTTCCTCGAAGTATAAATTCAGCGGCTTGCCTTTTCGTAATGAGTCCTGCTGCTACGAGTTCAGCTGCTTCGTCATCAAAGTTGATGCCTAGGGCAGCAGATTGTACCGCAGATGAGAGGGCGGTACCCGTATCATCTACGTTTCCAAAGTGGGTGACGGTCGCTGAGAATGCGTCATTTCCATCAAGTACTCTCAGCAGGCCATCAGGAAATGTCATGCCATTTGTTCCTGCGCGAACCTCTCGTGTTGCTGGATCGACTACGAATCCTAAGTCTGTTCGGTCAGTTGTTCCAATTATGCAATCGGTTAGGGTGAGCTGTTGAATACTTGGTCCGTTGAAAAAGTCTTCTAAGCCAACACCTTCTGGCTCTGCTTCTTCAAGCTCGTCTTCTGTCGGCTCTCGCCCTTCAGCTCGGGCAGCTTCTCTGATTCTTTCTTGTGCTTCGCTCAGAGCCGCTTCTATACGTGCATCGATTTCTGGCTTAATGAGTTTAATAAAGTCTCGGCAAGATACAAGTTCTTTGTGTAATGGTTGCAATAGGCCGTCTCGTGAAACAGGCGTTTCGCCTTCGTTTTGTGGGATCACGAGCGTAAATGGGACTGATGGGAGCAGGCATGTAAAATGCTTTGATGCAAATGAAGATGCTGCGAGTTCATTTGAAACTTGCGCTCTTAGGTGTATTCCATTCACAGAACCGTCATATCCTGCGTCAGAATCTGGAGCTGGTGCTCGACCTGTGTACGCAGTTCCACCAATGAGCTCATCCTGGGCTTTAAAAACAGCGAATTTTCCTTTTGCGTCTTCAAGAATGTAGACACCTGTACTGTCTCCAGGATACTCAGGTATTGGTTTAAAGAGTGATCGAAACCTGGCAGGGGCAAACCTGTCGACGTACAGAGCATTTAGCTGGTCTGCTCGGGCTGCTACGTGTCCTATATCAATCGGATCGTCACTTCCTACATCCGGAAAGTAAAATGGTGTCATGTAAGGCATTGTTCGATCTTCAAGCTCTTGTTGAAGTCTTGGGGTAAGAATGTGGTGGCGTGCCAAGCTTTCAATGACTCTCTGGAGGTGTACGCCCAGTACATGTGCATTCCCGCCTGCTTCGTCAATTTTTAAGCTCATAAGCTCGTGGGATGCAGTGTGTACTGCTCTTGCAATATCTTGTTTGTTTCGAATGAGCCTTTTTAAGGCTTTTCCCATGCGAGATGAGGGGATATAGAGTTCTTCTCCTCGTATTGAGACTCGTGATCCATCAACTGGTAAACTATCGAGAAATGCTGCATTTCGTGCAGATACGCCATCAGCTGCCATTTTTACTCCTCTTTAGTAAATATTATACATTTAATTTTAGTTTATTAAAATTAAATTGTTTATTTTTTAATATTACTGTAATTGTTACACTTGCTTTAAATTTGTTAATTCTGGGGGAAATATGGCTGCTCAAGTGCCAACTATTGATAGATCAATGCCTTGCAGACTAGTTCAGCAAAGCACTGAATTCGAGGTATTACGTTTTTCTAGCGGTATTGAAGGGAATCTTAAGGTTCACCCAATTTTCAAAAATATTTTATATGGTATTGCTCGAACTGGGGTTTTAGTTGAAGCGTTTGAGGGGATGCCGCAAACACTTGCCAATAAAGTTGGGAAGAGGGTGCATCCTAAGGATCCAGACTATAATCATGCCCTCGTTCATTATATCGATACTGGCTGGAATCGTGGAAAAGATGCTGGTGCCTACAGATGGGAATCATTATAAAAATTATTTTATAATTGACGATCCATTCTGATTTCACCTTTTCTTCTAAAGCAAAATGAGGTATCTTTCTCTTTTCTACTCAAGGATACACCAGGTGGGAGGCTTTATGAGAAGAGTTGGTATTTGGATTTTAGCTGCAGTTTTGGGTATTGGAGCGCTTGTTTTCACTGGGTATAATCGTCTGGTCACGCAAGATCAGGTTGTGAAAAGCCAATGGGGACATGTAGAGGCACAATTTCAACGTCGTTTTGACCTTATTCCTAATCTTGTGCGTACTGCAAAAGGGTATATGGAACACGAGAAGTCCATATTTGAAGAAGTTGCCAAAGCGAGACAAGGCTATATGCAGGCAAAAGGAGCTTCTGCAAAAATGGCAGCTCAAGGTGAAGTTGACAGTGCTCTCAGCCGTTTAATTGCCGTTGTAGAAAACTATCCTCAATTAAAAGCGAATGAGTCAGTCCAGCAGCTGATGGATGAGCTTGCAGGGACAGAAAATCGAGTAGCTGTTGAGAGAATTCGATACAATAGAGCTGTTGCTGAATACAACATGCGAGTAAAGCGTTTTCCTGGAAATTTAGTAGCTCAGCTGTTTGGTTTTACAGAGGAATCCTTTATTTCTTCTGCAGAGGGAGCATCCCATGCGCCGCATGTTTCGTTTGAGTAGTCTTATACTTCTTTTTACCTTTGGAGCACTTCCGGCTCTTGAGCCTGTAGGTCATGTTAATGATTTTGCAGGCATATATTCAAAAGGGTATGTTCATGCATTAGAAGAGAAGTTGAAGAATGTAAACGGTGTTGAAATTGCAGTGGTAACGCTCAAAGACCTGCAAGGTGCTGCGATTGAAGAAAAGGCTCGAGACATTTTTGATGCGTGGAAGATCGGGAACAGTGTTGAGGATGATGGTCTGTTACTCCTTATTTCAATGAAAGAAAGAGCGCTTCGCATTGAGGTGGGCTACGGCCTTGAAGGGAAAATCCCAGATGGAGCGTGTGGACGTATTATTCGTTCTGATTTAGCTCCGCTTCTAGGAAAGGGCAAGTATGAAGAGGGAACGTCTCGTGCAATCGACTCCATACTGCAGCGAGTTGGTGCAAAGTATGCTGAAACCGAAAAAGATTTTGTTACCGAGCTCATCCAGAATTTTTTTCTTTTAGTGGTCCTTGGGTTCTTTTTCTATCTCTGGGGCAGTCCTTTCTTTAGAAAACGAGGAAGAGGAATCTACTTCGGAAATATGGGCGGTTTTCCAACTGGAGGAAGGGGAGGCTTCGGAGGCGGAGGTTTTGGCGGCTTCGGAGGTGGCTCAGGTGGAGGCGGAGGTGCCTCAGGTCGGTTTTAACGACCTTTTTGCAGTACCTTAACTTGTGTGTATTGCATATGCAGTTGCATAGCTGTGGCAATGACTAATGGAAAGGTGAAGAGTGGGGTTGTTGAAATAAGTGACTATAGATGGACACAGCTCAACATGTGGTTTTCCTGCATCGTCTTTTACAATTTCAATATCAAGCCAAGAAACGGCGCTTCCAAACCCTGTGCCTAATGCTTTTGCAATAGCTTCTTTTGCAGCAAATCTTCCTGCAAATGGAATAGAAGGATCTGCGTGATTTAAGCAGTATTCTTGCTCTTGTTCGGTAAACAGTTTGTTGTAAAAATGCTCTCCATGCTTTTGAAGAGATGTTCGAATTCTTGCTATTTCAATGATATCGCATCCAATTCCACGAATGATTGGATAGGGGAGATCACTACTCTGGCTCATTATGTTGTCCTTCTTCCAGTGCATTACAGAATATCATTCTACCAGAAGAAGTGTGTTTTACTGAAAGAACTTGTGCATCAATCGTCTGCCCAATGAAATGTCCGCCACCATTAATGACAACCATAGTGCCGTCTTCTAGGTAACCAACACCCTGGCGAGGCTCCTTTCCAACACGTTGCACTTTAATGGTAATGTATTCACCGGTGTCTTGGAGGGGTTTCAGTGCATTTGAAAGAGAATGGATGTTAATGATTTTTATTCCTTCAATTGAGGACATTTCTACTTTAGATATATCAGCTGAAAGAAGATTTGCATCCACCAGTCGTGCAAGTCGAATAAGTTTACTATGGATGTCTTTCACTTCCGGAAAGTCTGTGTCGTTGTATCGTAACTTGAGCCCGGGGAGTTCTTCCATTTTCTTGAGTGTATCAAGGCATCGACGGCTTTTGAGCTTCGTGTTCTCATTACCAATTTCGATATGGGCATATAAATCTTTAATAACAAAGCGGGGAACCACAACGGCTTTATCTAAAACGCCTGTTGCACAGAGGTCAAGAATTCGAGCATCAGAAAGAACAGAGCCATCGATGAGAAAATCTTTTTGTTTTTCCTCAGAAGGAGCGAACTGAATAAAGGGAATACTCACATAGAGTTCATCAGATGATCGGAGAGTAAATATAGTGCCGAGGTAGGTGCCGAAAAGGAAAAGGAGAATTCGTATGATGTCAATTGTATCATCGTGAACCGTTGTTGATATAGAGCTGATGTCAATAATCATGCTAAAGAGAAGGTCAAGGGCTATGCCCATCAGGTACCCAATAAAGAGCCCGACTATAGCAATATTAAAGGAGCGTAGATTAAACTTTCTAAAGAGAATATCAAACCCTATGAGAAGAGCTATGATAACGAGACCAAACCCTATTCCATAACTTGCTTTAACGAAATAGCTCCCATCAAGCTGAGCCATTGCAAAGACAGTCATGAAAAGAACACTCAGAATACCAAAGAAAATCCGAGTAAAAGCAAGTGAGACGTTCATTCTAGTTCACCATATTATGTACTCCTCACAACTATAACTAGATTAGTTGTTATTGCAAGATTTTTTTTGATCTTAATGCATTCGTACTATAGTATGAACTTGATTTACCCAGGATATGTGTATGAAAGTTTCAAAAAACAGTGCTATTTTTATAGGCTTTGGAATGTGGTTTTTTGCTGGAGTGATGCTTCTCTACAAAGGAATGAATTACTTGTATGAAGCGCAGCTTATGCAGTCATACTCAAGAACAGAGCAGCCGGTTTTAGGCTTTCTTTCACACCTTTTTGGGTCGGTTGATTACGCCTTGTTGAGTGTTGTTTTAGTGTCAGCGTTGTTTGGATACATCAAAGGGTATGTTGCATTAAGAAAAGCTGCGGACAGGCTTATTCGACGAATTGCTCCATATGGTGGTAAAGTTCCTCTCCCTGTCGCGTTTCCAGTCTGGTATGTGGGGATTATTTTTGGGATGATGATGCTGGGCTTTGTCATTAAATTCCTGCCAATAAGTACTGATGTGCGCGGCATGCTTGATACAGCTATCGGATTTGCTCTGCTCAATGGATCGACATTCTTTTTAAAATACCTGATTGTGAAGAAAAGGGCTGCATAAAACGGGGATTGCATCATTGAATGCAATCGGGTATAGCATAAAGTATGCTCTGCCTCGTTCTGATTTATATTCGTGAGCTTACGTTTGTAGCTAGTCTTGCCCTCTCTCGTGAGGTGGTACACTTTCATATCTCGTACCTCCTTCTTTTTTACGTTCTTCAAATTATTGCAGCACCTCTTCAGGCAAGTTTTTCAGATTTCTATTCTCGAAAAAAAGGATTGGCGTATGGATTCTTGTTTGTATTTGTTGGGCATCTCCTTCTTTTTTTAGCTCTTAAAAAAGGCGCCCTCTTTCTCCTTCTGTCGTTCGCAATAAACGGACTCTTTGGAAATCTCACTCCTATAGCAACAGCTGCGCTGCTTGATGTAAACTTCGGGAAAAAACCCCGGGTTTCAATGGGACTTGTTGTTGCCACCGTTATGCTTGCATTTTTGTCTTTTTACTGGGCAAGGTGGTATTTTTCACTCGAAATTATTTTTTGGGTGATGACGGCACTGTGTCTCCTCGCTTCACTGCTTTCAGCGCTTTTCTTCTATGACCCAAGAGATGACGATGCACGGCCGAAAAAGTTTTCGGTAAAAGATGAGCTTTTTCTCATTGCAGACATGTTAAAAAAGAAGTGGTTTTTTCTTGGAATTAAGGGATATTACCTTGTCTATTTTATTTGGTATATCCTGTACTACTACCGGATTGAAACGCTGGATGCAGTGGATGTTGTACACGCAGTCACCGCATTTAGCGTTGGATATTTGGGTGGGGTAGCAATACAAATGTTTGTGAATAACAATGACCAAGAAGTGATTTTATTCGGTGTTATGTTCACCGTATTTATTACCTTGCTCGTAGGTATTTACCTCCTTTTTGGAGGAAAAATGTTAAATACAATTATTCTTTTAAACTTCGTTTTTGCCTTTTATTACGGTATTTTTGATCCAAGGCTCTATTCGTATTTCTCGTATCATCAACAAAAACACAGACTTGGTACTATTTTTGGACTTGTAGATTCATCAGACAATTTAAGTGAGCTCTCTTCAATAGCAGTCTTTTCCTTGCTTCCAAAGATGAATATCGTTTTCCTCACTTTTTTTAGTGTTATTGTTCTCCTTGTCACGTATGAAGTTTTTGAGACCTCATTTAGAATGCATAAAAAAAATACGTAGCAGCTTACTTGTGATACGGTGTGTTTTTATAAATTTGAACACCTCTGTATATTTGCTCGATAAGAAGGAGTCTAATCATTTGATGGGTGAAGGTCATTTGGGAAAACGAAATGCAGTTTTTTTTCAGGTGATGAGGAATACCTTCAGGCCCTCCAATGACCAGCGTGTGCCTCATTTTTTTAAAAAGATAGTTTGAAAAAGAGGGCGATGTGTACATATCCCCGGAGGGATCAAGGCACGCGTATGTCGACTCCTGCGCAAGGGATGCCTCTAGTTCTTTATCATTTTTGAGCAGAACCCACTCCAGAGTGAGATCTCCTCGTAGTCGTTTTTCAAATTCTTTCAGCCCTTCCAGAATCCACGACTCTTTTGTCTTTCCTATATAGATAATTTTTACAGTAAGCATGGAAGTATTTTACCAGAATGGGGAAATTTTTTGATAAGACTATCCCAGAAAAATGGATGTGTATGGTATTGTCTTATCACCCTATAAGATGTTGGTATGTGAATGTTCAGTTGGCTCTTTTGGAACCCAGACCCTGTCTGTTTTACGCTTCCTTACTTTGATCGGCCGGTTATGTGGTACGGTATTTGTTGGGCCATTGGCTTTTTCGTTGCGTTGTTTCTAACAAAGGAAGTAGTCAGTCGCTTTTTCTGCTACTACCCAGAATATATTTTACGCGATATTCTACATAAAGAGCGTCTTGGCGCTCTGCTTAGAGATAAATTTGGAATTGAAGGAAAAAATTTTGTCTCACTGCTGAACGGGCTTCTTCTTAAGGAAAGGCTTCCACTACCTAAAAAAAGAATCCATCGCCTCCTCGTTGCGTTTTCAAGGAAAAGGCTGAGGCCACATGCACTCCACCTCCTCATCAATCGTCTTTATCTCGATGAGCTTTTGGGAAAAGAGGTTGTTTCTCTACGGAAAAGAGCGTCAGCCTTGAGTGAGAAAGGATGGGTGTTTATTGCTGTCGGAACTGTTATTGGTGCTCGAATAGGGCATCTTCTTTTTTACCACTATCCATCTGAGTATTTGCTCGACCCACTATTATTTTTTCGGATATGGGAAGGAGGGCTTGCAAGTCACGGAGCTGTTGTAGGTATTCTTCTTGCTGTGTGTCTGTGGACATACCTCCATAAGAAAGAGTATCCTTTCATGCGCTTTATTGGATGGCTTGATCTCGCTTCGATTCCAGTTCTTTTTGGTTGCGCTATGATTCGTATCGGGAACTTTTGGAATCAAGAGCTGTTGGGTGTCGTGAGTAGACTTCCTTGGGCCATAATTTTCGGTAATCCAGAGGATGGTGGACTTCCACAACCTCGGCATCCCGTGCAGCTCTACGAGGCGCTGCTCTATCTTGTGTTGATGTGTATCCTCTATTCAGCTTTTTTTAGAAAAAGCCGCCCCTTAAAACAAGGAGCGTTAGCTGGCATATTACTCTTCACAGTGTTCGCATTTCGATTTATTCTTGAATTTTGGAAGGAAAAACAAGGGGTATTTGACCCATTTCTTGTACTTCATACAGGGCAGCTGTTGAGCATTCCTTGTGTGATAATTGGTTTAGCACTCATAGTCATGAAGGAGCAAAAGCATGATCTCTTGGATAATTTGGGATCCTAACCCAGTCTTGTTTACCCTCCCTTGGGTCAACAAGCCGGTTGTATGGTATGGGGTCTTTTTTGCTCTTGGATTCTACCTTGCCTACCAGCTTGCTATCCGACTTATTAGAAGGTATTTTTACCTCACTCCTCACTTTTCCTTGAGTGATGTTCGAGACTGGGATCTTTTCAGAGAAGATATTTGCTACAAGAGAGAGGGCTACATTATTCTCAGCGAGCTTCAAAATGAAACGAAACAAGCTCTTTTTGATGAGAAAGTGTGGACAGAAGCAATGCGTCAAGATGTTCTTCAGTCACTGAATGCGACGTTCGTCGAAAAAGAACTCCAGATTCGAGGCGTCACAGAACATGAAAAAAAAGAGACGCATACCCTTGCTGAAGAGCCCTCTTTGGTGGTTCATAGACTCTCACTAGAGCACCAATTCAAAGGCGTCTTTTACTCGTTTGCCGAAAAAGCAAGAGCATGTGTAGATGCTCTTTTTGTCTATGTGTTTTTGGGTACTTTGATCGGAGCACGGCTCGGGCACCTTCTTTTTTATCGTGCAGCCAGCGATTACTTAACCTCGCCACTTGAACTTATAGCAGTGTGGGGTGGTGGCTTATCTTCTCATGGTGCGCTGATTGGAATTGTTGTTTCTCTGCTCCTATTTACTCAGCGATCTCGCAGGTTTTCTTTACTTAGGGTCCTTGATTTTATTGTAGCACCAACTGCTCTCTGTGGGGTTTTCATACGAATTGGAAACTTTTTCAATCAGGAAATTCTAGGTATTCCTACAACCATGCCGTGGGGGGTTGTTTTTGGGCATCCGATGGATGGAAGCCTTCCTACTCCTCGACACCCGGTGCAGCTGTATGAAGCATGTATGTACGCAGTCGTTTTTGGGATCCTCCTAGTCTTGTGGAAAAAAAAGCAGGTGCAGCAAGAAGGAGTGCTTTCAGGAGTGTTTTTCCTTGGTGTTTTTGGAGCGAGGTTTTTACTCGAGTTTTACAAAGAGACGCTTGGTGTGTGGGACGGTACGTTCCCACTTCTTACTGGACAGCTTCTCAGTCTTCCTCTCGTATGTGTTGGGCTTATTTTACTCACTTGGAAATGGAAAAAGCGGGAGCGATTTCTCTGAGATTTTTCTCACCTCATCTCTCTTTTCGCCTGACGAAAGGTTTGGAGACTCAGCAGAGAGTTGGGCATTCCAATAGTGAAGAAAGCGCTCATATGTTGATTCTGTAGACTGTGTCAGTAAATTGTACCACATGTATTTATAGAGTATAGTTGCTCTGACTGTCAGAATACTTCGAAATGATTCAAGCTGTCTATGTGTTTCAAGATACTTTGAAACAACATCACGAATAAATTGTGTGTGGTTTACTGACTTTTCTTTTATGCCACATCGTTTCCATTCTTTGAGCATAAGGAGCAGGAGGGGAGTGTTTGGATCAAAATGAATGTGTCTGCAAATTAGATCTTGCTGCAACGCCCAAATGTATGCCTTTCGTGCGACTTGATCCCAGCCTCGTTCATCTTCGTGAACAATATCAATCATCTTCTGAAAAAATGAGCTTGTTTCTGTTACAATCCCACGAAAACTTTGTTTCGGTTTATCAATAAGAAGATTACCAACTTCAGTGTGGATGATTTCTTGAATGTCGACTGGAATCTTTTTTAGGATTTCAAGTTTTTCATTCAGATAATTCCAAACATAGATTTCGAGGTCTTTTATATTTTGGTGAGGGACTGGTGGGAGTTTTGTTGCGAGGTGGTATGAGTGGATTATTTCGTCTATAAGTTCTTGAGGGCATGAACCTGGCTGTTTATTAGGGTATAGGTGCATTTCAGTATTAATGTATACAAGGAGAGCTTGCTCGCATTCGGGCATCTCACCTTCAGGCTGTCCGACATTAATGGAGTAGATGTATTCGATGGCTTGTTTTAGCATTTCATCAGAGACGTTTCTAGGAAGCTTATTCGCAAGTGGATAGAGCGCAAGGATTCTGCTTACAAGTTCTAGTCGTTTCGTATCTAAACTAAAATCTTTATATTGAGCCAATATTGCAAATTGTCTCGTTATAAATGATTCGATCGTATTTTTTTGTGTCTTGTCATGGTACCGCTCTACTTTTGAAGAGAACCGTAGGTGGTGCGCATAGATTGCCGAAATAACAGAAAGGAGGTTTCCTTTGTCAGATAATGTTCGAATACGATCATATTCTTTGATCATTTCAAGGATTTTATGAGTAAGCGCTTCAGGATCTAAAACCTCTCCATGGCTACAAAGCTCCAGCATGCATTTGACGATAATTTTGTCTCTTTTATTGTACTCTTCGTACGGAGACTTAGCGGCTTTTGGAGAAAGATTTGTAAGGAGGTGTTTTTGAGCCGCCCAAACAGTCTTTGTGAGGTGGTCCAAATTTGGTCTAATCCCATCAAGCGTTGCAATGCATTCAGAGAGTTTTAAGGCGAGTTTATGGGCTGCATTGTATGGAGGAAGGTGGGCTGGAAGTGATTTTACCGTTCCATTTTTTAAGTTTTCTCGAATCATATAATAGATATCGAGCTTTCCATTTTTCTTTACGGCGCCTTCTTGTGTTTGTACCTTGCCATAGTAGTACGACACTTTTTCCCACATTTTTTTAAGTGCGGCAGCGCCAAGTCTGTATTTTGGAAATATCTGCTTGAACTCAGGAAGAATTTTTTTAAGTAGATCAGTTTGGATTTTTCCAGACCAATTTTTGAGAGATCCGTGTGTATCTATTTCTTTCCGAATTCGTTTTGAGAGAAAAAGGCTTAAATCTGAGTATGGATCGTTAAACTCTTCAGACTCATCAACGGGGAGCTGATTCTGTTTCTGCTTGTAGATGTCTTCACGACTTACATGTGAAAAATAACTCTCTGATTCTTCTGACCAAGAGTCATTAGGGAAAGATGAGGGGGTAGATTCTGCCATACTATATCGCCCTTACGAACGGATTATTAATGCTTTTTATATGTGGGGAATAAAGAAGAGGCGATGTGCTCAATGCTCTTCTTGTTTTTCCCTTCAATAACTTCCTTCTAACGTAGCCAATTTATTTTTGTCTAATTTTTTAGTTTTTTGAGTTTACATTCTAAAATATACTAACTATTTGTTTTTACTAAAAAAGTGCTTCATATGCACTTCTCGATGCAGTTTGCTCACTTTAGTTATATGTAAAAAAATGTTTTCCTTCTCTCGATCTGGTATGTGGAATTGTTTATAGTTTTTTTGTCTCTTCAGTGGAATCCATTCAGGACGCTTTGAGAGTGTTGAAAAAACCTCTTCTTGTGTATTTTCTCTGCCAGAGCTTTTGCAAACAATTGCTCGAAAATGATACGCTTAGGTACAAATATGGCTTTTTACTGGAGGTCTCAATGAACCATATTATGATTGCCGGCCACTTGGCTGCAGATCCAGAATCACGCTTTACTCCTTCTGGACAAAAAGTCACATCAGTTCGAGTAGCGGTTAACAATAGAAGAGGGAAAAATGAAGAGACTCTCTGGTGGCGTGTAACGCTTTGGGGTGAGTCTTTTGATAAAATGCTGTCCTACCTCAAGAAAGGAAGTGCTGTTATGATTACAGGTGATATGAGTAAGCCTGAGATCTATACAGATCGAAACGGACAGCCACAGATTTCTCTGAATATGACTGCACATAACATTTCGTTTAGCCCGTTTGGCAAATCAAATAATCAGCAATCTGAATCCAATGCAGGTGGTGGATATCAGTCTGAGGGATCAGATCAGTTCTCTGGAATGGGCGGTGCCGACTACGGTAGTGTCATGCAAGGACAGGGACAGAGCTCTGCTCAGAGTTCATTTTCTGATGACGAAATCCCATTTTAAGGATTTTTAGCAGTTAAAATGAGGGTGAAACGCTTCGTTGTCCATCGGCATGATGATGGTATTCGTTTGGGTTCTTTCGTACGTATGAAAGTTTCACCCGAATTTTCTGGAAAAAACATCCAAGAAGCAATCCACAACGGAATGTGTCGCATCAACGGACGAGTTGAGCGATTTGCTTCCTACAGAATTGCTGAGGGAGAACGGGTAGAAGTTGATCTTTCAAAACTTCGTGAGCAAACCACCCGTATTTTTTCTCCAAAAATTCTCTTCGAAGATGAATACTTTGTTTGTGTTAATAAACCGCCAGGCATGGTATGTGATCCCAAGCAGTTTCCTCAGCTCTTTTTAGTTCATCGCCTAGATAAAGAAACATCAGGGTGTTTGCTGCTCGCAAAATCGAAACAAGTACAGGAGAGATCTGCTCAGCTTTTCAAAGAGCGCTCTGTTGGAAAAGTGTACGTCGCTGTTGTGTATGGGAAACCGAAAGCACAAGAATGGACAACAACAACCTGTTTGCGCCCAATACAATCTTGCGAGGGAATGACAGTGTATGGCTCCAGAAAAACAGGGAAAGAGGCGACAACGCACTTTCAAGTTATGAAAACATATACTACGTATACACTCATGAAATGTGTGCCTAAAACAGGACGGACACACCAAATACGTGTGCATCTCTCTGATGCAAAAGTGCCCATCGTTGGGGATGTTTTGTATGGAGTTGAGCACAGGATTCCGCACACTGTGAAAAGACACCTCCTCCATGCGTATGCTCTTCAGTTTACTCACCCATACTCTTCAAAGAAGCTGAAGATAGTGGCTCCTCTTCCTTCAGATATAAATACTTTTATAAAATCTCTTGGAGATTAATCGAAGAAGGAGCTATAGAAATGTCTTATGAAGCTCCCACACAATTGGCCAGATTCTTTTGAATATATTCCGACGGCAATAACCGTATCATTTAATGAAGTTCTGCTCGAAGCGCTGCTTGGGACAGGATACGAAGAAGATCAAGAAAAGGTAGTGCCTTTGATTGATGAAAAAAAAGTGCATGAAGATCTTCTCATTGAAATACTCGATGAATCTTTTACTAAGAAGTATGGATATGAACACCCACTCTCTTGCTATACTGAAATGCTAGGACATATGTCGAGAGGGGTATTTGCCGCACAGCCTATTCAGAAAGAGACTGTATTAGGCGAGTATGGTGGTGTTATTTGTTTCACAGAAAAAAAACACACGTGTTCTGATGGAGACCCGGTGAATCCATACCTTTGGCAAATTGCGATTGATGAGCAGCTGTTTTTTATTGATGGGTTTAGAGGAACAAATGAGCTTGGCTTTGTCAACAGATACGAAAACTTGGCAAAAGAGCCAAACACCCTTATGCGTCCGGTGATTCATAGAGGGAGGCTTCGTTTTTGCTATGTGACGATTAAAGACATTGCTGCGGGAGAAGAAATACTCACTGTATATAAAAATTTTTAATCACGCGCCCAGTCTCTTTAGTAAGTAAATATTTTATTACTGTGTAAAATCATATATTGATGCTATAATACTTCTCGATAGAGGAGAAGAAGTATGGCAGCAGTAAATCTATATAGGATGGCAGGCTCTGACTCAGGAGCTTTAAAAATTCGCACGTTATTTTCATTTTCCGGAGAGTCAGTTCTCCCAGAGCTCGATGCAGAAAAAACATACATACGCCACTTTAAAGAGTCACTACAGACTTTTTTTAGAGAAGACACAGTGCACTATAAGTGGAAAAAGGTAGAGGACCTGACGCTTTTGGAGAGTGCATGGCACATTCGAAGTGAAAAAACAGCAGATGGTTTTGTGCTTGTTCCAGTACGCCTGGCGTCACTGACAAGAAAAGATCTTGAGGGATTACTTGGTGATGACGACATGCTTTCTCGGATCCACCTTGAACTTCTTAATCACTATGAACGGCAATTTGGACGGTATACGATTGAGGTTGATGGGGTAAAAATGGAGACCCTTGATGAGCTACATGATTGCCTATCAACAGCTTACAAAGGGGATAAAAAGCAGCTTGTTGAAGCGCTGTTTCTTCTTCTTGAAACAGTCTGCGCTGATACGACAGAAAATCTGTATTCGGCAGCCGGTGACCCTTCTAAAGGGTTGATTGTAAAACCTTTACTACATGCAAAAGTCTCTTTTTCTACGAAAGAGTTTTGTGTCACACATACCGCAGATTACGAGTTGGATGATTTTAGAGGGTCGAGGCCAGAAAGAATCACAAATTTTCGTCTTTTGCATGTCATGAGTAAGGCAATGGCGGCGAGCCGTATTGTGCATCATACATAAGACAAAATACCTACTCTCTAAGTCCCTTGTATCAAATTGTTTATTGAAATACTATATAGGCATATTTTATAAGTTGTTAATTATAAATGGCATATAATATTTCAATTTATTCATACTTTATAAATTAAACTTTAAATTATATCGTTTGTAATGTTATAATATTATTATACGAGGGAAGGAGTAATATTATGGCAGCATTATTTGGTTTTAGACCGGCAACACCACCATCTAGTTCATCAAGCGTTGACACGGCATCTGTGAAAAGTGGCTCGCCCGTGAGCCGAGGCTCACCAGCTGATTCGGTCATTTCAGAGTGTGAAGCGACGGAACGGGCTGTACAAGAAATAGCAAAAGGGATTTTACCAAAAGCATCGAGCCCAGCTGACTTTAAAAAAGGGTTTTTTGCAGAGAAAAACTTAACTCAACTGTATGCATCAGGAAACCCGGCAAATGACTTTGTAGGCTTTGCAAAATTATTGGTTAATAAGTACCTAAAAGGCAAAGTTGATGAAACTGTAATTGATGCATTCCTCACAACAGTTTCATTGAATCCATCCCTTCTAAAAGAGAAATTGAACGATGTTTTACAAAAGCTACCAAAAGATTCATATAATGCACTGAAAGAACATGTTCTTCGTTTTACGAGCTTTCAAGCATTTGGAGAGACAGGCAGCGGACGGTATGATTTAGTAGTTGATGGAGTCAAACACGCATCATGCGATGAGCTGTATGCGGCATTAATGAAAAAATTCGCTGGCGATGAGACGGCTGTACTCACGCATATTATGCTTATGAGTGAAGAAGCCGGCATCGGTGCGCAAAACCACGCTATGGCGTATGCAATGGGTACTGACGGTGAGGTTATTATTTCAAATAACGTTCCAGGTGAACGTTGGACTGTTCAATATACAACTGAAAAAGCATCAGCGCTGATGCATGCTGTTTTGCGGGTAAATTGCATAGGTGAAAGCGGGCTTGAGCACGTGACAGATTTTAGAGTGAAGGGGCTCATGGATTTTACTGGTGGAACAGCCGGTATGAAAATTGAGGAATATACTCCTCCAAGTGACTCAGCTGCAGCAGGCGGTGGAGATTCAGCTTCTACATCTTCTGTACGTGAATAAGTTATAGCAGAATAAATTATTAAAAAAAGCCCGCAAGCAGATTGTGGGTTTTTTTTTGTCTTTATAAAAAAAGAGCTGACAGCGCTTTTCTTATCTCCCCAACTAGTAATTTTTTTCTCTATACGATATGCTTTCCCGCTTTAGAAAATGAGAGGGTTTCATGCAGAAAAATTGCTATATTGGTGCATGTCTTGGCTTGGGTGCACAAATTGGGGAATGTCAAAATGGTCCCATACAGTTATTTCAATCACCTTATTTTCGGGAAAAAAGTACAAAAATACTTTCCTCTCATAGTAATGCATGCACTGATACACTTTCTTTAGAGCAACGAATGGATGAAATTACAGCGATGAATAGAGCGATCTCTCATCTCATTGTTGAAGCGTATGCATCAGGAGAGCGCCCTTTTGTAGTTGGTGGAGACCACTCTATAGCTGTTGGGACGTGGAATGGCGTAAAGCGTGCTGTAAACGACGATATAGGGCTCATTTGGATAGATGCACACATGGATAGCCATACGTTTGAAACATCTCCCTCCATGGCTCCTCATGGAATGCCTCTTGCAGGTCTTTTGGGGTACGGAGATGCTCGTTTGAGTGAACTGCACTTTGCTGATCGGGTACTTAAGCCAGAACATGTGTGCTTAGTTGGAACAAGGTCGTATGAAGAAGGAGAGGCAGCGCTTCTGAAACGGCTTGGAGTACGCGTTATAACAATCGAAGAGGTTGTTTCAAGAGGAATGGCTTCCTGCATTTCAGAAGCAATATCAATAGCGGAAAAAGCTTCAGGTGGATTTGGCGTAAGTTTTGATCTTGATGTATTTGATCCGAGTGTTGCACCGGGTGTTGGAAGTCTTGAAGCAGATGGAGCTGCCATAGACGATGTGTTTTCCTCACTACCACGTATTTTTTCACATCCAGATTTTTTAACTTTGGAGCTTGTTGAATACAATCCTGAAAGAGATATTGATGGAGTAACGAAAGATCTTGCGATCAACCTGCTTACATTGATGGATCTTTCTCTCCGGGAAACTTTTCAAGGTGTCGCATCGAATTCAGCTTCCGCGTAAAGAGCAGCGTACAGAATGCAACAATGAAGGAAAGAACTGCAAAAATTGAAAAAAAGTTCGTTAACTTCATGGTAGCTACGAGCCCTGCGACGAGCCCTCCTAGATAGTATGCTATTCCAATGCAGAAGTACCATATACCAACAAAGAGTGCTGTGAACCGTTTGGGAGAGAGGTTTGTCACAAGAGAGAGGCTAATTGGAGCCATAAGTAACTCTGAAATGGCCATTAAAAAGAAAGCTCCAACCATATACCACGGGCTGACTTCTGCTGAACGTGCGCCTTGAGGTATGAATTCAGAAGCAAGAACCAAAATAACGTAGCATATACACATTGCAAACATGCTCAGAGAGAGTTTCATTGGAGGTGTTGGCTCAGCATCTCTTGAGCGCAAATATAAGTATAAGAAGGTTATTGGGAAAACGAGGAGTATAAGATACAACATTTCAATGGAAATGATCCAAGGTGTTGGCATTTCCCAGCCAAAGACATATCTATCAGTGAACTTGTATGCAAAATAGACAATCGACGAACCATTTTGGCTATAAGATGCCCAGAAGAAAATAGAAATAAAACAGAAAATGGAAATGAGTATAAGCCGCTCTTTTTCCCATGAAGAAAGCGGAGTACTCTCAGTTTTTTTGGTCTTTTTTGCCGGCTTCAGTTCTTTTTCTGAAAAAAAGGAACGCGCTTTATAAAACGTAAAAAGTCCAATAAGTTGGATGATTCCAGAGGTGATAAAGACCGCTCGCCATCCATGGTACTTGATCATGAGCCCCAAAACGATCATTGCAACGAAGACACCGAGATTGACAGCTGCATAGTAAATAGAGAAGCCAATTTCCCGTAAGTGGTGCTTCTCGCTGTATGCTTTACCGAGCAGTGCATAGATGCAAGGAGTGAAGATTCCTCCTCCAAGAGCAATGAGAAAGAGGGCTGGGTAAATAAGAGAGTAGATCGTTGTGGCAAGCATAAAGCAGCCAAGGGCTGTCGCAATAAAGCCATAGATAATCGGAGAGGAGTAGTTCCACCTATCTGTGAGGTAGCCACCAAGGACCGGAAGAAAAAACCCGACGCCTGTAAAAATTCCGTAAATGTGTGTTGCGTCCGGTGTTGAGATATCAAAAAACTGGATAAGGTAGAGAACAAGAAGGTTTCCAACGCCCCAAAAAGCAAATCGCTGACACATTTCTGCAGTTGAAAGCCACAGCATTTCTTTCGGGTGCGCTTTTAAATACGCTGCATCTTCACTCAAATGTGTTTTCTTGATAGACTTACTCATATTTTATTGTTCTACACAAATTTTTGATGAAAGCAAAGAAAATTTTATTTATTAAGCTCTCTTCTTTAGGAGACATTATACAAACAGTGCCATCAGCACTCTTTGCGAAAACGCTGCACCCAGGGTGTGTGTTGACATGGGCTGTTGAATCTGAGTATGCAGCGCTTCTCGATGCGCTCGGAGTTGCCGACGAAATTATTTCCCTACCTTTCCGAGCTTTCCGGAAAAAAGAGGCGATGGTAACCGATCTCTTTACTGCATATCGAAAAATAAGAGCCTCTTTATTTGATGTCTCACTCGACTTTCAAGGGAACACAAAGTCTGGCGTTGTTCATATGGCAGCCCGCTCTCACGTAAAAATTGGGAGAGCACCTCAAGAGTGGTTGAACAGGGTGTCACATGACCGTTCCTACCCTTTAGAAGGTGAGTATATGGCAATGCAGTACGTGTCACTTGTTGCACAGGCATTTCATCAAACCATTCCATCTACCTACCCAACCTTTCAGTGCACACGCGTACGTACTGAGCCTTTGCTTGTTGCGCCGTGTTCTTTGTGGAACGGGAAAATGGTTCCTTTTTCACAACTTGAACAACTTCTAGAAGGGAGAGAATACGATCTTATTTGTGGGAGCGAAAAAGAAGCAAAACAGCTTGAAGGGTTTTTTATGAAAGCTCGCACAAGGCATGTACGACCTTCCTATAAGGAATGGATGACGCTGACACAGTCAGCAAAAGGTGTTGTCGCAATGGATTCTGCGCAGCTACACTTAGCTGCTTTATTTGGGGTGCCTACATTTTCTTTTTTTGGTCCAACTCAGCCTGCACTTTTTGCACCACAAAATCAACAGGATCACTTTGTTTTCGGGGCGTGCCCTGAAAGGCGGACGTTTCCGCTCAAGTGTCCAGTGCTCAAGTCGTGTTCACATCATGGGTGCATAAAACGGCAAGAGTTCGACCCTGCCTCTTTTACAAAATGGTACATGCAGCTTTGATTAAGACAGTGAGAATGTTTTAATGAGTTGAGGGAAGTCTATATGATCTTCCATGATTTCAATCGCGGTGTGGATTTTTTCAAGGTCTTCTTTCCGAATTTTTGAGATGTGTGTCGTAATTTTTTTTGTGACATCAAAACTGTTTTCAGAAGTATAAAGGACCGGTATTTTTGCTTTTTCAAGCTCGTCTTTTATTTTCTGTGTACACGGAATACTTCCTGTAAGGATGAGTCCAACGTGCAGCCGTTCCCTTTCCATGACTTTTTTATCCCAGAAAGAGGTGAGTGTTGCCCAAATGATGTCTTCTCGAATGGCAGGTGTAATAAGCAACTGACCCTCACAGAGAATCTCTTTAAATCTATCAAGGCTTGTCGCAACAAGTTTAATATCATCGGGGTGGAAGAGTGCATTTTCTCGTCCTGACAAAAATTCTGCATTGAGGAGGTGAGAAAGGTCTAAAAGTGATGGCTTACTCAGCAGTGGTGTAAAAGGAATACATCCTAAAAGAGGAATGGAATGTCTCGCAAGCGCTTTTGTAAAGTAGTGTGAAATCATCTCCATTTTTTCAGGAAGGACTTTATTCAGTATCACTCCTTTGATTTTCACACCAACATGGTCGCAGAGCGCCTTGTTGATCATGAGTGTATCATAGGCTGAGCCTAAGCCACCACTCAGTATGAGAAGAACATCTATGCCTAGGTGTTTTGCAACAGTCGCATTGTTCAGGTCACAGATTGAACCGACACCAACGTGCCCGGTTCCTTCGACAATAGTGCACGCTTTATTTTGGGAGACGTCTGCATACCCTGATTGAATTGCTTCGATGAGCGTCTGAACGGAAATTTTTTTATCCAGGTACTCTTTCGTAAACCCACGAGGAATGAGGACAGGGCTCATACTTGAGAGGAGTTCTTGTAGGTGAAAGTGTTCTTTAAATAAAAGGACATCTTTATCGGCTTTTTCGCCTTCATCAGAGGTGACATATTGCTGGCCGACAGGTTTCATAAATCCAATGTGTAAAACCCGTTTTCGAAGTCCGGCAAGGAGCCCTAAACACGTCGTTGTTTTTCCAACATCTTGCCCACTGGAGGCTACAAAAAGTGCACGTTTATTCATACGTGTTTTTGTAGCACAACGATTCTTTAATTATCTAGCCGCGACCTCTTCAACCCACTGATTTCGGCGTCGAACTTCACTTGGATCTGCAAGTGATCGAACAATAGACCCTGCAGCATGGTGGACAGCGCCTTTGAAAACCACTTCATCTCTTGTCATGCTGAGTGCTTGTTTTCCTCTCCGTTGCATTTCGGAGTAGACTATTGCTTTAATCCATGTAGAGGCTCCTGATCCCGGAGAGAGATCAACGAGGTTCGCGTTGAGCTGCGGTGGGTATTTCAATCCATCGACGCATGTTTTTAATTCGGCGATTCGTCTTTCTACCCCTTCAACGAGTCCAGCGATATCAGGGGCATCCTCTCCACCACGCTCTCTTTCTAGTTGGACATTGTAGCTATCAATCCGATCTGCACTTTGAGAAAGTGCTCTCGTTAATGCCTCTTTTTCTTCAATCACAGTCGTTGTGTCAGCACCTATTAAGGCATTAACCGCCTCTGTAAAGGCTGCGCGAGCATCGTTTACATCTTCAGCTGTTCTTGCACGTTGAATGACTGCAAGGGCTGCTTCAAGTCTCTCTCGATCAAGTCCATCACTCTCACCAAAGAGAGAAAGGGTTTCTTCAATACGACGGCGAATTAAATTGGCCTCTCCAAGTCCACCTGAAACGTTTGCTGCAATTTCCTCTGCAGCGCCATGAGCCCGTCCTCTTTCTAGAAGTCCTCTTCTTCGTGCATCAGCAAACTGTCCAACTTGTGCTCTCAATGCTTCAAGTCTTTCTACATGTGCCCTATGTGAGAGAATTCGCGATTTAAATCTTCGCAGGTGTGCTGTTGCAGCTTCTGCAGCTTGAAAACGAGTTTGAAGTCTTGGTTCAGGAGAATCTATGTGCGCAATTGCAGCATCTGCTGCATCAGCATGGTGATGAAGGCGTTCAATCTCAACAGCTTCGAGTGTGCGTAGGTTCTCTCTTGTGATACCAACAAGTTGATCTCGTGCATGGTGGAGTGTGTTTCTTACTGATGTTGTGTGTTCAGAAACTTGTTCGGAGAGTCGCTCTGCGTCAGCTCTGACAAGGACAGGCTCTAGCTCATCTTGAACGAGTCCAAGGGCTCTTGCAACAGCATCTCGTGCTTCACCAAGTTGTCTTTTCATTTGAAGTGTCAGCGATGTATCATACACAAGCTGGCTTCCTTTTGAGGTAAGCTCCGTTAACAGAGCGCTCAGCTCGCGGTGCATTTCACGTAACTTTTCAACATCTCCCGCTTCTCGATACTCTCGCATTTTTTCGGTCCATGATGTAGTGACATTTTTTTGAAGTGTTGGTGCATCACATCTAAGGCCAACTCCGTCACTAAATGATATTTTTATCCAATCGATAAGCTCTTTTGCAGGCTTCAGTTTTGCGTCCTTCAATGCGCTTGGTGCGCCATCAATCGTTGTATTCACAACGCTTTCTATGATCAGGTTCAAATAGTGTGTGGCAGCACGTTCGATAGCAGCATGCTCGAGTTCTTGGTCGGGGTCATTAGGAGGTGCTTCAAAAAGCATTGTTTTCACTGATTCTTCCAGTGCAGTAGCAAGCTGTTCTTCGAGGAAATCTCCTTCAAACAGCGTTTGACAACCAAGGAGTAGCAAGTTTGCAACAGAGTCGGCTGCATGGTCTACGGCAACTGCTCGGGCTGCATTTTGCACTGTTTCAGCAATGCCACCCTCTCGTGCTCTTCCTGGATCTCTTGGAGCTCGTTTGTCGAGAACAACGATAAACTGCTCAATAAGTTCTGCGACAGCATCTCTTGTTTTCTCAGGAAACTTATCGTTCACATTCTCTTTTTTAAAGGCGTTATGTAGCTTCCATAGTTCTTTGGAAAATTCATGCATAAAGCTGTTAAAGGCAGGCGTATCAATTCCTACAAGAGCACCTTCTTCATTGAGAGCCCCTCTCAAGCCATCCATCATCCTTTCATAGGTTTCGAGCCTTTCATCTCCGGCAGGTAGTTTTGTTTTGAGATTATTCCACGCTACGGAAAGATGTTCGAGTGCCTCTCTTCTTGGCGCGGCTTCATTATCAATAACGCGCGGAGCAAGCTGGAGGTTTTTTTCTGTTTCAGTGTCTTTTTCAATTTCTCTGAGTTTTTTATGCCCTTCTCGTAACTGCTTCATAAGGAGACGGTTCAGTGTTGTCATATAGGCTTCATTGTAGAGCGAATTTTTTGCCGTCGTAGAGAGTTGCTCAACGAGCTGCGTGTTCATTACAACTTTTCTCATAACAAAACGGCTACCTGCGTTCCATACTGACTGAACGCCGAGCGCACCGAGGTACCCAACAGCCATAGTGCAGCTGGCAAGCGTATAGCCCGCAAATTTTAATGGCCATGCGACAATGTTTCCAACAATACCAAGCGGCGTCATAGAGAATGGAGCTGTAGTCGCGCTTTCCCAATATGTAGATGCAAGAGCTCCCGGTCGATCTGCAACTGAACTATCTGCAAAGAATTCTGTAACAAGCAAATCACCCAAGTTGTCATAGACTTCATCAGGTTTCCATCCATTGTTCTGACGAGTGCTGAGTAAAAAGTGTTCCAATGCTTCATCGCGCGTTCTGCCTATAGAGGAACTCGCCCATGTATCAATACCCTGGCGATATTTCGTTAAGAAATTAGAGATTTCACGAATGATTTTTGGATCAACAACAGTTATTGGATTCTCTCCATCGCTGTTGGTGACATTGTGAATGAGTACTCTAATTTTCCACAACGCGTTATCGAAGGTCCGACCTACAAAAAATGGCACAAATGTCATAGCTAAGGGAATGGATACATTTTTAATCCATATTTTTGAAAGCCATGAAATATCATCTCTTCGATCAATAATTCGACAAAGTTCTCGCTTGAACACAGCCGGTCTTTCAGCCGGAGTGTCAGCATTGCTGACAGCTTGCATGATGTCTCTGAGCGTTGGATCTTCTTCTGCTCGGGCATACTCACCAATTCGACTCGCTTTTAATTCATCAAAACGAGCTTGGTATTCTCGAGTACCTCGTGGAGACCGTGCAATAAAATCAAGGTCAGCTGCAATAACGTTATGAATGCTTTCATCAATTCGTTGTGTTCGATCTTCTCCACCAATTCTCGTGCCGTACACATACATAAATGTTGTGTACATACCAGCCATATCTTTCAATTCTTCTTTTGCTTCATTCACTCGTATTTTTGCGGGTCGCGTTGGTGCTTCAGCTTCACGTGAAATCCGCTCAGCTCGTGCAACCCTCATCTCATCTTCTCGAAGCTGTTCTGAGGTATACACCTCATCAAATGCTGGAAGAATAGACGCACCATTAATGAGCAGTTCATACCGAGAAAGGCGTGCTGCCGCATCTTGCATTGCTTGTAAATATGCAGGAATTCCTTCTTCTTGAGCTGCTTCAAGTCGCTCCGCACATGTCGCAATAACGCCCAAGATTTCTTCACGATGTGTTTGGTCAAGATCTCTGTACTCTTGTACGTAGTCTGTTACTGTTGTTCTGAGGTGGTGGTTAACAAATCCGGCAAAAGAACCGAGGCTAAATGTACCTACTGCTTCTGCTGCACTATGAAGGTAGTGCATTGCTCCACTAAAGAGGCCACCACAGAGCGTTCCTAGTGAGCCCGCTTCAAGAGGTGGCGCTTCTGCAGCAGCGTCACGTGCTCCGGCAGCAGCTGCATCACTCGCTCTCGCCGGGCGTGCTGCAGGTGGACGAGGAGCTGCGGCTCCAGTTCCAAAGGAGGGAAGCCCGCCTCCTACAACACCGCGAATACGACGCTCAAATACAGCACTTGCATCATCAACGGCTCTCAGTGCAGTTCCTGTCAGACCATCTACACCTCGTTGGAGGTCACTGTAGTGCCTGTGGCTTTCGATGGTTTCCTGGGTTTGAGAGAGTATTAGGTCAATGTATGACAGAAGGTCTCTTTTTTCTTCTGGACTTTCGGGGAAACGTATGCCTGGGAGAGCAGATGAAAGGCGGCGTAGAGAAGAAGAGAAGAGCGCTGTCTCTGTATGTGGTCTTCCAAGAACTCGTTCTTTATCCGTATTTGAAGAGGTATTTCGGATAAGTGTTTCTACAACTCGAGTAAGTTCTTCTTTATCTGTTGCGAATGTCTCTTCAAGGTCTGAATGGAGGCTTTCTCGTAGAGCTCTCATACCGCTGCGAAGTTGGAACAGGAGATGGTCCTGGGGAAGAGTGTGCGTCATTCGATCAATTCTTCCAGTCAGATTATCAACCATTCCTTCCACTTGGTGGACAAGTCCTACAACGTGTCGTTGAACTATACCTTGCTCTTGTTCAAAAGCTGAAGCAAGACGTCCTCTTGCAGTAGAGAAAGCTCTCATTCGTCCTTCAAGAACAGATGCGTTGCCCACATCGAGAGTTGCTCTCAGTATCTCAGAAATAGTTACAATATCTGCACGTTCTTGAGCTGTTTGTGGTCTATGAAGCAACGTTTCAAAGCGGAGTTGTAGGTCTTCAACATGATGAAGCGCTTGCCGAACTCTATCAAGATGCACATGCGTTCCTTCAAGAAGAGAAAGTTCGTGCATTACACGAGTTGCATCAGCGCCGACATCTCTGAAATATTCGTCAATGAATTGTGGAAGGACTCCATGCTCTGGATTCAAAAGATCTCTTTTTAGATTATGGAACAATCCATAGGCAGCACCAGCACGCTCAATGACCGCTGTATGGAGTGCGTCGTGAAGACGAATGCACAAGCTCTTTTCGACATGCGTGAGGTGCACGACGTTTTCACTTGAACCGAGCACTTCAAGAGCTCTTAGTCCATCAACGACCTGAGGTGTGAGGAGATTTTTGGATTTACACACAGTCATGTACTGGGCAAGGTTTCGAAGTGAAACACCTGCAGCATCAGAAATCTCAAAGGATTCAGCTTCACCTTCATCAACGGCTAAAACAACCTGAATGTGTGCTATAAATCGAGCTCTATCTATGCTTGCTGGAAGCGCAGCATCGGCTCTGATGGCGTCTACCATAGGTGCTAAAATTTCTTTAAGTGCACGAAAATCTTCTGACCGGAACTCTCCTGAAAGGACTCGTTTTCCGGTAACGCGAAACATCTCTCTGACATGTGTTTTTTCATCTGTTTCAAGAGCGCGTCCTAAAAAAGCTTCTTTGTGGGCATTAAAATAGTATTCAAGCGCTGAAAAATACCCGCGAGCAAGGTGTTTTTGAGGGACAGGGTTTCTTAGGAGTGGAATCAATGCATCACAGCTTGATCTCAAGGATGGAGGAGCATCATCAACAGTTCGTGATACAACACCGCGCGGTCCGAGTAAGGCGTCTGTTGCTTCTTTAAGAATGCCTGATTCTGGATCAAAAATACGGGCTCTGAGAAGGAGCGCTGCTCTCTCTAGTTCACCAGACTGAACCTGAAGGGCGTCATCTATTTGATTGCGAACAACATCAAGTCTGTCGAAGTCGAGTGGTTCATCAGCTTCTAAAGAAGCTTTAAGCGCGACAACCTCTTCAGTTGTGTGGGTTGTGCCACCAAATAAGGCAGGGTGTTCAGTGATAAAAGTAAGGTGACGAAGAAGCGTTTCTTTATCATCTGCAGAAAGAGTGCGTGTTCGAAGCGCAGCTTCAATGAGTGTTTTTGCTCGAAGACAATCTCCATTTGCCTTTCGAAGAATGTCCTCAAGGATTGTTTGTAAAAATTCTTTTGCTTGAATGAGTTTTGGTACATTATTAGAGAAGACAAAATGAAGCGTTGAAAGGGTGGAGCGAAGGAGTTCTGCTCGTCCCTCGAGAGAAACGGCATCTTCGGCTGGTGTTTCTGCAGGAATCCCATCAACAAAATCCACGAATTCTTGGAGTGATGCTCGATGTTCATCGGGTATTGGAGCTATGATTGCTTCACTCTCGCCAACCTCAGATCGCAAAAGCTCTTTGAGTGCATTTGAGAGGCGAAGGAGTTCGCCATAAGGGGCATTTGGTCTTGGTACACCGCCGTCAAGAGGGGAAAGGACAGAAAATGAGGCGCCAATTTCTGCGAGTGTTGGATGGAGGTCAGTTCGAGCGAGTCGGAGGATATTTGTGAGTGCGCCGGTCAGTGTGCCCTCAGCAAAGCCCCTGAGAGGAGATCCAAGCAAGCGGCCAAACTCTTCTAAGCCTCTATGCGCGACAAAACCGATGCCGGAAGCGGTTCCGGCTGCTATATTTGCAGCACCTCCAAGCCCCCAGTCCTCGCTGGTAAATCCAGGTTGTCGAAGTCTTCTCGCTGCACTCTCGTAGTATGCGTCAGATCTAACTGCCATTTCCTCTACCTTGTACTCATCAAAATAAATGTTTTAGATAACATATAGTATACCATTTTTTTTCTTATAAATGAATAAAGAGGAGCTTTATATAAGCTGTTTAAAAAAATAGTATTATGTATCAGTGTCTATTCAAATTTTATTGAATAAGGTGGAAGAGTGTACTCTTTTCATCCTCTTTTTTGCGAATGGTAAATATTTCCTTTACACATTCTTTGTGTAAAAAAATGTTTATGTGTTTTTTTGAGCGGAAGAGAAGTTCTTGATGCAAAGAAAAAGACATGGTACACTTTATTTTGCCGGGGAGCAGAAGGAATGCCGCGCTCCGAACCAGGTCAGGATCGGAAGATAGCAGCCTTAAGGACACGCTGTATGCCTTTTGATTTCTCCGGCTTTCTTTTTTTACTTTCTATACATTTCTAGCGCTTTTTTAAGATATGGTCCAGTTTTTGAAACTGGGTGTTGTGCAATTTCCTCTGGAGTTCCTGTCGCAACAATTGTTCCTCCATTTGCCCCCGCTCCGGGACCTAAATCAATGATATGATCCGCGTTGGTGAGTATATCGAGGTTATGTTCAATAATAATAACTGTGTTCCCTTTTTCAACGAGCCTGTGAAAAATCTGAATGAGTTTGCGAGTATCATCAGGATGTAGTCCAATGGTTGGCTCATCGAAAAGGTACAGCGTCTTTCCTGTCGACCGTTTGCTCAACTCCTTTGTTAGTCGAAGTCTTTGAGCTTCTCCTCCAGAGAGTGATTGAATTTCTTGCCCAAGCTTTAGATATCCAAGTCCAACAGACTCTAGTGTGTCAAAAATTTTGGTGAGTTTCATGTGGGGAGGGAGAAATGCTTTTGCATCTTCAACTGATAAGTCCAAAATGTTGGCAATATTTTTCCCTTTGTAGGTAACAGCAGCACTGACAGGATTTAACCGGTCACCATGGCATGCATCACACGTAACACGAACAGGTGGCATAAATTGGAGGCGTATCTTTTTGTAGCCTAATCCCCAGCATGATCGACACATCCCTTTAAGGTGGTTATAGCTGAAGTGTTTTGGCTGTAGTCCACGTATTTTTGCTTCCGGTAGTTCCGAAAAAATGCTTCGCAATGGGCCTTGGATATCTGTGTAGGTATTTATATCTGCTCTGCTTGTATGTCCAATTGGGTTTTGATCAAGCGAAATGATTTTATCAAAAGATTCAAGACCAGATACTTTTGCTGTCATATACTCGATACTATCTTTTTTTGGCTTCGTTATCAGCGCACGCTTTATCGCCGGAAGAAGAATATTATGAATAAGGGTTGATTTGCCCGAGCCTGAAACACCTGTTACGACAGTCAAAATCCTTTTCGGAATTTCCAGAGAGATATTTTGTAGGTTATGAAGCGAGGCACCTTCAATTGTGACAACGTGTTCTTCCTTTCGTCTTGTAGATGGAATAGGTACCTGTAATGATCCGGATAAATACTGTCCTGTTCTTGAGGCAGGATTTTGTGTGAGTTCTTCGTACGTCCCGGACGCAACGATCTCTCCACCGTATGCACCAGCGTGTGGACCGAAGTCGACGATTTTATCAGCGATTTGAATCGTCAATGGATCGTGTTCCACAAGAAGGAGTGTGTTATCTAGTGCCGCAAGTTGCTTTAAAGAAGCATTGAGTCGTTCATTATTGTATGGATGCAGCCCGATGGTTGGTTCATCGAGTACATACAAACACCCAGTTAACTTGCTTCCGATCTGACGTGCGAGGTGAATCCTTTGTGCTTCTCCGCCAGAGAGTGTTGGCGCTGTTCTATCAAGCGAAAGATATTCAAGTCCAATTGCACATAAAAACTCAAGCCTGTGAATAAGCTGCTCAGTTGTTTCAGAGAGAATGTCTGGTATTTCTAGCCGCTGAATGAAAGTAAGCGTTTCTTCAAGAGGGAGGTTGCAGAGGTCTGCAATGGAAAGGTTCTCTATTGTCACGTGTCGAGCAAGCGGTTTTAACCTGGTCCCTTCACAGGTCATGCACATTGACTGAGTAAGATGAGGAATGACCATGCTTCTGAGTTGGCCTTTGCCGGCTTTGCCGATTCGAGAAAAAACGGTGTTAATCCCTTGCCAAGTGACTGTCAGCCCATTCCACTCAATAGTTGTTTTCCCGCTTAAGAGCATTTTTAAGTCTTTTGGCGGTTGTTTGTAGAGTGGTAGATCAGGGTCTATTCCTTCTTGCTCGAGCAGTGCTTCAAAAAGATCAAACGCCTCGTGTGTCCCACGCTCTTTCCACAGCTTATCAGCCAAAGAGAGGGGCGTGATTTTCATAATTTCATCGTTGCCTAAAAGATCTGCTCCATATTCGAAGCCGAGTCCTTGACAACTTGGGCACATCCCTTCTTCGGCATTAAAAGAGAAGGTTTGAGGAGTGATGGGGGAATATGTCTTTCCTGTACTTTCTACGGCAAATGCTAAATTGAAAAGGAGGTCTTCATTTTCAAGCGCCACGGTGAATGGTTTTTGGGTAAAGAGCTGTGCTTGGTCTATTGCTTCATAGAGTCTTTTTTCGCACCCATCCCGAATGACGAGTCTGTCTATGACAAGAAAGAGTTCATTTTTTTTCTTTCTGTCGTAGGGGATTTCTTCATCAAGTTCGTAGTACGTTTTATTGAGGCGGATTCGTAGATATCCTAGCTTTTGCAGTCTTTCTCGTTCCTCTGTTAGTGATCCTTCAACGGGTGCTAAGATATGCAATTTCGTACGCTCTTTGAGTTTCATCAAATGCGCGACGACATACTCTTTCGTAATTGATTGAATAACTTCACCAGTTTCTGGGCAATGGGGTATTCCGACGTGTGTGAAAAGAATGCGGAGAAAGTCATATATTTCAGTGATCGTACCAACAGTTGATCTAGGATTTCCTGCGTGGTGTTTTTGCTCAATCGCAATAGCGGGAGAGAGACCTGTAATCTCTCCAACTTTTGGCTTTGGCATTTGCTTAATAAACTGGCGTGCATACGGAGAGAGTGAGTCAGTATATCTCCTCTGTCCTTCGGCATAGACTGTGTCGAATGCAAGCGACGATTTCCCAGAACCGGAGGGGCCTGTGAAAACGGTGATTTTCCCTCGAGGAATCGACGTTGAGACATTTTTTAGGGTGTTTTGTGATGCATTGTGTACCTCAATCGTCGTCAAAGGAGGTGATTGCTGATCAAGTATTGAGAGAATGTCACTTGCTTTTTGCCGGAGCGCGATACCGGTGGGGGTCTTTTTTTGAGCAATTGTTTCTGGTGTTCCTTCGCCGACTATTTCTCCGCCACCTTTTCCGCCTTCAGGGCCGAGATCAATGATCCAGTCAGCACATTTAATGAGGTCAACATTATGCTCAATGACAATGACTGAATTGCCCTGTGCAACGAGATCTTGCAGAATCAAAATGAGTTTTGAAATATCGTGAAAGTGGAGTCCTGTTGTAGGCTCGTCAAGCAGGTAGACTGTGCTTCCTGTTGATGGTCGAATGAGCTCTTTTGCAAGCTTTATTCTTTGTGCTTCTCCACCCGATAAGGTTGTGGATGACTGCCCAAGTGTAATGTAGCCGAGGCCCACTTGATGGAGGACTTCTAATTTCTGTGCGATGTGTGGAATTGGACTGAAAAATGTTCGTGCTTCTTCAATCGACATTTCTAGGACATCATGAATTGATTTCCCTTTGTAGAGAATTGAAAGCGTTTTCGGATCGAATCGTTTCCCTAGGCAGACAGGACATTCAACAAAGACATCATCGAGAAAATCCATGTCGATTCTAATTTGTCCCATGCCTCGACACGTATGACACGAGCCTTCAAGGACATTAAAGCTAAATCGACCTGGTTTATATCCACGAGATTTTGACTCCGGAAGTTCAGTAAAGAGATCTCGAATATCATCAAACACTTTGATGTATGTAGCAGGGTTGGAGCGTGGAGTTCGACCAATAGGTGTTTGGTCAATTGCAATCACCTTATCAACATGCTCGAGGCCCTCAAGCGATCCGTATTTTCCGACCGGCATGGATGCTCTATGCAATGCATTTGAAAGAGCGGGATGCAGAATGTCTGAAATAAGAGAAGACTTACCCGAGCCTGACATACCGGTAACAACCGTTAATACGCCAAGTGGAAAGCGGGCTGTCAGGTGTTTAAGGTTGTTGTGGGTAGCATCCTTGATGGTCAAGCATTTCTTTGGATCAATGGGTCGTCTTGTCTCAGGAATTGGAAGCTCTTTTGCTCCAGAAAGGTACTGACCTGTTATTGAGGCCGGTGTATTCTTGATATCTGCTAATGACCCTTGTGCAACAATTTCACCTCCGAGCACGCCTGCAAACGGGCCAACGTCTACAATGTAGTCAGCTGCGTGGAGCGTTTCTTCATCATGCTCTATGACAATGACTGTATTCCCTTTTGCCTTAAGGTCGACAAGCGTTTTAATTAGTTTGGTGTTATCTCTTGGGTGGAGACCAATGGAGGGCTCATCAAGGATGTATGTTGTGCCAACAAGTCCGGAGCCAATTTGTGATGCGAGGCGGACTCTCTGTGCTTCACCGCCAGAAAGTGTCGGGGCACCTCTGTTTAGAGTGAGGTAGTTGAGTCCTACATTCAGGAGGAATTCGAGGCGAGTCATAACTTCTTTGATAAGTTCGCCGGCAATATGGTGCTCATCTTTGGTAAGTGTCAGAGTCGAGAAAAATTGGGAGGCTTCATCAATAGATAGGGCAGTTATTTCTGCTATTGTTTTTCCGCAAAGTTTCGTTGCGGCTGGGTACGGCTTAATGCGTGAACCGTGGCATGATGAGCAGGTGGCTTCATGCATGAGTTCCCGCATTTTATTCTTGTATGAATCACTGGTCGCTTCAAGGTACCGTTTTTTTGCATCATGGAGAACACCATTCCATCGAACATATTCGATCCAAGATTTCCCTGTTTTCGGATGAACGAAGAGCATTTTGACATATTTTTTTCTGACGCCATTGAGAAAAACGTTTTGTGCTCTCTTTGTCAGCTTTTTCCATGGCGTATGTACATCAAAATTGTATTGTGTGGCTAGGTTAGTGTAAATGTTGCTGTATTTGACTGTATTAAACTGTCCACCAACTGAGCAGCACCCTTCTGCAATTGAAAGGTCTCCATTGATGATTTTTTCAATATCGAATTCTTGCGTGAGTCCAAGTCCTTCACAGTCTGGGCACATCCCTGACGGATGGTTGAAAGAAAAGTCATGCGGCTCAAGTGGTGGGTAGCTTTTTCCTGATTTTTTTGCATACGCAAATTGAGAGTAGAGGACCTCTTCTTCTGTTTCATGATTACATGCAATAAGAAGCCCTTTTCCAAGAGAAAGTCCAGTTGAAATAGCTTCCGCGATGCGCGCTGTGTTTTCCTTTTGTATAACGACTCGGTCAATAACGATTTCAAGCGTGTGTGTCACATGTTCGTCTACAGAAATTTCCTCTGAGAGATCAACAAATGATCCATCAATACGAACGCGAAGAAATCCTTTTCGCGTGAGTTCTTCGATTTCATCTTGGAGAGAGCCTTTTTTTTCAGACAGATAGGGTGCGAGCAGAATGAGTTTAGAGCCCTCTTTAAGGTTGAGGAGTGAATCTCTGATCGCTTCTTCACTCTGTGGGGAGACTGCTTCACCGCTTTCTGGACAATGCGGTGTTCCTACTCGTGCAAAAATGACACGAAGGTAATCGTACACACCGGTGATTGTTCCGACCGTCGAGCGAGGGTTCTTTCCTATTGTTTTTTGCTCAATAGAAACAGTGGGAGAAAGCCCTTCTATGAGATCAGCTTTCGGTTTAGGCAACGAGCCAATATAGCGACGAGCGTAGTTGGAGAGTGATTCAACATACCTTCGCTGACCCTCTGCGTAGATCGTATCAAATGCAAGCGACGTTTTTCCAGAACCTGAAACGCCGGAAAACACAATGAGCTGACCTGGTTGAAGCGTTAGGTCAACACCCTTAAGGTTGTGTTCTTGGGCATTTTTTATGATAATATTTTGCGCTGATTTCATGTCAGATACTATACGTCTTCTCTGTACTGACAGCAATGTTTTTTCGCACCAATAACAGGTCTTTTTTGTTGTCAATATTGTTTAGTTCAAATAAAACCTTTTGATATTGTACAAAAATTTTTTCGAATCCCTCTACAAGAAACAAGCAAGACCAAAGGGTGTACATGAAGCGTATTCGCATTTTTTTCTTATCTATTTTTTTATGTACTTTATGCTTCAGCTCACTTGATGCTGAGTGGGGAGACGTCGTACATATTGGTTCTGCTCAGAACGATCTTGATGAATACATGGTTTCCATGAGTCGATCCGGGCGAGCAGTTGCAGCTTGGGTAGATTCACAAGGTGTGAACTCAGTTTTACGAACAGCTATTTGGGATGGTATTCGCTGGGTTGAGACAGATTTACTTGTTGAAGATAGTACAGGGGCTCAAACGGTAAGCGCTGGAATTGATGATTCAGGCAATGTAATTGCTGTTTGGAAAGTAGGGAATATAATATATGCTTCAAGGTACAGTCCTTCAGTTGGTTGGAACGAATCAAGAACAGCCCTCTATAGTGGGGAAGACATTCCTAGTTTTGGTCCAGCAGTTGGGGTGAGTAGTAATGGTACTGCAGTCGCCATGTGGTCAGATGAAAACGATGATGAAGATCTATCAACAGTCTATGGTGCTGTATTTGATGGGGTTTCCTGGGGGATTTTAACTACATTTGGAGCACATGTTGGAAGCGTTTCAGAATATAGTGCTGCATTAAATGCAAGCGGAAATGGGTCTATTGTTTGGACGTATAGCGGGCGAACATATGTTCGGCGATACGTCTCCGGTACGTTTGTAGATGCTGTGTCTTTCGATAACTTGGAAGGAGGGGACCTTCCCGTATCAAATGTTATTAATGACACGGGTGATATTTTGATTGTTGGAGTAAATGGTGGTTCAAACAACCTCAGGTATGCATGGTATACGGGCGGTGAATGGGATGAAGGAGGAGAAGATATTACAACAAACTTTGCCTATGGGAGTTTGAGTAATGATGGTCAAGGGATCATTACGACTGTTGATAATGACACAGCTGAGTTAAAAGCAGCGCTGATTCAAGACGGTTTTGTTGGACCATTTGAGGCAATAAACGGATCTGTTGAGTTGCTTTCTCCATTTGTGGTTAATTTCAATGCATCGTTTGGGAGCAATGAAGGATTGGCCATCTTTGCATTTGGAGATGACAATCTCTACAGCACCTCTGTGTCTGAGGAAGGGTGGACTCCGCCTACTGAAATTAATGGTGAAAGTGCTGTCTATAGTTATGAGGTGTTTTCGTACACACCAAATGGCTTCGCAATCACAGTTTGGCCTGATGGAAATGACAGGTTGTTTGCCGCTGTGTTTGGAGCTGAAAGTCCAATAGCAGTAGTGCAACCTATAGTAGTAAGTTTGAAAAACGGAATGCATGTTACATGGATGGGGGGAGGGAGTGGAACTGTCAATATCTACGATGTTACCGGTACGAACCTCTTAGCAACAACAAATGCATCAGAAGGAGCACTGACACTTCGTTCGATAGGATACAAGCCACAAGGTGCATATATTATTCAGGTCACCAATGGATCCGGACAAGTAGTTTCAGAGCAAGTTATTCAGGTTCAGTAAGAGAGAATTTAAAAAAAATATAAAACACAATCTCTTGTGCAATAAGTTCATATTTCAAGAAGAAGCAAATGGGTGTGTTTCTAACGCAGGAAGAAAAATGAGAAAAGTATTCTGTATATGTATTTGTATCTGTTCTTTTATTCTCCATGGAGAATGGAGTGAGCCACTTTTTATAGATTCAGATGTAGGAGACTATTACTCCTACTCGACAGACATTGCAACAAATGGAAAGGCTGCGTTTGTGTGGATCAAAGACGGAGCTGCTTATTCTCGTTTTTGGAATGGGAACAGTCTTAGTGAGAGTATTAAAATTGTTGAAGATGAAAATATAGAGTCAATCAGTGTTGGATATAGGAGCTCTGGTGAGGCAATCGTTGTATATAGAAGTGATTCGAACGTATTTGCTTCGCGATATTCTCCTTCGTCTCAAGAATGGAATGTGCCTGAGCAAATAAATTTTACAGGACCGGGTACAGATGTGGCTGTGTCCCTCCCGCCACTCATTTCTCTTAGCGATAATGGGAAAGCAATAATAGGGTTTGTAGGAACGGACGATAGTCTGTATGGAATTGATTCTTCAGGGAGCGATTGGAATTTTGCTGTTTCGTTATCGGATGGAATCGAAGTAACTGAGGTTTTCAGTCTGTCAAGCAACGATGAAGGAGAGGGAGTTGTAGTCTGGCTAAGTGATTCCGATGAGCTCTATTCCAACCGGTATGTAAGTGGTTCATTTGAAGAGAGCGAAGATTTAGGAGAAATAAACCCTGCTTTTTTATTGCCATCTGTTGCGATGAACAATAACGGAGAAATACTCATCGGGGCTGTAACAGGTGAAGGGGTTATTTATTTTGCCATTTTTCAAAATAGCAGCTGGGATACACTGACTCCTCTTGAAGTGGGAGGTGGTATACCAGGCGTTTCGATAAATAGTTCTTTTCAAACGCTATCAGCATTTTATTCAGAAGAGCCTATTGTCAGTGCAAGTGTAGGAGAAGGAGATACATTTGATGAGGCTGTGGGAGTTTCAGGTGATCTTGAAACAGGATTTTTTTCTTTTCAATATACTTCAATACGTCAAAATGGACAGGGTTTTGTCCTCATAAATAACTTCGATAATATGTATTCAGTTGAATATGACGGTTCAAGCTTTGGTCCACCTCTTAGCCTGACAGATGAGCTAGAGGGAATCGGAGATCTCTCGGTTTTTACAAATGCAACTACAGGCTATGCATCGACAGTCTTTCCAGATGGAAACGCTTCGCTTTATGCTCTGATATTTGATCCATTGAATAGACCTGATCAGGTAGAAAACGTGCGTGCTTCACAAGAAAAAAATCTCCTGTCTATTGTCTGGTCTCCCATAAGTTCTGTAGAAACGGTACATGTCTATGATCCAAGTGGAGAAAGGCGCATAGGTTCTACAACAGGTTCAAGTGGAGGTATCACAGTCAATATCGGTACGTTATACAAACCAACTGGATATATTCTTATTCGGACAGAAAACGAGAGTGGAGAAGAGTCAGCTCCAATGCGCGTGTTTTTTTGAAAAGAAAAATATTGAGAGTTAAAGTGTGCTTTTAGTACGGTTCATAAAAAAAATTTGGTGAATGTATGAGATATTTTTTTCTTACTCTTTTCTGTGGATGGTGTTTTGCAAATACCTGGTCAGAGCCTGTAAATTTGGTTTCAGAATCAAACACGATCTACGATTACAACGTTTCTATGGATGCAAATGGAAATGGACTTGTTGTTTGGTTTGACGATGATGATTATGTTTTGTTGTCAAGGAAATGGAATGGAAGCGAATGGGAAGCTGCTGTTGAAATTGACACTCCAGGGGTAGGTTCGCGAACATTTAAAAACATGAGTCTTAGTATGAATGCGCAGGGGCAAGCGCTTATGGCAGCAACATATGAAGATCTTGAAGATATCTATGGGTGGTACTATGACGGATCTGATTGGTCGGATGCCGTGCAGCTCACAGATGATCAAAACGGTGATGATCCAACGTGTGTTTTTAACAATAATGGATTTGGTGTCGTTGCTTGGGAAGTTAATGAGACAGGACCAATCGAAGCGATCACATTTCAAAATGGGACGTGGGCAGACGCTCCAACACAAATAAGTGAAGAGGGAGAGATGGACTCTCCGTGGGCTGCTATTAACAATAACAACACTGCCGTCGTGATGTGGGACAGAGAGGGAGAGCAAATCCTTGGTGCATTTTATAGAAATGGACAGTGGGAAGATCAATTTGCTTTGACAGAAGAAGGAGACTACGCTGCATTCCCTTCTAATTGGGCAGCTCAGTGTGTGGCAATGAATGAAAGCGGGCACGTTTTGTGTGCATGGGAAGGAGATGGAACTGTTGAGGCGGCGTTTTACAATGGTTCAACCTGGAACGTGCAGACTGTTTATGATGACGATAATGAAGAGCCTTCAGTATGTCTTGATGATCATGACAATGGATTTGTTGCTTTTGAAGATAGTGACGAAGTGTGGATAAGTAAAGTGACCAATGGAAACATTGCAGAAGCACAAGAAATTTTCCCTGATGAAGGTCCTGATGTATACTACCCAAAAGTTCAGTGTATGAATCAAGGTGGTGCACTCGTTGTATTTGACTATGACGATGGGCTTGCCGGCATGACGTATGATGGGTCATCGTGGGCGGAGGCAGACGTGATCATGGACGATGACTTTGATATTTATGAAGCGTATCCAATTCTTGCCCTATCAAAAAATGGCTCAGCTATTGCGCTTGTCGAGGATGAAGATGAAGAAGCGCTTTACGCTTCTGTATTTACACCGTCACCTGCGTCAACGCCTCCTCAAAATGTGAAGGCAATTCCTACAAAAAATGCTTTAAGATGTACGTGGGCACCCTCTCAGCAGACTGGAATCAATCAGTTACAGCTCACCGATACACTGACAGGGCAAGCGGTGAGCTCTCCATTTATTGCAGGTGGTGAGGCAGTTCTTCCAAACTATTTGTACAAATCAGGACGGTTGAAAGTCCAAGGAATATCACCGTTTAATCAACGTTCTTCAAGTGTACTTGTTCAAGAGGAATAAAGAAAAATGGTTGAGGTATTTCCAAACTTTTTTTACTTTTTTTTGAAAAAGAGTTTTTTACGATGAAATGGATGCCATATATCTTTTTATGTAGCCAGCTTTGTGCTGGCACATGGTCTGATGTTGACAACTTGTTTCCTGGTTCCGGAAACGAAATTGATGAATACAATGTTGGTCTTGATGCACGTGGTCAAGGATTGGCTGTGTATTTTGATACCACTGCAGATATTTTGTATTTCCGCGTTTGGAATGGATCTGAATGGGGGGTGCAACAAACACTCTATGACGCCTCTGCAAATCTGCAAGATGTAGCGCTCAGTATGAATGCGACCGGTCAAGCATTGCTTACAGCAACAAACTCGTCTGCATCACCTGATGAAGTGTACGGATGGTACTACAATGGGACAAGTTGGTCTGCGCGAGAAGTCCTCACAACAAATGGACATGACTCATCAGTCGCTCTTGGAGATAATGGCTTTGGTGTGTGCGTATGGGAAACAGCTACAGTCGGAGGGATTTTCTCGAAAAGGTTTCAAAATGGATCGTGGGATGCATCTGCAACTGAGTTAACAACTGGGGATGATGATTTCGACTCGGGATATGTTGTTGTCAACAACAACAGTCAAGCGTGTGCTATTTGGGACTTGGACACTGATGGTGGAGGAAACCACATTGTGCAGACTGCTCGGTATAGAAATGGTTCATGGACAAGTCCTCGAAACCTGACAGATGGGTCTGTTGATGCACAGCTTCCTGAAAACTGGTCTAATCAACCAATTGCGATCAATGACAATGGATGCATTTTAGCAGCATGGACCCTTTCTGATGATGGTGATGATATAGCCACACAGGCTGCATTCTTTAATGGGACACGTTGGGAGACAACACAAACTGTATTCGATGCTGCTTCTGATGGACCTGCAGTTTGTTTGAATAATGAAAATGAAGGATTCATTGTTTTTGATATTGATGAAGATGGGATTGAAGGCGTTGGTGCTGTGAAATGTACAAATGGCACTTTTGCAACGTATGAGCGAATTGTCGAAAGTACAGATGTAACGTATGCACGAGTGAGAAATATAGATCAAGGTGGTGCCCTTGCTGTATACCAAAAAGATAGTGGGCTGAGTGCTTCTGTGTATAACGGATATACATGGGATGATGCACAAGAGATTGTCGATGAGGATGTGAATAACAACTATCCAATCTTGCAGCTTTCTACAAATGGAACAGGGGTAACAATTATTAAATCGGATGATGATGAATCCCTTTACACAACCTTTTTTACACCTGCATCTTTGAACACGCTGCCTCAGACTGCACGTTCATTTCAACAGAAGGGTGATACGAGATTTATGTGGACTCCACAGGTGTCTATGCCGTGGATGCAGGTGCTAGATCGAGAAGGAAACGATGTGCTCGGAAGCTTTCGTGGGGAAGTATCCGGTGGCGTACTTCGAGCATCACTGTATAAAGGAAATACATATAGACTTCGGGGGCTATCAGCTTTTAACCAAGTGTCTGGTGAAGTTGAAGTTTCCACTGAGTAGTTTTTAACAATATTGATAACGCTGGAGCGCTATGAAACATAAAATAGGAACCTTTCTCGCTGCATGTGCAACTGTTTGTGGCTTTGCAGGTCAAGAGAAGGGCCCAGAGCTCATCTCAACTCCCGTTGATACGGTAGGAGCGTTGGTACCAAATGGAATTCCTTGTATTGAGGATCCATATTTTTACACAACGTTCGAGTTTTTCTGGGGAAAATCAAGAACATATGGAGCTGAAGTTGCAGAAACACAAAGTACTCGTGCAATTGCGAACAACGGCACGATTACTTCATACAAGCACTACAACCAATCGTTTGACTGGGGCCCCGGTTTTACTGTTGGAATTGGGTATAACATCATGCCTGTTGAGTGGGATGTATACTTCAACTTTCTCTATTTTTCTGAAACATCTGGTACCTCAGTTGATGGAGGTGATGTACTTATAACACGCATTTCACCAGCTGTTCCTGGAAATAATACAGCATTCTCATATTCAGAAAATGCAACAGGTACCTTTCAAACAGATATGTACACGTATGAGCTAGAGCTTGGTAAATCTTTTTTCACAAGCAAAAACATGTCTATTCGTGGACACATTGGTGGAATGATTGCAGATATTAAACAGACTCAAACGATCCAGCACAATGAGCTGAAAGAGTCGATTGCGTCTGATACTGTTTCTGCATATTTGAAAAATACCATTTCTTCAAAGTTTTTTGGGCTTGGTCCTCGCATGGGACTTAACCTGAACTACTATTTCAGACCAACATGGTATCTCTTCTCTGAACCATCGGGAGCCCTTCTTGCTGGAAAGTTTAAGCTGAACATGGAGCAGGAATATAGCTCAAATGGTTCAAAATTTATTGATACCTCAGCTTTTAACCAATACATTCCGCAAGTTGACCTCAACTTTGGTCTCGGATATGGTGACTTTTTCCATGACGAGCGGATCTACGTCGCTGCACGTATTGGGTATCAAATGAGTTACTACTGGAATCAGTTCATTCGGTATGACATGACAAGCGCGTTAAATGAGCTTGACTACGACATGTCGCTCCAGCGGTACTTTATCGATCTAAAATTCGATTTCTAAGGTTTATTTGACTGATGTCATCGATGAAACCCTTATTTTGATTTAAATTCAAAATAAGGGTTTTTTTATCAATTTATTTCTGAAATACTCTTTATTCTCCATTTTTTGTATAATTCATTCAAAATTCGTGTGGAGAATCATGGGTCATAAAGAATCGTTTGAAGTCATTGCTTCAACTATACAGAACTCTTGGGATATCAATAGGGTTACGTTTTCATCTGAAGATGAAGAGTTTTTGTGTTCCTTTGGATTGAATATGTATCAATTCGTTCCGGCAGTCCTGTCTTTCATGCTTCCGAGTTCCTTTAAGAAGAAAAACCAAGACTCAATAAAATTTTTATATGATTCTTTCGGTGAATGGCGTGTCAAGGAAGTCTCAGATCGATGGGGGCTCGACATATCCTATAAGCACACACATGGCTTATCTCTATCTGCACGAGATGTAAAATTAATTTTTGCAGGTATGGGTGATGTTCGCTTGAATGATATTCGACGAATCTATTGGGATATTCGAGAAGGACACTGCGGCTACCTGCACATGTCGAAACAACAAGAAAAAGAGCTACATACGCATTTTCGGGAACATGATTTTGGCGATTTAAGAAAAACAGACTTCGATATTTTATATGACTTAGCAATCCCATTCGATGACGTTAACGTATTATTCTGTCATTGTATCCCTGAGTTTACGAAGCGTGGAGAACCTGATTTTGGGGACGGTGCGCTGCAACAGATGAAGAAGCGCGTCTTCCTTGTTGAGGAAATGAGAAGCAGCTCAGATCACACAGAACTTGCAGAAGTTATTCGCAGAGTCAAGAAAGTCTACAACTACTATATGCCGGAAGGAACGGTCATTCCGCACCCGGAAGGATACACGTATGTTTTTAGGATGATCAACCAGCATGGATGTTACAAATTCTTTCATAAGTCAATGAATACGCTCGATTGTCCGAGTGTTATTTCTCATTTAGGGACACAGGTCACGAATAGCACCGTTCCAAGAGGATGGGAAACAGGGCTTATTGATCTTCATCCAAATCTTGGAGCTGCAGGAGCAATTGCTACGTATGATGAAACCAATGATCTGTTAACACGGCCGGAGCTGGGGTTTGTTGAAACTGTAGATGAGAAAGTTGACTTAACAGGAATGTCTCTTGGTGGAGCTCTTGCCTTTTTCGATATGTGTCTTTTCCTTAACCGTGTTCGGAAAGTTTCAACAGTTGGAAATCCGGGGCTTGATTTATACACGCTTCAGCTCCTTGCTGAAAAGGTGAGGGGACTCGAGCAAAAGATTAAAGTGAATATGATCTTTGACTATGATGACCTCGTCAGGCTGATGGGAGACGGGCATGCCGGGCTTTTCTGTGATCCAGATAAAATAGATCTGGAAGTAACGTATGTATTCCCATTACGTCCAGGGCAGAAAGCTCCTACCAGTGTTCCTGATAATCCAATGAGACCTGCAAGCCCATTTGAAACTATTTCTTTGATATATCAGTCGCTTTTTGGTCCGCACCTAAGAGAAACAACGGCATCTGAATTTAGAGGGCAAACACCACTTGAAAGGCACTATTCAGTGATAACGCTTTCAAACCAAGTTGCTGAGCAGCATTATGAGCTCAGTAGGCTCCTTGATAATCGACAAAAAGGGTGGGATAAATTTCGCCGAAAGTTTTTTGGGTGGCTTGGACGGCCAGACCTTTTTTATAAGTTTTGGCTCACACATAGTGCATGCTCGTAGTATTTCATATACATTGCGCATTTCATGTCATTTTACCGCTCTATACACTGAGTCCATCGACGGTATAAAAAATCCTTTTGTGCATTCTATGTAATTTGTATAGTGAGTTCACGCAATAAGTGAAGAGGCTATATCTTGGATTTTCGTAGAACAAAAATCATCTGTACTATCGGTCCTTCTGTATCGAGTTATCCACAAATTCTTAAACTAATGAAAGCTGGGATGAATGTTGCTCGGCTCAACTTTAGTCACGGCACTCACGAGCAGCATGCTGAAGTGATAGAGCGTCTTAAAAAAGCGCGAAAAGAGCTTGATAGACCACTTGCAATCATGCTTGATACAAAAGGTCCGGAGATCCGGGTCGGCAAGGTGGAGACACCTCTTTCTGTCAAAAAAGGAGACACGATTACTCTGGTGAAAGACCCTAAGAAAATTGGGCCTGGAATACTCAATGTGGATCCTCCTCATGTTATTGATGCATTAGAGCTGAAAATGAACGTGCTTATTGATGATGGTTATGTGTCAACGCATGTCCTTTCCGTAAATGAAAATGAGGCAGTGTTAAAAGTTGAGAATGAGGGAACGATTTCGAGCAATAAGGGCGTGAATATTCCATATGCTAAACTCGAACTTCCTGCAATGACACAGCAAGATATAAAGGATATTACGTTTGGATGTGAACAGGATATTGATATCATTGCAGCATCATTTATTCGAACACCGGAACATGTTTTAGAAATTAAAAAACTTTTAGCCTCAAAGAAAAAAGCAGATATTCTGGTTATATCTAAAATAGAATCTGCACTTGGCGTCAAAAATTTTGACGGGATTTTGCAGGTTTCAGATGGGATCATGGTTGCGCGTGGTGATTTAGGAGTAGAGCTTCCGCTGACGCATGTTCCAAAGCTACAAAAAATGATGATCCGAAAAAGCTACTGCGCTTTTAAGCCGGTTGTCACTGCGACACAAATGCTAGAGTCAATGATTCATAACCCTCTCCCCACGAGAGCGGAAGCGTCGGATGTCGCAAATGCAATTTATGATAGCACCTCAGCGGTTATGCTTTCCGGAGAAACAGCTGTTGGAAAATATCCAATCGAAGCTGTCAGAATTATGCGGGAAATCGTTGAAGAAGCAGAGTCAGACTTTAACTATGCTGAGCTCTTTTACAAAGAAATGACGAGACTCAAGTTTCACGATATTTCATCTTCAGTTGCATTAGCTACAGTGAAAACTGCATACAGTGCAGAAGCATCCGCAATATTTGCCTTTACAAGTTCAGGATATACTGCAAAAGCAATGTCCCGGTTTCGCCCGGAAATGCCTATTTTAGCTGTAACCAACTCTGAAAAAACGTACCATCAAATGGCTTTATCTTGGGGAGTTGTTCCGGTCCTGGAAGAGGTAAAAAACTTAACCCAAGGAATTGATGTTGCAAGCTGTTTTGCTCTTCAAAATGCACTCGTGAAATATGGTGATCTTGTTGTGATTACTGCTGGATCGCCTTTTGGCATTGCAGGAACAACGAATACCATGCTTGTGGATAACATTGGTGATGTCCTTGTTCGAGGGGAGCCAAGAAAAGGGCGGAAAGCTCACGGAAAAATTGCACTCATTGAAGCGCATCAAAAAGATACGCACTATTTTTTACGTGGAAAAATTGTTGTCTTATCTCAATGTGATGAAGAATATGAGACAATACTGACTGAAGCTTCAGGAATTATCTTGCAAAACCACCCAGAAGATGTTGATTCGGAGAAAGCGGCAATTACAATTTCTCGGCGCTTAGAAATTCCACTTGTCCTGCGTGCTGATGGGGCGCTCGGATTACTCAGGGAAGGGCAACTCGTCACGATTGATCCTTCAAAAGGGCTTATTTTTAAAGGGTACATGGAAAATGATGAGGATGTACTCAATCGATATTGCAAAGTATCAAATAAAGAGACACCTTCGAAAAACGCTTGAGAGTTTTTTTTAAATCACGCACAATCAAATTTTTTTATAGTAAGGATAATTGCTCTATGTTTACAAAAGCCCTTCATGCAACAGTGCTGAGCGCGAGTGCAGTTTCATTTGCGGTGAATGACCTGCAAATAAATAATCTCGATAAAAGGGTGTCACGTCTCGAGAAGCAGTACAAAAAAATGGATGCACTTGTTGCTCCGGTTGGTCATGAAGATCTGGGGACTGAGACGAACGTTATCTTTGCTGGGGATTTTTTATGGTGGTATGCTGAAGAAAGTGGCCTACCATACGCCGTCGAAGTGGAAACCAATTCCTCTTTTAACACGTTTCCAAAAGAAATTGAGCATATGAAATGGAGGTTCCGTCCGGGGTTTCGACTGCTGTTTGGATTTAATACAGGGCATGATCGATGGAACCTCAATATGAGCTGGGCCTACTATACAGCAACCGCACAAGATGCATCGACGCATGCAATTATTACGGGCGATATTGGAACGACACTCCTCAACAACCCATGGAGTGGCGAGTTTTCCAATAACACACTGTCGAACTTTGCCTATGGACACTGGAAAGTAAACTCCAATATTGTTGATCTTGAAATGAATCGTGGCTTTTGGATTGGAAAATACACCCTTTTGGAGCCCCATTTTGGTCTGCGTGGGATACGTGTCGACACAGACTTTACAGTTCATAACTATGAACAAAATAATCAAGTGGGAGAATTCTATGACAACAGAACAAAATACTCCCAAGAACAAAAAGGGATTGGTGTTCTTGCAGGACTGAACATGGGCTGGTACATCAACCAATATTTCTCATTCTATTCTAATACAGGTGTAAGTCTTCTTTTCACAGAGAATGAAATTGAAAAAAGAGCAACACTTACAGATGTTTTAACAGATTCCGAAGAATCATATGTGGCTCAATCAAAAATATATGCAACGCAACCTATTTTTGACCTAGGTGTTGGGTGTATGGTTGAATGGTGGCCTGTACGTGAAAAGCTTCATTTTTCAACGAGTATTGGTTGGGAAGTGCACAGCTTTGTAAACTACAACATGCTGTATCAGATATATGATTCTGCAAACAAAGGCCTCTTGTCAGAAAACAATGGTTCATTAAGTTTTCAAGGTGGCACGCTGAGGGTCGCGCTTGATTTTTAACCACTGATTGTGCTCTAAACCAAGCCTCTTGCATTAGATAAAGATCCAAAGGCTTGGATTTGGCGATAGATTTTAAAAGGTGCTCTTCGCCTGAATGAGTGCTGCTGCTGTTATAGCTGCGGTTTCAGTTCGTAATACTCCATCGGAAAGTGACACACCTATCCATCCTTTTTCAATAAACAGTGCGAGCTCTTTTTCTGTAAAACCCGCTTCCGGTCCATTGACAAAATGAACCACTTGAGAGAGTTCAGTCGCATACACTGATGGAGCATCTTTAGAAATATCTCCATAAAGAATACTCCCTTCACTCGGCTCTAAGGCTTCTATGTATACCTTTGGTAGGTAGAGTCGCCCCGATTGTTTAAGCGCTGAAATACAGAGGTGCTGTACCCTCTGTGATTGATTTTCACTGAGTTGTTTTTTTTCTGAGTTTTCTGCAGGAAAAAAATGGAAGTGGGTTACACCAAGTTCTGTTCCTTTTTCAAGAATAAGATCCAGTTTACTTGGTCGTACAAGTGCTTGCCAAAGGTGTAGCTCTCTTTTTGGAACCTCAGCAGTATCCACATCTTCTAAAGTTACGTTGAGAGAAGCTGCGTCGATTGACAGAATGGTTGCTTGTGCACATGAGCCACGACCATTACATAGTTCAATAGTGTCGCCAATTCGAGCTCTCATAACTTTACGGATGTGGATAGCTTCATCGCCGGTACAGGTAATGGTTTTTCCACTTTCAAGTGGCATGTCGACGTAAAATCTATTAGCAGGCATAGGGGAGGTGCCCTCCTCTGCACAGCGTTTTGACGATCAACTCTTCTTCAGAAGCGTATGGGTGTTCGCACCGTTTTTTCATGTCTTTTTTTCTCAAAACTTCAAATGCACTGAGTTTCGTATATTTGTTCATTGCTCGTGTGTTACTGAGATCAAATACATACTTAAATCGGTAATCAACAAGAAATGGTGGGTTGTGTGAATAGGTGATAACTTCATCTGCAAGCGGATCAACAAGTGCTTTCTGCTGATGTGGTACTACAAACGTGAGAAATGAGCGGGGGTAGATTTTTCTAAAAACGGCAAGTTCTTCCTTCGTGGTCGTCTTCCCCGATACAATCAGAATTGTTTCATGTCGATATCTGTAATAGACTGTATGAGGGCTTTCTTGCTTCCATCTATTATGCTGCCAAAGCCATTCTCCAGGGCGCTGCATAATACTTTCTTCAAGGTACGCAAGTTGCTTTGTCATAAGGCGGGCTGTTTCGTCTTGGATGGATTTTGTCGTATCAGCAAAATCTGGAGGGGTATATCTAATGCGGTATCCTGTGGGTACGCGCCATATAAGCGCTGTCAAAAGTGCCGCCTTTGCTTTATATGCCAGTAGAGCTGGAATGGTCGATGTAAATGCTCTCCTGCCAAGAAAGTCGGATGAAAAATCACTACTTGGCATTCCTTGGTCGCCAACGATACCAAGAAATTTATGCTGCTTCAATGCGCGAAGGCCTTCCCATGCAGCTCTTTTTGGTGGAATAATGACTCCACCAAACTTTTGTCTGATTGACTGTACCCACTTATAGAGGTAGGTATTCTTAATAGGTCGACCGATAGCAACTCCAGGCATTCTGCTCGAACCCTCTAAAAAAAGGACTTCCCAGTTCGCTTGATGTGCGCAAAAGAAAATAACTCCTTTTTGGCTCTTAATCAAATCTTCTGCAACCTCAGGATTTTCGCAGGTGACATATCGACTGATATCTGAGACCTGCTTAAACTTGGCATACTCAAGGCAGGTAATACACAGGTTGACAAAAGACTCCTTGGCGACTTTTGTTACTTCTTTTGGTGTGAGCTTCAGTTTACTTGCAAGGGCCAGGTTTGAGAGGGTTCTTTTTCGAAAACGAGGAAAAAGATAATATAAAATATGTCCTATAACATATCCGAATGCTCTGATAGCTGAAAATGGAAGAAACCGAAACGGAAGAGAGACGATCAAGACGACGATAAATTGAAGAAAATGTATTAGTCGTGTAAGCATGGCTGAACGATCGCTTCGAGCTGGTTCGAGAAGTCTAAATATTGTACAGAATCTCGAATATTTTGCGAACGAAGCCATGTTTTTGGGTTCAGCATCGCAACTTCTAAGGCATATTTCATCGAAAGTGGATCAAAAAGTGATTCTATAGTTGTTCCTGAAAAATTGGTTAACACCTCTTTTCCACCATTAAAAGCTGAAGTGATGACAAAGACTCCCATTGCAAGTCCCTCAACAGTGACATTGGCAAATGGATCGTATATGGATGGAATGACAAGCGCATCTGCAAGTTGATAGAAGGGAGTGCTGTCTTTTTGCGGACCAAAAAAGGTAACATTATTTTGAAGTCCGAGCTGTGTAACAAGCGCATGGTATTTTGAAATATTTTTCTCCTTTCCAACGACAGAAAGGTGAAACTCTTTTTCTTTGAGCAAGGATAGCCCTTTGAGAAGGTATGAAAGCCCCTTCCGCTCATACCCATTTCCGATAAATAAAAATTGAAATTGACTTGGGTCAATTTTGCTCATTCCGGCAATTTTAGCTTTCGCTTCGAGCCAGGTGGAAAAAGGGTGGGAAAACTCTTTCCATTCAACGCCATTATGAACAACGGTGATTTTTTTTGGATCGACGTTGTAGCGCTCTAGGATTTGGTTTTCCACTAAGTGAGAGTTTGTAAAAAGTCTTTTGAGTTCCTTCCCTTCAAATCCTTTTTTTTCGATTTCAAGTATCATTTTGTGGAGGGGATTAATACTGTAGGTGGCTTGCTTGAGAAATGAATCAGTTTTTCTTCTCATGTCTAGGAAAGATGCATGCACCCCATTTCCAGCTCGTAAATGCGTTTGGTATCTTGACCTATCAAGGCCAAAGACTATGTCCATGGGGTTTTTTTCAAGCCATCGTGTTGTAGCTTTGTCGAAAAGGTCGAGAGTGCGGTAGGAAAGGAAACTATCGACGGGAAATTTGTGAATGAAAATGGATGAGCTGAGTTTTTGAGCACTTGGAGCATCTGCTGTAAGAATGTGAATCTCACATCCTTGTTCTGAAAAGGCTTGGGTTAATCGTGAAGCGTACTTTTCTAGCCCGCCAAACTTTCCAAATCTTCTCTTAATGAGTGCTACTTTTCTTTTTGTCATTCTTTCTTTTCATTAATAATCACTGCATTTCCTTGCTGTTTCACCTCAATACGTAAGGGAATCTTTTCAGCCACAAAAAGCTGCAGTCTGTTCATATAATTTCTAAACCTATTCCGTAGATATTCCTCTCGGATTTGAGGGCGAAGGTCGTGAAGCTCCTCGTCAGAAACATCTGATAGAAGCATACTGACAAATTTATCTTCAAGTGCTCTATGGTTCACAAATTGTAAAGACCAATCAAGTGTTCTCTCTTCACTTTTTGGAACAACAAGCACTTGTATCTCCATGACGTCTCGCATGATCTCAACAAAGAGGGCACTTACTCCACTCGCATAGAGCGGCTTGGCGATGAGCTTTAACCCATATCGAGATTCAATAATATTTCCAGCATTGCTAATAGTCATTTTTTGCGGATTGATGAGAGCCGCTGTTGACGTTGGGAAAAAGAGAGAAACAGGAAGCGGATTTACAATTGGAATCAGCTCGTTTCTGACAAAGTCAATGCGGAGGTATTTTGCACTTGGGTCATTGATTTCTATTGGTCCGGCATAAAGATCTGGAAGTGTGACGCGCTTCCACTCATTTGGAACAAAAAAGCTTACAACGTCACGTTCGTTGCGATATGACTCAGTTGATAAATCGTCTAGCTCTGCTTTTGAAATATCACTTAAGTTAAAGGTGAGCTTCACGCCGCGCGTTTTCAGCTTTTTGACCGTATTTTCAGGTCCACTAATTGTAATAAAAAGCTGATATGGCCAAATATCAAGGAATCTATACCCTTTTGGAGCTTCTCCAATCGGCTGGGTGATCGTAATTGGGATTTTTTCTGTTACGAGCTTAGTGAGTTCAATGCTAATGTTTTTATGTGAAATTTTCGTGACACCTTGAGAAATATTAAGCGCGGGGTTCAGGGCATGAAGGTTCTTTTTTGAGATAGTTTCTATCCATCTCCCTCGTCTATTTGAGGCATCAACGATGATTTCAAGATCATTCGAAGAAAGCTCTTCCAGCAGGGATTTATTTCCACTGAGAGTGACTGTGATTCTCTTTGATAGGACATCATTTGCCTGGAGCCCTTCAACTGTTTTTCCGGGTGGAATATTCATGACACGAACAGGAATATTGCTGATTGTTTTTGTTGTCGTAAGCGATTGATTGACAGCAAACCAGGTACCAATGGCTAAAAGGAGAGATAAAAGCTTTCTGGGCCAATTATCCAAAAAAAGTCTTTTAAGGAGTGATATCATTGTCTAAGCCAGTCTAGCAGTTTCATTCGGTTATTAATGGTTTTTTTTGCAGGAGGATTAAAAATACTGCGTATTATCCCCTTAAATCGATCTATTTTTACGCCTCTTGTCATAATTCCATCTCGAGCAATCGACACTTTTCCAGTTTCTTCAGAGACAACTATAAGCAATGAGTCAGTTGTTTGTGAAGCGCCAAGTGCAGCTCTATGCCTTGTTCCCATTGACTTTGCAATTTGTGTGGTGTCTTCTGCGAGTGGGAGGATAACAGATGCAGCGACAATTGTTTCGTCATGAATGATGACGGCTCCATCATGGAGGGGGGTTGTTGTAGTGAAAATAGACTCTAAAAGCTCTGAGGAAAAATTTGCATTCAAGATGACCGCTTTTCTCGCATATTCGTCTAACGAGTCCTCATTTTCAATGGCTATCAGGGCTCCAATTCTCTTATCGGACAATTTGTAGGTTGAATTCGCGAGTTGATCTAAAAACCGATCAAACTCCGTCATTTCTTTGTATCTTCTTCCTTTTAAACTCAGCTTGGAGAGTGCAACCCGAAGTTCTGGCTGAAAAATGATAAGGATAGCAATAACCGCTACATTCGTAACGAGAAGCATTATTTTATGCAGTACCGGAAGGTTAAACCAAAAGGAAGCTGCAAAGATAAAGAGGAATGCGAGGAGCCCAAACATGAGGTCCATACTTCTCGTGTTCCAGAAGAAGGAAAGGAGGTAGTTAATCATCACTGTGATGATCATAACCTCAAGAAATGGTGTCAATGTCTGGAGAAATCCCATGGTATACAACGAATAAGCCCAATTTGGCTTACTTTATATTGTGGATGGGTATTTTGCAATAAGGAAATGCAGTTTTCATATTCGAAGCTGGTTGACAATTAAAATTAGAACTACTAGCCTCTCACTATTCTAAGAACCTCTAGGTGTGCACATGACAGATGTTGTTCTTTTGTCTCGAATTCAGTTTGCATTAACGGCCAGTTTTCATTACTTATTCCCTCCCTTAAGCATAGGCCTTTCTTTAATGATTATTATTTTTGAGGGAATATACCTAAAAACGGGAAAAGAACTCTATCTGAATATAACCAAATTTTGGGTGAGAATATTTGCCCTAACATTCGCTGTTGGTGTGGCTACCGGAATAGTTCAGGTGTTTTCATTCGGTACGAACTGGGGGCGTTTTTCAGAGTTTGTTGGGGATGTGTTTGGTTCTGTCCTTGCAGCTGAGGGAATTTTTGCGTTTTTTCTAGAAGCTGGTTTTATTGGGATTATGCTTTTTGGATGGGATAAGGTGAGTAAAAAAATCCACTACCTTTCAACACTTCTCGTGTCGATCGGGGCGCACTTCAGTGCAACATGGATTGTAGCTGCTAATTCGTGGATGCAAACACCGGCCGGATACAAAGTTGTTGGTGAGGGGCCACAGGCGAGAGCTGTCATTACAAGCTACTGGGATCTTGTGTTCAATCCTTCGTTTTTAGACAGATTGACGCACGTGATACTTGGTGCATGGCTCACAGGTATTTTCATGGTTATCAGTGTCAGTGCATACTACATGTTACGGAAGAAATATGAAGAGTTCTCTAGAGCATGCATGCACATTGCCCTCATTGTCGGTGGGATTGTCGTCCTTTTACAGCTTGTTTCTGCTGATTCAACAGCCTCGGGTGTCGCAAAAAATCAACCTGCGAAATTGGCTGCAATGGAAGGACTTTTTGAGACGCAACCCTACTCACCGCTAACGCTTGTAGGGTGGACAGACTCAAAAAATGAACAAACGCATGGTATTTCTGTTCCAGGCCTTTTAAGCTTTCTTACCTACAAGACATCTTTTGAGAAGCCGGTTCCAGGTCTTGATCAAATTCCAAGAAATGAATGGCCTCCTGTAGGAGGAGTGTTTCAAGTCTATCACCTCATGATTTACATGTGGTTTGGGATGTTTACCACGGTGCTTTTTGGCTGGATTTTTCGAAAGAAGTGGAAGCTTGAAAATCACAGATGGCTGTTGTGGCTCATGGTTTTTTCTATCGGTTTTCCCTTTGTAGCGAATGAGGCGGGCTGGTGTACTGCTGAGCTTGGAAGACAGCCTTGGGTAGTCTATGGTATTATGAAAACAGCAGCTGGGACTTCCAGATCTGTTGTTGCGTCGCAGGTCGTCGCATCCCTCATAATGTATGTGATTATCTATTCATTAATTTTAACGCTTTTTCTCTTCTTAGTAGACAGAAAAATTAAACATGGTCCTTTTCCAAGTCCGGAAGGAAAGCGGGATGATACAATTTATAGAGATCCATACGAAATAAGAGGGGAGGTGTAAGATGTCGGAATCGTATTTACCGGTTATATGGTTTTTAGTTTTGTGTGCATCAGTTGTGTTTTATACAGTCCTCGATGGGTTTGATCTTGGGGTTGGGATGCTTCAACTTTTTGGTAAAACAGATAAAGAGCGACGGATTTTCCTTAATGCTATTGGTCCTGTTTGGGATGGGAATGAAGTCTGGCTTGTCATTATTGGTGGGGCAACGTTTGCAGGATTTCCTGCTGCCTATGCCACGATTTGCAGTGTCTTTTATATTCCAATCATGATTCTTCTTATGGGGATTATTTTTAGAGCATGTGCAATAGAGTTCCGCTCAAAAGTTGAGTCAAAAACATGGAGACAGGCATGGGATATTATTTTTTGTGTTTCTTCCTATGTTATGACGTTCCTTTTCGGAGTTTTGTTAGCAAATCTTGTGCAGGGGGTGAAGCTCGGAGCTGATGGAGAGTTTTATGGGACGTTCTGGGATTTTTTCACGCCGTATTCAATTTTAATTGGTTTAACAGGTGTTTTTCTGTTTATTATGCATGGAACGATCTACCTCTTTATGAAAACAGAAGGAGAGCTGCATAATAGGTTGAGAGAATGGATACCTCATAGCATTGCGTATTTTTGTATTTTTTATTTTTTGACAACTGTTGCGACGCTTATCTACATGCCTCATATGGCTGATTCAATTCGAGAAAATCCATGGCTCTTGCTTATAGCATTCTTTGCGCTGCTTGTGATTGCTAATATTCCTCGTGAAGTGTTTAGAGGAAATGATTGGTATGCGTTTCTCTCTTCATGTCTAAGTATCGCGCTGCTACTTGCTCTCTATGCTGTCGGGACGTTTCCAAACATTTTGCGATCTACCATTGATCCAAAAACGCACAGTATGACTATTTATGACGCTGCGGCATCCGATACAACACTGACCATTATTTTGATTATTGCACTCATTGGTGTTCCGCTCGTCATTGCGTACGGATTCTGGATCTATAGAATATTTAGAGGAAAGGTAACGCTTCACGAAGCGTCATATTAAGAAAAGCTCCCTTGTGGAGCTTTTTTGGTTTTAATGACCTGATTGTGTAGGATCAAGCTTGCCGGCCCAGCCTAGTTTTGTTCTCAAGGTTGAAAAGTAATCTCTTCTGTTGAGGTTAACAAGTTTAAATGAGCGGTTTGCACGTGTTAAGGTAACGTGCTGCTTATGGGGGAGTTCAAATGAGAAGAGGCCATCAGCGACCACTTCAATTGGCTCTGAACTGTCACTTACGCTTACTGTTAACGCGGTATCAGATGCGACGACTATTGGACGATTTGAGATAGTATGAGCGGATATTGGAGTTATTACAAATGCTTCAAGATCTGGTGTAAGAATTGGTCCTCCCGCTGCAAGTGAATAGGCGGTTGATCCATTGGGCGTTGCAATGACAACACCATCTGCTTTAAAACTGTTAATGAGCCTGTCTTTTTCATGAATTGTGATTTCAACAAGAGACGGATTTCTCCCTCTGTGAAAGACGAAGTCATTAATCGCAAAATGTGATCCAAAATGACCACTACCGTGGATAACTATTCTTTTTTCAATTTCGTACTTTCCTTCCAGAAGCTCGTGTAATGAACTGTTTAAGTCAGCAAGTGGGACGTCGGCCATAAATCCAAGGTAGCCTAAATTGATGCCGAAAATAGGGACGTCAAATTGTGCATACTCGTGGGCGAGTTTGAGAATCGTTCCGTCACCGCCCATAGATATCAAAAAGTTGAGTTGAGTTGGCTCAATACTGCTTAATGGGTGTGCTCCAATTGATTCAGCAATGGTATCAGGAGCGTGAACCGTTACGTCTTTTGGTTGAAAAAACTCACAAATATTTTTTGCAACTTCAAGAGTTTTTGGTTTGAGAGGATTAGGAAAGAGGGCAACTCGCATCATCTAATATGCCTAAGTGGAACTTTTCCTTCACTGTAGCGAGGAGTGCATCTGCTGTCAATCCTAACTCTTCTAGAAGAAGGGTATGTTTGCCATGCTCTACAAAAACATCTGAAATTCCAGCATTATGGACGTGTACATTCTTGTATCCATGTTTGATAATAAAATCGTTCACAATTGACCCGAATCCTGAGGAAACTGCATGCTCCTCAAGCGTGACTATATATGAATGCGTCGAGAGTACTGAATGGAAAAGGCCTTCATCAAGGGGCTTCACAAAGACTGGATCAACAACTGTGGCAGAGATACCAATCGACTCTAGCTTTTCAGCAAGCTCCAATGCAATTGAAGTCATATGTCCAAGAGCGCAGAGAGCAAGGTCTGTTCCTTGTTTGAGTATTTCTCCAGTTCCTGGATGGCGCTTTGTGACCACATCACCATCTTCAGTCGGAAGATTTGGATAACGAATGACAGCTGGCGCTTTCCAATGAAAAGCAGACTGCAAGAGTTCTCGCAGAACCAATCCATTCCGAGGCTGTGCAATAACTAGGTTAGGCATCCCCTTTAAAAAGCCGATATCATAAATGCCGTTATGTGTTGCACCATCACCTCCAGCAATTCCGCCCCGATCAAAAGCGAAAAGAACAGGGAGTTTTTGTAAGCACACATCATGATAGATGTTATCAAGCGCTCGTTGTGAAAACGTCGCATAGATACTGACGCATACTTTTAGTGAGCGGTTTTTTGCTATCCCTCCAGCATAGGTCACTGCGTGCCCTTCTGCAATACCAACATCAATGCACCTAGAAGGAAACTCATCCATAAGAGGTTGGATACACGACCCAGCTGGCATTGCCGGTGTAATAGTCACTATTGAATCGTCTTCCCTGGACATTGAGAGGATTTCTTCCCCAAATATTTTAGGGAATGTTTTTGCTTTCACAGGTTGAGGATGCATTTTCCCTGTTGATGGGTCAAATGGTTTGACCCCATGGTAAGATGTTGGGTTTTCAACAGCAGTGAGCATTCCATGACCTTTCGTCGTTAAGATATGTACAACAGTTGGTCCATCAGTGTCTTTTATGCTCGAAAGAGTTTCTACAAGTTGTTCAACATCATGTCCATCGATTGGTCCGATGTAATTAAATCCGTACTGCTCGAAAAATGGAGCTGTACTCACTAGGTTTTTTATCGATTCGCGAAACTTGTGGCCTGATCGAGAGAGTGATTCACCGTAATTCGGGATTTTACGAAGGAGTTCTTCAATGTCGTGGTAGAGTCGATTTGCCGTTGGATTGTTGAGAAATCTACTAAGAATATTTGTTATTGCACCCACATTTTTTGAAATAGACATTGCGTTATCATTTATTACGACAACGAGTTTACGCATGTCTTTATTAATGTTGTTCATTGCTTCTAAAGTGAGGCCGCATGTGAGCGCTGCATCACCTAAGACAGGAACAACCCAATGGTTTTGGTCTGTAAGGTCTCTGCTTTTTACAAGGCCAAGTGCGAGTGAAAGTGCAGTTCCGGCATGCCCTGCATAAAAGTGGTCATGATTGGATTCAGAAGGGTCTGCAAATCCGGATAACCCGTGAAATTGACGAATTGTTGGAAGTGAATCGTTCCTTCCGGTCACTATTTTGTGAGTATACGTTTGATGGGAGGTATCGAAAAGAAACTTATCGGTAGGTGATGAAAAAACATAATGCATCGCTAATGTGAGTTCAACTGAACCTAGATTTGAAGCAAGATGTCCTCCAGTTTCGGAGAGAACAGAAATAATCCGAGCTCGCAGCTCACCTGCAAGTGACGAGAGTTCTTGAAGTGATAGTTTTTTCACATCTTCTGGAGAGGATATTTCTGGGAGGTGAAACTTCATCGACTAGTCAACCTCTCGAGAAATAAGTGTTTCACTGCCATGTTCGAACGTTTCTTTTTTTGGTTCGCCATTTGAATCGAGCAAGATGCTTCCATCGTCTTCTTTCAAAAGTTTCTCAATTTTCTGCTCTGCTGCTGTTAACTTTTTGTTACACTGTTTAATGAGTGTTGTGGCTTCCTCGTAGAGGGAGAGTGATGTGTCGAGTGAGACCTCACTGCTACTTAAATTTTGTAAAATCTCCTCAAGTCGATCATATGCTTTTTCAAAAGTAAATTGCTCTGTCATGGCATACTCCCTACTTGTGTGCCGTTTTTTTGAATTATTTTGCGAGCTTCAACAAGCGCCTCGCCATCATGATAGAGTATCTTTGCAGTCTCACCTTCTTTCAGAGAAGATGCGCTCATGATAACCGAACCACTCTTTTCATCAAAGGAAATGCAATACCCTTTTTGTAATAAATTTTTTGGGTCAATAGACTGAAGGTGAGCAAGTAAAGCGCTGAAATTCCGCTTTTTATCTTCAACTTTTTTCTTAGTTGAGTGGCAAATATATGTATGTAGCTCTTCCAATCTTTTTTCTAATTGGGATATTCGTTTCTGGGGTGAATTTCTGCTGAGAGATTCAGAAATATTTTTGAGGCGAAGTATCCCTTTTTCAAAATGGTGTTTGATAGCAACTTGTAAGCGTGTTGTAACATCATCCATTTTTTGCATTTGTATATTCAACAACCCGTAGGGGGAGGCAAAAAGTGGGTGTTTTGCATATCGACTGAGTCGTTCCTTATGATACTTAATCAAGTTTTTAAGGTGAGTGTCTAGCTGATTTTGAGCATTTGCTAAAAACTCAATTTGTTGTGCTTGCTCTCGCATGACAATTTCTGCGGCTGCTGAAGGGGTTGGTGCTCTGATGTCAGCGACGAAATCAGTGATAGAAAAATCAGTTTCATGCCCAACAGCTGCAATAACCGGGAGCGTCGATGCAAAAAGTGCATCTGCGACGATTTCTTCGTTGAATGGCCATAAATCTTCAAGACTTCCTCCACCTCGGCCTACGATGAGGACATCCGCAATGTTGTGTTTATTAGCTTCCCAAATCGCTTTTGCAATTTCTTGCGCTGCTCCATCTCCTTGAACCTTTACAGGATAAAGTACAACATGAAACCCAGCGTGTCTTCGCTTTAACACATTAATGATATCTTGTATAACTGCACCCGTTGGACTCGTAATGACACCGATGGTTTTTGGGTAGGCTGGAAGTGGGGTTTTATGCGACTTTTCAAAATACCCCTTTTCTTGAAGTTTTTTCTTTAGTTCGTGAAGTTGCAAAAGGAGGCTTCCAACACCTGCTTGCTTCAATGTTCTACAAATGAGTTGATAGCTTCCTCTCGGTGGATAGACGGAAATCTCTCCGTAAACAACAACTTTATCACCGGCTTTTGGTTTGAACGAAAGTCTTTGCGCGTTTCCACGAAAGAGGACACAGCTCAACTGGGCACTTTGATCCTTGAGGCTGAAATATATATGTCCGGAAGATTGGTATGTAATATTAGTCACTTCCCCTTGGACATGGACTGTTTTAAATCTGTTTTCAAGACAGTTCTTTATAGAGGTTGTCAGCTGGGTGACTGATAAGATGTTTTCTTCACTCATGCGTGCTAGTCTACTGAGAAAGAGAATTTGCTAGTAGAAAAAATATTATCTTTTCGATATCATACTTGTCATGTCTATTGAAAAAAAGTGTATTGTTGCTAATTGGAAACTGAACAAAAATCGTATCGAGACTCGTGCGTTTTTTTCATCATTTCTTCCTTTGATAGGAGGGGAGTTTCAATGTGATGTTTTCATTTCACCTTCTTTTACCTCTTTAGAAACAGCTCTTCAAGCAACCTCGAATACACCTATCCAAATTGGTGCACAAAATGTGGCTGCAATGAGCGACGGTGCGTACACAGGAGAGATTTCCGCTTCAATGCTGAAAGAGTGTGGTGCTTCGTTTACTCTGATAGGCCATTCTGAAAGGCGTACTCTTTTTGGGGAGTCTGATGAGCGCATTAGATGTAAAGTTGAGCGTGCAACAGAAGCTGCTCTTCCGTACATCTTATGTGTTGGTGAAACGCTAGAAGAGAAAGAAGCCGGGAAGACACATGCTGTCATAGAAGCACAAATCCGGCTTGGGCTTGAACGAGCGAAAGATGCCTCTCTTGTTACTATTGCCTATGAACCTGTTTGGGCAATTGGAACAGGAAAAACTGCAACTCCTGATGAGGCTCAAGCAGCACATGCAACTGTGAGAGAACTGCTCATTGAACGATTTAACGAGGCAGGCCGATCGATTCGTATTTTATACGGTGGATCTGTGAAGCCAGGAAATACAAACGAACTTCTTTCGGAACCAGATATAGATGGCTGTCTTGTAGGAGGCTGCTCTCTTGATCCGAAAGAATTTCACGCAATTATTGCTGTAGCGGAGAAATGTTGCTCATGATGATTCTATATTTTATGTTTATTGCTTTTTTCATTCTGTTGTCACTTCTTTTATGTACAACAATCCTTATTCAAGAAAGTAAGTCTCTCGGGCTTGGTGCATCTTTTGGTGGTGATTCTGGGGACTCATTATTTGGGACATCTACTGCAGATGTACTCAAAAAATTTACAGCTGTATTAGGCGGAGTTTTTCTGCTCTCATGTGTTGTTTTATCTCTTTGGACATCGGCCCTAGGACGAACTCAATCTGAGGCTGCTCCGGTTGAAATTGAAGAGGTTCAATGATTCGTACGTTGACATACCTCGGGAATAAAGTTCTGAGGCAGAAATGTGAACCTGTTGGTGCAATAACCGATGAAGCTCGCGCGCTTGCTAATGATCTGCTTGATACAATGAAAGAGCATCACGGTGCAGGTCTTGCGGCTCCACAAATTGGTGTACCAAAGAGGATGTTTGTTTCTTGCTACGTCGGTGACGATGCTGAGGGTGGACCTGTTGTGGGCGACCCGTTTGTTGTAATTGATCCGAAGATTACGATCGTCTCAGATGTGCAAAAAATCGAGGAAGAAGGGTGCCTTTCACTTCCGGGTATTTATGTTCCCGTTGAACGTCCATTCGATATAGAAGTTGAATATACAAATATTCATGGTGAAAGAGTGACAGAAAAAGCGTCAGGCTGGAAAGCGCGTTGCATTCTTCATGAAAATGACCATATAAATGGTGTGCTTCATATTGACAGGATGGATAAACGGGAACGGCAAAAAATTGAGCATAAGCTCAGGCTTCTGAAGAAAAAATTCGCCTAACATTCTATTTAACTATTTTTACTTCCGCCCCAAAGACTGGTCCAAGGGTTGTCTGAGCAATAGAGACTTTGGCCTTCCAGTGCGTGGCTAAGCGAGTAAAAAGGTCTAATTTAAACTCAGTATAACCTCGCTGTGTCTTTCTCCCGAACCCATGATGTGATTGAAACTGAAGCCACCACAGGTCTGTTATTTTAAACTGAGCTCTTGTAAGAATAAGCGTTCTCTTGTCAGAAATAGGTGTATTCAAAAGCTCACCAGGAGATCTCGATACATCGAGAATGTAATTCTCTAAGTCATCTTTTCTGTAATAGTATTGACCTCTATGCTGCATTTCGAGTGAAAAAGCTGCATCTTTTGTAAATGTCCATTGCAGAAGCGTCTTGGAAAAATCGAGCTCATGAAACTGGAAGTTCCAAATAATCTTTTCGAGAAAATGAATGGTTTCCATTGAGCCGTTGAGCGTGAGAAGTCCTTTAGGAACAGCAACACCAAGTGCTGATTGCCCCGGAAATGAAAGTGCAGCACCTTTTAGTTCCCACCGCGTTTTTGGAAAAAGTACGCTTGTTTTGCACCCATACTCAAATTGCTGTAATCTATCGACTCCATCGTACAGGCTAAAAATGTAATGGTTATCGGGGTTGGTCGTTGGAGAGGTTATTCCAGTAAAGGTTACAAAAGGAGTGATGTTGTGTCTGAAAGACGTGTATTTTTTCGTTAGGGTATACGTTGCAGTTCCCCCATACAGAAGTGCTCCGGTAAATTTTGCATCTTGAGAAGGGGAATTCGTATACCCAATTGCGTTATAGCCTACGTAGGGAAAAAAGGAGGCTCCATGTCCTGAAAGGCTTCCGTAGAGTGTGCCTTTTGCTTCAGCTCTACCTGAATTATAATCTTCTACATACGAAGGAATATCATTTGCGTGCGTATATTTGAGGTATTCAAGTGCGCAGTTTGTCTGAAAAAAAAGGTGATCTTTTATGAGGGTAAGTGGTGTGCCTCTAAAAAAACTGCTCGGAAGTTGCTGGGTAAACCCTTGAAAGTCATTAATTCTTGGTCTCAGACGTATTCCAAACAATCCATAATCACTTCGTCTTTTCAGAGAAAGTCTTGTCGTTTCGGCTGCATCAAGCTCAAATGCCGATGACGGGAAATCAACGGGCATATTTCTATCGCTGATCTTATCATACTGAATTTCAGTATACGTTTTTTTATTAGGTGCCTCTAAAGAAATATTCCCTTGCAGTCGGTATCGTGTTCTTTTTTTATTTGGGTTGTTATCTCTGTAGAATGTGTCGTGTGCTACATAGCTTTTTGTAGTAAACGATCGATGCGCTTCCTTACAATACGTTTCAAATGCACCCCCAAATCCTCTTGATGGGCGAACGTCACCACGAAGGAAAACGGCTGTTGAATCGTTTTCGTAGAGACGATATCGCATAATGAGTTCGGGACCCTGTCCCGCGATCCAACTCAAACCATATGTTACAGGAGAATCGATATTTTTCTTCAAAGACGCTGCATACGTAGGAAGGTAAAAAACTGGAATATTGCCAACGCGAAGTGCAACACCTTCTCCTTCAGCTTGTCCTTCATGAGATATTTCCAACTGTTTTGCCGTCAGAGAGAAAAAGGGAGAGAGTGTATTTTCTGATGATAGCGTCGTTTTCGACGATGCAACAACACCTTCATTACAAATATCTACTTTTTCTGCAGTCAGATACCAGATCCCATAGAGTCCTCGGACGTTGTACGCTACGCCTTTTTTTTCTGTGAGATTAAAGACGATTTGTTCTGCTGTAAACAAAGTGCCTTTATATAAGAGCGCAACATCTTGGTCTCCATAGACAATCGACTGACCATTCTCTTGGACGAGTCGAAGGTGCTTTGCTTGCAATCGAAAGTCATCCCCTGCAAATATTCCTCCTTCATGTGTCTCAATAACTTTGTCAACATATGAGGGATGCTTTATGTATGAGTCAATTTCGTACGCAGCACCTAAGTGAACAGAAAAAAAAGATGATAAAACTACAGCAGTACAAGCACGCATGAAAAAAGTATACAATGCTTGAAGATTTTATTGTATTGCATAAAGAAGGAGTCCGGCAATTGCGTACGAGTTTTTACTATTTCCTTCTTTCAAGATCCGTATGAGCGTATTGATTCCTTTATCGGAATGTTTATTGGCAATCGACATCAGCGTTTCAATATACAGTCTGGATTCTTCCTCAGGCGTTAGGGTGTACTGCGAGTTTTCGGATGTTTTTTCAGACCATGAGAGGAGTGGTCGAAAAGAAATAAGAGGAGCTTTTGTTTTTTCTTTTACCCAAAGCTCAAGAATATCATCCTGTTTTTCCCCGGAGCGGTAGAGAGCGAGTCTGCAGTAGTCGCGAACAAGAGGTGTTCCCGCTTTTTCTGCATACTGATTCAGCAGTTGGAGCGTAGCCTGAGAACCAATCGTCTCAAGCAAGTGCACAGTCGTAGGCACAAGATCATTCTGCCGTTTGTCAAAAATAGCTCGAGCGATTCGTAGAAAAGATGGTTCTGAAAATTGAGCACATTCAGTAAGGATGTATTCCCGTATTGATGTTGTGATCGCTGACACATTTGTTTTATTAATCGTGTCATATGCTCCTTTCGACGGTATGACTTTCCAAGACATCATGGTTCCTCCTAATGAGCGTATGGGATACAGTCCAATATCGCTTGCATCATGAATGAGTATTTCAAGAAGTGTTGGAATGGCTCGTGGATCTCTATGAGGCAGTAGAGCAAGTGCGGCATTACACCGCGTTCCTCTGTCAGGATCATGGAGAAGAAGTGCTAAGGTGTCATTTGCCGTCGGGACGTCTTTTAATGCAGCAATGACAAAAGGATCTTTTGTCAGCCCAAGAGACTTGACCTCTTGTATAACTGAGTGATCTCCAAGTTTTATCATGCTAGATAAGGCTGCTATTCTCACATTCAGACTCGCTGACTCCTTTAGCTGCTCTAATGTCTTAAGTGAGGTCAAATCCTGTAGCATGCCAACGGCGTATGATGCTGCTTCTTGTTCTGCCGGATCCTTGTGAGTGAGGTGGGAGCGAACTTGTGGTAAAAAATCATCTCTCCGATGGTTTGCAACGGCAAGAATAGATGCGAGCTGAACTTGCTTTACTCTGTGCGAGAGCATTTTTTTCAAGTGTGAGAGTGCATCTTGCGTACCGATAAGAGCAAATAAATCAGGGAAAAAAACATGAAATTCATCTGGAAGATGGTGCATGAGGGACTGGAATAGGCCTGTTGCTTGCTTTGCTTTTCTAATGGCTAGCTGCTGCCCGGCTTCAAAACGGATTGGAAGAAACTGCGATGAGAAGGCGCGAACGAGAAGTTCCTCACATCTATCATCTTGAAGGTGGCCGAGTAATTGGATGGTAGCAAGTTGCGTCATAGGATTCCCACTCCGCATAGCAAGGTCACATAGCGTCATTGCATTTTGTGTACTACCAAATGACGCTCCATAGAGAGCAAGGAGCTGAATTTCAGGGTCATCACTTTTTACCCCTTGTTGTAAAAGGTGCATCGAAAGGTCTTCAATAAATTCAGGATCGTGCTTTTTGTCATGAGTAAATTGAGCCTCATACAAATTGAGCGCTTCGTGTATTTTCCCTTGAGAAAGAAAAAAATACATTTGTGCGTTCGGTGCAGCGAAAAGAGCGTTTGAGCCAACAAGACAAAAAATTATGAATGTCCTAAATGATCCCATATGTCAATACCTGACTTTTTTAATAATTCCGTTGTTGTTTGTAACGGTAGCCCCATGACATTGTAAAAGCAACCATCAATTTTTTTGATTAGCACGGCCCCACCATCTTGAATGGCATAGGCTCCTGCTTTGTCTAAAACAGCAAAGTGTTGTGCATATGCACGTGCTTTTTCTGAAGTGAGTGAAATAAAAGAAACATCTGTCGTTTCATATGCAATGAAGTAGGCTTCGTATGTTCTGACGCACACACCAGTAACTACTTTGTGTGTTGTTCCAGAAAGAGCCAAGAGCATTTCAACTGCATGATCGATAGATGTTGGCTTTCCTAAAAGAGCGGTTCCTAAGGCAACTGTTGTGTCCGCAGTGAGTACGACGTCACCTTTTTTTAGAGAAAACGTCGCAGCCTTGTTTTTTGCAAGCTGTGTGACATACTCGTGTGGAAGTTGCGAGCGCGTGACCTGTTCCTCGTCGTAATTTGAAGCGTGTACTTCAAAAGGGATCCTAAAATAGGAAAGAATTTCTTTCCTGCGAGGTGATTTTGAGCCAAGTATAAACATGCTGACATGCTACCAGGTTTCATCTTCGTCTTCAAGACCGTTTGCTTCAATCCATTCGATATCTATTCCTCCGAAGATTAAATTATTTTTTTATCTTTTCTTAATATGTGCTTAATATTATGATCACCAATCTTTTAAAAAATAATTGCTGGTCAAATGACCGGTTTAATGATTGGATTTAGGAGGTATTATATGGCTAGTCCAACAAGTTTAGACGGAATACGATCCGCATCACCTCATGCAGCTGATGATTCAGCTTCTGTTGAGCACACACCTTCTGCAGGAGTTGGAGCAGGTCGCTCTTCAATTACATCAGCAGCACCTGCTGAAAGAAGAGCTCCTGAAGCTGCTGTTTCAGAAAGAAATTGGAGTGATATTCCTGTTTTAGGTGTTTTTGTAAATGCTGCATACTCTGCCGGTGTTTTTCTTTACAACCTTGTCTCGCCACTTCTTAGTTTATTTGGTTTTGGTGCAGAGGAGAGTGAGGCAGCAGCACCAGAACCTGAAGCACGTGAAGGATTACCGGTTCCTGTTGCAGCGTCTTCAACAGCAACAACTGAAGTTGTTGACCACGCGGCTGCACCATTAGCTGCAGCTCGAGAAGGTCACGAAGCTGTTATGGCAGAAATTGCTGCATTCAAAAGTGGTTCTGAAGAAGAAGTTGCTACAGTGAGTACGCCTGTTCTAGCAAACCTTGATAGCTTAGATGGCGTTGTTGATTCATTGAAAGCGTCACGAATTCTTTCAGTTGTAGAAGCAGAAGGATTTGCTACAGATGCTACTGCAAAAGCACGCGTAGCAGCAGCAATTGCTACTTTGGAAGAAGGAGTTAAAAATGAAGTGTTTGGAGCAGCATGGCTAGCTGCAGGAAGTCCTATGGATGTGTCTCCTTCATTTGGTCAGGAAGAAGTTTTAGAGCGTCACAACCAATTAGATTCTGCTGAAGTTCGTGAAGTGCTCGAGCGAGTTTCAGGAGGAACGACTCGAGGAAGACCAACTGCTCCACCATCACCTGCTCCTTCAGAAGCATCTTCTTCACCTCGAAGTGTAGCAACGCCTGATGGCCTTGCTCCAGCAGCTGCAGTAGATGCAGAGCCAGTTGCGACTGCAGTTCCGTTTGGCGGTGACGAAACAACGGATCCGGTTGCTGCTCCAGCAGTGACTAGTGCCACCGAAGCAGCCGAAGCTGATGAGACTGCTGAAGTAGGGGATGCGTCTTCAGTTGTAGCTCCAGGAATGCCAAGTGCTGATGCTGCTGTTGCGGCAGATGAGCCTGAAACAGGTGTTGTGGCTGCTGCTGATAGAGCAGAGTCGCCTGCTACTGCAGCTGATGATGATGCTGCAAGTGAGGCTCCATCACTTGACACGTAAAATACGTTTGTTACTTGATGTGTTAAACGCTAGGAAGTTATTTCCTAGCGTTTTTTTTTGGACATTTTTTTTGGCACAACTCACAGGACTTTTTCTTTTGTGTTTCTGGATTCCCGCATCGTTTACAGCTTAAGTTTTTTCCCGTAAGAATTTTGCCAATGGCAAGTCCTAGAGCTGATAGTAAAACAAGACAAATTGACAGTCCAATAGTGACAAGTACGGTTGACATAGTATCCCTCAGTGTAGCTGTTTCTAAAAAAAATGCTGCATTCAAAAATGCAGCATGGCCTTATTAGATTGTATAGTATTGAAAAGAAAAGAGCGGTTTATGCTTTCGTCGCTTTCTTTTTTACTTTTTTAACAGGTCTATTTTCAGCAGTATGATCGATCCAAATTGGTGAAGACCAGGCGACGTGGCCATCTTCTTGCTGAATTCGCACGTAGTAGTATACAAATGGAGGTTTGTCTTTTCCTCCGTCAAGCACGATATCCTGAATTGGATCACTATCATCAAATGTGACCGGTTCATTGAATGAGGTGCCCGCTACTTTGTGTATTACTTTGCCGTTTCTTATGATTTCAATACATGTAAGCTTTGTTGTTCCAACCGCGACAACTTGAATATGTCTGTTGTACGCAAGGCCCGGTTTTTCTTTTGTTGAAAGTTCACACCCCATTGGTTGTTTTGCAATTTCTATCCCAACAAGCATTCTTGGGCCTGTTGTGGCAAAACATGATCGGCGAGCAATAGCTTGCGCTAGTTGGTCTCTTGTATGACCGGTTGAAAGTATAGCCGTCAGTCCAGGAGTATACTGGGCTTGATCCGTTTCATAGAGGTGTGCAAAAAGCCCTCTGTCGTCGTAGCCTCCGGCTACAAAACCGAACCTGCAGTTTTTTGCAAGGGCTGTACGAACTGACCCTTCGCCATTCTCAGTAAAACCATCTTTTTTAGAGGTGATAGGTTTTAGGTTGCCTTCTTTTGTTGTACACTCAGAAGATCCCCATGCATTATAGACTTCAACCGCTTTCTCGTACTCATCTGAGAAGTCGTTAAAGTTATAATGAACTCCGTCAGCCATTGTAAAAGATGGAATAGTAAAGAAATCCTTTGGCGTGTGGCTTCTGTAAATCTTTTTCAACGTGTTCGACTTCGTGTCTTTTCGTCTCAATATTGATTTATTGTCTTTGGTAAAAACAATTGTCCGAAGTCCTTCATTCCCCGGATCACCATTCCATTGAAGCCCTTGAAACGTTGTAAATCGTTCGTCCTCATTGAATTCTGCGACTTGATTCGCCACATGTTTCCAAATTTCATTTGGCGTTTCATCTTCAGATTCAAAGCTCGATGTTCCGTAAAATTGGTACGATTTATCATCTCGGGCATAACGAAGCGCATTCTCTGCATTTTCACCGCAATCGTAGAGCTCAAATTCGCCTCTGAAATTTCCCCAGTACATTTCATTTGGAGAGTCGGCAACACACTGGATAGGAGGTGAGAAAAATACGTCATTGGATGTGAGGTTCTTGAGTTGAATTCGGTAGATACCTTCCTCGTTGAAATACAAGTTAGGAAGGGTTATGAAACCTGTTTCAGGAACAAACAGTTTCCAGTTTATATTCTCTCGAAGTTGCTCATATGAAAGCTCAACGAGCGTTCCTTCAGGAGCATTTCCTGTGAGGTTTCCGAATGCATCCTCGAAACGAATGACAATGTCAAATCTTTGGTTTTTGCTAAGGTAAGAAGGAACAATAATTTTGATGTCAGAAAGAACGTTCCCACGAACATCGATCGTGAACAGCTCAGTGTCTTTGTATTCACCTTTCCCTTTTGGATCTATCGAAAGGTAGAAAGATCGCCTTCTTTGAACATGCGTTTGTGCTGTATTCCCGTTTTCACGAGCTTTCTCAACATCTGGAGTTCCCATGATAATGGTAAGGGTCTCATCTTCTGAAACATCTTTTGGAAGCGTAAATTCATATTGTGGTAGAAGCACATCATCAACTTCAACTTGAGTAGGGTGGACTACTCCAAGAGACTCAGACTCAAGCCAAATAGTATTTTCTTTTTTTCTTGCTCCGGGTGTTGGTATAGCCCAGTCTATATCTCTTCCTCTTGAGAGAAGGTCAAATTTAAGAAGCGTTCCTTTTGGAAGAGAGGAAGCCACTTGGTAGTGAAATTTCCAATTCCCTGTGTGGCCAGCTAATGCATATTTTGGTTCAGTGTAACAGATCGATCGACGCATTCAGTAATACCCTGCATAAGTTCAACAAATTGATGTTAATTGTGCATGAGATGCACATTCTTTTTCAAGCCAAGAATGTATGGGCAAATAGGAGAAAACCTTTCTTCTTATATGCTTGGTGGGAGTTCTTCTTTTGGCGTTTCCACTTTTTCAGGAATGACAATCCATACCTTGTCAATACTCCTCTCAGACGATGAAAGGACTTCCACGTTGTAGGTGTCGGTATGTATTCTCCATCCTTTAGCTGGGATTGTTCCTGCTTTATGGTAAATAAAGCCTCCGATAGTATCATATTCTGGGGATTGTGGAAGAAATACGCCGAGCTCTTTTTCGATATCAAGGATGTTCATTCGTGCATCAACAATCCATCCTCCAGAAGGAAATGGTTTGAAGAGGCGTTCTTCATCAAAATCGTATTCATCCGCGATTTCTCCGACAAGCTCTTCTAGAATGTCTTCAATGGTGACAATTCCCTCTGTTCCCCCATATTCGTCGACAACAATAGCCATGTGGGATTGTTTTGCTTTAAACTCTTGGAGAAGTTTGGAGATCCGTTTTGTCTCAGGCGTGAATAAGACGGGAGTGAGATACTCTTCTAGTGTTTGGTTTAACAGTTCTGGTGTATTGCTTTCAAAAGCGTCAGTATAAATTTTAATGACGTCTTTATAGAGCAAAACCCCGACCATATTGTCAATTGTATCTCTATAGATAGGTATTCGAGAGTATTTTTCCGGAATAATTGCTTTTGCGGCAACGTGGATAGGTGTAGACACATCAAGGCAGAAAATATCAATACGGGGTACCATAATTTCTTTGGCGATTCGGTCTCTGAAAGAAGCCATGGCAATAAAAAGTCGCCTATCCGCTTGATCGAAATATTTACTCACCTCAGATTCTGTGACAAACTCGTGAATTTTTTCGTGAACTCTTTGAGGAGAGAGGGGTGTTTTCTCTTTTCTTTTTGAAGGAAATATCAGTTTTTGCAGTTCTAAAAGAAGAAAGTTAATTGGACTGAAAAGAAGAAGAAATGGTGTGGCAAAAAGAGAGGCGCCTTGGACAGCTGCCTTTGGCTTAGCTATCGCGTTTATTCGAGCTATTACGTCAAAAAGAAGGCCTACAATACTTACAATGGCAATCTCAAGAAGCACCCATCCAATTGCAAACAAGTAGTTTCCTTCTTTTTCAATTGCATGCTTGGCAAAAGGAAAGCTCACAAGATACAGAAAACCTGTAATTGCATAGAGCATACGAAGTATGTGCTTTGTCGAACTAAGTAGAAAAAAGAAATTATCCCATGTTGTTGTTCGAAACACTTTCTTCTGAAAGTAAAAAAAGAAAAAGAGGAGTGGACTTGTGTTAAAAAGTTTTTTGGACTGTATACGTCCGAGTACTTGCAATCCTTTCATTTTCATTGTGCATGCTGTTGCACTAAGGAGAAAAAGGAGAGGAAGAAGAAATGATTCTATTTCTAAGGCCATTTTACTGAGCTACTACGTTTTTTCTCATCTTATCCAGCGGGAGATTTCCCAGCAACGGAAAGAAAGAAATAGGTGGTAAATTCCTTCATGAGAGGGGTGCTTTGTGGTTTATATGATGTTATGAAGTCAGTGTGAGGAGTCCTTTTTTTCGAAGTGCATCCATAAGGAACGCTTCTTGCTGCTTCATTTCAGCCCGGTCTTCATCGAGAATATCATCATATCCGAGTAAGTGAAGGATTCCATGGCAGATGTAGAGGATTGTTTCTTCCTCCTCATTGCCACCATTTGTTTGAACATACTCTTGTGCGACCTTTGGGCAAACAAAAACTTCCCCAAGTAGTCCAGCTTCATCTGGAGGATCAATTGGAAACGTGATGCAATCAGTAGGGGTTGGATCATCAAAATAATCCGCATGAAGTACAGTTATTTCTTCTTTCGTCGCAAATTGAATGGAAATTTCGTCGCAAGAAACAGAGGTAACCTCGAGGACGGCTGATACAATGTGTTCAACGGCTTTTTCGGAGATTGCAATATCAGATTGTGTATTTGTAATAGCTATGTGCATAAAAACCAAAAAAGCACAGCATAGGATACTGTGCTTTTCTAAAATATGATTAACTCAACGGGTTTACGTTGTAGGTGTTTTAGGAAGCCCAGTAACTTTTTTGTTGTCACTGTCTTTCCACTTTCCAAGAGAGCGCAGCTTGTCAATTCTTTCGAATCGCTTGAGTACGTTTCTCTTTTGTCCACCTTTGTTTGCCTTCCCGTAGCTTGGATGTCTAGACATAATAATACTCCAATTACGCAATCTTTGGTATGAACATGTTTTGGGCCTGTGCAGAGTTCGTGTGCTCTTTAAAGCCTTTTGGTAAATTATCTTTTAAAGGACCTGTTTTTGCAGACTCTGGCTTTCTCTTCCGAGGGCAGTTTTTCAACCGGTCTTTCTTACTCACTCGTGTCATCGATATACCCCAAATTTTTACGAGAGAGTATACAGGTAAATGAGCATCTCATCAAGATATTTTTCAGCAATACTGCTATTTACGAAGAAAGAACCTTTCTAAATCGACTATTCAGATATATACTTTTAATTTTATGCTTTTTCAGCCATTGACTATAGCCCATCCAAGTCGAGTATAGGTATCATATTTTTCTTTTAATATACCTTGAAACTCTCCCTTTGCGTCTTCTAGTTCGTAGATTGTTGTCGCAATTCCTAGTTCTTGAGCGTACGGTTTTTTTGTCGTATTAAATATGAGGAACGTATCCTCAGGAATAGGGCCTTCTCCAATCGTGATCAGTTCCCCAGGCCCATGGGGTAAAAAACTTTCTTTTGGAGCACGCCACAAAAGCGTGTCAATATATGCCGTAGCTGCTTTCGAATCTGTTAAAAAATGAATGGGTTCATTTTTTCCAAAAGCTGCATAGGCAATGTTGACAATGTGCTTCACTTTCTCATCAGGACGGTAGAAAGAGAGAAAAATAACTTTACTTGTGTGTCGAATCTGATTCTGGCGCATAGAGGCCGCATGATACCAGAACCTTGAAAACCTCTTCAACAGAAAGAGCAATTTCTTTACTTTGATCTTTGTGTTGTATCAATACGAAGCCGCAAATTGGATGTGGAGCTGTTGGGACAAAGATCGTCTCAAGCTCGCTTTGTGGGATATTTAATTTTTCCTCAGCTTCTTTTGGGACATATCCGGCCTGGAAACCGAGTGCAACTGCATTTGAATGAGGAAAGCGAGTAATCACCGTTTTTCTAAAAAGATTTGCGGAGTTCTCAAGCTCAAAAACTTGATGAGTAACCTCTTTTGTCACTTTATATATACTTCGCACAAACGGGAGTTTAGAAAATGTCCAGTGCATCATTTTGAAAAGAGATCGAAAAAGAAATTTTTGACCGAAGTATCCTAGCACTAACGTAAGGAGGAAAAGGAGGCCAAGAATAACAATCCTACTTATAAATTCGACGAGATCTTTGTGTTCTGTGACTTCAGTGTACTGAGAAGAAAAACTGTCAAAGATTGTATCGATGATTCCATTGAAAGGGGCTGTCAGTATATCGATGAGAAAAATAAACACGAGAATCGTGATCGTAATCGGAAGAAGGAGGATGAGGCCTGAAATGAAATATCTTCTCATGGAGTCTCTGGCTTTATCTCTGGTATTTTTTGAGGGTGCTCGGGAGTTATTACTCCGCACGAAACAATGTACTTAATCGCATCCTCCGGTTTCATATCAAGAAATATGAGTTCTTCTTTTTTGTACATAAGTAAAAAACCGGTGGTTGGATTTGGTGTTGTCGGAATCAAGACAGAGAGGAGCGCTGCATCTGCTGCAGTTGAGCACATTCCAGGAGATTCTCTTGATACGAGGCCGATGACGTACGATCCAGGATGGGGGAATGGTGCCATGACAACTTGCTGAAACGAGTTTTTATCTGAGTCGAAAATGGTCTTAATGATTTCTTGCGAGGTTTTGTAGACTTTATTAACAAGTGGTATTCTATGGAGCACTTTATCGCTGAGTGATATCAAGGATTTGATAAAAAACCATCGTGCAATGAAACCTAAGAGAATTGTGAAGAAAAACAGCATTCCCAAAATGAGCAACTGACTTCCATATTTCACTGTTTGCTCAGGTGAGAGAAACAATATCCCTCTATTAATTATGTCAAACTTCGCAAGAAATGATGAGACAAAGCCTACAAAGGGCTTTGTCAAAAAATTAACGATGAAGATGAGGATCCCTATTGTAACCGCAAGTGGGAGAAGGATGACTAGTCCTGTTATAAAAAATTTCTTCATGAGTAGTACCAATTCTTATGTTCTGTATGGAATGTTATGCTACAATTGGGCAATCAATTCGAACGCCTCCGTTTTTTTTGCCCTTCTTTCTTTCGGTGTCGCTTTTTTTCTTTTTTCTTTTTTGAGCTTCTTTTTTTCACAGGTGAATAGAGTTCCCACTCTGTTTCTCCGCGAATAAGGTCGATGCTGACGAGTTGAAGCTCTATGCTTTCTCCAAGAGCTAGTTCATGCCCTGAGTATGTTCCATAGAGTATTCCTCGTTCGTGTGCATATTCGTAGTAGTCGTCTCCAAGTTTTGAAATATGAACATACCCTGAATAGTTCATGGGGTGGAGGTCAAAATAAATTCCGTGTGGTTTGACTCCTGCGACAACACCTTTGAAAATATGGTATGGATCAGCATCAAAATCAGAAAAAATCATCCGCAATTTCTTCAGCTGTAGGACACTTTGCTCAGCTTTAAAGGAATTTCGTTCTTTTTCAGAAATATGCGCAGTGATGGCTTGAAGGTCTTCTGGAGCTGTGCCGGAAAAAAGCATTCTATGGACGACGAGGTCAGCATACCTTCGAATGGGACTTGTAAAGTGGCAGTAGTGTTCAAGAGCTAATCCAAAATGCCCAACATTTTCGTGAGAGTAAACAGCCAGCTTCATGCTCCGAATATATGCGATCGATATCCTTTCAGCAAATTCTGTGTGTTTTGCAAGATTAAACATGCGCTGTACATCATGTGCTGATGGTTCAGCCGGGAGTTCAAACCCTAGAAGACGTCCGAGTGCGTAAAACTCCTTCATCGTCTCTTCCATTGGCTCTTCGTGAATTCGAAAAGTTGTATTCATTCCTTTTTTCACAAATTCTGAGGCGACAATTTCATTCGCTTTCAGCATGAACTCTTCAACAAGTTGGTGCGTTATATCGTAGTCTACAACTTCAGTGCCGGTAGGTGATCCATCTTCGTCAACGATAATCACAGTTTCTTTTAACGCTAAATCAACTGATCCCCTTTGTGCTCTTTTCTCTTTGAGAATTTGACATAACTTGACCATGTTGTGCAGCGACTGAGCGTGTTTGCTTCTTCTTTCACCCTCTATTACTTCGAAAGCTTCTTCGTATGTAAATCGTTTGTTACTTTTGATGAAAGCTCTATAAATCTTCTGACGTAAGAGATCGCCCGTTGGCGAAAACTCCATTTCAACCGTTACAGTGAGACGGATGACTTTCTCTCTCAGACTACATAAGTTATCAGAGAGCTCATGTGGTATCATTGGAATACACTTTCGGGGAAAATAGGTTGAGTTTGCACGAAACTTTGCTTCCTTATCGAGTGTAGTTCCTTCTTGAACATAGTGGCTTACATCAGCGATATGTACAAAGAGGGTGTAGTGCCCCTGTGTATCAATAGTTAACGAAAGCGCGTCATCAAAATCTTTTGCTGTTTTGGGGTCAATAGTGAACGTTTCTAAATCCGTCAGGTCTGTTCGGTCCTGAAGATCTTCTTTTCGAACACTTTTTCCATATTTTTTTGCTTCTTCAACTGCTTTTTTAGGGAAGACGTGTGGAATTGAAAATTCATACAACGCAGCAGGAATATCTGTCTTTGGATCTGATATGTGCCCGAGATGCTCAATCATATCTCCACTGACCGGGGCGTTTTTATCTCCCCAATGTGTCACTTTTACAAGGAGTCTGTCTCCAACTTCTAGCTGCGGGTATTTTTTTCGACTGAGGAGTACATGTTTTGCATTCCCAAGAGCTGGTGCATATGCTTGATAAAACTCGGAGGTATACAATCCATCAATCGTAACTGCTATTTCAGAACGCCCTCTGTCTAGTATAGAGAGTACACCACCTTCTGGTCCTTTCTTTGAACGGCTCTGTTCATCGATGTAGCACTCAACACGATCTCCATCAACAGCACCGTGTATAAGTGGCTTGGGTATAAAAATATCCTGTGGGTTCGCAGTTTGGTCATCTGGCACGACAAAACCGAACCCTTTTTGTGTAATGGTGATTTTTCCTGTTACAGGATCTCCCGAGCGTTTTTCTCGACGTTTTTTAGGAATAGGTCCCTCGTATATTTCTCTATAATATTGTCCTGATCATGCTTGAGGAGAGAAATAAAAACAAGTGATCCCTTACGTTGTCACACCCCTTTCTATTGCAATCTCTTCTACTGCTTGTCTAACGAGTGGTGAAAGGGGATCGCTGAGGAACGTAGTTTTCCCAAATTGAGGATCTGTGCTTCGAGCCCCATCGACAAAGTATATCTTTCCAAAAAGACGATTTTGCTCAGCTTCTGAAAGAAATGTTGAAAGTGTTCTCAGTTCAAAGCGGAGCTCCACATCTGTAATTGATTCGTCCGGCTCAATTGGTACAGCTTCACACATCTTTTGTTCAGCTGTTTTGTCTTCAGCACGTAAGATTGCAAAGAGTGCCTCTCTTGATGGAACAGGGGTAGGAGACATTTCAGCTACAACAGTGCTGAGCGCTCTTCTTACTCTACTATCAAAGCTATTGCTGCGCAATGCTTCCCCGCCAAGGTCTGAGCCATGAGTATCAGGTTCTCCAAACTCGATCCATACTTGATGTTTAAGTCTGTTCAAAGTGCTTTCATCTACCTCTTCTATCGCTTCTTGGATAGAAGGTGTAATAACATGCTTCATAGCATTACGATCGGCAAAAAAATGTATGCCAACTTCGACTAGTTGGTGAAGCTGCTTAATAGGAGGCATTTCTTTTTCTGAGGTTTTTGCTGCATGTACAGCTGAAACAATCTCAAATGCCTTTGTTACACGCGGATCAGATGTGTGAGACCACAGCAATATTCTAATATCTATTTTGGAAAAAGAGTGAGTTGTTCTTAGGTATTCTTTCAGCATGTTTTGTAAAGACAGAGGAAGTGAAAAAATGAGCTCTTTTAACTCCTCTTTAACAAAAGCTGCGTCGGCCTCCCTATACGTTGTTTTGTGAAGTTGAGAAAGTTGTGCAAAAACAGTATGTAGAGCATTTGTGGCACTTGCCGAAGCTCCATCTTTGATGGTTATGACATCTCGTACAATTGTTGGAGAAAGGGTTGGCGAATGGGTTAATGCTTCTTCAAAAAATGCTCTTCGTTCGTCTGATTCATCAAGTGCTTCAAAAAATCTATAATTGCCAAGCAGCTCCGATCTATTTAAGAACTTGCCGCAGTTTACTTCTCCAAAAGGAAGGACCTTTGTTAAAAATGGGAAATATGCTTCATCTTCTTTCGGAATGGATGTAAAAAGTGGAGCGAGGACTTCTTTTACTCTGTGAGAAAGAACTTCTTCTGGAAGCGCTTCTTTTTGTGCGAAGAGTGCATCAAGCGTTGTTCGTATAGATGATGTGTCCATGGAGTCCGGTAGCATTTCTACAATTGCATCAGAACCTCTTGCGATAAAATCGTCGAAGAGTTCAGCACTGAGCGTGTGGCTCATGAGAATGAGTTGCTGAGTATCCACATCAGTTCTCTCAAAACCATCGATGAGCTTATTCACAAGTTCTCCTGATGTAGGAGGAATATGCGCTATCACATTTCGCATAAGATCGAGACACTCTGCAGGATCCCCTTCTGAAACAGCTTCTGCAGCACGTACTGCAAGGCTTGGTAGAATGTGTCTACCAAAGAGTGATGAAGGAAGAGCTCGTCTGTCATATACTTCAGAGAATATAGCGCTTAAAGTCCCAACTTGCGCATATCTTACATGGTCTGTGAGCAGCACTCTTCGATAGAGGTCGTGTGCCAGTGCGGACTCTTCAGTAGGGGCTTCGCTACATGGTATTGCATGAAACAAAAGTGCTTTTTCAAGCTCAGTTCCTCTGTGTTTTAGGCAAATTTCTTTTGTAAACCACTCGAGGAAATGAGCGAACACTATTTTTTGCTCACCTTCAGAATCAGCTGATGCAATACTCATTTGGTGGGTGCGAATGAGTGTAGACATCTCTTCGGGAAGGTCTCCAGCTTTTTCCCCGAGCAGCGAAGAAATGCCTTTTTCACTAAAATCATCAGCAGAAAAAGAGTTTGATCTCAGTACGAGGAAAAGCTTTGTGTAGACATCTGCTTTTGTCATAACACCGTTTGAAATGAGTGCAATTGCTAACGGGTGTTCAAGGGAGCACGTTTTTTCTGTTGCTCTTAGTACATCATTGAACTCAAGCGAGCTCCGACTGGTGGCAAAAGAGTAGGCAACTACGATAGCACTGAGGTATCTAATTAATGCTTTTGGATTTTCTGTAGACTGAAGCAGCTCAGATAAACCTGGGATTCCTGTAAAAATAAGCCTTTTGAGTGGTGCGGAGAGTTTGTTTTCAAGATACCACTTAAGGACAACTTTTGAAGCTAAGTGAAGTACGCCCGCAGAGGTTTCATTAAGGGAAAATCTTTTTTCAATGTGTTGAACACACGCTGCAATGACACCAATAATCTTTGAAGGCGATTTCCTATGAGAAATAAGTGCTTTAACCTGCACCAAGAGAAGGTCATTAATGTTATGCCTAAGCATTGGTATAGAAGAGAGGGTTTGACTAAGGACCTCTGCAATCTCTGTATCCGGAACACCGACTCTTTGAAGAAATGAAGTATAGAGGCTTGAGGTTCCAAATAACTCATTATGCCGCTCAACAATTTTGGGATGAATATGCGTTGTAAACAGGGGAGACGAATGAAGTGGGTTGTGAATTTTTTTTACTCCATCATCACTCAATGCGTGTTTTTTTACGACTGCGTCACCAGGGTTGTCTCCATCAAGGTGTAAGTACCAAAGAGCCTGCTCAAATGCTTCAGGGGTAGTAGCAGATTCTAAAAGAGTCGTAAATGTTTCTAAGTGACCAAGAATACTAAAGTGTGTTTTCAATAACTCTTTTACACCTTCCTCAGTATCAGGCACTTCAATGCCGTATTTTCCAAGGAGAGCGCACTGCTCTTCAACAAATGAGGTTTCTGCAAGTTGATGCTCCATCAGTTCGTGTATAGAGCCTTCTTTCGCTGCTTCTGTATAACTAATAGAGAGAGGAGAGAGGAGTGGAGATGCGCTACTTGACGCAGATGAGGCTCTGGGAGCTGCGGACGACAGCCGTTCTAAAAGTCCGCCAATAACGCCTTCCCCACCTGAGCTTCCAAGGGATTCTATCGCGTTTCTTACGGTTTCAGGTGACAGCCGAACAGTTGGGTCTTTAGGGATATGAGCCACAACTACATCTGGGCTAACTCGGAGTACTTTTCCTCCTATTACTGGTACGACTGAACTTGCTGCTGCCATAAAAAACCTCACATTGGTACCAAATAGTATATCATAAAGATATGTTAAATAAAAGAGGCGGAGGGGCTACTTGAGCCGCTCATATGGGGCAGGCAGTGTAATTACGCCTTGGTCGATTGAACATGCGGTTGCATAAGCATCACAGAAACAACAAGATGGGCCAATAACAGTCGTGGAAAGGACGCTTTTCTTTTCTATGGGTTGACCGGTTATAGGATGAAAAAAATGTGAGTACGTTTTCCCTTCAACGGTCCAGCTTTGCGTTTCAGGGCCACTTGAGGCAAGTGCTTGGTTTTCAAGCTCGACTTCTTTTTGAAGTTGAGGAAGATAAATTTTCCATTTTCGCCCCTCCGGGTGTCTTCCAGCAGCATAGAGTTCACCGGACCAATTAATCAAAAAATTTTGAACGTCTTTTTCAAGAAGCTGATCTCTGATCAGATCAACGGCATACCCTTTTACAATGCCATCAAGATCTAATTTATGCCCTTTTAACAGGGTTACTTGATTCCTGGGTGAAATCGTAAGCGCTGAAGGTGAAAAAGAGGTATGGGAGGGGAGTATTCCTGCCTTTAAGACGGACTTTCCAGCGGTTGTTTGGCTGCCAAGGCATGGGTTAAAATACCCTGAGGTGTCTTCAAGTGCCTTGCGTGCTTTTTTCAGCATAGCAAAAAGTTTCTTTGATACAGAACACGGAATGCCAGACGTTTTATTCAGCTTGCTGAGTTCTGAATTCGGATTCCAATGGTTATAAACGAGATCAATTTCCTGAAACGTGTTGTGAAGTATTGCTTGAACTTCATCTTTGATGCTACTTTTCTCTCTTATATCAATAACACATTCAAAAGGAATATTAAAAAAAACAGTTTGTATAAGAAGAATACGTTCTTTTTTTTGTTCTGTACAACCAGACAAGAAAAGGAGAGCGAAAAGAGCAAGTACACGGAGAGTAGAAAAAGAGGTGCGCTTTTTCATGCAATCCGCATCTTAAAACTCTTCAATGTATTAAACAAAAGCATAGCCACAGTCATTGGACCAACTCCACCAGGAACAGGAGTATACTGAGCGGCTTTCTCATCAATTTCTCCTGGTGCAACGTCCCCAAAAAGGCCTGTATCTGTTCTTGTTATACCAACATCTATGACAATGGCGCCTTTTTTGATCATATCAGAAGAAACAGAATGCGGCTTTCCAATTGCGACAACAAGAATGTCGGCTTTCTCAGTTATATCAGACACATTTTTTGTTTTTGAATGGACGACAGACACTGTGGCATCAATCCCTTTTTGCAAAAGCAATGCAGCGAGTGGTTTTCCTACAATAGCACTTCTCCCCATAATCACGATATGCTTCCCCGCAAGGTCAATATTGTTTTCATGGAGAAGAACAAAAATTCCAAGAGGAGTGCATGGGACAAATCCAGTCGAGTCCTCAGTCAAAATTTTTCCGGCATTGACAGGATGAAATCCATCTACATCTTTTGAAGGATCGACCGCTGCAATAATTTTTTGTGGGGAAATATGGGAGGGGAGGGGTTGCTGAACTAAAATTCCGTCTACATGCGGATCTTTATTCTGCTTTTCCACAAGAGCAAGAAGCTCTTTCTCCGAAATGGTTTCATCAAGCTCGATAATTTCAGAAAGAATTCCAACCTCTTCACACCTTCGCTTTTTCATTCGTACGTATGTGTGCGAAGCGGGATCGTTTCCTACAAGGATACAGCTAAGCTTCGGCTTACGGAAAGAAAAAGTTGCAACTTCTTTTTTTATTTTAGCTAAGATTTCTGCTGCGGTTTTTTTTCCATCGAGCTTTTTTTCTTTCATTATCTGACCCATTTTTTGCACGCCATTCTAGCATATATACTGGAAAAAAGTCCGATCGTTTCTTTCACAATATGTCGTTTTAAATTTCAAGTTTTACAAAAAAGTAGATTTGGCTGCTTGTAAGTCGACCTGACCACGGCGAGACGGCAGTTATATTTCCGCCACCGGCTTGTGTGTTATCCATCACATTACTCGGGCCTGCAAATTCTCCTGAGTCAACGTATCTATATGCTACATTGAATGTGACCCCGCTATGTCGAGGCCGCAAATAGACACCGCCATTTGCTTGCCATGCAAGTGAATTTTTTCTCGTCACTTGACCAACTGACGTGTAGTTTCCAGATTGAGAGGTGCTGCTATATCCGACAGTGTGAAAGTTCGAAACAGTATTGACACCAACTCCAACACCACCACCTGCAAAAGGACCTATTGAGAAGTACCCTGTGTCCCATTCAAGAGAAAGGGGGAGATGAAGTCTTAGGTTAAAAAGCCAGGTAAAGTTGTCGAGGTCAAACGATCGATATCGTTTAGGAAGGAAGGGGCTTCCTGTTTCCGTTTGAAACTTTTGGTAGTGGAATTGCTGGTAGACTAAAAACTCTGACTCAAAGTCAAACCAATCATAGATGGTTTTTCCTGCCGCAACGCTTATGAATGAGGCATTGTTTAGGTCACTGTTATATCCTTCAACAGCTGGAGACCATCTACTATCAACATTTTGCATATCAACATTGTAGCTCCATGCGTATCCAGACCCAATTGTGACATACCAAGGATCGCACGGCTCATCTATTGTTTGACGTACTGCATTTCCTCTGTACGGGCTTTTCATATCTGCATGGCTTGCATTTTGAATAAAGGCACATGTTATAGCAAGAGGTAAAAAGATATGCTTCACGTCGACACTCCACATAGTGATTAGGTGAGTGGAGAATAGAATTGCTCGATGTTTGTTGTAAAGATTTTTAAAGAAGGACAGCGCAAACAACGCATCTTTTATTCTTCTTCAGTTTCAACAATGTGGATACTTTTTGCAACTTGCTCATGGAGCTTTCCATTCGTTGCGATAAGAGTGCCTTCTTTTAAGATATCAATTGGCTTTCCATCAAATCGGGAGACTTTTCCACCTGCTTCTTCGATCAGCAATGTTCCAGCTGCAATATCCCAAGGGTTCAGCGTAACTTCCCAAAACGCATCAAATCGACTTGCAGCAACATATGCAAGGTCAATCGCAGCAGATCCAATTCTTCGAATCGGTGTTCCCATTTTTGCAAAGCTGCTGAACAGCTCAATGCAATGGTGTGGATTTTCATGAACATTATATGGAAAGCCCGTTGCAATAAACGATGTTTCTAGTATGTCTGATTGACTTACGTGCAGCCTTTTGCCGTTGAGGAATGCACCTTTTCCTTTCTCTGCTACAAACAGCTCGCCCAAGAGTGGGTGAAGGATAACCCCGGAAAGAACCTCTCCATTAAACGTTGCAGCAATACTGACGGAAAACATGGGAATGCTGTGCACAAAATTGACAGTTCCATCGAGTGGATCAATGATCCAGCGGATTGTTGTTGGGTTATCTCCCTCAAGTCCACCCTCTTCACATAAAAAAGTATGGTCAGGAAAAAATTCTCGAATACAGGTTTTAATCTCGTTCTCAGACGCGACATCGATCTCAGTTACAAGGTCATATTTACTTTCCTTAGACGTGTATGAAAAGGACTGTCCATAGCCACGCTTAATGACATCTGCAGCTCGTTGGGCTGCTAATATTGCAACCGTTGTTAGCCGAGAAAAAAGTGCCGTTGGTAATTGAGATTCATCCATGCTTTTCTTTTTGAAGCGATCGGAGAAAATTTGCAATAAAAAACTTCTTTTTAACCATAAATGGTATCGTGTCGAGAACGAGTAGTGCTATAGATGTCTCTAAAAGAGGCATGAATAAAAGATCGTTTCCGAGGGCACTCATTTCATACTGCAATGGGCGTCCAAAAAAGGAAGAGGATAAAATAAGCAGCGCTATAAATACTGTCGATGCAAGGTAGGAGAAAAAAAACCGGGGAAACATGCTTTCTGTTGCAACGACTTGTTTCAGCTTGCTTGCGCAGTATCCTATGACCATAAGGGGGATTGTGTAAAAGCCATACGGGTATGTGTAGGAAAGTGAATCAACAATACATCCCACAACTGCTCCTAATAAGAGGCTGTCAAAAGGTTTCTTTTTCTCAGCGAAAAGAAAAACAAAAGGAGCGAGGGGAGCAAACTGGAAAAGTGGAAAAAATTTCGAAGCAATAAAAAAATACGTCATCGCCATTGCAAGGCGTAAATATGGAATCTGTTTCATTGCTTAAGAAACCCTGCACGTTACTGAATCAAGTAAAGTATCAAGGTATGGTGATGTACCTAGTATACTTTGTAAAATTGTCATCGATTTATCCATGCATGTCTCCGCATAGGCTTGCGCTGAATCTATGTCATGGAAAGAGAGTGCTGTGGTTTTTTTGTTTTTTGAGTCAGAACGAGCTGGTTTTCCAAGGGTCTCTGAGCTTTGTGTTTCGTCAAGTATGTCATCAATAATTTGGAAGGCAAGGCCAATAAGTACTCCCGCTTCAAACAGTGTTTTGTGGTTTTGAATCCCTGCAATTATCCCGCCTGCTTGCAATGAATACCCAATAAGTGCTCCTGTTTTTCGGAAATGCAGGTTATTCAATGCGGAAAATGTGTTGAGCCCTTCACTTCCCATCAGATCAAGTACTTGTCCTCCAATCATTCCTTCGCCACCGGCTGCGTAGGTCAAGGCAGAAATGAGGTCGATGCGTTGACTGTATGTAAGAGCCGATGTTTCAGCAATAAGTGCAAACGCATGGGTTTGCAAAAGATCCCCGGCAAGAAGGGCCGTTGCTTCATCAAAGGCGATATGAGCTGCAGGCTTCCCCCGTCTAAAATCGTCGTCATCCATACAGGGCAGGTCATCATGTATAAGTGAATAGGTATGGATAAGCTCTGAGCTGCAGATTGCAGAGATATATGGTAGTGGATCCATTTTTTGGGTATCAATAACTGCCATTGTAAGAAGGGGACGCAATCTTTTCCCTGGTAAAAGAAGGGTATATTTTGCTGCATCATATATTTTCTGATGTGGCATCTCTGAATGAGGAAAGAGAGAAGATAAAAAATTGTTCACAGCGCTTTTATATTCAGAGTTCATTACTTTACTGCGTGTGTTTCTTTCAAAAGTGTTTCAAGAAGCTGCTTTGGTGGTGTCGGACGTCCCACGCTATAGTAGGTGAATCCAAGGTGAGCAAGTTCGTGTGGATCATATTGATTTCTTACATCAAAAATGACGTGTTTCCGTAGTGCTTTTTTAATTCGAGAAAAATTTGGAAAACGAAATTGTTTCCATTCAGTTGCAAGAAGGAGTGCGTCTGCATTTTCACATGCAGCATATTGATCAGCTTCACATGAAATATGCTCAAAGAAAGGCTCATTCACAAGCTGTTTTTCTGAAACAACAGGGTCATAGAGTGCAACAGTAGCGCCTGCTTCTACTAATGCTTGAATAATTTCGAGGGAAGGAGATTCTCGAATGTCATCAGTATTTGGTTTAAAGCTTGCTCCCCAGACAGTAATACGTTTTCCTTTGATTCCACCATCCTGTGCACAATGTGTGATAATTTTTGATGCAATGGATCGCTTTTGCTTTTCATTTGCAGATAATGTGGCACGAGCAACATCGAGTGGAACGTTTTTTACAGAAGCTGTGTGAAGTAGTGCTCGTAAATCCTTTGGAAAGCAAGAACCTCCAAATCCAGGGCCAGCATATAAAAAATCGTATCCAATTCTCTGATCAGAGCCAATGCCCGTTCGCACCTTCGTAATATCAGCTCCTACCTCTTCACAAAGGTGAGATAATTCATTCATAAATGATATGCGGGTTGCTAGCATTGCATTGGCTGCATATTTTGTTATTTCAGCAGATGCAATATCCATAAAAAGGATTCTATTATGGTTGAGGGTAAAGCCAGAATAGAGCTTTTGCATCAACTCTTGTGATCGCGCAGTTTCTACACCGATGACGATTCTATCCGGTTTGAGGCAGTCTTCAAGAGCAGATCCTTCTTTTAGAAACTCAGGGTTTGAAACAATATCAAAATCTGCACCTTGTGCTACGTGAGACACAATCTCCCGAACCTTTTTGCCTGTTCCAACAGGTACGGTAGACTTCATAACAAGTACTGTATACCCATTGAGAAGAGGAGCAACGCGTTTCGCAGTATCAAGTACATACGATACATCACACTCACCATTTTCTTTTGAAGGTGTTGGGAGTGCAAAAAAGAGAGCATCTGCATTGGGGATTGTTTCTTCGTAGGAGGTGGTGAAAAAAAGCCGCTTTTCTGCCGAATTTCTTTGAACAACTTCCTGTAATCCTGGCTCATATATTGGAATGTGGCCATTTTGCAAATAATCAATTTTGTCTTTATCAATATCGATGCAGGTAACAGTATGTCCCATATCTGCAAAACATGCCCCTGTGACAAGTCCTACATATCCAGTGCCTATAATACTTATGTGCATAGCTGCCCGTTATTTAGATGTATAACACGGTCGCACTGACGTGCAAAATCGTGATTGTGCGTTACAATTATAACGGTTTTCCCATCTTTTTTCGCAATGTCTAGCAAGAGCTGTTGAATAATTTCTCCATGAACCGGATCTAAATTACCTGTCGGTTCATCAGCTAAAAGAACAGAGGGGTTATTGCACAGCGCACGAGCAAGTGCGACCCGTTGCTTCTCACCCCCAGAAAGATGTTTGATTCCTCCATGAGCACGTTCTTCTAATCCTACGCTTGTGAGCAGATTGATTGCTCGAAGGTAATGAGGAGAGCCTTTGCCTGTTTTCTTTCTTGCTATGTGCGCAGGCATGAGCACATTTTCAAGTACTGTTGCTTCTTCAAAAAGATAAAACGCCTGAAAAAGTATTCCAATATGCGATTGAAGGAGGAGTGGTGCACGTTGCTTTGAAACTTTTTCTCCAAGCACTGTAATAAGACCGCTATCCACAGGTTCTATGCCGGCGAGTAAGTTTAAGAGTGTACTTTTTCCGGTTCCTGAAGGACCGACAATAGCAACAGATTCTCCTTTGTGAAAATCATGCGTTGCCTTGTCTATGATGTTTATTTTCACCTGGTCGTAAAAAGATTTAGAGACGTTTTTTAATGATACAATCGGTTCGCTCATCCCTCGCCTCGAAGTATGTCGGCAGTTTTTAATCTGCATGCTTTAATCGCTGGAACAAGTCCGGCTCCAAGAGCAATGAGTGGTGTCATAATTCCAACAAAAAGAAGAGCCTGTGTTGAAAGGGTGTTTGGCAGTGTCGTACCATAAAATGCTTCAGCAAAAAGAGGCTGTCCACTCAGTGAGCTTAAAAGCGAAATAAGCGAATCGATATTTAAAAGGGTTATAAGAGCGAGGCCAACTCCAAGTGCTGTACTAACGAGTCCCATAAGAGCTCCACAGAGTCCAAAGATGAGTGCAACACTTCCTGTTTTCGCTCCCATAGCTCGTAGAATGCCGATCTCTTTTTTCTTATCGTTTACGAGGAGAACCGAAAGCGTGATAATATTCGTGCACGCAACGAACAAAATTATGATTCCAACAAGAGAGAAGAGGTACTGATCACTCTGAAATTGCTGGAGTAAGTCTTTCACTTGGTCATAGTCATAAAATGCTTGTACAGCAAAATACTGAGACAATCCATGCGCCTCGAGGGCATTTTCAAGCTGCTCTTTTACTTGTTTCGTGTTTTTGATGTCGGGGTGCCAAATGTGTATTCCGTTCTTCAGAGAACCATCAATAGGAACGTTTGTTGCCGCTGCATTCAATTCACTGACAAGGTCCGGATTCGTGAGAATAAAACGTATTCCTAAATTTATGGCTCCAGGATCATAAAAGCCTACAGTGAAAAGAGGGCGCTCTTGCTCCTGCAGCGAGGTGACAGTGGTAGAGGCGTATGTAATTCTTCCGATATCGCCTACTCGGGCTCCATTCGTTCGGAGGGTTTTTGGAAGAATGGCCGTTGAATACCCGTCAACAGAAGGCAAGTGTACTTTATTTTCTGAAAGAACCATGTATGGCCACATTGGCTCAATCTCTGGCTTCTCTTTAAATTGCGAAAGTGCTGTAGCTTCTGAAAGTGTGACGCCCTTCCATGGAATGACCCCTTCTAGAGGCTGGTTTCTCAAGGCCGTTCGGACAGTAAACTGTATATCCTCAAGGGAGTTACAGTGCGCGTAGTCGACTGCTGATACAGTAAGAATGAGTGGAAAGGCCGTCTTAACGGCTCGAACTCGATGTTTTTGAGCATCTTCGTTGAGAACGACAAAAACTGAGGTGTCTTCCCGAATAAGTGTAGCATTTGTCCTCTCAGCATCAAGTATACACTCCTCTCGCACAGGGTCGTACAAGCAAGGATGTATTCCTTTGGGAAGCATCTTTTTTGGTATACTCCACTGATCAGGTATTGTAGTAAATGAGAGGTTGCTTAAATGTGAAAAAATCCGTGGAGCTTCTTTTTTAAAACGACCGAGCCGTTCCAGAGTTCCAATCAACTTTTCAACGTCTTCTGTTGTCACTTTTGAAAGAAGCTTTTCGTGTGTACCGACTTCTCCACCGAATGACTTCAGGTAGGCAGCTTGACTTACAAGTGATTTATGGGGAAGGAGGCGGGCAGGACTTTCCGGATCGTAGTGCATCACAGAGAGTTTTAATACTCCTGCGGCTACTTCATACTCAGATGCAACAAGCTGCGGGAAGAAAGAGAGTACATCGAAGAGCTCAGGAACAAGATTCTTTAGTTTCCCGTCTTCTGTTCGATCGGGTTGTGGGAAGAAGCGGGGAAGTGAAGGATCTGTCTGTGGGTTGAATGGATCGACAACTTCAGAAGCGAGTTTCTCTCGAAGGGTTTTATTTGAGAACGCAGACTGTTCTGCATATTCATCAATACGATAATAGTATGAGGAATAATAGGCTGGTTTTGGGACGATTTGAAGGGGTGCATTCAGTTGAGTTAGATGGTCAAGCCACCTTTTCTGTATTCCTTCATTCACAGAAAGAAAAAGCAAAACGAGCCATACAACAAGGGTGATAACCCCAACGGACATTACAGAAATGAGAGATCTAGAGAGGTGTTTTCTCGTAGGAAGTAAATATTTTTTGGCAATGCCAAATTCAAACACAGCATCGTCCTATTGAAATTTTTATGGCACTACTGAAAAGTAATGCCATAAAAATTATTTAGCTTCTTTAAAAATCACGTGTCTTCTGAGAGACTTGTCGTATTTTTTGAGTTCAAGTCTGTCTGGAGTATTTCGTTTGTTTTTCATTGTCCAAACGACTTCTTTACTCTCAGTGCTTTTTAACTTGATAACTTCGCGGGCACCTTTTTTCGCCATGGTGATCCTCTTTACACATAAAAAATTTGTACCCAGTATTTTTGCATACGAGCTGCTATTTTACAAGGGTTTTTAAGCTTCTGGGCTCAGGAACAAGTTTTTCGATGGGCGTTGGGGGTTTATGAAAAGCGAGTCCAGCAATCATAGCCCCGTTATCCATGCAGAGATCTTTTGAAGGAAAGAAGAGATCGACATCTGGCAGCGCAGCGCTTAAGGCTTCTCGTAGGGAAGAATTCATTGTTACACCCCCACCTAAATAAATGTGTTTATACGTTCCTTGGCAAAATGCACGCTGCACTTTTTTTGTAATATCCATAATAGCTGTTTTTTGAAAGGATGCAGCTATATCTGCTCGCGCTGTAGAGGTGAGTTCATTTTGTGCTTCGATCGTGTATTTAACATTTGTTTTTAGTCCGCTAAACGAGAAATGAAGGGGCATTTTTTTTACATTGCCCGGTGAAAAAGAAAATGCATGTTTATCACCATTTTGAGCGAGCTGTTCGATGTGAGGGCCCCCAGGATAAGGAAGGCCGAGCATTGAGGCTACTTTGTCAAATGACTCGCCAATTGCATCATCAACTGTCGTGCTAATGAGTTGATATGAGCCGATTGCATCAATGGAAACTAAAAACGTGTGTCCACCGGAAAGGACAACGCCAAGAGAGGGGAAATCCTTTTTGTTTCCCATCATAGCTGCGTAAAGATGAGCTTCAATGTGATTAATGCCTATAAGAGGAATGTCGAGAGAAAAGGCCATAGTTTGAGCTGCAACGACACCCATAAGAAGTGAACCCATAAGCCCCGGGGTATATGCTACTGCTATTCGATCTAGTTCTTCTAACGACATGTTTGCATCACGTACTGCCTTTTCGATACAAGGAAGCATATTGACGGTATGCTCTCTAGAGGCATATTCAGGGAATACTCCACCAAATTCCTTGTGAAGATCGATTTGCGAAAGTGTGACAAGCGAATGAATCGTCTCGCCATTTTCCACAATACTACACGATGTTTCATCACAGGTAGACTCAATTCCTAAAATTTTCATAGCTTTATTTTGAAGCGATCCCTTTCTCTTAAGCGGGTTATTTCTTTGAGGAGTACTATATCAAATAGCTCGTATTACAGGCACCTCAATTCGGCAGAGAGGAGCTGAGCGAGTTCATCCAAAACGATTGGAAGAGATGTTTCAGTGTATGAAAAAATTTCTGAAAAAATGGTGACATTTTCAACGTGGTTAGAAAAAATTTTTTTCGTAAGTCGAAGGATACGTGCGGCAAATGGAGTTTCGAGACAGGTTGCTATTGTCAGGGGGGGGTGTGCTGCATTGAGGTGTGATTCAAAAGCGCTTATTCTTTCTTCTTCGGATAAATGCCCTTCAGAGCTTCGAGCATTCACAAGGTAGTACGGTCTATTCGAATAGGCTTTCCAGATATCTTCAAGCATAAAAGATTCCAGTTTGTTTTCGTCGGATCTATCATAAAATACAATACGTTCTTCCATTCCATGAGAGATTAAGAATGAATAAAAATCGTATAGCTCCCGTTTTTTCGAGAGTTTTCTATTCCCTGTCAAGAGAGCAACTTTTTTTGCAGAAAAAACGTGTGTGTTTAAAAGTTTGACAGCTTCTTCTATTCTTCTTTCTGATGCTCTAAATTCAGATCCGTAAATTAACAAGTAATCTGCATGCGCATCAAGAGGGATATGTTTTTTGTGCATGCATCGTAATGATGAAATGGCATGAATGAGTTTTACTTCGTCATCTTTTCGTATGCTCAGCTCCGGAAGAATCCATCTATCCTTTTCAGTCTTTCTTAACAGAAATTTTTGGAATACTGCATTGATGTATCTTGTGCTATACACTTGTGGAGGTGGGATTACTTCAAATTGAGCAAGAGTTCGCGCAAGGGTGATAAGTGTATGCTTTGGAGTGCCATTTTTATTGATAAGGTAAAATGGTACTCCAAAAAGCAGGCTAGGGAGCAGAAGAAAGAGAAGAGCGAGTTTTTTCTGAGGCGTCTTCATCTGCAATCCATGTAGCTTTATTCATATTCGTACCAATGCTATGAGAGGGGAGCGGCTCATTTTTTACTAAAATCCGATACAGCATGTCATTTTTATTTTTTCCTAGGACGTACACAACGGTTTGACGAGCAACTTGAAGAATAGGGTATGTCATCGTAACACGCCATGTGTCTTTTTCAGGCACAAAGTTTGCCACAACGAGGCGTGTTGTTTCATCTAATGCAGTCGTGTTTGGAAAAAGGGATGCTGTATGTCCGTCATCTCCCATGCCGAGCATAATAAGGTCGAATGGCTCATTGTTCAGCGTCTCTTTGATGCATTGCTCGTACTCTTCTGCCCCTTTGCCTACGTCATCTTCTGCTTCAATTCTGTGAATGTTATCTTCAGGGATAGGGAGTCGAGCAAAGCCGGCGTCCATAGCCATTCTGTAGTTACTGTCCTCATGAGTTGGTGGAACGCTTCTCTCATCACTCCAAAAAAGGTGGACTTTTTTCCAATCAATAGAACCCTCATGATCTGAAGCGAGCTTGCTGAAAATTGCACTTGGAGTAGAGCCTCCCGATAAAGCAACGTAAAAAGCGCCACGTTCTTGAATCGCTGTTTGAGCAGCCTGAATCCAATGGGAGACGCAGAAGTCAAGCGTTTCGTCTTTATTTCCAGGGACGAGGAGTGTTGCGTTTTCATTTTTTGGTGCAAGGGTTAGCATAGGTTTGATTCCTCTGTAGTTGTGAGAAGGTGAAGTACATCGAGAAAATGCTGGCTTGTTGAGGAGTGACACACTTCTTTGACCAGTGATAGTCCGGTTTCCGCTTTATCAAAAATATATTCTCGAGGAAGTGAGCATGACATATTTGTTGAGCGATCGACAATAATATGGTTTTGACACTCTTTTTTTCTAAAAAAGCTGTAGATTACATTGTCTTGTGACTGCACTTCTACATTCATAATTCTACCCGGAGAAATTGTGTCAGACTGAACAGGGAGAAGCGAAATTGTTATCTCGCCTTTTTTCCCCTCGTAAATGAGGCGCGTTTCTGTTTCAGTTGTTTCGAGGTGCTTCCATTTCCAGCCAAGGCGTGTTGCGAGCCATGCCTGTAAGAACACGGATTGTATTTTCGTATGGCAGTAGAAGTCTGTTGCCTTCGCGTTATACTCAATCTTAATTGTGTGGGATTCTTCGAGTTCCGCGAGAGTGTCCGGTGACTGGAAGGTATCAACAAATAGGTTTCGCCAGCTCTCAATTCGGCCCCAGTTTAAGTCTGCGATTTGGCTCCCAATCGCTTCTTTGTGTTTGAGGACAGTTTGAGCAAAGAGGGGGAGGTTGTCTGTTGCTTCAGAGTCGAAAATAACACGCGTTGCAAATTGCTCAATTTTGTATGTTAAGGGATCTTGCTTGCACGGATCTTCTGCATACACAAGATAGACCGGTAGGTCTGGTAAAATATGGGGAAGGATAAGAAATGGAATTTGTTTTTTACTCTCTTTCCCAACATCAATATTAATTACATCACAGACAATTTCATTTGAGCCTTCCTCTGCGGACATAATGGAAACAGACGTTTCTAAAAAATCAGTTGAGGCATGTTCATCATACGTAACAAAAATAATTCTTGAAGGAAATTTTTGAATCATTTTTTCGGCTAGGGAGTTGAGGTATCCAGCTCGTTGCCCTTTTTGTCCGTAGATCACAAGATTAAAAAGGCATGCACGCATTTTGTTCGTGCCTTGAAGTGACTCCCATATTTTTTCTAGTTCAGTCTCAATCTGAGACGGAGGAATTGTCTGCGTCATAGCATCCTATTCGTGGTAAAATGTTCCTCAAAAATTCTATCATAATAGCCTATATTAGGCGCCACTTTCTTCCATCCCGTGCCATAAGCTCTTCTGCAGCTTTTGGTCCCCATGTTCCAGCTTGGTAGTTAGGGAAATCCTGTGGTGGAGTTGAGTCATAGTAGTCAAGTAGTGGAGAAAAGATCTCCCACGAGTGAAAGACTTCATCATCTCGAGCAAAAAGAGTGCTATCTCCAATCATGCAATCACAAATGAGTCTCTCATAGGCGTCCGGTGGGGTCATCCCAAAAAAGGAGCCATACCTAAAATCCATTTTGACAGGTTGGATAGGTGATGAGGGGCCAGGAACTTTACAGTTGATTTTTAAAGAAATTCCTTCGTTTGGCTGAACTCGTATTGCAAGAACATTCGGTTCATTAGGATGTCCTTCTTGTTGAAAGAGAACATTTGGTGGATGCTTAAATGTAACAGCAATTTCTGTCGCTCGCTTAGGGAGTCTTTTTGCAGCTCTAAGATAAATGGGAACTCCATCCCAGCGCCAGTTGTCGATCATAAGCTTAATCGCTCCAAACGTTGGCATGTTTGAGTTTGGATCAACGTTATCTTCTTGTCTATATCCTTTGACAGCTTCTCCGCCAACAAACCCTTCCCCATACTGTCCACGGACAGCCCATGAATCATACTCTTCTTCTTTTAGGCGCCGCACAGCCTCAAGGACTTTTACTTTCTCATCATGAACTGATTTCGCATTTAAATTGACGGGCGGCTCCATAGTGACAATCGACATGACTTGCATGACATGATTTTGTAAGATATCCCGAAAGAGTCCTGATTCCTCGTAAAATTTTCCTCTGGTACCTATACCTATGTCTTCAGCTGCTGTTATTTGGATGTGATCAATATACCTATTGTTCCAAAGTGATTCAAACAATGAGTTAGCAAAACGAAACGTTAGTATGTTTTGTACAGTTTCTTTCCCAAGGTAGTGGTCGATACGATAGAGCTGTGACTCATCAAGGTGCTGCATAAGTGTTTTCTGCAGCTCATGGGCAGATTGTAGGTCATGACCAAATGGTTTTTCTATGATAACTCTCGACCAGTGATCGCCCTCTTCTGCAGTGTCGTAAATAAGGCCATGTTGTCTCAACTTTTCAACAATACAAGTGAAAAAACTGGGTTGTGTTGAGAGATAAAAAACTCGATTCCCTCTTGTTCCGAGCTGGTCATCGAGGTCTTTTAGTTTTTTTGCGAGCGCTTCATATCCGCTATCGTCATCAAACTCACTTTGGTGGTAGTAGACTTGCTCTTGAAACGTTCCCCACAGTGATTCTTCTATTGGTTTGACTCGAGAGTGCTCTGACACAGCCGTTTTCATTTCTTCACGGAAGACTTCGTGTGTTTTTTCTCTTCGAGCAAACCCGACACATGCAAAGCTTGTGGGAAGTTGTCCTTCACGCTTTAAATTATAGAGGGCTGGCATGAGTTTTTTTGCAGTCAAATCTCCTGTAGCGCCAAAAATAACTATGACACATGGATCAGCAATTCTTGTTGAATGTCCGGGTTCATGGAGGGGGTGATTGTCGGTCATTTACTACCCATAAAATTTTGTTTTTTCCAACGTATATACAAAATGATTTGTGCAATTGCAAAGGAAAAAGCAGGGAACTACGAATTGAACCCCTGATTCCGCCCTCATCTCATTGCCGGGGAGCACATGGAAAATATATGCGAAGAGAAAGAATACTCTTTTCAAACAAAACCCCTTTTCCGTTCTTGCCTTTATTTTTCGTGGTATTCTTCTCACAATCTAAAAAAAGAAGGTAGCATGTGGATAACAAGCCTATACATCTCTATCTGAAGGTGTCTTTTCCCTATTTTACTCGCCAATGTTTACGAACATTGGTTTGTAGAAAATGAAAAAACCTCCTGCTTCATATAGAGCGTAGAAGGCTTGGATTAGGTCGAAATCAGGGGGTTAATACCTTGATTCAAGGTACGATTGGAGGATTAAGGTTGCGCTGAGTGTGTCTTTCACTTTTGCTCTGTTTTTGCGAGAAACAGAGTCAGACTTCATTGTACGTTCAACTTCCAATGAACTCATTCTTTCATCAAAAAAATGGACTTTTTTTTCAGATTTTTCTTCAAGAATTGAAGCAAATTTTCTGACTTCTTGTGACATTTCACTTTCTTCACCCGACATGTGAAGGGGAAGGCCAATGACAAAACAATCACACTCTTCTAGTTTAATTTCTGCAAGCACGGCCATTACTGAATCAAGCAGAGTTTTACCAGCTTTAACTGTTCCTGTTGGGGATGCAATTATTTGAGATTTATCTGTCTGTGCGAGCCCTATACGAGCTCGCCCATAATCTAGTGCATAGATTCTACCCATTTTTCAATGCAGCTCCAATAAACGCTTTGAAAAGGGGGTGTGGTGCAGTTGGCTTGGAAAGAAACTCTGGGTGATATTGAACACCGACCATCCACGGGTGATCTTTCACTTCAGAAATTTCACACAAGTCTTCCGAAGAGTAGGTTCCGGAAATAACGAGCCCATTGCTCTCTAACTCTTCTTTGTATGCATTGTTAAATTCATACCTATGTCGGTGCCGCTCATGGATCGTCCCTTTTTTATAGGCAGCATACGCTTTGGACTGTTTCTTCAAAGTGCATGGATAGGCACCAAGTCGCATTGTGCCACCAAGAGCTGTCACTTTTTGCTGCTCTGTGAGAAGAGAGATAACAGGCTCTTTTGTTTCTTGATCCATTTCTGTTGAGTTTGCTCCTTTGATATTGCACACATTTCGAGCAAATTCAACAACAAGTACCTGCATACCAAGACAAATACCGAAATAGGGAACCTTGTGTTTTCTGCAGTATTGCGCAGCTTTTAACTTTCCTTCCCAACCTCTTGTGCCAAAACCACCGGGAACAAGGATTCCGTCAAGGGATTTAAAAAGAGATGAAGGGGATTTTCCCTTTTCGACTTCGTCAGAGGAAATTGGAACAACCTCAACATCTGTATTGTGCGCAATCCCGCCATGCAAGAGAGCTTCCACAACTGATTTATATGCATCCTGGTGCTCAACGTATTTTCCAACAAGGCCAATGCGAACTTTGTATTTAGGGTTTGTGATGGCATGGACCACCTTTTCCCATGCATCAAGTTTGACTTTGCCTGCTTTTAGTTGAAGGAATTCTAGTAGCGTCGTATCAAGCCCTTGATCATACAATTCAAAAGGAACTTCATAGATTGAATGCTCAACATCAGGAACGTCGTAAACAGCATCTTTATGCACATTGCAGAAAAGACTGATTTTTCTCTTTACATCGTCTTCAAGCGGTTCCTCACATCGGCACAAAATCAAGTCTGGGATAATACCGATGCCGCGAAGAGTCTGCACGCTATGCTGCGTTGGTTTTGTTTTCACTTCTCCTGCTGCTGCAACGATAGGAACGTAGGTTAAATGGATATTTATACACGCATCCTCATGCTCGTATCTAAACTGCCTGATTGCTTCAAGGAAAGGGAGTGATTCAATATCACCAACAGTACCACCGATCTCGACGAGAACAACATCAGTGTCTTCTGATTGCTCAGATGCTTTGTGAATTCTATGTTTTATTTCGTCTGTAACATGGGGAATGACTTGTACGGTATTTCCTAAATATTCACCTTCTCGTTCTTTCCGGATAACAGTATCATAAATTTGACCGGATGTTGCGTTGGAAGCCTTTGATAGTGGTGTGCTAGAAAAACGGAAATAGTGTCCGAGGTCAAGATCTGTTTCTGCTCCATCGTCAGTCACATAGACTTCACCATGTTGAAACGGGTTCATGGTTCCAGGATCTACATTGAGATATGGATCCAGTTTGAGGAGTGCTGTTTTGAGTCCTCTTGATTCAAGGAGTGTTGCAATAGATGCGGAAGTGATTCCTTTTCCAAGGGATGAAAGAACCCCGCCTGTAATAAAAATATACTTCATATTCGCCTTTAGAAAATAAGGATCTTACTATATGGTCCAACTTAAGATCAAGGAGCTATTCGAATGACTTCTCTTTGAGAGAAAGGAGTGTGCTGTGGGGAGAAAAAAAGAAATCCTGCCCGGAATTCTGTTCATGCTTGCAAGCGGGTTTTCAATGTCGCTTCAAGGACTCTGTATTCGTTTTTTAAATACCAGTGCTTCTGTTGAAGTTATTATTGCGGTGCGATTTGCATTGTGTTTTTTGATTTCACTTCTTGTGAGTGCGTTATTTCATAGAAATGAAGGGCCTCTGACGTTTCATAATAAATGGCTTCTCTTTGTTCGATCTTTTGCCGCATTTCTAGCGCTTGTTATTTGCTATCAAGCACTTGAGAAATATAGTGCAGGTCTTGTGTTTATCCTCTTTTTTTCAACACCAATTTTTATCCCTCTTATCGCGAGGGTATGGCTTGGGGTAAAGCTTGTGCCACGACTCTTTACAGGGCTCGGCATTGCCCTGGTCGGGATGTTTTTCATTATTAATCCAGGAAACGGTACGTTTCATCTAGGGTTGCTCTCAGTTCTTTTTGGCGCTATTCTTGCAGGGGTAAGCACGCTTGGAGTTCGGGTCTTACATCGAACAGACTCAATAAAAGCGATTAATTTTGCCTATTTTTTCATTGGTCTTTTGTGTTCTCTACTCTATGTCATTCTCACAGGTCGATACCAGGTAGAAACGTTGAATGTGCATGTTCTCCTAGTTTTCCTTCTTCTTGGCGTTTTAGCATATATCTTCCAGCTGTTCGTGCTTCAGGCTCTTCGCTATGCACCTTCTCGACTCTTAAGTCCTTTTTCTTACTCATCCTCACTTTTTTCTTTTGGGATTGAAGTTGTTTTTTTACACATGATCCCATCAGCATGGAATTTACTCGGTGTTCTCCTTGTCATTTTTGGAACAGGTTTAAACGTCTTCCTTTTCCCAAAAAATGATACGTTAAAAATAACAAAAGAAAAAAATACTGGGTAAAAACTTTTTTGTAAGTATCTGGCTGTTCGTTTCTGTTAAAGAACTTAGTAGCTCTTTTTTGGGGAAATTGCTATTCTGAGTTTTTATTCATTAAAAATATAGTATGATAGTAAGTCTCTTTGAATTATTTTCTATTGGTATAGGTCCGTCTAGCTCACACACCGTTGGGCCTATGCGAGCTGCTCGAACAGCTATTCATGAAATCCAGGTAGCATCGAAGCTTCATGCACTGACAGGTATTCATGTTGAGCTTTTTGGCTCTTTAGCTGCAACAGGAGAGGGGCATTGTACTGACATTGCCATACTTCTTGGGCTTGAGGGACATACTCCAGAAGGTGTTGACCCTGATGCAATTGGAGAATATATTGCGAGAATCAAAAGAGAAAAAACGCTCTCAATTGCAGGTGAGCAGATTCCTTTTGATGTCAAAAAAGATCTAGTCTTTCAAAAGGGCAAGTTTCTTCCGTATCATTCCAATGCACTTCGTATCACTTTTTCATTTGGAAAAGAAAAAGTGAAAAAAGTGTTCTATTCGATTGGTGGTGGGTTTGTCGTTCCGCATGATGATATAAAGAAAAAACGGTCAAAATCCACAGCTCCTGTTCCATATCCATATGACTCTGCAGCATCACTGCTTGCACTGTGCGACAAAACCGGGATGACAATTGCTCAAGTTGCAATAGAAAATGAAAAAATGTGGAATGACGAAGAAAGTATTAGACAAGACCTTCTTCATATATGGCATGTGATGCAAGCATCTGTAAAACGAGGGTGTGAAACTGAAGGTGTTTTGCCGGGTTGTTTGCGCGTAAAGCGAAGGGCTTTTTCGCTCTACAAAAAACTTATGGATGAACAAGCAACTGTAACGAAAGACCCCTCTATTGTTATGGACTGGGTTTCTCTTTTTGCACTTGCCGTAAACGAGGAGAATGCAGCTGGTGGAAGAATAGTCACAGCTCCTACAAATGGTGCTGCAGGTGTTATTCCGGCGGTCTTACACTATTACTCTTACTTCATTGATGATGCAGATGAAGAGGGGATACTCACCTTTCTTTTAACTGCCGGTGCATTGTGTCAAATCTATCGGATGAAGGCTTCAATTTCTGCTGCAGAAGTTGGGTGTCAAGGTGAGGTCGGCGTTGCATGCTCACTCGCAGCAGGAGGTTTAACTGCTGCTCTGGGCGGAACGATGCAACAAGTAGAACACGCTGCTGAGATCGGAATGGAACACAATTTAGGCCTCACATGTGATCCAATTGCAGGTCTTGTTCAGATTCCATGTATCGAAAGAAATACTATGGGAGCAATTAAAGCGATTAACGCCTCGCGCCTCGCTCTTCGTGAGTCCGGAATACACCACGTTTCGCTGGATGAAGTTATTGAGTCGATGTACGAAACTGGAAAAGAAATGCAGACGAAATATAAGGAAACGAGCGAAGGTGGGCTTGCCAAATTTACAAAAATAAAGCAACATGGCGACATCCCGGTGAGTTTACCAGAGTGTTAAGGCCATGCATCCATTACATAAAGAACGAACACATTTTGCCCCCCAAATCCCTGATGTTTTGACTGATCTTCACAGTGTTTCATTCTCTGAAACAGAATCAGTACAGTCAAAAAATGAGAAAATTGCTCAGCAATTTCCCCATCTCCACTCTAATCCAAAACTCCGCTTAGAAAAAAAACAAACAGAAGGAAGGTCTCTCATAGTTGGTGTCGTGCTATCTGGTGGGCAGGCTCCTGGGGGTCATAACGTTATAGCTGGTTTGTTTGACGCACTTCAAAAAATCGATACGTCATCAAAGCTTATTGGATTTACAAATGGCCCAAGTGGAATTCTTGATGAGAGTGCAGTTGAAATTACTTCACAACTGCTTGCATCGTATAGGAACACCGGTGGATTTGATCTGATTGGTTCAGGCAGAACAAAGATTGAAACAGAAGAGCAATTAAAAAAAGCGCTTTCTTGTGTTGAACGAAAGAAACTAGATGGCCTCGTTGTTATTGGTGGTGATGACTCAAATACGAATGCAGCAGTCCTTGGAGAATATTTTGCAGCACATGGGTGCAAAACAACTGTCGTAGGTGTACCTAAGACGATAGACGGTGACTTGCAGAATGAGGATGTAGAAATATCTTTTGGATTTGATACTGCTACAAAAACGTATTCTGAAATGATCGGCAATATTGCGAAAGATGCTCTTTCTGCAAAAAAATACTTTCATTTTGTGAAATTAATGGGCCGTTCTGCATCACATATTGCTCTTGAATGTGCACTCGCAACGCAACCTAATCTCACGTTTATTTCAGAAGAGGTTTTAGCAAAGAAAAGCTCTCTTTCAGATGTTGTGAAAGAAGTTGCGCATTGTGTAGAACAACGTGCGCACATGGGAAAGAATTATGGAATAGTTCTTATTCCTGAAGGACTTATAGAATTCATTCCGGAAATGAAAGAGCTGATAGCTTCTTTAAATGCGCTTCTTGCTGAATATTCTGCTGAAGAGTCCGTATCGAAACTAGAAAAAAGTCAAAAAGCGACTTTTGAACTACTTCCTGAAGGAATTCAGAAACAGCTTTTGTTAGACAGAGATCCACACGGAAATGTACAAGTTTCTCATATTGCAACGGAAGCACTTCTCATTGAACTGACAAAAAAAGAACTGGAAGCTCGAAATTTTGATGGTGCTTTTTCGCCGGTGAATCATTTTTTTGGATATGAAGGTCGTGCGGGGTATCCAAGCAATTTCGATGCGACCTATTGTTACTCATTGGGATATGTTGCAGCACTGCTTCTTCGAGATAAGAAAAATGGCTATATGGCTTCTCTTTCAGGGTTGACACAACCTTCTGCTTCTTGGAAAGCTGTTGGCATTTCTATTCCTTCTCTTTTTACCTTTGAAATGAGAAAGGGGAAAGAAAAAGCTGTGATAAAAAAAGCGCTTGTTGATCTTGAAGGACAACCATTTGCTCGGTTCTCATCTCAGCGCGAAAAGTGGATGCAAGAAGATGCCTACAATGTGCCTGGGCCTATTCAATATTTTGGACCTAAAGAAGTGACAGATACCGTACCGAACATTGTCCGACTGAAAAAAACGTAAAAAACACTCGCTTATATTATTTTTTCCACTTCTGATGCATACATGACGCCCCTATATCTTTTAATCAGCGGGGAGAGTTTTTTGATTATGCTATCCTTTTCTTCTTCATGTATATACAGTGTAAATTTTTCGCTGGAAAGTGATTCAGCAAGATCGCTGTCTAAAAAATAAGAAGCTGATTCAGGCTTAAGTTCAACTCTTTCAAGCGAAATAGTTGCGCTTTTACATTTTTCCAAAAGGGTAATAATTTCCTCATTTACGGCAGAACGTATAAGGATATCAATACGAATATGCTTCACTACGAGCCTCCTATCCATGTAACCAACCATAAATAGACTGGTATCCCAACAAGGATATTAAAGGGAAATGTTATTCCTAAAGCTAATGATAAATATAATCCAGGATTTGCATCCGGGACTATTGAACGCATTGCTGCAGGTGCAGCAATGTAGGATGCAGAACCAAAAAGGAGCATTAAAAGGAGAGAGCTTCCAGGAGAAAGACCTAAAAGAACAGAGAAGCCGAGTCCTATCATTGCATGAACAAGAGGGAGAAGCAGGGCGAGTCCAAAAAGACGTTTTGGGGCATCAACTACTTGCCCAATTTTTTTTGCAGCAGACAATCCAAGATCTAGAAGGAAAAGGCTTAATAGACCGTAAAAAAGTCCGTCAAAAAATGGGGATACTTTTTCCCATCCATCATTAGAAAGGCACAAACCTATAACAAAAGCACCAAGTAAAAGGACCACTGAACTATTTGTCATTGCATGATGAAGTGTTCTCAGAAGAGGTTCACTTCCCTTGTCTTCTTGACGCTTGTGTAGAAATGCTGCAACAAGAATTGCTGGAGATTCCATCAAAGCCATAGCAGCAACCATGACAGGAGCATAGGAGAGAGAAAGTCTGTCGAGGAGCGCGGCTGCTGTGATAAACGTCACTGCGCTTATCGAGCCGTATGAAGCAGAAAGTGCAATTGCATTCGCATGCGTTGTTGTTTTCTGGAAGACAAAGAACCCTGAGAGGGTAAGAAGCCCGCCTCCTGCAACTGCCACAAGAAGAATCCATAAATCTGACATGGAAAGAGGTGTGTGAATAAAGTGTACTCCACCTTTAATTCCGATTGCGAGGAGGACGTAGATGCTAAACAATTTGGGAAGAGGGTAGGGGATATCAAGATCAGACCGAATAAGTCGTGCCACAATGCCAAGTAGAAAAAAGAGAACCGGCGCAGATGTTAGAACTTCAAGAAAAATTGTATTATCCATAATTAACTTGATAAAAAAAACAGTAAAACGTACTTATCTAAATTAAGAGGATGAGAATGCATAAAGACAATCTTTCACCATCACCCTATCGCAAGCCAAATAAGGTTCGTGGAAAATATCAAAATCCGTATCTTGTCGATGCGAAGCGACGACTTACAGATTTTGCACTTTTCCAACTCGGGTATTTTGCTGATGAGCAAACCAAACTTGGAGTTCCGGAAGGTTTTTCGTATCCGAATCCACGTGAAGCTCACGATCCTTTGGCACCACATGTTTCCTGGATAAATCACTGCACCTTCTATGTATCGTGCGATGGGTGTAATATACTGACTGATCCGATTTGGAGCAAGCGTTGTTCCCCATCTCAGTGTGTTGGCCCAAAGAGAGGGCATGAGCCGGGAATTTCATTACATATGCTTCCTCCAATTCACGTCGTTCTCATCAGCCATAATCATTACGACCACCTTGATACATACACAGTACGAGAATTGCAAAAAAGAAACCCTCACTGCGTTTGGGTTGTTCCTGAAGGCGTTAAGGAATGGTTTCTCAAGCGAGGGATTAAACGTGTTGTTGAGTTAAGTTGGTGGGAGTCATCCGAATTTTCTTTGTGTACTCATACACAACTCGCGCTTTCAGTTTCTGCTGTTCCCACGCAGCATTTTTCAGGCCGTGGTCTTTTTGATACGGATCGATCATTATGGGTCGGGTATGTTCTCGATTTCAAACGACCAGCCGGACCTGATAAACGTCTCTATTTTTGCGGAGACTCTGGCTATAACGAATTTGATTTTAAACAAATCGGTGAGAAATTTGGCAGCATGGATCTGTCACTTCTCCCAGTTGGAACATATGTGCCAAGTGCGTTTATGCAGACTGTGCATATGAGTCCACAACAAGCTACTGCCGTTCACCAAGATGTGCGTTCCAAACTGAGTGTTGGAATGCACTGGAAGACCTTTAGGCTGTCACTGGAACCTTCCGACCAGCCTCCTTATGATCTCTACCTTTCAATGCAAGAAGCAGGACTAGATCCGCTCAGCTTCCGAATACTTGATCCGGGACAGGTCATAAACTGGTAAAGATACGTTTCTGGAGATTCGCTACCTCCAGAAACGTATTCTTCCTTTGTTTCTTGAGTTATTCATAAAAAATACGTACGCTCTCATACCATGTTAGTAAATACACATGTCCGAGATGCTTTTTTTGAGCTGGATGCCTTACGTAGATATCGTGACCTTAAAGAATTTACGAAGGTTGACTGGACGCTTAAAAAAAAAGAACTCTACAAAAATAGCTATCGATCCTGTCGCTCATTCTATGGAAAGGGGACTGATGAGGGTATCTACGGTGAAACACCTCTGCAAACTGTAGAATCAATGCTCAGGGAAATTGGTTTTACAGGCGATGAGCCGTTTATTGATATCGGGTGTGGTAGGGGCCGTCTCTGCTTTTTTACATCTGCGCTTTTTTCCTGCGAGTCAATCGGGATAGATCTAGTTCCTTCAATGCTTCTTGAAGCAACCAAACTATCAACTGGAAAAGAAACGTTTATTCTCGGTGATTATACCTCACATTTGACGTACTCCGGCGTCTATTACTGGTATGCAAGCACCTTACGTGAATTTCAGAAAAAAAATATTTCAAAACGTTTTTTAAAAAATGCACGGGTTATTACAATTTCTACACCCCTTGAAGGGTGGGAGCTTCTTCACACAATGCCTGCTTCTTTCATTTGGGGAGAAACTACTGCCTATTATCAGATCAAAAGGTAATTTTATTCATATTGTGATATAGTACTGTCAATTTTGGAGAAATAATGCGGCGAAAGACACGTGAAGTTGTTGTTGGGAATGTTGGAATTGGTGGAAAAAACCCAGTCCGTGTCCAGTCCATGACAACAACAAAAACTGCAGATGTAGACGCGACAGTTGCTCAGATTCAACAACTTGCAGATGCTGGGTGTGAAATCGTTCGAGTGACAGTTCAAGGGAAAAAAGAAGCCGATGCATGTGAGCATATAAAAAATCGTTTAATTCAGCTTGGCATTTCAACTCCGATCGTTGCTGATATCCACTTTTACCCTCCTGCAGCGCTGAGGGTCGCGGACTTTGTTGAAGGAATTAGGATCAACCCTGGGAATTATGCAGACAGAAGAGCTACTTTTTCAGAGTCAGGCCTGACAGAAGAAGAGTTTGAAAAGGGGCTCGAGAAAATTGAAGAAAAGTTTGCTCCTCTTGTTCTGAAATGCAAGACCCTAGGAAGGGCGATGCGAATTGGAACAAACCATGGATCTCTTTCAGACAGAATAATGACAAAGTATGGTGATTCACCGGAAGGCATGGTGGCTTCCGCGCTCGAATATGCTGAAATATGTAGAAAATATGACTATCACAACTTTGTCTTTTCTATGAAATCATCAAATACGCTTGTTATGAGTGAGGCCTACCGGTTACTTGTTGATGCAATGGATCGTCTTGGTTGGGACTACCCTCTCCATCTTGGTGTGACCGAAGCTGGAGCAGGGGTGAGTGGCCGAGTGAAATCAGCAGCTGGTATTGGAGGGCTTTTACTCGATGGGATAGGTGACACTATTCGTGTTTCACTTTCAGAAGAGCCAGTAGCAGAAATTCCAGCCTGTCAAACGATCCTTCATGGAGGTATTGAGAATGGCGCATATACACTCTGGACGCTCGACAATCCAAATGTACATCCACAAGGGTCTGTCTTTGTTTCAGGATTATGCGAAGATGCAGATACAAGTTTTGATCCATCAATGCTCAAAAAAGCGACGCTTCACGATGCGGTACTCATTGTAGAGTGCCACGGAAATGCAACACTTGTGGCCCGACATGTGGTGAAATCATGTTCGGAAGCCGGAGTTTCTCCGGTGCTCATTTTAAAAAAGTACTTCTCTGGATCAGAAGAAGAGGTCGCGTTAAAGGCAGGTGCTGAAATGGGTGGGGCACTGATTGACAAAATTGCACATGGAGTCTGCATTGAAGCAGATCTCTCTGCAGCACAAAAAACTGCGATGGGATTTTCTCTTCTTCAAGGATGTAGAATGAGGAGTACAAAAACAGAATTTATTGCGTGCCCTAGTTGTGGAAGAACATTGTTTAATTTAATGGATGTGACAAAGCGGATTGAACAGAAAACATCCCATTTACCGGGTGTGAAAATTGCAATTATGGGCTGTATTGTCAATGGGCCCGGTGAAATGGCTGACGCTGATTTTGGATATGTAGGATCAAAGACGGGAATGGTCGATCTCTATGTTGGAAAAACATGTGTTGAGAGAGGAATTCCAGAAAAGGATGCAGACAATGCGTTGATTCATCTGATTAAAGAGCATGGGAGATGGGTAGATCCTTGCTAATTATATCTTAGTTTCATATATCCCAAAGAATGGAACCTATTAAAATTCGACCCATTCTTGGGATATTTACAATCTTTAATTTTCTTGGTGTGCTCTCGTTAGGATACATCTTTTTAACTTCACCAAAAACGAATGACGTTGTGCTTTTGCGATCTAAGAGTGGCGCATCGCTTATTGAGGTTGTTGAAAGAGATGGAGGTGGAACGCTCCTTCTTAGAGATGCTAACGGAAAAGAACGAGTACAATTACAAGCGACTGAAACTGCAGCAGTCATGATCAAAAATAGTGCCGGTGAACTTGTTGCTACATTGTTTACAGGTCATGATAATGCAGGAATGGTTGGACTTGGTGATGAGAGTGGAAATGTTTCTTCTCTTTTTAAAGGCGGAGCAGATCCTTCTGTGGCCTTTTTTCAAGGAACCTCTTTTCCTTCACTCTCATTTGGAATTCACGATGCAATTCCCCATATTCTTTTTTATGCTCAAAATGGTGAGCAGCTTATTTTACATGGAGGAGCGACAAACTCACTTCTTTTTGTTGATAAGGGAGGGGCTGTTCCTCTCATGCTTACAAAAGATGGTATAAAAAAGGAGAAAGCTGAGACAACAGCACAGATTATTCCCCCGTATAGACTTTCTACACAAAAATTATTAAGTACAATTGATTAAAAAAAAAGCCCCCAAAAAAGGGGGCTTTTTTTAACTCGAGGAGAAGTTTCTACTAGAAAGAAATTCCAGCTCGAGCTCTCACACCTTGAAAGCTAAGGTCACTTCGATAATCGAAAACACGTGTAAACGCTGTGTTTCTCAAAAGAAGTGGTTGTAAGAAGTCTGGTAGGAAGTGCACTTCATACGCAACTTCAAGTAAGATTCCAAAGTTTTTAGGGTCATTAAACCATTCGTATTGAAGGCCTAGATCAAAGTCGATGATCGTTTTGATTGTATCTTTGTTTTCAATCTGAAGATCATCAACACTTGCGCCAAGTTCAATTCTTTGGTTTTTTGTTGAGTTTTTTAGGTTTCCTGAAACAAGACCTAAAGCAAAATCTGCTACAGACCGAAGTCCACCATAGATATCAAATGCACTTCGTAGTGAGAAAAGTGCGCCAACAGAATCAAAATTCTGAGTGACTGTTATGAACTCTTGGTTAACCGGTGGAGCTGAAACAACATTTGTATCGCCCCATCTATTAGTTTCAATTAGTGTATCCAACTCAAAAGTTGAAAGGTATGTTCTGATACCAACTCCTGGAACAACCTCAAACCATTTTACAGGTGAGTACATTGTTGAAAAAATAAAGTCGATTTGATCGATCTTTAATGTTCCATTCGCTCTTGAAAAGTACGCAACGCCTGTTGGAACAGTTCGTGGAGCTGACCAGATACCTGTTATCGCCTTCGGGTTTTCATTGTTATTTGCAAACCCTTCTTCAAACGCATTGTTTGAAACAGACTCTCTGCTTGTTGTGTGAAATCGTGTCCACTCAACATCAAATCCTAACTTATGCCAGTCTGATCGACCTCCAGCTCCAAGTCTAAACCCGCTATCACCTGAAAAGGTGAATGGTAGGTTATTGTAGGTGATCTTTTGAACACCATCAGCAGGAATTGGGTCATTTTCTGAATTGTTTGTAACAAGAGCCCAAGGTGTATTTGATAGATATGGTTTCCAATAAAGGTAATCACCGAAAACGTGAAACCCATATCTTTGATCTTCTTGTGCACTTTCTTGGTGTGAGTGCATTGATGGCGATTGAGCGCCATTTCGCGAAGGTTGTGCACGGTATCGCTGAGAGCTTGAATGCTCTTGTTGCGAAGTATATGCTACCACCTTAGAGTCATGGTTCAGTTCTGCCCCATCACTTGCGTCACTTGCAAATAATCCGGCAGGAATTGCAAGTAAGGCTACAAATGTCGAATACTTCATAAATGTAATCCTATCCACGTTTTATCTTAATTTTTTTCAATAGCTCATTCTACGTTATTTTTCTACATGAACATATAACGTTTAGAAGCTTATTCCACAGCGCGCACGCATACCTTGGAAAATCAAATCACCTCTGTAGTTGAATACACGTACAAGAGATGTTGTGTCTCTCACATACACAAACTGAAGGAAATCAGGGAGGATATGTGCTTCATATGCGACTTGCAGGTTAAATCCAAATGTTTTTGCTGCATTGAGGAACTCATATTGGAGTCCTAAGTCAACATCAAGAGCAGGCTTTACAGTGATATTTGACTGAGTAAGTGTATTAACTCGTCCTGATCCTGCATTAATATCTCTTAGAGCAGATTCACCGTTTCTTGTTAAAATGCTTTTGTTTTCGCAATCCCCAACAAGAAATCCGAGTTGTAGGCTATTGATACAAGAAAATCCGTGTGTCAGGTCAAACTGATTCGCTAGGCTCATTAACGCTCCAACTGCATAGTATCGCTGTCTAACGTTTTCTGTTGATGCATTAAACGGAGGTCCAAAAACTCGGTCTGTATTATTTGTGTTTTTTGTAAATGTATTCTTAAATGCGACGGTAGAAAGAAACCCTCGAATACCGCCACCAGGACTTACTTTAAGCCAGTCGTTCATTTTAAAAAGTGTAGAAAAAAGAAAGTCAAATTGGTCGAGCTTTATTGTCTGATTGCTCGATAATTTGAAATTCGTTCCCTCTGGAATTGTTAAATTTGATCCCCAGAATGGGTCAATAGCAACTGGGTTTGCAATATCACTACTGTCAGTATTGGTCAGCCGATCGTTCATTTGTATAAAACGTTGGCTTGTGTGGAATCGAGTCCAACTTGATGTGAAGCTGATTTTATGCCAGTCGTTACTGTAGCTTCCGCCAATTCGAAATCCAAGGTCAGCGTTCATGTCAATCACTTGTGGAGTGTATTCAAGTGCAGTGATTCCATCTGGTCTTGGTTGATTTTGGTTGAGTCTATTGGCGCCCATATAGTATGGCGTATTCGAAAAATAGGGTTTCCAATACAACAAATCACCAAATAACCCAACGCCGCATCTTTGATCATCATTACTTTGATGCTCGTGTGTTGCACCATATGTGTTGTAATGATTCTGAGTTTGGTTTTTTGAGTTAGGGAAGAGTGTAGAAGAAAAGCAAATTGCTGATGCAAGAAAAAGATGTATTCGTTTCGTGCTCATGATTACCTCAAGTATTTGTCGAGAATGTACGTTTTGTACTTTTTTTTAACAACCAATTTTTTTTTGGAACTGAAAGGTGACGATTGAAAACTTGAGCATTTTATTCTTTGGTTTAAAATAAAAACTTTTAATTTCTTGGATTTTATTGAAAGTTTATTCGTGATTATTTAGTTGTGTAATTAAAGATGGTAGAGAGGAGATATGAATAATTATTCAAAATCGCACGACCTTTACATACAAAAAATGCATGAAAAACTTGATCAAATGAACTCCTTCTTACGCAAAGAGTCATGTGCATACCAGGTAAAAGATAGGTTGTCTGATCAGCTGAAATGGCTTCAATTTCAGGTGAAATACTGTCTAAAAAAAGGGAATTTCACTTTGTTAGAAGAAAATTTTAATTGGGTCGCTTCGAATTTCAACCACGACTTAAAACTCGATCAAACAAACAAATTTACGTATCTTCGTGAATATACAAACGGGTAAAAGGGCGTCGTCAAGCGTCGACTGCTTTTTCGGAACCCAGTTTATATTCTTCCCTAATCTTTTCGTAAAAAAAAGCTCGTTTTTGGAGCTCTCTTTCAAACCCTCGATTTTTTGGAGAATAAAATTTGAGCGAGCCTTCTAGATTTTCTGGAAAGTATGACAGTCCTGAACATCCATATTCGGTATCATGGTCGTACACATAGCCTTTCCCGTATCCCAGTTTTTTCATTAGTTTTGTTGGAGCATTTAATGCATGCTTCGGAGGTGTGCCGTTTGGGATTTTTTCTGCAGCAAGAAGAGCTTTTTTATATGCAAGATACACTGCATTACTTTTCGGGGCAAGAGAGAGGTATACAACAGCTTGAGCTAGTGCAAGCTCACCTTCAGGGGAGCCAACCCGTTCATACATACTCACTGCATTTTGAGTGATATTCAGTGCCTCTGGATCTGCTAACCCTATATCCTCGATAGCCATTCTGAGAAGTCTTCTTCCAACATATTTACTATCCTCTCCTGCTGAAATTATTCTTGCAAACCAGTAAAGTGCTGCATCGGGATCAGAGGAGCGTATGGCTTTATGTAGAGTTGAAATCAAGTTGAAGTGCCCATCCCCTTTCTTATCATATTGGGCCCTCTTTTTTTGAAGAAGCGTCGCAAGTTCATCAGAAGTCAGTGTTCCTGTGCAAGAGAGGGAAAGAGTCTCAAGCATGTTGAAAAGATAGCGTGCATCACCCTCAGAATTTCTTAATAAAAACGATCTTGCATCATCTGTTAAGGTGATTTCAGTTTCATTTTTCAAGTATTTTTCAAGTACTACTTGTAAATGCGGCTCATGAAGCGGCTTCATTTCTAGTACTTGCATTCGAGAAAGCAGCGCGTTGTTCAATGTGAATGACGGGTTTTCTGTTGTTGCTGCTAAAAGTGTGATCGTTCCCTTTTCAAGGTGTGGAAGGAAGATGTCTTGACCCGCTTTATTTATTCGATGTATTTCATCTACAAAAAGTATGGCATGTCTGTATATGAGGGGTGATCCCTCTATTTCCTTCAGTATTTTTTTTGCTTCAGCAACTTGTCCTTCTGCTCCAGATAGAGAAAAAAAAGGGATAGAAAATGCTTTTGCGTAGAGTCGAGCTATTGTTGTTTTACCACAGCCGGGAGGGCCAATGAGGACGAACGAAAGGGGGTGGTTTTTCTCAATTGTTCTTTGGAGTATTCCTCCTTTCCCAACGAGATGTTCTTGTCCTACAACTTCATCAAATGAGCGTGGTCTGTACTTTTCATAGAGTGGTGCCTTCATTCCTTAGTATTATCCACAACAGTCTTTTTCTTATCATTAAGAATAAACCAATCAGGGCTTCTAAACTGATGTATTAAAAGAGGTATAGCAGACATCACAAGAAGTGACAGAATCATAAAAAGCTCATAAAAAAGAAGGCTGCCTACATTGAATGCCGAAGGGGGGATGAATGCAATAACAAAGCCGAAAATTGTCGCAGCACTTCCAATCAAGCACACAGTCCAAATTCCTTTATGTTTGTGAGGAATTTCATATGAGCGGGGGACATGCGGCTTTTTGTATCTTAAGACAATCGCAGCAATAAACATAAGGAGGTACATTATTAGGTACATTTGAGCGCTTAGTGCGCTGAGAATCCAATAGGCGGCGCTGAGGTCTGGTAGAAGAATAATGACAACAGAGGCAAAGGAAACGATGATTGCCTGAAAAAGAAGCATGTTTGTTGGCATTCCATATGCATTCAATTTTTGGAAAATCGGTGGAAGATTCCCGTGTTGTGCTGTGGAGTAGAGCGCTTTAATTGGCCCCATCAGCCACGAATTTGTTTCAGCTACAGCACCAATTGAAAGCAAGATTGCCATGACAGGTAATGCCCATTCAACATGATACCTACTTAGAATGATTTTAAGTGTTTCAATAACTCCGGTAACTAGACTGATTTGTGATTTTGGAATTACCATTGCAATACTTAACGAGCCAAGCATAAAAAGGAAGAACGTAATTAATGCCGCGGCAATAATCGCCCTTGGATAGTTTTTTCTGGGGCTTTTCACGCTACTTGCATATCCAGCTGAAACCTCCAGTCCTGCAAATGCCAGAAAAAGCCCTGCAATAAAGGTGAGGTTATCCCAAACATCAGCGCTAGGAATGATTTCAGCCCAGCCTAATGTGATATGTCTCGCATTTCCAGCTGCGTACCATATGCTTCCCAAAGCAATGATGACGATTCCAGGGAGAATTGTCCCAAGTACCACTCCGATTGAGCTAATTGTTGCTGAAGTACGGACTCCAAAATAGTTTATAAATGTCATTCCCCAGAATAAGACAAGAACAAGGAGTAAGATGTACAGTTTGTTTGTAGCAAGTGTTTGGTCTATTGCAAAGGCGAGCGTTGTTGCAACAAACGAAAGGATTGCTGGATACCATGTAAGGTTGTGAGCCCATTGCATCCAAATCGCAAAAAAGCCCCATGTATCTCCAAGCGCTTCTCTTACCCACACATAAATCCCTCCATCTTTAGGCCATCCTGTTGCTAGCTCTGCAGAGACAAGGGCGCAAGGGATGAGAAAAGCAAGGGCCGTCACGAGAAAAAAGAAGATCAGACTCATGCCAAACTCAGCTACAAGGGGAAGGTTTCTTAAAGAGGCCATAATAGATACGTTAAATAGAATCAGAATTCCGACTGAGACTGTTCGCTTTTCAATGTGCACGATGTTATCCTTGAGTTCGTTTTGATTCGCAAATTGGAGCTACGTATTCAGTAGGTTACTGAGCATATATCCCACGTGAGCCATCAATTAATGTGCTTGAATGCACCATATATTTTTTTCCTTTTTTTTTCAGCCTTTGCTTTTTCTTTTATAAATAACTAACAATCAGTGGCTTGCGTTTTGTTATTCCGTAAGTCATTGATTGTTAATGCGATGGTTTCTGAAAAATCATTTCTGATTCAGCATTCTAAAAATTTTTCAAAAAAAAAATAAACTTTTTTTTTAAGAAAATATGTTTGTGAAGTAATTCTGAGCTATGTTTGATTTTTATCATTCCTATTATTAGGTAATTACGAAAAAAAATAATTTTAAAATTAATTATTTATTTATATAATAAAAATTAGAGAGGATAATAATCAAAGATGTGCTACGCGCATTTGCTCTCTTCTTTGCTTTGTTGCAAAGATTTGATTAGGTTGGAATTCCAAAAGGAGTAGAATATGGCAACCAAAAGAAAGTCGGCTGCTAAAAAGTCGGTGAGAAAAACAACTCGCCGAAAAGCGGCAAAAAAAGCACCAGCGAAGAAAGCTGTGCGAAGAAAAGCAGCAAAAAAAGCACCAGCTAAAAAAGCTGCTAAAAAAACAACTCGTCGAAAAGCTGCAAAAAAAGCGACAGCAAAAAAAGCAGCAAAGAAAACTACTCGACGAAAAGCTGCTAAAAAAACTGTTAAAAAAGCAACTCGTAAAAAAGCTGCTAAAAAAACAGCGAAAAAAGCAACTCGTAAAAAAGCGGCAAAGAAAACAACTCGACGAAAAGCTGCTAAAAAAACTGCTAAGAAGACTGCTCGTAAGTCTCCAGTTAGAAAAACAGTTCGCCGAAGAAGAGTTAAGAAAGCTTCTTAATTCTTGTTCGTTCTTCCTCGTCGATCATATCGAGCAAGAGTGCCTTCTTGCTCGATTTTTTTATCCATGGACTATGTTCCTTTCAAAAGATCTAAAGGTGTGAAGAAGAAACTCACCGCTACAATATCCTATTGAAAGTCCAAAAAACACGTCACTGCAAAAATGTTTTCCAACAAGAACTCGTGAAAGAGCAAGCACTATCGCACACGTATGCCATATCCATTTTCTTTCTGGTAGGTATTTGCAGAGAAGAACAGCAAAAAGAGCTGCAACAGTTGCATGACCGGATGGAAATGAGTGGTAGAATGAATGCAGTGTGAAAGGAAGAAACGAATCGCCTCCTGTTTGTATATGCGGGCGAGCTCTTCCTATACAAAACTTGATCCCTTGTATAGCAGTTCCTACTAAGAGCTGCAATCCAGCATACGACAGAATAAGAGGCGAATTTTTTTTGCGAATTGCAAATGCGAGGAGCAAAAGAAGTGAAAGGGGGATATGCACTTTAGGACTAAATAGATAAGAAAGGGTGTGAAGAGAAGCGCTGTTTTTTATGGGAAGTTGGAGTGCATAAAAAGAAACAAAAGAATCGACATACACAAAGCAAAGAGCAGACAGCAGTCCATAAAATAGAGCGAGTGTATAATTCACAAAAAACCTGGTAAATTTTCTTGTTACTCTAGTATATCTTTGTTGAATACGCAAGGAGATCATGACATGGAAATAGGTATTATTGGTTGTGGGAATATGGGAACGGCATTTATTAAACAGCTTTCCCAGTCATATAGCTTGCATCTTTGTGATAGAAAAAAGAAACACGCACAAAAGCTTGCTGAAACATATGGGTGTAAGGCTATTGAAACTATGGAAGAAGTTGCTGCAGCATGTGATGTCATTTTTCTTGCAGTGAAACCTAAAGACTTCAATGAACTAGCAAAAATGCTTGAGGCACATGTAAAAAAAGAGGCTCTCATAGTCAGTATGCTTGCAGGTGTTTCTTATGAAATGCTGAAGATGCATTTCTCAGTAGCAAAACCACTTCGTATTATGCCCAATCTCCCAGTTCATGCAGGAAGAGGGGTTATAGGTGTTGAAGATGATGTTGAATTTACAGAAGAGTTTAGAGAGCGTGTTCGATCCATTTTCTCTCATCTCGGTTCTACCTACTTTGTGTCAGAAAAAGAGCTTGATGGTTTTGTTGCCCTTACAGGCGGCGGGCCTGCTTTTGCATGTGTCTTTTTAGAAGGCTTGATTGAAGCCGGTATTAAACTTGGATTTAAAGCTCCACTTGCAAAAGAACTCGCTGAAAAAACAGTGGAGGGGACAATTGCTTTACTTGAAAAAGAGGGCATGTCTACGCAGGCGTTTCGATTTATGAACTGCTCTCCCGGTGGTACAACAATAGAAGGGATCGAAGTTTTAGAGTCATCAGGTTTACGTGGCATTGTTATGGAAGCGTGTCAGGCAGCCTATGAGAAGGCGTTTCAGCTTCATTAATAGAGTCCCAGCTCTTGCTCACCCTTTTTCACAGATTGACTTGGAGCTTTAAATGTATGCTTGTACACGTGTATCCAGTTTTTTCCATTCAGCATAGGTGTCTAGGTATGGAGTAGGCTGTTTTTTTTCAATTTTTGTTTGGCGTATGGGTTCTAAACGACGTGTGGCTATCGAATTTTCCGGTTGTTGTTTTTTCCTAAAGCACTTTCTAATATACGTTGGGGTTACACGGTTCAATTCAAATGTCCATGTTCTTGATTTGAACCACCCTTTATAGAGCCCGTATCGAACCAATGCGAGAGTAAATCCAAGTACGTACAGCCCTGCTACAAGTCCAAGCGACGCTCCTCCCGTTGAAGCCGAAACTGCTCCGATCAGTACTCCAAGACAAAGAAGGCCTACCATGTGTACAATTTTTTTCTTTTGTACTTGCATATGAATTTTTTTGAGTAGCGAAGAGGCCTCTTCAATAGCTTTAGGCAGTTCCTCTTTCGATGCAGTCGACAGCTTTTTAAGCGTAGTATACATGTTTTCATCCAACTCTTTTGTAAGCCATTTTCCAATTCTACGACTTAAAAGTGAGTGGCGCCCTGCAAGAAGTGCTTCTTTTTTTTCTCGAATTCGTGTGCTGAGTTGATCGATGCTTTCTTCGGGATGTTTTTCTAGAATCTCCTGCACGACTTCTTTTTGTTCGACTGGATCAAGTTGTAGGTACTTTGATTGAATATATGAGAGTGAGATACCAATAAGAAGTGTTTCAATGTCTTTTATTTCAGCGGGAACATCTGTTTTTCTATTGATTCTGTTTATTTTTGATTCAAGCTCGGAGAGGAATTTTTCATATGGTTTTTTACCGAAAATTTCGATGTGAGCCTGCTTGTTTTCTGATAAGTTTGTGTGAAGCGTACGAATAAATGAACGAAGCTGATCTGGTGTTTTGATCTGTTTACGTTGCAGCATATGAATCAAGGGAGTGGTGATTTGTGATTCAAATAGTTTGGCTTGGATGAATGAAAGGCCTTCAACAAGTATTTCGAGACTGCAAAGGGCTATACCAGCGATGCTACCAACGAGCGATGTAACAGCAAGTGCGGCCGGCTGTATAAGAAAAATCCTCGCCATAAAATCACATGACATACCTATCCCGTTTCCAGCCATAAAAGGGATGGAAACGACCCTGAGTATTCCATCAATGAGCGTTTCTTGATCTCGTATGTGGTGTGCTCTACGAATGACGCCTACAGAAGAGGCTGCTTCAAAAGGAAAAAAAATAAGGTTCAGGGCTCCAGGCATATTGGTCGTTGCCGATGCAGATTGAACGCCTCGATATTCAGCTTGAATGCTGGGCCTTTCAGTTCGAAAATGTTTTGATAATGAATGAAGTAACATTTTTCTTGACCTCTCTCTAGGTCTATTATACACAATTTTACTTTAAACTTCGATAGCAAGGAGCATTCCATATGGAGAAGTACCGTTTTAAACTTTTGATGCTACTTTTTATATGTATTTCAAATTTTATTATTACAGCTGATTTTCAGCCAAAAAACTATTCATACCTTTTAGGGAAAACGCCTGGACTAGACAAGTCATTGCTCCAAATGCACTTTACTCTGTATGAAGGGTACGTGAAAAATACAAACGCTCTTTCACTTGAGATTGAAAAGCTTGAGTCTCAGGGGAAAACACGAAGTATTGAATACGGTGCTTTAAAAAGACGGTTTGGATGGGAATATGATGGAATGGTACTTCATGAGCTCTATTTTTCAAATTTAGGGTACACAACAAGGCTCTCTTCTCGAGACCGTTTGTATACTGAAATAGTAAGAGATTTTGGAAGCTTCGATGCGTGGCTATCCGACTTCAAAGCAACTGGTATGATTCGTGGCATTGGATGGGTTATTCTCTATCGTGATCCAATTCAAGGCAGGCTGTATAATGTGTGGATCAATGAGCACCAATCGAACCATCTCGCTGGTGGAACGCCTCTTCTTGTAATGGATGTTTGGGAGCATGCGTACCTCACAGAGTTTGGCCTCAATCGACTTGGGTATATTGATGCATTTATCAATAACGTCAATTGGGATGTTGTTTCATCAAGGTACGCAAAATCAAGATAACTTTTTTATCTTCTCTTCTTTGACAACGTTTTTTGCGTTTTGGTTAGATAACTTGAAGCTAAAAGTGTTGTCAAAGAGACGAGTGCCATTACGCCACTCGGCATGATTTTGAGTGAGTTGTAGAAGCGCACTCCAAAAAATAAAAAGAGAAAAAGCATCACGGCTTGTCCAAGCAGTACTCCGCTTGGTTTTGATTTTTCTACAAGGTAGATTGAAAATACAAGCAAAAGCGCCATAAGGCTACTTGCTATGAGTGAAGGGATCGATCCAGCCGCAAGAAAACCAATTATCCCGCCAATAAGTAATAACGCAGCATACGTTCCATACAATAATGACATTTTTTTCATATATGCTCTCCGTAAATGTGTACGGATGTGAGTCTAAGGAATTTTTTGATTTCTTGCACGCATGGCATGAAAAAAGCCCCATATCGTGGATATGGGGTCGTACGCTTTATGATGCTTGGATCTCTTCTAATACATCAAAAATTTGAGACTCGAACGTTGCTTCAAATTTTGCGAAATTTTCAACCATTTGAAAAAATGTACTAGGAATTTCAGGACTTTCTTTGAACTCTTTCGCTGCTTCAAGTAGTGTTTTATCACTAATGAAAGGAGCTCCCCAGGGGGTGGTTAGTAAGTGTTGAACCATAGAAGCTGTTTGCTTGCATGCTGAAATACGTCTTGCTGATGATGCATCTTGATCGAGCACGATAATATCTGTAGCAAACTGTTCTAGAAATGATGGATCGAGTCTCATGTTTTCATCATGAGCTGCTTTTTGCCAATCTCCATGGATTGCTTGTAAATCATCTTTTAATTTTTGAACAAGTGGATGCTCTCTCATTGTGTATCACCTATGCTAACTACCTCAAAATAGTGATGTATCACAGCGAGAATATTTCGTATAGAATTATTATTTTAATTTGATAGATTGTTAGACCCGACTCCTTTCAAACTACACCTATAAATCATTCTCTTATTTTGTAGTTTTAGAGGAGGCGGGTAACAAATATGTCTTCTTAATCTCTTTATGCTCGTGCTGCTGCACTTTCCTCTTTTGCAGTGGTTGTGGACATGCGCTCAACGAGCGCGTCAACTCCAATATTAGGGAAGTAAAAACGAGCGTCTCGCTGCCACTTTCTTCGACGAGCAATAGCCATCATCATCTCATATTTTTCAATAGCCACTTTCCAATCTGATGCTTTTCCGGCACGCACCATTTTTTGGCATATTTCGGTTCTTCTGTCTGTGTCGGATGATACTTTGTACCACTCCTCAAGAAGGGCGGAAATGTCACTTTTGTGTTCATGTCCACGGTCTAGAAGCATCTTTCCATCATATTCATTTCCGGCTTTCTCGTTCCATTCAACAAAGCCTCCAACTCGTGTCATGGCAAGAGCTGCACCTTTTATAAGAGCTTCTGGTGGAGTGAGACCACACGGTTCATAGTTAGATGGAGAGTATAAGAAATCAGCACCTCCACGCACCCAGTCTCCAATACCAGGTCTAGAGCCTGAGCCAACTTGGTATGGGTATTTTGATTTTTCTTCACCTGGTTGTTTGTTTACTTCTCGAACGATCCAAGCCCCTCCCCATGTAGTAGCATCAGCTTCACTATCAGCGAGTACTTGTACTTCATCGAGAATTTCTCTTGCACTTCTTTCTTCATGAACACCTTCTTCAGGCGCTCCCATGACAACAAGTACCGCTCCCTTTTCTTTTGCTGCTTCTAGAGCTTCTCTAAAGTGCTGAAGTCCCTTTTGTTTTGCATCAAGTCTTCCAACATAATACATTAGAGGGCGTTCTGAGCCGTCAGAGTCAAAGAAATTGATTTGTGCATTTGCACCGGGCATTCCAGTTTTACCTTCATAGTGTTCTGTGTAGATACCTTGGAGAACGTGTTTACATGCAGTTTTCTTTTGAACAATTCGTTCATCTGTTTCTGTAAAAGCAAGTGAGTTACTTATGATGAACGTATTAAGAATAGCTGCAGCTTCATCAAGAGCATCTCCAATCGCTGATATATCTGTTGTTCCGTCACCAAATGATCTCAATGAGGAAATAAGCGCAGACAGTTTACCTTCGTCATCTCCAGAAAATGAAGCGTAGTATCGACTTGTATCTCCACTGAGTATTGATTCGAGAGCAGAGATTGCAGTATCCCTTTCCTCTTTTGTAGAGGATGACATAGATGTGTGTACCCCCTTAAGAGCGTGGAGTCCTGCGTCAAATGAAGGGTCCATTTCGTCAATACTTCCATCTAGAAGAAGTGCTTTTCCTCTGAATTTTTTATTCTGTGCTGGGTCATGTCCACCAGTATCAATTCCATTGAGGATACCAAAAAATGCTTCTTTATGTGCTCGATATTGGTACGATCCTTCGATTCCATTCCCATCTTCCGGTGTACACAGCTCTTTCGCGTGCGTTGCAGAAACAGTTGCGACTGTATCACTGTGCTCAACTGCATAATAATGCATGTTTTCTTGCCCGTGTCCTGAGCCCGGCATTCCACCTGGGAATTTTGTATGGAATCCGTTATTGTGGACAATGAAGCTAACCGCAGGTGTTTCACCAATTCTGTGGTCATCAAAATGCCATTGTCTCATCTTCAAAAATGCACCAGCTGTATGAGAGTCGTTGATGATCATGTTATCAAAAGGTGATTCTTCAGCTTTTTTCTTTTGAACGTATGCCTCAATCGCATTCGAAAGGTATGCCATTCTCAAGCGCTCAAACTCAGGCCCTCCGGCGCCATAAAACGTTTCTCCCTCTCGTACTTCATAGAGGCCGCGCCCATCTTTTCCTGTTGAGGTTTCATGTAAAAGGTATGTAGCGCCTTTGAATTTCACCTCGTAAAGTGTGTCAACGCTATCTACTTCTGATCCAGCAAACTGGTGTCTTAGTGTTTCAACTTTAATATCAGGATCAGCCGCTCCTGCTTTCATTTTTTCAACTTTTGCATAGATTTGAGGGTTGATTTTTTCGTGGTATGGAGCGAAAATAACTGCATCGTAACGATCTTTTGGGAGTGCTTTCGCAGCTCCATGAACGGCAGGGCCTAATCCACCAACGCTATACAAGGCACTCTCAACAGTTGTAATAAGAACACGTAGCTTTCGCCCTCCTGGACCTTGTATATCATCTGGAACCCCCATGTCTTTCGCTACACGCGCCAAATCTGGGACTCCTCCATCCATGCCTACACGAGCTGCGGCATCGTCATCTTCTTTTGCTGCTCTTTCTGAGATCATCCGGATTGCCGTAATCATTAGATCTGCTGTTGACCGTCGAAGCTCTAGGATGCCTTTTCGCATTCCCTCCACTTCTTCTTCAGAAGCGCCATCGAGTTTTTCCTGCATTACTTTCACTGCTTGCCCAATAATTGAGCATGAGCAATCTCTGACTATAGCACTTAATGAGTCAGGATTTCGCTCAACAATGGCAAGTTCCATTGAGGAAAGGATTGCAGAAGCTTCAGCATACTCTGCGAGCATATCTACTACTCTACGCGCTGTTGGAGCACCTGTAACGGGGTCTGTTGAATCGAGAGTAAAAAAACGGTTGAGAAGCGTAATATCTCCAAAATCTGCGCCTTCTCCATGTGGATTAAAGGCCTTTTCTAAAAACGTAAGTATATAATGATCATTTGTCAATTCAGAATACGCTTGGATTTCACTCAGGATGCGAGATGCATGATCACGATGAACGTATCCACCTTCAAGAGCTGTTTCTGCTTTTAATTCATGCATCAATGCGACAACATGAGCTCTAGCGGTTGTTTCCGAAACAACGTGCTCAACTTCATGGAGAGGGTCTCCTGCTGAAAGCGACAGCGTTCGAGAGGTGTCCATTACTCCTGAGACGACATGCAAGATACGTGCAGATGTCGATGTTGTTGCATCAAGAGAAAAATTGTCATTATAATATGCGTAGATTTGTGAAAGAAGTGAAGTGCCACTGCTCGTTTTGATTAGATTCAACACTGTGAGCTCTGACTGACCGAGTACCATGTCACCAAAGTCTAATCCCACATCTTGACCGCAAGCTGATGAGCTTTTGTAGATGTGTCCTTTTATGTAGTCTTGAAGGTACTGGGGGAGTGTTTGAAAATTTTCTGCAAGCGATTCGAAATTGACTCCCTTAAACGTCCCATGCTCATCGATATCTGAAAGTGCGTACTCCATTCTCTGCAACGTTGCCATAATAGTTGAGATTTCAGCTACGTGACCCAAATTTGGTTCTGGAGGGGCAACAACGTATCTTGATGAAACATCTAGCTCTAGCTCGATTCCTTGAAGGTTTATTTTTTCTTCCATTGTGCTTACTAAAGAAGCGACAATATGAGGATGTAATGCGTTTTTTGGTTCGTTTAAAAGCTTTGTGAACGCATCATCAAATGAAATGCTATCTTCTTCCGAAACACCCCTTAAGAGGGCGTTTTGTGTCCATTCGGAAAGGGATGTGAAAGCAGCGTGTATTTCAGCGGGACTTCCAAGCGTTGCAAGGTGAATGAGGGTACTGTAATCTGACAGTGCTTCAAAAAAAGTAGAGCGATAACGGTCTTTTTTGTCGTGATCTGCCACGCCTTCAGCATCGAAGGTGATAGGCATTGCATGTGCTTTAAATTCTTCGCCCGACAGTTGTCTTGGGAGGGACAGTGATGAAGCGGATGAGGATGAAGTCTCTTTCGAGCCTGCTGGCATATGAGCACTTGCACACCCATTTCCATGAGTAAATCCTAGTACAACACCTCTTGGACTCAGCTCTGTTGCTGCCATAGTTCTCTCTCCTCAATATAATGTTAAGTTATGATAAACATTATATAAAAAAGTTTATTATAAATCCAGGTGTTAATAATATTTATTTTATATTTTCGGTATTTTTGTTCAATTATTCCAGATATCGATGACAGGTGTATTCCTGTGAAAGGAAACTATTGATAATGAAGCAGTTGAGAGCTGCAGGTGTCTTCCAAAAGAAAGAGGAACTCCTAAGAAAGCTGCAGTCAATGCACGTAAAAAGTGCCCGCTTGAAAAAACGGCAATTGTAGAATTATTCATATCTAGTTGATGCAGAAAGGCTTCTGCTCTTTGAAAAATGTCGTCAACGCTTTCTCCCTGTGGTGCTCCATCAATAAAAATGTCCCACTCAGGGTTCTCCTTTCGAATTTCGACCGTTTTTTTTCCTTCATAGACCCCGTAATCCCATTCAAGGAGGAGATCAGAGACGTGTGCCTTCTCAAGGAGGCCGGCAATTTCGCAGGTTGCATGTGCTCGCGCAAGTGGGCTTGTATATACTTCATCAAACTGGATGCCTTGCACTTTTTGAGTCACCAGTTCAGCTTGCTTTATTCCATCAGCTGTGAGGGGAATATCAGTAAGTCCTGTGTGGTTCCCATTTTTTGACCACTCAGTTTCACCATGACGAATAAGGTATATTTTACTTTTTCTCATTCAACTTAGCCTCTTCAGTCTCTCCGAAAATCCCTTTAAAGGGTTGCAAAAAGCCATCAGATGAAGGGTTGATCACATCTTCTACAAGGTTTTGTAGCCCTTCAAGTGAGAAAATATTTCTTAAAGCTTCTTTCAATATGATATGCGTGATTTGTGCTGAAGGAATGCCACCTTCAGAAGAGATATTTTTGAGCTCTAATCGCTTAATGGGTTGTAGCTTTTGAATACGCCCGTTTTGATCCTTATAGGCAAGTTCAACATTTAGGTTTGTTAAAAGAACACGTTTGATGAGAACTTTTGTTGCCTTTTTGCCCTCAGCCTCTTTCTTGCCTTTGTTTAAATTTGCCATTATATAGGACCAATTAGACTTACTACTTCCTTTTTTTTCTATTTCAATTCCTAAATAGATCGAGTCCATTGTTATCTCATCAATGACTATATCATCACTGAAATATCGGGTAAGCGGAGCATCGATATCTGTTTCTTGTATGTTGAGTGATTCAGGTAAGATGCTTTTTGGTGGAGAGCCAATGCTGAAATGATCAATAGAAATTTGACTAGGATAGATCTGTAGTGAAGCAATATTGACCGGAACTCCGGCTCGCTTGGTGAGCTCTGATGATATGATAGTTGGTAAAAATCCCCATACGACAATAACTGCAACAAATAGAACGACAATGAGAACTATAAGATACTTAAATAGCTTGGCCACTTTTAACTCCTATCCTTTTTTTCCCGATATATGTACTATGGTCGCAATATGTCAACAGGAATAGTTGTATGCATTACATAATGGGAAAAAATTGTATCGCTGAACTTCTGGCGAAAGACCCTGATCGAGTTATTGAACTCCTTACGACGCACAAAGAGCTTGAACCTCCCTTTTTAACTATTTCTAAAAAAAGAATTGTTGCGAAACATGTTCTTGAGAAAATTACAAACTCAACCTCTCATCAGGGCTATGTTGCAAAAGTTCATGATATGCCCTATGTAGGTGTGAGAGACTTTATTGCCGGCGCGCCTGAAAATGCCCTTCTTCTTCTTCTTGATTCTATTGAAGATCCTCAAAACTTGGGTGCACTTTTTCGAGCTGCAGAGTGCTTTGGTGTTGATGCTGTTATTTTTTCTAAAAATCGAGGGGCCTCTTTGACGCCTGTTGCTGCAAAAGCGAGTGTTGGTGCATCGGAGCTCATTCCTTCAATCGTTGTATCGAACCTTCACGAAACGTTAAGAATTCTTCATGACGGAGGGTTTACATCATATGTGGCTGAAAATGAGCCTGATGCTATGGAGTATAAAGACGTGAGTAAAATGGGGAAGAGGGTGCTCATTATGGGGTCTGAAGGAAAGGGAGTGCAAAAGCTCCTTAAAAAGATTTCCCATTTCAAGGTATACATCCCTCTTCGTGGCCAAATTAACAGTCTGAATGTCTCACAAGCAACTGCAGTCCTGTTATCTGAATTTTCTACTCCGAGTTAGATCATTGTATTAGTCATCCTCGCTTGTTATCAAAATTCATGTTTTTGAGTACATGTATTAAGTCAAAAAATTATTATTATATATTTCGTAAAATCTTAAATTAATCATAATAATAAAATATATAGTATAATGTTTTATTTCCTTTTTAGCGTTATAATAATACATGACGACACAAAGTAAGTGTACGCGTAAGGAGGAAAACAATGTGTGCGATTGCTGGGTTACTCAGACGCTGTGAAAGTCCGCTTTCGCTCGCAGATGATGCGAAGGCTTCGCGTGCTGAGCCAAGTACATGGGAGCTTGTCGAAAGGGTATTTGAAAGACGGTTTGAAAACAAAACAGAGCTTCGTGATCATTCTATCAAGTTGCTTCATGCGGCTTCGTCCGAACCTGTTGCTAAAACGCAAAACGTAGCTCGAAAAATGGGGCTGTACTGCCGCAAACTTGCAAAGAAAGCTCCAGGAAGTACTCCATTATACTTTGATGCTGCGTTTCGACGTTTTGTTCACGAAATGCACAGTGATCATAAACCGAGATTGACAGTTGGGGATAAACTCGGTGCTGGTGGTGTTGGTGTTGTTTCAAAGGTTTCATTTGGGTCTTTGCGCGGAATTGTTCAAAAAATGGCACACGCTGCTGAGACAAACGAGATTGAAGAAGAAGCTGTCATTCACCATACAATTCCTCCAGAAAAAAAATATATGCTTAGAGGAGGAATCTACCTTCCCTTTTTCATTGATCGTAAAATTCCATCACGTCTTATCTATGAAGCGGCCACTGCAAGTTGTGCTGCCTTGCTGAAAAAAAGTGGATGCAAGGCATCCCATCTCCAAAAGAGTATGATGGGACTTGTTGAAGCACTCACGCATTTTCACACGAAGGGGTTTGTTCACCTTGATGTAAAACTTGAAAACCTTCTTCTCTGTTCTGATGGACGTATTGTTCTTTCTGATTTTGGAGGCGCTCGAACAACAGGTGAAAAACCAGGTGTGTATACACCGCAGTATGCATCGCCTGAAGCTGTGAATAATGAGCCTGCAACTCCTGCAATGGACATGTTTAGCCTGGGAATGGTTCTTTATGCTTCTCTTGCTCAAAAACCGATGTTTGAAGGGGAGAATAGCTACAGTATCTCTGTACAAATCTATGGAGCAACACAAGAGCTCCTCGACGCGCAAGTAGATGGACTCGATAGACTTGATTCAATTGAGGAAAGAGATCCTACAGGCCATGCACGACATCTTGTAAAAGCTCTCCTTAGAAAGGTGGCTGAAGAGCGTCCATCTATTGATCATGTTGCCACACACCCGTATTGTGCTGGAGGAGGCGAAGAAGAGTTGTTTTTCTGGGAAATGGGGCTTCCTTCTAGATCACTATCAAGATCTCAAGTTTCTGAGGCAGAGACTGTTGAGATAAAAGATGCTGAAGTATGTGATGACAATGATGATTCATTTGAACGATTTTTTTGTGAATAGTAAAAATAATTAAATCATAAGTTATTAACTATTAATAACAATTTGAACCAATCCTTATTTTACATTCTATTAAAATATTTACTATTATATAATAGCTGTAGCATTACAAATTAAGGAGAGGGAGATGGCTGCAGCTGTCACGGCACATACATCACCATGTGTAGGTGCATCACTAGGTACATGTTTGCAAAGTCTCGCCAGTGGCGAACATCTTACGTTTGGAACACCTGGAAAAGACGAGAGACGGACGTATTTATGGATGATTTCTGAGCATGATGGTGACCGGTTTTGTGAATGGGATGGTGGAACAGCTGAAAAGGTCGAGAAGCTTGCACACATTATTTTCGCTAAGGTAGGCTGTCCTGAACATCTTTATAGCCTTGTCGAGAGATTTAAAAACGATGTTGATGGAATAATTCTGCACGGACATGGCGGATATTTAGAATCAAAGGACGTTGGTGCGTATGTTTTGCGGCGTGGAAAATCAAAGGAAGAACAACGCCTCCTTGATACACGACTGCTTGAAGAGAAAGGATTTCCTGAACTGGGTCGTCGGTGCCAATCCATTTTTCTCATGTGTTGCAAAGGGGCGCATCCAAGAAAAACAGGCCCTTCTCTTTCCAGCCTTCTTGCACAAAAAGCAAAAACACCTGTTATAGCATGTATGGGAAATCGAAAAACTGCAGAAACGATTCTGCATCCAGGTTTTTTGAATGGTGAAATAACACCCATTTTACATCCTATTGGATCTTCACATGTTGTGTCTCATCCGGACGGAACAGAAAGTGCACTTGGATTATGTTCCACATTTTCTGAGGAGTTACTCACTAGATTCATGGCTGCAGGGTTACCTCCGCTTCAGCTAGAGTCTGCTCGAGAAGCAATTGCACGAGGTCGTTTTGTACTCTTGGATGCACTCCCATCATCTTTCTTAGATCAAACGAAGTTAAATGAGGCTTTATCAGTAACGCTAGCCAAAACAGGAATACCTGAAGAAGCGATTCCTTTTGTGAAAAGGATCTTAACACAAAAGGATCTCAGTCGATTAGCTTTGAATAAAAGTGAAGAGAAGGCATTCCCGGAAGCTGTTTCATATGCAATGGAAGTAAAAAAAGCTGTAACGAAAATCACTGTTATTACCCGCTGCTTATCTAATGGGTTTTTCAAGGGTGCAATGGAACTTCTTGGAAGGCTTGAAGGTGATGGAACATTGACAGATAGAGGAGCGCTCAATTTAGCCGGTGCATTTCGTCGCGCTGGGTTTGAAGACATTGCAGTAAGATTAGAAACTGAATAATGTTTACGGTTTTATTACTAAAAACATAAAAATTAGTTTCAATATTTCATATTTTTCTTGATTCAATTTTTTCATTATATTAAGTGCTGAAGAAGAGGATCAAAGAGAGGATGGAGTATGAAAGGGGGAGAGGTCAATCCATTTTTCTATGGTATTGTTGTCATTTTTCTTATTGGGTTACACAGTATTCATGTTCAATTGGTTTCCCCAGAAACTCAATTTGCAACGCTGTTTTTTACGATTCATGCGGTTTTTCAATCGATTATTGAATTTCTTTTTATTTACTTGTTTGCGCTTTTTTTTAAGAAGCGGTTTCATTTTAGTCTCTACTACACCTTTGTTGCGCTTGTTTTTACACTGCTCATGACACACATAGCCGACTTTGTCTTAGTCAGAATCATGGGAATGACATTCTTTTCAACACTGGATCTTATTTTAGATGAAACATTGGCTAATTTTATTGAAATGCTCCAGCTCACAGGTATTCCCCTTCCATACTGGGGAGGTCTTGCGCTGTTTGCGTTGGTTGTGCTACCGAGCGCTGCACTGTGCATTTATTTTTCGACACGCCGTTTTTTTGGACCCTCTCAGCAGGCTTTATCAGCTCGAAGACTGAGCAGAGTCCTTTTAATGCTTCCTTTTGTTTTACTTGCTGTAGATGTCGCATTTCTCCCATTTATTTCTAAGCGAGAATACATCAAATTTGCAGCAACGCTCCCTTTTAAAACAACAGTGCTTCCATTTCCTTCTGAAAAAATTGAATTAACTCACTCTATTCATAAACCTGTCGACTCCCCATTGTCTTCTGTGACTAAGCAAGATGCACTGCCAAACATTTATCTTTGGGTTGTTGAATCACTCCGCGAGGATTATGTTACCGAAAAAACAGCCCCACATGTTGTTTCGTTTCGAGAGAAGCATATTTCACTACCATATACTGTGTCCGGAGGGAATGGAACACAGCTTTCGTGGTACTCGATTTTTCATAGCAATAGTGCTGTCCATTGGGCTGAAAGTAGAGGAGCAAAGCAGAAAGGTGCTATTCCATTGAGAATATTAAAAGAGATGGGGTACGACATCAACGTCTATGCAGCTGCACAGCTTAAATACTACGAGATTGATGAGCTTTTGTTTGGAAAAAACTGTAATTTACTCACTGAAAACCACGCCTTTCCTCATTATCCCCCTAAAGAAGCGTATGAGAGTGATGTAGAAGCGTTCAACACAATGATGCATGACATGAAACGAAAGGATAAGTCATCAGGAAATGTTTTTGTTCTTTTTCTCGATTCTACACATTTTGAATACAGTTGGCCCCCAACATATCCTGCACCATTTGATACGTCGTCTGCAGGTTCTCACATTCAAGTGGCGAGTAGTGATGCTTCAATCACACATTTAAAAAATTGTTATAAAAATTCTATTCATTTTGTTGACTCACTTTTTGGTCAATTTACCTCAGCTTTGAAAGACGAAGGCCTGTATGATTCCTCGGTCGTTGTTTTCACAGGTGATCATGGTGAGGAGTTTTATGAAGAAGGAAGGTTGTATCATGCATCTCATCTGAGTGCAATGCAAACAACGCCTCCAATATACTACAAGCTTGGATCACTTTCTCCAGAGGATATTTCGGCACCTACCATTTCAATTAGTAGTCATGTTGATATTTTCCCAACAATACTTGATTATCTTTCAAAGAGTACAATAGACCTTTCGTTTTGCGATGGAATGTCACTCCTGCAAAACATACCGCATAGGTATGCAGTTGTAGCGCGTTTCAATGGGAATCGTTCTCCATACGAGTTTTATGTTCACGATGGTAAAGTGAAATGTCTTCTTCAGTTTGATAAAAAGAAGGGAATATATGGCGCAAAATGGTTACATATTATTCATTTTTTTGATAGAAATGAAGATGAAATTGAAACTTTAGACGGGCGGCAGCTTTTGAAACAGCATTTTGCTCCTTTTTTGAGCAATACGTTTAAAGGCTAATGCGTGCGCCGTTAACTCATAACCCCACAAGAGTATATAATGAACGAAGGATGGAAAGCTTTTTTACAGCTTTGTGTAAAGTCAGATGATACAGAACTTTTAGGAAAGGTTTTTGACCTTCTTTTTACCTACGAGGAAAAAGAAGCGATGTCAGGTCGTATTTTAATAATTCGAGAACTCATGTCAGGAAAGAAGACGCAACGTGAGATAGCGAAAGACTTGCAAATCAGTATCGCAAAGATTACGCGTGGATCAAATGCACTAAAAGGAATAGACCAAGATGTCAAAGACTTCCTACAAAAATGTGTTGAAGAACAGCAGTAGGTTAGTGCAAAAATGACGCACAGTCAGTGAGTGCTATTTGTAGGAAAACGCTGAGATACATACGCGCATCAATATCTGCTGCGTCTGGGTGTATTAAATCCAGACGCTACTCTTTACTACCAACCTCTTCAAAAAGTAGATACTCAACTGTACTTTTTAATACGTGGGTTCAGAATGACAAACTCTCTTGAAAATATTGCAAAGCGAAAGCACCTTGAAGTCCTCAAGCTAAAAGGGAAGTATACAGTAGAGGAGGGGGTAAAAAAAACTGCGTTTTCAGATGCGCTCAAAAAACGAGGTGTTATTGGTGAGATTGCGGGAAGTGTTCCTACAAAAGGTATTGTTGCTGAAAGTTCTCCTCCTGCATCCCTCGCAAAGATGTACGAAGAAGCGGGCGTTATAGCACTGTCGTGCCAAACAGATGCATCTTTAGGGGGAGCTACCGCTGATCTGATTGCTGTGTCTAAAAAAACCAACCTCCCCATACTACGGAAAGATTTCCTTATTGATCCTCTTCAAATAATGGAAGCTATACATCTGGGAGCTTCTGCGGTTCTTTTAAGTGTCCAGTTGCTCAAAGAAAAAACGAAGATGATGCTTGAAGCCACTGAGACAATCGGATTAGAAGCTGTTGTTGAAGTTCATGATCAAGAAGAGCTTGCCTATGCACTTTCACTTGGTGCTTCAATTATTGAAATAAATAATCAGAATCTAGCGACCGATGAAGTAGATCCAAGTCGAGCATTTAAACTTTTTCAACATATCCCATCTCATATTCATGCCATTATTGAGACTGGAAGGACAGCTCCACAAACGGCTCATTTCTATTTTGACCACGGTGTCTCTGCATGTGTAATTACGGATGCATTTACTAGCCGGGTCTCTTGCAAAGAGTTTATACAAAAAACACGAAAGCCTTATGTAAAAATTTGTGGGGTCCGTTCAAAAGAGGTAGCACAGCTTGCAGCTGAGTATGGAGCGGACTTTATTGGAGTGGTTTGTGATGAGTCTTCTAGCCGATACGTCTCACCGGCCAGCATGAAAAATGTGGTAAGGGCGATAAAAGAGGGTGGTGTTGAACCTGTATGTGTGTTTACCAATCATTCATCATCTCAAATGAAAGAAGTGTGTGCTTTTTGTGGTGTAAGCACTGTTCAGTTGAATGGAAAAGAATCGATACAAAATCACAGTCAACTTCCTGATGACTTTATTCGCATCTTTGTACAGCCAGTTCAAGCTGATGGAACCTACAAGCCACTTCGGTTTGAAGGAATAAATGTGCATCGAGACTACATTCTCTATGAATTTACATATCCAAGAAGTAATGAGTCTTTTGACTTCACTCATTTCACTCCCATTCCTTCCATTCCATTTTTTGTTGGAGGAGGTCTTCGTCCACAGAATGTATCTCACGCAAAGCAGAGCATTCATGCCAATGGGTATGATGTCTGCAGCGGTGTCGAAAATGCCAGAGGAAACAAAGATGCATTTCTTATTCATAATTTTATTCAAAAGACAAAAGAATAAATGTTCTTGCATATGAATTATTTATAACTAAGTACTTGTGTCATTTTATTCTCTTTTATGCCAAAATCAATTCCAAAAAATTTAGGAAGAAAATGGCAGCAGCTCTCAGTGGCAAACCACACATTTCTGTATTATCCATTGATGACATTGAAACAATTATTAAAGGTGAGCTCCCTGATGGAAGCCCATTGGCTAGGTATGGTCTTGAAGAAGCAGTCACAGAACTAGTTAAGCGTATACGTATTGGGGAAGGGAGGCTCCCTCGTGAGAAGAGGTTGCGGGTTTCTCCTGAAGCTGCGGATGTTATGCCCTCAGGAACTGCTCAGGCTGTAGGTGCAGTGTTTAGTGCACCATCTGCTGCTTCAGCTGAAGAAGGTCACCCAAGCACTCCTCAACGTGGTTTGGCTCCTCTGTCGGCTGCAGCCTCAGCTAGTCCATCTCCAAGCGGAAGAGCCCCAAAACGACAGAGGGAAGAGGGAGAGGCTGCCGCTGAAGAACGTTCTTTAGTAGGTGTTCGAACCCCGTTTACAGCATATGCTGAGTATAAGAAGTTTTTTTTCCAAAAGCCGAGTTTTTTTACATTTCCCCATTTTGTCAAGCCACTCGATCTTGTAGGTTCATGGGCTTTGCTTACTAAAGATGAAAAGCTATCTGCAGACGAAAGCATTGAACTGTTACATGCAATAAGATCAAGTAAGTATCCAACGGATTTGCGTCTATTTGCAGCAGCTATTGCTTCAAGTAAACCTGAGAGAATTCATGATCTGTTAGTCTACATTTCTTGTGTAGCTTATAATTATGATGGCGATCACTTGGTACATTCAAAAGCTCTTTCAAGGATATCAAAATTTCTAATGGCGGCTTCTTTTCCACAAAGGACGCTCCCACGGTATGTCCGAGCTATTGCGCATGCCCTTCCCCCTGGAAGAGAGTATGCTCCTCTCCGAAATGGATTGTTTGATATAGCCTTACAAGCAGCATTCTATGATAGTCTGTCAGCTCCACGTTCAACATCAGCTATTATTCACCTTGTGTCAAAGCGAGTTTATCAGGTAGCTCTGCTCTTGAAAGACCTTCCAGATGAAGTTCTCGATCAAAAAGAGCTAGCAGAAGTTTTATCTTTGCATGTTCCGCTCATTCCAAGGCTCAGTGAGCTTGTGAAAAGACTCAAAGAACCGGCTGTATAAACTTCGACTTATCTAGTTTGAGAACTAAAATGTAATGCATTGCATGAGTATAAAAATGCGCTTGGAACAAAAAGTAAATAAGGAGAATACGCAGTGGCAGCTGTTTCAATCACAACCCTATCTACCCATGACTTGTATACTATCCTTCAGGATGAAATTCCAGCAGGACATCGGCTGAGCCACTATACAAGAGATGAGGCGGTTTTCGAGCTCAATTCAAGAGTCGGTACAGCTGCAGCAGGCGTTTTATCCTCTAAAGAAAGCAGAAGGACATCGAAGCGGTGTCTTGAGAGTGGCAGCGATGGGGTATCATCAAAAATACCCAAACCGGCAGTATGCCTTGTTGGGGCTGCCGCAGCAAGTTCTGCTGGATCAGGTTCTGCTGCAGAACAGCTAGCAACTGTACATACTGCCAGTCTTCCTCAAGCACTTCTGGGCCACATTGCGGGTTTTTTACCACCTCGAGAGCTTGCAGCTTTGACATGTACGAGCAAAGAAAATGCAGAAGAAACACCTCGGAGATATTGGAGACAGGTTTCTGATAGGTATTATCTCGGTGCATCCACCATACTTCCTGAACGGTTTCATGAACTAAAAAGCGAACTTTGCCATAAGCACATATCTGAAAAACCGCGAGCGTGGACTATTCCAGCGGTTCTTGAGTTTCAAGAACAAGTAAGGGAAGAAATAGAGACAGTATTACGCACCATTTTCGATACGATTGATGGAGAATCCATATCTTCAGGGGACTATGGGAGCGGAGCAATAAGAGAAGCTCATAACGAACTTCTTCAAATAGCGGTATTCCTTCATATACACTATGGCTCCTCTGAAAAACTATCCTACATTTGTGGGATGCTCTACTCAGTAGGAAGAACTGAAGAAGCTCTTGCCCATGTAGAGAAAATGTCTGAAAATGAAAGAGAGGTGTTTTATTCCTGTGTTCTTGATGGGATGTTTTCTGAAGAAAATACTCCCGCAGGAGTCCTGAGAGTGCTTGATTGGGCGCAGCGCATTGAGAATATCGAAGTTCGAAGCAGTGTCCTCGTCGGTTTCTTTTCAGATATTTGTGAGGACGAAGAGACCTCCTTCGAAACACTTGATGCATTACTTGGCCGAATAAGAGATATCCAGATAGCAGAAAGACGTCTTGCACTTTTACAACTTGACTCAGTGTTTCAACAAATACTTCGAACAGAGAGACTTGGCGATGTTATTGCCATGATTCGCGAATGCCCACCTTCCAATACTAAAAATGTGGTTCTTGGTGGTATATGCATCGATCATTTTGTGCCAGTCGGTGAGCTGGAGCGTGTAGAAGAGTTGCTTGATGAGTTTTCAGCGCAAAACTGGAGAGATGAAGTGAATCTCACTCTTGTTGATGGGTACATGGACCAAGGAAGAGTTGAAGAAGCGGCAGCTGCTTTAGAAAGAATAGAATCTGAAAATCTTCGAGCTCGAGCCATACATATGATTGGTGAGTTAGATGATGATGAAGAGATTGATTAGGGGAGCTTCTCTGCACTTTTTTCAGTGAGCGCATCTTTTCCCCGTATAATTGGCTCGTATGTTTGAGCACCTTTTAGAATTGAATCAAGAGAGGTTTGATAGAGAGGGTGCTTGCTGAGGTAGTTGTGCTTTCCATTTTTGAGTGTTATAAGTGAAGCGACCGTCGATTTCTGTATATTCTGCATTAACCGTTCACTTGAGTGATAGGGGATAAGCTCATCTTTTTTTCCGTGAAAAATGTATATTGGTGATGAGACGTTTGCTATCCATCTATTTGTTTCAAGCGGGTATTTTAGGATGAGTTTAAGAGCCCACTGAGGGAGAGGGTATCCCATTCGTGGGATGAGATCTAACATACTAAAATAAGGAGCTTCTAAAATAAGTGCTTTAGGGCTTCTCTCAGACGCCACATAGGTTGCTATTCCAGATCCAAACGAAACGCCGTACACGAGGGGAGTTTCGTCAGGAAAGCGCTCTTTCAAATAATCATATGCATAGCAGGCATCGTGAAGAAAGGTCTCTTGATTGGATGGCCCCTTGCTTTTACCAAAACCTCTGTGGTCGTAGATTAGAACAGAATAGCCTCTTTGCAAGAAATCTTTTGAAATTTTACCCCACGGCTTTTGGAGATTGCCTCCACGTCCGTGTATATAGAGAAGGACCCCTTTTTGTTCTTTTGCTGGAAAGAAGAGCGCATTCACTGCTCCTCCGTCAGGGAACGTGAAAAACAGTTCTTCATGGTCTTCTAGCCCTGTGTATACATGATCCTCAGGTAGGGGGTTATAGCGCATGATGAGCCAATCCTGGTTCCAGTAGAGCCCAGTAAAGGTCGCTGTACAGAGCGCAAAAAGAAGTGTGGAGAGAGCTAAAAACCGCCTTATCATAGATATAATATACCTGAATCTTTTGTTTTAGTTCCAGCGTTCCTTTGTGTTGTCTTAATATTTGATGAAGTGTAATGTAAAAAATATTTTAATATGAAGGTTTATTAATGATTTCAGTCCTTTTTGCAGATGATGACACTGATTTTACATGCCTTGTTGAAAAATCCCTTCAAGGATTTGCAGAGGTGACTATTGCAAAGACAGGGGAAGAAGTCTTGGAATTATGTAAGGATTCTTCAAAAACATTTCACTGTATTGTGCTTGATGTCCATCTTCCCGGTATATCCGGCGTTGAAGTGGTAAAGCAGTTACAGGGAGTCGTCTCCATTCCGCTCATACTTATAAGCGGTTCTTCGAAAGAAGAATGTGAGAAAGATGGTGTTGATTTTTCAAAAATTGTATTTATGGAAAAACCGTTTTCTCTAAAAGACTTTAAAACCAAAATTGCGACATTGTGTCGAGCCACCTAAGAGCATTGTATGCGTGAAGACAAAACTGGGCAGAAGGGGAATGAAAAGGCACAACCGGTAGAAAACATTGATATCGTCTATATTGATGAGGATCAAACGTTCGCAAAATATCTTAATAAGGAAGCACTTCAAAGAGGACTTTCAATAGTTCATTTTAGTTCAGTCGAAAAGGGGATCGATAGGCTTAAAAATGGGCATAATCTTCCTCGATACTTTCTTATAAAAAAAGTATTTTCATACAGCGATGTTGGAGGCTTTGAGGCAATTGCAACAATTCAGAAAGCACATGCATGTGCTCCGAGTAGTATTGGTATACTGGGATCAGAGAGTGAATATGAGCATCGGAAAAAGGCTCTTTCTCTTGGGGTTCACCATTATTTTTCTCTTCCAAGTTCACCAGCACACATTATTGATTCTATAGAAGAGACACTTGATGGGAAGACAATAAATAGTATACGTATTATTTATTTTACAGACGATACTTCGGAATGCATACATCTCTCAGAAAGTTTGGAAAAAGAAAAATACGATCTTCGCTGCGTAAAAAGTCCAGATGAGGTGCTTTCTCAGTTGAGCCAGGGGGCCTTTGATGTTTGTATCGCGCATGTTGCGCATGCATTAACATTTGAACTTGTACAAGCGCTTCGAAGTGATTCCTCATTTCAACACCTTCCAATCGTTCTTATTGCAAAAGAAGAAAATGTGGATGTCCTTACAAAATATGCCCCTTTTCATATTCAGGATATCATATTTCAACCAATCTCATCAGAAGTGCTCTTGATGCGAATCCACCTGCTCATTGCAAATGACGTAAAAAAAAATAAACGGATTGGTGAAGATAGATTCACTCAATTTTATACTATGAAAGGCGGCAGAGACATTTTTCGAAGACTCCTTGCCTTTAGAAAAAAACTTGTACTTTCATTTCTTCACTTTACGCCACACTCCACGCCCAAAGAAATGGACAGTGTTTTTGCGCGCTCCCTTCGTCGCCTTTTCAATCCGAATGATGTTGTGATTCGGTGCACCGATGAATGGCTTTGTATTCTTCATTCTGAAGAATCTCTCACAATGGTAAGAAAAAAAATTGAAAATGTCCTCAGTCAGCTCTCAACCAGTCCTATCCAGAAAGAATATTTCTCATCAGCTCAGGGAGTCCTTTTGCTGGCTAAGGGAGAAACGACCCGTTTTTCAGATCTTTTTTCACTTGCACGTCAAAAGATGAACCACTCAAATCATGCCTTCCTTGAAGTCATTCAGGAAAATGAGGACTTCTTCGATCCGAAACAAAAACCCGTCCTTATTGTTGATAGCGATACAGTGCTCCATACGTTTCTTAGCTATTTGTATGCTTCAAAAGGGCATCCAACTGAGGTTTTTTCAAGCGGGCAGTCTTTCATTGATACTATCGAGTCCTTTACAAGTGAAAATAAACCTGGGCTCGTTCTCATTGAACAACAGCTTCAAGACATGAGTGGAATACATGTTCTAGAAAAAATTCGTACGACACTTGGAAAATCGGTTCCCGTTATGCTGCTATCAACATTAGGGCAGGATGAGGTAATCATTGAAGGATTGCAAAAAGGAGCGAATGACTATCTTTCCAAGCCTTTTAATGTGCAATACTTGCTAGAAAAGTCGCTGAAGCTCATGAGGTAACTTGTGGTGATTGAGTTGTCGAGAATTCAGAAATTTTTACTCTTTGAAGGGCTTTTTTTCTTTTGTTTTTTTGCGTTGATTATACTGCTTCAAGCAATATTTACATTTTTTGAAGAGAAAAGAAAAAAAGATATTAAAAAAATACAAGAATTAGTTTCCAATATGATGATTGACTCTCCACAAGAAGCATGTGCACCACAACCTCTTCGCACGCTTCTGCATGCACTGCTAGAGGTGAACGGATATTTTTGTGGGAGCACATGGGAGGATGTGAAAAAAAGGCTGCTTGAGCCTCATAAAAGTACGTTTCTTCACATTGGTTTTTTCTTTCGTAAAAAAAAGTTTCTTCAAGCGTTAAATGCTGCACATTTATGTCCCTCCCTTTTTTCCGGAAAAGAGCTTACAGCGCTTATTCATAAGACCCCTCATGAGTATCAATCTGAAGTTATTGATATTATTTGTATGAATCCTGAGAAAGAATTTCTTATCCTTCTTTTGGATAAATTGGCATCTGATGTTGGATATGGAAAACATCTCGTTCGAGATGCACTTATCGCAAGCTCAAATACTGTGTACGCTCTTCTACTTGAAATATATAGAACAGAACCCCTTCAATATAGAAAAGCAGCCTGTTTAGAAGTGCTCTCTCAAAAGATTGGGTATCTTACGTTTGAGGATGTAAGACCATGCCTTCAGGGAAATAATATTCATTTGCTTTGGTGGGGACTTCGTGCGCTTGAAAATATACCATGTGATGAAGCTGTCAGTACACTTATTCATTACAGCGAAAGTCAGTACACAGATATTCGAGCCATTGTTGCAAGTAATTTGGGGCATTTTCCCCTTGATACCGTTCGTGTCTCGTTGGAACAGCTGATTCATGATCCACATTGGCTGGTTCGGCTCTACGCAGGGCTGTCTATTCGTCGATTTGGATCCGCTGGAACCTCTATTTTAGATGCAATTGCATCTGAGGCAACAAGTGATGCGCAAGCTACAGCAAGATATATTCTCTCTCTTAAAAGTCAGGTGAATCCTCGAATGCTTATTAAATGGCTTGATGCAAGGGCAATGCGATGAAAAAAAAGTACATGCTTTTTATTTTTTGTGCTCAGGTGGCTTTTACACACACACCAGAAGAGCTTTTACAGCAAGGTACAAAAGCTCAGTCACTCGGAGAGTATCGAAAAGCGCTGGCAATATTTGAAAGACTTCATAGTGCAAATCCTTTTTATGACGACCTTCTTTTTTACAAGGCAAGAGTCCTCAGTTGGATGGGAAGCTATTCGCAGGCTGTTTTGCTCTACCAAGAGTATTTAAAAAAACACCCAGATGACGACGATTGTAGGCTTGCTCTTGCTCGTGTATTTTTTTGGTCGAAAATGCATGAAGAAGCAGAAAGGCAACTCCTCCTTCTTCTTCACATAAATCCACTCTCTTCTGAGGCGTACCTGATGCTTGCACGTGTGTACGTGGCTCAAAACCGTTTAACAAAAGCAGATGGTGCAATACGCTATGCAGAGCTGATTTGTCGGAAGAAGATTGTCGATGAGCATGGATCATGTACTTCATCCAAACACCATCTCCGAGAAATTGCTCTTTATGCACATTACATACACGGCATGCTCTTCATGTCATGTGGTGAGATTGAAGCATGCATTGATCAATGTATTCGCGCTCTTTCAATTGATCAGGAACATGAGGAATCACTTTTTCTTCTTTCAAAAGCCTATATAAGAAATGGAGAGGATAAGAAAGCATATAAGACGCTCAAAAAGATTTTGGAGTGTGACAACGAACATACTGATGCTCATTTTCTCCTTGCCACGCTTTTTTTTAGATCGAATAAGATGGAGAATGCGCGTGTTGAACTTGATCGTGTTTTAGAAAATGAGCCCTCTCATCTTGAGGGGAAAATACTTGCTCAGAAAATAGATCAAGAAACGTCATATGGAAGTGTGCAGGATGAAGCGCAAAAGCTATATGAGCAGCAACAATACATTAAAGCACGGAGTGTTATTTCTACTCTGCTAGAGGAGTATCCTGATGATCCATCTATTCTGCTCCTTGCTGGAAATATTGCGGTTGCTCTTGGTGAATATAAAGAGGCAATGCAGTTTTTTGAAAAAGCACGAGCTCTTGATCCAGAGGATTCAGAATGCAAATATGCACTTGGTCGACTCTATCTTTTAGAGGGAAAATACAAATCAGCATATGTAATATTCAAAGAGCTAAGTTATACAGCACCTTCATTTGATGTCGAAAAAGCGCTGCTAGGTGTTGTACCAAAAGCGCGATCTCATTTTTTTGTTACTCCCAGGTTTGGGGTTGAGGAAGAGAAAGACCTCGAATCGGGAGAGGTCACTACTCGAAATACAGCACTCTCCTTTACAAGCTTTCTTTCTGTTTCAGTTTTAAACACTGTGAAACCAAAAGTAGGTTTCACTTCCTTGGATCTTAAACAAAAAAACCTTGTCAGTGATCGTACTAACTACTCCTTTCTTCAACTGAGTCCTTATCTCGGAGTGACCCTTTTTCCTATTCCGGCATGTGAGATAACCGCTCTATCAAGATTTTCTTATTATAGCTCCCAGTCAAGTGAAAGCATTTTCCCCTTTCAATCCTCTTATCACTGGGAACCTTCTCTCAATATAAGAGTCTATTCTGATCAGCATTTTGGTCTGCTCTCTGTTGACAAAACAGGTGTTCCATCTCGACGATTTACAACGCCAGAAAGTTTTATAACACCTCAAGTTGAGCTCTCAAGCGCATATGAGTATCGCTTTTCCCCTCCCTATTCAGGAGTTGGAGCGTCTCTGTTAGGGAGTTTCTTTTCAGGAAGCGTTTCGAACACGTCGACGAGCGAGTCTATATGGGTCCGTTTTCTCTGTCCAAAAACGACATGGCTTCGTTTTCGATTTGAGGGGGGATATGCAACCTATGCACGTGTTGTTCCTGCATACTACTCTTTCAAAGATGATTGGCATCTTCAAGGGAAAGCAACATTTTTTTATGAGTGGAATCCAAAAGAATATATAGGGATTTCGTATGACGCTCGTTTTGATATGATGAAGGCGTTTTCAAATCAAGGTATTGCTGTAACGAATCCTGAAGAAGACATTCCACAGGTAATAGCAAAAACTCATTTGTTTACTAATAAACTCGTTGCTGAGGGATGGTATATTGTTGATGATTCATTTCGTATTTCTTTTGAAGTTCGTGCGGCCCAGGTCAATACCTTTTATCGCAGCGTAGATGGGATTGTTTCTCTGTTGTACTCTTTTTAAGTCTAGAAAGTTTCTTGTACAGAATGCCGTCGGTCGTTAGTATTCCGGCATGAAAAAATTTCTCTTACTACTTTTAATTTCACGTATTGTTTGTGCTCTTGAGGTATCAGTTGTTCCTGACTACTATGGATATGTTGATACGATGTTTCCAAAAGGTTCGCTTGATCCATACGGCAATCTCGGCGTTTGGGGAAAAATTAAATATCGGCTTCGTGAATATGGATATGAGATTAAGGGCTCAAGTTTAGAAGAATTTCCACGGAACGAGAAAGAAATTCTCTCAATCATGAACACTCGTTCTGGTACAATAGAAAAAATAGTTCTTCTTAATGTTCCACGTTTTGTAGGCATTGATTCATTGCGCTTTTTCCCAAAATCGTCTCTTCACCTTATTGTATTTGAGCCTCCTTCTGTAGAACCATTTCTTCATTCTGATGAATATTTGGCACACTTTTCAAAAGTTCTCACTTGGGATGATCGACGTATAGACGGGGAAAAGTTTGTCAAATTCTACTATCCGGTTATGTACCCAATGAAGTCGTCTCTTGTTCCGTTTACCAATCGAAAGTTGTGTACCATGATTGCCAGGAATAAAAAATCGGAATATGAACATGAAATCTATAGTGAACGGCTCAAGGGAATAGCGTTTTTTGAGAAACATGCGCATGATCGATTCGACTTGTATGGGTACGGATGGGAAAACCTTCCTTTAAAGACGTATCGTGGAAGTGTTGAAGACAAGTACCATGTGCTAAAAAAATATAAATTCTCGCTCTGTTTTGAAAATACGAAAAATATTGATGGATACATCACGGAAAAGATTTTTGATTGCTTTCACTGCGGGGTTGTTCCCGTCTATCTTGGGGCATCAAATGTCACAGACTACATTCCTTCGGACTGCTTCATAGATATGCGTGATTTCCAAACGTACGATGATCTTCTTACCTTTCTTGATACTATGTCGGAGGATGCATTTGAATCGTACCTTTCATCCATTCGATCATTTCTGGCTACTGAAGAGGCGCATAGGTTTACTGATGAGTATTTTGTTGAGACGTTCTTGAAAGAGATCGTAGGTATTGAGCATACGAGGTGAGAAAGTAATAGAGCTCTTTCGGATCATAGATTCCAGGGACTACTATCTTTTGCCAGACCTCGTGTAAAGTAAGCGCATATTTTTTCATCAAAAAACCACCAATTGCAGCAGTTGTTCTATTTCTACCGTGTCGACAATGGACGTAGATGACTTTTGGGAGTGTTGCTCTTGAGTCATAGAGTTTTTCTATCGTTTTAATAAGTTGCGGAAATCGCAGGTATTCCCCATCAAACGCTTGCTTAAACTGCATGCATCCTTTTGGTATCGAGTGTATATGAGGTCTCACTTGCCACCACCCCCAGGTATACTCATCCTGTACGAGAAATCGTCCTCTTTTTCGTTTTCCATTAAATCGCTTCATAAAACGGGTTTCTTCAGCCCGTTCTTCTGTAAGGAGCGAAATAATAGTGAGTGTAAATTGCTCTGGTAGTGTGGTTGACTTCTCTCTTGCAGCGTTTTTTAGTGTTGAAACGAGCCTCTCGAGTATAAATTCTCCCTCCTCATTTTGAGGGATACTTCCTCTAAACAAATAGTTTCTCTCACTAGCTACAAGTGAGACGTACGACGGATCAAACGGAGTAATTCTCTCTGAAAAGAGGGAGGTATTACAGAGAGAGATACCGAGAATAGTACATAAGAAACGTTTTTGCTTCACTGGGCTTGTGGATCTCTAGTTGCTTTTTTTTATCTTCAATTTGTGCTGCCTTCCACGCTTCCTCTATAGAATAACCAAACCGACGCATTAAGTACGCAGCATGTGTCGAAGCTGTTCGATTAATTCCATGTCGTGAGTGAATGTAGATAATAGTTGGCGTGTCGTTTCGTTCAGTCATGAATGAAGTAAGCCGTTCAATGAGCTCTGGAAAATCAAGTGAGTACCCATCCCATGTTTGGTTTATCAGTTTCTTTTTTACTGCTTCATCTGAAAGATCAAGGGTTTTTTCAAGTTCTCGAAAACTGACATCATCAGAAAACGGAGGGCTGTTTGTGAAATTTGCTCTTACCCACCACCAGAGCCATACATCTTTATTTCTTCCATCGTATGCTTTTTGGTAGGGGATATCTCGAAGGGAAAGTTCTGTTGTTTTTTGTTTTGAATAGTACCCGTAGATAATTTTTAAAAAGTCAATTTCCTGTTCAGTTTCAGGTGTCATCATTGATATAACAACAAGCTGGTATCGTTTTGGGAATTTATGCTTTTTATATGCACTGTTTTTTCTACAATATTCTCGAAAGTATTTTTTTATTCCCCGAATAAGCCCGCCGCGATCATAGCTGTTTTTATTCTTTCGAGGAATATCTCCTCTAAAGAGCATGTTTTGCGATGACTCATTGTACTCAATAAGTTCTATTCGATCTGCATCGAAGGTGTCATATGAGGTGCCATACCACCAAAAATATCTGTCATCAGCTCGGCAAATATTTACGAGCAAGAGTAGTGAAAGTATCAATCTCATTTTTAATCCATGCTTCATCTTTTTGTAGCTCTGTCGCCATCACACTTGCAACAGCGGGAGCTGATTCAACAGCCTCCTTCGCATTCAGTAAAAGAGCTCTCGTTCTTCTTGAAAGCACATCTTCAAGAGTGTGTGCCATTTCGTGTCGACAGGCATACACTACTTCGGCAAATCGATAGGGGAGCGTTTGAGACAGTCTTTCCTGAAATTGTGGGTTTTCTTCAATGATTTCAGTTAAAATCCCAATATTTGATCCGTAGACGCTCAGTGTGTCTTCAGGGTTAACCTTTTCAAGATACCCATGAAGAGAGAGCATTTCAGTAGGAGAGGGGATATGTGGGAGTTTCGCTATCGCTGCTGCTTTATCGATTGTATCCAGTGCCATTTTACGATACGTGGTCCACTTTCCTCCTGCAATCGTGACTAGACCTGATTCTGACGTGAAAATTTTATGATCTCGGGCAATTTTTTTTGATGCGGCTTCAGGTTTCATTGAGACGAGGGGACGCAGCCCTGTAAAAATACTCAGTATATCATCCCTAGAAGGAGCAATACTTAGGTATGCACCTGCTTGTTCTAAGATAAAATCAATCTCTTCGTCTGATGCAGTTGGTTCTTTTTCAGGGTGTTCTTTAGGTGTATCGGTTGTTCCAACAATAATTCTATCATGCCATGGGACAACAAAAATGACTCTCCCATCTTTAGTTTTTGGAATAAGCAGTGCCGTATCTCCTGGGAGGAACTCGCTTGGTAGCACAAGGTGTACTCCTTGAGACGGAGCAATATGATTCGGTGCTGTTGGATCATCAAGATGGCATATTTCATCTGAAAAAATTCCTGTTGCATTGATGACGACCTTTGCGTGAATTTCTCCAGATTCACCATGGAGTGTATCTTTCCATCCAACTCCACAAATTCTTTTTCCATCTTTCATAAAGTGGGTTACTTCAGCATAGTTGATAACTGTAGCCCCTTGATCCTGTGCAGTGAGAGCAAGAGTGAGTGCCAACCTTGCATCATCAAACTGGCCATCATAATAGAGTGTAGCGCCACGAAGTTCCTCTTCGTGTATTGTTGGAAGCGTTTCTAATGTCTCTTTTTTAGTAATGTGCCTAGATGCTTCAAGACCTAGCCTCCCTGCTAAGAGATCATAAATTTTTAAACCAATTCCATAAAAAGGTCCTTCCCACCATTTATAATTGGGAACGAGAAAAGGACGTTCGATAAAGAGGTGGGGTGCGTTTGCTGCAAGCCGCCCTCTTTCGTGAAGCGCTTCAAAGACAAGGCCCACGTTTCCTTGCTGAAGGTAACGCAGACCACCATGAATCAGTTTGGTACTTCGTGAGGAGGTTGCACATGCAAAGTCACCTTTTTCAAGTAAAAGTGTCTTATATCCCCGTGATGCTGCATCAACAGCACATCCAAGCCCTGTCGCTCCACCGCCAATAACAACTATATCGTATTCATTGTCTTCTTTTAAGGATGTGATACAGCTACGTGTCATGATGCCAAACCTTGCTACATTCTATAGCTTTTTTCCAATTTTTTTTCATATTCTGAACGTTTTCATTAGGAAGTGTTGGTGTAAATGTTTTTGCTATTGGATTTAAATCCGTTAGTGTTTGTTTTGTTTCCCAATATTTTGTTGCTAGTCCAGCTAAATACGCAGCCCCTAACGCAGTGACTTCAAGGTATTCCGGTCGCTCAAGTGTAGTGTAGTGCAGACTTGCCTGAAGCTCCATCATCATATCACTACGAGAAGCGCCCCCATCGACTCGAAATGTTTTCATTGGAACATGCACAAGGTCAAGGATGTCTTCAACTTGTAAAACGACGCCTTCTAACGCGGCGCGTGCAATGTGTGCTTTTGTTGAACCTCTTGATAAACCAACAATCGTTCCCCGCGCATACGGGTCCCAATGTGGTGCTCCAAGCCCTGTAAAGGCAGGAACAAAATACACTCCGCCTGTATCATCGACCGATGAAGCAAGTTTTTCAACCTCTTTCGATGATGAAATAATGCTAAGGTTGTCTCGCAGCCATTGGACAACAGCACCACCAACAAACACACTGCCCTCAATCGCATAGGCTATTTCATCACCTATTTTATAGCCAACAGTTGTAAGGAGGTGAGGGTTCGCTTTTGGGATAGTATGCCCGGCATGAATAAGAATGAAACAGCCTGTGCCATACGTGATTTTTCCAAGTCCTTTTTCAAAGCATCGCTGTCCTACAAGTGCTGCTTGTTGGTCTCCTGCTACTCCTGCAATAGGTATTCCGTCTTCAGTCTCTCCAATAACTTCAGATGAGTCGTGAATTGTTGGCAAAAGTGAAGAGGGGATATCAAAAAGTGTCAGCAGTTCTTCATCCCATGTAAGTGTCTCTAAATTAAAAAGCATTGTACGAGATGCGTTTGTCACATCCGTTGCATGGATTGTACCACCTGTTAACTTCCAGATAAGCCATGTATCAATTGTTCCAAAAGCAAGCTTTCCGTCTTGTGCTTTCTCATGTGCTCCCTCGACATTGTGTAAAATCCACTGCAATTTTGTGGCTGAGAAGTATGGGTCGAGAAGAAGGCCTGTTTTTTTTCGGATAAGAGCTTCATGCCCTGCTTTTTTTAATTTCTGACACTGTGTTGTTGTTCTTCTATCTTGCCATACGATCGCGTTATAGACAGGCTCTCCTGTTTCACGATCCCATACGACCGTTGTTTCTCTTTGGTTCGTTATACCAATTGCATGAATATCTGATAATCGAAGGGACTTTCTCGCGAGGGCTTCATGTATCACAGCTTGCTGTGTAGACCATATGTCACTCGGATCGTGTTCCACCCAACCCGGTTGCGGAAAATGTTGTGGAAATTCTTTCTGGGCAGAGGAAATAATTTTTCCTTCGTGGTTGATAATAAGGGCTCTCGAACTCGTTGTCCCCTGATCAATTGCAAGAATATACTTCATTTTTTCTCATTATTTGATTTAAGTTGTTTTCTATACATGAGCAATACAACTAGGTCAAGAGATGCTATCAATTTTTAGTGCTGAGCTTTTAGGAACGCTGCTTCTCGTCCTCCTTGGGGATGGAGTTGTGGCAAATGTTCTCTTGAAGTCTTCAAAAGGTGAAAATGGGGGATGGATTGTTGTTTCGACTGGATGGGGTTTTGCAGTTGCTCTTTCCGTGTATATTGTTGGCTGGGTGAGTGGGGGACACATCAATCCTGCGGTCACATTTGGTCTCGCACTTATTGGAAAAACACAGTGGTCTCTTGTTCCTTTTTATATCTTAGGACAGGTAGTTGGTGCAATGTTCGGTGCTCTTCTTTTGTATTTGGTGTACTATCCACATTTTCAGGAAACAGAATCTGAGGAACATCTTTTACTTTGCTTTTGTACAAAGCCAGCTCTTCGTATGCCTTTTTGGAACTTCTTGTGTGAAATGATTGCCACTGCAGTTTTATTGCTCGGTATATGTGGTATTTTAAATTATCACAATAACCTCTCAGGTGGTATTGCACCCTATCTCTTCGGAATTCTGGTTTTTAGTATTGGTCTTTCGTTGGGAGGTCCGACTGGGTATGCTATAAATCCTGCTCGAGATTTTGGACCTCGCCTTATGCATTTTTTCCTCCCAATTCGTAGGAAGGGGACCTCTGATTGGGGATATGCTTGGATTCCAATTGTCGCACCATTGTTGGGGGCTGCAGTTGGAGTAGGTATATATATGGCAGTCACTAAAGGACTTTTTGTTTCATGATGTATTTGCTTCCTCTTATTGTCGGAATAGTTTTTTCTCAATACGGCGTTGTATTTGACGATGGCTTGCGACGCTTTCTCGTTGAAATGGCTCTTGCTGTTCTCCTCTTTTTCGATAGTCTCAAGCTTCGATTCTCAGTAGTGACAAGATATAACAATGCGGCTGTGTCTACAGCGTTTTTTGCATGCCTTTTCTATCTGCTTATGTACTATTTTACACTTCCTAGTGAAGCAGGTATCGCATTACTTCCTTTGTTGATCATAGTTTCCTATGATGTGCGAGCGAGTGCCCCTCATATGTCATCCACCCTTATCCCAGCGTACATTAGACAATTTCTTTCACTCGATGGAGTCATTCGATCTCTGCTTGTCGCTATCTGTTGTGTATTTGTCATGCAGCATGATCCGTGGCAGGTACTCTTTTCTGTGAGTATTGGTGTGGTTTCAGCTGCGTTTGCAATGCTCCTTATTTTTCTCACTCGAAGGAGGGAGCTTCTTGCAACAGTTCCTGTGCTCACATTTTTTTTGAGTACATATTTTTTTGGAGAAGGCATTGTTGCAACATGTGTTGCAGGGTTGCTTGTTGGAAATTTGTATAGGTTTTCAGCATCTGGAATTCTTTCCTTTTACAGGAGATACTATCCACTTTTTCTTGGAGTTGTTCTCGGATTTTTTGGAAACACATTTGGTCTCCTGTTTTTGCATACTTTCTCATGGAAAATTCTTCTCACCACTCTTTGTTTTGCTCTTCTTATAAATGCATTTGTGATTTCTATTACTTTTCTTTTCGTACGAATGCAAATTTCAACCTTTGTTTTTTGTGCGCTGAGTAATGTGCCTGGAGTGACCGCTTTCCTCCTTTGTATTTGGATGTTTGAGCCGAATCAAGGTTTTATTCCTTGGATGCTTCTTTGTTCATTTGTGATACATCAATTGTTTGTCACTCGTCTAGTGGAGTGGTATGGTAAATTATTTACTGGAAGAGATTTATGCTCAAAGTTTGAGGAGCATAAGCCTACAGTAGAGCTTCCTGTGTAGGAAGTGGGGAACAGAGAGAAGCTGTGCTCTGTGCATTTTCAATAACAGCCCCACCAATACACTCTATACCATCGTAAAAGACAATCGATTGAGAAGGAGTAATAGCGCGCTGTTTTTCTTTGAAGATCACGCTCAGCTTTCCGTTTTCTTCATAGATTGTGCACGCTTGACTGGGTTGCCGATATCGAATTTTCGCATGGCATGCGTGAGGGAAGCTTGGTGGTGTATGGAGCCATGTAGGAGAGTGTGCAATGAGCTTTTCTGCATAAAGTGCTGGGTGGGTTTCGCCTTGTGCGACATAAAGAACATTTTTCTCAGCATCTTTTTCTACAACAAAATATGCTTCACCAGGACCTCCTATTCCAAGTCCCTTACGTTGGCCAATGGTGTAGTAGGCAATACCAATATGCTGCCCAACATCGACTCCCTCGACAGTTAGTATTCGCCCAGGTGAATATGGAAGATAGTCACGTAAAAAATGAGTGAAATTTCTTTCTCCAATGAAACAAATCCCTGTACTATCTTTTTTTTGATGAACAGGAATGTCCGCTTTTTTGGCAAGTGCACGTACTTCTGGTTTTGTCAGATTTCCAAGCGGAAAGAGAATAGAAGGGAGCAGTGAACCATCGATAGCATGTAAAAAATATGTTTGATCTTTATTTCCATCGGCTGCTGTAAGCAGCTTTCCATCTTGAGATTGGGCATAATGACCGGTTGCAACGTAGGATGCGCCGAGTGACTTTGCTTTTTTAAAAAAAACATCAAATTTTATCTCTCTATTGCAGAGGATATCGGGGTTAGGAGTTCGTCCAGCCTTCAGTTCTTTGAGAAAGTGTGAGAAGACCCGCTCTTTATACTCTTTGGTGAAATTCACGCTATAGCATGGAATCTCAAGCATTTCTGCCACAGCAAGTACATCTTCAAAATCTTTTTCCGCTGTGCATGAGCCATCAACATCTTCCCAATTTTTCATGAAAATACCGAAGACGTCATATCCTTGCTTTTTGAGCAGGTATGCAGCTACAGAAGAATCGACTCCGCCAGAGAGTCCCACGCAGACTTTTTGACCATTCATGCAAAGAGTGTACCCCAACTACAGCATGATTTTCAAGATTTGAACAACAGGCGAACCTTTTTCTTGTGCATATCCGCTAATTAACTATTGCATAAATTCAAAGAAAATATTTATGAGGAAAGGGTATTTCTCTTCCACTTTTCACGAAAGGTCAAAGAATTCTATGAGGTTTGTAATTCTTTTTTTTGTTATATGCACAAATATGCATGGGGAAACATCTATTATTGCACATCGGGGTGCATCTGCAGAGGCGCCAGAAAACACCATAAGCGCTTTTCAAAAAGCAATTGAAATAGGAGTCAATTGCGTCGAATGCGATGTGCATCTTACAAAAGACGGCATTCCGGTCGTTTCACATGATAATATGATTCCCTACGACCACTCGCGTGCAACAAATCGTCCTATTGGTGAGATGGCACATGCAGAACTTATGGTGTACGATGTAGGTTCATGGTTTCATCCGGAGTTTACACAAGAAAAAGTTCCTCGATTACAGGATGTCGCACGTCTCATTGATGGAAAGACACATCTTATGGTTGAGCTTAAGGGAAAAGGAGGGAGTGCTGACAGACTGGTCACAAAAGTACTCAATGAGCTTTCTTGTATAAAAAAAAGCACTGTTTTTATTGGAAGTTTCGATGTTGACATTGTTCATGCCTTGCTGGAGAAGAAGCACCCTCACACTGTGCTCGGGATAGCGACAACATACGATTCATTTAGATCATCCTTTTCTCACCTCCCCATTCACGTTGTGATGTCTGCCGATTATGCAACGAAGCAGGTCATTGAAACGTTCCATAAAGAAGGAAAAAAAGTGTGGACATACACTGTAGATAGTTTGCGACATGCAGAGCGTCTAAAAGAGTATGGTGTAGATGGAATTATCACCAACGATCCAAGGAGTATTCGGAGCATAAATAAATGAAGGTGGTAGGATGGCGTATATAAGCTCTGCATATAGACTGCAACTCAATCAAGCGTTTACATTTTATGATGCGCAAAAAGTTATCCCCTACCTTGCAAACCTTGGTATTGATGCCCTTTACCTCTCTCCTATTTTTTCAGCTAAAAGAGGCAGCACCCATTGCTACGATGTCACAGATCCAAACATAATTAATCCGGAACTTGGAGGTGAAACGGGATTTGATGCTCTTGTTACTGTTGCCCATGCACACTCGATGAAGATCATAGTTGATGTTGTTGCAAACCACATGGCTGCATCAATTGAAAATCCATGGTGGAGAGATGTGCTTGAAAATGGCTCCTCCTCAGTATTTAGCTCTTTCTTCGATATAAACTGGAAGCCTCCTCAAAAAGAACTCCGTGGGAAAATTCTCGTGCCATATCTTCCAATGCCATATCACGAGGTGTTAGAGAGTGGAGGGATACGACTTACATTGAGAGAAGAGGGGATTTGCGTTGAGGCTGGATTCCACAGGTTACCTTGTAATCCAGAACTCTACGGAAGAATTTTTCAACGAACGAGTTTAGATGAGAGTGTGTACAGATCTGTATTAAAGCATCTTGAGCGAGTGAAAAAAAGTACGACTCAAGATGAAAAAAAAGAGAGGGCATCTGCGGTTGCACAGGTCAAACATCTGCTTTCAAAGCTTGTTGTGGAACACTCAAAAGAGGTGATTGAGACGTTAGAAATAATTAATGCCAGCCAGAGTCTTCTTTCAAAATTTTTGGTAGAGCAACACTACAGGCTAGAATATTGGCAAGCTGGTTTTGAGTACATTAATTACCGCCGTTTCTTTGATATAAATGAGCTGGTCGCATTAAACGCTGAGGATGAACAGGTTTTCGAAGCGTGTCATAAGACACTTTTCCGATTGTATGATGCGGGCCTCATTGATGGGCTCCGTATAGACCATCCAGATGGACTAAGAGATCCAAAACGGTATTTTGACATGTTAAAGAACCGTGGGTGCCGCTTTTTACTTGTTGAAAAAATCTTGGAACTTGATGAACCACTTCGCAATAGCTGGGGAGTTGAAGGAACGGTTGGGTACGAATACCTAGTAAAACTTTTTGGACTCTTTGTACACCGCGCACACGAAAATCAACTCACTCAAATATACCATGCTTTTATTGAACAAGACCTGAATCAAGAGGAGCTATTGTATGACAATAAATACGAGTATGCTGCGAAGTATATGGCCTCAGAAATTGCAGCGCTTGCACATACGTACAGCATAAAAGGAATCGATGCAATTGATCTTCAGGTCGTGCTGTTGCATCTTTTTGCAGTGTTTCCTGTATATAGAACCTATTTTTCAAAGGAGTATACAGAAGCGCTTGATGAAAAGTATATGCATCGTGCGTTTGATTTATTACGTCGTGTCGAACACAAGCTCATAAAAGAGGTTGTAGACGAAGTAAAAAGTATTTTTTTATCCAATGGTGAGCAGAAAGAGTTGTTGTACAGGTTTCAGCAAATTTCACCTCCCATAATGGCTAAGGGGCTAGAAGACACACATCTGTATCAATACAATAGGCTTCTTTGTTTAAACGAAGTGGGGGGAGCACCTCATGTTTTTGGAACACCACCTGAAGCGTTTCATGCACAAAATGAAGAGGTGTTGCGACATCATCCTCTAAACTTTACGACCGCGAATACACATGACACAAAACGATCTGACGAAGTGAGACTGAGGATCTCATGTATTTCAGAAGTTCCGAAAGAATGGGAGCGCTTGATTCATCAACTATCCTCTGATGTCTGTGGCTACAAAGGATATGATTCTATCCATAAAAACCTAGAATACTTTTTTTATCAGACCCTTGTTGGTATCTTACCGACAAAACCACCTTTTTCAAAAAGTCTTGTCACAAGAATCCAAGAATATATGAAAAAAGCTGCTCGTGAAGCAAAAGAAAAAACAAACTGGGTTATTCACAATACTGCTTTTGAAAAAGCGCTCTCCATTTTTATTGACGAAGTGTTTAGAAAAGACTCCTCTCCATTTTTTATGAACCTTCTTCCATTTGTAGAAAAATGTGCTGAAGGTGCTCGCAGAAAACGTATTTCAGCGCTCCTTCTACGAATGGGAAGTCCTGGTGTATTTGAGTGCTATCAGGGGACGGAAATCCCAGTATTTGCTCTTGTCGATCCAGATAATAGAAGACAAGTTGATTTCGAATTTCTTGAACACTCGATTGCGCAACTTAAAAATAAAACGACGATTCCATCAACTGAAACAGAAGAAAAGCTCTATTACTTCACGCGTTTTCTCTCTTTTAGAAAAAAATATTCAAGTACCTTTATTCAAGGTGGATACATCCCTTTAGGCATAGAAGGCGATCAATGCATTGGATACATACGAAATAGTGCGAAATGTACGTTTCTTGTCCTTGCAACAGTGTATACAATGCATGATCATCGACCGGATGACCCTGTGAGTATTCCAAAAAAGTATACTGAAAAAAAATGGAGAGATCTATTTACAAAGAAGGTACACTCACTCAAAGAGGAGTGTTCAGCTCAAGATATTTTGCACGGAAAACCAGCAACGGTCTTATTTTATGAAAGCTAAAGCAGTTTTTTATTATGTTCTTGCAGTCGCCTTTCTTTTTTATGAAATGGCACTTCAAGTATCTCCCAGCGTTATGACCCAGCAACTGATGTACGATTTCAATATTGGAGCATCTGTTCTAGGGTTCATGGCATCCTGTTATTTCTTTAGCTATGCGTTTATGCAAATTCCTGCAGGGATTTTATTCGATCGCTTTTCTCCACAACTTCTGCTCTCGCTTTCCATTTTGATATGTAGTTTGGGAGCCTATTTTTTTGGTGAAACAACCACAGTGTATTTTGCAGGGCTTGGTCGCTTTATGATGGGGTTTGGATCTGCATTTGCTTTTATTGGCGTTTTAGTTGTTGCCTCTCAGTGGTTCGAAAAAAAATATTTTGCGTTTCTTGTTGGTATAGCGCAACTTCTAGCAGCTCTTGGAGCGATGGGTGGTGAGTTGCCACTTGCTCATCTTGTGAATGCATTTGGTTGGCGATATGTTATGCTTGGTCAATTCTATATTGGGCTTGTATTAATGCTCCTTGTTGCACTTTTTTTGCATGGCCATCCAGATCACAACTCAAAAAGGCATGCAATTGCATCACATTTTTGGAGTGATTTGAAAGAAATTTTTGCCAAAGGGCAAACGTGGTGGATTGCGTTGTATGCGTTTTCTGGTTGGGCTCCAGTTGCTGTATTTGCGGCATTGTGGGGCGTGCCTTTTCTTATGCACAAATATGGCGTCTCAAATACACAAGCTGCTGCATCGACTGCAATGGTTTGGATTGGGATCGGGTTTGTTGCTCCATTTATAGGTTTTATTTCGGATCTTATGAAGCGTCGCATGGTCCTCATGCGTACGTGTGCAATTGCAGGTCTTCTTTCCAGCATCTCGCTTTTATACGTACCGTCAATCCCATTTGAAATGACCTTTATTCTCCTTTTTATTATGGGATGTGCCTCAGCCGGACAAATTTTAAGTTTTGCTCTTGTGAGTGACATCAATCGTCCCCGTGTTGTTGGGACTGCTATAGGGCTAAATAATATGGCAGTGGTTATTGGTGGAGCGCTTTTTCAGCCACTCGCTGGATATGTTCTTGGGATCTTTTGGGATGGAAGAGTCGCTGGCGGGTATCCAATCTATTCTGAGTTAAGCTACCAAATCGCACTTCTTGTTGTCCCTCTCTCTTACGCTTTAGGTGTCATAACAAGTGTTTTTTGTATACGAGAGACATATTGCGAATCAGCTCTTGACTAGACTGATTGGGTAGACAGGCTCTTGCGTCTTTTTGGAATCATCTCATTCACAAGGATAAGGCCTGAAAAAATACACAATGTCCCCAATGTTTCAAAAAATGTGAGTTTTTCTCCCTCGAACAGATTTCCAAGAAAGAGGGATATGAGCGGGGCAATCAGCACAGCTGTTGAAAGGTAGGTTGCTCCAGCTGTTTGCAGGACCTTTTGATAGAAAAAAAAAGCAAGAGAAGTACTAATTATTCCCGTGTAGAGAGAAGCTATTAGAAATTTTTCAGTATATATCCAATTCCATGGCGGGTCGAAAAAGAGGACAAAAGGGAGCAAGCTTACAAATCCATAGAAGACTTGATAAAAAATAATTACAGAGGTTGGAACTTCTTTTTGTTGAATTGTTCTTCCGTAAACCATTCCAATAGCATAGCACAATGAAGCGCCGAGCATTGCAAAAAAGCCCAATCCAGAACTATTTTTGAGAGAAACGGAAGGTAGATAGACTAAGGCTAAACCAAGAATTCCCACAAGAATCCCTAGAACGCGGGATAAGGATGCCTTTTCTTTTTTCAAAATTGCAACACTGAGAAAAACCGTAAAGAGTGGTGTGCTTCCATTTAAAACGGCTGCAAGAGAGCTTGAAATTTCAGTTTCAGAGAGGGCAATCAGTGTAAAAGGAATACTTGCTGAGAAGAGTCCAAAAGGAAGGATTGCAAGTGACTGTTTTATATATTTTTGTATTGGGATCTTCCACAACACATGTAATGAACCGACAACAAGCGTCGCGATGCCAAGTCGTATCATTGCAATAGTGTGCGGTTTGCATGATTCGAGAGCCCACATCATACAGAGATAGGATGGGCCCCAGCAACATGCAAGACCGAGTAAAAAAACAATTTTTCTCATAATTATACCACTTTCAGCCCAATTCTTCCTTCGTAAAGGAGTATAAGGACTTCCTTTTTTTTTGTATTGAATAGTTTTTTTTTGCATGTGGAGCTCAACGAGCTTGTATACGCACGATTTTTTCTTGCCATTAGCTTCTTTGCAAGATATACGAGAAAAAAAAGGGCATCTCTATGAGTAATCAGGAAAAAAAGCGGTTAGAGCGAGCACATCGAACCTTTGGTGGTGATACAATATGGGAAAAGTGGGGGCCCTATGTTTCTGAGCGGTCATGGGGAACAGTCCGTGAAGACTACAGTGCTGATGGGAATGCATGGGCATTTTTTCCTTTTGAACACGCCACCTCACGAGCGTACCGGTGGGGTGAAGATGGCATTGCTGGTATTTGCGATCGATATCAAGTGCTTGTCCTGTCGTGGGCTTTTTGGAACGGAAATGATTCAATACTGAAAGAACGCCTTTTTGGTTTGAACGCATGGGAAGCAAACCATGGAGAGGATGTAAAAGAATACTATTATCATGTAGATAATACGCCCACTCATTCATACATGAAGTACGTGTACAAATATCCTCATGCAGAATTTCCATATCAAAATCTCATAGAAGAAAATAATAAACGAACAACAAAAGACAGAGAGTACGAGCTACTTGATACAGGGGTATTTGCTGAAAATAGGTACTTTGATATTGAGATTGAATACGCAAAAGCTTCACCTGATGACATTTGTATCCGATTAGAAATATTCAATAGAGGGCCTGAGACAGCACAAATTGATGTCATCCCACAACTCGTTTTTAGAAATACATGGTCATGGGAAGAAAAGCATAAATCAGAACCGGTCATCAATCGAGCAGAAGCTGGTGATGGGTTAGCATGTCTTGTCGCTGATGACACAGACCTAGTTGATATTCCACATCTTACCTTTCAATATAAACTTGGAAAACGGTATTTATACGGTTCAGATCGAGCGAACCTTCTATTTACAAATAACGAGACAAACAAAGAAAAATTGTTTGGTGAAAAAAGTCATACAAAATTTGTAAAAGATGCGTTCCATAGACATATTATTCATAAAGAATCATGTGTAAATACGAAAGAAGTAGGTACGAAAGCGTGCTTTCACTATTCGGGGTTATCCATTCCTTCAAAAGAATCGTTCGTCCTCTACTTTCGTCTCACAGATGAGGCAATGGAAGCACCTCTCGAGGACGTTGATCAAATCATCAAAAAGCGAAAGAAGGAAGCGGATGATTTTTACGAGGACATCCACCCGAAAAATCTTGATGAAGATACAAAAAAGATACAGAGACAAGCGCTTTCAGGAATGCTATGGAATAAGCAGATATACCTTTATGACGTAAATACATGGCTTAAAGGAGATAATCCTCAGCACCCAATGCCTGCAGGAAGAGAACACATTCGAAATTTTCATTGGCGTCACTTAATTTCTAAGCGGATACTTTCAATGCCAGACAAGTGGGAATACCCATGGTTTGCTGCATGGGATCTTGCCTTTCACACAGTAGCGTTAGCACTTGCTGATATTGAATTTTCGAAGAACCAAATTTGGTTTTTGTTATTCGATCAGTTTCAACACCCTAACGGCCAAGTTCCGGCCTACGAGTGGGAATTTTCTGAGTTAAATCCTCCTGTTCAAGCATGGGCTGCGTACCGTGTTTTTTCAATGGAATACAAAAAAACAGGACGAAAAGACTACTCCTTTTTGAAGAAAGTGTTCCATAAACTGATTTTAAACTTTGTTTGGTGGGTTAACAAAGTTGACTCAAAAGGAAACAATGTTTTTGAGGGAGGCTTTTTAGGGCTTGATAATATCACTGTAATAGATCGAAGCGCCGAAATCCCTGGTGGGGGGAGTTTAGAGCAATCAGATGGAACCGGATGGATGGGGCTTTTTTGCCTTCTCCTGATGCGAATATCATTCGAACTTGCGCAAAGAGATTCAGACTACGAACCTATGGTTATCAAGTTTTTTGAGCACTTCGTCTACATTGCGAATGCACTAGACCGAGCTGAAAACCGTGAAGTACAGCTTTGGGATGAGGAAGATGGGTTTTTCTATGATGTTATTTGCTATCCAAATAACACCCATCAGCAGATCAAGGTACGTTCACTCGTAGGGATTATTCCACTTTTTGCTATTGATTTTTTTGATGAAGCAGAAATGAAGCAGCTTGAAGGGTTCTATACCAGTTTTATTTGGTTTTGTAATAACAGAAATGACATCGTCAATCGATGCGTTATTCCTTGTGAAAAGGATGGCAAAAAGAGATTCCTTTTTTCTTTAATGCCAAAAGACCGAATCGAAAGAGTCCTTCAAAAGGTATGGGATCCGAATGAGTTTCGATCTGAGTATGGTCTCCGTTCGTTATCGAAGGTATATGAGAATAATCCGTATGAGCTACTTGGAAATTCAATTTCTTATGAGCCAGGTGAAGCTGTTGTCATTTTGAAAGGTGGAAACTCCAATTGGAGAGGGCCGCTTTGGTTTCCAACGACATTTCTTTTCATTGATGCAATGAAACGTCTTCATGAGGCAGTCGGAGATGGAATTCGTATTCGTATCGAAGATGAACGGCCTGTCAACACAGGAGATATAGCCGAATATTTTGGAAAAGCTATGATAAAGCTTTTTCATAAAGATGAGAATGGACTTCGTCCAATCTATGATTCATATGAAATGATGCAAAGAGATCCATTTTGGAAGGATTATATCCTCTTTTATGAGCATTATCATGGGGATAGTGGTCGTGGACTTGGGGCCTCTCATCAATGTGGATGGAGCGGGCTTGTTGCGAACCTCATAGACGAATGGTATTCTCAAAAATAACTTTTCTCTGTTCTGCTCAGCGAAAATATTTTTTAATTCTTTGGGATTCAAATTTTAATATATAAATATATTCGTTAGTAATTTGTTTCACTTCCCATACCATCTCCACATCTTTTATACTGCTTCTCATCTCATTTAAGAGGAGTATATATATGGCAGTACATGCAACAGATTCTCACACTCTACACTGTAAAGATATGAAAACGGTGCAACCAGTTTATGCGGATGCAGCACATCTTGGTGCACTCCATGTGCTTCGCGAGCACATCCCTCACATCCCAGCTCCATCAGCACCACCTCCAGAGGCACCAGAGCCGTCTGCACCTCCATACGAAGATGAGGTTGTTATTGTTCCTCCTCCAGCTCCGTCTCATGAAAAAGTGAGAGTTGTTGAAAAGGAAACATGGTCCTCATACAGAATAAAGCGGGTCGTCTTGAATACGATTGGTGGTATGAGTTTTGTGGGTGCTGCAGCATCTTTTTCTGGCGTTGTACTTGGATTTGTTCCTCCCGTCGGTCTTTTTGCGGCTATTGGTATGGCAACGGCTGGGATATTTTGTGCATCAGCCGCGTCATCAGTCATAGACTACCACAATGAACAAGAATTAGAGAAGCTGAGAGCAGATGTAGAACAGAAGCCGCTAGATGAAATTGTTCGTGTACATGGTGCTGACAAAATTTTTGAGTTTGGAATTCTTCTGCCGGCTACTCTCTATAAAAAAACCTGCGAGTATGCAGACATTCATCCCTTTAGTAAAACGCTGAAGATGGTAACACATCTTTCAAATGCACTGAATGCTGCAGAAAACAAAAAGGTGTGTGAATACGGTTTTTCACTTCCACATCCACTCTCTTGGAAGTGGAAATTCGAAGAAGAGCTAAAAGAAATAAATGTGCACGAATTCTCACTTTCTTATTCTTTAGATTCGCTTGTCTCGTGGGGTATGATTTCGCCAAAGGCTCATGCAGCGCTGCATGATATCGTCACAGAGTGTACAGAGAATGTCCGAGCAGAAAAGCGAACTATCTCGGGCATTCGACGAAAGTATGCGAGCAAAATTGCTGAGAATAAAAGGCAGATGGAAAAAGACATCCATCATGTCCGGACACGTTTTGAAACACATCCAAATGTCGCGCGACTCCGTAATCTTGAAAATGAGTACGAAAGCAAGGTTGCGTTTCTTTTACAAAGAATAGAAGCCTCCATTGAAAGAGAAGATGCTGAGTTTGCTTCTTTTCGAGATGGAGTACTCCTTGGACACACAGAAGAGAACCTCGACAATCAACAAATCGACGCACTTCAAAGAAGACGAGAAGAGCATGATGCAATAGTGCTTCGTTTACAGAATGAAGCAAGACATGAGCAAGAGCTGCTCATGGTAGAAAAAGAAGAAATACGGCGCAGTTTGAGTGTACGCATTTATGCTCTTGAAGTTGAGAAAGAAAGCCATATAGAAACTTTATACCAAAGAGCACATGCTGCAATAGATGCATTAAAAGATCGATGTAGAGATGAAATAGAAACCGTCAGTCGACGATTTGTGGGCCGATTTACAGCGATTAATGCAGCCTTTCGACAGGTTCTCGTAGAAAGCAGTATACTGTAGATAGGGCGTACTCTTTTGAGCCGGGAGCTTGTACACCTCCTGGCTCTTCAAAATTACTCAACAGTGACGCTTTTTGCCAGGTTTCTTGGTTGATCTATATCAGTTTGTCTTTCTTTAGCAATGTAATATGCAAAAAGCTGGGTAGCTACAGAGTACAATATGGGCGTTGCATGGTCTTGGTTATCTGGAAGGATGAACGCATGATCTGCCAATGAAAGCTGTTCAATTCGATGTTCAGGAGCAAAAACAATCAGCTTTCCACCACGTGCTTTCACTTCTTGCAGATTGCTAAACATCTTATCGAATGTCTGCTTATTTCCGCAGAGTCCAATCACTGCTATAGATTCATCAATGAGAGCAATTGGGCCGTGTTTCAGCTCACCTGCCGGATATCCCGTTGCGTCAAGATAGCTTATTTCTTTTAACTTTAGGGCAGCTTCTAGACTCGTTGGGTACATAAACCGACGTCCTAAAAAGAAATATCGATCAAATTGAGCATATTCTTTTGCAAGGGCTTCTATTTCATGTGCTCTGCTCAATACTTCTTCAATTTGAATTGGAAGTCGCTTAAGCTCGCTGATCACCCGTTGACCGTACACCTTTCCCATGTGGTGAATACGGGCAAAGTACAATGCCAGAAGAGAGATGACAATGACCTGATTTGAAAATGCTTTTGTAGAGCATACGCTGACTTCAGGTCCTGCTTTAAGAAGGATGCATGCATCAGTTTCTCTAGCAAGCGTTGAATGCTCGACATTACAAAGGGCAATAGTTTTTGCACCTTTTGCTTTGATTTCGCGAAGAGCTGCTATTGTGTCGGCTGTTTCACCAGACTGACTAATAGCTATAACAAGCGTGTCAGGGGTAATAATGGGATTTGTGTATCGGTATTCTGATGCAATTTCACACTCAGCTGGAATGCGGGAAAGCCCTTCAAAGAGAGAAACCCCTAAACATCCGGCATGCCACGATGTGCCACATCCTAGGATAAGTATTCTTGAGACTTCCTGCAGCTCCTTGGATGAAAAATTGAGTTCCGGAAAAATTGCTGTTCCATACTCTTCATTAAGGCGCCCTTCCATGGCTCTTGCAATACTGCTTGGCTGCTCGTAAATTTCTTTCAGCATAAAATGCTCAAAGTGCCCTTTTGAAATCTCTGTATTTGTAAAAGTAAATTGTGCGGACTCTTTCGTGAGAGGTGTTCCATCGAGATGAAAAAAAGCCAGGGTGTCTTCTTGTATGTCCGCGATTTCATTTTGTTGTAAGAAGGTAAGGTTTAAATTTTCACCAATAAATGCATTTGGATCTGAACTGAGATAAATTTCACCCTCACTATCCTGAGCAAGCACAAGTGGACTGTGGCGAGCTGCGGCAATAATATGCCCAGGGTGATCTTTATGGATGATAGCAAGTGCGAAGGCTCCTTCTAGTCTTTGTAGCGCTTTTTGTACAGCTTCACGAAGATTTCCTGAGTATGCATGAGCTATGAGATGCGCTATGATTTCTGAATCAGTATCTGTTGAGCACTCAATTCCACTTTGTGTTAATTCTTTCTGCAATTCCTGGAAGTTTTCAATAATCCCGTTATGAACAATTGCAAGTGATTCTTCGTTGTCAGTGTGTGGATGGGCATTGATGATAGAAGGTTCTCCATGGGTTGCCCATCGGGTATGAGCAATGGCAAGCGAGTATTCAGGCTGGGCATTTTCTATGAGGTGTTGAAGTGCGTCAAGTTTTCCTTTTGACTTAATCATTTGAAGGGAATTTCCAGAGAGTCCGGCGACGCCTGCTGAATCATATCCTCGATATTCAAGCCGCTTTAATCCATCAAGACAAATAGAAACAGGAGATTTTTTACCTATATATCCAAATATTCCACACATGATTCATTCTACCAATTTATCGTTTTTGCGTGAGTAGAGAAAGAAAGAGAGGAAATTCTTTTCGAGCGGTGTTTTCCATTTTCGCATTCTTTCCAGTACTCTTTTTATCAGAGATCCATTCTTCAAGTTGCAGTGTACATAATCCAGCTTCAGAAAGCATGCGAAAAATGTCATGAAACGAATGGTGGTACGACCATACAGTCTGGGATTGCTCTTTTTTACTTGGTGAAACATGAATCGGAATAGACAGTGGGGATAGGTATCGATCTACTTTTCTATACTGAAGTTTCCGTTTCTCATCGATTCCCCAATGAGATTGTCTTGGAATACGAAATGCCGGATGGTTTAAAACAAGGAGGAGTTTCCCGTTTTTATCTAAATGCTTCGATGCAGTCTTCAGCACTTCTCCACTTTTTTCAATATTTTGAAATGCTAGAATAATTGCTGCATGAGAAAACGTTCTTTTAAGCGTGAGCGGAGTTGATAAATCGTGACAGAGAAACTCACGTTTTGAGCGTTTTTTTGCACTTTTAAGTAATCCATCTGATCCATCAATACCGAGGTATGCGACATCGCTCGGAATAGATCTTCCAAGAACACCTTGTCCACACGCGAGGTCTAAGAGAGAGTCACCTTTTTTCAAGTCCAACATTCGAAGAGCGTTGGGGAGGACAATTTTTTGGTGGTAGTAATGCCCTTCATCGGCAACTATTTTATCGTACCAAGACGAAGAGTTTTTCCAGCTAGAATCCATGATATAACTATTACAAAAAATATTTTAATTTGGTATAGGTCAATTCAACAGATAGGATACCTATGACGAGCCAAGACCTCAATAGAAAAGTGAAAGACTATGTGACTCCCGTGAAGACGGTTGTTCCAAAAGATGTTACGATCGATGAGGCGCTTACAATAATTCGAGAAAAAAACATCCATGAAAAAATCATTTATTTTTACGTTGTCGATAGCGCGGGCAAACTCTTAGGAGTGGTATCTACTCGAAAGCTCCTCTTGAATAAACCTGATTCAAAAATCGAATCAATCATGGACAAATCGGTAGTGTGCCTTTCGTCTACGCAAACGCTGCATGAAGCGCTTGAATTTCTTGATAGCCATCATCTTCTTGCGCTTCCGGTCGTTGATGAGGAAAACCACTTTCTAGGGGTCATTGATGTGGATCTCTATCTTGATGAATCGGTTGATGTTGGAAATGCCCGATTGCGTAAAGACATTTTCCAGCTCATTGGTATGACAGTAGAAGAGGGGAAAGGGTTTAATGTACTCAAAAATTATATGAACCGAATGCCCTGGATCACCTGTAACCTCTTTGGCGGGATAGCGTGCGCAATTATTTCAAACTACTTTGAGCTCGTCCTTTCGAAAGTCATTTTACTTGCTATGTTCATTCCACTGTTACTCACCCTTTCTGAGTCCATTTCAATGCAATCGGTTACATCCAGTATGCAGCTTCTTCGACATAAAAACCTGACAACTCAGCAATCTCGTACTGCATTACTTCGGGATGTAAAAACGGTGGTGCTTCTCTCAGGAACATGTGGCCTTGCAGTCGGAATAGTTTCTCTTCTATGGGGTGAGGGAATTGCTCCCGCACTTGTTATAGGGGGAGGGATTTTTTGCTCCGTTATTATTTCATCTTTTATTGGAGCATCAGTCCCGCTTCTTTTACATACGTTAAAGTGGGATCCCAAAGTTGCAGCCGGTCCGGTTGTGTTAATGTTTGCCGACGTACTGACAACAGCTTTTTATCTTACCCTTGCGACCGCTGTACTCCTGTAATCAGTTTGTATAAAAAAAGGATAACAACCACTCTCTCCACATCAACGTCGCCTACTGCTCTTGAATAACAAATTGAACTCTTTTCCTACATATCAATTGAGTAGTTTTGCTTTAGCTTTTTCCAATATCTCAAAAGCTTCATCAAAAGGAAATTCCCAGTCTTTGCGTTGTGGATGTGGGTATAGCTCGAGTCGTAACATTTCAGATTCTTGTGAAATTTCAGCCCATTGCACTCCATCATACAATATTTCAGCAACTAAGTGCTCTCTATCAGGGAGACTCGAAATTGTGATTCGAAAATTTTCGTGATTCATGCTATACCTCAATAAATCCAATAAATTCACCTGCCTCAGAAAAGCGAGCTCCCCCTACTCCTTGAGCAATATAATCAATAACTTTTCCATATCTATATAAGTTCCCTCGAATAGTTTTTTTCGAAGAACAGTTCATAATTTTCTCTAAAACTTTTTCGGCTTCTTGGTTATACGCCTTAGGATCAACAGAAGTCATTTTATCCAAAGCTCGATGTGTATTTCTTTTAATAAGAAGAGTTATTTTAGCGTCTTCTAAAAACTTGATCATTTCTTGATATGGAAATGCTTTATATTCATTTTTAGTATCAAAAAAAATGGAAAGATAAATTACTCCCTTATTTTCGTATATTTCTGCCCATTGCTCAGACTGACAATATATTTCAGCTCTGAGGCCTGGTCTATCCGGATACTCAACAAAAACTACCTCAAATCCATTCATGGAGACGGCTCCAAAAAAGTTATAAATTGACCTTCATGTGTAAATCTTGCTCCTCCAAGGTTAGGAGCATAGATATCTACTGTTTGTCCATTATATCTTGTTTTTTTTTACATATCCTATTTTTAGGTATTCCGCCACTGAAGCAAGCGTTTCGTGCGCAAGATGAGCTCCGAGTTCTCTTCCTTTTTCTTTCAAAGATAGAGGATCCTGGTTTGAGGCTACATCTTCATAAACAATTTCTTTGATGGAAGAAGATTTTGCTTGAATTACTTTTTGAACAAGATGCTCTTGAACCGACTCTTGAGCCAATGAACGCAAGTCTTCTTTTTCCTGAAGAATAGGGGCAGCTTTTGGCTTAGTGTCTACCGCAACTCCAACTCCTGCAGCCGTAGCTGCTGCAGCTGATGATGCTGAAACGGCAACTATCACTACAGTCGCGGCAACGACTACTACAGCTCCAACAATGATTGCGGTTCTGTGCTTCTTTACAAATTTTTTCGTACTTTGTAATTTCTTGGATACCCAGCTACACTTTTGTATCTTTTCACAAAGAATGTCATGCGATAGAGCTTGGGCAAAGTGAAAGCTGGTATTTTTATCACTTGGAGAGGCATAGCAAAAGAGTTCTTCATCATACAATAGATGTGCAACATCTTCATGAAGCGCTACTACTGACGAGGCCTCACGTAAAGTCATTCCTTCATAAGCTAAAAGTGCAATGAATTGATTTATTTTTGACAGCTGCTTAGGGGAGCACTTTCTTTCCAACGATCCACTTTCAATCTCTTCAAGAAGCTGTAAGACATTATCATATGTAAGCGAAGGATATTCTTTTTTTTGTCCTGATTCCGGAATTGGTACATTCAAGTTTCCCAATGGATGTATCAAAAGTGAAGGCAAGAGTAGAAGGAGAAGCAAATAAGAAAAAATTCTATACGTAAACATACGACCTTTAAAAGTAAGGCAGACGTTAAAATTTTAATACATTTTGTTCAACTCTTTGTTTTTATGTGTGGTACAATCTTCGCTTTTTAAATTGTTCCAGCAGATTTCACAGTTTTTTCATTCCTTCCAGGAAGGCTTCTTGAAGCGAAGGATGATATATGGGGTGAAGCATAGTGCAGTAATGCTGAGCACCATAATTGATTCAAAAAGGAAAAAGTTTGTTATTTCCAGCTGGGATGGGGGAACAAAGCCGAGGAAAAAGCAAAAAACACATGTGGTAAAGCCTGTTAGCGCAACAATCCACATTCCTGTATTCCCAAATGGTATTTTGTATTGTCTCACAACAGCTGGTGCTTTGTATCGTAGTCTAATTGCCGCTACAAACAGCAATCCATACATAACGAGGTATACTTGAGATGCAATGGCAATGAGAATCCAAAAAGAGCTATTCACTGAGGGGAGAAAGAGAAAGAGTAGTGAGAGAATGGACACAATGATTGCTTGTCCAATGATGATAGTTGTTGGCATCCCGTGTTTGTTTTCTTTATGCAAGAGGGGAGGAAAGTCTCCAGCTTGTGCTGCAGCCAGGAGTCCTCGCGTTGGCCCAACAAGCCACGTGCTGACGCCTCCAAACGCACCTAGTGAAATAAAAATTGCAAGAAGCGGTACTGCCCATGGCATTCCATAGGCTCGAAGAAAAATGCTCATTGCTTCCATTCCTCCTGCATGGAGTGCTATTGACTTTTGAGGAACAACAATGGCTATTGCAAGGGTGCCTAATACTGAAAGAAGGACAATGAGTGCGCCTGAAATTGCAATTGCTCGAGGGTAATCTCTTTGTGGGTTGTTTACATCATTCGCATGAATAGAGCTCATTTCCATCCCACTAAACCCAAGTAGAACTCCGACAAGAAGAACCCAGCTTCCAATTGAATCAAGTGGAGGAAAAAAGCTGTCGAGCGTAAATGAAATGTAGGACGGCTTTCCTAAGAGCATCCATAATAAGCCCATTAGAATAATCGCAATCCCCGGGACAATTGTACCGAAGATCACACTAAAATTCGTGATGAGACTCGATGTTTTCATGCCTTTGAGATTTATGAGGGATGCGCCCCAAAAAATAAGAAGGATACAGACAAAGGTGTATGTTGGATTATCTGAAAAACTGGGATGGATAGCATATGCTAAGGTACCGGCGAGGAAGCTAAGAATTGTTGGATACCATACAACATTTTCAACCCAGAGAAGCCATATCGCGAGAAAAGCAATATTTTCTCCAAATGCTTCTTTTATCCAGATGTATATACCTCCTTTTTTTGGCCAACCTGTTGCAAGTTCAGCAGAGACAAGTGATACAGGAATAAAAAGAAAGAGTGTGCCAATTATATAGAAAAAGACGGATGAAAAGCCGTATTCAGCTGTAATAGGCCAGTTTTTAATACTACAAATAACGGCCACATTTATCATTGCAAGAGAAAATATACTCAGTGGTTTTGAAGGATTATTCATCTTTTACTCTGGATAAAAATTTACGACATTCTTATGAGTAGGTGTATGAAGTATCAATATTTTTTACTACCTATTTTTTTCTTTGTCTCTTTTTTTGCTCACTCTCCTTTGGAAAAGGTGTTGTCTGAGCATGGTATTTCTGGGGGAAGTTATGCCTTTTATTCGAATGGAAAAACCGAAACAGTTTCAGAGGGAACACTCTCGATTCAATCTGTTGTCCCGATAAATGAGCATACTCGATTCCGAATTGGAGATGTTACGACTGCTTTTTTGACACATGTTTTGGCTCGGCTACGCCTTGACCAGCGCATTGGCCTTGAAGATTCCGCGTCAAAGTATTTGTCCAGACGAATGCATGTTCCATTTTATGGTACGCAGGAAATTTCATTAAAAGATCTAGCCGCTCATACCTCGGGTTTACCTAAAAGAGCGTTTCACACTTCGCACTTTGCAGATCTTCAGTCACGTGCGCTCTATTCTTTTTTAAACTCGTACACTCTTTCAGTTGAACCGGGAAGGCATGTTGAATATGCACCTGCGGCCATTGCGCTTCTTTCTGTTATTCTTCAGCGCGCTGCGAAAGAACCGATGAGTGTTCTTATTGATACAGCAGTGTGTAGGCCGCTACAGCTTTGTGACACAGGGTATTCAGTGAGTAGAAAGGAGCAGGCATTTGTTTCTTTAGGACACACGAATAAGTCACTTGTCTTTCCTAAAACCCAAGAAAACAGAGGCTCTGCATTTTATGATGCAGTTGGGCTCTACTCTAGTTCACATGATCTTTTAAAGCTCATCTCGTGCTACCTTTCCTCAGAGAAAGGTGCCGAATCGATTCAGAATATTCTTTTTGCAGACAAAAGCCGCCCTCTTGGATTACTGCTCAAACCAGATGAAAAAGATGTCTTTTATTTAACATCAAAACAGATGGGGTTTTCGACATTCTTTTTAATTGACGTCTCTAAGAAAAAAGGATTTGCTCTTCTCCTCAATAGGGAAGATGTACCAATTGAAAATATCGGAGATATGCTCTTTCGATCAATTGATACTTCATTCTAATTTATTTTAGGAAGTTCGTCCCATCGAGTTGTGTATCGAGGTGATACTTTTTCTTGTTTGCTGGCCCATTTTTTTTCTGTTCCTTCAGCTGCAAAAAAGACGCTTCTTTTTCCAAAACGCGTGTTTACAGTATCGAGCACTTTCATAAGGTCGCTCTTTTTTTCCTGAGTAAAGAAGTCTTGCTGGTATGTCTCTTCACTACAGATGTCGCTGAGAATAACGCCTCCTTTTTTATAGACAGTCCCTGGTGAATAAAGCTGTTCGGTGAGAGAGTGTGAAGCTTCGAGGAGGAGCCGTGTGTCATTTGTATGCACTGGAAGGAGAAAATGGGCTGAGCTGTGTGATGTAAAAACAATAAGTAATCGACCAACACTCCGCTCTTGCCGAAGTTTAATCCCTAGCTTTGCAGTAAACGTCGCTATAGCTTCTTTCAGCTCTTGTAATAAAAGCACAGGTTTCCCAAAAGATCGAGAGCTTGTCATAGATTTTTTTGGGGCAGCGTATTCTTCAAGTTGGAGACAGGGAGTGTTTCTCAGTTCCATGCACGTTTTCAGTGTAATAACGGAAAAGTGTTTTCGGATAAATGCAAGATCGACATTTTTTAATTGAAGAGCTGTATGTATGTGAAAACTATGGAGCTTTTCTGCCTTTTTCCGCCCTATTCCCCATATTTTTTCAACAGGTGTTTGTCCAAGCAGCAGATCAATCTGCTCCTCTTCTAGTAAAAAGCAGGTAGAATTATGCTTTTTTGCATAGCTGTTCGCTAGCTTTGCGAGTGTTTTGGTTTGTGCAACACCGATCGCTACAGGTATCCCGGTCCATTGCAAGACTCTTTCTTGTATTTCTTTTGCATTTAAAGAGGGGGAACACCTCATAAACAGCTCATCAACGGAATAAATTTCAACCGGCAATCCAAACGATCGAATAGTTGCTACCACTCGTTGTGACATATCACCATAGAGTGCAAAGTTAGCTGAAAGGAGTGTGACATCATGATGAAGTAAAACTGAGAGGTATTCATGAATAGGAGCACCCATCGGAACATTGAGGGCTTTCACTTCATTTGAACGAGCAATAATACATCCGTCGTTGTTCGAGAGAATCGCAACCGGCTTCTTGGCAAGAGATGGATCAAATACGCGTTCACACGCAGCATAGAAATTGTTGCAGTCAATGAGCGCGTAGCAAGAGAGGTGCGACATATGTAGGTTATCTGGCTTTATGGATTATGTATGTGACAACACCCCAAGTGGAAAAATCGATATCTTCAGTAATGGTAATTGGCTCGTATGCATCATTTTCAGGCAGAAGTGTCAACGAATCATCTTTGTATGTAATTCTTTTGACCGTGAATTCTCCATTGAGTGTTGCAATAATGATAGACCCTTCTTTTGGAGGAACAGCACGGTCAACGATCAGGATGTCTCCAGGTGAAATATGTGCATCAATCATTGATTCACCCTCAACTTTGACAAAAAATGTCGCTGCCTCGTGTTCGATCAGAAGCTCATTTAAATCTAATTTCCGCTCCATGTGATCTTCAGCTGGTGAGGGGAATCCAGCGCTGACCCGGGCCGTGAAAAGTGGGAGTTCTTTTTCTGTTGATGTATCTGGAGAGTAAAATGATAATTTCATGATGTATGGTATCCTCTATATACAATATGTAAAAAAGAAGTATGGGATAGAAAGAAAAGTGAGGTCTTTTTTTCACTGCGCATGGAAGAAAGAACCCTTTTCATTAAAGTCATGCTATTTTACCATTTTGAAGAAAAGGCGAAAAGATGAAAAGAGAGAAATGGAAAAGTAGGCTCGGCTTTGTGTGGGCAGCCGTTGGATCAGCCATTGGGCTCGGCAGCATATGGCGATTTCCGTATGTTGTTGGAGAAAACGGAGGAGCTACATTTATATTTCTCTATCTAATTTGCCTTGTGCTTGTTGGATTTCCAGTGCTTATTACAGAAATCACGATAGGAAGAGCCACCTCATTGAGCCCGTATGGTGCATTTAAAAAACTGTCCGGTTCTCCTCTTTGGGGGTACTTTGGAAAGCTCACCATCGTAACGGGGTTTCTGGTGAGTACGTTTTATGGAGTCATTGCAGGTATTACACTAGGGTATTTGCTTGAGGCAATCTCAGGTGGAATAACATCACTTCCAAGCAGCGCTCAGGCAGAAGCCTTTTTCCAAGGTGTGACAGCTTCCCCCCTCTTTATGGTCGGTTCTCTGACTGTTCTTATGGCTGTTTGTTTCGGTATTCTTTTTTGGGGAGTTCAAAAAGGAATAGAAGCTGGAAATAAAGTCATGATGCCCCTTCTTTTAATAGTTCTTTTTTTACTCGCAGTGAAAGGACTGACAATGGATGGGGGAGATAAAGCGCTTCGGTTTCTTTTGACGCCGGATTTTTCTAAAGTCACGCCTGCTACGCTGATACTAGCGCTTGGGCAGGCATTTTTCTCACTGAGCTTAGGTCAGGGAACAATGGTTACATATGGAAGTTATCTTCGAGATGATGAGAATATCCCTACGACTGCTGTACCAATCACATTATTTGGGATTCTTGTTTCGTTTTTAGCTGGATTAGCGATTTTTACTATTGTTTTTACGTATGGGCTTGAGCCAACGAGTGGAGAAAGTCTCATGTTTCATACACTTCCCGTTGTATTCAGTAATATGACCGGCGGATACTTTTTCTGTATTGCATTTTTTGTTCTCTTGTTTCTTGCTGGACTAACCTCACAGATTAGTGCTCTTGAACCTATGATATCGTACCTTTCGGATGAGTGGAAACTTAAGAGAGTCTATGCTGTGTGTATCACGTGTATCGGATCCTATCTTATTGCTATTCCATGCGCTCTTTCTCTTGGGCCAAAAACAGGGTATGTGTTTTTTGGGAACACACTCTTCTCCGTAATTGAATATCTCTGTGTCAATCTGCTTGTGCCATTTGGCGGGCTTATTGCTGTATTCTTGCTCGGATGGCGATGGGGTATTCGTAAAGGTATTGCTCAAATTCGTCACGGGGCATCGGGAACGTTTCAGAGATATCCTTGGTTAGAAAACTACTTGAGAGTGAGTATTCGTTACATTGCACCAGTCGTTATCCTGCTTATATTTTTAGATGTAATGGGGCTCCTTCGCCTTTAACTTCCCTCCTTGCTCTAATTAGCTTTGTACTGATATAGGCTAAGAGAATGCGAGAGTGTATTCTTGCGGGGGAGAAGGATGTTACAGCTTATTCAATGTATTCGCATTATTGATTATTTTGCGCTCTATTACTTTTTAGCTATAAATACATTTTACGCAATTTTGATCTTCACATCATTTGTGGCGCTTGTAAAAAGATTCCAAAATGTAAAAAGAGAAAAGTATGAAAAGCTGATGCGATCAGAGTCTCTTCCTGGAATTTCTATTATTGTTCCCTGTTACAATGAAGACTCGATTATTCTTGATTCTATCCATTCCCTCCTCTCACTTTCATATCCTGTAAAGCAGGTAATTATCGTAAATGATGGTTCGACAGATAAGACTATGCAGAAGTTAACTGAGACGTTTGATCTCGTTGAGCTACCTCATATTTTCCCTGATACACTCTCCACGCAACCTGTGAAGCAAGTCTTTCATTCACGTTCTCAAACAGACCTTTTTGTTATTGATAAAGAACGGGGAGGAAAGGGTGATGCGCTGAATGCAGGGATCAACTGTTCAATTACTCCTCTTTATCTAGCAGTGGATGCAGACACTCTTATTGAAAAGGATGCGCTTCTTCGAATGATACGTCCTTTTTTAGAGGATCCTTCTATTGTTGCGGAGGGGGCAACTATTCGGCTTGTGAATGGTTCTTCGTTTCAATTTGGGAAGTTAGATCATTTTGATATGCCCAAAACTATGGTTGAAAGTGTTCAGTCAGTTGAGTACCTCAGAGCATTTTTATTTGGTCGTCTTGGATGGAATCTTTTAGGAGGGAATGTCATTGTTTCGGGAGCATTTGGATTATTTGATAGAGAGGCTGTTTTACGGTGTGGGGGATATAATCCAAATTCTGTTGCTGAAGATATTGAGCTTACTCTCGATTTAACAAAGCGAATGAGGCATACGCATAAAAAAAATACGACACACTTTATACCGGATCCAATTGCATGGACCGTTGGTCCGAGGCGTTGGTCAACACTTGGAAATCAACGAATTCGTTGGCACAAAGCGCTTATCGACACACTTTATACACATAGAAATCTGATTGGAAATCCAAAATACGGTCTGACTGGTTTAGTGGCGCTTCCCTATCAGTTATTTGGAGAACTGTTGCATCCATTTATTGAAGTGATTGCAATGGTTGCTATTATTTTAGGGTTTTCACTGGGAGTGATTGATTCAAGTTTTCTTATCCTTTTTCTCTTAGCAACTTGGGGCATCACCTTGATGATGACACTGTTTGCAATCGGCATGGAAATGGTTACATTTTCTTCAATAAAAGGGATAAAACCGATGTTGAAAGTTATTCGAGCAGCGTTTTTTGAGCACTTAGGTTACAGGCAATGTTACATTTTTTGGAAGATTTACGCCTTTTACGAATGGTTTACAAAGCCGATTAACTGGACAAGAAATCGAATATAACTCTAGCTGATTATTTATCGACGTATGTTCATCCCAATTACACCTGAGACAAAATTTTTGTCTTCCTTGTCGAAAAGAGACATCCATACACCTCCGACAAGACCAACTCCTTTTGAAAAGTTCCACTGAAGTGCCGGAGCAAAACTAAACTGATAGTTGTCATCTAAGTTAAACGTTGCTGTTTCACCATTTTGTCCAATACCAAGATCACCCACAACGTTTCCTCGTTGCATAATAGTCCCGACCATATCGAGTGCAAAAGCGAGGTTTTGTGTGATTGAATACTCTAAAGAAACCATTCCAGTCCATTTTCCCTTTGGATGGACAGTTGCATCTGTTCCATAGCCGCCGCCGTAGGTATTAAAGCTTGTCACTTCAACTCTGTTTGCATGTGTATAACCGAGAGAAAGCTCAACATTGAAAAAATGAACGTTTGCAGTATGAAATGTTTTTTGCAGTACAAATAGTGCAGATGACTCCCAAGAGCCACTTCCTGAAGAATCAGCTCCACCTTTTTCAGGGTTTAATCTTTGGTAAAAGCCCCATGGAAAATTTTCCATAAAAATAAAGCGTATATCTGGTTTTGGAGTATTTGGTTTCTGAGTCAACAACTGAAAACCAAGCGCGCCAATAATGTCGCCTCTGCGGAATGCATGCTTATGCATATTTTCTTTGTAATATCCTTGGAAGGTAAGCTCTACATCAAGCCAGTCAAGGATTCCGTAGCCGACTGTTAACACTGGGTTCACTGTCCGTACATCGTTTGTCGCTCTATTTTGCCAAATGTAGCTATAGGTACCAACACTATCAGAAGCATAGAGAAACGGTTTTAATTCAAGCTCTCCTCTTCGCAAATTATGCCCATTTGGAGCTAAGAGCGATCCAGAAAGCCACGATTCATACCGCTCTTTATGGAGCTCACTTTTTGCTCTTAAGGGGCGACTTATTGATGGGGGAAGGGCTATAACCAGTGTAGGAATGAAAAAGAGCAAACCTACAGCATACCGAAAATTAAGTAGCATGAATCTCACTATTGGTTACTTGTCATGCTTGCCATAATCAGGAAATTTTTTATTTTTATCAACCTGTAAGCGTTTCTTTCAACAGAAGGTACAAAGGATGTCTGCTAGATATCAGGAGATGAAGCTCAACGTATGCATTAATATGCGAGTGAAACGATTTTTCCGCTGCATTTTTTGTTTGATAGCTCGTCAATCATAAAGTTGGCTAGGTCTGTGATTGATACCCGTTTATCCCCAAGCGGACAACCATTAAAATAGAGTCTATAGTTTCCTGTTGGGGGCTCAAACGTGAGAGAGGGCGGTTGTACAATAGTCCAGTCAATTCCTTTATCGAGGCAGTGCTTCCCTAATTTAGTCAAATTTTGAGAATAAAAAAACCGGGTCAAAATGCCCGGGATATACTTGCTGTAGCCTGCCTGTGTATCATTCATTACGCCGATAAACCGTTTGACGCGCATTGAAGACATTGCTTGAATGATATTATCAATGGCTATCGGGTCTGTGAGGGCACAAATAACAGCATCTTGATCTTGAAGCGCTGCTTTCAGAGAAGATGGATCTTGGGTAGAGCCTTTAACAACGGAAAGTTGGAGTCCGCTTGCGCTCAAACACGAGGGATCCCTCGATACTATGGTTATGTCATGTTTCTGTTCAAGGGCCTTACGAATGAGCTCATGCCCAATTCCGCACGTTACCCCAAAAATGGCAATACGCATTAAAATATACCAGCTGCCAGGTACCAAAGTTCATGATTATAACCTAGCTCCTATTTTATGCAATAGATAAACATTTTTTTTTAATCAAGTAATCGAACGAAATGGGGAAAACTTGAAGAAATTATAACATATGTTGTATCCATGTGTACTATGCCAGTAATTATCTTATTATTTATTTCTGCAAGCATGTTTGGGTATTCTCCTCCTGAGATGATGTCTGAAGCGTTAAGAGCAACAGGAAAGGTGCTGTATGATACGCATGACCTGTATCCACTTTCTGGCACCATATTGCAAAGGGATGATTTAAGTGGGGTCACTATGTCTTTTGTCGTCTGCAAACCTCTTGATTTAGAGAGTGGCCAGCAGCTTGTTTCTGATATACTTGTGAAACTACGCCATCAGATCGATTCAAAAAAGGAAATGAGGCCGTATTTAGAAACGTACCCCTTTCCTATTGAAAAGGCCACACTTTCCCTTTTCTGCAAAACACCACTCTATGATGAAGTCCCGGAAGGCTCTCTTTCAAAAATTATTTATTCAAATGGGATGATTCATTTTTTTGTGGCCCATGCTCACGGTGACACATGTGTTCACTCTGCAGATTTTCCTCAGTAATCCATACGTATGCCTCCCCAATAGTTTATTGACTATTTTTCACTCTCTCTAGATACTTTTTGCGAATCTACCTTTACATGGAGAAAAATATGAAAGAATATTGGGGATATCACCTGATTTTAGATTGCAGAGCGTGCAGTAAAGACAAAATTACTTCGAAAGAGAATGTAGCAGCGTTTGCTAAAGAGATGGTTGCAAGAATTAAGATGAAAGCTTTCGGAGAGCCTATTGTTGAGCATTTTGCAACACACGATCCTAATGCTGCTGGTTTTTCACTTGTACAGCTTATTGAGACATCTGCAATAACGGGTCATTTTGTTGATGCTGATGGTTCTGCATATCTTGATATTTTTTCGTGTATGACATTTGATATTGACGAAGCAAAAAAAGTCGTTGATGAATTTTTCTCACCTGAATCAATGAAAGTTACCTATCTGACAAGACAGGCGTAATAACAAAAAAAGAGGCTTTACGCCTCTTTTTTTTATGCAGTAGCAACTTGCGCTTCTTGAAGCGTAAATTCCTTGTGCAGATATCGCACAGCCATCATCCAACTCGCGATCGTAAAGACAATAAATGGCACGAGGAAAGGTGTTATTGAGAGTACCGATCCAGTTCCCACAATTTCAATAAGAGCTAACTGAAGCCAGCTAGAACCTGATTTCCCCAGTCGAGATCCAACAACGTCAATAGCTGCTTTTCCTTTTGTTTTCGCTTCCTGATCAAGAGGAATAAACACCATTTCTTTTGTAGAGTCAAAAAATGAGTACTTTACCGTTTTAGCAGCAACAAACTGAAACGCTCCATAAAAAACAATGACCGTCAGCGGTGTGACGCCAAAAAACTGGCAAATTGGAGTAAGCATTTCAGGATACATATTCATTAAGAAAAAGATCAGCCCTGTTGCTCCAATGAGAATAGGTGATATTTGCGCACTAAAAAGCCAACCAAATACACGGAGGAAGTTTCCCCCTAAAAAGATCACTGTAATTAATCCAACAAACCCGAGTATCGATGTAACACTTGTTATAAAGCTGTGGTAGTCAGCACGTGATGCAGAATAGAGGTTCAAGTTTGCTTTCCAAGTGACTTCTACAAGGTTGATAGACAATGCACATCCAATAACAAGCACGGCGATGCTTAAGAGGTATTTCGAACTGATGATGTATTTGACACTTTCAAAAAGAGAGAGCTTCGTTTTGGTCTTGAGTCCTTTTTGTACTTGCTCTTGATCAACTAGTTTTGGATCTGAAACAACATGCTTATTTAACCACCAGAAAAGGCCAAGAATAAAGACACCGCAGGTAAGAATAATCATTGTTTCGGCCTGCAGCGTAAATAAAAAGCCCATATCTGCGTAGTATTTACAGAGGAAATAGACTACAGGGCCGGGAATCATAGATCCGATGTCTCCGGCTGCAATAAAAAGGGTATAGGTTCTTTTTGCTTCGCTCACTCGGTTGATTTGATTGGTAAATCCCCAGTAGAGGACGAAAATGACTATTGTAGACCAAAGCTCCGCAGTTATGTAAAAAAGAGAATGCGCCCAGTTCCGATAGATAGCAATCCAGTGGGCGTGTTTTTTTCCGAACGTTTGGAGAAGCCAGTCTGCAGAACTGTGGGGGCTTATTGCATCACTATTTGGATAGAGGACAAAAGCATACAGAGCAACAAAACTCAAAAAGAGCGTAACAGAGCCGTAAAAGAGCGTGGTGCTCTTAAATTTGTTTGTGAGCTTTGAGTAAAGTATCGCGGCAAGAATAGAAATTGGGAGTATGATCCATCCCTTCAGAACTGCAATGACTTCTGCGCCGGAGTGTTTGTCTGTTACGACAACAGTATCTTTGAGTCCATAGAGAAAAGTGTAATTCACAGAGATGAAAAATTTGAGAAACAAGAGGGGAATGATTTTTTTCAGTTCATACCCATGAACAGGCCATAGTCTTCGTCTCCATTTACTAAAGGTCTCTACAGATGTCGTCATACCTCGTCCTTCTATCCTCGTTAACTCTTATTTTGAGGTGGTTTTTTTGCATAAAAAAAAGGGGCCAACATTGTTAGCCCCTTGTAGTATCAACAAATCCTCTTCGGAAACGTGTTCGCAAATGATGTCTAAGCTGTGTCGGATGAAAAACCGAAATTGAATCCCAAAACAGGTTTGTTACAACTTGAGTCCAGGAAATTTCGATGTCACGGTAATCTACGTGATTATTCATGCTTAACAGTTTCGCTACGATTCCAATTGAAAAAGAGTATAGTCTGTACACTGGTTTAGATACAAGAGAAATAGCAAATCGAACCGGTGTTGGTAGGTTTTGGTATATTGTTGAGTAGAACCATTTAAAAGGTGATTTTATAGTTGTAGGGAGATAGTAAAATACATAATGGCCAATTGGAATTTCAGCCTCAAGCTCTAAGCCGATCTCTTCTTTCATAACAGTGCAGATATACGCTGTACAATTTTTTTGTAGCACGGAGAAGGCTGGAGCATCTTCTCTCTTATCATGTTCAATTCGACGCATAAATTTTTCAAACTGCTCTTTGGAAACCTTGACTGTCGTCCGCGTAGTTAAGGATCTGCGCTTTGGCATGAATGAGTATTCATCGGGGCTGTGGATGGCGCCTTTTTTTGTTGCAGTGACACATGCTTGCTGAGAAACCGTTAACTCATCAAATCGAGCATACTTTCCCATGCTATATCTGTATTTTGGATCAAAAGCTTCTATGTATGCGTGCTGCCCGCTACACCCTCCTACATCATCGACTGACTTTTGTGTCGGGGATGTGGAGACAACAATATCAATACAATACTCAGGCTTGCCGTCATCTTTTAATCGCTCATCGAGCGGTAGTATATGTGGTGTCGTAAAGCGATCGTATCGAGTAAAACCTTTAAAATGAAAGGAGTACTCACGTGACAAAGTAAAGGATGCATCAACAACAAAAACGACATAGCCTCGCTCATCAAGAAACTCGATATCACCGGAGTCCTTTACTCTCTTGAGCAACATATTCCAAGGAATTTCTTTTTGAATACCTTCATCATTCGTATATGGAATGAGCGGGGAGGATTTATCTGCTGTTTCATGTATTTGAAGCCTGATATTTGGGAATGCGTGGTGAAGGTGGTTTTGCTGTATAAACCTTGCAAATTCTGTGTTTTTTAGGTGCTTTGGCTTGAGTCTTCCTCCAAGTTTCAATGATAAAACTTTTGCCTGTAAATACTCTTTTTGTTCACCTGATAATTTTGCCTTCCCTTTTAGTACTTGTGTTGCATATCGCTCGCATAAAGCAACTTCAGAATCAATCCGTGTATACTCATCAGCTGATAAAGAACGTATATCACATTTTTTTAATGCAGCAAGTGCAGTGTCAACAAGTGTGCAGGCATTAATATATTTTTGAAAAGGGGTGATCCGTATACATCTTTCGAGGTACAGCTTTTCACCATAGGAACCAACGACGAAATCGGGGTTTTCGCGCGCTGTTTTTAAAGTATTTGAAATATTCGTTGGTAAGAGTACTGCTGCCATTTGATACCTTTCATAATATCTCCTGACAAGAGGATACTTTTTTTTCCTATAAAAAGGAACTATAATAAAGCAATTTGAAAAATTTATATTTTAATTATATTGTTTGTATGCACTTTAATTGAAAGTTCTATATTAAAATTTCTTCAAGTGCTTCACAGCATGCGGGCCATTTTTTTCTTAGGTTTGCTAGGTTGATCAGTACATACAAACTATTCTCATGGAGCCAATCGAGATCTGTATCCATTTGTTCTTTCCATTTTTGGAGCGTGTCAATCCCATGGGATGTTGCTTTTGGCTTTAGGCAGTCTTTTTCTGAGTCGTACAACGTTGCGAGTACAAAAAAATTTTCTATGCGATCTTCGATAGTAGCCATATACACCTTCCAGCCTCTATTGGTTGCACATTATTTCTTTTATATAGAAAAATTTTTTTAAAACTGAAAGGATAAACTCAAATTAAAAACTGTTTCTGGCACCCATCCTCTCAATGTTTTGAGTCGTCTATACATTCCTTCTATATAGCCTGTTGTATGTGGGGTCCAGTTGAGTGCGACACCGCCTGCAAACCTATTCTGCGAAAATCCTCTTCCTTGAACAAAAAACACTTCATCATAAATATAGAAAGGCATTTTTTTCGTTATAAGATGTACAGGTGTCTGCAATACAATCTTATTCCTGTAGAGCCAAAAATCTGAAATAAAAGAGGAGGGAACCCACTCTTTTTGAATCCAGTTTCTTGAAGAAAGTGTCCAACCGTTTCTTTGAAAAAAGAATGTCGCTCTCGCAAGAGCAGAATATGCATGAAACCATGTTCCCGATCTGGAATTGCGTAATCGAGAAACATTTCTGAAACCACCTGAGAGTTCAAGGTAGTGTGTAAGGTCATATGCAAAGGTAAGTTGAGTGAGCTGAAAATAGAGTTTTCCGCAGTCATTGCCCCATCGGAGCTCTTCAGTGAAATTCATGCTGAGTTTTTCGGTAAAGTTTCCAGCGACTCCTGTGGATGCCCATATTTGCTTGTCGTGTTTTTGGTTTACACTGCCTGTAAGAAAAAGGGGACTAGTAAGTGTAAACAAAAGAAAGAAGCAAGCCAACAAGCGCGACACTGTTATACCCTGTAAATTGATAAGTAACTCCCCCTACAACACCCATGTTTGCAGTCCAGCTGTATTCAACTTGAGGCACAATGTTAAGGGAGAAACGCTCAACATTTTCAAATGGATTGAATATATTTATCCCTTCAAATCTGTTCTGCCCTTTGTATTCAAAGAAGGTTTCAACTGCAAGTGCCAGCCTTTGTGTAATGCTCACTTCTCCTGTAAGATACATAAAGAAGGCTGTACCGGGGTGCATAACGCCAAATGTAAATGGATCGCCGCCATAGACGCTGATCCCTTTGATTGTGACATCGGATAGACCTGTGTACCCAAGATTGAAGTTAAGTCGAAAAGGGTGTTCCGGATAGGTATAGAATGTTTTACCTATCGCTATAATACCTCCAACTTGAAACGCTCCAAGACCGCTAAAGTCTGTTGCAAGTCGTGGTAGTTCTCCATTATCAAACTTCCCTGTGGGCCATTCAACTTGGAGAATAAAGCGAACATCTGGGACCCATGTGCCAGGGAGTTGTTGAAGTATTTGGATACCAAGCTGCGTATTGAGATCTGAAAACAGCGTTTCGGACGTTCCATTTTGAAAGCTGGTTATCATTTCAGGTGTGATGCTAAAATCAAGACGGTCTGTCAGTCCCCATTGAACATAGAGAGTGTTGACAAACCCCCATTCCTTTATTTCAAGCGGGTGGTATTTCCATCGATCATCATACGATCCATAGCGATACAGCGTATCAAAATACGGTTGAATGACAAGTTGTCCGGGAGCTGCGTTCTGAGATGCACTCGCTTGCAATGTTCCTGTGTACCATGGTGTATACGCTCCTGTACTGTCAGGTAAGCTTTCTGATAAAAGAGGGGCAAAGGGGAGAAGAAGGAGTAACAGAGCTCTGTGCATCACGAATCCCTCGTTGATAAGAGTTTGCCAACAAACCAGATGTTTATTGCACCAATGAGTGCGATGAAAACGTAAAAGTAGGGTGCGGAGTCTCCAAGTCCTCCACTAAATGCACACAGCAAAACGCTTGGTAAAACCTTCATAGACTCAAATGTATTGATAATGGTAGATAAAGATCAAGGACTTCCAAAAAGTTTTATGACTCTTTTCTCTTTGTTGGATTTTTTGGAAGGGTACAAAGTGAAGGATTAGTACTGGTGAAAAAGACGCTTGATGCCACCATTCATTCAAAAACCATTCTAGGCTATCTTGGAGTATTGATCCATCTTCCGGGAATAATGGCTTTATGTGTCATTCCAATAGCCCTTCTTTTTGAAGAGTTCTTTGCTCTCATTCCTCTTCTTTGCACGACATGTATCTCACTTATCATTGGACAACTTCTGTACAGAGTTTTTTATTCTCCTCGGATGTGTCATTTATGGGATGCAATGATTATTGCGGCACTCGCATGGATTGTCATTCCTGTTATCGGCTCGATACCCTACTACGGGCTTGTTGTTGGTGGAATTTCTCGTGGGGAATTTGAGAGCTCGATTCTCTATATGTCACAACTTCCAAATGTTCTTTTCGAATCATTTTCTGCATTCACTTCAACAGGAATGAGCGTCATCGATGACCCGCAATCCTTTCCTAAATCATTTCAATTTTGGAGGTCGTTTTGTTGTTGGATTGGCGGAACAGGGCTCATTGTTTTTGTTTTGTCAATGACACAACCTGGAAGTGGTCAATTTAGACTCTATTATTCCGAAGCACGGAATGACTCTATCGGTGAAAATGTACGTGAAACAGCAAAGATTATAGCGAAGATTTATGCGTTCTATACATGTATTGGAATTATAGCTTATTACTTTGCAGGGATGCCGTTTTGGGAGGCTATTAATCACTCAATGACGTCTGTATCAACGGGCGGATTTACGCTTCTCTCCTCAAGTTTTGCCACGTATAATGCAAGTATTAAATGGATTGGCATTCTACTTATGCTCATTGGCGCAATTAGTTTTGCCATCCACTACAAGGTGATTCAAGAAAGAAAGTTTTCTTTACTCTTATCTGATCAGCAGCAATTTATATTTATTTTATGTATTGTTACTGGGTGTTTGGGGTCTTTTCTTCTTGAGTTTTTTGGAATGTATACACTCCCTGCACTCGATATATTCTTTAACTTTGTATCAGCGATTACAACGTGTGGCTATTCTGCGTCACCGATTGCTGCCTATGTACCAAACACAAAACTCATTCTTATTTTTGCAATGCTGATTGGTGGGTGTGCTGGATCAACTGCTGGTGGAATAAAAATACAGCGTTTTTATGACCTTCTCGAAGGGGTTTACGCCCGGATGCGGTCTATGACTGAGGAGAGAGAACGATTTATTACTGCTGTACAATCACGAAAAACAGCCCCAAAAGCAGAGCGATTCGGTCTTCCAATGGGCCCTCGTGCAGAACGGCTGTATGCAGCAGGCATTCTTTTGACTATGTGGATGGTTTCTACTTTTTTAGGATGGTTTTTCATGCTCATTGCAGTTCCGGAAAAAAAAGCGCTTGATGCATTTTTTGAGGTATTCAGCGCAATGAGTAATGCCGGGCTCGCGACAAATGTTATGAGTGCTGACTTTTCTACATACGGAAAGTCTGTGTATATTATTCTCATGTGGATAGGTCGCTTAGAAATTTTACCGGCAGTAATTCTGCTTTGGTCTATACTCTTTCCTTTTCGGTGTAAGGTCAAAGAGAAAAATGCCCCTTCTAGATAATTTTTTTGTGCGCCAGATCGCTTTAAAGAATCGTTCAATGATGGATGTTGATGAAGCGTTGAACCTTTATTATGCGCTTTCCTCTGTCTTGTCACTTCCGGGTGATGTCGTTGAGCTTGGATGTTATAGAGGACTGACGAGTATTCTTTTGCAAAAGACAATTGAGGCTCATACATCAACTGCAACGTTGTTTGTGTATGATTCATTCGAGGGCCTTCCTGAGAAATCAATATTTGATGAGGTTGGACCAGAAGCAAGCATGCGAATCAAAAAAGACAATAAAAAAATTGGGAAGGGGTGGTTTACAACATCTATTGAGGATCTCAAAGGAAATTTTTCTCTTTTCAAAACAAAGCTTCCTATAATTTGTCCTGGGTGGTTTTCTGAAACACTGCCACATATGCTTCCAGAAAAAATCGTGTTTGCTCATGTGGATGGTGACTTCTATTCTTCAGTTTTTGCATCACTTGAAGCGGTCTATCCACGGATGGTTGCAGGTGGGATTATTATCATTGATGATTACTGTGATCCATCGTTTCATGAAAATTTGAATGCATATCCTGGTGTAAAAAGAGCGTGTGATGCATTTTTAAAAGATAAACAAGAAATCGTACAACTGTTGGCGTCAAAAAATGGGTACCAAGGATTCATTATTAAACAAAACCTTAGCTGAAATCACCGAAGAAATAGGGTATCGCTCTTCTCCACCTGAGCCACCCGTCTCGTATCCACACAAATGGCTTCCTCGTTTTATTGCAAAATCAGTCCGATTGGTTCTTTTACCATTTGTCTTCCTAGACCAAGGAGCAAAAAAGATAGCTCGTTTTATAGTAAAGCCTCCTTTTCAAAGGATTGGATCTTGCAAAAAAAGAGGGAATTGCTGCTATGCGATCACCATGCGCAAAAGAAAAGGTCCGTTTGAATGGTTTCAAAGATTCTGGATGTTCCAAGTACACAATTTTTTTCCTCGAAGTAACACATTCTATAAAAGTGGAAAGTATGAGTACTATCTGCTTGGGTGTAAAAACCTTCAGGAGGATGGATCTTGTGCAGAGTATTCAACGCGGCCAATTATCTGTCGTGATTGGCCCATTGTCGAAATTTTTGGCTATCCCAAGCTTTTGAAAGGATGTGGATATTGGTTTTTCGCAAGAAAAAAAGAGTATGCAAACGTTGTTTCAGAGTATGAAAAAGAGTATGAGAAGAAAAGTGCTCCTTTACCCCTCCTTAATGACGCCGTCTTCTACGTGGACGATCCTGTCTCCGTAGGAAAAGATTCGTGAATCGTGTGTTACGACAATAAGAGCTCTATTATCTTTCAAAACGTACTCTCGGAGTACTTCCATGACATGTGATCCGGTTTCTGCGTCGAGTGCGCTTGTTGGTTCATCACAAACAATAATTTTAGGGTCGTGAATACATGCACGAGCAACAGCAACTCTTTGTTGTTGACCACCGGATAGCTCTGATGGATAGGCATTAATTTTATCTTTCATTCCGAAATTTTCCAAAAAACCCTCAGCTTTTTTCAGTGCATCGTGGCGTGAGACACCATTCAGTAAAAGGGGGATTGAGACATTTTCTGCTGCCGTGAGCATTGGAATAAGGTTAAAAGCTTGAAAAACAAAACCAATGTTTTTTCCGCGAAATGCACCTTTTTGTCCGTTGTGCATTCCGTGAATATCTTCTCCAAGCAATGTACACTCTCCACCATCATGATGCAAAATTCCAGCTATTATGGAGATTAGGGTTGTTTTTCCAGAGCCTGAGGGTCCAACAATAAGAAGAAGCTCTCCCTCTTTTACCTCTAGGTCAACGCCACGAAGTGCTTGTACTGCAGCAGATCCTTCTCCGAATGTTTTTGTCACTCCTTTGCAAGAAACAGCTGTCATTCTTTAACTCCTAAATACAATTGCAGGATCAAGCTTAAATACCTTCCAAAGACTTATAAGTGCTGCAAACATGCAGATAAAAAACATAGTAGCGCCACTCAACAGAAAGAGCTGCCATGGGAGTAGAAAGGAGAGCTCTGTATTCAGTGTATAAAACCCAAAAAGGGATGCAGCACCGATACCTATTCCCCATCCAATTCCACCTACAATGATGGCCTGAAGAAGAGTCATTTTTGTCAGGGTTGCATTTGTGACGCCCATTGCTTTAAACGTCCCTAAATATCTGAGGTTATCTAAAGTGAAATTATAGAAGGTTTGTCCAGAAATCACAGTGCCGATAATAAAGCCCAAGAGAACTGCTACACCAAAATTGAGCGGAATGCCCGTTTTTTTCATGTAGTAGTCAATGGTTAATTTGATAAATTCATCTTGTGTATAAGCCGCTAAACCGGTCACTTGTTCAATGCGTCGGCAGACGTCTTTTGGATCCAGTCCATCTTCAGAGTGGGCAAGGACAAAAGATAGCACTTTTCTCTCTTGTGGGGCAAAAGTGATTGCTCGATTAAACGTTGTATAGATAACAGGTTGCGTTTGGAAGGTTCTTGTGACTCTACATTTTCCAACGACAACTGCTCTGTTGTCATTCAGTTCTAATTGATCTCCAACTTGTAAGGGAGTATCGTCTATAGATAATTGTTTGGATGCACCCACGTCGTTTACTATTACTGCATCGGGTGTTCGTAAATCAGTTAAGGACCCCTCAATCATTCTTGGAGGTCCTCCAATAAGGGTTGCGTCGTCAATTCCTAAAAAAACACATGACTGGTAATTTCCATTTTTGAGTTTTGCCTTGATGACTCCCTTGTAAAAAGGAACAGCCCATTTAACTCCGTCGATACTTCGGACTCTGTAGATTTGTGTTGTCTTTAGGGGCTTAGCATCATTAATCTCTTGTAGCTGCTTGTCCACAACCCAGATATTCGGCTGTCTTGTATCTGTTATCAGACCGTATGTTCGCGACATAAGTCCCGCAAAGATGGAAGCTTGTTGTACAATGATAAAAGAAGCAAATGAAAGACCTATTATAATCCCGATGTATTTTGCTCTATCTCCCATCAGCATTTTTATGGCATAGAGGAGCATTCCCAATCACCTCCAAGCGCTTTATACAATGTGACGAGACCTGTTAACTTACGTTGAACGGCCTCAAGGAGCTTCCGCTCTTCTTCAAGAGAGGAGCGGCGTATTTCAAGCAGTTCAATATATGAGATATACCCTGCATCATACTGTGCGTTTATGAGAGAAAGTTTTTGCTCTATTGCCAAAACGGCCTGCGCTTGAAATGCAGCTGTTTGCTCAGCATTTTGGTATCCGGTTAATGAACTCTCAACATCTTGAAGCGCAGAAAATACAGCTTTCTCATACAAATCCATTGCTTCTTTTTGTTCAAACGTCTTGACCTTGATATTTGCGCGGACTCTGCCAAATGTTAATACTGGCCAGCGGACGCTCGGCCCAATATTCCATGCTTTGGCCTGTGTATTGAAGAGCTCCGACGACTCGCTGGACTCTTGGTGAAAGGAGCCGGTAAGAGAAACTCTTGGAAAAAGGTCTGCAACAGCAACACCAATACGAGCCGTTGCAGCAGCAAGATTTCTTTCTGCCTGTCTCACATCCGGTCTTCTTTGCAGGAGCTCGGACGGAAGCATTGTAGGTATAGGATCTTTTACAGAAGGAAGCGGTGAAGATGTATTCAGAAGATAGAGGAGTTCGTCAGGCCTTTTTCCAACCAAAATAGCGAGAGCATACAACGATTGATTTAGATCTTTTTCAAGAACCGGAAGCTCTGAGCGAAGAGTTGCTAAAGCGCCAAAAGTTGTCTCAAGCTGTGCTCTATTAATGTATCCGGATGCATAAAGCTCTTCTTGAAGGGACGCTTCTGTCTTAAAGAGCTCGATTTGTTTTTTTACATTGAAAACCTGATGCTGAAGAGCTCTGAATTCGAAATACGTTTTAGCAATCTCAGCAGTTGCTGTGATGTATGTGTCGCGCAAATCCTCTTGGGCTGAACCTATTTCAGCTTTCGCTGCAGCGACACTGTTTTTCACTTTTCCAAAGAGGTCTATTTCCCATGAAGCATCAAATCCAAGTTGGTAGAAACTTTGCACAGGGGGACCAAGAAAAGGTGAATCAAAAAGTTCCTGGGAAAAGCGCTCCCGTTTCACAGCACCAACTGCATCGACGGTTGGAAAGAAATCACCCCTGTCCTGCACATAGAGCGCTCGAGCTCGAAAAACTCGTTCAAGAGAGACTCTCATATCAAAATTATGTAGGCATCCTTCTTTAATGAGCGTTGACAATTCTTCATCATTAAATTGTTGCCACCACTTTGAGAGGTCAATACTACCACTTGATATGGGATCATTAATAAAATGGGCTGCAGTCTCAATTGTTGGCTGTGTGTATTTTGGGCCAACACTGCAAGATGAAAGAAAAAGGATCAAAAGTGAAATCGATTTTTTCATCTGATTGGTTTTGCCTCAATATATACATCCATGATGAGTCCAACATAGACGGGATACTTTTTTGGATTAAATTTATACACTGCTTGAAGTACTCGCGTATCAATTCGCTCAAATGAATCACCAGTATATGATTTTTTGGGGATAACAAGAGGTTCGGTACGAACGTATTCGAGTGGGATTGATATCTTACTATTTCCGCGAACAAATGCTGTTGCTTTTGTATTTGGTTCAAATCTCCATGCCTCATCCTGATCTATATCAACACGAATATATAGGGGATTTGTTACGCCAAAAATAAGAAGAGGCTTTGATTTGGTTATCTCTGAAGTAAGTTCGCCTACACGTGCGTTCATTTGGAGAATCCGGCCTTCAAATGGTGCTCGAATGGTAGAACGGCGTATTTCGTTTTGTGTTGATTCAAGCCTTGATTCTGCTTCAGTGACTGCTGCTTTTTGAATTTCCAGATCACGCACCCATGCTCCGGATTGCAATAAAGTTAGATTTCCTTTTGCTTCATCAAAACGAGCTTTGGCTGCCGCAAGAGCGTTTCTTTTTTCGTCTCGAATGCTTTTAGAAAGAGCTCTTGAGTCTGCAATTGAGGCGATAATTTTATATTGGTCTAGCGCATTTTCGTATTCAGCTTTTGCCGCTTCCATTGCAGCCACTGCAGGAGGAACTTCCTCTCTGCGGGGTTCATGCAGCATTTTTGTATACTCATTCATGGCTTTCAATAGTGCATCTTCGTTTTCCTTTTTCTTCTTTTGAAGTTGAGAGGTGTCGAGTGAAAAAAGAGGGGCACCAGGTTTGACGTACACTCCTGAATGAACAAATACTCTGGATACAATTTCTGGAAAAGGAGCGCCTATTTCAATGTTTTCACTGCTCGCTTCAACAACACCGGCACCGGCAATAAAACTTGTATAAGGTGGAGTTGGAGGGGGAAACTCGATAGGGGGTTCAGGTGGCTTTTCACGACCAATAACAACCATTGTAATAGCAAAAAAAACTCCCATCGCAGCAATGAGAGGAAGAAATATCTTTCGAATCACCGCACAGTTCCCCAATTGTACCCTGTACGACTATATATATTTATTTTTAATTACTGGCTATATGTAATTTTTCAATAAAAAAACGCTCATTCATAAGTGCATCAAGTGTATTTACACGCACAATAGAACCGTTATGTATGTGCTCGAAAAGAGAGCATGGAGTGCTCGTATGTATATCAACCGGATAGACTATATTTGTTTGCTCATTCGCCTCATCGATATTGTCATCGAAAAACAAACAGGTATGCGTTTCATCTATTGGCATGATTTTGCCAAAGGAGGACTTTTCGTTGTGACTATTCCAATAGGAGAAATCATCCTGAACTGCGACAAATGTATGTTTCATTCCAAGAGTATACAGCTCTCTGAGAGTTATTTCTTTCCCTTCATGAATAAAACAACCGCTTTTTGAAAGAACCATTGGAATTCTAGCTTCAGGATACCTGGATTTCACTTGTTGTGTAACCCAATCTAAATCATTTCCGAATGTACGAAAAAAAATAGTGAACGAATCATTGTGTCCTGAAAGATGGTCTACGAGTTCATAAAACGAAGGAAAGAGTGCAGAGTCGTTTTTTTCAACAGCACAAATTGATTCGTTGTATCGCTTTTGAAGACGACGAGATTCACTCGGAAACTGCTTTGAAAAGAGGTGCATAAAATTGTGAATGACATCTCTTCTTTTTTTTCGAAGTTCACGGTTTTTTCTCGACCCGGGAAGAAGATGTGTATACACGTAGGTGTAAAAGTCAATTGGTTCAGAAAGAGATGAATTCCAGCACTTTTTGACTTCTTTGGCGAGGCATAGATTCACAAAATCTTCAGTTGAGTAAGATTGTGTGCAATCTTTTGAAATAATCGTTCGATTAACATCCAAATGAATAAAGAAATGTGCGTTGAGTGCAGATGAACAAAGAACGAAAAACGCAATGAAATAAGTCAAAATACCACTTTTTTTTTATACTTTCGATTTGTATATTCTACATATGTATAAATATTTTTTCTATCTTATAGTGCTTGTCCTACACACATGTGTATCAGCAGATGTAGTCATCTGCGTCCACGGATTTCTTCGTACATCTCGCTCCTTCAGTAGAATGCAAAAAGAACTGACAAAATCTGGCCATACTGTCTATCTATTCGATTATTCCTCAAGATCAAAAACTATTGAAGAACATGGTAAAACACTTGCTGCATATGTCGAGAACACCTCTCAACGGCATCAAGAAGAACCACTTCATTTTGTCACCCATTCAATGGGAGCGCTCGTTCTTCGAGCAGCCATGGATACACAGCCTTTTCAAGGACGTGGGTTTTCAGGCACCTCAACTCTTATTGCCCCGCCAAACCGAGGATCTGCATTTGCAAGAAAACTTCGCTCCTTTCCTCCATCTCGCTTCATTTTAGGAACAAAGTCTGGAAAACAATTGCAGTGCCTCTCAGAGAGTCATCTTGTACAACTTGGGCACTATCCAGAAGGATACCCTGTACTTGTCATTGCTGGATCAAAAGGATGGAACCCTTTTCTTAAAGGTCCACATGATGGTAAGGTATTGGTTGAGGAAACAAAGCTAAATACACCTCATACACATGAAGTTGTCCGTGCGCGGCATCCATTTATTGCGGGACATTCATTAGTAATAGAGAAAACAAAAGCATTCATACAAAGTATTCGGAGTATCATGAGTTACAAAACCACATTTTTAAAAGACTACCGAAAACCTGATTTTACAGTGACAGATGTTCATCTTACGTTTGACCTCGATGAAAAGAATACGAAAGTCACGAATACGATGCAGCTTGTCAATCAGCTGAGTGGAGCAACCTCTTTAGTACTTCATGGAGAAGATATTGAGTTACATTCCGTAACAATTAATGGTGAAAAAGCATCTTATGAAGTCAATGAAAAAGAACTCACCATACATAATCTTCCTCCAGAGTGTAGTCTTGAAATTGTGAACACATTAAACCCAAGTGCAAACTCTCGGCTCGAAGGACTGTATATGTCCAGTGGGATGTTTTGCACGCAAAACGAACCGGAAGGGTTTCGCCGTATTACCTATTACCTTGATAGACCGGATGTCATGGCAAAGTTTACGACTAAGATTATCGGGGATAAATCTCTCTATCCGGTACTCTTATCGAATGGGAACTGTATTGATTCTGGAGATGCATCTGATGGAAAACACTATGCCGTATGGGAAGATCCGTTTCCAAAACCTGCATACCTTTTTGCTCTCGTCGGTGGAAATCTTGAATACATTGAAGATACGTTTACAACGTCGTCTGGCCGAGTTATTCCTCTTCGTATCTATTCAGAGAATAAATATCTCCCACGGTTATCCTATGCGATGGAATCTCTTAAAAAATCTATGAAGTGGGATGAGGATGTTTTTGGCCTTGAGTACGATCTCGATGTTTTTATGATTGTCGCTGTTGATTCATTCAATGCCGGTGCAATGGAAAATAAGGGGCTGAATATTTTTAACACTTCGTGTGTTCTCGCAGATCCGCAAACAGAGACAGATGCTAACTTCCTTCGAGTGGAAGGGGTGGTTGCACATGAGTATTTCCACAATTGGACTGGAGATCGAATAACATGTCGAGATTGGTTTCAGTTAACTCTCAAAGAAGGTTTAACGGTCTTTAGAGATCAAGAGTTTTCCTCTGATATGAATTCGCGTGGCGTGAAAAGAATTGAAGACGTTCTCGATTTAAGAAACAGACAATTTCCAGAAGATGCAGGACCAACATCTCATCCGATTAAACCTGACTCATACATCGAGATTAATAATTTTTACACAGCAACGGTGTATGACAAAGGTGCTGAAGTGATTCGAATGATTCATACGCTCCTTGGGAAAGAAGGATTTCGAAAAGGAATGGACACCTACTTCTCCCTCTACGATGGTCAGGCAGTCACAACTGAGGATTTTATTCATGCAATGGAAGTCGCTTCGGGAAGAGACCTCGGGCAATTTAGAAGATGGTATCATCAAAAAGGCACGCCACTGTTAGAAGTGAAAACACAGTACGATGAGCCAACTGGAACAGCGTATCTGATTGTTCGTCAGCAGAAATTGAATGAGCGTGAACAAGAGCCATTCCATATGCCTTTCTCAATGGCTCTTATTGGTCCAAAAGGGGAGATTCTGAGAGAAGAAGTGCTCGAATTAACTGACCAAGAACACACATTTTCTTTTGAGAATATTATTGAGCCACCGGTTTTTTCATTAAATAGAAATTTCTCAGCACCTGTTATCATGCATGACGATCTGCAAGAGTCGGATCTTGCACATATCATGGCACATGAAGTTGATAGCTATGCAAAATGGGAAGCTGGTCAAAAATTGGCAATGCGAAGAATGAGAGAAGCTATCAATACTAATCAGCGTGAAGGAAGAGAGATAGCAGGTGAAGCCTTTACCCGTGCGTTTGGAGCTCTTTTAGAAGATGAAAGACATGACAATGCGTATAAAGCCTTTGCTCTTTCATTGCCTTCTGAGACAGAGATCGCTTTGGAGTTTGAAACTGTGGATTTTGATGCAATCCATGAAGTGCGTGAAGCGCTCCTTCACTATATTGCTACAACCTACCAAGACACGATTCGTTCTCTGTACACGTCTATTCAGATTGACGCTCCATATGAACCAAATCTTGAGCAAGTTGGAAAAAGAAAACTGAAGCTATACCTCCTCTCGCTTATTCGGCGTTTAGGTGATATTAAAACGGTGAGTGCACACTATAATTCTGCGCAAAACATGACAGATCGGTATGGTGCTCTCATGCAAATCACGCATATGGAAGGTGATGAAAAAGATGAGGTTTTTTCAGATTTCTATTCCTTTGCAAAAGACGATCTTTTGACCTTTAATAAGTACCTTATAGCTGTTGCGGCTTCTTCTCTCTCGTCTACTCTCGACACAGTAAAAGCAGTTGTAGAGGATCCTCATTTTGATATGACTATTCCTAATATGAATAGATCACTTCTTGGAATGTTCTCTCAGAATTATCCGCACTTTCACAAGGAAGATGGTTCCGGGTATGAATTTATGGCTGACATGCTTCTCAAACTAGATACAATTAATCCAGCAGCTGCAGCACGAGTTGCAGGAGGATTTAAGATGTATGGAAAATTGGATGCAGGTCGAAAAAAACAAATGGAAATTCACCTCAGACGAATGCTTGATACAAAAGGGCTATCGGAAAACCTCTATGAAGTGTTGTCAAAGTCATACGAGCAATAGTTTCTCTTTCAGGTGTTGTGTGTATCCACGTAACGCCTGAAGTCTTTACCTAAAAGAATGCGTTCGATAAGATCGCTTCACTTTTTTATTGTATTTACAAAGGTACATAGGGTTTTAGGGAAAATATTTTGGGGCGACTGCGCCCCTTTTTGTTGAAGCATCATCCATGTCTTTAACGTATGCACCCATTTTGTAAATATAGGGATATATATGACTATACTATACAGATTATTTTTTCTTACCTTACTGCCGATATGGCTGCAAGCTACTCCAGTTACCTACGTGTATTTTGCGGAGAAGTGGATGGATCATCACCATTCTGAATACTCTTCTGAGGAAAAGTCAGCGTTTGTCTTGGGTGTTGTATTTCCTGATATACGATACTTAAACATTCGAATGCCAAAAGAGCCTGACCCGATGAGTATTTCATACGATCAAGTCGTTTCTGCAGAGACCCCGTTTGAAAAGGGAAGGCTTTTCCACTATTATTTCTCACGGATTCGCAATGAGATAATTGCTTCATACGATGTGTATAATGAACTTTCATCGGTTCCGACTGAGCAGAGAGACCTGCTTTTGATGCTTCTTGAAGACCACACATACTATGAAGAGATTGACAAAGAAAAAGTAAAGCGACACTTTTCTAAAGTAATAGAAGCAGAAGAATATACCGGTGTCCCTCATCATACCTTGAGAACATGGCACCGAATCGTGTGTCAGTATTACGGTATGTCACCGTTTTCAATAGTCTATAGATTGCGACAATTTGGTTTTGGAATGTTTGGAGCAACGAAGGAAACTGTAGCTGAGTGGTCTCGTGAGTTCCCGGCACTTCTTGAATCAGATACATTTCAAACATACATAGCAACTTTAGAAGAAAGGTTTACTCACTCTTTGATAAATCCTATTGATCGATAGTATGCTGTGTTGTCTTGAACAAACTGTGGAAACGTCTCATCAATATCTACGAAAGGACCCTTGTTTACAAGGGCCTTAAAATGCTCGGGATGCCTCTCTTCAGGGGTATCCCTTTCTACAAGTGAATATGCAGCAAGCTTTTCAATGTACCGATCGAGGCCCCCGAGGGAAGTGAAGTGCCAGCCTGCATTGTTTATTTGCCTTGTGTGTGGTCTCAGTGCTCTTAACTGTGCAAACGTATGTGTGTTCATAAAATGTCGGGTAGTCAGCATTGTTCCAAGAAAATAGCGTGTAAAACGATTCATGAAAAACTGGTACTCTGTCATTACAGCGCCGAGGTACTCCGCTTTTCTCTTTAAGACGGGGAGAGCCATCCTTCGAATACTCGGACCTCTCGGAATCTCATCTACATCTGAAAGGAGTATTATGTCATTCTCATTGGCATCCATAATGCCATATGCCAGATGGTCTCGCTGCATTTGCTCTCTATCAAATGGTTTCTCCGCCTCAATGTGTCCACGAATTGGTACGTATTTTATCTTTGGGAGAAACTTTGAAAATCTCTTTCTGTTTTCGTGAAATATCATCGGCTTTTTGTTTCCTCTGAATGTCTCTTCAGCTTCAGCTAGAACAAAAAAATCGACGTATGGGTCAAGCTCATTCAGTCTGAGCTCGAGAATTTCGAGCTCATTATAAAAAAGAAAACAGTCAAACACTTTTCCTGCTGTAAAGCAATAGAGAGGGAACAGTATGAATAGGAGAGATCTCATAGCTCACCTCGAATAATTTTTCTCTTTGAGTAATCGTAGAATGCAATTTTAGTAGAGGCTTTTGAAATGGGAGTCCCATCTCTCGTAACAAGGTAATAAAGGACGGCACTACAAGGACCCTTCTTTTGATGTGTCACATCAATTTGTAGGATATCTCCGTGGAATCCTTCCTTGAGGTACTCAACTACAAGCTCTGTAACAATGAGCCCCTGCTCTGAGATTCCTTTTGTTTGTAAATACCGTATTCGGGCCTCCTGAAGAAGAGTGACCATTTTATCATGGGCTACATGATTTCCATAGTTTATATGATCGATGAGGACTTGTATTTTTGTTGAAAACGAAAAATTTTCTGGAAACTCTTTCATCAAAACCTTGTCGTGTTGCAATATATACGAATATGAATAGTGAACATGTATCTCTTATTTTTCGTCTAGTCCAAGCGTGTATTGTTTTGGTAATGGGATATGTACTTGCCTTTATTTCGAGGGTGGGATTGCAGCGCGTAACCAAGCCTATCAAAGGTGACAAAACGCTGTTTATTTTCATAAGTCATATTGTCTTTTGGATGGTGTTTGTTGCAGCGATCATATCTGCAATAAACATGTCTGGTTTCTATACAACATCCTTCTTAACTGTTTTTAGTGCTGCGTTTGCAGCTCTTATCATTTCTCTTCAAAAATCCCTCTCAAATGTTGCGAGTGGAGTTCTCGTTCTTTTTCAAAGACCTTTTCGCTTAGGGGACGTCATTGAAGTAAAAGGGGTTAAGGGCAAAGTTATTGAGATGAATGCATTCATGACAAAAATTGAAGTAGAGGAGGGAGTGACTGTTATTCCGAACGGGATACTCCTTGATAACCCTATTAACGTAGTCAAAGCAACGCCAATAAAATAAGTGGCACTACACATTGACTAGTTATTTCATCGAAGTAAATCAATAAAATAAAATGTATAGCTTCTCGGGAAATTGTTTTTTGAAAATTGCTGTGTCTGGATGAATTAAAGGGAATTTGCCCAGAAGAGGACTCGAACCTCCACACCTCTCGGCACCAGAACCTAAATCTGGCGTGTCTACCAATTCCACCATCTGGGCTAAAAACGAGATTAACATACTCTATTTTCTGACTTTCTGTCAATTGGGGGTGTTATTTTTTTTCAGATTCGTGTATTCTTCTTGCCCATGAAGCCTAAAGATTTAAAACACCCTTATTCTTTTCAAAGCCGTCAGCCTCATTTAGGGGATGGAATTTTGTTTGTGCCCCGGCACTACGAAAAGCACGATGAGTTTACTCTTCCCTCATTTGCAGAGTTATTTGAAAACGACCATCCCGTACACGTAGAATACTGTAGTGGCAACGGATTGTGGATTTGCGAACAAGCTGAGAAATATCCAGAAGTCAACTGGATAGGAGTTGAAAAAGATTTTGAGCGAGTGCGCAAAATCTACTCAAAAAAAGTGAACAGCTCGTTGGATAACTTGTTTGTCGTGTCTGGATTCGGAGAGCCGTTTGCGCAGTACTATCTTCCAAAAGAGAGTGTTGATGTGTGCTATATAAATTTCCCTGATCCATGGCCAAAAGATAGGCATGCGAAGCACAGAATTGTTAAGCAGCCATTTATGCACCATCTAATGGATACACTCAAGGTTGATGCTCCACTTCATTTAGTGACTGACGATGCGACGTATGCTTCGCAGATGAGGGAAGTCATGCAAGAAATTACACATGTTGCCCACCTAGAGGCTGATGAGTTTTTTCCTGAAAACCATGAGTATGGTCAGTCCTGGTTTGAAAAGCTGTGGCGTTCAAAGGGACTTGATATCATTCACCTCCAATACAAAAGAGTACCCGCGCTATGTTCGTCGAAATAACTCCAACTTCACTCAAAGTAAATGGAACTAAACTCTATCCATCGATTTCAAATTTAGAACCACTTCCTGACTCAGCAAATACTGTTTTGATTCCACTCCCTGCTGGAAAGAAAAGTAACTTTCACTGGGAACATTCTATTGAAAAGGCGCTCAACTACGCCCAAAAGGGGATCAATATTGTTTGGGAGCTTGTATTTGATGATACGTTGAAAGAGGTTCGTGATGTTCTCTACCAACCTCTCATCGAACAAAGTGTTGAGCATTTTACAAAAACAGTCTATCCCCATGTGCAAAATGCAACGATTGGTGTGATTCTTGGCCGTTATTCGGAACGATGGATGGATGAGAAACCGCTCAGTCCAACAGAATCAAGAGAATTTTTTGAATACTCAGGATATAAAACGTTTGAAGAGGTCAAAGCGTCAAGTGTTGGCTCACTCCACCTTCTTCGTTTTCATAATGAATTGTTGGCTGCAGACCTACAAAGAGCGGCAGCACGACTTCCTCTTGAGCTCCCTTCTTTTTTAATCTTTGAATCAAAAGAAACGCTTTCTCTTGTAGAGAGAGCATACGCGCTTTCACCAACTGTTTTTGAGTTTGTGCATCCTATCTATTCATCTAAAGGGATACCTCCACTGATTGCTTTGAATAGCATGGGAGTTGGTGGCAGTATGGGCAGTTCTTTTACATGTGCCCCTTCTGTTCCCGAAGTTGGTGTCATGCTTCCAAATTTTGATCATATTACAACAGATTTTTTAGATTTGTTAGAAACATGTCTTTCGACTGTTCCTTGTGCTGTACGATTGCTGCCTGAAGAAAAAGTGGTTGAGATGTGGGAAGAACTTGAAACACTTGTCTATTTCCCTGGAATGCTCTCAAGCCAGGGCTCAAGAGCACTTCAAGGTTTTTTTGCCGCTGGCGGCAATATGTTTGAATTTGGTCAACAAGGGTGGTCCTCATTTTCATTAAAAACACAATAAATGTGTTTTTTCATGAAGAAATTCTACTCTGGTGCCTGAGCGTGTCCTCTTAGTTTTGCATCGATACTAATGCTTCCTGATCCAATGAGTAGAAACTGGAAGCTTGTAAAGAGCACAAGTAGTGGCAAAAACCGTTCTTTAAATGGATCGTTTGCGTGCACAAATACAACTGCAACAAAAAGGACGGCCATAATACACAATGCACTGAGGCGTGTGCACAAACCAAGAGCTAGCAATGCTCCACCTACTACTTCGAGAATTCCTGCGCTAAATGCGAAAAAAAGTGGCATTGGGAATCCGATTTTTGCAACAAGTTGTACAAAACCATCTGATGGTGGGAGCTTCATTAAGCCAATATAAACCATTGCGGCACCTAAAAATACACGAAGAACGAGTAAGGCAAAGTTTGCTAGCCCGCTATGTATTCGTACGCCTCCAAAAAGAAAATTACGCATCCTTTTCCTCCGATGCTTGTTTTTTTGCTTCTTCAACGACTTGCTCAAATGTTTTTTCCTTGAGCGTGACGTCTTTGATTGTTTTCATGAATACATCAACAAGATAAATAACATTCATGATCATAAATTCAATTACATCTGTATGTATTCCAGAAAGGGTGCCGGAATTGACATGATGAAATGCAACAACTTCGTCTGCTTCTGAGTACATTAAGCCAGGTATGATTAACACCTTATTGAGAAGGTTTGTTAACCGGGCCGTATCGCTTACGGTAGCTTTATCTACTTTGAAAGGAAATGCAAAAAACGTATGCAGAAGGTAGTGATTCTCCTTTCGCTCTTCATCATCAGATGGATTTTCAATAATTCTAAATTGGAGCGCCATTTGCCTTTCATCATAGTCTACGCCAATTGGCACGAAAAGTTGTTCAAATGGGACTGCATCACTCTTGTCTTGTATTTTCGATGGGATACCTTTCTTTTCTAAATATTGCTCGATGTCGTGTAGTGTTTTGCAATCCATACTGTGCATTACTCCTGTGTAAAATATCTTATATTCGATGAGTTTTTCTAAGGATAGAGCGTAAGTCAACAAATCGAATTCTTTTTTGACATACAGGATTCTGAGATCGATTGCAACCTTTGTTATTCTGAATGAGGTGTCAGGAAGGAGAAAGAGATCAGATGTATAAAAAGAGGTGAAGAGAGAAAAAATTCGGGGTAGAGGGATTCGAACCCCCGACCTACTGCTCCCAAAGCAGCCGCGCTAGCCAAGCTGCGCTATACCCCGAATAGGAATCATTTATTCAAATGATGGCAAAAGCTTACAAAATTCTCAAATATTATACAAGGCATTTATGAGAAACTTAGTGCGGTTGGCAACATTTTGTTTCACATGTAAAAAAGACTTGAGGAAAGGGTATTTTTCTGAGATAAAGAAATTTCTTAAACGATGAGTATAGGGATATATGACTGACTTTACCTCTTTTCAAGCATACACTGAATTAAAAAATTTAGCATCTGATCCAGTAGATCTGACGAAAAAAGGTGTGTTCACTGCAAAACGACTTGAAGAGTTTGCGCTTTCAGCATGTGGGCTTAAGTTGTTTTATGGAGGGCAGCGGGTTGATAAAGCCGTTATGGATCAACTCTATGCTCTTGCAGAAGAAGCACATGTAGCTGAGAAAATGCACGAAATGCAAACCGGTGAAGTGATCAATCATATCGAAGGATTTGAAAGTGAAAATCGTCGAGTCCTTCACACAGCGATGCGTGATTTTTTTGACCATCGAATTGAAGAGGAAGCTGCACATGATGCAACGGATCTTGCATATCAAGAACTTGAAAAGCTGAAAGGTTTTTTAGATGCTATCGAAAAAGACAAATATACAGACATGATCCAAGTTGGAATTGGTGGTTCTGAGCTTGGCCCAAAAGCTATCTATATGGCACTCAAAGCTTTTTCGAAAAAAGGGCGCCGAGTTCATTTTGTATCAAACGTTGATCCTGATGATGTTTCTGCTGTTTTACAAGAAGTCGATGTTAAAAAAACCCTAGTTGTCATTGTTTCTAAATCAGGTGGAACGCTCGAAACCAGAACCAATGAAGAGCTTGTTCGTGAGCGTTTGAGGAAAGAAGGTGTTGATCCAAAAACACACATGGTAGCTGTAACAGGAAAGGGGAGTCCTATGGATAATCCTGAAATGTACAGAGAATCATTTTATATGTGGGATTATGTTGGTGGAAGATATTCTGCTACCTCAATGGTTGGGTGCGTAGCCCTCGCATTTGCTCTTGGAATGGAAAAAGTCTTGGATTATCTTCGCGGTGCATCTGCAATGGATAAACATGCGCTTGAAGCGCCTCTTAAACAAAACCTGCCGCTGACGCTTGCTCTTTTAGGAATTTGGAATAGAAATTTTTTAGGGCACCATACATGTGCTGTGATTCCGTATTCTCAAGCGATGGTTCGTTTCTCTGCACACCTTCAGCAACTTGATATGGAGTCAAACGGGAAACGAATCGATAAAAATGGAAAAGCAGTTGATTTTTCAACAGGTCCAATTATTTGGGGAGAGCCTGGGACAAACGGACAACACTCCTTTTATCAGCTTATACACCAAGGAACTAGTGAAGTTCCTGTTGAATTCATGTGTTTTAGAGAAACGCAATTTGTGGAAGATCTGCTATTTAAAGGAACGACATCCCAAGAAAAGTTGCTTTCAAATGTCTTTGCTCAATCAATAGGTCTGGCTACTGGAAAACAGAGTGAGAATCCAAATAAGCATTTTCCGGGAAATAGACCAAATAGTTTGCTGATGGCTAAGAAGTGTGACCCATATACTGTTGGCCTTCTCCTTTCTCTTTACGAACATAAAGTTGCTTTTCAAGGCTTTATTTGGAATGTGAACTCTTTTGACCAAGAAGGTGTTCAGCTTGGAAAAGTGCTCGCAAACCAAATTATAGATCTTTTCGCTGCAAGCAGGGGAGAGACAGAGGAAAAAGCTGACTTCCCTCTCGGTCAATATCTCATTGGCCAGATTGAGTCATTGTAATGTACGCATGCTAAAACAGGCCTCTATACAAAGCGCATAGAAGATACTACTATGCGCTTATTGAACCTTTTTTTCGTCTTCTTGTTCTGTACTGGAATAAGATAAACGGAATAATCGCAAAAAATAACGTTCCTCCTATGACCATGCTTTCATAAGCAAGTACGCCTCCCGTTTTAATAGTAGACGGAGGAATAAGCCCTGCAATGCATCCGGCTAAACAGGCAAGCAGCCCGATCCCACCTATGATACTTGTTCCAACTATTCCGCCTGGAAGCATGAAGTGGCGCTTAATATGGCCATGGGTGATTCTCAGTTTAATGAGAGATGCAAACAACCCTACATAGACGAAAAGCGCAAGCTCGCCTGTAATCACAGAAAGAACCCAGTAGGAGCTACTTACACTTGGGAGAAATAAGAACGTTGTACTGAGTAAGCTTACAATAACTCCTTGCACAAGAAGAAGAGGGACTGGTACGCCCCGAACAGACTCTTTTCCAAGGCGCAATGAAAGATTGCTTTCTCGAATAGCAACCATAAGTCCTTTGCTCGGCCCTAAAACCCACGCAGACATGTTTCCTATTGTTCCAATAATAATGCAAAGAACGAGTAGTGGGAGAAACGACTCAGCATGAAATTTAGTCAGGAATATATCGTATGCTTGGAGCATACCGCTTACGACATTCAGTTCGGTTTTGGGAACAACGATTGCAATCGCAAGTGATGAGAGCACAAGTGAGAGGATGATAATAACAGAGGAAATAATGATCGCTCTTGGAAAGGTTGTCTGAGGTTTTTTCACTTCATCAGCGTGTACAGCGCTCATTTCGAGTCCCATGAGTCCAAAAAGGAGTGCGATGTAAAATGAAATATCTTGAAAATCAATTGCTGACGGAAAGAACTCATCGTAAGAAAACGTAATTTCTGGAGCATACCCATTATAGATCCAAAGTCCTCCTAAGAGAATAATGACTCCCATTGGAAGGAGGGTTCCTATGATTGCTCCAATTCCACTAAAAAAACTCGACGTTCTCATTCCAAAAAAGTTAAGAAAGGTCGCTCCCCAGAAGAATGACAAAACCATCCAGAACATATACCATTTGTTTGAAATAAGGTCTGGGTCAACAAGGTACGCCACTGCACCAGCTAAAAAGCTCAAGAGGGTTGGGTACCAAACAACATTATAAATCCATTGAAGCCAAATAACGACAAAACCCCAAAGCGGTCCAAATGCTTCTGATACCCACACGTATATCCCACCTTTTCGAGGCCAGCCGGTTGCAAGTTCAGCAGCGGCAAAGCCACTCGGAATCAAAAATGTTAATGCTGCCACGAGGTAAAAGAATACAAGTGAAAATCCATACATGGCGCTAAATGGCAATGAGCGTAGACTATCTACAGCTATAATATTGATCATAACGACTGAAAATAGTCCTAGTCGACTTCGCATGGAAACGCCTCCTTACAAGCGATACTGTGTTTCATGATAGCTCCCCAACTTCAAGCGCAGTGCATATGGTATTTGAAATGTTGTGGGATGGTAAACGGTCACTCGATGGTGCAGTGAGGATGACTTGAGGAAATGAAGAAAGTGTGTCGATAAAGCGCGATGCTCTTTCGTCATCGAGGTGTGCAGGACAGTCATCTACGCAAAAAAGAGGAGCCTCCCGTAGGTGCTTGTGCAAAAGCGTCCATTCACTACACTTAAGTGCTGCCAAGCAGCTTCTTTTTTGCCCTTCTGATGCAAAAGACCGAACTTTTTTTGAATCGAGCAAAAGAGAGAAATCATCGCGGTGTGGACCAACATTGGTGGTTTGAGTAATGGTGTCTTTCACTCTCGTTTTTCTGAGTGTCTCAAGGTAAGATGTCAGTGAGGTTGCTCGGACAGATGGGGTATACGTCACAGAAAGGGATTGCTGCACTGGAGAGAGTGTGTTGTAGAACTGCTTTATATGTGGGGAAAGAGCTGTCAAGGTATCCGATCGCATTGCCATAAGAGGAAGTGCTGCAGCGGCGAGCTGCTGATCCCATATATCGATGTTGTCGACCTGTTTCGTTTTTAACATAGCATTTCGTTGTTTTAGGGCTCTAGAATACCGTGTTAGGTGGTGCAAGTAAAGAGGAGAACTCTGAGAAAGTAAGATATTTAGAAAACGCCTTCTGTCGCCAGGAGTTCCAGTTAAAATAGCCATATCTCTTGGGGCATAAACAACTGTTGGAAATGCTCCAAGCACAGCTGAAAAGAAGGGGTATTCGGTTGCATTAATACACGCTTTTTTTTGAGTCCCATGAAGCCCCAGCGCTATTTTTGTCTCCATTTCATCTTTCTTGAGACGAGCTTCAACGTGAAAGCCATTTTTTTGAAATTGTACCATTTCATCAAAGGGGGCAACTCGGAATGAGCGACCAGTTGAGAGAAGGGTTATAGCCTCTATAATGTTTGTCTTTCCACTTCCGTTTGGGCCAAAAATACCGTTCACGCCTTTTTCAAACGAAAAAAGCGCATCGTCATAATTCCGGAAGAGCTGGAGACGCAGCCTCGTTAACATACATTATGCATGGTTCAATCGCATAGGCATAATCACAAAAAGTGCTGAGGATGAGTCTGTGATTTTGCCTGGATTATACGAGTCAGACAAACTAAAGCGAACAGAGTCATCTTTACAGTGTCTGAGGATATCTAAATAAAAAGTTGGATTGAACGCAATCTCAAGAGTTTCTCCTGAGTAGTCCACTGGCATCGAAACTTTCCCTTCCCCAATTTCACTGCTCGTTGCCATAAGATGAAGCTCCCCTGGATTGAAAATAAAATGCACAGAATTGCTTCTATCACTTGTGAAAAGGGAGACCTGTTTCAGCAACGTCATGAGTTCTTCTTTTTGCAGCGTTATTTCAACTGATGTATTACTTGGGATAACCCTATCAACATCAGGGAATTGTCCGGAGAGAAGTTTTGTCATAAGGGAAATAGGACCAACTTCGAGAGAAATTTTGTCTGCTTGGAGACTGATTTTAGCATGCTTTTCAACGTCAAGAACCTTGATGACCTCTTCAACCGCTTTAAGAGGTATGAGGTATTCACCACTTGTTGCTTCAGCATCCTCAATTTGTGTGTGTATTTTAGCCAGTCGCTTTCCATCAGTTCCAATGAATGTTGCTTTTCCTTCGTCGATTTTCATCAGAACACCATTGAGGACGTGTCTACTGTCATCGCGAGCTGCTGCAAACGCTGTCTTCGTAAGCATGTCCTTCATTTCACTGCACTCAACACTAAAACTATTTGATGTTGAAAAATCAGGAAGTGTTGGGAATTCACTCTTGTGCATTCCATTTAACCGAAAGCGGGAGGAACCAGCCGTAATGTAGGCGATTTCACCTGTTGAGCACTGCAGTTCGACCATTTCTGATGTGAGTTCTCGAATAAGCTGGAAAAACCGACGTGCTGGTAGGGTAACTGCACCCTCCTCCATGACATCAGCCTCTGTGTGCGCTCGCATACTGACAGTCAGATCAGTAGCGCTGATAGTGAGGTGTCCGTCGTATGCTTCGATAAGAATATTTGCAAGAATTGGAATTGCTGGCTTAGCTGCAACAATGCTTTGTATTTTTCCAATGAGTGCAACTAAATCTGGACGAGAGATTGCAACTTTCATGAGAGTGAGGCCCTTCGTTACGGTAATTCTGTTGAAAAAGACTACGAGATTAAACGCTCTGTGTCAAGACTCTTTGACCATTTTTTCAATCATTCGTTTTTGATCTCGTTCTTTTATTGCTTCACGCTTATCGTGGAGCTTTTTCCCTCGTGCAATACCGAGTTTAACTTTTGCAAACCCTTTTTTTAGGTAGATAGAGAGGGGAACAATTGTGAGCCCTTTTTGTTCTTGGGCTCTTTTTAATGTTTCAATTTCTTTTTTATGGAGCAGTAAGGTTCGATCCCGCCTTTCTTCATGATTGTAAATGTTGCCAAACTTGTAGTGAGCAATAAATGCTCCGATGAGTGTTGGGACGTTTTTTACAATTCGAATATAGGCTTCTTGGAGTGATCCAGCATGATCTCTGAGTGACTTTATTTCTGTTCCGACGAGGACCATGCCAGCTTCAAATGTCTCGAGAATTTCAAATTCGTGTCGAGCTTTTCTGTTCGATACGAGGTCGTTGTCACTTTTTTTCTTACCTGAGGACATGTGTAGTCATCGCTTTGTTTACTGGCCAAAGATAGTTTGTCCAAAAGGGGTGACTCGAAGATACTCAGTGCCATCTTGAATCCCTTTAGAAATAATACCACCCTCAAACATCCAGTTGTATGTGATTTGCTTTATCAACTGCTTTTCTGATTTCGAATACTGAGGAAGCGTGTAATACCACGAACGGCCTTTCTTCTTCAGCACAATTTTGCTATCTTGTGAAATTTGAGCAAGTATAGATCGTTCAAAATCTTCAAACCGAACCCATTTCTTATCAATAATTCGAGAAATGCTTTTTTCAATCTCTCGAATATTCCGCTCTGTTGCAAGCTCAGGGGAATATTCGTTATAGGCATAGTTTTGTATTGTGTGCTTATAGGCTGAAAGCGCTCTTTTCTCCTTTGGAAGTGAGAGCCAATCGTCTGACACCTTTTCAACAACGAGCATAGATCCTTCGATATGGGCAAGTCGCAAGAACACAGCTTTCTGGATAAGAAGCGATGTATACTCTTCAAGTGAACTACCAGGGAAGTCTGTAGCACCGAGTAAAGAGGTGATCCGAGTTGTTTCAGAAGGATCAAGGATCCATGATTCTTCAAGGGAGAGTTTTAAAGTAAATGGTTGCTGTTTTGCAGCATTCAACATGTGAGATAAATCTTCGATAAAAGAAAAGCTACTTGGTCTGAGTGATGAAATCGATGAATCGTCAACAACCTCCGAAGGCTCACTTTCTTTTAGAAACCGCAGGTACTCTCTCCATTCATGAAAGAGTGTGATAACTTCTTCCCACTCGTCATCTTTTCTCTCGTATACAAGACAGCACACAAAATTAAATTCGAGGTGAAGCATAGCTTCTTCAAATGCAGATTGGGATAAGTCATATTTCTGCATTATGACTTTCGATGAAATTTTGTAATCTTGCGCTTCGAAGACATCTTGTACGATCCCTTGAAGGACGTCATCACCAAAATTTAATTCAGCAAGGTACCTTTGAAAGGTTTGTGGAGTAATAAGGTATTTTTCAACCAGGCTTTCAAAAATATTGTTAGATGTACGTGGAATTGGATACCAATTTGGAAGTACGTGAATGGGAACTTTTTTGAGAAGAGATTGTAAAAAATCCATTCCTGGAGTGAAATCATCTTCAAACTTGAGAATTTGCGCTTCAAAATATTTTCTGGTGTCTTTATCGACGACAATATGGTCGTCTTGAAGTGTGAAAAGACCGGTTCGGCTCAATTTTTCAAGAGATGTTTTTATTTCATCTTCTGACTTTTCTAGCGTCTCAGCGAGGCGCTTGTAGGGGCAACGGATAGGGCTGTAAAGAATTTCTTCAAGAATTTCAACGTCTTCAGTGGAGAATTGAGCCATAAGCTGTCTGTTGTAGATGTCTTTCTGGTAATCATAATCTTCAAGATTAATTTTGTTTTTTTTAAGAGAGGACGTTTCGATCATACAACCTATATTCTTTATTTGTTTAATAGACGTTTAGATTCTTGGAAGTTTACCCGTTCCAAAGACAGGATCATAGACAATACAGCGATTAATGGCAACAAATGGAGAGAATTGTCCCGGTATACTTTCGTAGTTGCAGGTATCTATTTTTTTTATTTCATTGAGTTGTTAGTATGTCACAGCAACAATTTGAGGATTCGCTGTGAGTAAAAAATTTGACCACCTATCGATCGAGAAAAAATGGCAAAACTACTGGGAAGAAAAGAGTTGTTTTTCTGCTTCCCTGGACAAGGGTAAAAAAAAGTATTACATCCTTGATATGTTTCCATATCCATCTGGAGCAGGTCTTCATGTAGGTCATGTCACCGGGTACACAGCAACGGATATTGTGGCCAGGTACAAACGTCAGCAGGGGTTTAATGTACTTCATCCAATGGGATGGGATAGCTTTGGGCTTCAAGCAGAACAATATGCTGTAAGAACAGGCCAACACCCGGCGAAAACAACAGAAACAAACGTCAATACCTACCGTCGACAGTTAAAGTCACTTGGATTTAGTTATGACTGGGGGAGAGAGTTTGCAACATCTGATCCAAAATATTTTAAGTGGACCCAATGGATTTTCACCCTTTTATACGATAAAGGACTTGCATACGAAGCTGAAGTGCTCGTAAATTACTGCCCACACTTAGGAACAGTTCTCGCAAATGAAGAAGTGGAAGATGGAAAAGCAAAAGAGGGAGGATATCCTGTAGAAAGGCGCCCTCTTCGTCAATGGGTTCTCAAAATTACCGAATATGCTGAACAGCTCTTACGAGACCTAGATGAATTAGACTGGCCAGAGTACCTCAAAACACTTCAAAGAAATTGGATAGGGAAAAGTGAGGGTGCGAACATTACATTTTCTCTCGAAGGAGAAGAGGAACGGATTACGGTCTTTACAACAAGACCGGACACAATTTTTGGTGTAAGTTATCTTACTCTTGCTCCTGAACATCCACTCCTAGACACGCTTGTTCCTCAGTCCCACAAAGCGTCAGTTGAGGAGTATAGAAAGGCTGTTTCAACGAAAAGCGATCTTGAACGTACGGAACTCGCAAAAGAAAAAACAGGCGTTTTTAGTGGTCTGTATGCAAAACACCCAATTACAGGCGAAAAAGTACCTATTTGGGTTGCAGACTATGTTCTTATTTCATACGGCACTGGAGCGGTTATGGGAGTTCCAGCGCATGATCAGCGTGATTACGAATTTGCAAAAACATATGACCTTGAGATTCTTCCTGTATATACCACCTTCGACTCCAGTGAAAATAAAGCCGCAACAGAAGGCGGAACGGTCATTAACTCCAAGCATGGAGATGTTGATCTCAACAACTTAGAGAAAGAGAAAGCAATAGAAAAGGCGATCGCTGCACTGGTGACCTTGGGCTCAGGTGAGAAGTGCACGTCGTATAAGTTGCGAGATTGGCTTTTTTCTAGACAAAGGTACTGGGGAGAGCCATTTCCTATCCTCCATTTTGAAGATGGTTCTAAACGAACCTTAGGGCTTGATGAACTCCCTCTCACAGCACCGGAGCTTACAGACTATAAGCCGTCCGGTGATGGACAAAGTCCACTTGCGAAAGTAAAAGAGTGGATTGAGATCACAGATCCTGTGACCGGAAAGCGAGCAAAAAGAGAGTCAAATACTATGCCGCAATGGGCAGGCTCTTGTTGGTACTACTTACGCTTTTGCGACCCATTAAATGAAAATGAAGCGTGGAGTCACGAAGCAGAAAAATACTGGATGCCCGTCGATTTGTATGTTGGTGGTGTTGAGCATGCAGTTCTTCACCTTCTTTATGCTCGTTTTTGGCATAAAGTACTCTACGATTGTGGGCTTGTTTCAACGAAAGAACCATTTGCATCCCTTCGAAACCAAGGGCTTGTTACCGCAAAATCGTTTAAGATTCCGGGTGGCGGATATGTTTCACCGGAAGAGGTGGACTCGCATGAAGGAGAGCCTCTCATTGAGCAGGTTGAAAAAATGTCTAAGTCAAAGCTGAATGGGGTTCCTCCAGACCAAATGATCGAAGAGTATGGAGCTGATGCACTCAGGCTCTATGAAATGTTTATGGGACCATTTGACAAGGAAAAGTTGTGGAATACAGATGCGGTTCTTGGCTGCCGACGGTTCTTGGATAGATTCTATGCGCTAGTGACCTCAGAAAAAGCTATTGATGAAGAAGATGCAGCCTCATTGAAACTTGCGAATAAGCTTGTTGCAGGAGTTGAAAAAGATATTCAAGAAATGTCCTTTAATACAGCGATTGCAAAGTTTATGGAGTTTGTAAATGGAATGATGCCTCTTGAGAAGTATTCGAAAAAAGCACTTCGTATGGCTTCAGTAGCACTGTGTCCTTTTGCTCCACATATTGCAGAAGAGTGTTATCTGCTTTTGGGAGGTGAAGGAACGCTCACAAATACGCCATTTCCAACAGTTGACCCGTCCTATCTTGAAGAAGACACAGTCACATATATTGTTCAGGTGAATGGGAAGATGCGCGGTCGATTTGACCTGCCAAAAGATAAAAGCCAAGATGAGATTTTTACGGCAGCAAAATCTCAACCAAACATTGCAAAATTTATCGAAGGAAAAGAAATAAAACGGGTTATTTTCGTTCCAAACAAACTCTTAAACATTGTGGCTCCATGATTCGCTTTTTGTACTCACTCTCTCTTTTATTGTATGCGATAGTCAGCCTTCCTCGGTTTCTTAAAAAGAAGAGAGGTGGGGCAAAGTATTCGCTCTCTTTTAAAGAGCTTTTTGGAATAGGTTTCCCCAAAAGAAAAGAGAACACGCCTCTTATTTGGATTCATGCCGTTTCGGTTGGTGAAGTAAAGGTAGCAGGAACCCTTATTCCGTTCTTTGTAAGAGAATACGAGGGGTGTCATTTTCTCCTTACATGCGCAACGAAAACTGGCTTAGAAAGAGCGAAGACCATTTTTCCGGCTGGTACAGAGTGTGCAATTCTCCCTCTTGACTTTTCATTTACAATGAAGCGGATCGTGCAAGAAGTGCAACCTGACATTGTGCTTGTTTCTGAAAGTGATTATTGGCTGAATTTTTTATCAGAATGCAAAAAAAGCGGTGCATTCATTGCTATGATCAATGGAAAAATTTCAGAACGTTCCTTCAGCCGCTATAAGAAGGTTCCTCGATTTACTCGTATGCTATTTAGCCCGTTTGACAAAGTGTTAGTCCAAAACGAAGAGTATGCGGATCGATTTAAAGCACTTGGCATCCAGTCTCCTGTACGTATAACAGGGAATATGAAGTACGACGTGGCAGTGACTGTACCGCATTCAGCATCGAAGAATGCAATCACTTTCGGGTCAACGCATGTCGAAGAAGAGGATGATCTACTTAATGTCGTTATTGAATTGCAGAGAAAAAGTCCAACTCTGCAGATCTTTTTTGTTCCAAGACACCCTGATCGATTTGATGCAGTTGCTGAAAAAATGGAAACGCTTGGATTGGAGTATGGGCTCTTCTCTAAGGGATCTTCACATCCGTTGATATTGGTAGATGCTATGGGAGCTTTGATGGGGCTTTACTCCTGTTCTAAAATAGGAGTTGTTTGCGGAAGTTTCTCAAGCCGTCTCTGTGGTCATGATATTTTTGAGCCAATACTTGCTGGCTGCATTCCCATTTTCGGTCCACATATGAGCGCCCAAAAAGAGATGGTGAAATATGTACTCTCGTCTAATGCAGGGAAGCAAGTCTCGATTGCAAATCTTGTTTCTACAATTTGTAGCATACTTGAGGAGCATGAAGAATATAAAACGCAGATGCTTGCAGGGCAGCGCCTCATTGAGAAGTTGCAAGGAAGTTCACAAAAAACATGGAGTGAACTGAAAGCCCATGTCAACGATGAGCACCCGAAACAGGCTCCTAAGCTTACTGAGAGTGTTCTTTGAGGCCTTTTTTTGAAAAGAAAAAGAAATTCCAAGAAAGGGTTGTGTTAAAATAAGAGGTGCGCTAAACTGTTGTGCATCAATAGCGCGGGGTGGAGCAGTGGTTAGCTCGTTGGGCTCATAACCCAAAGGCCGGAGGTTCGAATCCTTCCCCCGCTATTTTTTTCGTTGCGAGTAAATCTTGTTGATTTTGAGGCGGCATAGCTCAGTTGGTTAGAGCAACGGAATCATAATCCGTGTGTCCTTGGTTCGAGTCCGAGTGCCGCTACTTCTCAAATATATTACCCAATTATTTATATTTTCTACGACGGTTATTCATGAGGAATATTTGATGAGGAAAATAAAAGTTTATTTTGTAATTGCTTTTACGGTTGGATTTGGAATGCTTTGGGGAAAAAATGAAATTAGTGCCCCAAAAGGAGAAAACATGAGCAAATATACTCAGGTTATATGCACTTCTTCAAGAATAAAAGATGGGTGCCTAGATAAAGTACGATCATGGCTTCATACGCTCGAACAAGAGCGTCGCAGTGAAACGTGTGAGAGTTTTCAAAACGAAGGGGTTTCAATAGAAGCCGCTTTTGTTAAAGAAGAAAATGGATCCTATTTTCTTGTCTATTTTATGAGAGCCGATGATGTGCAGCAAGCAATAACTGTATTTCAAAATTCCGAACTTTCGATTGATGCTTTTCATAAGCAGTGCTGGGAAGATTTTACTGAAGATCATAAAATTTTAACGCCAATTTTTCACCTAGAATTAGATTGATCGCGCGCTCTTTTTATTTTACTCAACAATAGCACTGTTTATTTTCTTGAGAACAAGAAAGTGAAGCCCTGGAGAAAGCCACGCATCTTTATCGTCATAATAACCACGGATTTCTTTATATGCTTTTTCCCAGTCTGTTGAAATGTTGTACTTCTTTTGAACAATAGCTAAGAAAAAAAGCATATGGGAATAGAGTTTTTTTCGATCTTCTTCCCCAGAAAAGAGAATGGTTTCGTAAAGAATTTTTCCATTAATATCAAGATTACTCTCTGCTAATGAATACAAGTTACGTAAATCTTTTTCAGGATCAGATATGTCGTTGAGAAGTTCAATCGTTATTCTTCGATTTCCTTGGGCACTCTTTTTCTTCTGAAGAGCGCTCATTTGTTCCAATGCCTTTTCAATGCAATGAACAGGATGGGAGGTTTTTCTGGCAGGATCGTAGGAGTCTATAATGACAATGTGTCCATTCGATTTCAGGTATTTCCAAGCATTTTTTAGAGCTTTTCGTGGGTTGTTTAGGTGTTGAAGGGTGAGTCGAAAGAGGACTACATCAAAAGAGTTTACCTTCTCAGGATTGAAAACTTCAGCATCACCTTCAAAAAAGGAAATGTTATCTGTATTGAATTTTTGCTGAGCTTTTTGAACAAACCTTTGTTCTTTTTCTAAACCTTCGTAGATTTTACTGGGATCGTTTCTCGCAAGCCGTGAAAGATAGGCCCCATTCCCGCTTCCTACTTCAAGAATTTTTTCTGCTTCAATCCACCCTGAATTATTGATGAGCCACTGGATTTCTCTATCAAAAAAAAGGTCAGCTTGGACTTCCAAAAAAATATCCCATAACGTTTCTTCGTTTGTGTTTTGTAAAAAATATAGTAATGACTGTTTTTCACGTTTGAGAATGTCATCAGATCCCAATAGTGCCCCCATGGATAGTAAAAATGCAGAGATTATCCTTAATAGAACGAACATTTTTTTGTGGTGAATATAGAAAAAAGTTTTTACTAGATGTTGATTAAATTTGTATTTTTTTACAACTCAATTTTTTAGAGATCCATTTATATTGAAAACTTATAAAAAAAACTTGATTCTTTGTTATAGTCTTTTGTTCAGATTACTATAGGTTGCAAAGATGTATACTGGTTGCTTTATTTTCGAGTGTTCTTTTTGGGGAGATTGAAATGAAAGAAATTATTGATGAGTATTATCCTGAATACTGCCACTCATTAGAAGCTGTTTATGGAACTGGAATGATGTCTGAAGGTGGTGGTGAAGCCATCGATGAAATGTTTTCCGGAATTGATCTCAAAGGAAAAAAGCCCTCGATATCGGATCCGGATTAGGCGGTGTTTCCTATTACTTAGCTGAAAAATATGAGATGAGGGTTTCAGGTTTAGAAATAAATCCATGGATGATTCAGGAATCGATGGAGAAAGCCCCAGAAGAGATTAAACACTCACTCGATTTTGTCCTTCACACAGATAATGAACACCTCCATGCAGAAGCCGTCGAAGGATACAGTGCGATAGCAAGTGCCATGAAGAAGGGAGAGGGGTTGGTCATTGAGTTTAGAGCGAGAAAGAAATTCGTCGAATAGTATTTACTTCGACTCTCGATTGTATTCGCAGAGCTTTGCATATTTGTAGTAGGTCGTGTGCGCGTTGTACATTGAGATATGAAGTCCTACCATACCATCGAGGAACCCCCTTTTAAGGAGATACGTCTTACAAAAGGCCCATGCGCCACGACAAAATGCGTGCGCGTAGGAACTTGTTTTTTTTCCTGCATACTCTTCTGCGAAAAGGGTTGAATAGTGATCCATTTTTCGAAGAAGGTCTGCGGAGGAGTGGCATGAGTAGTGGTGTAGTGGGGCATTGAGGGTTTGTATGTCCTCTGAGTGTATGCACAAATTTTCATGTACCTTTCGCGCGTCGAATGATGTTTCATGCCTATTGTACAGTCGCAATTTATAGTCTGGCCACCAGCCACAATGCTGTACTTCTTTCTGTCGATAAAAATTTTTACTTGGGACTTTGTATACAGTGTTTTTTTGAAGGGAGAGGTTTTTTAATTCCTCGATCAATGGAAGAGAGAGTGATTCGTCACTATCAAGTGCAAAAACCCAATCTGTTTGAGCGAGCGAAGCGCCGTAATTACGCAATGGACCAAAAGAGGTGAATGGATGAGTATATACCGTAACGTGGTTGTATCTTTCTGCAATAGAAAGCGTTGCGTCAGTTGACCCGGTGTCAATAAGAACAACCGGACCAACGTCTTTTGTCGATTCAAATGTTTTGTTTATCGTTTTTTCATTATTTTTTGAAAGTACAACAAAAGTAATCATTCGTATTTACAATACTTTGGTTTAATTATATAATTTCAGGAAAAAAAGAGTTAAACGCTATGGCTTCACCAGTTACATCTTCTCCTATCCAAGAGGACCATCAAGTTATACATGATACGGCAGATAATAACGAGAGTTGTTTCATGAAGACTGCTGGCCTTGTGTACTCACTTGTGCAGGTGCTTAATCAACTGTTATGGAATGCAGCTGGTGATTTTATGCATGATAGCACTTATATGTTTGCAGACCAACGTGTTGCACGATTAAATGAGTCTATGAAATACTCAGATGAGGCTATTTCGCAAACTCCGTTTTATCTAAGGGAATTTTTAGCAGTTCCTCCAGATGCAACTATGAATGATTTTGATCTCGACCGTGTTTTTTTTGATGCATTTTCAAATGTTCATCCAAAGTTAAAAAAAGCAATTTTGTATGTTATTTGGCATAGTTCTGGTGAGCCGAGTGTTGATCCAATGACATTTGGAAATGACCACATGTCCTCAACGCCTCGTTCTGAGCTTGTTCGTGATGCAATCAAGTATATTTGTTCCCATGCTGAGGATCATAGAGAATACCTTCCTCATCGTGTCGTTCGTTACACTGAAAATGCTGAGTTAGATCGTATCATTCTTGAGGGGATCTACAACGTCACATTGCAGCCTGTTGAATAAACTTTCCATTTTGCTACGAGTCTGCTAGACTTTGGCAAGCAGTAATCACATAGTAAATAGCAGTATGAAAGAAGCATATACATTTGATGATGTTGCATTGGTTCCCCAGTTCAACAACGTTCCGTCACGTCTTGAACCACTCCTTGAAACGTGGCTCACAAGAAATACAAAAATTGATATTCCAATTATCTGTTCAAATATGGATACCACTATTTGTGATGATTTAGCCGAGGTTCTTTTAGAAGCGGGATCGTTACCTATTTACCATCGGTTTACTCAGGCAAATGATGAGCAAATTCAGTGGGTAAAAAAATATGGGCCTAAGACGTTTATTTCTTCTGGTATTGGTGCGTCAAAATTAGATGCAGTTCGTGAGCTTCTCGACTTGGGAGCAAGGGGAGTATGTATTGATGTAGCGCACGGTCATTCGGATAAAATGATAGAGTTTATCGAAGAGTTAAAGCGGACACATCCCGAATCAGAAATTATTGCCGGAAATGTGTGTACTGGCATGGCGTATCACGATCTGGTGAATGCAGGTGCTGATGCTGTCAAAGTGGGTATCGGGCCTGGAGCAGCATGTACCACAAGGCTGAGAACAGGATTTGGTGTTCCTCAGTTTAGTGCTGTGTACGAATGTGGAAAAGTCGCCGAAAAACTCCGCGTCCCTCTTATTGCAGATGGCGGAATTCGAAATAGTCGAGACATCGTTCTTGCTCTTGCGGCAGGCGCGAGTACTGTTATGATTGGGAAACTATTTGCACTCACGACTGAGAGTGCCGCTCCGAAACGTGAATCTAAACATGGATTAGAAGCAAAATATAGAGGGCAGGCAAGTGAAGATTTTCAAAATGATTACTATGGCGGCCTGAAATCAAAAACTGTTGCCGAGGGTGTCGATTTTTGGGCGCCTGTCGAAAAAACAGCACATGAGCTTATAGAAGAATTTCTTGGAGGAATCCGAAGCGGCTTGACCTATGGTGGTGCTCGAAGCATAAAAGAGCTGCAACGGAAAGCGGAATTTGTACGTGTCTTTCAATCGTATATTAACGAGAGTAAAACTCGTCCACAGTAACAAAAACAAAAAGTAAAGAAAGCATGGCGCAGAAACGAAGTCTTGGATTTTGGATAGCAACCTCTCTTGTAATGGGAAATATGATTGGGTCTGGTATTTTTATCCTGCCAGCTTCTTTAGCCCAACTTGGGACAATTACGCTATTTAGCTGGATATGTACCGGTATTGGAGCCATGTTTCTCGCGCTCGTCTTTGCAAGACTTGGTACCAAATACCCATATACTGGTGGGCCGTATATTTACTGTAAAAAAGGGTTTGGCCCGTATGTCGGTTTTCAAGTGGCCTATAGCTACTGGATCTATTTGTCTGTCGGAATTGCAGCTATTGCTACTGCCTTTGCTGGGTACCTCGGCGCATTGATACCTGCTGTTGCCGCGACCCCAGAATATGGCTCATTTTCGGCGCTCATACTTGTGTGGACCATTATCCTTGTGAACGTCATAGGTGTCCGTTTCGCTGGGTGGTTTCAGCTTATTGTAACGATAGTTAAAATCATTCCACTTGTTTTATTGACTGCCATTGGTTTTTTCTACCTCCGCCCAATTTCTGTAGTCGAATTCAATGTTTCCGGCCAAAGTGACTTTCATGCCCTCTCCTCTGGTGCGCTGATGACTCTTTGGGCGTTTCTAGGTCTGGAGTCTGCATGTATCCCTGCTGAGGATGTGCAAAATCCGGAAAAAGTTATCTCTAGAGCTACTATTTTTGGGACACTTGCAGCGACCCTTATATATATATTTGCGACGTTTGTCATCATGGGAGTAGTTCCACTTTCTATACTTGGTGCATCATCAGCTCCTTTCGCGGACCTTGCTATAGCTCTTTTTGGTCCAATGGGACGGCATGTTGTCAGTATTGCAGCTCTTGTTGCGTGTATTGGAACGCTCAATGGTTGGATGTTAACACAGTCGCAAATAGGATATGCCGCAGCTCGTGATCAGATTTTTCCCAAAATTTTTGGTGTCCAGTCCCGTTTTGATACTCCTATCTGGGGATTGGTTATAACCGGATTTTTTATTTCTGCTATTCTTCTTGCAAATTTTTATGTAGGGGTCGTGGAGGCATTTACACATATTTCTGCTATGGCAACGCTTTGTGCTATTATGTCGTATATGTACACATCTATTGCAGATATCATTCTGTTAAAAAGAGAAGAGCGTGTTGAAAACGTGAAAAAATATGGCTCTTTAGTTGTTGCAGCACTTGCTTTTTTATATATCTTGTGGGCTATAACGAGTGTTAACTACACAGCAGCATTTTTGGGTCTTATTCTCATGATTGTTGGTGTGCCAATTTATGCACTTATGCAAATCACAAGAGATGATCATGAGCTACAAAAAAATATATGATTCCCTTCACAGATTTATTCATGTTGATGAGCTTGAGACTCAGCTTATTGAATCTCAACCGTTCCAGCGTCTGAATTATATCCACCAACTTGGCATGGCTTTTTTAGTCTATCCCGGTGGTACACATAAACGGTTTGAACACTCGCTTGGTGTGATGGAGATTGCAACAAGAATTTATGATCACATAACCATTCTAGATCCAAAAAAATGTGATCAAAAAGTGCTAGATTTGGTTCCTGTAGTGGGTTCTAAGGAGCATCTCTATTGGAGACGTGTCCTTCGAATGGCTGCGCTGTGCCATGACATGGGACACCTCCCTTTTTCTCATTCGGCTGAGCAAAGACTGCTTGGAGAAAACGGCCATGAAATGTGGACGCAAAAAATAATCCATGCGCCGGTACTACAGCCTCTATGGGATGAACTGAATGCAATCATTCCAGAACGTAATACTGCAAACGATATTGCTAAAATTGCGATTGGTCCCCAAAAAATGCTACAAATAGATCCTGAAAATGCCGTGTACACCTCGTGGGAACGGATTGTAACGGATATGATTACTGGAGATTTTTTTGGAGCGGACCGAATTGATTATTTACTTCGAGATGCGCAATATACTGGCCTTGCGTATGGTCACTTTGATTACCATCAGCTCATTGAAACGTTGACAATTCTTCCTTCTCCAGATGCAAATCCAGAGCATGAGCTTGAGCTTGGAGTCGATGAAAATGGGATTGAATCAGCAGAGGCACTTCTTCTTTCCCGGTATTTCATTCATAAAAGGCTTTGCCAGTATCCCTCTGTCAAAGCATATTCATTTCACATAGCTCGGTTTGTAGAGGATAATTTTAAAGACCGAATCGTGACAGATTCAGTTGAAGAGTATCTGGATACAAATGATACAGAAGTCCTAGCTCATGTTCATAAAGTGGTGAAACATACAGGTATGTCTGGATATGAAGATGCGTCTGTTTTGCTAAAGAAGAAACGACGTTTTAAAGCTATTCCTTTGAGAAATCATGTCTCGAAAAGAACAAGAAAAGAGCTGCGAGAAAGCTGCAATATTCCGGAAGAAGATATTGGATGGGAAATGGATATGGAGAAAAAAGTCATTCTTTCTCTTGCTTTTCCTGTGAGAAGCCGTGGAGGTGAGGTCGTATTTGGTGAATCACTCTCCGATGTAACGATTCCGCAAAAACCAATGAGTTGGCTTTTTGTGCATTACGATCATGTCGATAAAATATTTGGTGAGTTGAAAAACATAGCGCATCCTGCACAATAAAACAAAGTGACGTGTTATTTAAGAGAATAAAGAGGACAATTTTGTGGCAATTACAGCAAGCAAAGAAGTACTGAAAACTGAATGTGAGGATTTCTTTAGAGAAAGAGCTTTTCCTGAAATGCTTACTCATTCTGACTCAGAAAATACACAAGAATGGATGCTACGAGTCTCTGAATACCTCGATGCATGTAACCGAGATCTCTTTAATTCAACGAGAAGGCATGACTCGAGCTATCTTCATGAGGGGGTGTTTTTTGTTCCAAAATCTGCGACAAGAATTCCCAAAGAGGTTTTATTATGCTTAGAGGAAGAGAAAGAAGACGTGCTTGAAATTGCTGCTGCTGATTCAACTGTGAATTTTATTCCACTTCATTTTCCCAATCTCTCTGTTGTGAATATTGCTGGTTGCACACGGATACAAGCCTTTTCAGATCCAGTATCTCGTGATAAAATTCGATGGGTTATCAAAATGGGCGACTTGGATAAGCCTCACCTCAAGCCGGGGATTTGGCCTGAACAATGTGCTGATATGTCACATGTAACTATTGTCTGTTAGATACAAAATCTCTCATGATGTTTCCATCATTGCTTTCCATGCAAGCATAGCTTTTGCATGCGCTTCTTCCTGAACAGCTTTACTCGCTCCTCGAGCAAATGGATTGCCTCCTTTTGCTGATTCATTAGGTGTATCTGAAGGGGCTTCTTGTGCATTGACAGCTGTTTTTTCAAGAAGTGGAAGCCGCATGGTCCGATGTGATTTCGTAAAAAACGGGTGCCTTTTCATCTCTTCTATAGTTGAACGTTCGCTTGGATCGGGTTTTAGTAGCATCGATGCTAAGTGAAGTCCTTTTCCGTCAAAATCGAGTAAAGTGGCCCGCACACGTGTACTTGAAACGTGAACTTGTGGAGTTGTTCCTATTATGCTAAACAATTCAAGCAGCAGGGAGATGTCAGACTCTAAAATCTGCACTAAAGAGTCTGCGAAAATACCGATTGCTTGTGCATAATCTAAAACTGAACAGGCGAAATCTGCTCCATCACTTTTCGTAGCAATGGCACCTTTCAAAGCCTCTACTGTCTTCTCGTCGAGCGTAATTTTTCCTCGAGCATTCACATTGTCAATTGCATTCGTAAGAAGTTCTTTGGCTTCCTCTAAACAATCAAGATGAACAGAGTTTAATGTGGTGAGGAGAGCTTCATATCCGGCCGGGTCTTTATAAAATGGGTCAATAAGATCATACACTTTAAAGAGGGCCTCCCCGAATCGTTCTACGAGGGCTCGAGTGGAGTCTGTAGGAGATATTTCACCAAGTCTTTCAAGAATTGTTTCATTCGTTAGGGAGAAAAGCTCAAATATTGCGTCGTGTGGATTTGTTGAAGTAATAAGAGTTTTTCCAGTGATAGAATAGACAAGTGCTGCTCCAAATGAAAAAACGTCTGCTGAGTATGAGACAGGAAGCTCTTTATAGACCTCGGGTGCAGCAAAGCCAATTGTCCCGGCAGCCAGTCGCGTTTCGTCCGGCCTGAGCATTTCTAAATCTGCGAGGACAAATCTCCCATCAATCATACGAAGTATATTATCAGGTTTAAAGTCCCGAAATACAAGATGATGCGAATGGATGAATGCGAGGGCATCTGCCATACTGTAAAAAATCTTTGGAATAGACTCCCTTACCTCTGGACACGCTTTTCGACAAAACGCTCCCACTGAACCTTCTGCTTTTTCAAGTAGCAGGTGAATATCCCCTTTCTCACCTTCAAAAAGGAGGCCAGAATGCAAAATTCCGGGGTGAGGGGGGAGTTTGCTATATGCTATAGCTTCTTCTATAAGCAATCTTGGGTCTGCATAGGCATTTGGAGACTTAAGACACACATGGGGCTCTTTTGTAGAAAGGAGCGAAACAGTGCCACAAGCACCTCTTCCAATCACCTCTCCTGGAGAAGGTATTTTCTGAGCAAGCATTTCAATGTCGCGTAAAAGAGAGCGCGGGCAATAATATGCCTCTGAGCCAACTCTCTCATTTGTTGTTTGATGAATGTGAAATAGGAGAAGTGCAATTTTATGAAGTTGGATTGAGAGTTTTTCTGACAATCGAGGGGAAGCAGTTATTTTTTTAGATAAAGAGCATATTTGAGCCTGTTTTTCAGCAAGCTCCGCACTCAGTACTCTTGCACAAGCCACAGTCGATATAGAGTGAGCGTTATCTATAACAGACTGAGAATGAAAAAGTTCCCACTTTGTCAAAAGACGCTCGTGAGTGGCAGATCGAGAAGGTGTCCCAGAGAGAAAAAGGTCTCCAGCCGATGAATGTGTGATTGCAGCCATTGCTTGTCCTATTTTACCAGTACATTATATCAGAAAAGAGTGTTTTGTAAAATAATTATTTTAAAACCTTTCCCTGTTGGAATAAAACGCATTCAAGTATCTTTAATGGGTATGCTGAAAAACAGAACGTTCCTATTTTTTATTCTTTTAGCTATGGCTGCAAGCTTTTGCATCACGTGCGATTTTGCTATAGTAAAGCCTGCGAGCAGTTCTATTTTCATTGCACACTACTCAGCATCAAAAATTCCCTTTGCATGGCTCGTATTGATACCATTGAACCTCGCGGTGGTCAACGTATATAATTTTCTTTTGATGAGAATTGGCTGTTTTCCACTCCTTGTCAGTTCAGTCGTATTTGTTTTTCTCTTAAATACCGGGATGGCGCTCTTTGGAACATCTCTCCCAGTCTTTCCTTTCTTGCACTACGTACTTAAAGATATTTATGTACTTCTAATGTTTCAGCAACTCTGGTCCATTATACATGTCACTGTAAAAATGGAAGAGGCAAAATACTTATATGGAATAATATTTGGGGTAGGGGGGATAGGTGCTGTTCTTGGAAGTTATATAACAAAAACCTATGCGATTCTATATGGATCAGAACACCTTCTCTTTATCAGCGTACCAATATATACCCTCTTCTTACTCATCTTCTATCTTCTTGTTCAAACCTCGAAACGGTATACACAATCAGACGAATTGAATCTGCTTACCAAAAAAACGAAAGCCACGCCTAAAGGCGGGTTTTCAATATTGGCAAAATCAAGGTATCTCCAGTATGTGCTCCTCATAGTTGTTTCTATGCAATTGACAGCAACTGTTGTTGAGTATCAGTTTAACATGCATTTAGAAACCTTGTATCCGCTTAAAGATGTCAGAACCTCTTTTACTGGAATGCTTTTTGGCTACGTTAATATGGCTACTGTCGCTCTGCAGTTTATTGGGAGCTCCCTCTTTATTCATTTTCTTGGCGTTGCACGGTCTCATCTCTTGATTCCATGTGTTCTTTCCTTCTTTGCTGCTGCAAACTTGTTTTATCCATCCTTTTCAATGGTCTCATTTACTTTTGGTTCTATTAAATCCCTTGATTACTCAATCTTCCGGATTTTAACTGAAATGTTGTATATTCCTTTGAGTGTGCATGAAAAATTTGCTGGAAAAGCTGTCATAGACGTTTTTTCATATCGCACTGCTCGTGGATTTGCATCATTACTTGTGATCGGTTTACAGGTGATTGCACCACTTTCTGTTGAAACTGTCCTTAGATATGGAGCATTTGTAGTGCTTCTTATTTGGATGCTTTCAACGCTAGGAATTGCAAAACTCTTTACAGCATCTCAAGAAGTACGAGCGTAAAAACCCTTTTTCATGCTATTTCAAAGAAAATTGCATGGATAGATAGAGGGTATTTTTTTGAAACGTGTTTTTCGTCGAATAAAAGAACATGGCCAGGAGATTGTCGAAACAAACATTACTGGTGGATTTATTCTAAATGAACCTCTTCTCAATAAAGGAACTGCTTTCACAGATGAAGAAAGAGCTGACTTCTCAATGCATGGACACCTCCCGTATCATGTTTCCACTTTAGATGAGCAAGTTCAAAGAAGGTATGCAAATTTCCAGGAAAAAAAAGGTGACCTTGAGAAATTCACATTTTTAGCAGCTCTTCAAAATCGAAATGAGGTGCTCTTTTATAAGCTCGTCTTAGATCATATTGAAGAAATGCTTCCATACATCTACACACCAACTGTGGGTGATGCATCGATTAACTACAGCTACATCTATAACCAAGTGAGAGGGATTTACCTTAGCTATCCTCAAAAAGGAAAACTAAAAGAAGTGCTTCAGTCTGTTCATAGGGATCGGGTTGATGTGATTGTGATTACAGATGGAAGTAGAATACTGGGTCTTGGAGACCTTGGTGTTGGGGGAATGGTTATTCCTGTTGGTAAACTCTCTCTCTATACTGTTTTTGGCGGCATACACCCAGCTAGAACGCTCCCGATAGTGCTTGATGTTGGTACAGACAATCAAGAATTGCTTAATGACCCACTGTACATAGGGTGGCGAAATGAGAGGATTGACGGAGATGACTACTACGAGTTTGTAGAAGAAGCTGTGTATGCTATAAAAGATCGTTTTCCGGGGGTGTTACTTCAGTGGGAAGATTTTCAAAAAATTCATGCTCGTACTCTGTTACATACATACCAGTCCGAAATTTGCAGCTTTAATGACGATATACAGGGGACTGCTTCTGTAACATTATCAGCTCTTTACGCTGGGGTGGCGGCAAATCATTCTACAATTGAGAGAGAAACATACATCATTGTCGGGGGTGGATCAGCGGGAACCGGTATTGCTCGCATGATTAAAGAAGCACTTCTACTTGAAGGAGTACCCTATGAAGATGCGTTGTCACACATATTTGTTTTTGATGTAATGGGCCTTTTACACGAAGGGCTTCCAGACTTGGATGATGCGCAAAAGGAGTTTGCGCAGAAAGAAGCCTTTTTGCAAAAACACGGATTACCAGAACGAGTCTCTATTGATGATGCAATCGACTGTATAAAGCCAATTGCCATGATTGGGGTTTCTGGTCAAAGCGGCATCATTACAAAAGAACATGTGATGCGCATGAGCCAATACCACAAGCGACCTGTTATTTTGCCTCTTTCAAATCCAAAGTCACGAGTTGAGATATCACCTCTGGACGCAATCGTAGCATCAAACGGTTCTGCAATAATTGCAGCAGGAAGTCCATTTGAAAATGTTTTTTTCAACGGAATTACGCACGAGATCTCTCAATGTAATAATGTCTATATTTTTCCCGGTGTCGGGCTAGGGCTCATCACTGCGAATGCTCAAACTGTTTCTGATGATGTTTTTATTATTGCCGCAAAAAAACTCTCTTCTCTTTCTCCACTTCTATCAAAAACAGGGGAGAGGATATTTCCACATCTTTCAACACTTCGAAGCGTTTCTCGAGAAATTGCTATCACAATCGTCGAACATCTCCAAAAGACCGGAAAATCTAAGAAAGACACAAGGTCTGCAACAGAACGGGTTGATGAAGCTATTTGGACTCCAAAATACCCAATTTTCCGTAAGTTAAATGATGAAAAAATGCCTTAGCCTTGCAGGCTTGCAAATGCTGCATCGTAGTTAGGCTCATCTGATATTTCAGGAACAAGCTCTGTGTACACAACTTTATTATCAGCATCTACAATGATGACTGATCGAGCTGCAAGTCCTTCTAGAGGGCCATCAGTGATAAAGACACCGTAATCTCTTGCGAAGTCTCTATTTTTCATTATTGAAAGAGGAATGACGTTCTCGAGGTTTTCAGCACCACAAACTCTTTTATTTGCAAAAGGAAGGTCAGCAGATACAATTAGAAAAACCACTTCAGGTCGTTTTTTTGCTTCTTCATTAAACTTTCGAGTTGAAAGCAGGCATGTTTCTGTATCTAAGCTTGGAACAGTGTAAATAAATTTGGCTTTCCCTTGGTAATCACTGAGATGTTTATCCACAAGTGACTTGTCGGTCAGCGTAAAATTTGGAGCTTTGCTCCCTACTTCTGGAAGATTGCCTGATGTATGACAAGGCTTTCCCTGCAATGTAATGTCGGCCATGAAATAAAACTCCTTAATTTCTACTAATACGCTACCAATAGGATAAAAAAAAAGCAATGCTGTCTCATCACAAAGGCTTTTTTTGTATGTAATTGGTCTCTCTTATACCAGAACCCCAATCAAATAATTTTTATTTTAATTCTCCATCATGTATAGTTTTCGGAGTTGAGATGAGGAATGTGTGGTTACAGTTATACAACGACTTCCAGCAATACCAGAAAATCCAGATGAGGCTGTACTCGAGCGAGAGCACGTGGTTCTCTCGGCAGATCTGCCTGATAAAGAAATAGACGATTATACTCCCGGGCTTTTTCTTCCACACGGATGTTCTCTGCACTCAATAAAAAGATTGAACGCATCACCATATTTTACTCCATTTGATCACTACCCCTCAAAACCACTCTTTGAGGCACACCCTGCAATAGATCCTGAAACAATGCTTGATGCGAGTGATGGTATCATTACACGGCTCATTCTACAGGTACAAAAACTTGCAACACATATGGTTGAGCGAACTGATGTAGAAACGCTTGAAACAAGTGCTCTCAATGCATCTCGCTTTTGTCGATCATATACTGAGCAACTCCGAAAACATATATGCCACCAGATAAAGCTTGAGCACCATTTAACTACACCTTTTGAACGGGCAATTCATGAAATCGATCTTACTGATGCAGAGTGCCCAGGAATACTTTATTTGCACTCGCTTTCAGAAAATGAGCACCTCATTCAACTTGCGCAAAAAGAAGCAAGAATCAGAGAGTTTTATTTGAATGTTTCACAGATCCTTTTTAATGATACGAGCGAAGTCATCCATTTATCAAGCCGCTTTCTTGAAATCGCATGTATGCGCTTAGAGGGAAACCCACTGACACGAATTGGAATAATAGGCGAGGGAGCGCAAGCACGAGTAGAGTGTCTTGATGGCGCAGAAGATCTTGTTGTAAAATATGAGAAAAAAGACGACTTCAGTATTTTTGATCAAAGTCTCCTTGAGTATGGAGGAGCACTTAAGGTAGAGGAGGAAAAGAGGCACATACTTGAGCCACACTATATGTGTATTGATCATGCCTCCATCCCAATGCTCATTTTTACAAAAATGGAAACGACATTAAAGCTGTGCCCTGAGGTCTATTCAAACGAAGATGCACTTTCTCAAGTCGTCCAAAATATTCTTCCGGCTCTTATAAAACTCCATAGTAAAAACTGTGTTCATATGGATATAAAAAGTGATAACATTTTCATGAATTCCGATGGAACATTTTTGCTGGGGGACTTTGGGTCAGTGACCCGCACTGGAATATACGGGCAATACACGCTGTTTTCAACGCCTCCTGAAATATGTAAAGGCTTGCCCTTACATGGGAGGCTCCTACTCACAGAAAAGGCTGACATGTGGCAACTCGGAGGTTTCATTTTTAGTTGCCTCACAAGCAGATCCACTCTTTTGGGGGTTCTTGACAGACATCTCACTTCTGCTGGCTATCTAGAATCTGAAGAAGAACTTTCGTTGCAAAGAATTGAAAAAATTTATGCCCAAATTGAAGCGACACCAGAGCTTCTAGACGAGGTTCTCTCTGCTGTTTTCTCCGCTTCAGATGTAGATCATCCAATTCATGCTCTCATGAGGCATTGCCTTACCTTAGACCCAAGAGATCGAATATCTTCTTCAGATGCATTGACGCTTCTTAGAAGCTAAATAGTCGCAAGGGAATGAAGAAGCGTTGTGTATCCAAGGTAAAAACCGGTTGCTATAAGAAAACTCCCAAAAATACGTTTAGCGAGAGATGTAGGCGTTTTGTGTGCTAGATGGGCCCCAATTGGAGCAAACAAGAACGCACACACCATAATCGGGGGAATAGCAGGGTAGTAAATATCACCCCAAAACCCTGGCATGGATGGTTCTGTAAAACCGAATACAACAAAGTTCAGTGCTCCTGAAGCTAAAATGATAAGTGTCAACACTGCTGAAGTTCCAATAGCTTTTCGCATTTCAACGCCAAGAAGAATGAGGAGAGGAACCGTAAACACACCACCTCCAATGCCAAGCATTGCGGAAAGGATACTAATTGTAAACGCGAGCAATCCAAGCGTCAACCTTGATGGCGTCTGTGTATGTGACGAGGCCCGCCGATGTGTTCTCCAAAAATGAATACCTACAAACACCTCAAATGCCGCAAAAAGAAGTTTAGTATACAGTTCGGGAAGGGAAAGTGTAAGAAAGACTCCAAGGGAGGCTCCTAGTATACCGCCAGGTATGAGCGCAGTTAAAGCACCAGGGAGAAGGCCTCCTTTTCTTTTGTGGGCAAGAGTAGATGAAAAAGCAGATCCTACAAGAGAACAGAGCGTTGTTGCTATTGCCACTCGCATCGGGTCTGTAAGCACATTCACATGTTCAAAATAAAACAGCAAACAGGGAATTACAACGACCCCGCCACCAATTCCTAAAAACCCAGCTAAAAAACCGGCGATTCCGCCAACAATACAAAAAAGAAGAATTTCGATCACAAGTACGCTCTCCATTACACAATATGTTTGATGATCTTAGCAAACACGTGTGATGTTGACGACTTCTTTTATAAGAAGAATGGACGCACTCTCTTTCAGAGGGGCATCCTATCACAACGTCTGATAATTTATGTTATGTTGTATAACAATGGGCAGAGAGTAGGAGATGAATATTCCATCCCTTACCGTAGTAACGCTTTTGCTGCGTTCAGCCTACCGCGCTCACCACCCATGCTCCGTTGTTTAAGGAGAAGGTCTAACGCTTGGAAAAATTTATTAAATCGGTTTTTAATAGGTCCAAGTTTTTTTCGAAGTGCCTCTTGTCCTTTTTCTACATCATCAATCGCAAGTGATGTTGCTTCAAACCGAGCTCCAAGTTCACCTTTTAGTGAAGAACACAGCTCTTCTGCTGCTCGAATACTTGTCTCGTATCGTGCTTTTGCAGCTTCTACTTCTCCTGCAAGTATTGTAAGATGTTCTGCAATTGCTGCGTGTTGCTTTACCAGTTGTGCTTCAAGCGCTTTATTCGCAGCTTCTGCTGCGTGAATTTGTCGCTCAAGAGCACCTCTTTGTGTGCCAAGTGATGCTGCCATTTCTCTTCTCCTTTAAAGTGTTGTGATGGAGTGTTTCATCCGATCCAGCATATGATAATTCTCGCTAGACATAATATAGCAAACTTCCTGCCACAAATAGAAAGACGCCTGTTTCAAGTGTTGGAATCGAGCCGGATATTTGTTCAGTTCTGCATCCAGTTTTTTGTTCTCAGCAATGAGTCGATCGTGTCTTGCTCGCAAATCACTCAAGCGTGTGAATACTCTTTGTCTTAAGGCATCACCTTTTTCTTCAATACTTTCTGCAGAGGATGCATCACTCGCTGGGATTTTTGCTCGTTGAGACTCAATGTCTTTAAGTAATTTTGACGCTGCTTCATTTGCTTCCTGTAGAGCATCTCTTGCAGCAACAGCTGCCTTAGCGGCAACTTCCAAGCGTGCAATAAGTACTCTTTGTGGATTAACTGATTGACTTCGTCCAATTGCTGCCATACGTTTCTCCTTTACACAGCTCTATTTGCGGTATCTCTAATGAGGTCTTCTTTTACAAAACCTTTGTTTTGACCAGATCGTATGATAACCTGCTTCAAATGTTGAAAAGCGGTCTCCATTGCTTTAGCTTGCCGTGTTAATTCCGCATGCACAGCCTCTTCCTTTGCTGTACGCTCTTCGAGACATGCTATCTCACCTTCTGCCCAGTCAGTAACTTCAGCGAGAAGCCGTTCTGCGACTTCATTCGCTCTCTCATGAAGTGCCTGTGCTTTTCCCACTTCTTCTGTGAGCGCAAGAAGCTCTTTTTGATAATGATTTACACTTTGTACTAGCATATTTCCCCTACATTACTGTACAGCCATCACTCCCATCCATCTCGTCAATTCGACGACGGAGATGAGCAATAGTCTCTCTGTGGCTTTTATTTTGTGCTTCAAGTGAAGCGACTCGTCTTGAAAGATCTCGAACATCTTTCTCAAGCGCTGAAATTTTCTCTTTGAGCGTCGTTACAACGTCTTTTAGAGCTGTCGTTTCTGCTTTGTGAGCCTGTCCAATTTTATCGATCGCTCTGTTCATAGTCGCTTGAAGCGATTGAATACTTTCAACAAGTTTTGATTTTTCAGCGTGTGCAGATGCTTTAATCGTTTCAAGTTCTGCAGAATTTCCTAAAGCCATCTCGAGTGATTCTTCGGAACGGCGAATACTTTTTGCACATTTAATAAGTCCATCGTACAACGAAAACTTTTCAGCCGCGCTCAGTGATGCATCTATCCGCTCTTCAGGATGGTCATCAGCTGGTCTCTCTGACACCCGTTGAATAAGCTCAATCAACTCGTTTCCAAAGCTGTATGGTTCCGGTGTTTCTGGTAGTGCAGCACCCGTAAATGGACATGTGTTACCACCTCCAAAAGTAGCCTGAGTTTCTCTGTAGTCTGCAAGCATTGAGCGTTCCCATATCCAGCCATGGACGATCACAGGATCTCTCAATGGTCCTCCATCAAGAGGATTTCTTAAACTTTCATAGAGATCATTCACTCTTGCTGCAATATGATGGTAGAGCTGATCACTTGTATCAGGGAAGTCATTATCAAGTACTTCTAGTGCCCACGACAGCAGTTTTTTTGAAAGTGGATCATCACTTGATGGATCTTTTTCAATGTGTACGAGGCGTTTTTCGATGATTGAGGTAAGTCGCTCAAAGAGCTCTTGCCGGCTGAGTTCCGCTCTTCGAAGTGTAATGTGGATAACACGTGGATGCGATGGTGCTTCCATCGTCATGGTTGATGAACCACTCCCACCTCGAAAGTCTGTTGCTGATGATGCCGATGCTGCCATGCGTTATTTCCTTCTTCTCATCTCTATGCCAAATAGGGGTACACATGTACTCCAGGTGGTGTTGCCAGTTCAAGGGCAACGACTGCTGCAATGGTAAGAGCGAGCGCCCAAGGCTCATTTTTCCTCTTCTCTTCTTCCTCTTTAATTGCTTCATCAAGCTTTACAAGTTCTTCTTGAAGTACTTTTTGTACGTCTTCAACGTCACCAGCTCGACGAGCTACCTCTTCCAGTTCTTCTCTCACACCTGCAAGTCTTTCTTTCAAACGCTGAATTTCATCTTGAAGTTGCTGTCTCATTGCCGCTTCGTCAGCGGAAGCTTCTTCTGCTTTTGCTACAACACGAGCTTTAGCCGCTTCTATCTCGCTTCTTATAGCAGAGAACTCTTGCTGCGCTTTTTCTTGTACATTGGAAGAGGCTGCGTGCGCTGCTTTTTCACGTGTTTTTCTCAACGCTCTTAAGCGGGCTCTTATCGATGACTGTCCCTCCAGAGGGATCTCAGGGAAGGTTTCAATTGCTTGAAATTCGGCCTCAATAGCCCGATCGATAGGGAGCGTATGCCCTTCTTTTTCAACGTGTTTAGCCAGGTGACGAGCGAGTGGATACACTTTGACTGTAAATCCAGCACCAAATGCTCCTTTTGCAAGGAGACACGTAAGCTCTTTTCGTCCATACATTTGACCATCTGATCCCATATATGTATATTCATCTGCAGACCTCATGAGCTGAGCAAGCGACTCTACAAATGAGCTGTAGAGATATCCTGCATCTGTACCTGACTTTAGACTTTCATGCATAAGCATGTAGAGCCCTTGAATGATTGAAGAAAACTCAGATCCTTCAAACGGGTCTGTACGTAAAAGATCACGCACAGTTCGGAGTTCAGATAAAAATTTCCTCCGCAGTGCACTCTCGTGGATGATTCCCTTTTTCTCTATTGGTATTGATGGCTGTTTTGTAGAAAAGATGCGTGCATACGCACTGTTGAGGTCTTCATCTTCAATCAGTAAATCATGTTTTTGTGCAAAAGAAACGAGATGTCGAGCGAGTACATGAGGACGAACAATCAACCGCTCGCTAAAATCTGGATTACACGGAGAAGACGTGGTGCCTTTCGCTTCACAAAGAAGAGCTAAAATCTTCTCACCATACACATGTCCATCGTTTCCAATATATGTTTCTTCATCAAGAGGGTACTGAAAAGGTGTTGTATCACGAAGAATGTTTTGTAGTTCGGTAAAAAAATGCGATACAACCGCTTCAAATGAGCATCCTTCCGACTCAAGTGAGGCTGAAAAGTCCGCATGCCACATTACGATTTTTTGAGAAACCTCATCTGAGCACTCAGAATGTGCTATATGAGCTTGTATTTCTGCGAGATCTTCTAGAAGAGTAGAGCGAAAAAGGTCGTTGTCACCGACTGGAGCAAACGAAGTGTGAACAGTCGAACTTGAAAAACTACTTGCTGCGGCACACATTTTTTACCCCTTATCTATTGTTTTTGACATGGCTCCAGCCGCAAGTCTCGATACGTCTTTTACATACTTGCTACCTGTTGCATTTTTATGCATTTGAGTCATTCTTCGAACATCTTCCGTTACTTCTTTCAAAGTGTTATCTCCATCATCAAGCATTTTTTTTGTCTCTCCGACTTTTGCTTTCAGCTCGGATGTCACTTCCTCGGCCGTGCGAACAGCTTTGAATGCCTCTCTAGCATACTCTTCTGTGGTCGTTGCCGAGGTGACCCCCTCTTGTGTCGCCTCTTCAACAGCAGAAATTGCTGTACGCCATCTTTCACAAAGTGTAGGGAGTGCTGCAGCCATACAAATCTACCTCTTTTCTATAACAGCTCGAGAACGACTAATTGTCATTTTCGCAGCCTCGAGTGTTGCTTTTATTTTTTCGACAGTTTCAGGGCCTTGAGTCATAGATGCTAACGTACGGAGCTCATCCTGCACTGCTTCAATTTCCCCAGTAAGTAAATGCACGGCATCAAAGTGTGTATCTCTTCTTTCCAGACCCTTCTCAGCAATCGCCTTCATTTCTGCCTGCCATTCTTTCAGCTCAGAAGACATTTCTCGCATCATTCGCTCTACCTCATGCTCCCCTGATGCGCTTCCTTCAACAGCGCCGATATCTTCCGCACAGGAATCTAAAAGTGCTGCAAGTTTCTCGTCGCTCCCAGAGAGCGTATCCAAGCATCCAAGCCACTCTTCTGCAAGAGGCTCAAAAAGATCTGGAGCTGACTGAATCCCCTGATCAAATGCAATACAAAAAACTTTAGCGAGTGTCGTGTTTTCAGGGAGGCTTTCTGCACGAGTAATCTCGTTTAACATTGCAGCAGAGTGACCATTGAGGACGCCAAGCTCAAGTGACTGACGCGCAATGCGTTGGATTTTTTGCAGAAGTGGCTCAAGTGTAATTTTTGTTGTTTCAGGATGATCGGTTTGTGTAACCGTCTGTGAACCTGTCAGAGGTGTCGCGCTCGCCATTTTGCTCCAAATCTTTCATCAAGTTGACCAGGTATTGTACACATGGCCTTTTCCTTTGTAAAGATATTAAAAAGATTGTAGACTTACTCTACAAAAAATTAAAATATCTGATTGGAGTTATTGGACTATGGCAGCAGTACAACCATCAAACCCTTGGGACCTTGAATTATTTACGTTACCCGGAGAAGAAGGAAGCGGTACCACCTCACCACACACCCACGCATCGATGGTTATCGATAGATATAGTCAGAGCTCACCGTCAAGCTATCCCGAAGTCTCAGCTCGAGTTGATGGTGTTCAGAAGGAATATTTTCAGACGCAGTACCGGTCTGAGCAAGCTGCTGCAAGAGCGCTTGTCAGAGAAGCTGTTGCAGAAACACATTTTGAATCGTGCGTTGTTTCTGAATGCAAAGCGTTTGCACAAGGGGCTGCTTCTGGAGCGATGGATGGTTTCCGATCAGTACTCGATTCTGCTGTTGATGCTGGGCGTTTTATTGGACGGGGTGTGTCGAAAATGGCGCGTATACATGCGTTGTCTACCGACTTGCGTAATGAAGGGATATTAGACCCTTCTTCTTCCAAAATTCAGAAACTCGAAGAAGAGCTCTCTGAGGAAACAGCGTATTTTCGTGAAATGGGCACAGCTCTTCTTCGAGGAGCGAAAACTGCTACTGGTGTTGCAAAGGAAACGTTTCGACTCCTCTCCCTCTCCCAGGCAATGCGGGGTGATGAATTTCCTTGCCCTACAGACAGACAACTAACTGAGGCCGTAATAGCATTTCAAAATGAAATGGAAAATCATGAAGAACTGAGATACCTTGTTCAACACGCATCTCTTGAGGAAAGAGCCCATTTCATATTTCGGACAGCAACGGAATTAGTGACACCAGGTGCAACCTTAAAGGGTATTAAAGTTGGAGGAGCACCTTTAGTTGCATCTCGTGATTTTAGAAAGCTTGCAAGACATGAATTTATTGGGAAATATCAAAAGCCCGGCCTTGCAAATGCGCTGGTTCGACAGCTGTACCAGGGAAGGGTATATACGCAATTTTCTAAAAATAAACGTGTAGTTTGGCTAACCGACCAAATAGTCACAAAGAAGGTGGGTACAGAACTTGCTGCAGGAGCGTACTATCACCAAACAAGTCTAAAAAATGCACTGAGTATGGCTGGGTCTGGCAAACTACTACCATTTGAAGCGACCAAAGGGAAAGGTGTTTGGCTCTCTCTCGTTCCAGAAACTGAGCATTATGGTGAGATTGGAATTGTTTTACGCCGGTCAGCTATTGATGCATCAGAACTCTCTACTGTGCATCCTAAAGTAAATTTTTGGAAAGCCGTAAAAAATCCTATTGAGATGGCTCCAGAAAATGTTGTGGCAGTCACTTTTGAGCGCACCGTTTCATTTTCAAGAAAAGAGCTCTTGACCAAACTTTTTGCGGAAAGGGGTATTCCTGTTATTTCTGCAGAAAAAATGAACGCCGTTCGTGAGCGCGTCGTTCAAACCTTTGGGTTTCCAAAACCAAGACATTGGGCAAAAGAAGAGTGGCATAAAAAACCCACCTCCTAACATAAAAACACTTTACTAAGTTAATTGGAGAAATTTATGGCAGCGATTGGATTCACTTCTCCATGGAGTGATGATTTATTTGGATTTCCTGGTGACGAAACAGAAGAAAACGCATCACTCTCCGATACGTCACCTCATGCGCATGCTGTGACTGTAATTGAGAGGTACAATAGAAAAACGACTCCTACAGATTCTAAAATTACAGAATTGGTGTTTGACTCTTCTCTAAGAAACCTTTTTGAAACACGCTTTCAATCTGAGCAAGCTGCTGCAAAGGCGTTTATTCGTGAAGCACTCGAAGAGCGTTGTGATGAAACATTGGACGTGTTCTCTCACATCTCGAATCGAATTGCAATCAATAGGCCTGTTCAGACAGTTGGAAAAATAACTAAAATTGTCGAAACACTGTTTCGTGCTCAATGGCGGTTTGATACATGCACAAAAGAAGCATTTATAAAAATGTATTCTAAATCCGGACGAGAAAACCAGTGTATTCGAGATCAATATCAAAAAGAAGTGTTTACCCAACTCGTAGGTGATATGAAACCTGTATGGTTAACTGACCAGGTGCTCGCTCGGACAATGGGGACAGAACTTGCTGCAGGTGGATACTTCCATCAAACAAGTCTTCATAACGCACTCAATATAGGTGTATCAGGCGAATTGCAGCCAAGAGCAGCCTCTGAAGGAACAGGCGTTTGGTTTTCACTCACCCCTGAATTTAGATTTGGAGATATTGCAATAGTGTTGCGTCGATCTACTACAGATTCATTAGAACTTTCTCAAAGTCATTCCGGTCATGATTTTTGGCAAGCAGCCAAAAATGCTATTCCAATCACTCCAGATAATGTCGTGGCAGTCACCTATACTGAGTATGTATCAGAAGAGGATGTTGCTCTTGTTCGCAAGGTTTTTACTGGCATCAGAGGAATTCCCGTTATCCCAGCTTCTGAGATGGAGAAAGTTCATACTCGAGTCGTTGAACAGTATGGTCTTGTTAAACCAAGCCACTGGGAAAAAATAACATAAAAACACTTTACTAAGCTGATTGGAGTAATTTATGGCAGCGATTGGATTCACTTCTCCATGGAGCGATGATTTATTTGGATTTCCTGGTGATGAAACGGAAGAGAATGCATCATTCATCGATACGTCACCTCATGCGCATGCTGTGACTGTAATCGAGAGGTATAATAGAAAGCCGTCTTGTGCGGACTCTACGATCACACAGTTGGTGTTTGACTCTTCTCGAAGAAGCATTTTTGAAACACGCTTTCAATCTGAACAAGCTGCTGCAAAGGCGTTTGTTCGTGAAGCACTCGAAGAAACTCATGAAAAAACAGCAGTTCTTTTTTCTCAGGTCGCAGACGAAGTGTTGTCCGGGGTCAAGGAAGTTGGGGTTGCTTTTGATCGAGTCGTTGACACTGTTGGTAGAGTAAAAAAAGTGGCCACAAGATCCCTTGTTGCTACATGGCGATACCATACTCATTCTAGAAGAGCGTTCATAAAAATGTATTCAAAAGAAGGCGCTGAATATGCCTTTGTAAGAAAAAAATATGAACACGTCATTTATGCCCAACTCAAAGATGGAATGAAACCTGTATGGCTCACCGATCATACACTCACGAGAACAATTGGTTCTCGCCTTGCAACAGGTGGATACTACCACCAGACAAGTATTGATAATGCGTTGCGTATAGCTGATTCTGGTGAATTAAAGTCGAAAAAAGCAATGTGTGGGAAAGGTGTATGGTTTTCACTGCAGCCTGAACACATGTACGGAGAGGTTGGAATTGTTTTACGCCGGTCAGCTATTGATTCATTAGAGCTTTATGGGGAGCATCCATTTCAAAAATGCTGGCAAGCAGTCAAAAATTCTATTCCAATGACTCCTGAACATGTTGTTGCTGTTACGTATGAGGAGTATCTACCCAAAAATGAAATCAAACAGCTGCGCATGTCATTTGCTGAAAAAGGAATTCCTGTCATCCCAGCTTCTGAAATGAAAAAGATTCGAGCAAAAGTCGTTGAACAGTTCGGGCTGGTTAAACCAAAACATTGGACTGAAAGACCCATTACAGCGAAAAAATAAAACCGAGGTGGGCATTCCAGGCTTTTTCAAGTGCTTCAAACTGGGCTTTCGTTTCTCCCCCGTTGTCAAATGTCACGCCTTGTAATGGATGGTGCGCATTTTGACATGTTGTGGGAACGTATGGGTGATGAAAAATGTGTCCTGCTCCTTTGCACCTGATATGCTCAACGCCAGACTGTATACCGTGTTGTATTCGTCTTTCTTCTATTTGTTCACAATACGTGGTTGATGGCCACATTGCATCGTTTTCTGCAGAGATTAGTTGAAGAGGACATCGAATGTTTTCTACTCGAATCTTTGCTTGTTCATAGCGTCGCGGATGCTGTTGCATACCTTGAAGAAAAAAAGGAGCCATTGCAATCGGCTTTTTTGGATCAACGTGCTGGAGAATCTCCTCGACTGTGGGAAATGGTGCCATTGGAAGATTTTTGCCATTGTGAAGCCAGGCCGGCTTAGTCATGTCGGGCATTCCCCCATATGTCACTGCACTCGGTACAACTGCTATGACGCCATCAAAGAGTTCAGGAAAAAGAGAGGCCAACACAAGGACAAGCTCTCCTCCACGAGAATTACCAAGTGCCACCAGTTTTTTCAGATGAAAACGTTTTTTGATGTGGAGTACTGCTTTTTTTATCGAATCAAGGTCAATGTTTTCTATACTTTTTGGAAGTCCTTCATGTAAGAAATACGGAAGTGAGAATGTGCTAATACCCCGAGATGCGTACAAAGATGCCCTTGCTTCACCAAGCCCTCCGCCAGATCCTGAAAAGAGAACAACAGCTGCATCGACTGTTTGGGTATGAGGAAGATAGCCGTACGCATACAGTCCTTTTTCTACCGATGAAACTTTCTCTACATTTTGTGCAAAATCACGAACAAGCGTTTTTTGACCGACCGCTTCCCCTTCTTTGTAAACAGTCAGTGTAATGGAAAACGGCTGAGATTCATTATTATGAAATTTTTGGTCTTTGCCGCAACGCATATCCCGAATGTATGCAAGTGGGTGATCAAGGAGCTTCCAGATATGAATTTCTCCATGCGGATTTGATGGGAAAGCATACGATGAACTCCACCTTTCACCATGTTTATCTATCGTAGAAAAGGTGCATTCATACGTCTCACAAGGTGTGAGTTTTTTTATGACCAGCTGCGTTATTTCATCAGCAAGACACTGGATTGGTGTTACATCGATTGCCATACTTTTTCGATATACCCAATCCTCTTATTTTAGCCTACCGGTATTGTAAGAATTGGCGGCGGCTGCGGTAACGATATAGATTGCAAGTTGTAGAGTTGCTGGAGGAGAACAAACGTCTTCTTAGAATGTATATCTGAATCGTCTATGTAGTACCATTTATTTCGATACCGTACCTTTATGTAGGCATTTGCAGGTTCATAAAAGCTGAAGTATATTTTGAGAAGGGATCCAAGGTCTTTTTCCCATTCGTAGTGCTCATCTTCAGGGACATACGGAAAATGCACTCGTCCTTGCTTGATTTCGTATTCCGGGACATGTACTCCCAAGCTTGCATAGTACATACACCCAAGCAGAGAGCGTGGTAGAATTCCTATCTGTCCTCGCTTATTAAATCCAAGCTCAAAATACGCGACATACCGTCCTTCAACCTCTCGCACTTCTGAGCCAAGAAGTTTTGCAAGCCGCTCTCCCCGTTCGCCATCTTTAGGAAATGAAATCTGCATGGCATCATGAGAGCCGTTTTCTTTTGATGGGACTTTGACAAGACCAATATGCAGTTGCATTTCAAGCTGAAACTGTCGGAAAAGCGATGTGATTTCATAAAATCGCTCGTACTCAACTAGCTGCTGGTTTGCAGGAGCTGCTGCCAAAGGTGCATTGGGAATGTCATTTAAGCTTTGTACAACCAGGCGGAAGAGTCTATCCACGTCCCAACCTGTGTAGATGAGTTGCTGAAGGGTTTTTAAAGAGATTGGCTGCATAAGCTGGTTTGCAAATGCACTTCCTGAAAGTGGTGAATACTGTATGGTCGGCTGGTTTTGCCAAGAAAGACTACTACCAACATTAAGCGGGTGGCTTTGGTCAAACCCTGGAATTTTAAATGAAGGTGAGACAGACGTGCGGTATGTATACTGAGATGTCACCGTGCTCACATCGAGGAAGAGTGGATTATCAAAATACCGAAGCCTAACAACGTTGAGCAGCATTTGCTCATTGGTTGTATTTTGTATCGTCTGGTTGTACGCAGTACGGCCTCCGCCTCCTCCCATCGCTGTTTTCGATGCAACTTGGCATCCTGTAAAAAGAAGAGAAAGTGCAGTAATTGAGAGTAGATGACGCATGTCGTATAGCCGTGGTAAAAAAAAACTCTACTTAGCCTACTCAACAACCATTATTTTTCGCAAGTCCTTGAGTAGACATCAGTACGCATGACTATCCCATATGAGTCTGTTTGTCGTCACACCGGTAACCCAAATGATTGCACCGCCCCAAAAAGCACCCCAAAAATCAGCAATGTGGACACCATAAGAGACTTCACTCGCAAGCCAAAAAGTAAACACGTTAATAACGAGGCAAAAGAGGCCAAGCGTCATTATGGTCACAGGAAGTGTAAGTAAAACAAGCACTGGACGAACCACTGAATTTATAACTCCAAGGATAAGCCCAAAAAAAATGGCATCAACCGTATCTTTTACGATGAGTCCAGGTAAAATATGAGAGACTGCCACCACAACAATTGTTGTGATGACAATACGAACAAGAAATAAAATCATCCGTTTTGCTGCTTCTCCATAACTAAGTTAATGAGTCCACCTGCTAAAATGGATTTTTGCTCCATGTCAGTGAGTGTGTAATGGACTGGAAATGTTGTCCCTTTTGTCTTGTTTGTGACCTCAAGGTCTTGTCTGTTCTTCACTCGTTCTTTTATGTGTGAAATTTCAAGCACGTCGTCCTGATCGATTGAATCAAAATCAGCGTCATTTACAAATTGCAATGGAAGAATACCAAAATTAATAAGGTTTTTCCTGTGGATTCGTGCGTAGCTTTTTGCAATGACTGCACGAACACCAAGATATCGAGGCGAAATCGCAGCATGCTCTCTACTTGAGCCTTGCCCGTAGTTTTTTCCACCAACAATTAAAGATCCGTCTTTCTGGTATTTCATAGCACGGTCATAGTAGGTTTCATCAACCTGTCCGAAACAAAATTTACTAATTTCAGGAATATTACTTCTGTACGGGAGTACTTTTGTTCCGGCTGGAAGGATCTCATCTGTTGAAACATTATCACCCATTTTGAGAAGGGCTGGGCCTTCAACATGATCAGGTAATCCCTCAAATTTAGGCAGTGGCTTAATATTTGGTCCCATAATGAGCTCTTGCCGCTTTCCATCTTTTGGTGGAGGTGTTGTTGCATCAACGACGCGAACTTGCTTTGGCTCTTTAAATTTTGGATATGGAATAGGCAGGTCTCTTGGATCTGTGATTTTTCCGGTAATTGCAGACGCAATAGCTGTTTCCGGCGAGCACAGATAGACTTTGTCCTCTTTTGTACCGGATCGACCAGGAAAATTTCTTGGGTTTGTTCTGAGTGAAATCTTATCTGTCGCAGGTGCTTGTCCCATCCCAATACATCCATTACAGCCCGCTTGGTGTATACGACCTCCGGCGGCAATAAGCTTTCCGAGATATCCCTCATCCGTTAATACCTGAAGTACTTGTCTTGAAGATGGATTAATATCTAAAGAGACATGCGCCTGTGAGACTTGATTTTCCATAACCATTGCCGGAAGCGCAAAATCTCGAAGTCCCGGGTTTGCAGAGGAACCTATCATTGCTTGGAATACTTCTTTTCCAGCCACTTCAGAAACGGGAACAACGTTGTCAGGGCTTGAAGGGCAAGCTATGAGTGGGACTAGTTCAGACATGTTTATTTCTTCATGCTCGTCATATGTTGCATCCTCGTCTGCAACAAGTGCTTCCCAATCATCCCCTCTTCCTTGTTGCTCCATAAACTCTTTTGTCACGTCATCAGATGGGAAAACCGTAGTTGTTGCACCAAGCTCTGCGCCCATATTTGCTATCACGTGTCGGTCCATTGCTGTCAGCTTTTTCAAGCCAGGTCCGTAGTACTCAATAATCTTTCCAACGCCACCGGCGACTGTGTGACGTCTCAGCATTTCCAAGATAACATCTTTTGCAGAAACCCAATCAGGAAGCTCACCAGTGAGCTTTACTCCCATCACTTTTGGCATCGAAATATAGAACGGCTCTCCTGCAATGGCTAGAGCAACCTCTAGTCCACCTGTTCCAATCGCAAGCATGCCAAGTGAACCGGCTGCAGGGGTGTGACTATCAGATCCAACCATAGTTTTTCCAGGTTTTCCAAAACGCTCCATGTGCACTGGATGACTCACGCCATTTCCAGGTCTTGAAAACCAGAGTCCAAATCGTCTACACGCACTCCATAAGAAAAGGTGGTCATCAGGGTTTTTGAAATCTGTCTGGACGATGTTGTGGTCAACGTACTGGCAGGATACTTCTGTTTTTGCTCGGTCAAGACCCATTGCCTCAAGCTCTAACATAACCATCGTACCGGTTGCATCTTGTGTTAGCGTATGGTCGATTTTCAATGCTATTTCTTCACCAGGAACCATTTTTCCATGAACGAGGTGACTTTCGATCAGTTTTTGTGCGACATTTTTTCCCATGAGGCGTACCCTTAGCTCTTCGTGTTTAAATTGCACTCTACAAAATTGTGAGTATTTTTTTTAAGTGATTTTTTCAAGGGAATTTTTACAAAAAACGCGTGTCCATCCGCTGCGCTCATTTGGAGACAATTGGTGGGTCTTTCGAGATGACGAATTGAGCTTTTCCATATCAGGCTCAAAAATGAGAAAATATTTCTCACTCATCCCATATATCCAACAGGCTGGCTATACAAGTGCTGTCGTTGTTGGAGGAAGCTCTTCAAATAATCTATGTGGTATAAGCCAACTGCTCATCCAATCTGGTATAACCCCATATCCACTGTCGATGGAGCCCCGAGGGACTGCCTCAGGGAATGCATACCTCTCAGAGCTCCTCATCCCCAAGAGCCGATGGAAATACCTTTCCAGAGTTGAGTGGAGAAACGTTGATGAGCATGCACAAGAGTATGCTGAAAAAATTGGAAATTGCATTGTCATACCTGAAGGTGGAAACCATCCTGGAGCAGAACATGGAGCGCAGACTTTAGGTGAGGATATTGCTGCAAAAATATCACCGGATCACATTTTTATAGATAGTGGTACAGGGTTCCAAGCAAGAGCATTGATCGAAAGTTGTAGGCAGCATCTTCCAAATGTACACATTCATGTTGTTTTAGTTGCTGGCACACCTTTTCCAGCAGGTGACAATGTATTCTTTTATACTCCAAAAAAGGGTGCATCGTTCGGGAGTACGCCCCGCATTGTGTGTGATGAAGTCGTCAAAGTCGCTCGAGAAGAAGGATTTTTTATAGATCCAATCTACACGGCAAAACTATTTATGACTGCTCGTGACTGTACACATTTAAAAGGTACAAAATGCATTATTCACTCTGGCGGAGGAATTGGTCTTTTCCAATGCACTACAAAAGTTTTGGAAAGCGCCGAGAATTCCAATACTGCTCACCATAATCGTAGGTAAGCTGCGCTCCTCTTTTAATAAATGAATTTGTAAAAAAAATGATTCTAGTTATCCCGTCGAGTATAATCCATCGAGACGTGAGGTTGGGAGCGTCACTGTGGTTTATAAACCGAGTGAAAGTACCCTTATCACGTGCATCAATGACATACGGAGAGTCTTTGGTTGCGGAGACGTACCGAAACACATAGTTATTGAATTGATCTTTCCGAGGAGTACGTTTTCGAACATGCCCTGTATATTCCCCAATGTATGTGTATTCGGGAATATCTTTGTATGCGAACACGCCATATCCCAGTTCGTGATTAATCCACTTAATTGCACCAAGTGGCTCTGTAAATGCACGGCACTGACGCGATAAAAGTGCATGCGTCCACTTGTTCATTGTGTGTGCTTTTTGTTGAGATCCATATTTACGTGTTCGTGATGCAATATCATCAAGCACACGAAAGGAGTCAAAGTGTAGGGTTGGGGCGAATTCTACTTCAAAGATATCCTCAAACGACTCTTTTGAAAGAAATTTGAGCTTCTTTTCAGCCCGTGTATAGACAGGTATTTTATAGTCGAGGGGTGAATCTAAATTAAGGTGTTGTACAACTTGACTTGGAGTGAGCCCCCCAGCTGTCATCCACGTACTTTTTGCATTTTTTTCCTGAATGACTTTTTCTGCATCTCCACGAAGAAGAGAGCGAATTGCATCCGGTTGTGGTTTTAAAAAGAACATAGTCGGTATGGTATGCGTAATATATGAGAAAGCACAAGAAAAAATATACACTCCCCTCTCAAAAAACTGCCAATATTGCACTTGAAGAAGTCGTTCTTCGGTGGGATGTTAAAAAAATATACCCAGAAATTTTACACGAAGTGCACGCTCTCCTTACTAAAAAAAAGTATAAGAAGGGACTACTTCTTTTATCACAAGCATACCAAAAGCACCCAGACTCTATTCCGGTTCGAGTGCGTTACATCGATATGCTTCTGCACCAAGGAAAGAGAAAAGAAGCTCTTGAAAACATAGGAAACTGCAGAGATCTAGCTCTTTTATACCCTGATAGATCATGGTTTGATATTGACGATTATATAGCTTTTCTCTCTTTTTTAGGGCATCTCGCAGTCGATGAAGATGGGGAGGATGCAGCAACTGAGTATCACTATATCATGCATGCACTTGCACCAAATGATGCTCGCACTCGCTATTTAGCTCGAAAAATTAAAAAAATGACAAGTAGATGGGCTGTTTTTAAAAAAAAATGGCTATTGCGTTTTTTTCCAATACATAAGATTATATATTACCTAAATAAATAGGATGATATTGATGAATAAACTTGTTTCCACCTGCTCTCATTCACTTTTTGTAGCGACAACTAACTATCGAAATGCGGCCAGACCTAAAGAAGTGTATGCACGCCGAATCCAAGCTGAGTGTGTCTATGCAGGCATAGCTGTACTTGCTACATCGGAAGTTGTTTCACGAGTTATTTTATCTCCTTTCTTTGCGCTCCCTATGATGGCGCAAACAACCGTCCAAAGAGAGGCCTACTTCAATAGAACATTCTCTCCTGTTGCACGCGGAATATACTACAATACTATACTAGCTCTCTTTTCAGTGATAGCGCTAGCCTTTAACCCAGGTTCTTCAGCTTTAGACTTTCGTCGCATTGGCGAATCAATGTGGCTTATCCCTAGAGAAGGCTAAAAAACTCGTTTCTGATAGTGTAGATCGAATGAGCTGCTCTATATGACCTTTTTCATTCTCTAATTCAGGAAACCAGAACACAAATTGCTCGACGGCTTGCAAAATAAATAATTCAGTTCCTCTAATAAGAGAACACTCCATTTTTTCTGCCTCTACAAGAAGCGGCGTTTCAACTGGATTGCTGATGGTGTCAAAGACAAGTGTCCCAGGGAGAATCCATTCATGAGGAAGAGGGAGTTTCCCGTCACCCATCCCAAGTGGTGTTCCATTTATTAAGATATCATAGTCGTTGCAAAAATGCTGATCATTTATTGAGCCAACAACCACCTGACTTCCTAGTGCTTTGGATAGCTTTTTTGCATTATCGAGTGATCTATTGGCGATTTTAACAAAGGCCCCTCTTTTGAGAGCTTCTCGTGCAATTGCATGCGAAACACCTCCAGCACCAAGAACAAGAATCGTTTTTTCTTTTATGGGTTCGCGTCTTTCAAGCGCACACAGGGCGCCAACACCATCTGTATTGTGTTTATCCCATGACGCACCACTGTTTCGAAGTGTATTGACAGGGGAAGAAGAGAGAACCTGCTTGAGTGGCATAGTCAGAGAAAAACCATAAAAAGGCAAAAACCTTGCCATGTCAAGAAACTGAGGGAGTTCCTCTTTTGTAACTCGTATTTTTACATAGATTGAATGGAGTTGCAGCGTATGTAGAACATGATTGTGCGTTCTCTCTGAATGGCTTTTATCAACTGGATCACCAAGAAGTGCGTATACCTTTGTTTCCGTATCTATAGTTTGTAGGTTATACAGCTGAAGCAAGGTGTGGATATCGAGCTGGCCCGGGGCTGATTTTTGACCACACGAAATAAATTCAAGTTTATTTCCAAATATCGGGGCAAGAATTCGGGTAAACGATGCACCACTTCCCATTCCTATCGTAGTCAGCGCAGGCTCATTTTGCATGAGAAGAAGAAGGCGCATTGCATCGAGCGATGAAGCGCATGTACATGCCATTTTATAATACGTCGCGTCTTTTGCGTAGAGCATGTCTCTCACTGCTTCGAGGTCTTCAGGAGTTTCATGACAATTGTGGTACGAAAGAATCATTGGTTGATTGATCTGGAGACGCACTGTGTCAGGGACATCATGTTCGATGTCGATATAGTCAGGTTGAAGACGATCTAGTTTTAAGAGCTCGTATGGATCACCTGAAAATCCACCACCATATGTTGTAGAGCGAAGTGTTGCAATAATAGGTAGTTTAAGGTGCTTTCTGACTGTATGAAGCACCTCTTCATACGGCATTGAAAATGTATCGAATCGCACTTCTACAGCATCAAGAATACTTTCATAGCGAGAAATATCAACAAGATTCGAAAGCGTAAAGGCAATAATCGCAACTTTCATTTTTTTTCCATGAGGTGTATAAGCATATATTTCTGTTTAATTGATTGGTGCAATCAAAACAGGAAGAATACTGCTTCTTAAAAAAAGAATGCAACCATTGAGCTGTAAACGAAGAAGGACTGTCTATGAACATCACCCCGTTTGACACGCGCCATACTCCCATATACGTCGGAAAAGACATACTAAACACATCCTTGCGAAAGACGCTTGAGGAGAAAACGCCGGTTGTCTTCATATATGATAGGGAGCTTTCATCTTGGGCTGATGTCGTCTTAAAACAACTCTCTGCACGTACAGATAATATACTACTTCTCTCAGTTCCTCCTGGCGAAACATCAAAGTGTAGAGCTATGAAGGCTGAGATTGAAGATGCCATGCTTGAAAAAAAGTATGGCAGAAATACGTGTATTGTTGCGCTCGGTGGCGGTGCTGTCACCGATCTTGCTGGATTTGTTGCAGCCACGTACGTACGAGGTGTCTCGTGCGTTTATTTACCAACAACTATTTTAGGTATGGTCGATGCCTCAATTGGTGGAAAAACAGGGATAAACACGCCTCAAGGAAAAAACCTTATTGGATCATTCCATACGCCTCGTGCGGTCATTGTCGAAATGTCTTTCCTCTCCACTCTTCCCTTTCCACTATACAGAGATGGGTTTGCTGAAGTTATAAAATATGGCTGTATTCTTAACAAAAACCTCTTCGCATTTCTTAGTGACACTGAATCCTACGAATCCAAACACCCTCTGTTCTTAGAAAAAGTGATAACAGAATCCGTGATTGCGAAAATAGATGTAGTGCTCCAGGATCCTCATGAATCTGGCAGGCGCCGAATCTTAAACTTTGGCCACACAGTAGCGCACGCATTTGAAAAAGTCTCAGGATACAGCATCTCTCACGGCGCAGCTGTTGCCGCTGGAATGGTTGCTGAAAGCTTTATTTCGGTGCTGAAAGGACACCTTAGCGAAAAAGAACATACACTCATTGTGGAGAGAGTGCGATCGTATGGATTCAGAAAGCCTGATCTTTCTACAGCTTCTTTTGAAGATCTGTACTCAGCAATGTGTATGGATAAAAAGAATACGACTACAGTCCCCCGATTTGTACTTCTCTCATCAATTGGATCAGTGTGTCCTTTTGGAAACAAATACTGTCAGGAAGTCGATAAAGAAACGATTCGTACAGCACTTCTTCACATGGAGGAGGTGTTATGAGCATTCAAATAACTCCTTCGCGGGTGCACGGCGAAATACTCATTCCCTCATCAAAGTCACACTCTCTAAGAGCAATTCTTTTTGGTATGCTTGCTGAAGGACGATCTGAGATACGACATTTTCTAGAATCTCCTGATGCGTATGGGATGATAGCTGCTGCAAGGCTATTTGGAGCTCAGATCCACTTAGATGGATCAACAGCATATGTTGAGGGTATTGGCACCCCGTTTCCTCCTGCTAAAGACGTGATTGATGCCGGGAATTCAGGAATTATTCTTCGTTTTATTGGGGCACTTGCCGGGATAAGCTCACATTATACTGTCATTACAGGTGATCATTCAATTCGGACAAAAAGGCCTGTAAAACCGCTCATAGATGCATTAAATGGGTTAGGTGCACATGCCCATTCTTTGACTGAAAATGCTATGGCACCTCTTCTTATTAAAGGACCACTTCGAGCTGGAAAAACACGTTTTTCAGGAGTTGACTCACAACCCGTTTCTGGAATGCTTATAGCATGTGCGCTTTCAGATGGGCCTTTCGAATTAGAAGTGGAATCACCGGGTGAAACACCTTGGATTGACGTAACATTGCACTGGATGCAGATGACGGGGCTTCGATGTGAACAGAAAGACTATACGCACTATAAGATCCCCGGGGGCGATACTGTTTCACCTTTTACATATACTGTGCCGGGTGACTTTAGTTCAGCAGCATTCCCCCTTGCTGCAGCGCTTATTACTCAATCTGAACTGACCCTCTGTAACCTTGACATGGATGATGTGCAAGGTGATAAAAAAATCATTGATGCGCTCAAGGAGCTTGGTGCACATATCACAACCGATCCAATTTTGAAAAAATTGACTGTCTATCCATCAAAGTTGTCAGGGGGAGAACTCGACATAAATGAATATATTGATGCACTCCCCATTCTTTCTGTACTTGGGTGCTTTTGCACATCGCCCTTAAAGATATATAATGCGCACATAGCGAGGCAGAAAGAATCAGACCGAGTTCACGCTATAGCAACTGAATTAAAAAAGATGGGGGCAAACATTGAAGAGCATGATGATGGACTAACGATCTATCCTTCAAAGCTCAACGGCGCACACCTTGAATCATATAAAGACCATCGAATTGTTCTTTCTCTTGCCTGTGCAGCATTAGGAGCCCAAGGACAGACTCAGATTGCAAATACAGCATGTATTTCAAAAACATATCCAACGTTTGTTGAAGATATGCAGGCGATTGGTGTACATATACAATCTATTCCATAACGTCTCATGAAGCGTTGAAATACAATGAACTCGGAGAGCTATTACACATGAATATTACCCTATTTGGATACCAAGGTTGCGGAAAAACATACTTCGGTAAAAAACTTGCAGAGAGACTCTCTCTCAACTTTGTTGACACAGATAGACTCGTAGAGTCTCTTTTTGAAACAGCGACTGGACATGCGCATTCCATCAGAGATATCTTTCAAATGGTTGGTGAAGCTGCATTTCGAGCGCTTGAAAAAGACGCCGTGCAAAGTCTGCAAAATCTCACGCATTCTGTTATTGCTGTCGGCGGAGGGATTGTGTTGATCCAGGATAATGTACATGCTCTCCAAGAACTTGGAGCCACCGTTTTCTTAGATGTAGAAAAAGAGGTCTTGAAAAATCGAATGTTACAAAATGGAGCACCTGCTTTTATCGATCCAACAAATCCTGAAGTCTCTTTTAATAGAATGTATGAGTTTAGAAGGTCAATCTATGACAATATTCCAGCACATAGAGTGCGTATTGATTCAGAAAAAAAAGATGAGGACGTGCTTGGCGTTCTAGAAGAAATCTACAAAGGGCAAAAAAATGGGAAGCAATAGCTTTGGACGCATTTTTTGCTACACGACATGGGGTGAGTCACACGGAAAAGCAATAGGAGTTGTTGTTGATGGATGTCCTGCTGGGCTGGAAATAACAGAGGACGATATAAATAAAAAAATGGCTCGAAGACGAGGTGGTCAATCACCATTTACCACTCCCCGTGCGGAAGAAGATTGCGTTGAAATTCTCTCTGGAGTTTTTGAGGGGAAGACAACCGGAGCTCCGATTTCCCTCATTATCTACAACAAAGATGCAGATACATCGAAGTATGAGCCAATAAAAGATATACTTCGTCCTGGCCACGCCAATTTCACCTATCTCAAAAAGTATGGAATATTTGACTACAGAGGTGGCGGACGCTCGTCTGCGAGAGAGACTGCGGCTCGAGTCGCTGCAGGTGCTATCGCAGATAAACTGCTCAAGAATATGGGTATTGCCATCACTGCATATATACACAGTATTGGCGGAGAATCAATTGCCTCGGTCTCAGCTGAAACTCTCAGTGAGAGCACGATTTCATGTCCTGATAGTGCTGCTGAGAAAAGAATACTCCAAAAACTGAAGAAGGCAAAAGAAGAAGGAGACTCGCTTGGAGGCATTATCGAATGCAAAGTGGAGAATCTTCCAGTCGGCCTCGGAGATCCTATCTACGAAAAACTCGAAGCTGTGCTCGCTTATGGCATGCTTTCACTTCCTGCAACGAAAGGGTTTGAAATTGGCTCTGGTTTTACTGCAGCATCAATGTCCGGAAAAACGCACAATGACTTGTTTAGTCTGGATGAAGAAGGCGTTATCCACACGACGACGAATAAAGCAGGAGGAACACTTGGGGGTATTTCTACAGGAGCTCCCCTTCTGTTTAGAGTTCCCTTTAAGCCCACTTCGTCTATAAAAAAGCCGCAAAAGTCTACAACAACAAAAGGAGAAGAAGCAACGTTTACTCTGCCTGCTGGTTCAAGACATGATCCATGTGTGACGATTCGAGCGGTTCCAATTGTTGAGGCGCAAACAGCGCTTGTACTGGCAGATCTTGTGTTGAAGGATCGAACTCGTCGTATATAAGACTTGTTTGTATAGTAGCACTCGATGCGAGTAATCGTGTCTTCTGAAGCCACGAAAAAAACCTATCCACTTGTTTCATATCGAATTGAAGCGTGTCAGAAAGCAAAGGTATCGTTTGTTTCCATGCTTTTTTCTCCCACCGAAGCACTTTAGATGTTTTTTCTTTATTCGACTGGGCATAGAGAGAAAACGCCTCATCGGGGTACATTTTTGCATAGTGAATGGCTTCTTTTATTGCAGAGAGGAAGGGTCGAAAGGTTGCTCTATCAGCCTCTTTATGTATAACGAAAACAAGCTCAGAAAAATCTGGCACACCAAGGTCTTGAGGCGAAATAAAGCGTGTTGCGATTCCTTGTTCTTCGAGCTGTAAAGCCTCAATATTTTTATACACTCCAAACACAGCATCCACAGTTTTCGCGTGTAGATGAAAGGCGAGATCACCATGTAGGTATTTTTTTTCAACACTCGTGCCGAGGGCGTTTGCAAAATGAGGGAATAAGGGACAAGGAAATCCACCAATTGTTTTTGGATTGTCACATTCATTTCTCAATAAAATCCCCTGCAGCGGCTTATCAATATACGGAGCCATCATCCGAATTGGAGCTTTTTGTGATGCAATAAAACTTTGTGGCATGTAGTAGAGGCCAATGTCTGCACGTTTCATTGAAATGTATGTAACAACTTCAGGCGCACTATTCATCTTCAAAATGGTTACATCCAGACCGTGCTTTTTAAAAATCCCCTTTTTTTCAGCCACAAACAATGGAACGTGATTTGGGTTTGGCCACCAATCTAAAAGGAGTGTTATTCCATTGAGTTGCTGTGCTGTGAAACAAAAGAAAATCGAGATGAAAAATACTGCTCTAAACATGCAATCGCTCCATATAAGAGTGCCGAGAGAATAAATGTGATACTAATACCAACAAATACACCTGTAAGATCATAGTTCCGCCTCATTTCTTGAATGAAGACACCAAGTCCAGACTGCCCACCGGCCCACTCACTTGCAAGGACACCAAGCGTTGCAGCACTTGCAGCGACACGAATCCCTGAGAACACAGCGGGAAGAGCAAAAGGAAGACGAATATGAAAAAACATGTGAAACCAATTTAGCCCAAGCGCTCTGTGGTATCTGATAAAAGAGGATGGTGTTGATTCAATCCCTTTATAGAGAGCAATTGCCAGTGGAAACGTCAGCATAAGTGCAGTTGGAAGTATGACAACAAAGTGCGTAAACCCAAAAACAAGAATCAGTAATGGGGATAAAATAAAAAGAGGTACAGCCTGAAAAAAAACGAGAACACTTTCAATATACCGTTTAGTTTTTGGCAAAAAATGCATACATAAAACAGCCGTGAGGGAAAAAAGAACACCGAAAAAAAATGCTGCTGCAACCTCAGCCAAAGTGACGCACAGGTGAAAAAGCAGCTGTTCACCCATTTCATATATGAAGCTTATTGGCTCCATACAATCCCCCCGTTTTCGATGGCAAAGCTCTTCCATGCCAGTCTCTCACGCACATGAGCATCATGCGTGACAAGAAGAGACGAAAACGCACGATTTCTTTGTTCTTTAACAAGTAAGTCAATCATGGAATCCTTCAGATCACTTTGGATATTCGAAAATGGCTCATCAAAAAGAAGGAGTGATTTTCCTGAAAGGAGCGTTCGAAGAAAAAGGACTCGCTGCTTCATTCCTTGTGAAAGTTCAGCCGGTTTTTTGGAAAGAGCGTCCGATAAACCGCACAAAGCGGCATACCGGTTTATATCCTTCCCTGGTGAAAAAAACAGCAGGTTTTGGAACACCGTTTTCCATGGGAGAAGCACATCTATTTGGGGCTGGTAATGAATACTTGATTGCTTTCTCTCTTTGCCGCTATCCCACGTATGCATTCCAAAGATAAGTTGGAGCAGTGTCGATTTTCCTATTCCGGATTCACCTGTGACAACGAAGCAATCACCTGGTGAAATAGACAAATTGCATGCTGAAAAAAGAGATGATGAGTCATGGGCAAAATGCCCATTTACAATTGAATACAAAGTCATTCTGCGTTCCTACGCTGGCATTATCCAGATCAGGTATACGGGTATTGTCTCAGCTTGCTTTACTGCAAGCACCCCGGCATGAAAATCATACATTTGATTTCGTTTTTTTGCAATCTCGAAGACGAACGAAAAGAAGAGAACCAACATATATACTTGGTATCAAAAAGATGTATCCAAGCAGTGTAAACACAAAAAGAAAAAGGGCAATACCAGTAATTAAACCACCGAGGAAAAGGTGTATTCTAGACTGCTTTATAAAAGCAATTCTACTCTGTGCATTAACCCCTTGGATTGCAAGAGATAAATCTATTGCATCAATGAGCGTAATGTACCCGGCTCCTACAAAAGAAAGAAACGGAAAGATTGGAGGAAAAAAAAGAAGAAAAAGAAGCGGAATGAACAGCCAAAAAATTCGCTCAAAAGCAGTTTTGTAAATAACTCGAACTGTTGAAGTTAAAGAAACAAGCATGCCTTCTTTCAGGTGTGTTCCATTGAAGTCCTGCAGTACTTTTTTAAGCATTTTTTCGTAGAAAATACCATTTGGTATTGGAAAGATGCATATATAAAGAAGCAGCGTGATCAAAAGAGCATACCCAATACTTTCAGAACTTTGAGTGATATACAAAGTGGTTGAAAGAGAGGTGCTGGGCCAAAAGGAAAGTAATAAGGTAAAAAAAGTTGCCCCTAAAAGCATTAACGAAATCATCGTCCAAGCAAGTGCTTGCCACCATAAATAGGGAGAACTAAGAAAATACAAGATACCACGAATCGGAATTAAAAAAGCCTGAAATCGCGGTGCTATAGGTGTATGCTTCATAGTTATTCTATTTATCATTTCCATATTTTTATGCAATCATCTCGAGCGGATTTCTTATCCATTCCCTCTGTTTTCTGCAAAGTTTTTGTTAATACTAGTTTTTCTTTTCATAAATATCTTGAAGTCCTAGACTAGCAAATCTTTTTGATAACCAGGAGAAATCATATGATACTCAAAAAGGTACTTTTAGGGGCTCTCGTAGCAGCATCCGCCCTCACAACGTCTCTACACGCAGGTCGCATCGCCGAACCAACACCATACTCTGAAGACTATCTACCAATGGATCAGCATGTTTTAACTTCGAAAGCGCTCGATGGATCAACACTTGAAATTGAAGATAAATCTCAGTGGAAAATAGCGAAAGCAGATAGGGCTAAAGTGGTAGAATGGAGTGCAGGCGACATGCTTGAAATATTTCCGAATACGCAGTGCCTTCGTGAAACTCGATATCTTCTGCATAATAAAATGACAAAACAGTTTGTACGATGTGATTTATTTTTGAGTCCAATGGCAGGACTGGAGCACTACAAAAGAATTAAAGCTATTGACTATCACTACGGAGAAGTTCTTGTCGAAAATGATAGCGGGCTAAAAACACTGTGGCGTGTCACATCCTCAGATGTTCCTCTCCTGCAGTCATGGAAAAGAAACCACACAATCATCGTTGGTTCGAATACAGAAGGATGGCTGTGGTCTGATAGTAATGATTGCATTCTCATCGATGTAGAAATGAACCGGTACGTTCAAGTACAGCAGATCAACTAAAGGGAGGATATATGGCAGTGCATACAATTCGTGGTGGAACACCGCACTACCCGATTGAACCAACAAGAAATAGATTTCGTTCAGAACCAGAAAAAGTAGCAGCAGTTGCACTCAGCTTTTTTTGTGCGATCGCTTCAGTAGCAGTTCTGTTTTCTCCATTTAACTACGTCGCTGGGACATTTTTTCTGATGTGTGGACTTGCTGCCGCATCACTTCCTGTGCGGAGGAGCATTCGAGATACAGATGAAGCAGCTCGGCGTGCTGGTGTGGCAACTGGATACATCAGTTCCTCCTCATCAGGGAGCGATGAATCATCACCACTTCAACGGCCGGACCCAATCGAAAGGGCCTCTTATCGGCAGAGTTCAGGTGTAGATGGACGCGCAAGGCCACCATACGCACAAGCTGGAACACGGCATAGACTTCCTCTTAGCACAAGACCTGAGAGATGGACGAGAACCACCTCAATTGGACTGCATGCGAGACCAGGTGATAGACCTCAACATTCTTCGTCAGCTCGTGTTGCACCACCTCCACCACCTGCCTTTCACATACAAGCAGGCACCTTGCACACTACACATCCAGCTGTATCGCTTCCGATGGGATCGGGTTCTGCGAGCGCTCATGTAGCACCGCCGCCACCTCCAGCTTTTCCTGGAAGATGCGGTATCTCACACGCAGCACGTTCAGTCGCACCACCTCCTCCCCCTGCTGCACCTTTTGGACGTCCTTCATTTCCTTCAGACTTGCAAGGACCTTCTGGAACAACACCTCCTCCTCGGCTAGAGAGAGTTCGTAGCGCTTCTATAGGTGATCCAGCCCCGAGAACTCAGCCCGGTCAAAGAGTGGCTGTCGGTTCCGGTCAAGCGTCGACACGACTTTCTATCCGTGCTCCTCAACGAATATATGATGAGGGATCAGTTCAAAGGCTTCAGCCAGGTCACAGAGTGGCTGTTGGGTCAGGTACTACGACGCGTATTACTGAATAGTGCGACTTCTTCTCATCTTAAGAGTAAAAAGAGGGCCCATGCCCTCTTTTTTTTATTTCAGTCGCGTCGTACACTGAGGAAATGAAAAAAGACAAAGAGCCAAGCGGCTTTGTAAGCAGAAGTGTGCTCGGCAGAAAAACGATTACTTTATGGGATACTCTTTTATCCAAGCTTTTTAAGAAAGACGCTCGCTCCTACCATAAAGGAAAGCGACTCCTTCAGCAAAAAAGAAAAAACACCCAGCTTGCTACATTCTTTTCCCAATATTCTCGCTTTGGAACAAAACGAGGTATCGTCTGCACTGTGACTCAATTTCCAGAAGATACGATGCTTCTTCGAGAGGAATTGGAAAACATTCATACACACTACGCAAACAAACATATGCGAGAACTCATTTCCGCTGATATGTGGGGAAAGGCAGTCGCGTATAGAGAGCTTGCTCCCGGAGATTCAATACCTTTTTCATCGATACATCAGTCATCGCAGATTGAAATGCGCGTCGACACCTGTTTTGATCTCTGGAATGAAGTCCGTGCATTTGGATGTATATCGACTGCTGGAGAATCAATACTTCTTTTCCGAGGAACTGACCTCTCCTTTCTGACGAAAAGTGGGCGAGCTTCGATGTTGAGTGACCTAGATCCCGATGGACCCGGTAGAAAACTTTTTGAGGCATCACAAGATGCGCTCGAAGAGTGGTTGTGGAATGAGCGGAAGCAAGGACGTGAAACTCGAGTTATAGGCCACTCTCTTGGCGGTTCACTTGCTTGCTACGCACTCATTGATTTCCCCCATCTCATAAGTGCTCGATGCACCTCGTATGCTACAAATTATCCTGGCGTCAATGAAGCGCTCGCTCTCAAATGGGAGCAGCTCGAAAAAAAGCCGGCCTTTCTGGGTATTGTAAGCGAGGGAGATGCCGTTTCAAAGTGTGGACACCTGATTTCGAAAACCGTTCTTTTTACTCCAGAAAAAGAAATTCCTCCAATGCAGTCACATGAATTGCTTTTTGGAGCAGAAACCCCATTCTCGCTCTTTGAGGTGAACATCCACGATGAAAACCAAACAAAGTCACGCACTTTTATTTCTCGAGTACACAGAGGTTTTTCCACGGTCTTGTATCAATTAGGCCTAAAGCATATACTTCCGAAAAAAAAAGATGACCCAAAGGATCTAACATGAACCGGAAACATTCACTTACACTTTTCTATTTCGATGAATGCCCTTTCTGCCAAAAGGTACTTTCATATATGGAAGAACATAACATTGTGATTTCAATGAAAAACATCAAGAAAGTACCCGCATTTCAAGCAGAGCTGATTGAGAAAGGTGGCAAGAAACAAGTACCTTGTTTACTTATAAACGGCCGCGCTCTGTACGAATCAAGTGATATTATCTCTTGGATGGAAGAACACCTTACAGCTTAGGAAATGTAATGTTGTTCGTTTGAGAAATCCATTGAAGGAGTTTATTGTCCATCCAATGAAAACCGCCAACATCAAGTGGTGATCCAATAAATCCCATATGTCCACCATGGTTGGTCACAGTGACTTTTACATTTTCGGGCATTGAATAATTCTCAAGAGCTCTATGGTCGATGATTGGATCATCTTGCGCAAAAAGGATATGGCATGGAATACGAATTCGGTGAACTCGAGGAGCAGAACTGCACATATCGTAGTACTCTGTATTTGAGGAAAAGCCTGCCATTGGACAAATATACAACTTTTCAAAAAGATAGAAATTGAGCGGTGTTGGAAACTCAGGCATAACAATATCAGGAAACTGCTTATGCCGCTCACTTACTTCAGTGAGCAGGTGATGCATAAAGTAGCGAGCATACATTTTGTTTATGTCTGCATCAAGTAATGTAACTGAAGACTCTAAATCAACCGGAGGACTCACACCGATAACGTGATCAACTAATGAATCATTGTTTTCAAAGCCAAGCTCTGCTGCAAGCTTTAATACAATGTTCCCTCCAAGAGAAAACCCAATCAAAATCAATTTCGAATCTGGTGTTTCATTTTTGACATACTCGATAGCAGCACGTAAATCATCACTACAACCGCTGTGATATATATTCCGAGAAAGGCCTTTTCCAGAACCGCAACCACGTAGGTTCATTCGGACCGCTCGTATCCCTAATCGATTGAGTTTTCGTGCCATTCGGACGAGATACGTCGATTTATGCGACCCACAGAGACCATGAAGCATAAACACTGTTGGTTTATCAGGGGTCCACCCTTCAGGAGTCGAGTATTCCAGCGCAATTTTATCTCCATCAGGAAGCGGAACATGCCTCGTTTCAGAATCTGGCTCAAATGAAAAAGCAAACATTGTACCGACGAGCGTTTGTGTGTGTCTACCAGTAAAAAATGGGAACGGTTTAAAATGAGGCTTGTCAGACATTGTTTTTTTCCATTAACTCCTTACAATATTAATTATATACGTTAAACTATAATTAAAGTCACAAAAATAGATGTATTATTTTTTATTTTATAATCGAAACCCATAAAATAACAGTAAACATTCAGTTCCAGGGTTTGTTTTCCCAAAGGTCCCATTCGAAATATGATAAAATTGCAGTCCAAGACGACTTTTTTTTGGAAATACATAAGACAGCTCAACAGAAGAGCGAAATTCAAGAGGATATCCAAGCCTCTTTCCGGAGCCGGGAAAATAGACTCCCGGAGAAAATGTTGGGGTAAAAACAAACCGTTCGCCGATAAAGACATCAAATGCAAGTCCACCAAAGACATAGGTCGATGCTTTTGAATTTATAAATGCTCCAAATGTCGGCCTAATCCAGAGGTATTTCCTGTAATATATATGTGAGTTTCCACGATATTCAAGCTGTAGCTGTGGATATTTGCTTCCTTTAATGACATTGAATACACCTCCCCCGAAAAGAAGCAGAGGGTCTGATGCAAAAAGAGAGCTACAAAGGAGAAAGAAGCTACTCCCTATGAAACGTACGTTCATCAACACGTGTTGGAGAAAGGTATTTAACAAGAACGTCAGCGAATTTTTCTGCATCACATGTTGTCCCACAGGTAAAAAGATCGACAAAGCATGCATTGTGTTCTGGATAGGTGTGGATACTTGCATGGCTTTCAGACAAAAGAAGCACCATTGTCATGCCATCTGGTTCAAACACAAAGTCTCGAGTACTGAGCACGGTAGCACCGGACGCGGTGGAGGCTTCAACCATCTTCTCCTTAAGCGTCTCCAAATCTCGTAATGCTTCGTAATCACACTCGTGGTAACTTGCCACATAATGGCGACCAATAAAATCATACTCCTCGCCTGAAATCCAGGATGATGCAAGTGTGATCATGACCAAAAATGAAAGCATTTTTTTCATACGCAGTCTCTCTTTTAAATATGCAGCAAATATGAGGCAGTATTAGACGCTAAAAATATGATTTTTAGCAATGATTTTTAACCTTCTACACTCTATAATAAAAGCTATGAAAAAGCACGCAACACAAAACCAAGAATTACTCGACGCGCTTTTGATGCTCCATGCAGGGGCATCAAAAAACACGCTTCGCAAAAAACTGTCTCAAAAAATGATTTATGTGAACGATGAGGTTGTCGTCAACCCAAAGTTTGAAGTCAGCGTTGGAGATTGTATTGAAGAGCGAAAGCCCATGCCAACGATTGGAAAAAACATACCTATCCTGTATCAAGATAGCTCCATCATTGTTGTTGTGAAACCGCCTGGTCTTCTCTCAGTCAACACGACAAAAGATACAAACTCTCTTCACTCTAGAATTAAACGGCACGTCAAAGCTCCTGTAGTCTATCCAGTCCATCGCCTTGACAAAGAAACGTCAGGCCTGATTGTTTTTGCACTGACTCAGAAGGCAAGAGATGCACTCAAGTCGCAAATGGCTGAAAGGAAAATTACCCGTGAATACCATGCGCTCATTCATGGGGCTATGGAACCTGCTACTCAAACAGTAACGCTCACACTCAATGAGAAAAAAGATTTGACGATGGAGGTCATTGACAAGGGGTCTGTCAAAGCAACAACGACATTTACATCGCTCAAACAGTATAAAAAAACAACCCTTGTACATTGCAAATTGCACTCAGGAAAAAAGCACCAAATCCGAGTGACTCTTGCTCACCTCGGTTGGCCTATTCTTGGCGATGAAACATACGGTGCCCCTAAAGGGGGGAAGCGAATGTGTTTACACGCATTCCACCTCGAATTCTCTCACCCTGTGTCCGGGAAAAAGCTGACATTTACTGATGAGATAAACTTTGGTGTGTGATATAGAAAAGGTATGAAGAGATTATTTAAAGATAGATGGAACAAAAAGATTGGCGGAGTCTGCGGAGGACTTGCAGTCTATTTCCATGTGGATGCGACTCTCATACGTCTTGCCTTTGCAATATCAGCTTTATTTACTCTTTTTCTGCCTGCATTTGCACTCTATATTATTCTCTGGCTCATTCTCCCTGATGGGCCAAAAGCATACATTGAACCAGGCGGAAAAAAGCTCTACAAATCAACTCGAAATAGACGACTAGCGGGTGTTTGTGGAGGGCTTGGCGCCTTTTTTTCTATAGACCCTAATATCCTTAGGATATTGTGTGTTGTACTTACCCTCTTCTCATTCGGCACAATGCTTATTATATATGCCGTGTGTGCTTTTATAATACCTGAAAAGCCAAGATCTCAAATAATATAATTAAAATTATATTATTGAATTGTTTTAATAAAATAATTAGAAGTGTTGTTTATTCTTGTTAATCACTGTATAATAGAGACAATTTTATATGGTAGAGAGGATAGGCATGGGTTTTGTAAAGAAATTCTTCAAAAGGATACTCGCACGAAGTATTGACTATACAGCACTTGGTCTTGTTACACTGCTCATTGTTGCACTCTCACCTTGGTTTTTTTCTGATTATACCCTCTTTCTCTTTCTTTTTTCTCTTCCACTACTGAATGCACCAGTTGAGGCTTTTCTTATCAGTCGAACCGGAACGACCCTTGGAAAATCGATGCTCGGTCTCAGGATTTTTCATGAACAAGGACGAAATCTTACATACAAAGAATCCCTGATACGCTCTCTTTCATGCGCCCTTTTTCTGTACACGCTCTGCATGCCAATCGTTCAATTTTATTTTATGCACAAAGAGATTACATATTATAAACAGCACAAAAGCTTTTCGTGGAATCAAACAGTCCAGGCATACCCAAAAGATAAACACATTGGTGTGATTCCAGTTCTTCTTTCGCTTCTTTCACTTTCAGGCCTTGTCCTCCCCTACTCTTTCAGCCAACTCGAAGAATCGATTATCGAAAAGCACACACCAATGTTTCAGAACCTTGAAAACCAAACATTGCCATCGGGAGCTCAAATTTCATGGAAGAACTTTCATTCTCCTCGAAAAGACTTCACCATAAATTTCCCAGCAAAACCACAACATAATTCGAAAGATATTCCAATACCAAACAGTGAAGAAGCGCTAGATTACCAAGAATTCAAGTGTTCACCTGAAGAAAATATTACATTCTCAATCAGCTATACAACACTGCCATCAAGTATCTTGAAGTGGAGTCCTAGCCTTGTTTTGAAAGGAGCACTCAAACTGATTTCAAAGCACCTGACGAAAGGGGCAATTGCAGATAAATCGCTCAAAAAATTTAAGAATCTCCCAGCTCTAGATTTCACAATGAAGAAAGGAAACAATGAGCTCAGAGGTGCACTGATTCTTTTAGATACAACACTCTATAAAATCGAAATTGAATTTCCTCCAGAGAGTAAAGAAGCTGCAGAAAATATACTCCCTGAGTTCCTCAACTCTTTTGAGGCAAAGGGACCCGTTCAAAGCGGAAGCGAGTAGTTATCCATCCACTGACTTGTTGAGCTTTTGATAAATTGCAATCGCTATAATAAAAAGAATTGCTGTCACCAGAAGCGACATCGGATAGAGCATTTTGGTCACATCTGTTTTTGCTGTTTCAATGGTAAGCACAAGTCCTTCAAGAGAAAGTGCTGTTGCAATGATGATACCAAATTCGGTCAGTGTTTTGCGCATCTCATCATGGTCTCTGTGCTCTTTGTCTTTTAGCACTTCTTCTACCATTAGAAACTTTGCAACATCAATCACGGCTATCGAGAAGACGACAAGCGCAACTTCATCTAGGAGTTTATAGACAGTGAATGTTCCTTCGAAAATTTCATTGAAAATAGTTCCAACTGCAAGAAAAATAACTGCGAGCGAAAAAATATAGAGTATCACACATCCAATAACGTATCCGATGTTTGAAAGACGAAGTATTGTTTTTTTTCTTCTACCTGCACTCATATCTATCCAATGTGTATCAAAGCGTTCGTACGGTTTCCTTACGTACAGGCAAACATGTTCGATTGTCAATCTTTTTTACAAAAATACATAAGAAACACTACATTGAAAATCAATGGAAGATCATACACTCGACTCTCGAAAATGTGTCCACAAGGGGCACAATATAGACCTTTATATCGAATATGCCTATTTTCGTGGTAAAAAGCATGCCTACGAAGTTGTTGAGCATAGAGGTGCTGTTGTCCTATTGCCTATTACAAAGAACGGGACGACGCTTCTAGTAAGCCAATGGCGTCAGGCACTCAAAGAAATTGTCATAGAACTTCCTGCGGGCTTGCTGGAGGAAGGGGAAACTCCGGAGGATGCAGCAAAAAGGGAAAGTCAAGAAGAGATAGGAATGTATCCAGAAAAGCTCACGCACTTCCTCACTCTGTATTCTGCTCCAGGGTTTACAAATGAAACACTGCATATATACCTTGCAGAAGATCTCACGCCTCAAAAACTGGATGCAGACGAGACAGAAGATATTACAGTTATAGAGTATACTTTTGATGCCCTTCTACAAGAAATCAAAGAGGGAAAGATAAAAGATGCAAAAACAGTTGCAGCAATTACACAGTACCTATTGAGAACATCATGAAAAAATTGTATTGGATTATACCGCTTGCCTTCATTCTAAGCGTCGTTGGTTTTTTGCCTTCTCTCCTCTCACATAAAATAGCCGTCCCTTTTCTAGAATATGTGCTTTCAACAAAAACAACCAAAGCCGCACTGCGGAACCAATCGTTCGGATGGATTGGCCCTCAAACTATTGAAGAAGTGACGCTCTCCTCTCCTTCGAACGTGACAACAATTACGAAATTGCACGCAGAAACCTCTTTTTTTGGACTCCTCTCAAAAGCATTTGGTAAGACTTCAATGGAGGGCCTCGAAATAACAATTGACGGACTTCCCAAAAGTGAGCAAAAGTCCAGTGGGTCAATTTCAGGATCTTTTACCATAAAGCACTTCTTTATTCGTGAAAGACAAACGGCCCTTTCCTTTCGCTCAACGAATGTGGTTTTTTCCAAAGAAAAAAACAGAATGCAAGCCTATTTTAATGGAGAGAGTACATCATCCTTTGGTAAAGGGAGTTTTTCTCTGGCTGCAGATATTGAAGCGCCGTATTTTTCTGACAAAACACCGTTTTCTCTGCAGTGTATGGCACACAATCTGCCAACAGATGTAATAAGAGGCAGTCTTCAACTTATTGCACCACAATACGCTGCCTATCCAGAAGTTGTACTTGGCAATGCACTCACACTCTCGATTCGGTGTGATAAAACGCTCGAAGACATCTCTTTTTCAGTTGATGGAACCTCTCCATTGACCACACTCACTGCCACAGGAATCTGTACAAAAAAAGGAATGACACTCACTCGTGGGCTCAATCTCGCAGCGAAAATCACACCTGAATTTGGTGCGCTCATAGCACCTTTGAAAGGAGTACAACTCCTTTCTCCTTCAATGGTCTCTGTCTCTGCAAGTACACTAGCTATTCCAGTTCATAAGGGCGCACTGGAAATTTCTTCAGCGGAAATAACCGGTACACTCAATATAACCAGAGGGAAAATTCAATATGAGAAGATAAAACATCCACTTTCTATTCATTCTTTTACAACAACGCTTCGTACAAAGAACTTGAGTCAATCGTGTACCTTTGACGGAGAATTTCAAGGAAATTATAACTCAAGTACCCTTTCTTCGCTCTCATGTTCTCTTGAACTTCTCACACCACTTTCGAAACCTGAAATTGTCACCATTTCATCAAAATTTGATGGGTTTCCTCTTGCTCTTGTAGATACATTTTCCTCTCTTTCCTTGAAACACCTTCTTGGTGCACGGGCAAGCGGAATTCTCTCTATGAATCCACGAAAAATAGAAGGGCGTTTGAACACCACTCGGTTACAAACAACACAATTTTCTTTAGAGAGGGGCGATGCATACACGCTTCAATCTCCTTTAAAATTCACGTATGAGCCACGAAGAGATGTACAAGACGTAACAATATCTCCTTTTACTCTATCTGGTGAAGTCACGTCTCTTTCAGTGCCTGTAGATAGATGGCAGAATCTTGAAGCTAAAGCGCACCTCATAACCACACCGTTTACGCTCGATGTGCAAAACAAAGGCGTGAAATGTAGATACATCGAGGCAGATCTATCAAGCACAGAACCGGGAGTACTTTCGCTGAATGGACAGGCGCACCTTCAGTATACAACGCCTGACATTGTCCAAGCGCTTGTTCCTATGTCCGTTCCAGTTGTTTTTGATGGCATCATTGATCCCAAAAATGAACGTATTCCTCACATGCACCTTTCTGTCGCAACACAGAACATTGAAGCCGATGCAGCATTCTCATATGCACAAGGCAATCTCTCCTTAAAAACACCAACAACGATATCACTAACCCCATCAATAGAGCTTTTGAATGGTATTATTGTTCGAGACACCCATACCGCGCCAATACTCCGTGCAACGAGTCCATGGAATATTGCCATTACAAACCTGTCACTTGACAAGCAACGTCACTCAAGTGTGGGTGGATCTATTCAAATACAAAGGTGCACAGTAGAAACCCAAAATCTCACAAATGAATCAACGTTTACATCGATTCAGAGTAATTTCAACATTGGAGAGGAAATACGTGCTACCTTTGAAAGTACAGTCAATGATGGGCATGTCAAAGGAGATATCGAATTTGGAAAAAAATCTTCTCTTCAACTCACTGGAAAAAATCTTCCGTCAAAAACACTCGATACATTTATAGGAGATGAAAGAAAGTATGCGTCTTTTCTTGGAAAGAGTCTCGATTTTACTGCATCACTTTCAGGGAGAGATATCTGCGAAAAAGGAGCCGTACGCATCCAATCGCCATATGTTTCAGGCGATGTTTCGTTTACACTCAAAGGTGATTCGTATCTTGTTTCAAGCGGAAGTACGTTAACCTGGAGAATGACACCTGAAGGATACCAAGCGCTCATTGAAGGACAGCCTAAAATGCGCCTTGCAACTCCTGCCGATGTCTCATTTTCCATGTCTTCGTACACATTTCCAGCTACCCAAAAGCAGTTTTTTCCATCGTTCACTGAAGCCCTTACACCTTTAAGCATTCAATGTGAGCTTTCCATTCCCTCATTGTACTTTATTGAGATAGCCTCAAAAAAAGAGGTTATCCTTGATTCATTTTCCACTTCACTAGTTCGACGAAGCCCCAAAAAACCCCTCTTCTATTCTCTCACCGGGAAAGCGGGCACAAAAAATGAAAAAAAAGGGAACGTCTCATTGAAAGGCGCTCTCAATAACTTCAGGGGATCATCTGGAAAAATTTCACTAGCAAACCTTTCTTTTACAAGCGAAGGGGAGCTGTCGAATGTACCCACACAGCTTATCGATGCGCTTATGGGCGTGAGCTCACAAACAAATGTTCCCCCATCTGCTTTTTTTGGCCCAACGGTGACCTGTACACTTGATACCTCAATTGAGTCAGGACGAGGTCCTCTTAAAGCTCGATTTAGCGCCGCAACCTTTCGAGGCGTGTGTGATGGATTTGTGGAAAAAGGCGTCCTCTATCTACAAAAACCGCTCCAAGCTCAAATTGTTATGACACCACAATTGAGTCGTGCCCTTCTCGGTTCACTCTCGGTTGAAGCTGTGTCTGCTGAATCTCCTATTTCACTCATCGTTTCTCCTCAAGGATTTTCTCTTCCACTCTTCCCTTTTACACTCTCAAAAAGCACGGTTGGGTATGCACAGCTTGATCTTGGAAAAATTATCGTGCGAGATGTCGGTTCAACTACGACTGTTGGAGAAATCTTTGAAGTGCAAGCACGAGCTAAAAACATTTTCCTTTGGTTTGCTCCGCTTGATTTTTCAATAGCAAATAGCAGAATGCAGATTCAAAGAACTGAGATTCTCTATGATAAGATGTATGAAATTGCGCTCTGGGGTGGTGTCGATTTATTAAAAGAGTATGCTCGTCTCACCCTTGGACTTACAGCCCAAAGCTTACGGAAGGCATTGGGACTCTCACTCCCTCAAAACTACGTTCTTCAGGTGCCTTTTAAAGGGCCTCTCAACAACGTAAAAGTAGACAAAGGGGCGGCACTCGCAAAAATTGCTTTTCTTGTTGCTCGACAACAAGGAAAGCAATCCAACAATGTGTACGGAAACATCTTCGGAATTCTTGGCGATCTTGCCGATGACCAATCGACAGTTCCACCAGCAAAACATCCGTTTCCGTGGGAAAAATAAAAAAGCCCATGCATCTCATTACACGGGCTTACTGTAACACAACGCTCTGGATGTGTATTTATGCTATCGTAACCTCATCACTAAGATACACATCTTGAATAGCATTTAAAAGAGCAACACCTTCTTTCAAAGGTTTTTGAAATGCTTTCCTTCCTGAAATAAGCCCCATTCCCCCAGCACGTTTATTGATAACGGCTGTTTTTACAGCTTCTTTCAAATCATTTTTCCCTGATGCACCACCAGAATTAATCAATCCCATTCTACCCATGTAGCAGTTTGCAACCTGGTACCTGCAAAGATCGATTGGGTGGTCTGAACACAGCTCAGTATACATTTTTTCTGTCTGTTTTCCGAATTTCAATGTTTTGAATCCACCATTTGTTGTTGGAAGCTTCTGTTTTATGATATCTGCTTGAATGGTCACTCCAAGATGGTTAGCTTGACCTGTGAGGTCTGCTGCTGTATGGAAATCTTCATCAGGCGTCTTGAAGTCGTTATTTCTGAGATAACACCATAAAATAGTACACATTCCAAGTTCGTGTGCCATTTCAAAGGCTTCTGCTATCTCAATGATTTGTCTATTTGATTCCGATGAGCCAAAATAGATTGTAGCCCCTACCCCTTTACATCCCATATCGTATGCCTTTTGGACGCTGGAAAATTGAATTTGATCGTATGTATTTGGATACGAAAGGAGCTCATTATGATTGAGTTTAAGAATAAAAGGAATCTTGTGGGCATATTTTCGGGCAACGGATCCTAACACTCCTCTGGTTGTTGCGACAGCATTACAACCACCTTCAATAGCAAGTTTAATAATATTCTCGCTGTCAAAGTAGTCTGGATTTGGAGCAAAAGAGGCTCCCGCCGTATGCTCAATACCTTGGTCTACAGGTAAAATGGAAAGGTATCCAGTATCTGCTAATCGTCCGTGTGAATACATTGATTGAAGACTAGAAAGTACGCGTGGATTGCGGTCACTCTGTACGAAAATCTCATCAACCCAATTTTTATGCGGCAAGTGGAGCCGCTCCTTTCCAATTGTTGAACACGTGTGTGTTAAAAGATCTTTTGCATCTTTTTCGAGTATCTCTTCAATTGCAGATAAGCTCATGGAAAACTCCTTTCAAATTTCTGATATAAATTCTTACCACACAATGTTCTTTCTGAAAAGAGATTAAGGAGAATCTCAGTGAAGGTTTGCCAACAACCTGAAACTTTGGTATTTTTTTAGGACTTGCAAAAGGGCAGCCAACGTATGCTTGCACGTTATGTATTGCGTAAAATTTTACTTTTTCTTCTTTCTCTTCTCAGTGTTACCACGCTGACTTTTTTTCTCATGCACGCGCTTCCGGGAGACCCATTCCTGCAAGAACAGGCAATCCCTCAAGAGATCATGGCGGGTTTGCGAAAATTTTATGGACTGGACAAACCGCTTCTGACCCAGTATTTTCAATACATTTGGAACCTCCTTCATGGTGATTTAGGGCCCTCTTTTAAGTATGAGTCTCGAAGTGTCCTCTCCATTATCTCTGATAGTTTCCCTTTTTCTTTTGTTCTTGGATTAGAAGCACTCACTATTGCTATTGGTACAGGTGTCGGCCTTGGAGTACTCTCGGCTCTGAAGAGGAACACATGGGTTGATAAACTTGTCATGCTCTTTTCAGTCGCTCTCATTTCAACTCCAAATTTTATTTTTGCTTCCGGCCTTCAATATATTTTTGCTCTTAAATTAAACCTCTTCCCCGTTGCACGCTGGGGCTCTTTTTGGCATTCAGTGCTTCCAGCTCTCTCGCTTGCAGCGCTTCCGACGGCGTATATAGCGCGCCTTACAAGAGCAAATGTTATGGATGTTCTAGAAGAAGAGTACATAATCACTGCGCGATCAAAAGGTATTTCAACAACCGGAATTGTGCTCAGGCACATATTGAAAAATGCGCTTCTCCCTGTCGTTACATACGTAGGGCCACTTGCAAGTTCTATTTTAACAGGAAGCTTTATTATCGAAAAAATTTTTGGCATTCCCGGACTTGGAAACTGGTTCGTCACAAGTATTACTAACAGAGACTACACGGTGATAATGGGTGTGACCCTATTTTACAGTTTTTTCCTATTAAGCTCTGTGCTTCTCGTGGATCTTATCTATCCAATGCTCGACCCTCGAATTACCTTTGATAGGAGAAATAAATGAAAACATCTCCCCTGTCACCATACCTCCCGTTACGGGTTGCAAAAGAACTAGAGCAACGCCTTCCTGCATTTTGGAAAGAAGGGTTCCGAAAACTCAAAAAAAATAGAATCGCAATGTGTGCCCTCACCGTTTTGGTTTTGCTTATTGTCGGGGCCCTCATCATTCCCACACTTTCAGAGCATACCTATTATGAGACTGTGCTCAGGGAAAAAAATAGAGCTCCATCATTGAATCATTTTTTTGGCACGGATGACCTCGGAAGAGATATTTTTGTACGGATTTGGTGGGGGGCAAGGATATCTCTTTTTGTAGGGATAATTGCAGCACTCCTCGATGTGTTTATTGGTGTTGTCTACGGCGCTGTTGCAGCCTATGTTGGCGGAAAAGTTGATGAAGTTATGATGCGGTGTGTTGATATTTTCCACTCACTTCCCAATCTGATTATTATCATCTTACTCATGATGATCTTTGGCAGTGGCGTCTTCACTATTATTGCGGCTCTTGCTTTGACCGGTTGGGTAAATATGGCTCGAATTACCCGCGGACAAGTCCTTAAGGTAAAAGAGCGTGAGTATGTGCAGGCTGCACGAATGTTTGGAGCTCCTACATCATGGATTATTCGAAAGCACCTTATTCCAAATATTACTGGAACAATTATCACAACGCTTACATTTAGCATTCCAACTGCAATTTTTGCAGAAACATTCCTCAGCTTTCTTGGCCTCGGGGTACAAGCTCCCATAGCGAGCTGGGGCACAATGGCAAGCGATGGACTCTACGCTTCACACTATTATCCTTGGCGACTTTTTTTCCCTTCTGCATTTATATGTATAACAATGCTTTCATTTAATCTCCTCGGTGATGGAATTAGGGAAGCATTTGATCCGAGGTTACGATGAGTGATCCTTTGCTAAAAGTGAATAAGCTCCATACGTTTTTCACAACAAATGATGGGGCTGTGCACGCCGTTCGGGGCGTAAGCTTTCACGTGTATGAAGGAGAAATTGTTGGAATTGTTGGGGAATCAGGCTCTGGCAAGACTGCATTAGCTAAATCAATTTTGCAACTGCACGATCCTCGCTTTAGTTCTACACCTACCGGAGAAGTAAACTTTGCAGGAGCAGATCTTCTCTCCTTGAACACGCAGTCTATGAATCTGATCCGAGGAAATGATATCAGCATGATCTTCCAAGATCCAATGGCTTCTCTTAACCCAACTATGAAGATTGGAGAACAGCTGATTGAAGGGTATTTAGCACATAACAAGCTTGTCCATAGAGGTGCTGCGATTCAAAAAGCACTTCGACTCTTAGAGCAAGTTGGTATTGAGCTTCCAGGTGATCGATTTGAAATGTATCCACACCAATTGAGTGGAGGCATGCGTCAAAGAGTCATGATAGCTATGGCCATGATGTGCAGCCCCAAACTTCTTATTGCAGATGAACCGACTACCGCACTCGACGTGACCATTCAAGCGCAAATACTACGCCTTATCGAGTCTCTGAAAACAACTGTTCTGCTCATCACTCATGACATAGGTGTGGTGGCTTCTATTTGCACACGAGTTATTGTTATGTATGGAGGAACTATTGTCGAAGATGCCTCGAGAGATGAGATACTCTACTCTCCTAAGCATCCATATACTAAAAGGCTCCTTGAATCAATACCTATGCTCAATCAAAATGAGCGACTTCTGCCTATTGAAGGGACTCCACCTCTATTAACCAAGCATGAAAAAGGGTGTCCATTTGCTCCACGCTGCCAAGAGAAAATTGATATTTGTAATGAAATCCCACCGCAATTGACGCTAAATGAAACTGGCAGAAGAGTTGCTTGCCATTTGCAACAGTCTAAGTTACTGGAGATACACAGGAAATGACCCCGCTGATAGAAACAAAAAATCTCTCAAAAACATTTATTTCTCAGGGTAAGTCAATCTGCGCGCTACGAAACACATCTCTTTCACTCGGCAAGAATGAAACGCTTGGTATCGTTGGAGAATCGGGCTCAGGTAAGACAACATTTGGTAAACTATTGATGGGGCTCTTTACGCCCACCAGTGGAGAGATTCTGTATCGTGGGCAACCAATTACACAGAAAGACAGACAAGCATTCCAATACATTTTCCAAGACCCATATGCATCATTAAATCCTCGAATGTGTGTTGAAGATATCATCGGAGAACCCTTACACTTCATTCAAGCATGTGGAAAGCATGAACGGCAGGATAAAATCGAAGAAGTGATGGAGCTTGTTGGATTAAATCCTCTGCAGAAAAAAAGATACCCCTCTGAGTTCTCCGGTGGCCAAAGACAACGAATAAGCATTGCTCGGGCTCTTATCACTCGCCCAGAGTGTATTATCTGCGATGAACCAACAACTGCACTTGATGTCTCTATCCAAGCCCAAATACTTCACCTTCTCATGCAGCTTCAAGATGAGCTTGGTCTATCATACGTATTTATTTCTCATAACTTAGCTGTCGTACAATATATCTCACATAGAGTTGGTGTTTTCTACAAAGGTGAAGTGGTCGAAGAAAACGACGTTTCAACCTTATTTCAAACCCCTAGACACGAATATACAAAAGAACTGATTCAATCCGTCCCAAAGGTCATTTCACCTGTAATGGATACACTCCCTGTTTCATAACCGTGAAAGTGTTTGGATAGGAATACCCTTTCCAAAAGATACCCAGACAGGAATTGGTGAGGAGCGAAGAATTTCTTCTGTGATGGCACCCAAGCCTTGCGACGTGCCACTTACACTCACATGCCCTCCCATGACAAGTAAATCAAATTCTCCAGACTCAACGAGCTCCAAAATAGCTCTATCAACTCCTCGAGCGTGTACCACTTTCAAGTTCATTGGAATATTAAACTCTCTTCCTACCGCTTCAGCTTGCTGAAGAATAATATCTCCTTCAACATGCGCTTCCTCTTTTGGATCACTGAGAGGCAGAGAAAAGGGAACATCAATGATATGAAGCGCTGTCACTTCTGCTTTATGTATTCTCGCAATTTCACAGGCAAGCTGGATTGTATCTGTTTTAGATCCACCTCGAGTTGGTACTAAAATATGAGAATACGATTCTTTTTTAAATTCCGGCATCCGTACTTTTTTTAACTGTACTTTTGCCGCAGGAGCGATCTTTTGTTTTTTTCTGTAGAAAAAATACATTCCAAGACCAAGGGCCAACCAGGCAAAACCTAAATATCTACCATCCGGCTTCGTGATTATAACGAGTATCCATGTAGAAAATGTTGCAAGCCCTCCAAGTAGAGTAGGCAATGGAAGTTGATATTTTCCGAATCGAATATTCAGAGGAACCTTAAAAGGTCTTTTTAGATGCGGTTTTTTTATTCTCAACATGATGAGAGAGAGGTGTGCAGATGTGAACGCCAGCATTGCACCAAAATTATAGAGGTCTGCAAGGAATGCAAGTTTTCCACCACTCCAAATAACAATTAATGCTGCAAGTGCACCAAACGTCGCTAAAGAAACATACGGTGTTTTAAACCGAGGATGCAGCGTATACATTATCCGAGGAATTTGATAGTACTCGCTCATATTAAAACAGAGTCGTGAAGCACCTATGAGTCCTGCATTCGCTGCAACAAAAAGAATAACTGCAGCGAGAATACCAACCCATCCACCAAGAATTGGACCACCAAAGGGAAGTGCTGCAACAATACCTGCGACAGGATCATCAAGGTATGTCGTACTCAATTCTTGAGGAGTCAAGGCTGAGAGTGCAACTGTTGAGACGCCAAAATACATGAGAAGGAGAATAGTCATTGCCAGCATTATTGCTCTTGGAACTGTTTTAGAGGGAGTCTTCGCTTCTCTTGTCAGCTGCGTCATTGATTCTATACCGGTATATGCAACCATCGCCATTGCCACACCTTTTCCAAATTCACTCCATGATGGAGAAAATAAAGAATCAGGAATACCAATTCGAAGATGTGAAAACACCTCCGGAAGATTCAGAAGATAGAGTGCTCCAATTCCAATAATGACAGCCTGGGTAATGACTGTAAGTGTGGTGAGTATCCAGCTAATACGAGTCGAGTGTTTTGTCCCAAACACATTAATCACAAAAAGTGCAGCAATCACACAGACTGTAAAAATGATTTTGACTTCGACTTCCTTGAGCGGTCCAAAAAAATAACTTAAATACGGAGCGACCGAATAGGAAGAGATTGCAATTGTAACAATGTAGTCTAGCAGTAGTCCCCAACCGGCAATAAACGAAACAAGATCATTGAATGCGACTCGAGTGAAGTATGCTGAACCACCAGGATCACGAGAAATAGACGTCATTTCTGCATAGGTCAAGGCTGTACAAGCGAAAACACCGCCGGCAAGCGCAAGGGCTAGTGGAGTTGCACCTAATGCATAAAGGGCAGTTATACCAAGTGCATAGTATATAGAAGAGCCTAGATCACCGTATCCAAGTGCAAACAAGTCTCCAACACCAAGTGTCCGCTTAAGAGAACCCCTGTCGATTTGCGCAATTTTTGCCATACTATGCCCTTTAGTACAAAAAGAAGACACATAGCAAAAAATTGAAAAGTTCTGCAAGAAAAGAGCGCATTATTCCACTTTATACCCAGATAATTGCTCTTGTTTAGGTGGTCAAAACCTGCTTTGGCAACTGAAAAAAGACATCTTCTTTTTTAAACGTTATGTCTTCTGTTTCCGTGACCCCGAGCACAGTGAGGTGCTCTATACACGCTTGCACAACATCTTCCGGCGTTGAGGCACCTGCAGTCAGGCCAATTGTTTCAATACCTTGGAGCCAATGTGGATCAATTTCTGATGGGTTGTTAATCAGATAAGAAGGGATTCCCCTTGTTTTGGCAACTTCACACAAACGATTAGAATTCGAGCTTGAGGTATCTCCAACAACAAGAACTACATCAACTCTATCGATAATTTCGCGCAGTGCCATCTGCCTATTTGTTGTTGCATAGCAGATTGAAGAGCTTGGAAGCGTTTCAACTTGAGGAAATTTTGTTTGGAGCGCATCTGTAATATCTTTCACATCATCAAGACTTAAGGTAGTTTGAGTAACATAAAATAACTTTTGATCAGGGGCAAAAGAAAGCGCCTCTACATCTTCCGGAGATTCAACAATCGAGCAGTTACCAGGGACATGACCCGCTGTTCCAATAACTTCTACATGGTTTTTATGCCCTATCAGAATAATATGATACCCTTTCTCTGCAAAGCGTTTGGCTGCAGAATGAACTCGTATCACAAGACCGCATGATGCATCAATTTCAATAAGTCGCCGCTTTTTTGCATGCTCTCGGACTGAAGGAGGAATGCCGTGCGCTGAGTAAATAATACGAGAACCCTCCGGAACTTCGTTTAGGTCTTCAATAAAAATGGCGCCCATTTTTTCAAGCCTTCGGACAACATGCATGTTGTGTACAATATGGTGTTTCACATAAATCGGAGCACCCCACAGTTCGAGCGCTTTTTCAACTGTTTCAATTGCCCGAACAACACCTGCACAAAAACCACGAGGCTGAGAAAGTAATAATTTCATACGAATCCAAGAAAAATTTATTTAAAAGTCTACACGATACGAAGGAAAGTTTCAAGTATTCGACGAACCTCTCCTATGGTATAAAAGAAAATGTATCAATAATTACGTAGACTGTTTTTTCAGGAATTCCACAAGACCATTCACCGATTCTTCAATAAGATCGAGCACGTTCTCAAACCCTTCGACGGTAGATTCATACGGGTCAGGTATTTCAACATCTTTACCATTTTTAGTAAAATGTGTCGCAAGCTCAATCCTACCAGAATACTCTTTGGGGGCTTCAAGAGAAAGACGTGACTGAAGCTGTTTAGAAACAACTAAAATAAGATCAAAGGTTGAGTAGTCAGAAGGCTCGAATGCACGTGCAGTATGAGAAAACGAAATACCACGCTTTACTAATGCTCGCAGCATTCTCCTGTCAGTTGGAGCTCCTCTAAATGAATCCGAAATACCGCAACTATCAATATAGATTTGCTGCAGTCCACATTCTTGTAGCTTGTGCTCACAGACAGCCTGTAGCGCAGGAGATCTACAAATATTTCCGTAGCAAACAAACAGTATAGAGGTCATGAAGAAGCAACATCAGCGCAACATCTAAACCCATATGTTGAGTTCACTGTTGCGGGGTTGTTTCTATGTCTATGCGATGTTCGAAGATCTTCTTTTAAGCTTTTCCAGCATCCGCCTCGAAGAACTCTATACACCCCTTGAATTGGCCCCTTAGGGTTATGAGGTTCTTGAGATGAATCCTCATAGTAATCGTAGCCATACCAATCCTCACACCATTCGTAGACATTACCAACCATGTCATACAAACCATATCCATTTGGAGGAAAACTCATAACTTCCGATGTATCAGAACTAAAAAAGTTTGCTTGAGATCGATCAATATCATCACCTGTAGGATACAATGCATCAACAAGTCCACCACGAGCAGCAATTTCAAACTCAGCTTCTGTCGGAAGGCGCTTACCTATCCATTTTGCATAAGCTGTCGCACCGTACCACGTCACACCAATCACAGGATGTCTTGCGTACCCTGACTCTATCGTGTACTCGCCGCTAAAGCGTTTTATCTTTGAATCTCTGAGTTTAATGATGTCATTATTGTTGGAATCTTTTTCACCACCCATTGCTTCAAGAAAGCGAACAAATTGTTCATTTGAAACAGCGTGAATATCAATTGCAAAATCATTGAGCCAGATTTTATGGCGAGGGCGCTCATCACGTACTCCCCCATTTGAACCGCGAGAAAACTCACCACCTTTCACTACAACCATGTCTGTCAGAATTGGCTCAACATCTTTCACCTTTTTTTCTTCAGGCTTGTAAGGTGCAACGGTTGTTTCCATTTGAAACACTTTTCCTGGATCAGGCTCGTACACTGGGCGCTCTATTTCAGGAGGATTCAGTACCGGATGCGGTTTATGCTCATCCTGTACCATTCGTGAAACCTGTGAGACCATTTCAGTATTAGGCTTCACGGCACTTTGTGTTGCTGTAGCACCCTCTGTCCCTTTTGAACTCATGTATTGCACACCTTCAGGAAGTGGAGGACGGATTGTTTGATCAACTGCAGGTGAAGTCTGCGCGTAGTTTGCATGGGCGTCAACACGAGCGCTTCGTCCCTGATCAAAAAAATCAGTTTGCCTTGAAGGCGGCTCGTTTGAGCGGGATGGTTGTGAGGGATACGCCGGAGCTGCAGCAGCTTCAAACCGCGTTTGATAGCTTCTTTTTTGCTCTTCAGTAGAAACACGCGTCATAACATCATGCACAGGAGCATTCCGCTTGACCTGCTCCATTGCTTCGAGAGCTGTACGGGGCCTCTTATTAGGATTCGGCTGCAGTGCGGATTGGAAAAGTCCATCCCAGTTTAGGGAGAGGTCGTTTCGAACCAAAGATGGCATTGTGAAGTACCCTTCAGGGAAGCTTCGCATTAAAAGGAAGTACGCAAGCACGCCAAAGGCATAAATATCCGCAGTCACCCCGTGCTCTACACCTCGGTAAATTCGTTGCTCCGGAGCGAGAAAAGCATAGGTTTGGTAGAAAGAAAAGTGGAGTTTTGAAAGTTTAGAAACGTCAAAGTCACCAGTTAGGAAAGAGTGGGTTTTGGCGTTGTTTTTCGAAGAGGAATCATCTATTCCAACAAGTTCTGCTAAATGAGCGTACATTGAGGTTAAAATTTTTGCTTCTCCAACAAGCACCCCAAGTCCAAAGTCGGTAATGAAGGGCCTTGGACGTCCATCAACTTCCTTCACAAGGATGTTGTTTAATTTAAGGTCTCGATGCGTTAGCTGATATCCATTCACTTTTTGTCCGTGAGCATACTGCAGCGCAGAGGCAATCTGATGGAGAAAATCAAGTACTTCTTCTTCTGAAAGTGTTCGCCTTGACTGGCGAAGGTAATCAAATACGTTTTCCCCTTCACCTCGCTCATTTTCTACAAAATCGCTTACAAGAAAGTAGCACCCGTCGGAATGAGACACTGTATGGACCTTGACAATGTTTTGGTGATCCAGTGTAGCAAGAGCTGCTATATGTGCTTCAAAACGGGCAACAAAATCAGCATCATTTGCTAGTTCTTGAGGGAGAATTTTCAGAACAAAGCGTTTTTTAATAAACCGATGCTCTGCGAGATACGTTTCACCAAGGGTTCCGTTTCCTAATTTATGTAAGAGTGTGTAATCTCCAAGAATTCGTTTCTCCATAGCTCCGTAATCAGGTTATAGGTTTATTATGTGCTGACCTTACAAGACGCCAACAAATTTTGCAAAGTAATACGCAACAACGAGAAGGAGTGCAAAAGCTCCACCGTACATCAAGTTAGGTAACCACTTCACCCCACCGCTCATACTTCCACGAACTTCTAGCGTTCCAATGCCGTATGCAAAGTCATGTTTTTCATCTTTCCGTTGAAAGAGTTCCGGATTTTCTTTGATGAGCGTTTCGACATCAATCTCAAGATATGTCGCATATTGTCTGATGAACCCATGAAAATAGACGGTCGAAAGAAACTTTTCGACTTCACCTTTTTCTATGGCTTCTAGGTATGAAGAACGGATAGATGTTGCGTTTTCAACGTCTTTTAGCGTTAAGCTTCTCTCTAATCGTTTGGATTCAAAGATTTCGCCAACTTTTTTCATTTCTGTGTTCATAGTATGTCCCAAACAAGCTTTTAATTCCTTATTACACCTCATGTACCCTGTTTCGGGAAAGGAAAATATTGCTTTTTCAGAATATCAATGCTCTGATACTCTTGAATCCATGACAAAACCTGCATGCTTTTCTACAAAACTCTCTAAAGATAAATTTCTGAAGTTGAAAGACCTTGTTCTTGACCAAGGATTTACCCTTTCCATTCCTCAGTATACAGAATTTCAGGCTCGAAGAGACGGAGTAACAGTAACACTCTACTCATCCGGAAAGCTCACAGTGCAGGGGAAAAACAAAGATGACTTCATTACATTTTACCTTGAACCTGAAATCCTAGAAACGGTCGAATATTCCTATCCGGAAGCAAATGTTGATTTCAAAGATCGTATCGGTGTTGATGAAGCTGGAAAAGGTGATTTCTTTGGCCCTCTTTGTATTTCTGCTGTCTATGCGAACGAGGGCTCTATAAAGCAGCTGCTTGAGCTTGGAATTAAAGATAGCAAAACGCTTTCGGATAAACGAGCTTTGCTTCTTGCACCAAAAATCCGAGACGCCACAGCATTTGAAACACTTGTATTGCGACCGGAAAAATACAATGAACTCTATCACCGTTTTGGCAATCTCAACAAATTATTGGCTTGGGGACATGCAACTGTCATTGATTCCTTAAGCCAGAAAACCGGCTGCATGTTTGCAACGATTGACCAGTTTGGACATGAATACCTTGTATCCACTGCACTCAGCAGAAAAAATGCAGCGATCAAGTTGCAGCAGCAGCATAAAGGGGAAGAAGATATAGTCATTGCAGCGGCTTCTATACTCGCACGGGCTGCATTCCTACAAGGCATCGAAGCACTCTCGACACCTTTTGGGTTTTCACTTCCAAAAGGTGCTTCAAGCACTGTCAAACAAGTTGCAAAAAAAATTGCCGTAAAAGATCCATCTCTTCTTAAAACGGTATGTAAAACCCACTTCAAAACGTTTGCAGAGGTATCAGACAATGCTTCATTTGATGCGGATTGATAACTTCCTTCATGTTCAGCATGCAGAACTCTCCTTTGGAGAAGGGCTCCATTGCATTACCGGTGAATCCGGAGCTGGCAAGACGGTCGTCATTAAGGCGCTCAAGCTTCTTTTTGGAGCAAAACCACCACCACATGCAATTGCGGAAAATGCAACGCAAACACTCATTGAAGCCGCATTTGATATTACTGATCAAAAACATATACAGTCCCTGCTCGATCAATCAGGCATCTCGTACGAAGCGGATGAATGGCTTCTACTGAAACGAATTCTTCCAAGAGAAGGGAAATCGAAGCTATTTGTGAATTCACAACTCACAAATGCATCAGTAGTAGAAGCACTTGGAAAGTACCTTGTCGAGATTGTCGATCAACATGCGGGAAAACTGCTACTCTCCGGTGAATACCAACGGAAATTACTCGACTCTTTTGGTCAACATGGGCCGCTTTTACAAAGCTACAGCGAAAAGTACACAGCACATGCAGCAGCCTCTGCACTCCTCAGCGAGCTGTCTGAGAATGCACCTCCCCCTCTTGATGATTTACTCTGGCAGAAAGAAGAGCTCGAAAAGCACGGAATCGACCATCTTGATATTGAAAAAGAACTCAAAAAACACGAGACCTTCTCACACGCTGAAGAGCTTGCAGATTCACTTTCACAAGCCGTAGTCACAATAAAAGAACATGTGACCACTCAGCTTCAATCAATGATTCGCCTTATTGAAAAATGTGCGGAGAAAGATACAGCGCTGACACAAATGTCTGATAACTTTCATACTGCACTCCTTGAGCTTGACGAAGGAGTTACGTTTGGAGAGCAATATATTGACCAACTTGAATTCGACAAAGAAGAGTTCGAAAGACTTGAAGAGCTCTCCACATTTTTAACCCTCTTTAAGCGAAAACACGACGTTTCGTTTGAAGATATTTCAGAAACATACAACAGCATCATTGAAAAAATAGAAGATGCGCACTCATACCAAGAACGAATTGACTCACAAAGAGTGACGGTAGAGAACTGTTATGCTTCATTGATACAAGAAGGAAAAAACCTCTCCCAGGCTCGCTCTCAAGCAGCTGCATCCCTTCAAAACATGGTCCAAAATACACTACACACTCTCAAGATGGACGATGCATCTTTCGGTATTACCGTTGAAGAAGGTGAAGTGAAAAAACATGGGTGTGATGCTGTCTGTTTTACTTTAGAAAGAAGAGGGAATACATCTCCAATAAAAGAGGTTGCATCAGGCGGCGAACTTTCAAGAATTCTTCTTTCCCTCAAAGCACATATAGCAAGCAAACAAACGACTCCAACGCTTATCTTTGATGAAATCGACTCGAACATTGGCGGAGAAACAGCGAACGTTGTAGCGGACCTCCTCCAACAGGTAGCAACAGGCCAGCAGCTTTTAACTATTACCCACTTTCCACAGGTTGCTCGTCGAGCAGCCCACCATTTTGTAGTTGAAAAGGAGCAAAGCAAACAAAAAAGCCAAGGTTCGATTAGACTATTACCACCAGATGAAAGGCAACAAGAGCTTCAGCGAATGGTTGGCGGATCAGAATCGGCAACACTCCTCGTGCAAAAATAACAAAAAACCGGCCCTCCACATGGAAAGCCGGTCGCGGGTACGGAGGAGTAAAATGTTTCAAGCACTGATTTTCAGCCACAGGATGCTTGTAAGCACAAGCCCTTTAGCCAGCCATAATATCGCATTAATCCAATTAGATGAGATAAGTTCATGAAGAACTTGCTTTGAGAAGCGAACACTCAGTCTTTGATGTTGGTAGACACTCAATAAAAAAGTGGTTAACCAAATAAAAATCAAAAGAATAAGATTTATAACGGCAAGTCGAGCAAGTGGTCCCTGCGTCGAGAAACCAACCAGTAGAATTGCCGTTACAGCTTCTAAAAGCATAACTGGACCAACTAGCGCCCCAGCGCGTCGTAAATGAGATTTTTCATACTGCACAAAGCCTTCTTTAATCTGACGGTACAGTGGGTAGTGGACGATTTGAGAGAAGAGAGTAATTCCCAGCATTGACCACGTAAAAATCAATTGGATAAAGACAAGTGCAACAAATGTACTCATACCTATTTCAACAACTTAAATGAGTTAATAAAAAAGCTATAGTGGTGGTCAACATAGTTACCACTCTCACATTCCATAGCGAGAAGATATAAGTTATTTTCAGCCATAACTGCTCTTCCTTTGAAGAAAACACCTGATGTTTCAATAAAAAAATCGAGTGCTTTATGACCTTGTACTTCAGTGATGTCAGCAAAGATAAGCTTGTTTTTCGGATTTTGTGACAAAATACCGTTCAAGAAACTCTCAAGCCCTTGATCTGCATACTCTTCATTAACATGTGGTGGATATTGAGCAATCAACATCATGTACACAGCTTTTTTCTCAAATGCAGATACGTACACATCGTACTGGAGATTATATCCCTCTTCCGGCATTGGAAGAAGTTGACGAACATGCTCAGGATTCTCAGGGAGTGAAATGGTACACTTCCCTCCAACAGAGTGAAAATCCTTCCACTGCGAAAGGGCTTCTGTCCCATTCACAAACTGCACATCGTATGTTGCACTTCCAGCCGGCGCTGATGTTAGCAATATACTTGCCGCGATAGCTATTAGCCCTTTCATTGTTCCCCCTTTTAGCTGTTTAATACACAGCGTATTGAATTAATAATCCTATTATGTAGTAGATGACGCTAACAGCAACTGACGCCAACACAACATTTAACAAACCCATCCATGCAGAAAACCCTTGGATTTCCCCAACAGCTTGAACAAGAATGACGATTCCCCAAATTGAAGCAACAAGTGTCGCCCAGCTTCCCATGGTTAAAATGATGGAAGCAACCCCACTAAAATGCATGACCGAAAAAGAAGGCAGAAAGACAATGCTTCCAAATGTAATAATGTATGCAAACCATACAAGCACATTGACACTGTTCGTCACAAGCGACCATGTAACAGCAACTCGAACCCCTTGAAAAGAGCCATTTCCTTTAATGAGCTTTCCTAGCCAGTACACAAAAAAAGCGTAAAGATAGATAAGCAGGGCTCCTACTGGCGCAGCTAGAATGAGCGATCCAACTACAATCCCCCAAAGAGGCATTGCATCTGATAAATACAGAAGCTGAGAGAGGAAAAAAAGAAAATTTACCCCGTATAGAAAGGACAGAAGGCAAAAGCCGGACCGTGGTTTTTGGTCTGCTATTTTTCTTACCGTTTCTCTGGGTCGAACCCACATCATCCAGAAAGGACAGCTTTTTTTATTCTCCTGCTCCATATGCCTTATTCCTCTTTAACCTTCTTACTTTTGAGTCTATAATTATAATTTAATTTTTACAATGTAATTATTAGTTTATAATTAATTAAATAAATTAAACAAAAAAAAGCTGCCTATGTAGGCAGCTTTGATCAATAGAAAGACAAAGAGAATATAATTAACTACACAGCAGAAAAACCATCACATCCTTCAAGTGAAAAGTTCACGAGCTCTTTGAATTTTTCCTTTGTAAGAGGGATACGTCGCCTGTGATCGTCCACAATAGTTTCTCCCGGCAGATCTACCTCGTAAAAACAGGTGTGGTATGCAACAACACCTCCGGCGCCACGCGTTGGATTTATTTTGATTCTTTGTCCAACGGGAAGCACAGACTGACCGGACGCTGCAAATACAAACTTTCGTCGCCATTCTTCATCTGACTCTCGCACCATTTCTTGAAGCCACGAGAAGTGACGAGCTGAGGCTTGGCTAAGGCTCCATGCATTATTATTAACCAATGCACCAAGAAGAGCACTTTTGCTTATTGATTGCCCTTGAATCGAATGAGCGAGAACATGCAAATTCCTCGAAGCGAGGATTCGTCGCTCAAAAGCTTCACCCCCTCCTGCCAAAATGGACATGCAAGGAAGGTGGTAGGCACTCACCGCCTTACACGCTTCTGCTTCTGCTTCATGCTCTTCACAAGCAAATATCGCAGCTACAGTTGCTCTTGCTGAAGCATCAGCAGGATTTCGAAGCAAAGCAGCAACCGAAGTAAAATGTGGATCTTTATCTGCTACAATGTTTGCAATCATACTCATTTGGCGTGTATGATCACCTTCCCTAGCACAGACTGCAAGCATCTGAACAAAACACGGATCAAAAATGTGCCCGGTAACAAAGCCCTCACCAGATCTCGCTAAAATCTTTGAATATAAATTACCAAGCCGATTGTACATCTCGAGTTGATTCACTCGAGATGGGGGTAGATCACCTTCAGCAGGAATATAAGGTAGGTACGGAGCACCTGATGTTTTTGAAATAGTATTTGAAACAGCTTCCATAAGAATTCCAAGAAACTGCCTTCTCAACCCTCCAGCATCAATAGCAGCGATGCTTCTGAGTACCCCAGAACGATCGACTCTAAGAAACGTTACTCTTGATGGTATGCCATATTCACACACAAACTGTAGCATGAGGAGAGGATTGTTTTTTAAAAAATCTAAACTCAGGGAAAGGCTCCCTCCAGAATATCGTATTTCCCTCCGATCCATCGCTTGTCGAATACGTGCTCGTCGCTGTTCCGGAGTCAGGGTTCCACTCCCTCCAACGGAAGGTGTTGGCCGTGCCGACGTCGGTGCAGCTAGTACAGAGGCTCGTACAGGAGTTTGTCGAATTCGGGTGTAAGCCCGACGCAGTTCCGCATCAGTACGACGACCTTGAGTCAATGCCATACGTGCTGCCGTAACTACATGTTCTGCCGAAGCTACGAGACCAGGATCAAACGGATTAATAGAAGGTCGTACAGGAGCAGCCACGCCCACTGCAGAACCACCACCTGGAGGATCGATTGGAGGTTCTCTATCATCTGGGTCTTCAGCACCACCTCCAACATCCGGAAGAAGAACCGGCACACCCTCACCATCTCGAAAAGGCATTATTGGAACAAGAACTGAAACGACAAGTACAAGGGAAGCAAGTGTTGTAGAACTCACAAGGCCGGCAACAGCAAAAGAAACCGTCGCAAAAAAGGCAAGCGCTACGACCGCCACCTTTTGCCTTTCATTTTCATATGCAATACCTTGCGTCAGCATAGTATTCGTTAGAGGATGTCGATTGTAAAGTAGAAAATTAACTGCCATAATAACCCCAAAATGAATAGGGGCGTGAGTATAAAGAATATGTAAATAATCATAAACAGCTATTTTCTAACAAAGGACCGCTGCTGCTCTATGTCCTACTCGAGTAGTCTCCATTGATCTAAGAAGTGCATTCAGTAGAGGTCTTGCAGAAGCATCGCTTAGCGGTTCTGCGAATCCTTCTGCACGTCTCATACTAGGGTCTCGAACAAGCTCAGGTTCAGCTCCATACACTTCTGATTCGGAAGATCGAAAAGGAATAATAGGAATAAGAATAGAAACGACAAGTGCAAGTGCTGCACATGTTGCAGGGACAGCTAGACCAGCAAGAGCAAGACCAGCCGTTGCAAAAAAGGCAAGGGCTATGACCTGTATTTTTTGTGTAGGACTATTATATCCAAGATCGCGAGCAACCATAGCACTTGTTAAGGGATGACGATTGTAAAGAAGGAAATGAACTGCCATATGTACTCTCAAATTGATTTTTCAAAATCTTAAAGAAAGTGTTAATATTAGGCAATTTTTTTTCCAGCTATATATCCAGACATACCGATTCTAGCAAACTAACTGAACGTTATCCCACATTGAAATGCTCGCCGCGTATTGATGCATCCAGAAAAGAGAAAAATGCCTCTTTTTCTAGAGGTACCCCAGGGAGCGTTACCCTGTTAAAACATGTATGAAAATGAAACACACTGCCTCTCTCATCAACTCGTACTGAAATACGAGAGCCAGTAGGAAGCGTCCGGTTACCTGTGACAGCACGGAGAAATTCTCTCCTCCACACCTTTGAACTAAACAAAATTTTTTCTGTTAAAAATGAGGCATGCGGATGAGTGCGACTGCCGGAAAAGTCAATTGATTCAATCATTCGATAACTTGAGAGAGGCTCTCCTTGAAGTACTCTTTCCAGCGCATCAGCACCTTGTCGACTGAGCGCATCTTTTAATGCTTTACCTCCTCCTCGGAGAAAAGCTCTCGCAGCGTCAACATATGGAATAATATACTCTCGTGCAACTGCATATGCATCAGATGATGGAATGCCAAAATGTGCTGCGAAACGGGAAGAGATAGCTCTGTTACCACGATTATGTACTACAAGAGCAGGCTCTTTTAATGAAGTGTCAATCGATGAAAGAAGAGGTGCAAAACGGGCTAGCGCTTCTCCATCAGTTTCTTCTGACAAGGTTTCAAGGAGCCTAAAATACCCCTCAGGAAGGACATCACCTGCAACTAACACTTGATCAGGTTTTGCACTCTTTTGTGTAAGAAGCAAACTATACAGCTTCCCTAAAAGAGTGTATAGACCTCTCATTTCTTCCCCATCCATTGATGCAATCTGTGGCACACCTGTCCTCTCATTTTTAGAGAGAGTCGAACAAAACGCCTTGATGAGGGTTGCAAAAAATTGCTTTCTCACACCTCCAGCATCAATGGTACGGGGGCTTTCATGCAAAAGAACGAGTCGCGGCAATCCTTTTGTCGTAAGAAGCATTGCAATTTCTTTTGGGTATCGCTTGACATATGGAAGGGATATTTTCAATACATTGCCACTATACGAATACCCCATCAGTATAAGCTCCTCCGTACGCCTATGATTTACAATCGGAACAAAAGAGACGGTAGCCGTTAAGAGAATGCATGCAGTGAAGGCAAGTGTTGAAACGAACACAGAAGCACATGCAGCAAATACACACAATGCTACAGCAGCAATTTTATCTTCAATGCGGCGAAAAGCTAGCTCTCCTGGAAAGAGCTCAGATAGGCTGCGCACTCCTGAGAGTGTTGTAGAAATAAGTGACATAGACTCCTCTTAAAAAACTGCATTCAAGATACAGTATGTGCGTCAATTTATACAAAGTGCTTATCGAGTAAATGTATTAAGTATACCTTCAAGATACTCCTGTCTGCCGGATTTTGGTTTCGGATCGACAGATTCCCCAAGGGCTGCAACAGACTCTAAACTTGCCGCTTCTATAACTTTTTTGCCAAATGGACCTTCCCAACCTGCATACCTCTTTTCAAGCGTATTCGATAGTGCCTTTTTTTCAATCAGTTCAGATGCATTGAGAAGCGCTCTTGCTAACGTATCAATCCCTAAAATATGCGCATGAAAAAGGTCTTCAAGGTCAATACTCTGGCGTCTCAGTTTTGTGTCTAAATTAAACCCACCTGATGTAAACCCTCCATTTTGCAAAAGAAGGTACATAACATGCGTATACTCACTCAGTCGCATAGGAAATTGGTCTGTATCCCACCCTCGAAGGTAGTCTCCTTCATTTGCATCAATACTTCCAAAAATACCATTAGAGAGAGCATATGCAACCTCGTGGGCAAACGTATGCCCCGCTAAAATAGCGTGATTAACCTCGATATTCACTTTAAACTCATTCTCTAGGCCGTATTTTTGCAAGAAGGCATATACGTGCCCACAATCAAAGTCGTATTGATGAATCGTAGGTTCACATGGTTTAGGTTCTATAAGGAGTAGCCCTTTAAACCCAATTTTGTGTTTATACTCTGCAATCATAGAGAGAAACCGACCGTATTGATCCATTTCTTTTGAAAGATCAGTATTGAGTAACGTTTCATACCCTTCACGACCACCCCAAAGAACATAATTATGCCCCTTTAGCTGGTGTGTTATATCGAGTGCGTGCTTGAGTTGAGCTACTGAGTAGGCAAACACTTCAGGGTCTGGATTTGTTGCTGCACCACTCATAAACCGTGGATGAGCAAAAAGTTGCGCAGTACCCCATAGAAGTTCTTTCCCTGTCCTCTCCATCTCTTCATGAATCCAGGAGGCAACAGTTGACAGGTTCTCATTTGACTCCTGAATAGTTTTTCCATATGGAGAAACATCCCGATCATGAAAACAAAAATACGGCACATTGATTTTTTCAAAAAACTCGAAGGCAGCTTTCACCCGCTCTCTCGCTGTTTCCATTGGACTCTCTTTCTTCAACCAAGGGCGATTCATTGTCGGATCCCCGAAAACATCAGCTCCTTCCCAGCAAAAGTTGTGCCAAAAACAAACCCCAATGCGGAGATGTTCCTCCATTGTCTTTCCCAAAACAATCCTCTTCGGATCGTAGTATTTATATGAGAGTGGGTCTTCTGAATCCGGCCCTTTATATTCAATCTTTGGAAACTTCGAAAAATAGTTACTCATATTCCTTCCTTAGGGCATACGCCTTCGAAAAACTTGGCTCTAACTCATAGTAAAGTGAGGTAAAAAGTGCACGTTTTTTTTCATAGAGTTCAGCCAAATATGGATCAGGTGAAACAACCGTCTCAATTGATGAATGTGTAAAAACATCTTCTGGCTGTGTAAATGTATGACCTAAAAGAGCTAAGCGTGCAGCCCCGATAGCTCCTCCAAGTGCGCGGTTTTTTCTGTAAAAAAGAGGTCTGTTGAGAGCTGAGGCGAGTATTTTCCCTACAAACAGATTTCTTGAACCTCCCCCTACAACAGAAACATCGCCAATCTCAATCCCCACTTTCTCCATTTCTTCTTGCCCATTTGCAAAGTTAAATGCGACACCCTCAATAGCTGCTTGTAATAAGGAAACATTTCTTGTTTTATGCTCCAGCCCAAAGAATACACCTCGAGACTGGGGATTATTGTATGGCGTTCGTTCACCGGAAAGAAACGGCAGAAAATAGACGCTATTTTCAGGAGAAAAATTCGCTTCAACTGCTGCAAATAAATCAGACAGTGAAGACGCATGGGTCATTTTTTGCACAAAGTCAAAACAACTTGCTGCGCTTAAATGGACTGTCATGTGGTGCCACATATTTGGAATGGCATGACACATTGTGTGCACACACCCTTTTGGATTCGCGCGGGTTGTTTCTGAGGCAACAAAAAACACCCCTGATGTCCCAAGTGAGATAAATGCATCCTTATGAGAGACGCAGTTCACACTCAATGCAGAGGCTGGATTGTCGCCTCCTCCTGCAAAGATCGGAGTCCTTGAAGGAACACCCAAAAGATTTGCAACAGATTGAAGCACTGCCCCCGTTTTGTCTGTCCCTTCAAATACGGTAGGCATATGCTCTTCTGTTAAATCACACGCACTGAGCATTTCTTGTGACCAAGATCTTTTTTCGACATCTAACCACGATGTACCTGATGCATCACTCACATCAGTTCCATAGGTTCCAGACAACTTAAATCGCAGGTAATCTTTCGGAAGCAAAATTTTTGCCGTTTTCTTAAATACGTCTGCCTCATGTTTCTGAACCCACTTCACTTTGGGCGCGGTAAACCCTGGATACACACGATTCTTTGTAATATCCCATGCATTTGGAACTAGCTCTTCAAGATCACTGCATTCTTTATACGATCTGCCGTCGTTCCAAAGGATTGCAGGACGTAAAGGTGTTCCATGCGCATCAACAAACGTAGCCCCGTGTTGCTGTCCAGAAAGACCAATACCTTGTACTGTTTTCAGAGATTTTCCATGTTCTTTTTTCAAACTATCTGCAGCTAAAAGGAGTGCTTGCCACCACTCTTCGGGGTTCTGTTCAGACCACAATGGATGAGGTGAATTGGTTGAAAGTGGTGCAGAAGCATCTGCGATACACTCACCCTGTTGATTTATCAGCGCAAGCTTTACACTTGAGGTCCCAAGATCAATTCCAAGATACATCATACTCCGAGCTTCCGCCATGGTTTGCCAGCAAATAAATTTCTCTCGATTTTTTCGAGTGTAACGCCTTTTGTTTCAGGTACAAAAAAGACGACGAACAAAAGAGAAGCAATACAAAAACATGCATACAAAAGAAAAGTGCCAGTCGTTCCGATGCTAGAAACGAGTGTCAAGAAAGTGACAGTCACAAGCCAATTACTTGCCCAGTTTATGCACGTTGCAAAACTAGCTCCCATACCCCGAACTCGTAATGGATATATTTCTGCTATCATGAGCCACATAATTGGTCCGAGTGAAATCGCAAAACTTGCGATGTACACAAGCATAGATGCAAGTGCCAATCCTTTTCCTATCCCACTCGAACGAAGGATGAAAAAACTCATTGAAAGCGCACTCAACGACACAAACATTCCTGAAAGGCCCAGAAGTAACAAAGGGCGCCTTCCCCATGAATCAATAAGAGGGAGTGCTATCACAGTGAATAGAACAAAAATAACACCAACTCCCATTGTTGCAAGAATGGATGCTGTAGAACTGTGGAACCCTGCCATTTCAAAAATAGTAGGTGCATAGTATAAAATGGTGTTGATTCCTGTTACCTGCTGAATAATTGCAAGAAGTGCTCCAATCCACAAAACAGGACGAACTTTTTTTGAAAACAATTCAGCAAAAGAGCCTTTCTCTTGTTTTGTTGTCTCAACAATATCATCTAGCTCTTTGACCGCAAGGGGCATCGAGCCGCGTAAGGTAGCTAGTACATCAAGCGCATCTGTTTTTCGACCTTCACCGACTAACCAGCGTGGAGATGACGGGAGAAAGTACATGCCAGCTAATAAAAAAAGTGCCGGAAGGACACCTATGGCAAGCATTCCTCGCCAGTTCTCACTCGCAGAAAACAAATAATCAACAATATATGAAAGCAAGATACCAACGCTAATAGTAAGTTGGTTGAGAGAAACCAATGCTCCCCGGTATCTTGGAGGAGATATTTCTGAAATATACAGAGGCGCCGCATACGATGCTATTCCTATTGCAATACCAACAATAAATCGAGCGAAAATAAGAAGGGAAATGGTAAAAACAGATGCACTCAAAGCGGTACCAACAATAAAAACAAGGGAGACGGCAATCAGTACTTTTCTTCTTCCGTATCTATCAGTCAGCACCCCGGATAAAATAGCCCCTAAAAAAGCTCCAAGCAAGACTGCTGCAACAACAATTCCATTGACAAGTGGAGAGAGCGTGAACTCTTTTCCAATAAAAAGAATAGCCCCTGACATAACACCTGTGTCATAGCCAAATAATATACCGGCAAGCCCTGCAATCATAGCAACAATGACATAGAACGTACCTTTCATTTTTTCCCGCATGGCATCCTCAGCGTGTGCAAATGTATTTTTCAGTTCATATCAGATCAAAGTATTCAAGACAACTGGAAGAAAAGAGGACAAAAAAACGCCGACCCATTGCTGGGCCAGCGCCAAAGAGGAGGAGAATAAAAAGAAACTTATCGCTTTGACACGTTTCAGTATGAGAGTTTTTCGTGTCTTGCGTATGGTCCCATCTTATAAACATTCCGAACAATACTTAGCAAGCAAAAAAGTACAAGCGATGGATATAAAATAGTAAGCACCGGTAAACACACCTGAATGATCCCGGAAAATCCGAGTGTCGCAACAAAGAGAGAAATACAAAGAATAAGAATGACGGACACCTTGTAACTTATTTTGGATCGAAAAACTGTCTCTTGTATAAAAGAAGCTGAAATAGACGTCAGCGCAATTACAGTCGTCAAGCACGTGAGCGCAACGGCAAGACACACAACCATCCCCGCAAAATTACCTAAGACAAGGGTTCCGATGTGACCAAGCAATTCCTCCGGCGAAACATGAGCAAGCGCAGCGGCATTCTTTGCAGCGACAAAACTAAAGCCTACATATATTAATGCGAGAAGGAGCGCTCCTATACCACTCGCTTGAAGCATAGAAAGTAGAAACGTTTTTTTCGACGTATGTCCACTTTTTACACGAGAGCAAACAAGACTTGAAAAAAAGAATGACGCTAAAAGATCCATTGTATTGTAGCCTTCAAATAGTCCGTATACAAATGAATTATTGCATCCTGAGACCTCCTGCGGGGAAGTACTAGTGAAAAACACACCTTTGATAATAATAAGTACGAGCAATGCTAAAAGCACAGGGCTTAAATACGACCCGATGATTTCAACAATTTTATTCTTCTGTACAGACAAAAAATAGAGCACAACACAAAAAGCAGCATTAAAGACAGGAAGAGAAAGCGCTGGAAAGACGACATGCAAAGTAGAATACGTAAGCGTTATACACCGAGGAATTCCTGCACATGGCCCAAGAAGAGCGACGAGAAAAATTGTGACGAAGAGTCCTGGATATTTCCCGATTTGTTGAAAAAAAGTTGTATACTTTCCATCAGAAAAAGCAATTGAAATAAGACCGCTAAAAGGAATGAGCACTGCAGTTATAATAAAGCCGACAAGGGCGAGAGGAAGATTATTTGAGGCTGCAAGGCCCAAGACAAGCGGAAAGGTAATGTTTCCAGCGCCAAAAAACATCGAAAATAGGGCAAAACCATTTGAAAGGGTGGATGCTCTCATTGAAATTCTCCTCTTCTTCCTTTAAAAGCGCGACAATTTTATAGCATGAAAGCTTTCTCAGAAAGACTTTCTTATTGAACTTGTTGTGAAAGATCAGTATGTAGGAAATATGAAGCATATTATTCGCCCCCTTTCCCCTCTTTTTGCAGGCCTTGTCATTTCAATGCTTGGTATTGGTTTTTACATGACCTTTGCAAGCTTGCGTGTATCCTCTGAAGGTAGCTCGAACATTATGGTCGGTTTCATCAACTCCTCATACTATGCAGGAATGATGATAGGTTCGCTTGTTATCGAAAGAATAATTGAGCGAATTGGACATATCAGATCCTTTGCACTTAGTGCCTCTTTAAATATAGTCGCCGTTCTCCTTCAAATGGAACTTACCTCTGCATGGTGGTGGCTTCTATTCCGCTTTTGTATTGGGCTTTGCTGTGCTTCATATTTTATTGTTATAGAGAGCTGGCTCCTCCTTGGATCAACGACGCAAACAAGAGGGAAAGTTCTCTCTCTTTATATGCTCTTTTTGTACGCTGGACAAGGACTTGGTCAATTTATTTTAAATTTGACGTCTGTTTCCTCAAATTTACCCTTTGTCATTACCTCATTGCTGACAGCAGTTGCCATGTGGCCAATCATGATGATCAAGGGAAGCGGACCGGTTCACGTAGAGACGGTTCCTGTCAAAATACCGTATTTGATAAAAAAAGCACCACTTGGAGTCCTTGGATGCTTTTTGGCCGGCCTGATTTTAAGCTCATTTTATGCCCTTGGCCCCATTTTTGGAAAAGATGTAGGAATGGACAAGTCTCAAATATCAATGCTTATGGGACTGACTATTATTGGAGGGCTTTTTCTTCAGTGGCCAATGGGACACCTTTCAGATATTTTTGACAGACCAAAAGTCCTCGTTGGTATTTGTGCTCTTTTAGGAGTTGTCTGTTGCACACTTTTTTTCTTTCAAACAGCGCACTTTGGAGTGGTGCTCGGACTGACTATTTTGTTTGGCGGACTTTCGTTTACTCTCTATCCAATCTGTATTTCATACACATGTGACCATTTCTCCCCCTATTTGATCATTAAAATAACATGTTCACTTCTTATTATTTACGGAACCGGCTGTATTTTTGGCCCAGTTCTAGCAGCATATATTATGCGCCTAACAGACCCGGGCGGACTTTTTCTCTATTGTGCAACGCTGAGCACACTCCTCATGTCAATTGCAATATTTAGAATTGTGACAGGTAAATCAATCTCTCAAGAGGAGCAAGGAGATTACATGCCACTTCCGAGAACAACCTCTCTTGTAAACTACTTATACCCTCGAGGGAAAGGGATTGATTTTGAGATTGACCTAGATGATGATGAAGAGGATTGAACTATGCCCCAAAAAAAAGAACTCTATTCACTTATCTCATATGATGACATCCATTTCGCAAATGTCAATAATGCACAATCAAAACGCACTCTCATTCGAACGCTCAAAAAAAACCTTCTTCGTAGAAGTCCTCTAAGAAACTACCTATTCAACCTGTTGACTCTTGGCGTCTATTCATACAGAATTAAAAAATTTGCAACCCTTGTTATACAAAACGAACTCGCCAAAAGAAAAGTTCGACATGTTAAGCACCTCCATCAAGAAATTGAAATCATGCGGAAAGAGGAGACAAGTCTTGATCCTCGTGATGGAATCAATCAAATTTTTATGAAAATACAAGGAAAAAAAAGTGAAGACAGCGATCGAGGTGTAGAATACAAAAAAATATTTACTCCAAATGAGCTCCTTCTCTTTATAACGACGCCTGAAAATGATCCAAAGTTTATTCGCAAACCGAAAGCGCTCCTTAACAACGATGAGTATCTACGTATTTGGAGAGAACTCAGAAGAAACACAAAAAATAAACAGTTTCATCAAATTGACAAAATAAACACCTGTTTTACAATCCTTAAAACAGAGTTTGGACTGACTCAAGAACAAATCAATGATAGAATCCATCGAACAGGAATTGGGAAAACACATCCTGAACAATTGACAAGGCTTAAAGACTTGCTCAAGTCTTTCCAAGAAATTGTTATGGCATTCCAAACGTTAGATGAGCTTCAGGAGGATGATTTTAGCCTGTATAAGACGCTGACTTTTTTCACTCAATTGAGCGACGAAGAAGTTATTTTGCTGGAAAAGTTTGTTGAAAACGAAAAAATGCCAAAAGACCTTCCTGCAGCAGCAAAAAAAACCATGATTAAAATCGCCAACCAAACTGATGTTATTGATCGGATTGCTCAAAAAGATTTAGCACATACTGTCGAATTAATACTCAACACAAACCAATGGAACCTTTTCCTCAACATCCAAAATCCATCGCATTCAACACTCAAGCTACTTGACTGGGCGTACCACGAAACAATCTCACACACACCTGAAGGGCTTTCTTTCATAGACACATTTAATCAGTGCCGAATCACAAAAACTGAAGAATCAAAATATAAGGAGCTATTTGACATAGTCCACTCAAATGAAACAATCAAGGAAATGTGTTCATTTTTCGCAAACGAAATCCACAGAGAGTGGCCTTCAATCCTTTTTTTTGCAGAGAAAAAAGAAGTGTATTTCACTGATAAGGTAGAAGACCTATCTGCAGAAAAATTGCTAGAAATATTCACAGCACTAAAAAACCTCTCCCTCGATGATAATACTGTGCTCACCTACTTAGAAGGCGCACTTTCACAAGACGGAAAAAATCTATTGCAGCAGAGGCTTCAGGGGAATCTGAACGACCTTTTAGGCGAACCATCCGAATACTATATCCCAGTGTTTAACATTGCGCACATAGCGATAGCAAAACACGAAAAAACACACTACGATGTCACATACTACTTCAGACAAAAAATGTTCAAAAAAGGGGAAAATAAATTTCTGTCTGAAGGATCTGAAGATATTCCATTAACACTTTCTTTGGTAAAACAAGGAAATGAATGGAGTGCCCACCTCTTTGAAAAAAAGGTTACGTAAACAGAATTCATGTGCTATACTTTTTGATCCCAATAAGATTCAGGAAGTGTATGCCCCAACCCATTCGACCACAAGATGAACCTATCCAATTAGACCCTGACAGAAACCGTTCAGTAGTCTATCAGGGGCGAGAATACACGCATATAGCGCCGGGAACTTCTCAATGGACTGGGTATGAACCCCTCGCAATACTCATACCAACGGTTTTTGTTGTCTTGGTCGGTCTATGGGCATGCACATTCAACATACATGATGTATAAAATCGCTTATTCAACAGTCAACCGTTGACGTAGCCCCTCAATGGTTGCATCTCTTTCTCGCAAGAGCGCTTCCTGTCTCTCAATTTGTTGCTCGAGGTCTCTTAAAGGTCGTACTCGACCTCTCAAGTCATCTATCAGCGCTGACTGCTCAACAATCCTTGCTCGTTCTCGCCTCAGCGTGAGCGCAAGTTGATTCACAGCATCTGATCCAGCTGAGACGCGATCTGCCGCATCACCGACAGAACTTGCCGCATCTCTCAATCGTTGAATTTCTACACGCATACTCTCGACTGTTTCAGAAAGCTCTCTGTTTCGCTCAGACAACGCATCTTTAACAGTCTCTAATTCTGCAATCCGCTCCTCAAATGTGGTTATATTTGTTCCCAAACGTCTCTCTGTTTCAGACAGACTATCGATTGATGCACTTAAACGGACGTTTTCTGCTTGAATCGCAAGAGCACTTTCACGTGCAATTCGAGCCGCATTTTGTGCCCTCGAAGTAATTTCTCGAAGCGCAGCATTAACTTCACGCATTCTCTCAACTTGATCAATTGTTTTTAGCACATCACCAAAGCGACCAATAAGCGCTATTGAAGGAAGCGTGAGGGCGAGAGCTCCCACACACACCCAACCTAGTTGAGGGTTCCCAATGGCAAAACCAACAGCACTTCCAACAGCAAGTGTGAGCGAGGCAAAAGACCGCGTATAGATTTCGACGTGCATAATTTGCTTATTTGTAAAACAGCACAACGCAGAGCTAAATACACCTTGAATTCTATCAAGTGCGGCAAGTGTTGCTGGATCCTCTTGAGGAATTTCTTCACTCGGAACCCGAGGAATGTCGCCCCTCTCTTCGTCGCGATCAACTCCACCTATGTGCGCTTCAATCCCAGCTTGAAGCGCAGCCCTCCCAACCTGTGCAGCCATACATGCCTCCTATGTTTCAAATAACAATTTAACATTATCTTTTGTTAAGATTTTGTTAAAGAATTATCTTACATATGGAAAAACTACACTTGTGATTCTAATAGAATATGAGAAGGCAAGGCGAGAGCAAAAGAGAACAAACTACAGGCAAAAAGGCCTGTATTACTTGTCACAGCCCCTACTGCTGAACCTGCAAGGAGGGTTACAAGAAGCATACGTCGTGAATACCACCCAACATACCCTGCTTGTCGAGCTGTACAGCAACAAAAATACCTCGGCTCACCTTCAAACGTGGATGAGCGTAGATGTTCCACCCGAGCTTTTACAGTTCCTTGCTCTTCGTCTCCTTCATTTTCGTTCCTCCCTTGAAAGAGAGGGGCGAGCATACTCGCGCCGTCATGTGTTGTTCTCATACTATCCTTGCAAAATTTTTGTTCGAAAAGAGTACGATGGAGAAAAGAATTTGTTAAAGGAAAAAATTTCTAGACGATAGCCTTTGTTTTCGGTAACATATTTCGTCACAACAGAGGAAGTTCATGTATTCAGTGACAGAAGAAGAAATTGTGCGCCTAGCCCAACTCACGCGGGTACGCATTAGCAAGGATGAAAAAAAAACCTTAAAAGAAAACCTTCAAAAAGTTGTGCAGTATATTGACCAACTTGCTGAAGTTGACACTGAAAATGTCCCTCCTTGCGTTCATGTGAATGACCACATTGAAAATGTGTTTCGAGCAGACGAAGAGAAAACAGATCTTACAAGAGATATCTTTCTACAAAACGCACCTGACCAAGTCAGCGGCATGATAAAAACCCCTTCAGTCATCAAATTTGAGTAGCCCCATGCATACACTTTCAGCACGAGAAATCAATAGGTTGTTTCTTGAAGGAGAGGCATCAGCAGTCGAGATTGCAACGCATTTCCTCAAAAGGATCAATGACCACAAAGATGAACTTGGATGCTTCATATCCGTTTTTGATGAGGAAGTACTAGAGCGAGCAAAAGCACTCGATGAAAAAAAAGCAGCTGGAAAACCACTTGGCAAGCTCGCTGCGGTTCCGGTTTCTATTAAAGATAACCTCCAGTATTCCGGGCATAAAATGACATGCGCAAGTGAATTTCTGAGTGGATACACTTCCCCTTTTACAGCAACCTGCGTTGAGCACCTTCTTGCTGAAGATGCTCTGATTATGGGGAAAACAAACCTCGACGAATTTGCAATGGGTTCATCGTCAGAACATTCAGCATACTTTCCGGTAAAAAACCCATGGGATCTCAAGCGAACTCCTGGTGGCTCTTCCGGTGGCTCTGCAGCCGCTGTTGCAGCACGACTCACCCCTATTTCTCTTGGAACGGACACAGGAGGTTCAATCCGTCAACCAGCCTCGTTTACCGGAACCGTTGGATTTAAACCAACATACGGCCGTGTTTCACGGTATGGGCTTGTTGCATTTGGATCCTCTTTGGATGTTGTTGGGCCTTTTACAAACTCTGTAGAAGATACTGCATATGTCATGGAAATTTTAGGAAGACCGTGTACAAACGACAGCACATCATACCAGCAACTCCCGGAGCCATACCTCGACATGATCAATCAACCTCTCCAAGGAAAGAAAATTGGCGTGCCTTGGAACTTCATTCAAGGGATGAATGGAGAAGCCCTCCAACTCTTTAAGGAAGCACTGGCACAACTAGAAAATCTTGGATGTGAGATCGTAGATATTGATTTAGAACTCTTGAATCACTCAATTCCGGTCTATTATATTCTTTCAACCGCTGAGGCTTCGACAAACCTCGCGCGATTTGATGGAGTACGGTACGGGAACAGGTCGAAGGACGCGAAGAATCTCGATGAAATCTACGAACTCTCAAAAAAAGAGGGCTTTGGCCCCGAAGTGAAGCAACGCATCATTCTTGGTACATTCGTTCTTTCTTCAGAGCATCAAGAGGAATTTTACAGAAAAGCACAGCGCGTTCGAACGCTTATTATTAATGAATACAAACGCGCCTTCACATCATGTGATGTTATCGTAACACCAACGTCTCCAAATGAAGCATTCGAGCTTGATTCCATTAAAGATCCATTGAATATGTACCTACAAGACTTGTATACAATCGGCGCTAACCTAGCCGGTCTCCCGGCGGTGAGTGTTCCATGCGGCCACTTTGAAGGAACACTCCCGTATGGCATACAATTTTTTGGAAGACAAGGAGACGATAGTAAAGTGCTCCAGTTTGCACACCAGTTTGAACAAGAACACACATTTGAACCAAAAACACCCCCACGGTACGCATAATATGTCACAGTACGAACTCTACGAACCGGTTATTGGCCTTGAAGTCCACGTCCAGCTCAATACTCGAACAAAACTGTTTAGTTCAGCGCCGAACCGTTTTGGTGATGAACCAAATATGAACATCGGAATTGTCGATACTGGGCAGCCAGGCGCCCTCCCCGTCTTGAATCAAGAAGCGGTTCGAAAAGCCGTTATGTTTGGAAAAGCTGTGGGAGCAGAAATCCCGCACTATTCACGATTTGATAGAAAGTCGTACTTTTACCCTGACTCACCACGAAACTTTCAAATTACACAATTTGACCACCCAATTGTTATTGGGGGAAAAGTGGTTGTTGATGTCGAAGGAACGATGAAAACCTTTCACCTCGAACATGCACACCTAGAAGATGACGCAGGTATGCTGAAGCATTTCAATTCTTTTGCAGGGATAGACTACAACAGGGCTGGAGCTCCCCTCATTGAAATTGTTTCTAAACCGTGCATGCACTCACCCAAAGATGCCAGTGCATATGCACAAGCCATACGAGCAATTATGCAGTACATAGGTGCCTCTGAATGTAATATGGAAGAAGGGCAGCTCCGTATGGACGTGAACGTTTCAGTTCGAAAAAAGGGAGAAAAAGGATTTAGGCCAAAAGCAGAAATCAAAAACATGAACTCATTTACATTCATGGAATGGGCTATTGAATCCGAGTTTGTACGGCAAGTGCAAGCCTACGAAAAAAATCCTGATGCTCCCTTTGAGCAGGTTGTTGAGCAAGCGACACTTCGATTTGATATTGAAAAAAAGCAAACGGTGAAAATGCGCTCAAAAGAAGGCGCTGCAGACTACAGATATTTTCCCGAACCGGACCTCCCTCCAATCGTATTATCGAAAGAGTATGTCGATGAAATTGAAAAAAATCTCCCTGAACTTCCACATGAACGTTTGGAGAGATACACCAAAGAGCTTGACTTAAGTGAATACAACGCTACGCTCCTCGTCTCGGATAAAAAGCTCTCAGACTATTTTGAAGAAGCCCTAAAAGAATGCGGAAATGGAAAATCACTCTGTAACTGGATTACAGTTGAGTTTGTTGGCCGAACAAAAGACTCTGGAAAACACCTTGCTGACTTCGGTATTCCGGCATCGTATGTTGGGATGCTCGTCTCGATGATTGATAAAAAAACAATCACTGGAAAAATTGCAAAAGCGGTGGCTGATGATATGGTGAAAGCTCCAGGTTCCTCACCTGAAGACATCGTCAAAGAAAACCCTGACTACCAACCGATGAGTGATATATCGTCTATAGAACCGTTGGTGGATAAGGTGCTTGAAGAGAATCCTGATTCAATACAAGACTTTAAGAACGGGAAAGATAAAGCGTACAACTATTTGGTTGGCCAAATAATGAAGCTGTGTCGAGGAAAGGCATCACCAGATATCGTAAAAGATCTTCTCTCTAAAAAACTCGACTCAAGATAATTGAGTAAAAAAAAGCCCCAAATTTTGGGGCTTTTTTACAATCTATTACTTCTTCTCAACGGCAGCTTCAAACATCTTAGTGAGTGGAGACCCCTCTCTTCTCACAGCGACTCTTTTATGTGCTGCTTCACCAATTTCTACAGGTCGTCTGTTTGATCCATTTTCAAGACTTCTTAATACACTTGGACTTAACCGATCTCCAGCCTCTGCCACACTTGGTAGAGCCTCACCTGGAATATGAATTGTTCCAAATCCGATAGCTGATGCCATAAACCATATCTCCTTCTTTTTGCATGTTCAATGCGAGTATATCAGAAAGAGGAGTTATGAGAAACGACAAACTATGAACAGAAATGGGTAAATATAATTTTTTAACGTGGGTGAAACTGAGTAAATTTTTCCTTCATTTTTTCCTTTGAAAGGTGCGTATATCGCTCAGTGGTTGAGATTTCAGCATGCCCTAAAAATTCTTGTATTACTCGTAAATCCGCACCATTATCCAAAAGGTGTGTCGCATAAGTGTGACGAAAAGTATGCGGAGAAATTCTTTTAATGAGCCCAGCTTCTTTAGCATATTTCCGAATACGCCTCCATATCTGATGCCTGTCCAATTGATATCCATTTTTTGAAAGTAAAAGCGGCCCTCGCTCTTTATGTGAAATCTCAATATATTCTTTCGCTAAACGCGCCGCATCGTGAGCGATAGGAACAATTCTGATCTTCTTCCCTTTTCCGTGAATCCGAAGCCCCTCTTCAGAGACTTCTTCTCTCTTTAAAAAACACAGCTCGGAAACACGGATCCCAGTAGCATAGAGTATCAGCATCGCAACCTTATCACGTAAACCGAGAAGAGATGAGGTATCAGGCATAGTCAGCAACAAGTGTATTTCTTCTTCGTTCATGACATCAGGTAAAATAGTCCAGAGTTTTGGGGAGTCGAGCGAAAGTGTTGGATTTTCTCTCAAGAGATCTTCTCGGAAGAGAAAGCGATAAAATACTTTAAGCGCAACGAGCACTCGATACAGTGAACTACTCGAAAGCCCACCCTCTTGCAAAGAACCAAGATGCATGATCACTTCGTCAGATGAGACACTGAGACGTTTATATTCCCCTAGAAAGCGACGAATATCTCTTGTGTATCCATCAATCGTATTTTGCGAAAGCCCTCTCTCTGCTGCGAGATAAAAATGAAACTCTTCTAAAGCGTGAAGCGGATGCACGAAATCTTTCCTTTTCTTTTATTAAATGAGTATGGAATAAATATTGACTCTAATCAATAAAAGGATGGAATTCAATGGCTATTGCACGTGTTACATATAGGGAACCAGACTGCATCAGTGAAACAGGTTTTTTCCAAGAACTCCCCCCAGTCCTCACACTTCCCGTTACAGAAAATAGAGCTACAGAAATTGACTCACGGCTTCATGAGGTAACATTTGACCATTTCCCAAAAATACAAGAGGAGGTTGAAGCAGTAAAAGCAAGATATTTCGAAGAGCTCGATAAAACTGAAGAAGAAAAAGCAGCTCTATGTAAAGGCGGATACCACTTTCATACAAAAACCTCGCTCGCTGAAAGACTACACTGCTTTGAAGCGCTTCATTCCGAAGCACTTGTTCTTTCAGGAAAAGTGAGCCTTCTTGCAAAGCAGCTTCTTACACTCCCTTCCGATGATCAGGAAGAAAAACAAAGAGAGCTCATAACTGCTTTTGACAGTGCATTTGGTGTGAGGGTAGCTTGCTCTTTTCTCGAAAAGCACATAGATTCTTTGAACGTATCGCTTCAACTCATGGAAAGAGCATCTTCCAAAACGGGCTCTTCAATTTTTATTCATCCCATTACACTGGATATAGCCCAAGCGTTAGCAGAAAATAAGCGTTTTGAAAAGGGTGAGACATTGGGGAAAGGCACCTATGGTATTGTGAAAAAAGTGCGCATTGCAGATCACCGATTTGCATTAAAAGTATTTGACTCTTTTAAATGTGGTGAGACCGAAGCAGCTCATCATCTAGCTGTGAGCCATTTTCGTGGATGTAACCCTGTCTATTTTTCAGGAGCCATTGGTAGCAACTATGTAATGATAATGGACCTTGCCACTTCCACGATCGGAAAGAAAATGAAAAGCACATTTTTCACGCATGAACGTGTAGTGCTGTGCATGAGAGAAGTCTTGTATGGACTTAGTTCACTCAGCTATGCCGGATTAATCCATTATGATATAGCCCCGGATAATGTTCTCCTCTTTGAACATGATGGGAAGATAAGCGTGAGAATTAGTGACTTTTCACTTGCAACAGCGAGTAAATTGTCACGGGGCGCACAAAAAACAAGAAAAGAATACACTCCGCCCGAGCTTTTAGGTAAAACTCCAATAATCTCGAGAAGAAGTGATATATGGATGGCTGGGGTTCTCTTTTTCTATGTGCTTACAGGCCAGCTGCCTTTCAGTAAACGTTTCATCGATATGGAGGGGATAAAATTTAAAGACCTTATGAAGCGTCGACTCGATGAAATTTTAGCTAAAACCGATGTCTCAAATCGATTGGATCGACTTGATGAGGAGAGAAGACTCATTCGATTTGTCATTGATGAAATGTTTGAAATTGATCCTGAAAAACGAAAGTTTTCATCAGAACTCCTCAAAAGTGATGTGTTTGAAATGGATGTTACGAGCTGATTTATTCCCAACCCCCCCATTGATTTCAAAAAACATATATACAAAATAATGTTAAGATGTTACAATAAGACAACGGGAGGTTGGGAATGAGTAAATCACATGTAATTAGCAGTGGGGAACGGCAATAAATGGCTGCTCCAATCCGCTCATCACCTTCACATATTCCAGAAACATCTGTTCTCTGCCCACCCAAAACAGTGCAGGTATCAGTACCGCAACCTGATGGAACCTCCATAACGAAAACCTACCTCATGACTGTCTATACAGCAGATGGTTCTGGAAACCCTATTCCAAAAGAAGCTGAAAAAGTCCATGCTAAAGCAACAGAACTCTTTACAGAGTATGCAAATGAATTAGCCAGAAAAAGCCCCTCTTCATTTTCTGAGAGAGAAGTGACGATCGGACCTCCGGATCAGAGGTTGTCAGAAGAAAAAATTAGTGAAACAGCAGCAAGAAGCCTTGAGCAGCTGTTACCCCATGATCATGCACATCCAAATACAATGGGTGCTCTTTGGGAAAAAGCATGTACGCCAAGCCTGGAAGACACAACCTATACACGCCTTCGTTTTACTCACGTTCCAAACCCGCCCGATGGCCCTCGACATTTAACATCAGAGAAACTTGAAGACATATCCACTGCAATCAATAATGATCCTGAATGCAAGGAATTTATACTGCATTTAGCTCGAATATTACAAGAGAACAAAACTCTCTCACCAGAGCAACGAAGAAACCTTGAGAGTGCACTCACAGTAAAAGCTCTAGACGTAGATGCTGTTATTGAATATGCAGAAACAAGACCTCCTGAAATTTTACCGGAAGGTTCGCTAGAGTCTATCCAAAGAGAGTTTGAAGACCTCGCCGCACTTCTTATTGCAATGCCAAATGCAGAAGACAGAATCCCTAAAGCTCCCTCCCATACACCAGTGCCTCCTTGTGGTATAGACCTTCCTGAACCACCTGAGGGAATAAATCCATCTGAATCAACACGTACCGCATGGAATGATAAGCGTCTAGCAAGCGGGGTAAAAGTAGTGTGCCATGTGCTTCGCTCTCTCGTGCATCCATCAAACAAACAACATGCAAAAGAATGGAGAGAAATTCTTTCACATGAAGATACAGCAAGGGTTCCAGAGGGACTTAAGGCGCTTCATAGAAATATTCAGGCGCTTCGAAAAGCATACGATATTCCAGAAGGAGAGTTTCAACGTCTCCTCCTTCTCCAGTGGGAAAAAACCACCGGGGCAAACTCAGCTGAAAGCGAGAAGGCCTTCACTGCAAAAACTGGAGCAGTAATGATCGCTCGTCTAGCTCGACACAAGGTGCTCCATTCCGGAGCATTTGAAGGTGGTATGGCTGAAATCAACAAGATACTTAACGGGCAATCAGACGAATAAATGCTCAATTTATAAAGCACTTTATATAAACCACTTGTAATAAAATAATATTTTGACATTACAGTTGTATTATGGTATAATTGGAGTATAAACAAGAGGGAGAATTGTACTATGGCAGCAGTGAGCAGAAGCACACCATCATCAGCCACACCAACACCACCAGCTACGCCGGATACCATTATCGAGGTGAACGGCAAAAAGTATAAAGTGACCATTGAGACAAAAGATCCTCAGGGAAACTGGTCAATCGATACGACTGCTCGAATAGATGACACAGCAAAAGGCCTAATCGAGCTTCTTGCAAAGTCGTACCAACGTGTAAAGCCAGGAGAATTTAACACAAAAGACGTCACCTTTTCTAAAGAAGCCCTTTCTGGCATTAAGCTGTCAAGAGAGGAGCAAAATACAGCATTTACAGTCATACACAATAAACAACCTGCATATGATGAAGCTTTCCTACAGGGACTCGACGATTTGCATGCATTATATGAGGGTGGAAAAAATGACGAAATTGCTGCTCGATGGAATAGTGTTTTTAATACTGAAGCACCAAATCCCCTGCTAGAGAAAGATGCATTTCTACAAAAAGTCAAAGATGAGTTTCAGCTTGAAAGAACAACAAGTTATGTAGCGGACAACAAGGCCGCAACAGAAAAAACTGAAGCGTTTCGACGCTCCATGAAGACCGCTGAAGACCTTTGGAATACCATTTTTGAGAGAATACAACCAGCTGCAGATATATCACCTCCTCCCCCTTCATCCGGTATCCGAGTGCACTTTCAAGAAGTTCCAACACCACCCCCTTCAAGCGGATCAGGAGATTCAGGTGAAGCTGTAGCAGATGAGCTCCAAGCAAGACTGGATGCGCTTCGAGGAGACGCTCCTTCGACTACTGGAAGTGATCCCACCGAAGGAGAAGGTGGAAGTGCAGATACAGAAGGTGTCGATGACCTTACTCGACGATTCATGGCACTCAGGCAACCAACAGATGCAGATACTTCATCGACTGATCCATCTGGAGTAGCTCCTTCTACAACCACTGTTGAAGAGCTTCAAGCAAGACTGGATGCGCTTCGTAGCTAAAACGAGTATCATTCCTTTATATTATTTAAATAAAACACCGACTGTGTTCGGTGTTTTTTTACATTCCGGGCGTACCGTGATGGAGTGCAGCATCAGGTCTAACGTGCGCACCATGCGGTTTTTCCCACTGAAACTTTGTGTAGAGATACAGTGCCAGCCAAAGCGCTGTGACAGCACCAACGATGAGCATTGGAGCGAGCCCACCTGACATACATGTGGCAGCAACTCCTGCTCCGACGAGAAGAAGAGACATCGCCCACATCATCGTTTTCTCCCATCGTTTTGGCACATTGTTTTTTAGCGCCTCATGAAGAAAGTATCCATCGATAACGGTCATGATAAGTCCCGTTGCAACAAGCATGGACGCAACCACGACATGAGGGACACCTGCTGTGAGGACGAGTGATAAAGCAAAGGTGACTGCCCCAAAAAAGCAAATCGCAGAAAGCCCCACATACATCCGAAAATGTTTGTTTATTTTAGCTCTTGCCTGTGTAAGCAGGGCTTTTCTCACTTCTTTACTTGGATTTGGACCTCCATTCAAAAGTTTTGATAACACGCTGCTTCCAACTGAGCGGCCGATACTCGTATGTCGTTTTTCTTGGATCCTGCACAGTACATCGAGTGCATTCGCCATATTTGCTCGCTCATATCCAGGATAGCTTGTTTTTTTTACTTTTGCTTCAAGCTCAGCCCAAAAGCCGTCAGGTACCATTTTTTGGAGTGTTTCCATTTTTTCCTGCATGGCGGGAGGTATTTCCCACGCTGGGTCATCCAGTTTTCCGTACCGCATCGCTTTATACGCCTGTACAAGAGCCGCTTCTTCTTTAAGCGGAAGTCCCTTTTTTGGCTTTTCCACAACGGTCGCAAGTGCTTTTGCTCTATCCTGAGGTGAAAATACGACTTCATTATACAAGAATGAATACGCTGCGTCCTCGCTTTCCTGAGCATGTTTTTCAAATTCATCTGAAAAAAGGCGCGCTTCATGCGCCGCGACAGAAAAAGTAGCACCCATTAAAAGGTACACACCTGTGTATCCGATAATTCCGGCTGTTCCAAATCCACCAAGTGCAGCCGCACTTGCAGAAGGGATTAAGCTCAGCACTCTAAATGTTGTAAAAACTGCACCTGAAAGGATTTCTAGGCCGCCTCTCAGCGTACTTAATACTCCTGAGGTAATAGCAACATTGTCACCGGAGCGTGCTCCGGCTTGCACTTCATTCACACCGACATGTGCGGCAGAGTACCCTGTAAAAAGCGAAAATGTGCTCGTAAGACCGACAGCTGCATATGCGTGCTGATTCAGGCCAAATCCTGTCGGCGAATGTCCCTGCGCCATTTGGACTGCTGATACAAAATCTTCCGCATCCCTTACATCCATTCCAATATCGCCGAACGTATATAAATACTCTTGTAGATTCGTTCCTTCAGGTGCAACAGTCGGGTGTGTGGATACTCTAGATGGGATGAACGCAATATATGGCGAATTTAAAAAGCGTAAAGAACTTTCTTTAATTGCAGCGTGTGCAACACGGCTTGTTCTCGCTAGTGTTGCTGGTGAGTCAGATACCGGAGGTAGTTGTGGGCTCGATTCCGGCAGTGATACGCCTGTGGCACTAGGAGAACGCATAGGAGCCGCTATAGATGCGACCATATGATTTCTCCTCCTGTAACAATTGAATACTCATTTGTTACATCTTTTAATGTTTTATTCTTTTGTAATTAAACAAAAGAGAACCCTTAACATTAAAAATTGTACCATATAGTCATTTTTTATTATATAGAAATTCCTCGAATGGATTCCAGAACATCTGCCAAAACAGCCACTCTCCCCTGATCTGCATTGATTTGAACAACCTGACTCGACTCGTAATGACTTAATACACTCATTGTCTGCGCTTTATACACATCCATTCGTTTTTGGAGAACCGATTCATCAGCATCATCAAGCCGTCCTTCAATAGTCGCTCGCTTTTTCAGCCTCTCTACAAAAACGCCCAAGTCATCAGCACCAAGAACTACAATCTTTTGAATATCAACGAGTTCATCAAGAATTTCCGCTTGGCGAACAGTCCGAGGAAGGCCATCGAGTACGAGCAGCTGTTTTTGCGGGAAAAAGCGGTTTGTTGCAATCAATCCCTTTACATACCCATGCCACACATCCATAGTGACTTCGTCGGGAACAAGCTGCCCCTTCGATGCATAGGTGTGGAACGTAGATCCAGCTGGAGAATCGGGAGAAAGCCCTCGAAATATATCCCCTGATGAAACGTGGCAATGCTCACCTGCTTCAGCAATTATTTTCCCAACAGTTCCCTTTCCGGATCCTGGAGCTCCAAAAAGTAATATCCCTGAATATCGTCCACTCCGTGACATGGTAGCCTCCTTAGTACGGAAATAGAGTACGTTTTTTCCATTTTCTTTTCAAGTCGCAAGTAATGGAATTACAAAAGCTTATAAAAAACCATCTATACTAAATTATTGATTTATTTTGAGCGTAATGGTATAATAATCTCTTATTAAGAGAGGTAGGTGTAATGCCAGCAGAAGTCACGCCAAGCAGCGGCTCCCCACACAATTTCACGCCTGAAAACAGTATCGATGTCGGCTATGTGACCGTTGAGGGCAAAACGTTCAAAGTAACGCTTTTTGAAGTCGATGACTCGAACACCCCAGTGACACTCACAGGTAAGAAAGTAGACGCGCATGCCCGCAGCCTCATAGAAGCATATGCGAATGACCTACAGAAGAAAAGCACCCTCCCTTCAGAAACCACGTTCGATCTAAAAGCTCCAGAAACGGCCCTTGGGACACAGGAGCTTGAGAAAGAGACAAAAGCTTCTCTTAAATCAACTTCAGCATCATCAGCTCACACCGTTTCTGATTTATGGAATCGAGCTACAAAGCTCTTTGATGATGACTCTTCACCCACCCCAAAAGGTGGTGACAGCGACTCGCTTGAAGGAAGCCTTCCGCCAGCACCTACAGGAGGAAGTGGATATACACCACAACCTAGACCAGTTGCGGGCACATCCCACACTGAAGATCCTCTTGCCCCAGAAGAAGCAGAACCTGAGTCACATGGACCTATGCAGTATGGCGTGTCCGGCCGAATGAGAATTTCTCGACGTTCACAAGGCACACCGGGAAGCTTAGGCAGAGAAGCATCAGGCGCTCCGTTACAAGCCCCTGGAGCATCAGAGACTGAGTCGCATGGACCTGTGCAGTATGGTGTTTCTGGTCGTATAAGAATTTCTAGACGTCCGCATGACGCACCGGGAAGCTTAGGTAGAGAAGCATCAGGCTCTCCGTCACATGCTTCTGATCCGATAGCTTTCCCTGGAGTACGACCTGGAATAGGGCCTCTCCTCACAGGCGGAACAGAAGAAGCCGGTGGTATGCGAACGGATCATACTGAAGAATTAGCTGGAATTCAACGTGATATTGGATCATTGAGAGCACAAATTGGAGCTCTTTCTACGCCGCCTGGAACAGGTGATGTCGAGCGTGCCATTCATGCGATTGAATCTCGTCTGGCAACATTGGAAGAGGGATTGAGTCCAGCAGAAGAAGAGGATGATGGAGAAGCAGCGGCTCCTTCCACTCCACGTACTACTGGAAGCGTTGTCGCGGAGCTTCGTGAAGAAATACGACGCCTCCAAGAAGCCCAAAGAGGACAGACTGAATCACCTCACACGCCTAGAATATTTGGATCTCATTTTGCAGCTATAGGTGCTGGAGAAGCACCTCTTCAGAGAACACGATTGCAAAAAGCGCTTTCTCATTTGCCGCACCCAGAGAATCCCATTACACCTTCCGAAGCATATGACACTGCCCTTAGAGCATACAGAGAAAGACAGTTTGAACCGTTTTTTTACCCAAGAGGGCGTGCCGGAAATTTAGATGAATCGCTTGAGACACCACCAGACGCCGCTACATTGACCGGACAAAACATCCACTTGCGGCAAGGAATTGCAGCGCTAAGACGAACAGCGTTTGCACAAGCGCTTATCGAAAAATTAAGAGCAAACCAAGCGCTTGATGAAGACGAACGCGCGTTGATTGACCGACTTCATACGTTGAAAAACCACTGGCTGATGAGTTCAAAACGAGATGAGGAGCCAACACCCGAAGAGATTGGATTCGTTGCTCTTCAATATGGGAGCCAAGAGCGCCGAAAAGAGGCTCTCAAAACCATTATCAGACATGGAAGAGATTAATAGCTCTGAGAACTTCCACAGCTACACGAGCTTTTTACATTTGGATTTGAAATCTTAAACCCTGAACCTTGAAGTCCATCGTGATAATCAATTTCAGACCCGAGCAAACGCTCAACCATGTTCGTTTTCACATGGATCTCAACACCGTGTGAAGTAAAGACGGTATCCCCTTCATCTGCCCCTGGAGAGTAGTCTAGGACATACTCATACCCGCCGCATCCACCTGGCTTGTCACCGAATCGAAGTCCCCACCCTTCTTTCTTTTCTTGCGCTAAGATTTCCTGAAATTTACGCGCCGCGTTCTCTGTCATTTCAATAGTGGTAGCTTCTGTCTTTTCTGCTACAATTGCATTGAGGCGCGCTATGAGTCCGTCGAGCATTGCCTCATCATACCCATGGCCCAATACACCGGCCTCAAGCGTTTCCCAGGTAGCAGCACCACATCCAACACAAGACAGCCCCGCATTGGTCAATTCCTGGGCTATTTTCTGCCCTTTTTGAGGAAATGAAGAGAGCACCTCTTCTATTGTCATATCTCGCCGTATAGGCCCCTTAGAACTTGAGTCTGACACATCCACCCTTTACTTTACACTGGCATGCAAGCCGTTCTACATCTTGCTCTCCTAAAAAATCGAGCTCTTCTTGCGTAAATTCAGTGAGGTTATCCATTCCTTCCTCTACCTCAACTACACACGTTCCACACACCCCTTCTTCACATGCGAATGGGATGCCTATTTCCTCGCAAACAGGCTTAATCGCCTCACCATCAGCAACTTCAGCCTCTTCATCATCGTTAAATACGAGTTTTGCCATGAATACGTCTTCTCTTTCTTTTTTGATCGAGAGAATAACACCTTTTTTGAATTGAATCAAGAGGGCAAAAAAAAGAGCGGGTTTTCCGCTCTTTTTTGAATACAAGCACCTCTTTTATAGCTCAAAGGGCTTCTCGTTCACTGGAAGCTCAATACCTTCCTCCAGAAGCTCATCAATGCTCGTTTTTAACGTATCAATCCCGTGTTCAAAGCCAACCGCTCTGAGCATCGTATTGAGCGTTCTGAGCTCTGTTTCGACCTGATCTAGTTTCGACTCTAAGAGTGCTATATATTTTTTATCATCCATACTAAGCCTCCCCAGGCATATGGCCAGATCCGGTAAAACAACACCGTTTCCGGCAATCCATATTATTTATTATACACTGAATTATACATAATTACCAGGCGACCCTCAACAAATAACCCTCATTATAAAATGATTTACAATATTAATTTTTTATTAAAAAAATTTATTAGCATTTTATTATAAAAGTTAAAATTTTAATTATTTAATAAATATAAAAACAATATTTTATCTATTAATTAATAATTAATTAATAACAATTAAACACCCTGTTTTATTATAATTACTACCATAAGAGTTACAACACTCAAACAGTATATATATAAACACTGTTTCGGTGAACTGCCTCAGAGCACATTATCTGGTGCAGCTCATCGAAACAGTAGTAAAAAAAAATAACCGTTTATGCGGAGGAGAACTATGACAGAACCAGTAGGTTTCAAACCAGCGGTCCCTCAACCGATGGAAAGTTTACAAGTAACACGAGGTGGATTCTTAGGAATTGGAACACACCAAGAAGATGCAAAGTCTATTGATGGACTTAGAGAAGCACTCACAAACATTGCGAACAACACTGTCCGAGAAGAAAGAACAGAAAGATGGTCAAATTGGACTGGAATTTCTGGTGCATTTGCGTTCATTGCAATGTGTTTTCAATCAGTTTGGGAAGCTCGCAGTGGTTCACAAAGAGCTGATGCGGCACTGTCTGCGCTAAAAACAGCAGGCGTTGCTCAAGCAAAACTTCCAAAACACCGAATAAGTGATCTTAAAGAGCATGCAGGAAGAGTTGCAGCAGCACGAGAAGGAGCAGAAAGCCCGGTTGCAGCAGAAATGCTTGGACATACAGATCCTGTTAATGCAATGGCAGCAATGAGACTTCAAGGTTCAGACCATTCAGAAGGCGTGATCAAGCAACTTGCTGATGCACTTGTTCAGATTGGTGGAGCAGACCTCGGTTTTATCAAGCCTGTTCTTGATGTGATGCGACCTGTACATGATGATGGTGTTCTTTTAGGAGTGAAAGGGCTCAATGGAGTTCCTGTCGTTCTTACTCATGAAGGATTTCACACTCTACAGAAAAATGTGTTAGAGCAAACAGGACAAGCTATGCTTGAAAACGCATACGCAAACAGTCCTACGACTCCTTCTGTTGAAGATGTGTACAAATCACTTACTGAGTATGCAATAAACATCTGTGGCTACCACGAAATGCCAGGACTCACACCAAACCTTACTGGTGCTGAGATTAAAACTGAAATGGAACGACTCGGCATTGTTGAACAATTCATGCACGACTTCAAAGTTCGTGCTGTTTCAACAGAGTCAACTCCTGGCGCTGGAAGCGTTGTTGCTCAATCAATGAGAGCAGCTGTTGAAGGCTTTAGAGAAGCAACAGACGTCTCAGGAGACATCCAAGCATTTACTGCAAGCATTCAAGCGAAAACAAAAGAGCTTGAGGGGCTAGAAAGCGAGTATAAAAAACTTGCTGAGGCACTACGCGAAAAGTTATGCACCAGAGATACTCTTGTAAGCAACAAAGTTGCTGCAAGCGAAGCTGATAGGGTGGCACTCGAAAACGGTGCTGCACGATTTGAAGTTAGAGTATTAGATGCTCGAACATCCCCTGAAAAAGCACTCGTTGATCTGAGAGGAGAACAACCTGAACTAGATGAGAGCATCAAGTCGCTCCTTGAAGAAATCCGAGGAGTGCACGAAAAAACGGAAGCGGCCAAAGCACACCTTGAGTCAGAGCAATCAAAACTCGATGAAGCAGTGGCAGCAAAAGCCGCAGAAGCTGCAGCGCACTATGATATGATCATGGCGCAAGCAGAGGGAATTTCAGCTGACGGTGGTGTAGAGCTTAAAGATGGCACACTACTTGACACTGCAGATAAAGTGCTTGAGCACCTTGGAATTACATTTCCTGGAAAATATTTTGGTGGCGATGCAATCAGCAAGGCAAGTGTAGAAGCTGTCCTTCGTGAAGACATCAAGGTTTCTCCTGAATATGTAACGTCAACACTTGCAGCGCTTCACCAAGCAATGCATGCACAGGCGCTCCATAACGGTATCGAAGCATACAACTTTACGACACTCTTCAATGCGCCGAATGCAGGAGAAGTCTTTGATGAAATCTCAGCAGGATTTGGTGAAGCTCAATACCTTGAGTTCGCTGGAACGTCAGGAGATTTCTACTCAGCTGTAAAAGCTCTTCTCGGAGACAAATTCGCGAAGATCTACTTAAAGCACGTATGGAGAGAAATTTCTCACCAATCTGAAAGCGGTGAGCGCACTCTGAAGGCTGAATATGCAGCATCAGCGTGTTTCCAAGGATACCATGGACACGAGCATGCAGAGAAGCTCTTACGCGATGATGCATCAAATGTTGCACTGCGAACAGCAGCACAACATTTGGTCGCTGACTGCGCTAATACAATCAAGACATTGATAAGAAGAGGATTTCTTCAGTCTACAAAAGCAAAAGCACAAGCTGAGGCTAAAGCTGGTGCAAATCAGGTTGCAAGACTGTTTCAAGAGCATTTAAATCAAAAGGCTGAAGAAACGGCTGCAACAAGAATCCAAGCAGCAGCGAGAGGGTTCATGGCTCGTCGTCCAGATGCGGCAGCAGCGGATTCAGCTGCTTCTTCACACGCTGGAAGTGTTGCCGGGGCATCTGAGCCGGCTCCAGTAAGCGTTGTTGGAGGATCATCAGAGCCCGCTCCTGCAAGCGATGCTGGAAGTGTTGCATCAGCGCCTCATCTTACAACTGATCCAGTGATGGCAGGGATGGACCTGAGCGGCACTGGTAGAGCAGGTCGCGCTTCTTCTGTGTAACGAGCACGTACAGCGGGTAGATTCTACTCACTGACAATGTATCCAAAAGAGAGGTAACACTCTCTTTTGGGTGCACTAAAACATCTTATGAGGACCAATGGGGCCACCTTAAGGGCAACCTTAGGTGGCTTTTTTTGTCAGAAAAAACACAATGAACACGAAAGGTATTCGCTCAGTGATACCTTAAACTCAGTTTCAAGTATCTCATATCGTGAGAGCGGTTCCCTCTACGTCTCCTCGTAGAGGGTTTTTTTTGCCTCAATGGTCGTGATCATGGGTCAAACGTGAATAGCTTTTGAAAAAAGGGCGAGTGCAGCTTCCTTAATACTTTCTGAAAGTGTTGGATGGGCATGAGATGTAGACGCGAGCTCATGCGCTGTCATTCGAGCTTTCATAGATACCGCTACCTCTTGAATAAGCTCCCCTGCATGTGCACCGATAATGTGTCCTCCAAGAATATGCCCTGTCTCTTTATGAGCGAGCAGTTTAACAAACCCTTCCTCTTCTCCTACACATTTTGCACGTGAATTCGCTTTGAATGGAAATTGAGATGCTACATATGGTATGTTTTGCTCTTTCACTTCTTCTTCCGTAAATCCAACAGAAGCCACTTCAGGCTCAGTGTATACAACAGAAGGTATGGTGATGTACGAAAGTGACGTAGACGTTCCGGTAAGTATTTCTGCAACAGCGATCCCCTCTTCAGAGGCTTTATGTGCAAGCATAGGGCCATCAACAACATCTCCTATTGCATAAATATGAGGTTGATTTGTTTGAAATCGGCCATTTATTCGTATTTTCCCTGATTCATCTCGCTCGACCCCTGCTGCGTCAAGCCCAAGCCCTTCTGTATAGGGTTTACGACCAATAGCAACGAGAATTTTATCACCGGCGTGTGTTTTTCCACCCTCCACTTCGAGGAGCCATTCGTCGTTTTGCTTCTCAAGTCCAACAACCTTCGATGAAAGATGAAAAGTGAGACCTTGCTTTGTGAGGCTTTTCTGGAGTGCTTTTGAGAGAGAGACATCAAGCGTCGGTGTGATCCTGTCGAGGTATTCGATAACAGACACCTCAGCCCCAAGACGGGCATAGACTGAACCGAGTTCAACGCCAATAATCCCTGCTCCGACAACGAGCAGTTTTTTGGGAACGCTTGGAAAAGCAAGCGCTCCGGTGGAAGAGACGATTTCTTTTTCATCAATTGGGAGAAATGGAAGAGAGGTTGGGGTAGAGCCTGTTGCGATAACAAAATACTTTGCGGTGATGTCTTTTCCATCAACGCTGCACGTATTTGGGCCTGTAAACTCCGCTGTCCCCTGAATGTGTGTTACCTTGTTTTTTTTGAATAGTCCTGCAATACCTTGGGTAAAAGAGTGAACAATCCCTGATTTTCTCGACTGCATCTTTTCATACTCAAAAGTAACCTCTCCGGTGTGTATTCCGTGGCTTTCTAAGTCATGGACTGTTTTGTAATACATCTCAGAGGATTGTAGAAGAGACTTTGAAGGAATGCACCCCACATTTAAACAGGTGCCGCCAAGCGCCTCTTTTTCGATACATGCAGTCTTCATTCCAAGTTGGGCAAGTTTTATTGCGCAGACATATCCACCTGGGCCAGACCCTATCACAACAGCATCAAAATCCATCGTAAAAACATCCTTTTTTATGGATCGAGAAGTAAACGAGATGGCTCTTCAAGAAGGTCTTTTAACGTCACAAGAAACGTGACAGCTTCTTTCCCATCAATAATTCTATGATCATACGAAAGTGCAAGGTACATCATAGGACGTATTTCAATTGCATCATTCACTACTACCGGCCGCTTCACAATATTGTGCATCCCTAAAATAGCACTCTGAGGAGGATTGAGAATGGGAGTTGAAAGCAGTGATCCAAATGTTCCACCGTTTGTGATGGTGAATGTTCCCCCTTTCATGTCTTCAATCGAAATGGTTCCGGCTCTCGCTTTTTCAGCGTATGAAACGATAGCTTTCTCAATATCTGCAAACGATTTATTTGCGCAGTCACGAACAACAGGAACCATCAACCCTTTTTCCGTTGAAACGCTGATTCCAATATCGTAGAGCGAGTTGAAGACCATTTCGTCTCCATCAATAAACGCATTCACCGCAGGAATCTTTTTCAGCGCAGCAACCGTCGCTTTTACAAAAAACGACATAAACCCGAGTTTTACGCCGTGTTTCTTCATAAATGCATCTTTTTCACTCGTTCTCAGCGCTATGACCTCTGTCATATCCACTTCATTAAAGGTGGTAAGCATTGCCGTTTGATTTTTTACTTCAACGAGACGTTTTGCAATCGTTTTCCGAAGCCCGCTCATCCGCTTTCGCTCTTGGTGAGGAGAATGACTTTGAGAAGGTGGAGAAATCGGCTCCTTCGCTTTCTGCGCTTCCGGTTGTGACTCTGCTGGTTTTTTCTCCTTTGACAGGGATGCAATAAAGTCTTCTTTCGATTCTCTCACTGATGTGACGTCTTCATTTGCCGGTTTCAGCTCTTCTTGGACTTTTGCAGGCTGCAGCGCAGGCTCTTCGGTCGATTCACTCGTTTTGTCTTCAGCGACAACAGCTTCCCCTTGGTGATCTGTTTCAATGTAGCCGATTACATCACCCACTTTGACTGTTTGGTCTTGAGTGACTGTCAGCTCCAGTTTCCCCGCCTCAGGAGCATAAATAACTTGGTTTACTTTATCTGTTTCAAGCTCGATAAGTTCGTCTTCTTTAGCAACGGTCGAACCATCCGGTTTCAAAATAGTCGCAACGACAGCTTCGGTAACAGACTCGCCGACTGCTGGTACTTTCACTTCAACTTTCATTCAAATGCCTCTTGCAAAAGGGTCTCAAGTTCTTTGTTATGTAGGGCCATCGAGCCTGCCGCGGTCGAAGCACTTCGCTTCCGCCCAACATATGTGAGTTTCACCGTATCAGAAAGGGTTGTTCGGAGCAAGGGCTGAATAAATTCAAAACATCCCATATTTTGGTGCTCCTCTTGAAGCCATATCACCTCCTGAGGAGATCCATATTCTTCGAACACTGTGCGAACGGCATCCCCATCAAATGGGTACAGCTGTTCAATTCGAACAATAGCTGTATTTGATAATTTTTCGCTGTGAGGAAGGAGTTCGTAGTACACTTTTCCTGAACAAAAAATAATGCGTTGAGGTGATTCGATGTTCCGCGGGTCTTTTATAATGGTCCGAAATTCTTCGTCGCACAACGAATGAAGAGGACTTAAGGAGGGCTGAAAGCGCAAAAGTGCTTTCGGAGTAAATAAAATAAGCGGTTTTTTCTCGTTAGAGAGTACTTGTCTTCTGAGCGCATGAAAGACTTGCGACGGTGTTGAGGGAATAACGACTCGAATATTATCATTTGCAGCGAGCTGTAGGTATCTTTCAATCCGTGCAGAAGAGTGCTCAGGCCCCCCTCCTTCATACCCATGCGGAAGCATAAGCACAAGTGAACTGACTTGATTCCACTTTTGCTCACTAGAAGCTATATATTGATCAAAAACGACCTGAGCTCCATTTGCAAAATCCCCATACTGTGCTTCCCAAATAGTGAGGTGAGAAGGATTGAACGTGTTGTATCCAAATTCAAACCCTAAAACCGCTTCTTCAGAAAGAAATGAGTTGTATATTTCAAAAACCCCTTGGTCTTCTGAAATATGTTGAAGCGGAAAGTACGCCTCTTTTGAGTCTTGATCTATGATGGCCGCATGTCTATGGGCAAATGTTCCTCTTCTAGAATCTTGACCTGAAATTCGAATATTCTTTCCTTCTGCTAGAATCGAGGCAAATGCGAGGTGTTCAGCACATCCCCAATCAATCCCTTGTCCTTCTTCCACCATTTTTCTTCTTTCAGAAATGATTCGCTGTATTTTTGGATGTACCTTCAAACTGTCAGGGAGGGATGTCATTTTTTCAGCGTATACAAGAAGCTGCTCTTTCGAAACTGCTGTTTTTACTGCTTCTTTTTCAACACTTTTTTCTTCAGGAATACTCTCTTGAAACGTTTCGGATTGCTTCTTCGCAGCTGTCAGTGCTTCCTCAAGTGTGTTTCGAAACGATTCTTCAATCTGGTTTAATTCAGCCTCACTTGCAACACCATCGTTTACCAGTTTTTTTCTATACATTTGTTGCGGCGTCTCTCTCTCTTTCAACGCTTTGTACATAAGAGGATTGGTAAACATTGGTTCGTCACCCTCATTATGCCCATATCTTCTATAGCAGTTGAGCTCGATAAATACTTCGCATCCATACCGTTGTCTCAGCTTTGCTGCAATCCTCGCTGCAAAGACACATCCTTCCGTATCGTCAGCATTGACATGGAAGACCGGTGCACCAAATGATTTGGCAATATCAGAGCAGTATCGCGTTGAACGGGACTCTTCGGCTCCAGCGGTAAATCCAACGTGGTTATTGATGATGACATGAATGGTACCTCCGGTCTCGTATGCATCTAGCTTGTACATCTGGAGTACTTCATACACAATTCCTTGCCCTGCAACAGCTGAGTCTCCGTGAATGAGGAGAGGCAGCACTTTTTTCCTCTCTCTCCCCTTTGCATCTTGAGATGCACGAGCATACCCTTCTGCAGGCCCATTCACCGATTCGAGATGACTTGGGTTGGGCATGAGCTCCATTCTCACCGGCTTACCATACAGGGTGGTGCGCTCTGCAACATACCCCAAGTGATACTTTACATCTCCGCTGACGTGATGAAATGGAGGTCTATAATTCGGCTCAAATTCGAAAAACATGTCTTTGTATGGCTTATCAAACACATTTGCGAGTGTATTCAATCGACCTCTATGTGCCATGGCTACGATAGCTTCATCTACCCCCTCTTCTGCTCCATAGTCTACTAGTTCAAGAAGCATTGGGATAAAGGGCTCTCCACCCTCTAATGAAAATCGCTTTTGCCCTTGGTATTTTTTATGAATGAACGATTCAAACATCTCTGCTTTTGTCAGCTGTGCAAAAAAGGCGAGCTTTTCTTCTTTTGAAAAGGCTGTCTCTGCATTTTTTTCGACTTCATTAGCTATAAAGTCTCGTATTTCAGGATCTTCAAGGTGCATGAATTCATATCCAACAGTCCCAGTGTAGGCACGTGCAAGCTGTTTTATTAATGCAGTACTTGTACCTGATGCCTCAGCATTCGCTGAATGGACTTCTAATTCGGGAACACCCTTTGCTTCGACAAACATGCTCGTTTTTGCAGCAAGGTGCCCGAACGTTCGATACGCCCACAGAATCCTTTCATCAGATGGAGCTTCTTGAACTGGGCTACAGGAAGGATCCTTTTGTCGCACGGATGACTCAATGCCATGTGTTGGCAAGCTCGATGCAAAACGCATCCCTTCAAAGAAGCGTTGCCATGAGGGATCCACGCTTTCCGGATTTTGCGTGTACTGCTCATAGAGCGACTCAATAAATGCAATATTCGCCAAGTTGGCGTAGTCGAACGGATTGTGTGCCATAAGATGTCCTCTCAACCTTTTTATAGCATATTTTCCTAGAAAAAAAAAGATCTTTCAAATAATTGTTTGGTAAAATTGAAAAGGCTGCCTTGAGAGAAGATACTGTGTTTCTCTATGAAAGTTCTCCCTTTTCTTTTAATACGTTTAAAGGTACCCTTCGGCACCTAAACGAAGAAAAATCCTCTAATGCAAGGTATATAGAATGGTTGTCAAGAGCGAGCGGCTAAAAAAACTAGAAAACGAACTGCAAGACCTCGAGCAGTGGCTGAAGCTAGGGCTCGTTCCCAAACGAGATCTTGAAAAGCATAAACAGGAAATTGAGTCCCTCCAATTGAAAATACAAGAAGAAGAAATCCGACTTAAAGAGCTGAAAGAAAGCGGCGACCTTGAAGAGTATATGGCACCAAAGCGTGGAGCTCAAGGAAGGCAAGCATATCAAGAGCCTCACACCCTCCCAGGTATCGACGTTGAGCAGGAAAATGTTTCCGAGTCAAATATGGACATGGATTCTTCTTCGTATGACAGTGAAACAACTATGTCAGGTACTGAAGAGAAGACGAGTGAGTATACTATTTCCGAAGAAGACGATGAAGACCCTTTTAGCGACAAAAACAGGTGGCGAAGAGGTATTCTTGAAGACGTTGAAGGAGACCAGTGGTAATACACCACTCGGCCTCTACGTACACGTTCCTTTTTGCACAAAAAAATGCCCATACTGCCATTTCTATGTTCTCCCAAATGGTGAAAAAAGGCAGCTAGATTTTCATGGAAGTCTATGCCAGGAACTCGCACTGTATCGAGACTACCTTGGCGACTTCCCTATCAAATCACTCTATTTTGGAGGCGGCACTCCTTCTCTCTATGAGGGTATTGCTGATTTTTTAGACGAGCTCAATCCCCCATCCGATATTGAAATAACCATTGAAGCGAACCCGGAAGATGTTTCATTAGAAAAAATGGAGTCCTTTAAGCACCTAGGAATTAATAGGGTGAGCCTTGGTGTACAAAGTCTGTTGCCGGATGAACTTGTACTATTAGGACGCACACATTCTGCATCTCGAGCTGTTGATGCCGTATGGGAAACATACACAGCAGGCATAACAAATATCTCAATCGATATTTTGTTTGAACTTCCCTACCAAACCCGTGAAAAACTTCTATCCACCTTTGAGGTGCTTAAAACTCTTCCAATCACACATCTGTCTTTCTATAACCTCACGTTTGAGCCGCACACCGCATTTATGAAGCAAAGAGAGGCCTTAAAACCCCACCTTCCAAATGAAAACGAAGCGGCTGCAATGCATAAAGAAGCTACCCTTCTCCTTGAGCAAATGGGCCTACATAGGTATGAAATCTCAGCGTATGCAAAAAAGGGGTACCAGGCGCAGCATAACATTGGATACTGGAAAGGAACGCCATTTATTGGCCTTGGCCCATCTGCTTTTAGCTATTTAGGTGGCGCGCGTTTTAGCAATATCAAAAATCTTTCTCGTTACGGAAAAGCGCTTTCAGAAGAAATATTCCCGATTGATTTTATAGAAAGGCTTCCGTACGAGGATGCGCTTGCTGAAAAGCTTGCCGTTGCTTTACGCCTTCACGAAGGCGTGAATATCACAACGTTTCCAGATATTCCACCTTCCCTCAACAAAAAAATTGCAGGCCTTATTGAAGAAGGTCTTCTTTCGTTTTGTAACACGCAGCTTACCCTGACAGAAAAGGGACGTCTTTTTTATGACACCGTTGGAGCCGGACTTATCTAGTTTCATTTAGCGCTTTGCTTTATACTGCTCATTCATCCGGGCAAACACACGTTGCACCACTGGACTTTTCACGCCTCGTACAATCTCAATTGCCGGGTGATCTTCTAGCCTATTTGGCTCTTGACGCCTTCGAAAGGCATTTCGAATAGCTCTTAGAGCTGCAGCTATAGGATTCGGACATCTTCTAACAGGAGCATGATGTTCTGTTATGCTCACAGATGAAACGCTCGATGATTGAATTCTCATACTTTCCTCCTTTTGAACATGTAAAAGAAATTTTCATCCGTGATTTCTTTCGATCTCAGGGCTTGTTTCTTTGTACTGTTCAAATGCTTTCATCATTTATGATAGCACAGAGTATAATTATATATTATATAATAAAAATTTTAATCATTTCACTCTAATGCAAGCGCAATGGAGTTCATGCAATATCGCATCTGTGTGGGAGGAGGACCGTCCGGAAACACATGACCCAAATGTGACATGCACGTAGCACAGAGCACTTCAACACGTCCTGTTTCATCCACTTTTTGAACTACTGCATCTGAAACAATAGGTTTTGTAAAAGAAGGCCATCCTGTGCCAGAATCAAACTTGTCCTTGGACCCCTGATTGCGCCATAATCTCATTTCTCAATCAATTATAGTTGTTTAGATTTGAATGAGCGAGACGAAGAATAGCTCTGAAGAGCTCTTCGAGGAGCGATCTCATTCAAAGATGAATGGCTAGAATTGCTTTTGAGGGATGACTTCATTTCAGGGCAGCAGAGGGAGCATACGGATAACAAGCCTTTGCATCTATATATCCCATCTTGGCACGTATCGACGAATGCTCCTGTGAAAGGGGGTTCTGTCCCCCCTTCACGAAGTACATGATATTGTTCAGGAGTGAGGCGTTCTGCCCATTCGTCATCAGTTATGAGCTCCCATCTTTCGTCGTCGTTTCTTTCGTTGGTCATAAAAACGTCCTTTTTTTCGCTGCTTATCGAGGGTTTTTTTCGCTTTGTGTGGTGCTGCTCGAAATAAAAAAACAGCTGGCGTTTTGTTAATATCTGGTAGGTGTGTCCCTTTCCATTGCCCAACAGTTTTGGTAGCAACCCCTTGATTCTTCAAGGTGAGGTTCCAAGCAACACAGAGCTCAGTATCAGGCGCTAAGTACGAAATAAGATACTGCAGTGTTTTTTTTGATCTGTATGGAGCCTCAATGTATATTTGCGTTTGCTTTTGATTTGAAGAGTTTTTCTGGTGTTGGAGTATTGCAGGCTTAATCTGCTCAGGTTTCTTTGGAAGATATCCATTAAAGCTAAAACTCTGCGATGGAATGCCGGAAAGCATCAATGCCATAATGATTGACGAAGGGCCAGGCACTACCTCTATTTCTGCTCTTTTTTGTTGCATACGAGCGACAAGTTGAGAGCCCGGATCTGCAATACATGGTAGCCCGCAATCGCTAATAAGCCCCCATTTTCCTCCATTATTTAACATATGAACAAGGTCATCGACATCTTCTGTATCTGAATGTTCGTTGAGAAGATGAATTGGAACATCTCGAAATGTCTTCCCCTCTTCATATGTAAACCGCATTAGGAATTTTCTTCCTCCCTTCTCACTTTCAGCAATCAATCCGTCTAGGTTGTTCACAGTCTCATTAATATTGCCGGGTAAAAACGCCTCATGAGAGAGCGATTCATCGAGCAGATTTGGGAGTAGTACCAATGTGGTTTTCATGTATGACACCTCATATTAATAATAAACATATCCCACAGGTGACGGAGAGCATGAGAGGCTACTCTAGCAGACTTTTCAAGCTCTGATAATGCACCAATGCCATTTATAAAATACCTCGCACCCAGCGACTTGGCTTTCGGCAGGTAGAGTTTTTCCCCCTTACTCTTTAATTTGGGGTACTGTTTATGAAGTTCTTCGAGTGGATCTTTTGCAGTGGAAAGTACGACCCCAAGCTGTAGGTGGTACCGAAGAAGACCCGCAAAACGAAAGAGTGCGGAATGGTCATCAAACGACTGCTCGGGAGCGTGTCCACTCCAAATCAAACGTTCTGCTTGTTGCCATTCACTTTCACTATGCGTCAACTCTGAGACGCATCCAGCCTGTTGAAGGCTCACTGATGGAGTATCGACAGCGTAGAGGCAGATTTTTTCCACCTCCTGAGATATTCTTGAAAAGTCGCCGGACGTGCCGCTGACGAGCGCTTCAACAAGTTCTTCATCTGGACGTTTTCCTCTTTTTTGAAAGAGTGTTCTTGTCCATGCTGCTGTTCTACTTTTTTGTTCCCATGGCTTCTCAATTGGAAAGGTAATTGTCGTACAATGTGCAGCATCTTTAGGAAGTTGCGCTTTTGACTCAACAGCTATAAACACTCTTTTTTCAGACGGTTCTCTAAAAACAAAGTCCTTACACCCTTTTCCATCGAGAATATACAGTTTTTTTTCAGAAAACAGAGACAGCTCATCACTCATATTTGTAAGTGATGCAACATCTTCTGGGTAAACAACATCCACACCTGCTGAATGCGCCAGTTTCGCGACAGTTTGGGTGAGGAAAAAACGAGCTGGTGTGTCAGAGAAAACAAGGGCTACGTGTTGCCCTTTCTCGCTCAGTAGCTTTTCACTGAGCATCCCAACTACTGTTGAAAGGTCGGTTATCTGTGCCAAGTAGTATCCATTTGTTGTGTGCTAGAAGGTCTGTCCGGCATGAGCTTCCCTCCTAAAATTTAACTCCTATCAAATCAATCCATAGTCTTTCAAGATTTTTTTCTAATAGGTCACATATGATGTTTTGCCGTGGGTTCATTTCTCTCTTAGAATGCGGAGAAACTTGACCCATCATTGCCCCGGCAAGTATGCCCGCTGCCCTCTTTTTTTCGCTACAACTTCACGGCCTCATTTGACACGCATAAAAAAAAGAGGTATACTGACCGTAAGGGGGAGAAAATAAGGGGATGTGATATGGCTTTGCTTAAAAATAAGAAAAAAATGCAGGAAAGAAAACGTGTCCTTACTGCAGAGGGATGGCTCAGACGAACACGTATTCAGATGCCACAAACGCCTCCTTCTAAGCCAAAAAAAACAGTAAAAAAAACAGGTCGCCCTAGAGGACGTCCTAAGAAAGCTGTAACACCCTAAAGCTCCCTCTTCAAAGGCGTCTCCCGAAAAAAATCTCGATTTCTTTTCTTGAAATAGGCTAGTCTATGTCCCTAACAACGAAATGATAGGTGACATATGATCCCACTAGACCTTACTGGAAAACGCGCTTTTATCGCAGGTATTGGAGATGACAACGGCTTTGGTTTTGCAATCGCAAAAAAACTTGCAGAAGCCGGCTGTGAAATCCTCGTGGGCACATGGACGCCGATTGTGAAAATATTCACTAAGTCATGGAACAACGGGAAATTTGACGAATCAAGAAAACTTGAAGATGGAACGCTTTTTGACATAGCAAAAGTCTACTCACTTGACGCAGCTTTCGACACCCCTGATGATGTCCCGGCAGATGTGAAAGAAAACAAGCGGTACAAAGATGCAACAGGGTATACTATCTCAGAGGTTGCACAACTTGTAAAAGAAGATTTCGGTACGATTGATATCCTTGTGCATTCTCTCGCGAATAGCCCGGAAGTGAAAAAGCCACTTCTTGAAACCTCGCGCGCCGGCTACCTAGCTGCAATGAGCTCTTCAGCTTATTCATATGTAAGCCTTCTCCAACACTTTGGCCCTCTCATGAATGAAGGAGGAGCTGCACTATCACTTACATACATTGCATCTGAGCGCGTAATTCCGGGATACGGAGGCGGGATGAGCTCAGCAAAAGCTGCGCTTGAGTCAGACACAAGAACGCTCGCGTGGGAAGCTGGGAGAAAATGGAATATTCGATCGAATGTTATCTCGGCAGGCCCACTTGGATCAAGAGCCGCAAAAGCAATCGGCTTTATTGAAAAGATGATCGCCTACTCAGAAAAGAACGCACCACTTATTGATTCGTTTGAAGCTGAAGATGTTGCAAATGCAGCTGTCTATCTCTCTTCTCCACTTGCACGAAGTGTGACAGGAGTGACACTCTATGTCGATAATGGCCTTCATGCAATGGGTCTTGCTTCAGACAGCCCAACATTAGACAACTAAGTGCGCCCCAATGTTAGACTGAACTGAAAAAACTGCCTTTGGAGAACGTCTCATTGAGCGTATTGTCACAACATAGTCATGCGCATCAAATGTTTTGTCTTCGAGCTGCATACCAGGTCTATTGCCGTACGCAACATGCCCCATAAAATCTCCATCTCCCTCTTCAAGGGAAAAAGAAAGGGTTACAGTCCCGTATGGATAGCTAAAGGTAAGAGATTCCCCAAATGTAAATGTGCTTTTTTTCCCACTATTGACTGAAAAAGAAGCTCCTTTTCGTGGAAAAAAGAGCTGACACTCAATGTCATCAAGCTGCACAGGATGTGGCTCATCAATAGTAAATGAAAGCAGATCACCCGACTTTGAAACTGCATGTTTTGAGACAAAAGTGAGCGGGAAAAGCATTTCCTCTTGTCCACAAAAAAGTGTATTTCCTCCCCAGCGATCGTCTGTTTCTTTTACAAAGAGTTCGCCAAAGTGCTCAGGCAAAAATGCTGCATACAAAAGATCAGAGGTCTGCATTGAGAAAATTCGTTGAGGCAACGTGTCATAGTACGCGAAAAGAAATAGATCAACATATGTTGGGATTGGACTACTCTCTGCAAACACAAGCTGCTGCTTAGGAAGCACCGGCACAGAAAGAGCGTTATTCCAATGAGGCATATGCTTTGGTGCATCTAGAAGAAGGTATGTAGACCATTCTCTTGCATCTTGCGGGACGTAGTCTGCATTTTGCGTGAAAAGAGCATGCATGACAGGATGAAGCATATCCTGACTCTCTTGGATTGCAGAATAGAGCGCATTTTTTTCCTTCTCATACTTTGTTCCAAGTGCACAGAGCGCATGGTGTATGAGCACCTGGTGGTGTATGGATGCGGATGTTGGATACTCGTGGAGATGCCTGGGAAAACAGCCATTTTCTCCTTGAAAAGCCATGAGTTTTCTGACTATGTCGTGCCCTTCAAGCACGTTGTCTACAACTTTCGATTGAATGAGTAAAAGCGCAAAACAGAGATTGTCAAAGAGGGAAATCATTCCATTTGTATGGATAAAACCAGATGTTCGATTTTGGACCTCTCTCCCTCTTTCTAGTGCTATTTCTTTCAGCTTTTTACCCTGGTTCATGGGAGCTCTCCGCTTAATTCTTGAATAACAAAAGAGAGTGCATCAATGATTCCACACTCCTCTGCAGGTTTAGCAATATACATTCCGCTTGTGTGCATTTCCATGGGTGCTGTTTGCATCACGATAGCTTTGTCAGCAATTGAGAGCATTGGAAGGTCATTTCGATCATCACCGGCTGCTATATGAGGCCCTTTTATTCCAAGCATCTCTTTGACACTTTGCGCTGCAGATCCTTTGTTCGCATACGCATGCGTAATAAGGCAAATATGCAGCTTTGGATTAATCGGATCTACGATCGAACTCACGCTAATATTTGGTATTTTCGACAGTTCTTTTTCAAAACGTGAAAGCAATGAGTACTCACCGAAAAATTTTATGAGAGGAACTCCCTGCTGACTCATCGCAGAAAATTCTTGAAGTGATACCCAGGGAGCAGTGCACAGCGTCATCAACTTCTGTGAGTATTTTGCAAAGGATGTCGGCAATTTGTCCGACCTGTAGTAACAGAAGTCCCCGCGCTCAAACCCTGCATAAATAAATGGATCATACATTTCTTTTGAAGCACATCGAAGAACCTCTTCCATATGCTGCTTTGAAATGTACGCCTGAGAAACGACTTTCCGCTCTTCTGCTGAAAGAATATCAGCCCCATTTTGGACACACAAATAAAAAGGAAACTGAAGCCCTTCAATTGAATGCTTGGCATACGAGTAGGTACGGCCGGTTATGAGTGCTATCTCCCATCCTTCGTCATAGAGATAAGAGAGATAGTCTGAGACTGGTTCTGGAATTTGATGAGACGAATCTGTCAACGTTCCATCGATATCTAAAGTTATGAGTCCACGGTTTTGCATAGGTAGTAGAGTATCACAGTTGTATATTATTCTCAAAAGGGCTATATATGTGCCATGAGACGATATCTTTTTTCAATTTTTCTTTTTGCTAGTGCATTTTCAACAGAGCCCAAAGGTGAGCTAGAAACGCTTCCTAAAACAGAAGTAGTCACACCGCCTGAGCCTTCAAAAAAGCCTCTTCCACCGATAAAAAAAACTCCACTAAAAAAAATAGAGCTTCCTCCATTGCAGGAAGTTTCAGAAGATGCTCCAGAAATAGTCAAACCCCCTGAAGTGCTGACCAAAAAATATGAAGCACTTTTTATAAAAATGTTTGCAATTGTTTTTTTGATTGCGCTCTCAGCTGGTTTTATTGTTTGGCTCTATCGTAGATTTAATTTTACCAAGATGCATCAATTGAACTATCTTCGTTCAATTAAAATTGTTGAAAAAAGGCCCCTTTCACCTAAGACAATGCTCTACCTAGTCGAGGTGAACGGCGAACAACTGATGCTTGCTGAATCACAGCTAGAAGTACGACAGGTTATGTCATTCCCTTCAGACAAAGAAGCGGTTTCGCGCACCCTTAAAGAAGTATAACGACTTATCCTATACTCCCTTTAACCATAACTGTAAATCGTTTACGTGTTGTGCCATCTACTGTGTCATTAATGTTTCCGTGTGGAAGAAAACAAAACCCAAGGTAATAATATGCAACGTGTTCAATGTCATGACGCGTTGAGACGTACCTGATATCAGCACTCCGGGGGACATCATGACTCCATTCTCTTTCAAGTTTAGCGACCATTGTCCTCGTTTCAAAGGCATGCACCGGATTAATCATCTCAGTTTTGTAAATTCCACGAAGAAGTGTGAGTGAAATGCCTGTAAAGTAGTATCCACACCGAGCAATTTCAATCGCGTGGTGCCCTAGACTATGAGCTTGATCCTTAAAAGAAATATCTGCTGCGTGTGTTACGTGCGTGACTGTTTTGTAGAGCGTTTCAAGGACAACATACGGAATTGCAAGTGTGTGGAACGCAGCCTTCACCGAAGCATATGCAGGAAGAGCGGCTAGCATTGTTACGTATTTCCCGACAAGGACTCCAGCATTTTCAAAAGAATATATATCGCCGGTCCGTCTATCAAACATGTCACCATGGTGCGTTTTTTCCTCTCGATGATCAGTAGTTGTCACAATTGAAAATCGATTGACGATTCCATGGTATTGATCACTTGTAAACGATTCTATATATCTATCAAGACTAGACAAGCTGCATTCCTCCAAAAATATCGCGAAGTATAACACGGAGTGATATATCTACCAATCCCTGAACTTTTTTTATATTTTTAATAAAAGAGTGCTCTTCCAACTCGGATGTGCGTTGCCCCTTCTTTCAAGGCTATTTCATAGTCATCGCTCATTCCCATAGAACAATGTGGGACATGTAATTGTGCTGATAGCTCCTTGAGCTTTCTAAAAGTTTCTTGAATTTTTTCAGGAGAAGCATTTTTTTCAGCCATCGTCATAACCCCTGACCCACCATGGTTCGGATTATTTTTGACAAGCAGGGCTATTTCTTCTACTGAAAATCCCGCTTTTGTCTGCTCGTTTGTTATGTTGACTTGAAAAAAAAATGGTTTGTCATGCTTTTTTTGGGCAATCATATTAAAGACTTCCATTCGATCAACTGAATGGATTACATCAAAAAGACTGAAAATTTTTTTACATTTATTTCTTTGAATTCTCCCAATAAAGTGCCATATGCAGTCACTTGGAAGTGCTTCTTTTTTTTCTATACTGTCTTGCAGCTTGCTCTCAGCAAAATCTCTTTGGCCACATGCATATGCTTCATGGAGGGCTTCAATAGGCTGATTTTTTGTAACGACAAGAAGCTTTGCGTGTGAATCAGTGCACTTTTTGAGAAGCGCTTCATACAATTCTTTCCGAAAAAGCATTACTCACCTTCTTCAAGTATTCGAACAACGAGCTTATACCCATCAATACGAACAAGCGTTACAGGCATCCCGGCATCAATAAAGCCTGTTTGCGTCACAGCTTCAAAGAGCTCATCTCCTATCCTCACTTTTCCAGACGGCTTCAAGCCTGTTACAGCCTCTCCTAGTGAGCCAATCTCAGGCATGTCGACTTCAGTATCGTGGAGGGTATATCCTTCAGCATAGGTTGAACTCCCCCGAAGATTTAAATGTGAAAGGTTCAAAAACCGGTGCGAAAAATAACGGGCAAGCACATATACAAGAATGCCACCCAAGGCAAGACCACTTGCAATCCAGAGAAAGAGCGGGAATACATAGCCAAAAACAAGTGCAAAACCATCCCAAGTAAACACATCTATTGCACCTGTATTTGGAACGAAAAAGAGAGCAAGTGACCCAAGAATGACAGAAATACCTAGTATTCCGGTCCATCCAAATCCTGGAATTAAAAAGAGCTCAATTGCAAAGAGAAGCAAGCCTATACCAAGCGAAAGCCACAGAGCTCCACTGATATCATTACTTGTTACAGCACCGAAAAGAAGAAGGGCAAAGCAGAAGAGCCCAATCGCTCCAAACAACCCAAATCCTGGCGTATTTAACTCGAGATAAAAACCAACAAAAAGCCCAAAGAATAAACAGGCTAAAAAAGCTGGATGCGTACAAATCGAAAGAAGATACCCTCCCCATCCAAGAGAGCGAAGGACGGTCACGTTTGACATATCCTTAAAAAATGAGAGCTCAGATAAAAATGACTCTCCAATTGACCATGATCCACTTTGGTACTCCTCATCTCCAACAAGAGACGCGTGTACAATTTCAGCATTTGAGAGACCGTAGTTATAAATATCTTTTCCATGCGCTGTAAAAAACTCCCCTTTCGTCGTCAAAACAACATCTGGATCTGCTCCATTTGTCGTAATTTCGCTTGGTTTTTTAACGGCGTGAATTTGGTGATTTCTGAGTACGATTGTGTAGTCTTTATTCACCATTGCCTCTGCGAGAATTTTACTCCTGTCCCAAAAAGTTGCCGTTTTTCCAAACTCATCTTGGAGTGCAGCATAGAGCTTGTTATACCGTATTGGGTCAGATGAGCCAAAGCTTGAGTTGTTCATTGAAATGATGTATCGACACCCCAATGCAATAAGCGCGCCTGCTCCTAATGCATCATCATGTAGTAAAGCTAAAACAGGGATGCCGCTATCAACATCGAGTTTTTGCAGAAGCTGAACCATTTGTATCGCTGCAAAGACATCCCCTTTTTTCACATCAATGTCTAAGGCCAATAATTTAATGTTCTGCTTTTTGAAATAGGCAATTGCACTCCGCGCATGAAGATATGAGGCTCTCGTAAATGGAGTTTCAACTCGAATGTACCCAACATAATTCTCTTGACGCGTATGAAAACGAACATGATTCTTGAATGAAGCATTCAGTGCTTCTTCAGTCATGATCGACCGGACTTGGTGTAGTCCAATTCCAGTCTTTGTTTCCAACAATTGATTGATCTGAAATTTTTTGTAAAATGCTTCCTTCGTAGGAATTTCAGTTCCGAATTTTAATGCAACAATCTGCGGCGTTGAAAGGAGAAGCGGGTCGTTTGTGTATGGAATGCCTGAAACTTGCGTATACGGGTCGACCATAGCTTCGGCTATTTGCTCGAGCTGCTTGTCGTCACCGCCTTCCGGGATGAGTCCTTTCACAGCGTCCCCTATAACATCTATAGGTATACTACCTGAAAGCCCATATGGGATATTTCCCCAGACACTTCCCGGAAGGACATATACGCTAGTTGCCATAAAAGGAATGAGTGCAGGTGGACCTATTGCTCGCTTCGCAATAAGCACCACGATTTCATCGCCAGATGCTTTCTTTTTTGCAAGCGCTTGGCAAAATCTGAGGGTTGCAAAAAAATCTCCCCCATTTGCATTGACAACAAGAAAAAGAGGCTCATGCTCACTTTTTTCAACTTCCTCAACATATGATGTGACATGCTGATCGCTGAAAAACCCCTCAACATCGAGACGTTTATGAGCAAATGTAAAAATAGTGCAGAGGCAAAGTATGAGGCATACGATTCGATACATGAAAAACTCTTCTTGTTTTCCCAAACATACCTCACTCCTATTTTTTTGTCTGTACGATCACATCTCTTCAAAAGAAGAAACAGCATCAACAAATGCATCAATATCTTCAACAGTGTGTGCCACTGATAAAAAACCGCATTCAAACTGTGATTGTGGGACATATATCCCGCGTGAGAGCATATGCGAGAAATAGGCGTTAAATCGAGATATATCAGCGCGAGCAACATCTTCTTGATTCATTGGAGGCTCGTCCATAAAAAAGATGGTAAACATGGATCCAATACGCCTAAATATGCCTGAAGTAAGCACCTTTACTATTTTTTCTTCAAGATACCTGCCAAGCTCTTCTAAGTGTGCATGCACCTTCTCATTCTCCAGCGTTTGTATTGCTGCAAATCCAGCAGCCATGGCGACCGGATTTCCAGAAAGCGTTCCAGCCTGATAGACCGTTCCAATTGGTGCTAAAACATTCATGATTTCTTCTTTTCCTCCAACCATTGCTGCAGGAAATCCGCCTGCAATAATTTTGCCGAAGGTTGTCAAATCAGGTTCTATTCCATAATGCCCCTGAGCTCCTGTCATGCCAACACGGAACCCTGAAATCACCTCATCAAATATGAGCAGTGAACCATCTTTTTGTGTTACATCTCGAAGCGTCTCTAAAAAGCGCTGTGTTGCAGGAACAAGTCCCATGTTTCCGGCAATCGGCTCGACAATAACAGCCGCTATTTTCCCGCTGTATTCAGCAAAAATTTCTGAGACGGCTTTAATGTCGTTGTACGGAATAGAGATGGTTTTTTCAACAACTGCGCGAGGAACTCCTGCGGAAAATGAATCGTCATCAAATGATGTTGCACCTGATCCAGCTTTTACAAGAAAAAGGTCGGCGTGCCCGTGATAATTTCCATTAAACTTTACAAGATATTCTCTGCCAGTAAATCCACGAGCTATGCGAACGGCAGTCATTGTCGCCTCTGTTCCAGAAGAGACAAAACGAACACGTTCAATAGACGGAACATCCGTTACAATTTTTTCTGCTATCGCTATTTCTTCTTCTGAAGTAATTCCAAAGGATGTACCGAGATGAATTCTTTTCTCAACTGAAGAAAGGATTTGAGGGTGTGCATGACCTAGAATCATTGCGCCCCAACTCATACAGTAATCAGTATACTCTCGCCCTTCTACATCATATATTTTTGAACCCTTTCCACTTGCAACTATGAGTGGATCGCACCCAACTCCTTGAAAGGTTCGAATTGGCGAATTGACGCCTCCTAAAATATAGTGTGTACTTTTTTCAGCTAATGCTTCAGATCTCGTTTCAACCTTCATACTGCCTCATTTCAAAAAAAGAAGCATCCTAATGTACAACTGTTTTTTTTGCTACATACAATCATTTTTCTGTATCTCAGCGAAAGTTCAAAAAAAATGTACCCCACATAATGTTATTTTGTTTTTTAATACCTCCAGGGCTCTTTTTTTCATTGAGCCAATTGTACCGGATTTTTATGATTGATAGCGTAGGGATACTCTATACATTCAAAAGAGAGGAAATATGGCACATAGCATTCACCTTCTTAGAGGAGATGAGGCATCACCTTCTCTCCCTCAAGAGAGAAGTATTGATGAACTGGGAGATGTGAGCGCGGCATTGAGAGCAGCAATGCACCAGCTTCAGCTTGCGGCAACAGCAGCAACGCCAAGAAAAGAAGAGATTGAGGGGCACTTAAGACACGTCGCTGAATTGTATGGAAGGCTTCATGCTTCAATTGACATGAGCTACCCGCATCTCGAAGAAGAACTTCCTCTCGATATATCTGAATTATCAACCGGCTCTCTTGATGCATTTTTGACCCGCGTAACGCAGGAAAATGATGAAGACGCTCTTTTACTGAGAGAAGCCCTCGAACCGTTACTCCAATTTCAAACATTCAGAGATCGTGCCGATGCTGCGGCGTATGCACCATCTATTCTCACACCTGCTAAAACTCGCGGATCTTTAGGGCAAAGCTCAATTGATCTTATGAGCATCTATGATGTGCACCACGAAAATCTGATTCAAAAGACTATTGATAAGACGCAAAAGAGAAACCGCCAACTGGCAATCATCCAGGGAGACCTCTCTGCGATGTATGAGCAAAGAGCAAGTGGTCAAGGTGTTGATAGAACAGTTTTTGAAGCAAAATATAATGAAGCACGAGACCTTCTCTGTGAGCTGTGTGAAGACCTCGATGGGCTAAGTGACTATGTCGACCTGCCAGAACTTGAAGAAGGATTTGAGCCAACCGATGAAGGCGTACGCCGATTTTGCGAAAAATTAGAGCTGATGAAAATCCGTACCCAAGGTAACATTTCCGACTTGTCAAATGAGATGCATACGTTTGTCCAGCTGTATACCATTATTATCGATATCATGAAAAACATGCTTGAGATGGATCAAGAAGCTCGTCGAACAATAGCACAGAGAACAGGAGCATAACCAAAGGGAAGGCTCTATGGACGTTGAAACAAAAAAGACATTGGAAGAAGCTCTCTCAAAACTTGGACGACTGATTCAAGAAGGAAAGCCAATCCCAATTGAGACGTTTACAAAAGAGGACTTCACAACACTGTATACTGTTGGATACGGCCTGTACGAAACGGGTGATTACCCTCAAGCAAAACGCATTTTCCATCAGCTTGTTCTCGCAAAACCACTTCAGAGTGAGTACTGGTTTGGCATGGGATCTTGCCTGCAAATGGAAAAAAGTTTTACTGAAGCGCTCTCTGCCTGGGCTATGTGTGCACTCCTCGATGGGCAAAACCCTCTTCCGCACTTTCACGCAGGTGAATGCTACTATTCGCTGGGCGATATTGAGGAAGGAAAAAAAGCGATGAATTTGTTTTTGCAAATTGCTGACGAATCTCCTCAGCTTGCTGAAGAGATTGAACGCGCTCGTGTTATGCTTGACCAATGGGAGGCTGCTCGTGCGGATTGATGCAGTACGATCAAACCCTGTTGTTCACACAACACCTCTAGAAGAGATTGAACACGATGCCGTAGAAGCAAGACAAACACCACTTGGCGTGGGTGCTACGCTCGATCACATGGAGGCATCACTCTCTGAAAGCCCTCCACTCATTTCGCGTCCAAAGCTTCCTGTTGCAGAAAAACTTGCTCAACTACTCGAAATGCAAGAAGCAACAACAACAAAAGCACTCGAACTCGACACCAAAAGACTTTCAAATGCTCAGGCGATTCTTGCTCGAACAAACGAATCTGTTATGCAAGAGATTGAAAAAAGGAATGCAAAAGCGACCGAAGTCTCGATGTGGGGCATGCTTGCAGATGTTGCTCAGTTTTTGACAAGTGCCGGCTCGATATTGACTGGCGGAGCACTTATCGCAACAGGCTCTCCTATTGGTATACTTTCCGGAGGAGCCCTTATTGTTGGAGGTGTCAGCTCAATCACTGCGTTATCGTTGAGCAACTACGGCGGTGATCCACAGCTTGCAGGCACGCTCGCAGTTTTAGGAGCCGGTTTATCACTTATTGGCGGCGTGGTCTCGTGGAATGAAATTGCACACAACCTCCCGCAAGCAGTTGCAACCATTGGCCAGTGTGCTCTTGGAGTCATGAAAGGTACCTCGATGATTGGGAAAGCAGTTTCTGAATCTTCTCTTAGTCATATTGATGCACTTTTAGCAAAAAAAGAGGCGACGTCAAAAGAGGTAGAGCGAGATATAGAAAAAACGCGTGATACTATGCAGCAAACTGTGCAGCAGATGAATGCGTTAGTAAAAAAAATGAATCAAACGTTAAGAGCGCTTCATGAAGCAAAGCGTCAAATATTAGCAGGGTAAAAGGAGTAAAAAAATGAGTATGATTGTAGCCCTTCGAAGAGCAGCAGCAGCAGACAATGCCTCAGAACTCCGGCATCTCATGGATGAGAGATGTCAGGGAAATTGTTCGTCTCAAGAGACGGGACGCACACATGAGACGGAAGCAAATGAACTCTACACAAGGTCCATTATGCAGCTCCTTCTTCCAGGATCAGCGGGCGCATGTACTCTTGCAACTACTTTTACTAGGCACATCGGAGGTCGAATTGGGGCGGCTGTCCACGCCGCAGTCACTGTGTGGTCAGAAGCCGCGAAACCTGTCGGAGAATTTCAAGATACAAGAATGCAAGCTCGATTGACACAAATAAAGCATCAGCGCTCTTTATCAGAACGTGTCACACACAATACTGATCAAGCATTTGGAAAACGAGAAAATGCAACTGAAGCCTTTAGGCGTATGCTTGAGCAAGCAGTTGAGTCGTTCGCACAGGCTGTAAAAGCTCGCTAATCTTTTCAAGACAGGGCCTTTTTACGGGGCCCTTTTTTTCTTCTCTATTTTTTTTTGACCCTAAACGGACATTCCCCTACAATCAAAATCTATGTCGCAATGAGCTTCAGGAAGGGTCGTGTCAGAAACTGATGTAACGCAAGAAAAGAGTCCTAATACTACAGAATGGCTTGTAAGCCTTGGAGAAAAGCTTTCTTTTCTCGCTCTCGTTGGTGAGTACATGCGTCAGGTAGGTGCTGTTCTTCTTGCCACGCTCAAAAAACCACCTCAGTGGCATTTAATCAGAGAGCAAATGTACCACATTGGCGTGCTGTCACTTCCCGTTGTGGCAATGACGGGGCTTTCAACTGGACTAGTCCTTGCAACACAGGCCTTTTTCCAGCTTGGAGATAAGGGACTGACCGGGACAACAGGCCTTATGGTTGCAAAAGCAATGATTACAGAGCTTGGCCCAGTCCTCACCGCATTTATGATTACCGGAAGAATTGGCGCTGCAATGTGTGCTGAACTTGGAACAATGAAGGTAACAGAGCAGATAGATGCTTTACAAACAATGGCTGTGAATCCGCACCAACACCTTCTCGCTCCAAGATATCTTGCCGGCCTCTTTATGACGCCTCTTTTAACTGTCTTTAGTGCAGTCATGGGAATTTTCGGGGGATATCTTATTTCAGTATTTTATTTCAAAATGCCGCCAACCCAGTATTTTGATCCAATGCCTGTCTACATTCAATATTTCGACCTTGCAATTGGACTCATCAAGTCTATACTCTTCGGTCTCGTTATTATAACCATTTCATGCTACAAGGGAATGACAACCTACGGTGGCGCAGAAGGTGTTGGTCGTTCAACAACAAACAGTGTTGTTATTTGCTATACGTGCATACTCTTCTTCAATTTTTTCGTCACACTTGGACTGAATCAACTTAACCACCATATGTATGGCCAATGATAGTAATTAAAGATCTCTGGAAACGGTTTGGAAAAAACCAAGTCTTACAAGGACTCACCCTTGATGTGCAAACAGGAGAAACGCTCACGATCCTTGGTCGCTCCGGTGTCGGAAAAAGTGTCCTCCTCAAACACATTATTGGTATTACGCCACCGGATTCTGGTTCAATAGAAGTTGATGGTGTTCGTGTCGACACGCTGAAAGGGCAAGCTCTGTACCATGCGACTATGCAAATGGGAATGCTTTTCCAAGGTGCAGCGCTCTTTGATTCTTTGACGGTTGCACAGAATACCGGTTTTTTTCTCGCCCAAAATGGTGACTTAGAGACTGGAAAAAAACTCTCGCAAAGTGAAATCGATGACCGGGTTGATCACGCGCTGGAAATAGTGGGCCTTGCAGGAACACAAAACCAAATGCCAGCTGACTTATCTGGTGGTATGAGAAAAAGAGCAGGTCTTGCTCGACTCATTGTATACAGGCCAAAATACCTCCTCTACGATGAGCCGACAACTGGACTTGATCCAATTACTGCTATGCAAATTAATGAGCTCATAGTAAAAACACAAGAAGAGCTGAAAGCGACGTCCATTGTGGTTACGCACGATATTGTTTCGGCATTATATGTTTCAGATAGGCTCGCACTGCATAACGAGGGAAAAATTGCATATGTTGATACACCGGAGCCGTTTTTAGAAATCGATGATCCGATCATTGCATTTTTACGAAAACAAATATCCCAAGATCCACGTTCCTTAAGGAGAACAAAGAATGATTGATTATATGAAGAACATGCTTATTGGTCTTTTTGTCGCAGTTGCTTGCGGACTCGTTGTTGGCATGATCCTCTTTCTTGAGCCAACAGTTGGCGATGGAGATCAAACGCTTATTATGCGGTTTTCTAATATCAATGGTATCTCTGTTGGAACGCGTGTTATGTTTGCTGGAAAGCCTGTTGGTGAAGTAGCAAAAATTGAGCAAATTCCAGATGCAAGGCAGCAGCCGACAGATGCACTTGGCCAGGTCTATTTTTACCAACTTGTGCTTAAAATCGATTCACATGTACGAGCATTTAATACAGATGAGTTTACAATAGCAACGTCTGGGCTCTTGGGAGAAAAATCTATTGCGATTATACCCAAAGCCCCGCCAAAAGGCGTTGTACCTAAAAGAGTCACTGCGAAAACGCCTATTTATGCTGAGTCCGTAGATCCTTTTGAAAGTACGTTCAATGAGCTTGCACAAGTTGCTGATAAAGTTGAAGAAACCCTTGATAAAGTAAACATCTGGATTGACCAAAACGGGACTGAGCTGGGTGCAGCCATTAGAGCATTTGATGATGCAATGAGTGAAGCTGCTGTTGCAATTGAGCGGATTAACAAGCTCCACGTTGTCGATGAAAGCTCTGTTGCAATCCAAAATTTTGCTGAAGTCATGCATGGCGCAAATGAGGCTTTAGCTGTCCTTAAGAAAGACAATGTATTTGAAAATGCAGGCATCATGATGCAGAATTTCAAACAGGTGTCTCAGTCAATACAGTATATTTCAAGTAGGCTTCAAGAAGGTGATAGCACACTTGGAAAACTTCTTGTCGATGACGGAATGTATCTTCAAGTTCAATCAATTATGTCTAAGGCAAATACGCTCTTGAACGACTTTAATCAATATGGACTCTTCTTCAATCTCAATAAAACGTGGCAAAAAACTCGTGCAAGAAATGCATCCGGAATTGCCTCACTTGAATCCCCTCAAGAGTTTAGAGCATATTTCCAAAGAGAAGTCGACCTTATAAATACTGCGATGGGACGACTTTCAATGGTTATTGATCGAGCAGAGAATAGCTCTGAACGAAAAAGAATCCTTGAGTCGCCTAAGTTTCAGAGTGATTTCGCAGAACTTATGAGGCAGGCAGAGTCTTTGACAAACAACCTCAAATTGTACAACGAGCAGCTTATTCACGCTGCAGCTGAGTAACCAATGGAAAACAGATCCAGCCCTCTATCAAAAGGAACTTTACTTCTAGCGAGTCCTGAAATTGATGAGGGCATCTATCGAAAAAGTGTTATTCTTCTTTGTGATCATAGCCCTGCAGGATCGTTTGGTCTGATCATTAATAAAATGCAAGACCCTTCATTCTTTGAAGAAATCCCTCTCAATAGCCTCAAAAAAACTCCACACTCGTTTAGAATTGGTGGTCCAATGCAACCGAATCAAATCATGCTTATTCATGGGTATGATTCAATTCCTGAACAGACGCTTACAATCTGCCCTGGCGTCTATCTCGGTGGAGACGAAACGTTTTTAAAGAAGCTTTCTCACGAATGTAGTGATGAGCACTACCTCATATGTTTTGGATTTGCCGGTTGGGGAAATGGCGCCCTCGAACAAGAGGTTGAAAGCGGCCTCTGGTATACATACCCCGCAAAAAAAGACCTTATTTTTTCACAATCCTCTCACCTGTGGTCTCAAATCCTTAAAATGAAGGGTGGAAAGTTTGAAGCAATGTCTCAAATTCCAGATGATTTAACGCAAAATTAACCCTGACACCCTCGTTCACATGTATACAGCTGCACATTCCTAACTCTATGAAAAACAAGTACACACGCTGCAAAATATAAAAAAAAGTTTGCTCCAAATTGCAAAGATTCTGTAAACATAACCTCTATAAAAATATTCACTTTGCACTCACGAATTTTTTAAGAGCGTAAAGGCAAATAATACTAAAAAATGGAGGTTGCTTTATGGCAGCAGCAGCAAGAGCGGTATCTCAGCCGCTTACATTTCTACCTTTTGACACACACGAACAAAATTTTCGCGTTGCAGCGGGACTCTACGATGAATTTCACGGAAGAGTTGTTGAGCAGCTCTCAGCACTTGAAGGACTTCAAGGAAGAGTCGACGCTCTAAACGAAAAGATAAGAACTTTTTCAGGAGATCGAGAAACAGAAAGCGCAAAGTGGGTTTCAAGTTTAGAAGTACTTGAAGATGAATATAAAGGTCTTGTCCCCTGTATTGTCGATGTACGAGATCTAAAAGGTGTTGTAAAAGAGGCTATTGCTGATCTCGACACTATGATCACTGACACCCCATCCAAAGAGAGAATCAAACTGTACACAGGAGTTCTTGATACTTTTTCACGCCATCAAGTAGTACGCGAACGGCATCTTGCTGTTTTACATAGTGTATCGCACAAAATAACTGGATTTGAGCAAAGAGCACATGATCAACTTCTTACTGCGGCAAAAGCACTTGTTCTTGCTAGAAATTCGTTCAGTTCATGGGGAGCTCTCCTCCCAAGCGTTGGAAACCCTCGAATATATGAAGATACAAAAAAAGGGTGTGCTTCAATGGTAATTCAAAGATTGCATGAGAAACAAGCTACACTTCGTCCTTCAGAAGATGGCCCTTCAGCAGCAGCATTTCGTGAAATTGAAGAAGAATTAGCAAGCGATGGATTGCCTGCAATCATGGATTTGCTCTCACCACAAGCTGAAGCTGAAAAAGCGCCTAGTGTATATACAGAAATGGCGAATGAACTTGCAGAAGAGTTTAAAAATACTCATGCTAGCATAGAGGCCGGTACAATACTCCTCAGTAAGGCAACTTTACAAATAGATCAATTTTCTCTTGAAGCTGAATATAGAGGTGGATTGGGCTCATATGATGTGAAGAAAGTGCAAGAAATGAGAGATCGGCTGATAAAGTTGCTTGATACCCTTACAAGAGAAGACGCTGACGAAAAAGGAGCCTTCACAAAACTGGGTGATTTCGTTAGAAAAATTGATACCTTACATGAGATGCACCAGCTTCCTCCTTTATCCAGTGAAGTTGCTGCGTATACTAAAATAGATCCCGCATTCTCTGAAGCGATTGTTTCACTCGATATTGAGTCAAGAATGTCGTGGGAGAGTACTCATGCTGAACTGGGTGAAAAACTATCTGACATTCGCGCACGTGTACATGCATATATGGAAATAGCAGTAGAGCACAAAATAAAGATCGAAGAAGAAATTGGAATTCTTAATGAACACCTCAGAGAACGAGAACCTTTGGAATTCGGATCTGCTGAGGCGTAGGGATTACTGAAGAAACGTTTGGAGTGAATCAAACGTTTTCTTTTCGAAAAGAGGTTCAAGGTCATTAATGATTTTGGACCTTTTTTCTTCAAAAAGAACGGTCGTAATCGTTAAGAAACTAACGAGTCTGTTGAGCCTTTGCACATCAATTGGTCTCTCACGAACAAAAAGTGCCGGTGCATACACCATCCAGAGCATCAGATCTTTTTCTTCTTCTGAAAAGCTTGGATCTAAACTCAGTAGTCGGACAAACCCCATAAACGATGCTGTGGCAGCCGCCCCCGTATCGAGAGAGTCTTTACACATAAACGAAGTAAAGTCAGGTTTAATAAGCTCCATCACCTTGAGCTGTAAAAAATGGTAGAAAATTTCGATGAAATCAAGTCTATTTTTTCTTGTTAGGGCTTCTTTACCATCAAAAAAGTATTGATGAATAATTGGGATAATATCTTCGACAAACTGGCTTACTTCTTTTTTAGTAATGCCTCGAGGAAAAGAAAAGCCGCACTCCTCAAAACTCAATACCTGTGCTTTGAGCTGACTTAAAAAATTGTCGGAATTTGTCTCCCGAATATATTCATCAATTTGGAGATAAAAATCGGTATTTTTTGGCAGGGTAACAACCCAAATATGCTTTGAAAATTCCGCATCAGCTTGAAGTGACTCAATAGCTTCACATCGTGAGTATTCTTTCCAATTTGTTCTGTCTTGAAAATTGAAAATAAGCATTTTTTGCTGCGTTTTTTGCTCACCAAGAGACCTCAAAAAACCAATGAACTCTTCAATAACGTACGCTTGGTCGATTCGTTCTTGTTTTGTTGGACATGCCATGCGAACAATGGTCGTATTGAATTCGGTGTTTTTACATCTATACACTCTTGAAGGAAGATTCTCATGTCGATATGGATCAAATCCGATATTTGCTTCTTGATCGCGAAAGATATCAAGGGTTTTAAAAAGTGGCCCATTCGGATATTTCCGTAAAACATTTTCAATATCATCATGGCAGTCTAAAAGGTGCGTGAAAAATGAAAGTATCGACCCTTTATGCTTAACCTGCTCTTTTCCCTCAGTTGCAGTATGGATCACGTTGTAGACGAACGCACCCATGTCTTCTTTTACGCCACGTCGTAAAAAAAGTGCGTGGCAAAGAGAGTGTAAGAGTGACAGTGTCGCTGTTAACAAGCTATCTCTCTCATCATTTCCCATTTCAACTGTTTTCGCATACTGGGGTGAGGTCAACGCCTCTCTGAGGTAGAACTGGAAGTCAGAATAATAACTCAAACAGGTCTTCCCATACGTCCGCTTCATCAAATGTCTCTCATGGCTTGCCATAAGAAGAGCCATACATGCCATATTCAGAAAAGTGACCATTTGGTGCTCTTTAAACTTCATAGCATCTTGATAAAAAGCCTGAATATCTCTTTGAACAACATCTATAATTTCTTTCGCAGTCTCATGCGCATCTTTATCTTGAACGACCTTAACCTTGAGAAGTGGATCATCATGAAGATCCGAAAAAGCGATTTCATCAAAGTCAGCGACGAGCTTAATATGCCTTAGAAGGTTTTTGTTATAAAAAGGCTTTCCTTCATCATCATGAAGGTAGAAAAGCTCATACTCTCTGTCCTTTTTAACTGTCTCTAAATCCTTGAGCCCGACCTGCTCAACATCTTTCACATCTTTTTCGCCGGCCCATTCAGCCATCCACGCATCTTCAGACTCTAAAACTTCCTTGAAGCGTTTTACGATTTTCTCATGATAGAATTTTTGTAGATCTTGGTATTCTTTCGAAGCACTCAGCTTCATCTCCATACCATGAGCTCGAGCAAAAAGCGAACTGCACTTATCGATTTTCTCAACTGCCTCACCGGCCAAAGTCATGATTGCATGGATCCCCTTCTGCATTTCCTGGTCTTTAATGCTGGTTGGATCCTTGCTGTATACTTTTTTGAGATAGTTGTGGACTGCTCGGAAAGAAGCTTTTACCTCAGATAAATCATCTCCTGACCTTTTGGGACTAAGCCATTTAAGAACACGAGTTCTTTCTTCTCCCTTTTCAGCTTCAACTTCTTCAGGGTTTAATTCGGCAATACTTGAAAGGTTGTCGACAGCCTCCATGATGCTGATATCGTCTTCCAAAAGTTTCTTTTTGCTCATATAATCCCCTACTCTCTTCATTGTGAAGCAGTTAGAGGCATATCGAATACGACATACCTCTCTAATAATTATTATCTAATAATAATTAATTAATTATCAATGAGCAAATTAATATAACTAAAGTGAATTATGTTAGTTATTGTATTGCAACAGTCCTCGTAGTTTTATTAAATGGACCCGGGACGGATTTTCCATTTTTATCAATCAACTCAAGAGTCACAGTATGCGCGCCTTTAGGAAAGCCGTAGATGTAGTAGGGCATCCATCGAGCCAGGAGTGCTATTTGTTTTCCATTGATTGATAGGCGAACTTTATAGCCTGATTCAGAAAGTTCACAGTGAGAAACATAGAAATCTAAAAGTACGGGGTCATTTGCTGATACCGTGAATGTTCCCTGTGGTTCGTTATACGTAAGCATTGGAGCTGTTTCATCAAAACCTATTTTATTTTGTTTATTTGAGTCTTGAACGTAAAAAACTCGAACCGCAAATGCTTCATCATCTTTAATACTTTCTCCATACGATCTGACAGGAAAGGCACGAATGACGTGTTCACCAGCAGGGAGAAAATAGGGAACTTGAAAATTCAACACATTGTCATAAAAAGCTCTTTGTTGGTCATAATTGTAGAGAGCGCTTCTATCAACTGAGAAATAGGGGTTGTTATCTATAAGAACATGTATAGTCTGTCCTCTCTTGTCTTCTCGAAGTACACGTGCACGCTCGAAACTACTTATGACACCGAGTGGATAGCCTCTTAATCTCATTTGAGACCGTACTTTCCCAGAAGAATAGTTTTCTCTCTCTTTTGGAAATACAATTGAAAGAACGACTGAATTTGATTCTGGCGTTGGTGACACGGGAACAACTCTGTATGCACCAAAAAGTGAACAAGAAAAAAATAGCGCAGCCGCAAGTAGGTATTGTTTCATAAAGTATCTCCTTTTTCCTTGGTTTACTTCACTGGCGTATTTTTTTCCATATTTCGAAAAAAATTCTTTAGCGCACTAAACCCTAGTATGACAGCAACAAAAAGTACAAGCATTCCAATTGAATAGGCATATGCAGTCGCGGAACGAAGGCTTTCCGATATGTGGTGCTGTGTATTTGGATCAAGCGAAGAAAAGTACGCCATTGTCTCTTCATTTCCTGCATACAAGGACACGAGTTTTTTTGCAGAAAGTTGCGCAGTATCACTATGATATTGCAAGTTTACTTTGAAAAAGAACATTTGAAATGTGGCAATAAGAGTGCTCATAACAGCAACACCAAGCGTGATGCCCATATTCCGCGTCGTCGAGTACATTCCAGAAGCTACCCCTTTTCTGTGATCACTCACTGAACTAATACCGTATATACCTGTACTTGAAGAAACCAGTGTAATACCAATTCCAAGAAAAGTCATGCCAACTACAATTAAGGGTACATTGTAGGTCGGAAATGCAAAAATCGACCAAAAAAGACAGATACCAAGCGCGATAAACCCATACTTTGCAGGGGTGTAGCTTCCATATGTATCAGCCAAACGGCCTGCAAGTGGAGAGCAGATAATAACAGGTAGAATAGAAAGAAGAGAAAGAAACCCTGTAAATGAAGGTGAAAGTTTCAACACATGCTGCATGAAAATAGGCCAAAAAACAGGAAGCGAAAGAATTGTCTGCGTTGCAAATGCGATAAGCAATGCACCTGAAAATTTTCTTGAGGAAAACAGTGTCCTGTCAATAAACGGATGTTGGGTCCGTTTTTCAAGGACAATCATCATAGAAATAAAGGCCACAGCAGCGAGGAGTAAGATCCAGAATTTGCCTGAAGACCATCCCCAGATATGGACCTGCATTAGAGGGTATACTATGCAAAGAAGACTTAAGCAAAACAACATGAATCCATAGATATCAAATGTCTCTTTAGGTCCTTTTTTTCCCTGAATTGAAACAAGTGCTCCAAAAAATGCAAAGGCAACAAGTGGAACGTTTATAAAAAAAATAGCACGCCACGATACAAATTCTGCAAGTATTCCACCGACAAACGGTCCTAAAAGGAGAAAAAAAGAAGAGACCCCCATAAGAAGCCCCATGGCTTTCCCCTTAGAGTGAGATGGAAAAGTATCCAAGACAATTGCTGTTACAGAGGGAAAGATGAGCGCTGCAGCGACACCTTGTAGAAATCGTCCAAGAAGTAAAACAAAGGCTCCATTTGCAAGACCACAAAGTATTGAAGCAACACCAAACGATGACGTCCCAAGTAAAAAACCGAGTTTATGTCCGGCCGAATCACTCAGCTTGCCACCAACGATAAAAAAAAGAGCTGTTGCAAGTAAATACAAATTAACAGACCAAAATACTGCATTCGTTGAAATATCAATTTCTTTTTGAATGGTAGGCAGAGCTACCGGAAGAATTGTCTGATCTAAAAATGAAACAGACGCTCCAGCTGTGAGAACAAGAAAAATAAAAAAACTGTTTTTTGGACTAAATAGGCTCATGACTGCATGGTATTCAATGAAAGATTTGCCGCGCAAGCCAAATTCTTTTTCCTTGCATTTTTCTTAAAACTATCTTAATAAAGGTGCGTATAAAGTGCGAATTGTATGATATTTAGATATGTAAGATGTGCCGTATTCATTCTTCTTGCAGCGTGTATTCCAAGCTGTAGCCCTCAAAAAGAATGTGAAAAAACGGTCAGAATTAATTTCCCTGTCGACCCGAGTACCCTGGATCCACGAAAAGGAAGGGATGTGACGTCATCATGTGTCCAGATGATGCTCTATGAGGGACTGACAAGGCTCACCCCTCGATCAACCAGTGATTACGGACTCGCTGAAGCTATCGATCTTTCTGACGATAAATGTACCTACACGTTTACAATTCGTGATGCTTTTTGGAGTGACGGCCACCCTGTGACTTCGTACGATTTTGCAGAAGCGTGGCGGTCCATGTTAGAGCCTGACTTCCCTTGTCCGAACGTAAACCTTCTCTACGTCATTAAGAATGCTGAGCGTGTAAAAAAAGGTGAGCTCCCCATCTCTCAGATCGGGATTAGAACAGAAGGGTCAAAAAAACTTATTGTTGAACTAGAGACGCCTACTCCGTACTTTTTAGAACTTGTGGCATTTTGTGTGTTCCATCCGATTCCATCACATGTGGTTCAAAACAACCCCTCATGGCCTGATAAAGACACCTCTGAATATGTTACATGTGGCCCCTATATGATGGAAAAATGGTCTCATTGGGACGAAATGATTGTAAGTAAATCTCCTACCTATTGGGATCGTGAGAATGTCAATCATGAGAAGGTACAAATCAGCTTTGTAGAAAACCAAAACACAGCGTTTCAAATGTACGAACGTGGTGACCTCGATATGATGGGTACTGCATTTACAGGCCTCCCTCTTGACGCGATATCTCTCCTACGGGAAAAAAACATTTTAGAATCATTTCCTGTTGCCGCAACAACATTTTGTACATTTAATACAGAGAGATTCCCGTTTCACAACAAAAACATTCGTAAAGCATTTGCGCTTGCAATTGATAGAAATGACCTCGTTGAAAATATCACACAACTTGATGAAGAGCCCGGTGTAGCACTTATTCCTTCTGTTCTTCGTAGTGGTGTTAAAAAGGGGTTTTTCAAAGATGCATCAAAGGAAGAGGCTCAAGCACTGCTAACCCAAGGATTAAAAGAGCTTGGAATACATAAAGATGAGCTTGATATTTCTCTTGTTTTCGCAATGAACGACGTGAACCATAAATTGAGTCAGGAAATTCAACAGCAATGGTACCGCGTCCTAGGTGTCACAGCAAAACTTCAAAGCTTAGAGCGAACCGTTTTTCTCGATGCAATGCAAAGAAGAGAGTACACGATAGGTCTTGCGTTTTTACATGCTCAGTACAATGATCAAATGAATATTCTGGAACGATTTAAGCTGAAATCAAACCCTAAAAACTACGCTGGGTGGTACAACAAAGAATACGAATCTTTGCTGACCCAAGCTCTCCATTCAAACATTGATTCAGAGCGAATTGAATTAATGGAGCAAGCAGAAGCGCTTCTTCTAGATGATATGCCTTTAACACCAATTTACCACTGGAGTACTACATTCATACGAAAGCCGTATATTGAAAATGTCTACTTTTCTCCACTCGGTGCAGTTCATCTGCCTTCTGTAACAATACATAAAAAGAAGTAATGGCTTTATGGGAATAGATCCGCAAAAAATCAAAGCTGACTACACCTTCTTATCTGAAGAAAGTGGAAAATGGGAACTCTATTTTTCTTTGTTACGAACGACACTAAGTGCTGTTCTGAAAGATTTTTCAAATGAAGAAGAGATCTTGCGAGCGCTTCCTATCATCAAAGCGGACTCTCTCAAAACAGCAAAAAACACCTTTTCAGTATACCTTCTCGGACACGCGCAATATACCCAAGGATGTGGACGATTTGTCACAGATACACTGAATACATTTTTAGTTCCTGGTTCATATACCCCAGTATTACTTTCCAGATCAGCACGACTTATTTTTGAAGACCAAAAGAAAACTCCCCTCATATTTATTGAATACCTGCTCGAAATGCCTGAAGGTTCAAATAAAGAACTCCTTAAAATTAACCTCCCTCGAGTACTTCGAGTCCTTCGCCTCTCAATCCTTAGCGCACGATACGCTCGGAGCTTTGTTCAAAAGAAAACAATCTCGGAAGTTGAAGAAGCGCTTCTCCTTCAAGAAAATATTCAGGACCTCTTTGAACTCTCAGAAAACTCCGCAAAAAGTCAATTCATCTCACACATTCCAAAGCGCTTTATGCAAAATGATAGGCTTACACATACAGCCCCTCATGTGTCTCTTGTATCGAAAAACTATCCAATCGGAAGACGGTCTATTTTTTTAGAAATGCACCGGTTTTTAGCCTTAATTCCGACGCACCTACAATCAAAAATCCCCCAACGTATATGTATTCGAATCTTGGCTTTTGCGTACCTTTTCCGAAAGGTAGTGTCAATGGCATCAACAAATGACATACTTCCACCGTATCTTTTTAAGGTGTTCCCCCATTCATCGCCTCCAAAAGACACAACAAAGCTAGGCCTCCTTTTTACATTTTCTGAACCATATCTTGTGGCTCCAATAAGCGTGCACACCCTTTGGAGATACTGTAAAAAAGCTATCCCCTCTCTTGTTAAAAGTGAAGATGAGTGGACTGTTGACAAAAGAGAGGATTCCACATGTTGTACATTTTTCATCGAGCTCTCAAAAGAAACCAATCTTGCTTTTACAAAAAATGAGAAAGCAGTTTTACGAACAACCCTCGAAACGAGCCTTCCGGAGCTTTTCTGTGGACCTTCCTGCAAAGTACAGGTGGATCAACCTACACAGACAAATACTTCTTTAGATGAAGTAACACGTCGAATTGTAGAAAGTGGACGATATAATGAAGAGCTCCTTCATACGTACATAGAAGCACTCACACTCAAGCACATTCTTGAACCGGGCGTTGTCGATGGAGTAACACGTTGTTACTATATGCTCTATGCACTTTTACATGAAAATGAGGAAAAACTTGGACTTCATATTTCAGTCCAAACAATGGAAAACATGTTCCTCATTGCTGCTGTGGCTGATACAAAAATGGTATACACGAAGCTGAAATACCTTTTCAAAAAATACGAAAAAAAAGACGAAGCAATTACCTCTCTTTTTTTTATTCAAAATGCACGGCAATGTGCTGCACTTTTTTGTCGTTTTACAACAACACACTCTATTCAATCTTTACGGCAGCAACTTCTGATTGAAGTTGAACACATGCAGCTAGAAGTTGAAGCTTTGGTTGAATCTATGTAGATTTTTTTTTGAAAAGAAAGTAGCGTGAAAAAATGAACCAAAAAAACAGAATTTTTCCGCTCCTTTGTTTTATCGACGGACTCCACGTTATGCTGGTTGTTCCAACACTTCTGGCTCGATTTTTTTTTACCGATGATTCCCTTCCATTTAATGCACAACCAGAACTACTTTTTGCACTTGTATTAGCTCTTCCATACCTCTCAAAGTTCATCTTTCTTCCTGTTGTTCGTTCAAAAGCGTTCATGCAAAATATTCGGGGAACGCTCATAGCTTGTGTTTCATGTTTTGCCCTTGGAAATTTTTTAACTGCGCTTTCGATTGAAACAACGTTGTTTCCGTTGCTCCTTATAGGACAGTTTATTAATGGCATTGGAGGGTGCGGGTTCTATCTCATGCTTCTCTCGAGCAAAATTTTTGGTTTTGACAGAAAGAAATCATTGCGTGTTCAAGGATATGGTATTACAGCGGGACCTCTTATTGGCGCTCTCAGCATTTTGCCGGGATTGGAGATTGAAACACCTTTTTACATTATAACCATCTTGTCAATCATAAGCATGTCATTTTTTCTTTTTTCCCGCTTTCCAAAGAAGTCCACACTTCCAGCAAGTTTGACTGCATGGAACCTTAAAGAACTTGGCATAGAGGATATTGCAACCCTTACGTGCGCATTTTTATTTGCTCACACCGGATGGAAAATATACTTCTACGACGTCCCTCTTTTTGCATTTAAAGTCTACTCATTTTCCCTGCTCCATATCATTCTGTTATTAACCATTTTTTGTTTAGGGCTTCAGATTGGCTTGAATGCTTTTTCTCTCTGGGTTCGCTCTTTTGGTAGAAAAGGGCTTGCAATTGCAGGACATATTCTTGTTGCACTTTTTATGATGATAGAAACAGCTCCAAAACACCCGGGACTCTTGTGGGGACTTGCGTTCCCTCTCGGTCTTTCAGCCGGAATTGCGTACACGTCCACGATCGGAATGTATCATGCAATCGCTGAGAAAAGAAATGTGAAAAATGCTGAAATCATTGCATATACAACGCAAGCACTTGCTACCTGTATAGGAATTACCCTTGTTGGAATACTGTCACATTTCTATAAAACGCTTCCCTTTATTATAGCATTTCTTCTTCTTGCGGTCGGGATTAGCTTTCTCTTTCTCGGGACTTTTTCCAAAACGGATAAAGAAAATGTTTTTTAAGTGAAAACCATACTATGGCTAAATATAGAACGCACCTTTCATTCAATTTACTTATTGGATATCCAATTGGAGCAGTCATATTTTATATCTATTGTTCCCAAGATCATGGGTATTTTGCCCTGTTCTCATCAGCCTTTTTACTCTCCTCGCTTTTTTTCAATCCTGACCTCGATATTGCGCATTCCTGCAAGTTGTTTTCCATTAGAGGCCTGTTAACTGCCCCTTTTCGACCATACAGCTTTCTCTTTTCGCACCGTGGAATATCACACCTTCCACTTATTGGGACTGCAACCCGACTCGCATACCTTGGTGCTCTAGCTGTATGCATCTTTATTTGTTATGAGCAAACGCTCCCATCATTTGGATTCCTTCACATGCTATATGATACCTACACGCAACCAATTTGGATTGGTATTTCTGGGCTCGCATATGGTGATATTTGCCATATTATTCTAGATGGGAAAAAGCAAAGCCAAAAGACGTAGTCGAAAATATGAAATATTTCATTCCACAAGTGGTAAAGAAAAAAGATATTGCATATACTTCGCCACATGAACACTCCACTTATCGTTGAAAATCTCACGAAAACATATGGCCATGTGCACGCCCTAAAAGGGATTTCATTTTCTATTAATGAAGGTGAGGTCTTTGGTCTTCTTGGACCAAACGGAGCAGGCAAAACAACAACAATTACAAGTATTGTTACACTAGAGAATCCAACATCTGGATCTATACGTGTTTTTGGTCACGACACGAAAACAGAACCAATGAAAGTGAAAGAATCCATTGGATATGTTCCGCAAGAATTGATCCATCATGGCTATTTTACGGTTTTTGCAGTCGTGCAGTTTTATGCTTCTTTTTTTGGAATATCAGGCGCCCAGAAACGAATAGAATACCTCTTAAAAAGGCTTGACCTGTGGAATCATAGAAATAAGCTCGTCAATCAACTGAGTGGAGGTATGAAACGGCGGCTTTTAATCGCAAAAGCGCTTGTTCATAAACCTAAGCTTATTCTTCTTGATGAGCCGACAGCAGGTGTGGATGTTGAACTAAGGCAAAATGTCTGGGATTTTATTCGTGAGCTCCGCGATGAAGGATACTCCATTCTCTTAACGACACACTATCTGGAAGAAGCTGAAATGCTGTGCGATAGAATTGGGATCTTGCGTGATGGGATCCTCGATACAATTGACACCACGCAAAAACTCATCCACGACCTTTCTCAAAGAGAGGTAAGGATTTCACTTGACCATGCCATTGCTCCTGTCAAACACGAACACCTTATTTCGCAATCTGAAGCAATGCTAAAATTTACTATTCCTTCTCTTTGCCCAATTGGAAAACTTCTTCAAGAAATCGCGATTGAGCCTGGGGCAATAAAAGATATACACATTCGTGAAGGCCGATTAGAAGACGCCTTCCAAAATGTAATACGAGGTTCAAAATGAGCAGTCTAGTGAAACTTCGAGGCTTAATCACAAGGGAGACGTTGCGGTTTCTCAAAGTACCCTACCAGACTATTGGAAATTCAATTGTAATGACATCTCTCTATTTTCTCATTTTTGGTGTAAGCATAGGGAGGTCTTTACAAATAGAAGGAAACATACCTTACCTTGCTTTCTTAGTCCCCGGTATGGTTGCTCTCTCTGTTATACGAAATGCTTTTGAAAATGCGACGAGCACTATTGTCGCTTCAAAATACGTCAATGAACTTCAAGACTTGCGAGTCACACCTATTAGCATTTATGAGATAGCCCTCTCTATATCTATTGCATCGCTTATTCGAGGTGCAATCGTGGGAGTTTCCGCATACCTTGTTGGCGTTGTGTTCTATGCTGTGCTGTATGGATCTTTCCTCACCATTGCACACCCATTTCTTCTGCTTTATTTCGTTATTGCCGGTGGGATCGGTTTTGGATCTCTCGGTCTTGCTATCGGTATGTACGCGTCAAGTTTTGAAAAGATTAACTCATTTAGCACCTTTATTTTAGTTCCGCTTATTTACCTCGGCGGTGTGTTTTTCAGTCTTGATAACCTGAGTCCTTTCTGGGATATAGCCTCTCAGTTAAATCCCCTTTTCTATCTTATTAATGGAATGCGATATGCGTTTATTGATACGACTGATGTCAGCATTCCTTTTTCAGTGCTCCTTCTTTTTCTCTTTTCTGGAGGCACTTTTTTAGCTGCACTTGGAGCCCTCAAAAATGGGGCACGTTACCAAAGGTTTTAGTATGAATAAAGCGCCATACGGATCATGGACATCTCCTGTGACCCCACACTCTCTTGCCGGGACGCGAAAGTGTAAGCAACTGTTTGCAAGTCATAATGCTGTGTATTTCGTTGAAAGTCGTCCTGAGGAAGCGGGCCGGTCAGCTATTTGCAGTGTGGAAAATCGAACCGTACATGATATTTTACCAATACCGTATTCTGCACACTCAAAAGTACACGAATATGGAGGCGCTCCGTGTTGTGCTACTGAACATGCACTCTACTTTGTCCACGCTGCTGATCAAAATATCCATGTTGTGCGCGATGAGAAAATCACACCGATTGTAAGCGATCCGGGTATTCGATTTGCAGACATGGTACAGCATCCGTCTCATAAATGGCTCTATGCTATTCAGGAAGAGCATACACAAGAAAAAAACGTTATTAACACACTTGTTCTAGTGCATCTTGATGAAGACAATTCAACCCAAGTAGTCCACTCCGGGCACGATTTTTACAGTAAACCTCGTCTTTCACAAGATGGAAAAAAGATAGCTTTTATTGCATGGGACCACCCACATATGCCGTGGGATGATTCCACGCTCTACCTAGCAGACGTGAAGGAAGATGGAACAATAAAAGAACCCGTTCCTATTGCTGGTGGAAATGGATCAAGTGTCAACCAGGTACTGTTTGATCCAAGCGGAACACTCTATTACACCTGCGATAAAAATGGATGGTGGGACATTTATGATCAGAATGGATGCATACTTGCGAATGAACACGACTTTGGGTATCCAGATTGGATCTTGGGAATCCATAGACTGCTCTTTTTTAAAAACCACCTCATAGGCATAGGGACAAAAAAAGGGACTGATACACTCTTCAAGATAGACCCAAAGAAAAAGACTGTTGATACAATACACCTCCCATACACAGTGTTCTCAACACTTGCTGCAACACATGATACGCTCTATGCTGTGGCTTCAAGTCCAACGACCCCACCTTCTCTTATTTCGATTCACATTGATGATGAAACTGCTGAAGAAATCCACTCTTTTGGAAAGCAACCTCTTGAAGAAGGAAACATTTCAACCCCGGAAATACTCGAAGAAAATGGTGTCTATGGATATTTTTATCCCCCCAAAAACAAAGACTATTCAGTTGATTCAAAAGAGCTGCCTCCTCTGATCGTCTCAATCCATGGAGGACCAACAGGTCATACCGATTCGAGCTTTTCCTTGCAAAAACAGCTTTGGACAACACGTGGTTTTGCAGTGCTCGATGTTAATCATCGTGGAAGCACTGGAAATGGGCGGATGTATAGGGACGCATTAAAAGAGAAGTGGGGTATTATCGACGTTGAAGATGCCTATTCACTTGCCCACGCAGCTGTCAAAAAAGGGTGGGCTGATGGTGCACGCCTTGTCATAACTGGCAGTAGTGCGGGAGGGTTTACAGCACTCAATTGTATGGCATTTACGGATCATTTTGCTTGTGGTATTTCTTTTTATGGCATAGCAGATCTCACAATGCTTGCAAAAGAAACCCATAAGTTTGAGTCAAAAACGCTTGAATCACTTGTAGGCCCATATCCTGAAAAAGAGCATATATATAAAGAGAGAAGCGCACTTTTCAATGCCGAAAAGATGAATGCTCCCCTCCTTTTACTCCAGGGAATTGATGATGTCGTTGTTCCCCCAACTCAGTCAGAAGCAATCTATTCAAAACTGAAAGAACGGGGCGTTCCTGTCACCTATTTGATTTTTGAAGGAGAAGGGCATGGATTTAGAAATGCCAATACTATAGAACGGGCACATGGTGCAGCAATTGATTTCGTACGCGAGGTGTTTTCTATCCGATCGGATGAACACTTTCAAGATATATGCATTGAAAACAAAAACGATTAATTTCTGATAAAGAAATACTCCTTCTCCCTTCCTATAAAGACCTACAAAAGTGTGTTTATACGTAAAACCGTACACTAAACAGTTTTTTGTAGATATATATCAAACCCCTTTCATGCTATACTTTCTTTTTCTTTTTTCATTTTTGTATGCATATGAGAATAACACTGCTCATTTTTTGTCTTTTCTTCTCTCTTCTTCATGGAAGTGAAAAGCATACTGTGAGCTTTCATGATGTGAAGATGGAAGAGCTTGTACGATTTGCTTCAAAAGTAAGTGGAATGTCTTTTTTTTACTCTCCGGAAGACCTTCAAATGAGTGCTAATTTTCACACTTCAAAGCCAATGAGCTCTACACAAGTTGTAGAAGCTGTGATCTCTCTTCTAAAAAAGCGAAATTTTGACGTCGTAGATCGAGGCGGATGCCTCTATATTGAAAAAGTGAGTAGATCAATCTTTGGAGAGAGGCAAACAAAAGAAAAACCTCTTGAAATTGACAAGTACCTCCCTGAAACACCTGGTAAATTTTACACGTATAAGTTGCAGTACATGAAGGGAAACCAGCTCCTTGCCTCCTTAAAACAAATCGCAGCTGACACAAAAGGGAAAAAGAGTGTTCCACAACGTATTCATGATGCGATCGAATCAATGCAGTGGGTACAGTCTACAAATGCACTTCTTTTTTCTGCTACTGAAGGTGCTCACGCCGATATTATCGATATTATAGAGCAACTCGATAAGCCGCTCACCCAAGTATTTATCGAAGTACTCGTATTGGAAACAAGCATCAAAAATGGATCACAGATTGGCCTGCAGTGGGCAGCAGAAGGAAACTATAAAGACAGGCTTCAATTTGAAGCAGCGAATAGATACACTCCAAAGGACCACACAAAAACAGCACTTTCCCATCTTGTGACAGGGAAAGGCTTTGACTTTGGGGTTATTGGAGATCTCATCTTCCACAAAGGGAAAACTTTTGTCACTTTAACCTCACTTATTGACGCTCTTGCTCGTGATACCGAGAGTGTTGTTGTCTTAAATCAAAAAATTATCGCGCAGGATAGTAAAGAGGCAACTATTTTTGTAGGTGACAACATCCCTTTTCCGGGATCAAGAATTGAAACGATTGGCGCCTCACAACAAACCACTTCAAACATTGAATATCGTGATGTGGGTGTCTCATTAAAAATTACTCCTCTCGTCGGAAAAGAGGGTGTTGTTACGCTTTCTATTTCTGAAGAAATCTCAGAAGCGACACCGACACATGTGGCAACATCGTCTCCTGTGAATGGTATTCAAACGACAAAAACAAATATGCTCACTGAAGTACATGTTCCAGATTCATGCTTTGTTGTACTCAGTGGAATGATTCGAAACCATCAAACAAAACAAAGAACGGGCATTCCTTGCCTCGGAGGGTTGCCACTCCTTGGTGCAGCAACCTCTCACTTAAAAAAAGAGGATGAAAAGCGGAACGTCCTTATTTTTGTGCGTCCACATATCGTTACATCAAAAGAAGAGTACCAAGAAATTACTGATAGACAAACGGCCATTTTTAGTGGGCAAGTACAGAACAAAGAATTTGTTGAGAAAGGCAAGGAGCTGATAAGTGAGTAAAAGTAGTGTTGCCCCTCTTTTTGAATCCCCTGATTTAACGTTCATTGACACGTCTGCGACACTTCAAAAAACCATTCCTGCTGCAACACATGCAATCCATACTCATGTCTCTTCGATTGGCATAACTCCTCAATACTCTTTTTTGGATGAACTATTTGGAGTCAGCCAGAAAGGGCTCGATGTATTTTTCGAACCACCTCCAGGGTTTAGTATGAGAGCGAACAGCTGCTTCAAGTCAGCCATACTCCCATTTGAAAACATCGAATCAATTGGAGATGGAGCCGAGACCACTCTGGTTGAAATGAAAGAAACGCTCTCTACATTAGAAAAAATGTTTCAGGATATTCGTATCTACATGTTGCGATTTTGCAAAGGATAAATTCATTACTTTCTTTGAGTCGAGAACTGCTTAAACATCTTTTTTTGTCTGTTTAATGCATTTTGAATCATGCGACTACTTTGTTCTATAATACCCGTCATAATTTTTTGCTTTTCCTCTCCGGTTATCTTTTGCCTAAAACTTGAAAAAAAAGGCTGCCATGCTTTTTCAATGTGTTGAAAGTTACATTTCCCTATTCCATTTACAATCATTGTATGCTCCAAAAAAAAGAATGTAGTATGGAATACAGAGAAAAAAAAAGATAGTGTGATTCAGTAGAGATTCATATACTCAAAATATGAGTGATATATTTATTCCTGCACGCTCCTCTTTTTTACACCATGTCTTTCCTGTTTTACTTTTATTATTCGTTGGCTACATCGGCTTTTCCCTCTCGATTCCTATTTTTCCGGCTATTCTATTAGATTCATCGTTTGAATTTGTGGACCGAGACTATTCAACAGAGCTGAGAACAATTTATTTAGGTTGTTTGCTTGCTGTCTATCCACTAGGTCAAGCAATAGGAAGCCCCCTTCTTGGAAAATTTTCAGATCGATTTGGAAGAAAACGCGTTGTCCTCATAACACTTGCTGGAATAATCCCAGCCCACCTCCTCACTGGATGGGCTCTCGAGATCTCTTCTTTAAGCAGCCTTTTATTGATTCGGTTTATTTGCGGATTGTTAGAAGGAAATATCGTCATTGGACAAGCAATCATTGCAGATGTTAGCCGCGAGAAGCACATTCGAGCACAAAATTTCGGATGGGTTACAGCTGTTGTGAGTGGCGCGTTTATTTTTGGACCGGTGCTTGGTGGTATTCTTTCAAATAACGCCTACTCGCCGTATTTCACCTTTGCCACCCCATTTTACACTGCTGGCCTTCTTGCTTTTATTAGCTTTATTATTCTTTCACTCCTTTTGAAGGAAACGAAAGAACGCAATCCTCACGTTGAAATCATGCCCCATACAATTTTTTTCTCTATGGTCAACGAGTTCAGAGAAAGGACGAGAGGCCCTCTCTACCTTCACAATTTTATCGTGTATACTGGACAATTTTTTTTCTGGAGTTTTTTGAATGTGTATTTGATGAAACGATTTTCATTTGATATTATGCAGATGGCCATTGCGAATGGATATAGCTCTTTGCCAATGCTGTTTGGACCATTCATTTACAGGCGAATAGCACATAGATTTACAACAGAAAACACACTGATAACAGCCTCTTTATTTGTAGGAATTTCTATTGCTGTTTTTCTTCTGCCATCAAATCCATATTCATTTTTATATACACTGCTCCCAATCGGCTTTTTTATAGCAATGCAGTATGCATTTGCTGCGCTCCTCATTTCAGAGCACTCTTCTGTTGAAACGCAAGGGTATAATTTAGGAATAAATCAATCAGGTCTCGTACTTGCTGAAGGAATATCAGGTATTGCCGGTGGAATCGTCGCATCATACAACTACTTTTCCCCAATTATACTCGCATCGCTCCTCTCATTTGCCTCTGCTGCATACATGTCTGTATACATGTCTATTTCGAAGAGGATACCTCGTAAATAGCGTCTTTGCTTTTAAAAAAATACGAAACAAAAACATATCCAAGTGAAAGTAGACAAGAGAGGTAAAACACATCATTTGTTGCTAACTGAAGGGACTGCCGAAGAACCTCTTGATAAAGCATTGCAATGGATTGATGTGAGGAAAATCCAGTTTCTATGAGCTCAGTCGTCGCCTGGTGAGCTTCCGTATCAAAAGGTGTGATTGTGGAAACTAATACCGATTGATGGAATGCAGAACGTCGTTCCCAGAGCGTAACAATGAGTGATGCGCCAATACCACCAGACATCATTCGAATAAAATGAAACACACCTGTTGCCATGGGGAGTTTATCTTTTGCAATGTGCGCGAAAGTAAGCGCTGAGAGAGATGGAAGCCAAAAGGCAATAGGAATACCAAACAAAAAGCGGGAAAAAGCAACAATTTCAAGAGAGACCTGAGGAGTAAAATGGTAGAAATAGAAGTACGCTCCACTTAAAGTTAAAAAGCAGACCATCAAAATGTACCTGGGCTCATAAATATCGAGGAGATGAGCCACATATCGCACAAACAGAATCGGAAAAATGCCCATCGTTGACGTTGCCACCCCTGCCCAGAATGCGTCATACCCCATTGTCGTTTGTAACCAAAGTGGTGAAATCACTATTGAACCAAAAAGAAGAACGTATGAAGCTGCTGTGAGAAATGTGCCAAGAGTAAAGTTAGCATCAGAAAAAAGAGAGAGGTCAATGAGTGGATTCTCATCTGTTTTTTCCCAAAAGAACAGAGCAAGAAAAGAAAGCACTGCTGCAATGGTCAGTCCAACAATTAGGGACGAGCTCCACCAATCGTACTGCTGCCCTTTATCAAGCATAATTTGCAATGTTGTCACACCAACAGCAAGAAAAATAAAGCCAATGTAGTCTACCCTCCCATGGCTTGTTTCTGACTCATACCTCATTAACAGCATTTTCATAAGAAAAGCAGCAAGAAATCCAACTGGAATATTTATCAAAAAAATCCAATGCCACGTGTAGTTTAGAACAATCCACCCTCCAAGAATTGGTCCGGCAATTGGGCCGACTAGTGCAACCATTGTCCATATAGCAATAGCCAAATTTTTACTTTTTTCCGGGTAGGCCATAATCATGAGTGATTGAGAAAGTGGAATCAGAGGGCCTGCTGATGCACCTTGAAAAAACCGAGCTATAACGAGAAAATTAAAAGTAGGTGATACTCCACATAGCCATGACATCAGAGTAAATGCAAGTGTCGATCCAATCATGACACGCACATTTCCAAACCGTTTTGTTAACCACCCTGTGAGCGGGAGGACAATCGAGTTTCCGGCAGCAAACATAGTAATAACCCATGTTGCATTCGTTTTTGACACAGCAAGATCGCCTGCTATATAAGGGACACACACATTTGCAATAGTGGTATCCAAAACCTGCATAAAAACAGCTGCTGCAAGTGCAACAGACGCTGCTAACAGAACAAACCCTTCAAGAGGCTTTGGTTCAGTGCGTGTCTTTATTGACGATGTTGTCATGGATGATGCCTTGAATAATTTCCTCAGCTCCTTCTTCCTGTCTTCGGTAGACGCTTGTTGTATAGAGAGGTTTTGTCTCTTTCTTGTGAGAAAGGACAGGCCCATCTACATTCGAAACATCAACGCGGACATTAAGGGACATACCAAGCATAAGTGGATGCTTGGTGACACTCTCCGGATCTAAGGAAATTCGTACAGGAAGGCGTTGAACGATCTTGATCCAATTTCCTGTCGCATTCTGAGGTGGAAGAAGAGAAAACGCGTTCCCAGTCCCTGGAAGAAGCCCTACAACTGTGCCTGTAAAACGCACCCCTCGCCCATACATATCAGCCTCAATAGACGCTTTTTGGCCTATTCTCATTTTATCGAGCTGCGTTTCTTTAAAATTTGCGTGGACCCAGATCTCATTGAGAGGAACAACGGATAAAAGAGGTGTTTGAGGAGAAACTGATTCCCCTAGCTGTACTTTTCTTGGACCAACGTACCCATCTGTAGGAGCAACAATTTTTGTTCTTTGGAAATTGACCCATGCTTCACGAACCATCTCTTTCCCTTGAACTACAAGAGGGTGTTCTTCAATCGTCGTTTTCCCAACAAGCGCTTTTTGCGCAAGCAGCTGCTCATATACTTTTTCTAGCTGAGCTTTCGTAGCTTCGAGTTGCAGAGTGACATGCTGAAACTCTTCCATTCCGATTGCACCACTAGAAACAAGCGGGACTCTGTTTTCATAATCTATCTTCGTTTTTTCATAGTGCTTTTCTGTTTCAACAAGCTGAGCTTTCAGTGAATTATAGACAGCAAACATATGTACAACTTGACGTACGTTATATGCTAATGTTGATTTTGCTTTTTCAAGTGAAAGAAGGTAATCTGTTGGATCCAGTTCAACGAGAATTTGGTCTTTTTCTACAAAATCAGTTTCTTTTGCACAAATAGAGACAACAGTTCCTTGAATCTGACTGTTGAGTTGAATTTGATTCCCATGGACATACGCATCATCGGTAGATCGATAGTACCGAAAGTAAAAAAACCACAAACAAAAAGCAATGAGAGCTAGAAGTCCTACAGCTGTCCCAAGACGTACAAAAAGCTGCTTTCTTTTGTTACTATTCGATGTTTCCATATCCTCCACCCAGCGCATACACAAGATTCACAAGTTCTTGAAAATATTGCTCTTCAACATCGACGAGGGTCAATGTATCTTCGAGCAGCGCAATTTTTCTTTGTAATACATCTAACCTTTTTGAAACACCGGTTTCAAACCTGAGCTCTTCTAACTGAACATCTTCTTTCTTTTTTTCCGTATGCTGAGCCTGATAGCTTCTCTCTTCCATATCTGCTCGAAGCATTCGGAGACTTGATGTCACCTCATTTGCAGCATGAAGGATTTTTTCATTATACTCATAGACAGCGACAGAGTACTCCTCGTGCGCTTTGTTGAGATTTGCCTCAAGTTGAAAACCTTGGAAAAGTGGTAAATTTAAAGATGGGAAAAGAAACCCTGTTAAACTACTTGGAGAAAACAGTTTTCCCCAGGAAAGCGCTTCAAGGCCACCATATGCAGCAAGATTAACGCTAGGAAAATACGCAGCTTTTGATGATTTAATGAGGTGCTGCTTTGAGCGAACATTCCAGAGTGAGGCTGCAATATCTGATCGACGGACTAATAGATCAATAGAAAGCTTATTTGGGATCGGGAAATGAGAAACATCTTTAATAGTTGGAGACTGGAACACAAATTGATCATCTGGCGAACGACCCATTAATACTTTAAGTTGCATTATTGTTGTAGCGAGTGAGGCATCAATTCCTGAAATAACTTTTTCTATTTCTAAAAGCGAGGACTCAGCTCGATTCACGTTAAACTGATCATCCAAACCATGTGCTTTTCGAAGTGTGTGTAAATCAACAATTTCTTTGCTTACTGCATACACAGATTCTAGGAGTTTTTTTCGCTCAAATAGAAATGCGTACCGAAAGTATGTCCGTGTAATTGTGCTTATAAGAGATATTTTTGCACCAGCTTCCTGCGCTTTTTTTGCACATGCATCTCCAAGAGCTGCTCGATATTTCTCTGTATTCTTTCCCCAAAAATCAAGCTCGTAATCAAAAAATAAGCCAAGATCGACTTGGTTAATCACGGCTTGAAGAGTTGAAGGTGGTATGCGAAATAAACTTTCATCACTCAAATGGGCATAAAGCTCTTGAAAGTGTGCACCAAGCTTTGGGAAGAGTTTCGAAGCAACAGAGCGTGCTTGGGACGTAGCTGAGAGCGCTCTATGGTATGCAGACGAAAGTGTTGGATTGTCACTGAGCGCAACATCGATAACATAATTGAGCTGAGCGTCTCCAAATTCTGTCCACCACGTTTCTTTTGGCCACTCTCCTGATACAAAAAATGAAGTATCAAGCGCAGCTGCACTTGAAGTGGATACATTCACCTCTGACAGCGCAACATCGTTTGGCTGCCTTCGAAAAGCTGAACACGAAGATAATAAAATAATAAGTGCAATAAGACAATGTCTATGCATACTTCCTCTAACCCTATATTTTTTCTATACTGTAAACGTGTTTTTTTCTGGAAGAAAACTTATCTTGATCGATATCCTTTTTGTATGGATCAGAAAAGATATCGTGCACTTGAGCGTGCAAAAAGAGCTCTTTCAAAGTGCAAAGTAGGGCTTGAACAAGAGACAGTCCGAGTCACAAGAAAAGGAACACTTGCAACGACAAAGCACCCAAGTGCACTTGGAAGCCCCTACACTCACAAGACAATTAGTTTAGACTTTGGAAAGCAACAGCTTGAGCTTATCACCTCCCCTCACACTTCTATGAAAGGCGTTTTTGGTGAGCTTTTAGAGACAAAACAATTTGTATCACAAGGTGTACAAAAAGAAGCCCTATGGCCCTTAAGCATGCCGCCAGTACTTGGGAGTGCAATTGAAGTTGCAGATTTCGGTGATACGTTTGGAGGAAAGGTAAAGTCGATTTACAGAAAAGGATTGTCCAAAAGATATGGAGCAGAAATGCAACTCATTTCTGGTATTCATTTTAATCTTTCATTCGATGAGACGTTCTGGGATATTTTTGGTGAAAATCCGAGTACAGCGTACATGCACATCTGTAGAAATTTTCTTCGATACGGCTGGATCGTTAGTTATCTTTTTGGAGCATCTCCTGTATGTGACGCGTCCTATCCGGGTGATGGTTTTAAAAAATATGACGCGAGTACAAAGTTTTTTCCATTTGCAACCACGCTCAGAATGAGCCCGTATGGATACTATTCAAAAATACAATCCCAACATGCTGTCTCATATAACTCACCGATGGAATATGTTGAATCACTCAGAAATGCGCTGCGAATTCACAAAAAACAATATGAGTCAATTTCTGATCAATTAAATCCAAACATCCTTCAAAATCAACATGAACACTACGCTCGAATACGTCCAAAAACAACCATTGAGTCAATTGAAACAGAAGGCGTTTCCTATATTGAAGTTCGATCTATTGATTTAGACCCCTTTGAACCACTTGGAATTGAAAAATGCCAGTATACATTCATTCAGCTTTTTCTTTTGTACTGTCTTGTAATGGACAGCCCTCCCCTTTCTGAAAAAGAAATAAAAATCCTCTGCAAAAATCAATCAGATGTTGCTCTTAAGGGTCGAGACCCTCGCCTTTGTCTTGTGAATAATGGAAAAAAGATGCCGCTCAAACAGTGGGCTGAAGAAATCATCGATGATATGGAGGGGTTAAAACACCTCGTCCCAAGCTGTTCATTTGTTCAATATAGAAATGCGATCAACAATCCTGAACTCACCCTTTCCGGAAAAATCCTCAGTTACATGAATGAGTACAAGTTGACACATAGCGCTATGGGGACAAAACTTGCCTTTGAACACAAAAAGGTGCTTTCAGAGAACGTGCTTTCAGAAAGTGCTCGCGAAAGGCAATTATCCCTTGTCACAACATCTAAAAACGATTTCGAACTAGCAAAAAAATTAGAGCAGGTTGTCGTTCCCGGATTTGAAGATATGGAGCTTAGTTCTCAGTTTTTACTACGAGAATGCCTTCGGCAGCAAATCTCAGTTGAAGTCCTTGATCGTTCAGCAAATATTCTTCGTCTGACACAAAATGGGAAAACTGAAATTGTTCGACAAGCAACAAAAACTTCTCTTGATAGTTATAACGTGATTGAACTTATGGGAAATAAAGTTGTAACAAAAAAGCTATTGAAAGAGCGGGGTTTTTCCGTTGCGGAGGGAGGTGCAGCTTCCACTTTTTCAATGGCACAACTCCTTTTTAACGAGCTACAATCTGATTCAGTTGTCGTGAAGCCAAACACAACAAACTATGGACACGGAGTCCATATTTTCCCAAAAAAAAATGAAGAACGGCTGCTTCCGGCCTGCAAGGAATGTTTTGCACTCGACCAAACCCTGCTCGTAGAAGAGTTTTTAGAAGGGACGGAATATCGATTCTTAGTTATTGATGGAAAGTGTGTAGGAGTCATAGAAAGAGAGCCTGCTCATGTTATTGGAGATGGACGCTCTTCCATTTCCCAACTTGTCGCATCCAAAAATAATGACCCTCAACGGTACCGCCCACTGACTGAACGTCTTCACCTCGGTTCGCATGAAATACAGTTCCTCACATTCCAAAAACTCACTCCACAATCAGTATTAAAAAGAGGAAAAAAGGTATTTTTACGGCAGAATACGAACGTCTCTACTGGAGGAAGTGCGCTGGATAGAACAGATGAAATACATTCGTATTATAAAAAAATTGCTGTCTCTGCAACACAAAGTATCGGTGCGCATATCTGTGGAATTGATATGATCGTAAAAAACAAGTCTGAGAAAGGACCGTACGGAATTATTGAATTAAACTACAATCCGACTATTGCTCTTCATGAAATGCCACACAAAGGAACACCTCGACCAATTGCAAGAGCTCTTTTAATGGCTCTTGGATTTGATGTAAAAAAACCAAAGTGGTAGCTGTTTTTATTGCACTGTTGCATGAGATGCTTCGACTTTCGTCTGAAACAATCGACGCCTCTCTGACCGCTCAAAAGCATGTTCTACTAATGCATCAAGAAGTCTATCATATGAAATTCCGGTCGCCTTAAAAAGTATCGGAAAAAGACTAGACTGCGTAAAGCCTGGAAGGGTGTTCGCTTCATTAAACACAATCTCATTATCCTCTTTCAAAAAGAGGTCTATCCGAGCCATACCTTCACAGTTTAGCGCCTTGTAACATGCAAGAGCACACGCTTGTATCTTTTCTGTAATGAGAGGAGATACATTCAGAGGAATCTCAAATGAAGCTCCCTCAGGGTCAATTTTGTTCTCGTGCGAATAGTAGGCGCTTTTTGGAATTATACGTCCTGGAACAGAAACAAGCGGTGTTTTTCCTCCAAGAATAGAGACTTCAATCTCAATTCCAGAAACCCCTTCTTCAATAACAATTTTATCATCAAACGAAAAGGCATAGTTGATAGCTTCATCTATCTCTTGTTCTGTATCTACTCTTGTAATGCCAATTGAAGAACCGGTTTTAGAGGGTTTTACAAAGAGTGGATACGCATAGTCGGCAAAACGTGACTGATCTACCTCTTCCCAAATGTGGTATGAGACGCACCGAGCAGTATGAATACCAGCTGCAGAGATAACCTGTTTTGAAAGAGCTTTATCCATCGAAAGAGAAGATGCAAGAACATCTGGTCCAACGTACGGAATAGAGAGCAACTCAAAAACCCCCTGGATACATCCATCTTCACCGAATCGTCCATGAATAATAGGAAAAGCTACATCAATCTGATTCTGCAAAACATCAAATGAGTAGATGCGTTGATTTGAGGTAGCTAAGTCAAACGAATAATCTTTATGTGAGCTGTGCTCTAAAAATGTTCGTTCTGATAAAAGATACCATTTTCCATCGAAATCTATTTTGATGGGAAGAATGTCATACTTCTCTTTATCAAAGGCTTGATATATCTCCTTTGCAGAACGAATTGACACATCGTGTTCCGGTGAAGCACCACCAAAAAATAATCCTATTCGAGTTTTCATATTGTCAGAATACACAAGACGTCTAAACTCTTTCAAGAATTTTTCTTGCAGTTATTTAACAGTGAGAGTAAGAATTCTTCCCGAGTAAAGTAACTGCGATTGAAAATATGGATGTTTTACATACACAAAGAACACACCTTTTTGCTCGACATGCATTGCAACTAGCTAGAAACATTATGTGTGAAGAGGTAGGTATTTCCTGGCGACAATCACGCTTTGAATACCAAAACATGCTCTATCCCTTCCATATCTGTATTTTCACCTCAAGTGAAAAACTCGGCTACTGCATTCCGGAGCTTTTTGAAATTGGCCTTCACTCTGCGCTAATGAGTGAGGATAAAGAGGTGCTTCTCAATACAATTCGTCATGAAATAGCGCATCTTCTCACGTTTTTAGAGCACGGAACTGTACAACCACATGGCATGGAATTTCAGACCCTCTGTAAAAAATATGGTTGGGATACACACGTTGCATCTGCTACGTATACGTTAGAAAAACATGCGGTACAAGAGAAAGCACATACCAAAATACAAAAATTACTCGCCCTTTCAAAAAGCAGTAATCAAAATGAAGCACTCTCAGCTTTAAAAAAAGCACAAGCTCTTATGGAACGAACCACAGGCTATGAATCAAAGAGTGAAGAGGCTTGGGTTTCAAGAAGGGTACTGCACGCAAAAAGAATATCACAAAAGCTCCACACTATTTGCATAATCCTTCGATCATTCCATGTTATTCCAACATTCCATGCATATTCCGGAGGAGTGTACTTAGATCTTTTTGGAGAGAGTCATGTTCTTGATGATGCTGAGCATATTGCGCACTATCTCAATGTTCATCTTGAGCACATATGGAATGCACACACAACACTTTCAGGCTCAAAGCAGAAAAAAAGTTTTTTTGTAGGGATTGCTGAAGGTTTTTCTGCGCAGTTACACATAAGCGAGCGCGCCCTTTTACTGTACGATGAAGCCCTAGCAAAGGCATACAGAACATTTAAGGCAAAGGGAAGGAAAATGAAACAAGAAAATTGTGGAGATATACTCAGTAGAAAAATAGGGCAAAAAGAAGGGAAACACCTTTCGTTACCAAAAACTGCTTCGCCTTCTTTTATACCCGGGATTCAATGGCAGCGTGACATAATATATAATATACCCTTCGATTTTTGACAATAGGCAAACTCAAAAAAAATGATTTCAGAGAAAAAATGGGAATCGCTTCAATGTGAAATGAGGCGACTTGAAATATATGAAAAAGACTTAGACGAGCAGTTTGTCTTGGGCTCAGGATCCGGTGGGCAAAAAATTCAAAAAACACACTCAGCTGTTATTTTGAAACATCTTCCAACACAAATCACAATAAAAACCCAAAAAAGCCGCTCCAGAGAAGACAATCGTTTTTTTGCGAGAAGAGCTCTGTGCGAAAAAATTGCCGAAACATGTTTTGGTGAAACAAGCCGCGCGTCAGCTTTGCAGGAAAAAATCAAGAAACAAAAAAAACGGCGTAAACGGCGTGCTAAAGATCCAAACGATAGCAACACTCCTTCCTCTGAATAAGGAATACTATCTAGATCCGCGCTGCTTCAATTTCTCGAAAAGCAGATCGAGCATTCCGAGCTGCATTTCTCACAATCTCAGGAAGTGCTGGATGTATATATATCATACCCAGCAGATCGTCTAAGGTAGCCTTTTTATACATAAAGGCAATCAGCATATGTACCATATTCGATGCCTCATCGCCTATAATATGTGCTCCTAGAAGAACTTTTGTTTCTTTGTGAAAGAGCAATTTTGCAAAACCATGTTCAGACCGAAGAGCCATTCCCATAGCGCTCTTTTTATATGGATTGTAACCAACAACATATGGAACGCCTGCTTCATTGAGCTCTTCTTCAGTTTTTCCAACACTCCCAATTTGAGGGTTAGAAAAAACAGCGTGTGGGACAGAAGGGTACTTAATCGGCTGAGGAGCTTCTTCCAAAAACAGTGATGAAAAAAGGTACTCCCCTTCAAAATTTGCACTATGCCGAAACAAGTTTCTTCCAATACAATCACCAAATGCCCATTTATTTGAGTCTGTTGTCCTCAAATATTCATCCACCTTGATAAACCCTTTCTCATCAGTTTGGACACCTGTATGCTCAAGGCCCATTGCAAAAGTGGAAGGCTTTACCCCTGTTGCAACAAAGAGAGCATCAGCTTGCAATACCGTCCCATCTGAAAGGGCTACAGTAAATTCATTATTCCTGTATTCAACTCGATCAGGAGTGACCCCCGTATACACCGGGAAACGCTCTGAAAACGCCTGTTGAAACGCCCCTTTTACGTCATGGTCTTCATTTCGTAACATGTGACTTCGAACAACAAACGAGACGTCTGTGCCAAGTGCTCCATAGAAATATCCAAGCTCAACTGCTATATACCCGCCTCCAAGTACAATCATTCTTTCAGGCTGTTTTTTAAGCTTTAATGCTTCAAAGTAGGTTATATATGGTGTTTCTGCAAGACCTGGAATATCTGGAATATTTGGCTCTGCACCAGTTGCTAGAAAAAAACGATCTGCTGTAATTTTTTCACCGTTCACTTCTAAAACATCTGAGTCAACGAAGGATGCGCTTCCTCGATACAGCGTCACATTTGGGTCTTTTTCATAGAGCGGTTCTATACTTCTACTGTCTTTATTAATCGTAGAGTTCACTCTCTCCATAAGGGATGGAAAGTCGACATGCAGTGAACCATCGACGGTGATGTCAAATCTATATGAATCCATTATAGTAGAAGCAACATCTGCTGCATGAATCAGCATTTTTGAAGGTATACACCCATGATTCAGACAGGTGCCACCAAGCTGGTCTCTTTCAATAACCGCGACATTGTACCCTAAATTTGAAACCGGGCGAACAAGTTTTGAACCTCCACCAGATCCAATAACAATACAATCGAAGTGCTTCACTAAAATGCTCCAAATACAATTTTTTGATAATACTAATAAGGCACAGAATTGAACTCAAAGAATATGTCCAGTGAAGGTAAAATAAGCGCGATACTTAGAGCCCGAGAAGAGTCTTCGCGTTTGCTTGTGCATCACTTTCGAGCTTTGAAAGTGGAATCTTTACCCAGATCAAACTTTTGGGTAGTTTTCTACTTGCTTTTGATTTTACAAGATATGTAATATCGACAAGCAAAAGAGGATCTACTTCTTTTGCAGAAGAGAGAGTAAAAAGTGCAGGTGATGCTGATTTAGAAGACGTGTCATACTTAATAGCTGTTGTACATTCAGCTAAAACCTCTGCTGGCGATAGAAAAAGTACTTGTTCGCCATCTTTAGAGTTAAACTGAACTCGAAAAGGTTTTGCATCCTCAAAAGGAGCAACGTGAAAGCATGGAAACATTGTGTCCATTGTCGTCAACGAATCCTTTGAAACAACGATAAAGTGTACTCCAGTAGGAAGCTGACAAATATAATGCTCTCCCCGACTACCTAAAACTGTTTTTCGAGCATATTCTTCGAGAAAATGAGCCTGCGTTCCAAGAGACATTGGGAAAAATGTTGAAGACTTTTTTTTCAATTCCGGTGGTGAGAACGTCCCGTAATAGACTCCATTTGTGGGATTTTCAACCTCAATACGAAGAAACTCTTTTTCAGCTGCTCCAGGTTCACAAAAATGATATCCGGAAATTCTTCCACATCGATGTACATCAGGTTTCAAGACATGGTCAACACGAACAGCGGGAAGTGACAATGGTGGGTGCTTTGCAGCAACTGTCAAAGCTTCACACGCTCTTCTAAGGCGTTCACCCTTCGGGCTTCTTAGTAAAGCATGTACAGAAGCATGTGCTCCTACAGTGGCTCTCGAAGGTCGCTCAGGACTTCCCGTTACAGAAAGAGGAAAAGGAGGAATGGTTAATGCTGCTGCTTCAGTTGCTTTTTGGAGTCCTCTTCGTAGACGAGGGGTAACGCGGCGTCTCGTCGGTGAATCAGTATCTGCAAGCGCTGCAACCCCAGCGTAAAATACGCGTTCAGCGTGCGGGGAACGCATAATATGAACCGTTGCTTTTTCAGCAGACCGAACTCGCTCTGGAGTCTGTACGTATTGAGACAAGCGTTGTGGGCTCCCTACTGCATGCACACTTCGACGATCCGGCGACGGCATTGCTGAAGAATCAGGCGAAAGACGGGCTTTCGGATGGGCTTGTCGAGATGAACTACTAGATGCTGCTGCTTGCGCACCTTTAAAGTCAGACAGGTGCAGTGGACGCTCGTCTCCACCGAGATGACACAGTGCTGAGCGCTTCGTCGATAGGATCTCTTCTTTTGTGGGCTGTTGAGGAGCTGCCGCCCCAAGAGCTGACAGTGCACGAGAGCTCGCGCTCGCAGCTCTCTCTGTAACAGCTGTCTCAGGAGAACCACTCGGAAGAGAGTCAGGTGAGTCCTCGCGGCCGCGTTTTACAGAAGCCTCTTCAGTTCGACTAGATGGATGAATAGCAAGTAAAACATGAGAAAGTGCTGCCACGTTCAATACCCTTTTTTTGACATAGATTATACCTCGAAATGGAATAGATTTCATTCATTATCCTCTATGAAAAAAAGAGTTATACAAAAGAGCGCCTCTTTTATAGTAAAAAATATTTTAACCGTTGTGGAGCCTTTCAACATTTGCTAGATTATTAAAGATTCATTTAAGGAGCAGTTCATGCCAATCACAGGGTATCACACAAGATGTAAAGGGGATGAAACATATACCTACATCCATGCAGGAAAAGTCTCACGAGATCGGAAAAAACCAATATCTATCAAAGTAACTCCTGCAGCAGCGGGAGATTCGAGAAGAAAAATATCTGTGGAACGTGTGACTCTTCCTTCCCTCACGTCTAGGGGCGGAGCTCTTACAAGAGTGCTCCATAAAATGGAAGAAGAGAACAAGAAACGGCTGCGAAGAAGAGCACTTGTTCCATCTACTTTACCTCCACTTGCTCCTGCCGCAGCATCTTCTTCAACGATAAAAACGGTTGCGAAGACCCTTTTTCCTGGCCTCAAACATGCGGCACGTACACTACGGGGAACGCCTCACCCTCGAACAACAACTGAGTATGATAGGTTTTCTGTTGTCCTCCAAAAAGGAGGTGCTGCCCTTTTACTAGGCCAGGACGTTCTTTTTTTTCGAATGTGTAGGTCAGACTATCAGTGGCTTTCTGCAACAAAAGCCGCAAAAAAGTATATTAGATTCTGGGATAGACACTCTGTCAGTGATTCGTATAACCCGCATAATATTAAACATGTTCTTTCTTTTGGAACGAGATACGATGAAGAAGCCTTTGCTATTCCACTTTCTGAGGTAAAACATAAAACGTTTTTTGTTGAGGACTTCTTCACAACAGTATCCGGCTCAAAAGCGAATATGATCTCTCTTTTGTCTCAAACATCAGGAGCACCAAAGGAGCTATTTGACTGCGAAATTGAGGAAGTTAAAGGAAAACCTCCATTCCCTCCTTGCGTTTTCCAAATCAAAAAAGGGTCATTAAAATCACGTATTCCAGCAAGTCAGTGGTTTGTGCTTCCTTTTAAGCAAATCGTTACATCTCTCGCAAAAGGAGAGACAGTCTTTGTCCATTGTGCGCAAGGAGTTTCGAGAAGTGCAACTATTCTCATACTCTTTTTTATGTATGCTTTTGATCTTTCAAAAGAAGATGCATATAGATTCCTTCAAGAAAAACGATCTATCGTTTATCCAAACCCTCTCTGGAAATCTCTTATTAGAGAGTATGAGGCAGCGCTTCTTGCTGAAAAAGCCGGCACTCTTTGAGCGCATGGAGGACTCTTTCTCTTTCATCTGGATGAAAGAATCCACTCAGGCGAATAAAGTGCTCTCCTGCACTCCCAAATCCACTGCCGGGAGTGCAGACAATACCGCTTTCTTCAAGCAAAATATCAAATGCCTCCCAAGAGGTCATATTCCCGACGTGCACCCACAAATATGGCGCAGAATCACCTCCGTACAAACGAACGCCCTGCTCTAAAAGAGCATTCCGCATGCACAAGGTATTTTCTTTATATGCTCGGATAGCATTTTTCGACTCTTCGTATGCCTCGTCAAGGGCAATTTCACCTGCTTTTTGAGCAAGAAGGGAAGCGCCATTGAAAAGCGTTCCATGCAGCCTGGAAAAATCAGGATAAAAAAATTCAAGCTCGCGTGGAACAACTGTCCAACCTAGACGAATACCTGTAAACCCAAAGCTTTTTGAAAACGAGTTCACTTCTATCGCGCACTGTCTTGATCCTTCAATTTCAAAAATGCTTTTTGGAGTGGATGAATCACCGATATAAGAACTATACGCCGCATCAAATAGGATGAGTGCTCCAACATCTTGAGCATATTCAATAAGCTGCGTGAGTTGATCTCTTGAAAAAGCATGGCCCGTGGGATTGTTTGGTGAACACAGATAAATAAGTTTTGGTGTTCCTTCAAAGACTGGGAAAAAATTGTTCTGAGGAGTACACGAGCCATAAATAATTTGTTGTGATCCATGTAAAAGAGTGCCATCTCTATACACAGGATATGTAGGGTTTTGAATGAGAACAGGAGTCAGATGGGCACATAACAGCTGTAGGCGTCCAATATCACATTTTGTCCCATCAGATATAAAGACTTCCGATGGATCAACAGGCGTATTCGCATAAAACCGTGAAGTTATTTTTTCACGTAATCGATACGAACCTTGCTCATTTTGGTACCCGGCATACCCCTCTTTTGTAGATAAGGATGTGCAAAAACGAGCAAGCTGCTCTGTTAAGGATTGGGGTAATGGAATTGTTGTATCACCAATTCCTAGATTAATAAGGTATGCATCTCCATGTGTATTTCTAAAAGCGTGCACTTTTTCTGAAATTCGCTTAAACAAATATGAGTTAGGAAGCTGCGCAAAGTGCTGATTTCTCTCGAACATATCCGTATTCCTTCTGTGCAATAAGTTCTCCAATGAGCACCCCTCCACCTGCAGCACCTCTGATGAGATTGTGAGAGAGTGAGATAAATTTGATGCCGTGAATACCACACGGGCGTAAACGACCAACAGTAACAGCCATTCCGCTTCCATTTTCTAAATCTTTCGCATGCTGGGGACCGTGTTGATCTTCTGTGTAGAGTACTGGATGCAGAGGAGAGGAAGGTAATGAAAGCCCTGTAAACTCGTTCCAAAGAAGACGTATTTCCTCTCTTTGAAGAGGCTTTGCAAAGGTTGCATTAACGAGCGACATATGACCATGAAGTATAGGCACTCTCACGCAATGAGAAGAAAAATGAATAGACGTATCATCTAAAATGAGTGCTGGTTCACTTTCTGTTTTTTCCTCTTCGAGTGGTATAAAAGGGTCAATTGTATCAATGTGCGCTTTTCTCCACTTCTTCCCAGCACCACTGAGTGCCTGAAGATTTGACGTTGTTACCGAAGTGAGCCCGGCAACCCTATGAAGTGGAAAAAGTGGAAGTAGGAAACTCTGCAGCGTACAATTTGGTTTTGTTACAAGCCCACCGGTTGTCGTTCCATACGCTTTTCTTTGAAGATGTATCCGGTCTAGGTGATGCGCATTTATCTCTGGAATAATGCATGGAACATTTTCATGCCCACGAAATGCAGAGCTACTTGAAACAACCCACTTTCCTTCCTGTACAAGCCTTTGTTCTACTGAAGACCCGACAGAAGATGGAAGGGCTGAAAAAAACAGCTCACATTCTGAGCTGAATGCCTCATCAAGAGCTGAAATGGCGATTCCATTCGACATTTGTCCAACATGCTTTTTTGACGCTGCAAGAAAACAAACTTCAAAAAATGGGTGCTTCTTTAGGAGAGAGACATATTTTTGTCCAACGAGTCCACTACATCCAAGGATTCCAACTTTCATGCGTGTACCGTTTGGGATAAAGCTTGCTTCAAACTTTCCTTCTGGCTTTCATGAAGGGGCATCAAAGGCATTCGAACATCACCTGCTGCCATGCCAGCAAGTTGCATTGCAGACTTGATTGGAATTGGATTTGTTTCAAGAGTAAGTGCTGAGAAAAGGGGCATTAATGATGAATGAAGTTGACGAGCTATATGCACTTGCCCATCTCGGAGTGCTGAAACAAGTTGGCACACCTTTGCCGGAATCACGTTTGAAGCGACAGAAATTACACCATCTCCTCCTAAAGCAAGGATTGGCAGTGTAAGCATATCTTCACCAGAAAGAAGTGACCAGTTTTTGTCACTCTGTTCAAAGAGTAAATGAGATATGAAGGAGAGATCACCTGACGAATCTTTCATGCCAACAATTTGCGGGTGGTTGACAAGATCCGACACTATGGGAAGTGTCAATGAGACACCTGTCCTTTTCGGGATATTATACAAAAGCACCGGAAGCCCGCCTTCATCTGCAACAGTGCAATAGTGTCTGTATATTCCCTCTTCATTCGGTCGCACATAAAAGGGTGGTGCAATAAGAGCTGCAGAGGCCCCCATTTTTTTTGCATTCTTTGTCTGCTCTAAAACATCGCTGGTAGAGGCTGCGCCAGTATTTACGATGACAGGAATTTTTCCGTCTACTTCTTGTATCACTGTTTCTATGACAGTTGCCTTCTCTTTTGCAGAAAGTGACAACATCTCTCCAGTAGATCCAAGAACTAGGAGTCCATCAACACCTTCTTCCAATTGAAAAAAAACATTGTGGCGTAACCCTTCAACATCTACTGAGCCATTTCGAAATGGGGTTATGAGCGCAGTGATGGTTCCCGAAAAGCGCATGCTAATTTTTCCTCCATGAAATCTTCAAACGTAAAAAGCCCTGTTTTTCCAATAAGCCAAGATGCAGCCGCAAGAGCTCCTTTTGCATATCCATCTCTATTTTTAGCGCGATGTGTGCACTCAATTGTTTCATGCGGACTATCAAAAAAGACTGAATGGATACCTAAAGATGTTCCTACCCGAACAGATTGAAATTCAAGTGGCACCTTTCTTCTCTGTTTTACAAGCTGCTGAAGCATGATCGCTGTACCAGACGGCGCATCTACTTTCTTTTTATGGTGGATTTCAGAGCCGGCTACATCGAAGTCTTTCAATAAAATATTCGCATGTCGAATAAGCCGAGAAAAAAGATACATCCCTTCAGAAAAGTTTGCTCCATAGAGAAGCGCTCCTTTTGCCTCTTTAACAATTTTAGCAACGCAATCGAACTCTTTTTCCCAGCCGGTTGTTCCAACAACAATAGGTACTTTTTGCATCATCGCATGTGTGACATTTTTGACCACCGCATCCTTATGAGAAAAATCAATGCACACATCTGCCTCATCCAGTGGAACACACTGTTCAGCAGACACATATTCTCTCAATAATGATCCCATCTTTCCAGATCCAAAAAGCGCAACCTTCACTGTGAAACTCCAGCTACAGATGTTTCTTTTGAGAAAAAAAGCTCTGTTGAAGCCAACTCAATATACATGCTGTGAGACATCGAATCCTTCATAAAAGCTGCCACAAGGCGCATGAGTTCTGTCTGAGGTGCTGTCTCTAGAAATTCAGTTGGATCCAATGCCATCGAGGGATCATTTGGTATTTTCCCCTTATCATATTGATGTGGATACATACCAACATACAATGTTTGGTGAATCGAGGGATCAGCTGGTTGTAGATACACAGCGCGTACGGCTCCTACTCTTTCAACTTCTCGTAACAGTGCCTGACGAGATGCATCCTCATGTGATGTGGCAAAAAGATGTCCACTACAGGCAGAAATAGAACCTTCTCCATTTCCACCTGTGATTTTAACTCGATGAACCATATGTATTAGTGCTTCACATACGCTTTGATAATTTTTTGCGGTTCGATAGGTTTATCCATTGGATCTGTTTGTACGTTTTCAATTTTCTGCACAACGTCATACCCTTTCGTGACTTCACCAAAAATAGTGTGTCTGTTATTCAACCACGGGGTTTCAGCTGTTGTAATGAAAAACTGACTTCCATTTGTATGAGGGCCTCGATTAGCCATTGCAAGAAGTCCAGGCTTTGTAAAAGCAACCTCTTTTTTGAACTCATCTTCAAAATCTTTTCCCCAAGCAGACTCACCACCTGCTCCTGTGCCTGTTGGATCCCCACCTTGAATCATAAATCCTTTGATGACTCTATGGAAAGTGATTCCATCGTAGTACTTTTTATCTGCAAGCTTAATGATATTTTCACACGCTTTTGGAGCAACATCTGCCTTAAGCGTAATTTCAACTGTTCCTTGTGTTGTTTCAAACACTATAACCGGATTCTCTTTCACAATACCCTCACATACTGCAACAGCTAAAACAAGCGCCATCATCGCACGCACAAATACTTTCATCGTATACTCCTATTTTTCAACATAGCCACAACATATATCCCCAAAATAGGTACCCTCTCTTAGAGCACAAAGTATTTTGCAGAAACGACACACGCTCAACACTGCTTTGGTTCGTTTCATATCAACTTCCTCGTTTGAAAAAGGAAGAACTCTCACACTTTCAATAAGATACTTTTCTTATATTTAGAGCGGTTCAGTCTACATACAACTGTGTATTTTTTGCAATAAGGGGATCTCATACTACCATGCGCATAGAAACACCTCACTTCGAACCTGCGTGTGAGGTGCTTCCAAACGCTTCCAAAAAATATATATAAAGTATACAAAGGAGACTGACCGTGAATGTTCCCGGTCTAACACATTCTGGAGAACTGTATGTTTCGATCCTTGTTTTTACTATTGTTGGCATCAACCCTTTTTGCTTCACACAATGAACTCACGTTGATACAAACGGTGAAGCAGGAACAAAATACAATTAAGTGGACACTACAAAAGAGTCCAAATGAACTCACGATACAAGGAGTTGATAGCGAAAGCACCACAACAATTAGTGGTGAGCCCTCTTTTGATTTTTCAACGTTCTCCTATTCTAGTCCAACAACAAATTATGCAATTTCAATTTCAAATGGAATCCTCACAGTTCAAGGCACAACAGAGCATGGAGAAAGAAAGTCGAAACGATATAACTTAAAAAACGAACCGTGGATTCAACAGTTTTGGTTTGGTTTAATGCCCTTCTTAAAATCAGGTCAAAAGTCCATGAAGTTTTCAATTATCAATCCAAAAGATTTCGATAGAGTGCGCATGGTTGCGTATCGAGAACATATTGTCCCTCTTACTGTAAATGGAAAAGACAGACCAGCACTCCAAGTAAAAATCACACTCCAAGGTTTCAAAAGTATGTTCTGGAGCGGACATGTTTGGTATGACCCCCAAACATACGAATTCATTAAGTATGAAGCAACAAGCGGACCAAATACTCCTCTCATGACCGTTGTTCGTCATGACAAAGAGGCGTGAAATTTGTGAGATTACTCTTCGTTTTCAAGCATTCTGAAACTCCGTAAAAAAAAGAGTAAGAGAAGAATAAGAAGCGAAAAGAACGTATAGATTATTGGAAGTGCTATATGCAGGGTATGATCCCAAAGTGATGTTATAAAAACAGCGACTGACCCAATACAAAGGTTTAAAGCTGACATGACTGAAGAGCCGTTTGACACATCCTCAAGCTCTGCAGTTGCCAGCGAAGCTGCATTGCTATACACGACCGGTATCCCAAGAAACATAATAGTTACGCTAAAAATAAACCCCCAAAATTCTCCTCCCGCAACTTTCATAAGTATAAGAAAGATGAGCGCTCCAATCATGTAGAGAAGACCACCAATATGAATCATTGATTTCCCGGAAAACCGGTCAACATAAAAAGCGGAGAACATCACACCCAAGAAGAGGGAGAAATTAGGAATGAAGTTAAGCAGTCCAAACTCAAACTGCGTATACTTAAAAAAGTTCATTGCAACAGGAGGTGCATACGTTGAAAAAAGGTATATTCCAGCCGTTGCCGCTCCCATCATGCAAGAACAAAGGAGCAGAATAGGTGATTTAAGCGCTGCTGCATATCCTTTGAAATAGGTTGATTGGAGAGTTCTGGATTTAGTTTCCGGCAGAAACTGAAGAATCCACAGCACAAAAATGCAGTAGAATGCCATAAGATAGAAGCATGCTGTCCAACCAAAGTAATGATTCATTCCACCATTTATTGCTATTGCAACTCCAGGGAGAATCGAAAATGCACTGATAGCAAATGAGGTTATCTTTCGCTGTTTTGCCCCAGCATAGCAATCCTTAATAACTGTTAGAGTCAAGGAAAGCCCGCTGGATGCCCCTGCAGCCATCAAAAAGCGCCCAAGTAACATTGCCCAATATTTTTCATATGTGATTGATGCAATGCAAAGAATTGAAGCTAAAAACGTCGAAAGTATGCCAATGGTAAATCCCCCTTTTCTTCCAAAAAAATTCCCCAATGGCCCATAAATAAGTTGCCCAATTGCATATCCAATCAGGAACACAGTCATTGTCCAAGACGCTTCAGAAATCGATATTCTAAAGAATGTTGCCATATCAGGAATGGCAGTGATATAAAACTGTGCTGCAATGGTCCCAATAGAAATGAGAATAATAAGAAGAAAAATATTGGGTGTTTTTTCAATGTTTTTACTATGCTCTACCATACCTCATCTAACTAAGGTTTTTTTTGATAAATGTCCAATGTAATCTATTCAAGTGAGCGTGGCTCGCTCTGCCCAAAATGTGGAAAACCAGTTGCAGACTGCATGTGTAAAAAAAATGCATACTCTCCAAATCCAGATGGGATTGTGCGAGTGAGAAGAGAAGTGAGTGGTAGAAAGGGAAAAGGAGTAATTGCGATCCGCGATGTTCCAGGAACCCTTGATGATGTGAAAACACTAGCAAAGAAACTCAAAACACATCTAGGCGTTGGTGGAAGTGTCAAGGACGGAAGAATTGAAATTCAAGGGGAAAAACTTGATCAAGTACTGGCTTTTTTAAAAAAAGAAGGGTATACCGTCAAAAAAACTGGTGGGTAAAATGCAAAAAGCGCTTTCGCGGCTCTTTGTTCTTCTTTCTCTAGCTGTCCTTCTCATTTCATGTACTGAAAAGCACGCAGTTCCAAAAAAGCAAGCGCTTACACATTTTCTCAAAAAGCACGCTGCATCACTCACTAAAGAAGAGCCAAATGTTACCTTGCTACGCACAATCCATACTCAAAAAACATTCGATTTTTGTGGGATAAAGTATGCTGTCCATTCGTGTGTATCAAAAGAGGATGCTATTCTGTATGCGAAAGAACTTGCTCATCGTTGCTACACAGAGTTGTGCTCATTCGATGAAACCGAGTTTTTCGTTTCAAAGCGGACGCTAAACAAGAAGCCGCTGCATTTTATTTTTACATTTTGGACAAAAGAGGGAGATCGACCACCAGCTCAGTGTGCTGCTCAAGTGGAAATTTCCCCAGGGTTTATCCATTGCTATCATAAAGAAATTGGCAATGAAGCGCTTGATACAACAGATGTCTACACCATGAGGGACTAATGAAGCTTACTAAACTTTTTTGCTGTATACTTTTCTGCCTACTTGTTGGATATGCAGGAGGACTTTTTACACGCTCTGGTCTTGAAACATGGTACCCAGGTCTTGTTAAACCCGAACTCAACCCACCGAACTGGGTGTTTTTCCCAGTCTGGACACTTCTCTATATCCTCATGGGTATATCGCTTTTTCTCATTTTAGAAAAAAAAGAACGCTCCCTCCCGCTTACCTTTTTTGCTGCACAACTTACGTGTAACTTTTTATGGTCAATGCTCTTTTTTGGGATGCAAAGTATAACAGCAGGGCTTATCGATATTCTCTTCTTGTGGTTTTTTCTCGCTGCAATGATCGGTATTTTTTGGAAGGTGGATTGGAGAGCTGCAGCTCTCAACATTCCATATTTTATGTGGGTTTCTTTTGCAACCTATCTTAATTATCAATTATGGATGTTGAATAGTGCAGGAGGCTAAGAAACAAATATGCGAATAGCAACCATTGTTAAACATCAAGTGACGCTTCCAGTCCATGTGAAAGACCTCTTTTCTTGGTTTTCAAGAGAAGGTGCTTTTTATAGACTGATTCCTCCATGGCAAAAAATAGCACTTATTTCAAGAGATCCAGGATTAGAAGCCGGAAATCGAACGGTTTTCCGCATTTTTGCTGGCCCTTTTTCTCTCGTATGGATCGCCGAGCACGTAGACTACGAGGTTGAACAATCGTTTACAGATATGCAAATCCGTGGACCGTTTCGCTATTTCAGACACCAGCACACGTTTCGAAAGCTTGAAGGTGACTCAAGCAGCATGGAAGACACGATCCGCTTTATTCCACCTGGAGGACCTCTGCTCGATGTTCTGTTGAGACGTTTTTTCAAAAAAAGCATAAAATCAATGCTTCGCTATAGAGCAAGAGTCCTTTTTAACGACCTAACCTGCCTCAGTCATTACAACCTCCCTCCTAAAAGAATTCTGATTGCCGGTGGATCAGGGTTTATCGGACAAGAGCTCTCTTCTTTTCTACGTACACAGGGACATAGTGTGTATTCACTTACCCGTTTGAAAACCACTCCCCATGACATTGCATGGGATGTAGAAAAAAAAGAACTGGATCCTCAAGCTATTGAAGGGTTTGATATCATCATAAATTTGGCCGGTGAAAGTATTGCAAAAGGAAGATGGAATGCCGCAAAAAAAGCACGTATTCTTTCAAGCCGCATCGAATCCACTCGGCTACTTGTTGAGACAATGAACAAAGTAGAAAAAAAACCCGAGGTTTTTGTGTCTGCATCTGCCATTGGAATCTATGGAATACATCCTCAAGAAGAATGCTCAGAAAACACTCCAAAAGGGCGCTCCTTTTTGGCTGATGTGTGTGCACAATGGGAAGAAGAAGCGCAAAAAGCACCATGTCGCGTAGTGAACACCCGCTTTGGACTGGTTCTTTCTCCCAAAGGCGGCGCGCTCAAAAAAATGCTTCTCCCCTTTTCACTTGGCCTTGGTGGAAACCTAGGTGATGGGACACAAAAGATGAGCTGGATTTCACTTGATGATGTCCTGTATGGGATGTATCACGTTATAGCGAATGCAGAAATACAGGGCCCTGTAAACTTTGTTACAGAGCACTCTGTAACGAATGCTGAATTTACAAAATCGTTGGGTGCTGTACTAAAGCGATTTACTCTTTTCCCACTCCCCCGTTTTTTGATACGTATTCTTTTTGGTCAAATGGGAGAAGAAACCCTTCTTGGATCGGCAGAGGTTACTCCTTCTACTTTGTCGCTCACTGACTACACTTTTGCGTATCCTACAATAAAAAAAGCACTTGAGCACATGCTCCGAAGGTAAGGATTCAAACACGATATGAACATACTTCTTACCGGTTCAACTGGCTATATTGGTTCTCGCCTCCTTCCTCTTCTTTTAGAAGCTGGACACACCGTATACGCACTTGTACGTGACAAAGAACGAATTCCAGATACGCGTGTCATACCAATTGAAGCCAACCTCTCATCTGGCCCAGTGCAGCTTCCTAAGGAAATTGACTCCGCGTACTACTTCATACATTCGATGGCTCGAAAAGGAGATCAATTCGCACATGAGGATGCAAAAATTGCTGAAAACTTCCTCTCAAGTCTTCAAGACACCTCCTGTAAGCAGATCATTTATCTAACGGGACTTGTGAATGACAAAGATTTGTCTAAACACCTCTCCTCACGACTTGAAGTAGAAAAGATTCTTGGATCTTCATCTATTCCACTGACAGCACTCCGAGCAGGCATTATTATAGGATCTGGAAGTGCTTCGTACGAAATTATTCGTGACCTTGTAGAAAAGCTTCCAATCATGGTGGCACCTAAATGGGTTTCAAATAAATGCCAACCAATAGCAATTATTGATGTTATCGATTATCTCCACAAAGTGCTTGGAAATGAAGCGTGCTTTAACCGGTCGTTTGATATTGGAGGACCGGAACAACTTACATACAAAGAAATACTTCTGGGATATGCTCGAAAACGAAAGCTCTATCGGCTTATCATATCAGTCCCAGTACTCACTCCTAAACTCTCTTCGTACTGGCTTTTTTTCATTACCTCAACCTCATTTTCACTTGCTTCGGCACTTGTTGACAGCCTAAAAAACAATGCAATATGTGAAGATTCTTCGATTCACGATATTATACCAAAAAAATGTCTAACGTATGATCAAGCTCTTGAACGCGCTTTTGAAAAGATTGAAGAAAATGCAGTTATATCCAGTTGGCGAGATGCATGGAGCTCGAGTAATCTTCCGCCGGATTATAAAAAATATGTCCAAGTTCCAAAACACGGGTGCTACACCTATGAGGCGCATTCACCATTCACCGCATCCCCTGATAAGATTGCAAATTACATCTTCTCAATTGGTGGAAAAAGTGGATGGTATTCCATGGACTGGGCGTGGAGAATACGTGGAATGATTGACCGTGCTATTGGAGGCGTTGGACTGCGGCGTGGGAAAACAAATAGAGGACGACTTCGTTCGGGAGATGCGCTCGATTTTTGGCGTGTTCTTCTGGTTGATGAAGTGAATAGTCGGCTTCTTTTGTTTGCAGAAATGAAAATTCCAGGAGAAGCATGGCTTGAAATGTATGTACAAGAGAAAGAGCTCTTTTTGAAAGCAACCTTTCGTCCAAATGGCCTCTTCGGTCGGTTATATTGGTGGATTTTTTACCCTTTTCATTGGATAATTTTCCCGGGAATGGTTCGACATATTGTAAAGCATGCGGAAAAGGAAGGAAAACAATGACAGCTATCGTTTGGCACATACACGACCTCAGAACACAAGATAACCCTGCCTTGACGGCAGCAATTGAAGAGTATGATTCTGTCATTCCTCTCTACGTTTACGCTGAAGATATCGGAGAGGCATCCATGTGGTGGCTTCACCACTCTCTTGAAGCGCTTGACAGTGAATATAAAACGCTCGGAGGAAAGCTGATTCTGCGAAAAGGCGAATATGAGGATGTACTTAAAAAGGTGGTCAATGAAGTTGAGGCAGATGCCATTTTTTGTAACCACGTTTTTGAACCTGTATTCCAAAAACTGTTTGAAAAACTAACAAAAAAATTTGCCGATCTTGATATTCAGCTACATAACGGAAACTACCTTTCCCATCCTAAAGACATTCTCAACAAATCGGGAGACCCGTATACCGTCTATTCTCCATTTATGCGCGCATTTAAAAAAGAATACGTGCATGAAAAACCGCTTCCAAAGCCATCAAAAATAGATGTTCCACGCATCTCATCAGATGCACTCTCCAGCCTTCATTTACTCCCTAAAATTCGCTGGGACAAAGAAATGGAATCAACATGGGAAATCGGTTCAAAAGCGGCTCATACATCACTTTCTCGTTTTGTCAAAGAGGCACTCAAAGAATACAAAACAATGCGAGATATTCCCGGATATGAAGGAACCTCACGCCTTTCCCCTCATCTCCACTTTGGAGAAATTTCTCCTCGTGAAATTTGGGAAGCCACAAAAAAAATTGACGGAGCCGGAAAAGACACTTTTGTAAACGAGCTTATCTGGAGAGAATTTGCAGCATATTTTCTCTTTCATTCGCCACATGCTGTGCGAGAAAACTGGAGAGAGCAATTTGATGCATTTCCTTGGAAAGCGAATAAAACACACCTTACGGCGTGGCAAAAAGGAAAAACCGGATATCCTATCGTTGATGCTGGAATGAGACAACTCTGGGCAACAGGTTGGATGCATAACCGTGTTCGGATGATTGTTGGTTCATTTCTAATAAAAGATCTTCTGATCGATTGGAAAAGTGGTGCTCAATGGTTCTTTGACACACTTGTCGATGCGGACCTTGCGAGTAATACACTTGGTTGGCAATGGGTCGCGGGATCGGGACCGGATGCAGCTCCTTTTTTTCGAATTTTTAACCCAATTTTACAAGGTGAAAAGTTTGATCCTGAAGGTGATTTTGTCAAAACGTTTTGTCCAGAACTAAAAAACCTTCCAAAAAAATGGATTCACAAACCCTTTGAGGCATCGGAAGAGGTGCTTCAAGATGCAGGAATAACCCTTGGTGAAGAGTATCCACATCCCCTCGTAGATCACAAAGAAGCGAGAAATTTCGCGCTTGCAGCTTTTGAGAAAATTAAAAAATAGCTTTTTTATCGAGTTCTTAGAGGTGTTCTTTAAGGAAAAAAAGTACTTTTTTATGGGCATCTTCAGCAGACGGCTTGTGATAAAACTCTTTTCTCGAGTCGTTATAGAACGCATGTCCTGCATGCTCGTAGGTCACAAAGGTATGTGTTACATGTGCATCTGCTAGTTTTCCTTCTAGCTCTCGAACTGTATCTGGTGGCACAAAAGTATCAAGCCCTCCAAATATGCCAAGAACCGGACAGGTAATAGCTGAAAAGTCAGGCTTCACATTCGGATGAATACCGTAAAAATCAATACATGCATCTATTGAATCTATCTTTGATGCAGCAAAAAGAGCAAGCTGCCCTCCCATACAAAACCCCATTACTCCAACAGACGTATCTTTGTTTTCTGGAAGTGACTTTATATACTCAACTGCACATTCAAGGTCCTTTGCTGCAGAATCGATGTTGAGCTGCATCATATGTCTTTCCGCTCTATCTGGTTCTGATACCACTTCACCCTTGTACAGGTCTGGGGCAAACACAATAAACCCTTCATCTGCAAAGCGATCAACCAGTGCTTTCATGTGTGTATCTATTCCCCACCACTCTTGAACGAGTAGAAGCGCTTTTCCCTCACCCTCTTTTGGAAAGGCAATATATCCTGAAATTGATCCCTGTGTACAGTCAATTGTTATTTCTTTTCCCACACTTACTCCCTATCTGCTTCAATGATCATGGTTATTCCCCCTTCAATTCTATCTGTGAAATACTGTGTCAAATCAGCACTCGTATGTGCATCAAACGTGAGCTCATCTTGTGCTTTACTATACACTGGATCTTGGACAGTAAAAAGAAACGGATATTGATGTTTTGGGCTCTTTTTTAGCACGAGTGCACATCGCGGTGCACCTCTTTGAAAACCATTTTTTTGGTCTTTCCAAAATGAGGGAAATTGATCTGTGTAAAGCGATGTCATATCATCAAGAGGATCTGCAGCAAAGACAAAACTTTCTGAAGAGGGGTGCTTCAGCGTTATTGTATAATATGTCGTAAGACCACGTTTTCGAGCGATCACACCTTCATTTGAAGAAACATACGCAATAAAAAGCCTTTTTTTCTTTGTGTATTCGCAGCCTGAAAAAAGAACGAGTGTACTGAGAAAAAAAAGAAAGAGAAAAAAGCCTCTTCTCTTTTGCAAAACGCTATTCATGATCCATTGACTCAAGATCTTTTTGAAGTGTGTCATATCCCTCATCGGACTCATGGGAGGTATATTCGTTGTAATCCTGTTGCAACTTCTCTTTGTGAGCCTGAAGCTCTTTATTTACCATAGCGTTTGCAGAATCGCCCATAGCTTCAAGAGATTTACTCATGGCATTTTTTAACATCATCTTTTTTTGGAGCTGCGTCGTCCCATGATACTCTTTTAATGACTCTGAAAAGATCTTAACTGACTCATTGTACTCTTCTTTGTACTCTTCCTGCTTATTTGGCTCTTGAGGTGATGCTGGTCCACCTGGAAGTGATTCAACCATGTGTCTCTCCTTTTCTCTAGATCTACACAATGAAAGAAGAGATTGTAAAGAAAAAAATAGTGGTGTAGTTTTCTTAAATAAAAACGAGTAGACCATACTATGCGTGCATTAGCTCTTCTTACCCCAGTTTTTTTTGCAACGATACTCTTTGCTGCAGAAGAACCAAAAAAACAGATCAAAAGTCCTGCTCAGATCCAACGAGAGCTTGACAGCGCGCAGGCAGACTTTGATACAGCGAAAAAAATGTTCAGTCCTTTTTATTCTGGGCCACTCCTGACGGGATCTGCAAATAACTGCCCTCCTGGACATGTGAACATTGAGCCATACCTCTTTATCACTGATAATTACGGTGTCTACACAAGCAACAGAAAACGTGAAAATATTGACGATCTTTGGAACATCAATCCCGTATTTATTTTTCAAACGGGGCTCACAAAATGGCTGGATGTCCAAATAACTCCTCAAGCGATCTACAACACGACAAGAAACCAAGGAAACTTCAATTGGGGTGACTTAGATGTCACACTTGGCTTTCAACTCATTAAAGAAACTCCCTTTCTTCCGGCACTTCGTTTTACTGTCACTGAAATTTTTCCTCTTGGAAAATACGACCACTTAGATCCTGATCGCCTTGGAACAGATGGGACAGGAGGAGGCTCATTCCAAACCCAGTTTAATCTAAACATTTCAAAAGTGCTGTGGACATTTCCACTCCACCCAATGCAAGTAAGAGGAAATGCGGTATATGTTATCCCATCTCGAGTTGATGTCGATAGCTTCAATACCTATGGTGGTGGGCACGGAACACATGGAACGATTTTTCCTGGAAATATTTGGGAGCTCTACGCATCAATGGAAGTCACGATGGTACGACATTGGGTTGCTGCACTTGATCTCGCATACAAAAACTTCAATAAAACACGATTTTCAGGAACACGCGGCACTACGCCAAGTGGGCTGCCAGCCCCAATTGGAGCGCCTTCAGGTGATCAATTTAGTATGGCACCTGCTATAGAGTACAACCCTTCTGCACATCAACAATTCATTGTTGGAACATGGTTCACAGTCACAGGGCGAAATTCATCTGCATTTGTCTCTCTTATCATGGCGTATAACCACTACTGGTAATCTTCCTGTTCTATGTAGAGAGCGTCCAGTTCGTGATACAACGTTTCTACTTCAGTAGCTACATTTTCCAGCACTGCAGAGACGTCTAAAATGTCAGCATGTTTTTCTTCTTCTGCAAGAGTAATGAGCTGAGCTTCAAGAGAAGCACGCTGTTTTTCTTTTTTCGTAATCGTTTTTTCAAGAGACTGGATTTTATTCCGTAGCGCTTTTCTTTCAGCATAGTCATTTCCACTAGCGTGTTGTTTTGCGGGCTTTGTATTCTGCTCATCATTCCAGCCAATCGCCTCCATAAAGGAAGCATAGTTACCTAAGTGAACATGTTGTCCATCTTCCCGACATGCAATAATCTTATCAAAGGAGATAGCATCTAAGATCCATTCATTATGTGTAATGAGGACTACAGCTCCAGAAAATGCATGAATCGCTCGAAGGAGCGCCTCAACAGATTCTAAGTCGAGATGGTTTGTTGGCTCATCCAAAAAAAGAATATTTGATGGAGTTGCAAGCACTCTTCCCATCAGTACTCTTGATTTCTCTCCACCAGAGAGCACTCCAATTTTTTTCTTCGCTTCATCCTTATGGAAGAGCATTTGCCCCGCTATAAGTCGGACCTCCTGCTCTTTAAGAACAGGGTTTGCTTTTCCTATTGCCTGTAGCACAGTCCATTCAGGGTCAAGCCGCTCAACATTTGTCTGTCCAAACACCCCGGATTGAGCGTTCATTGAAAACGAAATGTGGCCACTCGATGGTGTAAGCTCTTTGGATAACAATTTGAGCATTGTAGATTTTCCACATCCATTTTTTCCAACAATCGCTAGCCTCTCTCCTTTCATTATTTCAAATGAAACCCCGCGAATAAGAGGGGCATCATATGAAAACGAAATATTTTTCACTTTCGCAACTTGTTTTCCTGGATGCGGTGCCTCACTAAAGGAAAAAGAGAGTGCATGTTCATCTGCTAAGTCTTCTATTTCGCCAAGTTTTTCTAAGGCTTTTAGTTTCGATTGCGCTTGAGATGCTTTTGATGCTTTAAAGCGAAAGCGCTCGACGTACTTTGTGAGATGTGCTTTTTGCTTCTTTAAATTTTCATTTTCACGAGTAATTCTCATTTCGTCTTCAAGTATCCGGGAAAAATAGGCAGATGTATCCCCTTCTACTTTTCGAATACTCCCCCTTTGCAGTCCTAAGCAATGAGTACACACCCGGTTCAAAAAACTCCTATCATGGGAAATGACGATACATTCACCGTGCCAGTGTTTGAGGACTCGCTCTAAAAACCGTATAGAGACAATGTCGAGATAGTTTGTTGGCTCATCAAGTAACAAAAGATCGGGTTTCTGAAGAAGCGTTTTGGCAAGTTCAATACGTAACTGATACCCACCGGAGAACTCGTCCGGAGATCGAGTCAGGTCTTCTACAGTAAATCCAAGGCCACAAAGCAACGCATCCGCTTCGTGTGGTTCTCTTTGAGGTGCAGCATGAAGCGTTTCCTCTCGAACCGTTGGATGTGTAAATACAAGGTGTTGACGAAGGTACCCGATTGTATACCCTCTAGGTAAAATAATTTCACCTGAATCAGCCTCAACATCTCCAACTAAAATTTTACATAAAGTTGATTTCCCCGTACCATTTCTTCCAATGAGTGCACATCGCTCTTTTTTTCCAAGAGTAAACGAAACATCAGTAAAAAGAGAGCGTGAGCCGTATGTTTTTGAGATTCCTTCAAGACGTATCATATGAGGAATTCTAACACATTTCCCCTGCTACTCACAAGTTGTCTCTTTCCAAAGAGCAGCTTCTTGTTCCATTTTTCGGATAAAGGGAGATTTTGCATCTGCATACGCAAAGCTATTGTCAGGGTATTTTTGTGCACACTCTTCTTTCACACGCTCGTATTCTTGCGCCTTTTCAGGATGCGCAATCATATACTCACAAAAATATATGTGACGTTGTATTTCAGGATGTTCTTTCGGATAAATGTGGAGGTGAATACTGTTATCATTCCGTTTAAAAAACTCTCTTCCTGCTATCCCCAGCTCTGAATAATACTGATATCCCAGCTTTTCAAAGTGCACAAGTACATCTTCAGGAAGAGGCGTTTCTTTTACCACGAGAAGAACATCAAGTATCGGCTTTGCACGAATATGAGGAATAGCTGTACTTCCTATATGATAGCAGTGCAGGAACAAATCTTGAACTACTGAACGGAGGAGTGGCACTTCTTTTTCATATTTTTTTCGAAACTCACTTGAATAGGGATGTAAAGAGACCTTAGATGGTTTCATAACGATTTTCGCTCCTTTGGAATTCCTTTAAGTGGAAAAATCTTACAAAATACACACATCAAAAGTGCGCTCAAAAGATATACTGCACCACCAATAACAAGCACGCCGTGCACTCCAACAATCGGAATGAAATTGGCTAGAAGTGCATTGATACAAAAGCCCAGCGCCATCGTGGATATAAAAAGACCATTCACCCACCCTTGTCTTGCTTGATCGACTTGATTTGAGAATGTCGCCATAATCATAGCGTAGGCTATATTGTTTCCGGCAGCTATCGGCATTGCGAGAACCCACTGAAGGACCTGATTCTCAAAAATTCCTGCAATCAGAATTGAGAGACCACATGCAAAAAGGCTCCATGCAGCAATGTGCTCAACAAAAAATTTCTCAGTCAATTTGGGAAGAAGAAGGAGGAGTGAGAGTGTGAAAAAAAGCCCTAGCCAAGTTGAAAAAAGTCCAAGATATAAAGAGGAGTAGCCAAACTGCATGTGCAGATCAACAAGAATGTACTGGTAGTATGTACCAAGTCCTATCTGCATAAGGAAAAAAAGAGGGACAAGAAGCCTGAGCGAACGAACTTCAAAGGCGTGCCTCAGTATTTTCAAAGGACGCAGTACATCAAATGGTACAGTTGTCCTGACTATATAGCTCTCTTCGTATCGAATAAAAATCCAAAGTGAAGCGATGAGGGCAAAAAAACCGGTAATAAAAAAAGGAAGGTAGTACCCAAAAAATGTAACAAGTGAGGTATCTGAAAAAAACCCTCCAATAAAAGGGCCAAGAAGCAGACCTGCTGACACAACAAAAACGACAACACCCATATTTTTGGCTTTATCCTCCAGAGGACTTACATCAGCAATCGTTGCTTGTGCCACTGGTTGACACCCAGAGAGAAACCCAGTAAGCATTCTCCCAATGAAAAAAAGCGTGAGCATATGTATGTATACACCAGCTGACATACACATATATCCAACAAAAAGCCCAAATAAGCTCAATACAAGCGTTTTTTTTCTTCCTATTGCATCAGAAAGATCTCCAAGAAGGGGTGCTCCAAAAAACATGCACAACGGATAGAGTAAGTACCCGAGCCCTAGATAAAAAAAACGAATCGATTCAGACGCATTTTTGGAAAGTATACCTGACGAACCAAACATTTCAGTTAACACAGGCTGCACAAGTCCAAAGCCCATTATGTCTATGGCAATGGCAATAAACACCGGGAGTAATCTAAGAATGAGTTTGCTATCCATCTATTTCACTTCACTTTCTACTCTTCGCCTGCAAAGAAATTGACAACTTCTCCGCGTTGAATTTTTTTTGTCATTCTTGATGCTTGATAATGCACGATAACAGGAGGCTCTACCTGCTTTTTATCAAAGACTGCATAATACGATTTTGGAAGTGAAAACACCTCTTCCCCTTTTATGGCCTCTCGCAGCGCAACCTGGTCCCATTCCTTTCCATCGAATGCTTCACACCATGCAATCCATTTTTTCAGAATACGCACGCTGTTTTCAGTATATGCGGCATAGACAACACCTGAAATAACCTGAGATGGGTGAAGTGAATCAAGGTGTGTATTGATGATAGTTCCAAAATCACCCTCGAAAGAGCGAGGAAGAGCATTCACAATTTCAGCATCTGCATCAACCCAAAGAACCGGCTCCTTTCTTTCAAGGAGTTTATCTAAAATGAAGGCCGCTTTATAACAGCAATTTGCTTCCCACGAACCTTGGTCTTCGTGTCGCTCAATAACAAAGGGAAGATCAAACGCATGACATGATGATACCAGACGATCCTTGATTTTATCATAAAGTGGGGTGTAAAAAGATATGAGAGTCCAATTGAATGAGTCCATGCTTTACCATATACAAAGGATTTGAATTGTATGAAAATTGTTTGTGCACTCGACATGCATTTTTCCCACCACCTTGACCACCTCGTCCCTTTGTGCGAACTGCTTGATGCAACACTCCTTCTTTTTACAGATGAAGATGAAAAAATCCTTCTCCAGTATTACCCTCCAATCTCATATGAAAAAATACCAGAAGGACACATCCTCTATGAGTTCCTCTCGAGTTGTGATTTAATTATATCCACATCAAAATCCGGTAAAAACTTGTCGGAACAAACAAAACTCATGACTGGACGAACCGTTCCGTATGTATTTCTCCCTCACGGCCAATCTGATAAAGCGTTTTCAGCTCATGACATGGCCCACTATGTTCCATACAGATTTGTGTATGGACAATATATGATTGACCAACTTAAAGCCCAAGGGGTCACGCCAAGAAAAACATTCACACTTGGAAACTACAGATACAAATATTACCTGAAGCACAGACAGTTTTTTGACGCTTTGGTTCCAGAAATGGATCAAAGGAAAGCAACACTTTTATATGCACCCACATGGAATGATGAAGAGAATTCGAGTTCAATGATGCAAGCGCTTGATTTTTTTGAAGAGTTGACGGAAGCCTATCATGTTATTCTGAAACTACATCCCTTTAGCGAACGGTATCAACCAGGATATTATTACGCACTTGAAGAGCGGGCACATTGTACATCGGGATGCACCATTGCAAATGCGATTCCCTTTGTGTACCCTTTTCTTTCTAAAACAGATCTGTACCTTGGGGACTACAGTTCAATTGGATATGACTTTTTAGCTTTTGATAAGCCCTTGTTTTTTTTACAGCCCCAAAATGAGCAAAAAAACGAAGCAGGAAAAACGCTGCAAAAATGTGGGACTATCGTAGAGAACATTAAATCAATATCTACGACAAAAGATACGTTTTCTCTAGAACGAAAGAAACGGTATGAATACACTTTTGGAAAGGAAGAAAATAAACTCGTATCGCTTCTTTCTCAATGCACTGAAGCTCAAGTAGTATAACGAAAGGCTATTGTATGAAGAAAACACTTTCGCTCATTGGAATACTTTGCAGTATTTTTGCAGGTGCCCTCAACTGGTCTATCGTAAATATGGCGGCTCCTTCTATTCAAACTGACCTAGATGCCTCTTTAACAAATATACAGTGGCTTTTAAATATTTTTGGATTGAGCATGGTGCCATTTTTGGTGCTCATGGGACGACTTGCAGACATCTATGGTCGAAAGCGAATTTTTTTTATCGGTAATCTCTTATTTCTCATACCATCAATTTGTGGTGGACTTGCAACAAGTATATATCAGCTCATTTTTTGGAGGGCCCTGCAAGGGTTTGCTTCAGCAATTGTTCTCCCCATTTCACAAGCGCTTACCACGAAACAGTTTCCAGAAGAGCAACACGGAAAAGCAATCGGCTATTGGATGCTAACAATTGGTATTGGGTGTGGATTAGGCCCTCTCCTTGGAGGAGTGCTCATCTCCCTGTTTTCTTGGAATATGATCTTTTACTTTAACATTCCTTTTTTTGTCGTGAGCCTCATTTTATGTACGTTGTTTACTGAGGAGACAAAAGATACTGAAAGCTCTCGCTACATTGACTATCCTGGAAATATTCTCCTCATAGTCTTTTTATCATCCCTTGTGTATTCAATTATTGAGGGACCGAACGCCGGATGGACATCAAAAGCTATTCTTAAAGGATTCATTGTTTCAGCAATTTCATGTGGATTATTTGTTTTCGTTGAACTCCGCTCAAAAAACCCTATCATTGAGTTTCACTTGTACATGAATGAGCGCTTTCTCTCAGCTTCTCTTGGTGCATTTTATACCATTTTTTATGTATGGGGAATATTCTTTTTGATGCCTCTATACATCCAAAACATTTTAGGATACCCGCCATACCTGGCAGGTCTTTTGTTGCTATTTATAACAGCCCCTTTCTCCCTTCTCTCTCCAGTCGTTGGTTCACTCCAGCAAAAGATCCGCCCCAAATTTTTTATCTTACTTGGGATCGTATCGTATACAGTGTTCACACTCATTTGTTTGTTTATGACAACATCCCCACCATTTTTTCTCTTAGCAACAATGCTCATTTCATTTGGAATTGGTTGGTCAGTCCTCATGGGGCCCTGTGTCTCTGCAGGCATTTCAGCACTTCCACCTTCTAAAACGGGAATTGCAGCAGGATCAATAAACACATTTCAAGAAATTGGCGGTGGTGTTGGACTTGCAATCATTGGCTCAACGATGAGAAATGCCGGACAAAATAATGTCTATACATTTATGGAAAATGCAAACATATCTCTCCCTCAAAGTGCATTAGAGGAAATAAAAAACCAACTGTCAAATCCAAAAGAACTCATTGAATCCCTCAAAGCACAAGGATTTGAAGTATCACGACAATTTGAAGATGCGCTGTACACTGGATTTTTAGAGGGAATGGATGCAGCAATGTACGTTTTGCTTGGGCTCTCCGCAATAATGTTTTTTCTCGTTGTACTTCTTATGAAAAAGCCCAAAAAACCAACAGAGTCTCTCGAAAAACTTTTATAACGAGTGTGAATTCCTGAAAAAACTGTAAGAAGATTCCATTAGGCTTCGCTCTACAATCTGTCGAAGTTGTGCATTTGCCTCCACGCGGACGAAATACCCGGATGCTTTCAATTCCTGTCGGACAACTTGCTCTTGAAGCACAGCTTTGAGAGCCGTTTCAGACACCTTGTGTAGTGACCTTGAAATACAGCGAAATGCTGAATGAGAAACATCTGAAGTAACTGCTTGAACAAACATACTGAACGATAAGTGTTGTTTTTGGTATAAGTATAGGAAAAAGAACCTGTTTTGTCTATGAAAATTCTAGTAATTGGTCCATGCGGTGCTGGTAAATCAACGCTGTCAAAGCGACTTGGAAAAAAATATATGGTACCTGTGTATCATATGGACGCCTACTATATGAATCCAGATTGGAGCAAAAGAAATTTTGAATGCTTCCTGAAGGATCATGACGAGATTATCAATACACCATCGTGGATTATCGATGGAAATGGAAGAAAAACACTAGAGGAACGATGGAAAAGAGCTGACTTTGTCATCGTCTGCAAACCACCGCTTCTCTCGTGCTACTATGGCGTGATAAAACGGGCTGTAACTACTATTGGAAAAGAAAAAACGGATGGACCGCAAGGTGCAAAAAACAGTATTTCCTACAACCTCTTAAAATGGACGTGGGAATTTGAACGAAAATATGCCCCCGTAATAGAGCAGTATTCCCGCAAATACCCCACCGTCCGAGTCATTACCTTAGCCTCACTACGTGAGATTTATGCTTTCTCTTGTCTTGATCAAAGTCCCAAATAATTGATACAACGAGTGGCTGCTAAGTCAAAGTCAGGTACTGATTTCCAGTTGTGTTTTGAAAATTGAAATATTTCATTTCCCAGTACGTTAACAAGTTCTTGAATTCTATCTTTTTGAGAATTTGCTGCTCCGGGATCAAGCATTTTATCATGACCTGAATACTCGATCACCATTCCTGGGATAAGACGGTGTTTAAATTTTGTATGCCCACCGTCATCTTCTTTTATCCACACCTGAGTTGAAAAAATATGGTCAAAATCTTTTCTTTTGATGCCATACTTAAACTTGGGGTCATCACTCATACTTTTAAGGAATGAGATCATTCCGTTTTTTTTTGTCACTTCTTGAAACGAACTCTCCAGAACGTCTCGTACTGCTGCATGTGTATTAATAGCCATATGCATCTCCTTTGTTTTTCTCAAAGAATACTCGTACTATTACATTATGTCAAGCAGTTATTTTTTGAAAAATTTTCCATATATTGAATACCCCCATCTTTGATAAAATCCGTGGAAGGAAAAGCGTTGGAGAATAAAAATGGCACTTAGTACAAGTTTACTACTCACCCCGTCTCAAAAACGAACTCGAAATGATATGGATAGAACTCCAGAAACAATACGACTCGAGAAAGCGGTGGATGAAGCAGCAAAAAGAGAAAGAGCGACGCTTAAAGGAGATGTTCCGGCTCCAGCTTTAGGGAGCTCTCTACAACTTGAAGCAGCTATACCTCCTCTCCTACGACTACCAAATGCTGTTCTCTCCATTGCACTCACACATCTTTCTACCTCTGACTTAGCACGCGCTGCGTGTGCAAGTAAAGAACTTCATGCAGTAGCAGAACCAGCACTCAGCTCACTTCGCCCATTTCCTGTTCAACTCATCGAGATGATTGGAGGTCCAGGAGCATTTACTTCTCTCCCCTCTATAGACCTTGGAGCAGTTACCTGGATGCACGTCGAAGATGAACTGTTCGACGTATTTACTATGTTTTCTACGCTACATACTGCATCACAACACATTAACGCTTTTACGCGTGCACTCGCATCATGTGATACTCCTACCAAAAAAATGGAATGTATACGAGAACACACACCGCTCATTCGCAGCTTTTTTGATGCTGAAAGATATCCGGATCTCGTTGATGCATTTCCCGGATGCGAAGAAGCGCTTGATGAATTAATTGCTGCTGATGAGACAACGTATGAAAGCATTCTTACAGCCACATGTACAGCATTACAAAAAGCAACTGAAAAGCGTTCTACCTTTCCATCACCTAGAGTAGATGCTCCATATTTTCGTGGAAAAATAACAGTCAATTCAGTTCCTTACCGGTTTGTATGTATGGGAATTACTACAGAATACCGCGCCTTTTCTGGGTATGCAGAAGCAGAAGAAGTTCCTCCCCCAGAAAGAAAAAATGATCTCATTTGCATCCTTTACGATCTATCATCTCAAGATACCCCCATCGTCTTCTCAACATCAAGCAGAGTAGAACGATTCCACTTTGTGGAAGATGAAATCTCTTATTCTCCGACAGCGAAAAAACCTCATGACATCTTTTTAGAAATCGCTGAATCAACCACACCGATACACTACGGATATTGCCCTCCAAATCAAATGGGAACAGCAGAAGATCTCTTCATTTCACTCGGGTGGGACACCTAGAGCTTATCTTAAAATAGAGCGTTCACCTATTCGTGTTCTTGACTTGCTCTAGAAATGATTTCAGCTGCTTTGAAACGGTACTCCGTGAGAGTGTCTTCAGTAATATCTGGATGCTCGGTAGAAGAGACAAGTTGTTGAAGCAGTGCTTCGTATTGCGCTATTTTTCGCTGAAGAAATGCAATAAGCGTTCGTTTCTGTTCTATCCTTTTTTTGACTAAGATTTCATGAACACATTTTTCTAATTGAGTAAGAACATCTTGAAACGTTTTTGCCGTTCTACGTCCTGTTGTTGACTGAGCCCGACGAAGATGTTGAATTGGCTTATATGTCGAAGGCAATGCAGTGATAGCATCAGCATTAAAAAGCGCCGCCATGTAGACAAAATCCTCGTAACAACAATCTTCTGGATGGGGCCAGTGAATCTGTCTATAGCCCTTCGTCCATCCAAGCGTTGAGACATTCATAAGTTCATTCATATTGCTTGGTGAAACCACCTGACTTTCGCTCTTAAAAAGAGCATCAAGCACTTCTTCATGCCCATGTTTCTCATCAAGAAGACCTGCTAGATTTGCTTTATCTGATGGGTTTTCTAAAACAACATCAAATGTGAAAAGACAAACATCAGCCCCCGTTTTTTCCATTTGATCTACAAAGCGCGTTACAAAGGTTTTCGATGTGAAGCAGTCATCTGAGTCAAGCCAAAGGATAAATGCCGTTTCATCTCTTGTGAATGATGCACGAAGAAGTGCTTCTCTTGCATGTGCAATCCCTCTATTTTCCCCCATTCCGAAATAGGTAATTTTTGAAGGATACCTCTTCGCATAGGATTCAAGAACTGTACGAGAATGATCTGTTGATCCATCATCATAGACAATAAGTACGACATCATCACTCTCCTGCATCAAAACAGAGTCAATAGATTGAGGGAGATACTGTTCACTGTTGTAGACAGGCATCAGGACATGCACTGGCTGGACAAAGATTGGGAGAGAAAAAAAGAGTGCTGTATAAAAAATAAAATATTTTTTTACCAAAAACATACAAATCCATGGTTCTTTGGAATAAGTATATAGGCCAATGATTTATAAACAATGCACAATGAAGCTTGTACTGAAACGCAATGAATTTCAGTGTGTATTTCTCTCAATCATGCTATACTACTTAGAAAAGAATAAAGGAATTCACATGGCAGCTTGTAGTGCACTCACTCCATACACTCCACCTATCACTGCAGAGGAGTTCGTTCAAAGCGAAATCAACAGAAATGGCAGCCCAATAGCTTCGCTTGGGACACAAGTGGTACTCCCAGGGTATTATACAAGGCTTATAGAGTGCGTAGCCGAGGCATTTGCAAAAGCACCGAAATGGACACTTCCAGATGGAGTGATTACCTACAGTAATGCTTCCAAAACCTCACCCTTTGAAAAAATCCCAGAGCCATACCTTGGAGAGCCGCTCGATTTAAAATTTTTATCTGGCCCAGACTCACTTCAGATAGATTGCTTCCCTCCTTTTGAGGCAGTTCAGATAGACAGCTCATCTTATTCTGAAAGTGAACTCCTCGAAGTACGCCGTGCTCTTGCAGAGGGTGTACAAGATGCGATTGCACAGATCATGTCGAATGAAAAAAACGACATATTTGGAGTGTGGTACCCCTCAGACTTTGAGGTTTTTTTTGAATCTCGTGGCATGTCGATGCCTGATGAATATTGGACAGGCTATGCCCACCAAGGTTTTTTCGATAAAACCGACCAATTTACATTTCGCTTAAAATCTGGCCAAAAAGCATCAGATGGCGTGAAAGCACTTCTTCGTGGTCCCTCTGTTTTAGATTGCGGGAATGCAACTCAGCTTGCGTATTATGATGCACTCTTAGGTTTTTTAGGAGTGGAGAAGTTTGACCAACTTTTTTCTGGGAATCCTTTTACCTTGTCTATTACACAGAGAGGAATAACGTGTCCAGAATCTCCAATTTCGCGGCTTGCTCATTTTACAGAGAATGCATACATCGGCGAAAAAGGCACGCTTGGCCATCGTCCACTAGAAATTGGTGACGAATGTCATATTAAAGGAGTCCCTTTTTATCCACATAAACACCCGGTAGGGTTTTCTGGTGGCTGGAATGTCATACATGTTGGACACACAGAAGATGGACAGCAGCTGTTTATGGCACACGGCTTCGATACACCAAAAACTGAAAGAGAAATAAACTGTCTTCTTACTGAAGGATACAATCAGGAAAGAACAAGCCATGATGAGCTCTATATTGAAGCTTCAGAGACCCCTGCACTTCACGATAGAGAGCGATTTTCGCCTCTTATGACTTTTTATACTATTCCCATAGACATTGCAGATACTGCTGTTGAAGGTTTTATTGCAGGATCAATCAGAAACCTGGATCCTGTATCTGTGCTCATGGCTAAAACACACCCTATAGATGGTCGGCTAGCTTTGAAGCTCATCAATAGAAAAATTGCTCGACTGGCTGCCCATTAATAAAAATGAACTCCACGCTCATTATATATTCCAAAAATAACTTGGTAAATAACGTTGCTAAATATAGCATGTTTTCACCAAAAACAGTGGAGTATAACCATGGCAGTGGCTCTCTCTTTTCGCGCTCGGTGTGTAGCAGTTGACTCAGCACGATCCTATTCTCCTCTTCACGAGATGGAAAACTGTGGACCGATGCATCTACGAAGAATTACTGGGCGGGTTGCCCAGTTCCTGTATGGATCAAAGTTAGATAAAGCAACGGGTTTCATAGGAACAAAAATGTTAAATGGCGCCCTTTGGCTGAGGGAACGCGCGCTGAACGACGTGTGTCCTGTTGATATAACTGACGAGGTAGGACTCACGCAGTTTCTTATCAAAGAAGTTCGCTCCGGTGTGAATGACCGACTGATGCGATGTATTGAAGTCGAACTTTTGTCAGTTGTTTATGACGTCTTGTTCTCAAAAGGGCGTCTAAGAAAAGATGTCTTTGCGAAAGTGCGCGATAGAGTTCCAGTGCCTTTTTTTTCCAAAATTGCAGAAAAAGGACACGCCACATTTCTAAAGCATGTTCTTTCGCAAAAAGTTCTCATGGATTCTATTGAAGAAGACCAGATCACTGATGCATTTATCAAAGCAATGAGAAATGGCCACCTCGAATGCATGAAAATATTTCTATCGAGAAACGGATTCATCTCATCGCTTTCGAATACGCAGTTGGGATATGCATTCGTTGAAGCATCAAGAAATGGGCATGAAAAATGCCTCTCCGAAATACTGACGAATGAAAGAATGAGAAGACGCATTCCTCACAAGTCATTCGGCACAGCTCTCTTTAAGGCTATTCAGTCTCAACACACTGAATCCACTAAGATACTATTTTACTACAGGGAGCTCATATCCCGTATCCCTTTAAAAACTATATCAAAACTTTTTGCTTTATCTGTTGAAAAAGGGCATACACAATGCCTCAAAGTCATTCTTTCCCATAAAAAATTCTCTACATATACACGTTCTCCAAACTTGTCTTTTGCTTTGTCACAAGTCGCCGAAAAAGGGCATTTTGACTGCCTGAATGTACTTATCAATGAAGAAGGGTTGTTAGACAGAATTTCTAGTCTACAGATTGGAGCAGTACTGCACACTGCTGTCGCACATAGTCGCTTAAAGTGTATACAAGTCTTATTCGCCCACAAAAGCTACACAAGACGAGTTCCAAATCAAGACATGGTAGCTGCATTAGAACCAGTGTGTACATCAGGCTCTCTTGCCGCTTTAAATGTCGTCAAATATGCACAGTTTTTATGGTCTAAACAAAAAACAAAACCTCCCTTTTCATTGCATAAATTATTACACGAATTCAACCTCGTTTTTTCTACTGATATGTATCGTGATGTCATTAACGCGTATGAAAATGACAGCCAAATACCGATGCAAAAAAATAAGCAACAATTAAAAGAAAGCATAACACACGTTCTTGTTGGCTACGCTCGTGAAGACGGCGATTCACTCCGTAAGCAAAAAGCAATACGCTTCCTTCATAGCATATGGGAACAGCACGGCAGCCCGGAAACAGACGAGGGCCTCGACTTTGGCCCTAATCACATGTGGGACTCACTTCCTTTTTTTACAGGAGCATTCATCGACTGCCTTACCGGCTAAATAGCTAGTTCACATAAAAACCTATGCCTAACCAACAAGCAAAAAGGACAAATACATGGCAGCTATTTCAAGTTCATCAGGAATATTCAGTCACGAATTACGAGTTAGGGCTTATTGTGCAGCTGAAGAGTCTGCGGGAACAAATTCATCAGTTAAAGAAGTTCAGCAGAAGCCATCTCAGCATCATTTTTTCTCTGGCCGAGTTGCATTATTTCTTGGAGCACCCACTCGACAAAATGGCCAATCAGGCATGAGCATGCTTCATGGTGTTCTTGAAAGAAATGCAGCTGCTCTAGCAGAAGTTTGTCCGGAACTTATTCCAACCAATGAAGTCGCTTTAACACAGTTTGTTCTCAAAGAGGTACGCTCAGGTACTTCCGAGCGACTCATACGATGTCTTGACGCGGGCCTTTTCTCTGTTGTACATGATGTGCTCTTTTTTCAAGGACGTTTTAGAGAAGGTATCCTTGAACAGTTGACAGATCAAACAGTTAATGAGCTTTTCTCTAAATCAGTGGATAAAGGAGCAGCGCAGCTTTTGACACTCTTACTTTCTCAAGATCCATTTCATCCCCGTATTTTTGAAGGTGATTTGAGACTAACATTTTGTCGCGCTGCTGCAAATGGACAGCTTAAATGCCTGCAAGCCCTCCTTTACCACGAAGGGATCGTTGATCGACTTCCTGATTATACATTAGGATCGGCATTGTGTTCTACAGCTGAACATGGGCTGCTCGAATGTCTACAAGCTTTTCTTGATCATGAAGGAATTGTTGATCGTCTTCCAGAATCTCAATTAGGATTTGCATTGATACTTGCCACTCGATATGGACACCTTGAATGCCTTCAAGTTCTTCTTGACCATGAAAGTATCGTTGATCGAATTTCTGGATTTGATTTAGGATGGGCATTGGAGAATACCGCTCAAAATGGACACCCTGAATGCCTACAAGCTCTCCTTGACCACGAAAGCATTGTTGATCGAATTCCTGATAATAAATTAGGATCGGCATTGCGGTCTGCCGCTGAACGTGGATTGCTCGAATGTCTACAAGCTCTTCTTGCTAATGATAAAGTAGCTGCACGCATTCCTGATCAAGCACTTGTTGAAGTTCTTAAACCTGTAGTGAATACAGATTCTCATATAGTACTTACTATTACAATGAATGCTCTAGCACTATTTAATGAATATTACCCTCCGTCTCAATCCATACATTCCCTACTCCTTGACTTTAACTTTCTGTTTTCAACAGATATGTATGCTGACGTCTTAGCCATTTATGGTGGTACCTTCCCTATAGAAACTCCAGAGCAAAAAAATGCACTTAAAGAAAGCATAACACATGTTCTTGTTGGCTATGCTCGTGAAAACGGCGATTCAGTCCGCAAGCAACAAGCGACACGCTTCCTTCATAGCATATGGGAAATGTTCGGCAGCCCAGAAACTGACGAGGGCCTCGACTTCGGCCCAAATCACATGTGGGACTCTCTTTCTGCCTATAGAGAAGCATTTCTTGATTGCCTTACGATATAAATCACATCATTCTAACCCTTAATGCGATAGCATTACTCACATCTTATTAAAAAAAGTGTAACCGTAAAACATTACAAAATGGTATACTTTTAGGTAAATAAAAGTATGAGGAGAGAATAATGGCAGCTATTTCAAGTTCATCAAGTTCATCAGAAGCATTCAGTCCCGCTAGGGCTCATTTTGCAGCTGAAGAGTCTGCCGGAACAAATTCAACAGTTAAAGAAGTTCAGCAGAAGCCATCTCACCATCATTTTCTCTCTGGACGAGTGGCATTGTTTCTTGGAGCACCCCCTCGACAAAATGGCCAATCTGGTATGAGTATGCTTCATCGTGTTCTTA
>JAUIEV010000001.1 GCA_030429605.1 Chlamydiia bacterium | reverse complement strand
CCGGCATCTAAAGATGCCAAAGGTACATTTGGTAGTGTCATTGCACTTGCTTGCGCACTAGAGCTACTTGAACATGCTGCAGCCATTCGATTTCTCCTTCTCTTTTATTTCTTATTGTGAAAAAAGCTATGCCTCTTTCCAGCGTGAGTTAATATATTCACCCACATATTCTCTTGTAGTCGTTGAGTATATACTTCCAGCCACAATACGAGCCGCAACATCATCTCCTTGATCTGCTAATGTTCTTGCAGTCGTTGAAATGACCCCATCTCGTATGTATATGTTTGTAATGTGTCGAGCTCCCTCTTGCGCTAGGTCTATCCGGCCTGCACGTAACGCCTGAATGCAAACACCTCGTAACGCGTTATCGTTTTGGTGACGGAAGCCATTGTCTGCTGCGTATGATGACAGGGTGCTGCCTGTTAACGCTGCTTCATCTTCCGCAATTTTTTCTTTAATCACTGCTAAAGCAAGGTCAATATTCCCTTTTTTTGCTATTTCTACCGGAATAACTCGCATAGCCTCGTCAAAATCTTCTGCATACTCTAATTCAGATGCAAGATAGTACGCCCGTACTGGATCTCCCCCTCTCGCTATTCCAATAATAATTGAGACGTGCTGGAGAGGATCAACACCCATACTCGATGGTTCTGTCATGGTAACAGCTAATGCATTTGCTTCATCTTCTCTATGACATCTCGCGAGTTCTTCACATATCACACTTTTTGCTTCGTTGTACAACTCTTCATGTCCAATGAGTCGCTCAGCGCACTGAAGTGCCTCATCTACATACCCCGATTGCGCACCACTTTCACATATTTCTTTGACATGGTATAAAAACGCATCAGAATCACCTGTTTCATCTCTTGCTCGTGAAACTACGTCTACAGCTTTTTCTAGCCTTCCATTTCCAGCTAAGGTTGTGCATGCATTTGTTACAGCATCTCGAAATGAGTCAGCTTCTACATCAATGTATGTAAAAATCAAATGAAGCGCTTTTTCTATGCGGTCTCTGGAAAGGAGTGCGGAAACAATGCTTTCCATTACATGGCTACGATGAAAGCTATCTGTCAATTCGTCCAAGGCAAGTGCTATTGCCGCCTCAATATCCGATTCTTCAGGAGGAGTAAACGTGTTTCCAAATGTATTTTGCTCACAACGAGGTCTTACTAACTTTCTGCAAATATCCCCACACACTCTTCTTCGTAGATCAGTACTCATTATTGATCGTACATAAGTACATGCGTCCTCAATGCATCCATCCTCTAAACAGTTGTACGCCTTTTCAACACGTTCTTCATCAGTTTTACACCTTTTCGCGCCGAGTTCCAAACTTGTCTTGCGCAGTTTACCCCCTACAATCCGAGCAATACGGTCCATTCTTTGCTCAGAACCCGGCAGCGAAGGGGAAGAGGATGAAGACGACGACGCTGATGCGGCGCTCGTTTCATACCGTGGTACTTGAAGGTAGGCTCCTCTCTGAAAGTATTTATCAAGATTTTCTTCAGTGGAATACTCGGGCCCTGATGTAAACTTTGGCGTTTCTATCTCTTCATCTGCTGCACAGTACCTATCCCTCCACTTTTCAACTACACGATCGTGTCGAGGTGGTTTTTGTCCAGTCGCGGGTTTTTGATCGGCAAGTACGCTTTGCGCTACCTTTGCTGGTGATTGCGCGTCGTCTGTATTTGCCTTCCTTGATTCAGGGGATAAGCTGTAACTTCCAACGGAGGATACTGGTGTCAATTCTGCTGCCACAATACGTCCTCAATGCAAATTTTTTATAAAGAATTGCCTTTTTGATTGAAAAAAGTCAATTCTTTATAAAAGCATGCATCTAATGGATGATAATCCAAAAGTTATTAACTATTTTTTCCTTCTTTCGTTCCACACATTAATTGCTATAAATGCTTCTCTTCTATGAGATGGAGAGGGGATATCACGAGCAACATCAAGCGCTCCTTCATAGTTGTTCTCTGAAAGGAATCTGATACACACTTCATGTAGCTGAGTTGCTTGATCTCTTATCCAAATTTGTTTTTTTGCATATTCAATCGCCATACTATACTCTCCTCGATCGAGGTGGGCTCTGAAGAGCTGTTCATGCATAGATGCTCGACTATATCGGCAGCTCACTTCTTGTACGATTTTTGCTGCATTTTCTAGATTCCCGGACCGTATGTGAAATGAACAGATTGATTCTAAAAGGCGTACTTTTCTGCTGATTCCAGTGATTTCTTTTACAATTAAATGCGCCTTGTCGACCTCTCCCCTCTCTAAATACAATTCCACAACATGGGCAAAACCTTTTTGTTTCAATGGAATGCAAGACATTTTACGAATCAATGAGAGGGCGCATTCCGGTTCATTGTTGTGAAGAAGGCTTCCCACAGCCCTTAAAGCTATATCTTCCTGTGAGAATCTGCTTGCTTCTTCAACTGCTCGTGGCGCATCACCTGCCTCAATCAGATGCCTGCAGACATTCTCCAGTGCGCGATCATGCTCATCACTACGAGGCATCTCATGTACGATAGCGATTGCTTTTTCTATGTCACCCATTTCAAGATAGGCAGAACATACTTCTGTAAATGATCGATCCCTGGCAGCACTTGGCGCAATTTCACGGGCAACGCGTTCTGCCCCTTGAACATCATTCGCTCTCACTAATTCAAGGCACATATGCAAAAGAAATTCTTCTACGCTCCACTTAGTTGCACTCGGCATACGTGCCGACTGTCTATCACGTAAATGTGACGCGACGACATCCAAAGCTTCTTTTTTTTCGATAAAATCAACTGCTATATCCCTAGCTCTTTCTATTTCGCCTGACTCCGTTACAAGAGGATAGCAGACATCAAGAATAACCTTCGTCAACCTAGATTGAACAAGGGTATTTTTTCTATATGCTTTCAGTATATCCCACAGGTTTTCACAAAACCGTGGAAGAGGAATCGTTGCTTTAAGAGAAGAGATTGTTTTTTCATCTATTCCACGGAGGATATCAATAAGTTGATTTTTTATAGATTGTGCGTACTCTTTCACGCCATGGAGATCTGTTGGGCGGCTAGCCAATGATGCTTCAATGCTTTCTAATGCCTCATATTGGGAAGCCGTTACTCTACCCTTAAGCTCAGAAGTTATTGAGGAAACAAACTCTTTGAGACACCTTCTACTTTGCCTGTCATCGAGTTGTGCCACCGTCCTCGAGTCCATTGACAAGGCAGCCGTGCCTGTAGCTGCTTCAAGAAGGTTTGAAACGCTTTTTGATCGTACTAATCCACTCGTCGGGGCGCTTTCAGCTTCTACCAATTGTGTACTACTTGAGCTAGAAGAACTTGGTCCAAAATATAACGTTGCTGCCATAAAAATCCTTTTTTTATATCAACTATTATATCAAATATTTTTTATTATTAAAATAAAAAATATAAACTTATTTCAAAAAATGTATAATTAATAATTCAGTTTGTTTTTTTTGTAAAAATGAGTGCGCGCGAAAGGATTCTGAGTGAATGCAGAGAGAAATCCTTTCGCAGAACAATAGTTTTATGAGAGCGCTTCCTCTCGAAGGTCTTCATCTTCAATCTGGTAGGCAACATCTTCTGCAGAGTCTATATCACCCATCCGCATGTATGTTGCGCTTATCAGAGAAAGTATTTGATCTCGGCTCAGCGAGTCCTCAATTTCATTCGCTATTTTGTGTGCTGTAACAATGTCTCCTTGGAACAAGTATGCCCTACTGATGTCTTGAAGAGCGAGCCCAGATCGCACTTCATTAGGGATCCTGTGTGCTACATGACGTGCTTTCTGTAGATTTCCATCTTTCAGATAGGCTGCACTCAGATTGCAAAGCATTTCTTCTTGTTGTCGTCTTTCTGTCATTTCACCCGGAATACGTTCAGCACATTTTAGGTTTCCTTTTTCAACTAAGGAATGGAAGATATGGAAGAGTGCGGCATCCTTAAGATCACACTGCGAAATCTCATCTGCAACCATTTTTCCAATCTCTGGCTTTCCTGTTTTTGAAAAGGCAATACTCACCTCAAGGTATGCTGCTTCTTGGCAGTCTGGATCCTCTATCTCAGTCGCGACCTCATAGGCTCTTTCATACTCACCTGCAAGAAGAAAAGAACAGGCTATCTGTTGCAATGCGATGTCTTTTTCTGAAGCATCAGGGAGTGCACGAGCAAGATCTACTCTCGCACAGTTTTTCAGAACAAACCAGATATTTTTACATTGTTGAGGTGTCGTTACTTTTTCTTCTAAAGCTCCAACTTCTGTTTCTGTCATGCCTCTCAAAGCTGAAACAATACGATTTGTTACCCCTATGCTATACTCTTTCACAGCGAGCAGATGAGGAAAGGCGCCATCCATTGAATCCATGACTTCACGAAGGGCCTCTTTTCGCTCACTTTCTCTCTCTGCATGCAATTCTGCATGAATATCTCTCATAAAAACTTTAAGCTGCGTACCTGCATGATCAATTGCCACTTTTGAAAATTCCTTCGAAGTACTTGCAACACGCTGAACATCATGCGTTGGAAGAAATGACAACACGTTCCCAATAACCCCTTTCGGAATACTTTCTAGCGAAGCTTCTGTGTGCGTACGTAGAGCAACTGATACTGAAGATGTTGATGAAACTGCCATTTTTTCCCCTTTTCTCTTTGTTTATACGACTATTATACCATGCAAACCACTCTTTTATAAAGTAATTTTTTTAATCCGTAAATATCTATAAATACGCTGGTTAGAGAACAAAAAATCGTATTTACTTGCTGTTTAATGACTTAGAGGCTTTGAAATGAACTTGTGTATTTTTTTGCTTCCGTGAAATACTGCGTAGGATGAAAACTGCACTCGTTCACGACTGGCTGACCTCTTACGGAGGGGCAGAACAAGTCCTTCAAGAAATCTACGCACTTTTTCCGGGAGATGTCTTTACTCTATCTGCTAAAAAATCAATCGCGACTCAATACGGCATACCCTTTGACGCTGTGCACACCTCCTTTATCGAACAGCTTCCCTTCAATCGCCGACTTTTTAAGCAGTATCTTCCATTGTTTCCTCTTGCTATAGAGCAATTTGACCTCTCAGAGTATGACCTTATACTGAGCTCTTCTCACTGTGTTGCCAAAGGTGTCCTTACACACCATGCACAAACACATATTTGTTATTGCCATAGCCCAATGCGGTATGCATGGGATTTGTATCATTCATACATACAAAAAGCTCGTCTTGTGCGTGGAATCAAAGGATGGATTGCGCAGCTTCTTTTACATAGACTACGTCTGTGGGATAGTTCTTCAACGTTTCGTGTAGATCACTTTATTGCGAATTCAGAATTTATTGCAAAACGGATCAAAAAGACCTATGGAAGAGAGGCTACTGTCATCTATCCACCTGTTGAGACGGATCGCTTTTCTTTTGTTGCGACGAAAGAAGACTACTATGTCACTGCATCACGCCTTGTTCCATATAAAAACATCGACCTCATTGTCGAAGCATTTCGGTTTCTTCCTCAAAAAAAACTCATTGTTTTAGGAGATGGTGAAATGCTCCCAGCTTTAAAGAGAAACGCTCCCCCGAATGTTGAATTTCTAGGGTTTGTCACCAATGAAGTGATGGAAAAATATATTCAACACGCTCGCGCTTTTCTTTTTGCTGCGGTCGAAGATTTTGGGATCCTCCCAGTTGAAGCGCAAAGTTGCGGCACACCCGTTATAGCACTCGGCCAAGGAGGCACGAAGGAAACGGTGCTTCATGAAATCACAGGTATTCATTTCCACAAACAAACAGTTGATTCTCTGATTGAGGCAATTTCGTATTTTGAAACACGCACCTTTGATGCAGAACAGATTGCACAACACGCTTCGTTTTTTTCAAAAGAGCGGTTTCACGCCGAGTTTTCTGCCTTTGTATCTCAGTGCACTGAATCTTCTGTCCAGTACACCATATAAATTTCTACATTCGTTCTTCAGAAATAAGGCGCGTATCTTGAGCTGCACCGAAAACAGGTTCGAAGAAATCTTCAGCTTCGATCTCTCGAGCTTTCTGAGAGAGTGCTTTTCGCATCTTTTCACCTAAAACAGCCTTTGGCACAACGACTTCGTAGACATACTCTGAAAACCAATCATTGGTCATAACAAAACACCCTCTGTTGCCAACGTCTATTCCCCAGCTATTTTCCACCTTCCATTTTGTAACCTTTCCATCCACTTCATCCAGCCCGGTTAAGAGCATTTCATGGTTTGGATTTGAAAGAGAGAGCATGTATTTGTCTTTTCTACTCATTGAAAAGTCGACATCATATAGTGGCTGAAAGTCAAAAAGATGTGGATCTAGTATTCCGGTTTCTGGATCAACAGTAAATATATCTGCTGCGAATATAACCGGCTTTTTTTCTTCTTTGATTGATTTCTTTACAGCCGATTTCATTGTTGCAATTGGAACATTGAGAACAGTATATGGCTTTTTCCCGAGGACGGTTGTCAAGTTTTTGACGGCATATTTTTGAAACATCGGAAAGTCAGGATGATCAAAATGGAATAAAATGACGTAGTCTTCAAATGATGCTCCAACGTATTCCTTTGAAAATTGCTTTGGAGTAACCTTTTCATGCCTGTGAAACGTTCCTTCAAAATCAGAGTAACTCCATGTGAAGTGTTTCGGCGGAGTTCCCATGTGCACAACCATAATTTTGTACACATCCCTCATGACATCTTTTTTTATGTTTCTCGCTTCTTTTTCTGTTCCCTGAGAAAGAAAATGACTGCGTATTCTCTGCGCTCCCTTTAGGAGCTTCATCTTCAAAATTCTATTTAAGACGCCCGAATGAAAACACGCTGCTGACTCTGGGTACACCGATTTCGGTACAAGGCCATACTTTTCAACAAGCGCAAAAAAAGATGAAATAAAGTTCCCATCTTGGACAGGCATTTGTAAAGTCCCTCGTAAAAGAGGAGATATTTTTTTATCAGAACCAAGCGATATCATCTGCTCTAAAAACAGATTAGCCTGTTCTATTTTATCATAAAAAAAGAGGTAGCTCTCTGAAAATTCAAAATCGAGTAACTTATGTTTTTTTGCAAACGGGATGCGAAGTGCATTTAACCCTGCAAACATCCAGCAACGACCGGTCATTTTTTGATTAGTTGCAAGTAAATCAGGCTCAATCTCACAAGAAAATGTATGATCAACGTTGCGAATAAGATCCCAGTTTCTCGATACATTTCCTACAGAGTTTTGACTGAGGATATTTCGTACCATTTTAAAATGAGGCTTCGCCTCAATCGCTTCACACGCAGAAACGACCTCATCTGGATCGACCGCTTTATCAACTGAAAAAAGAAGACTTGAACAAAAGAGAAGGTAAAAGAACCGCATAACTCATTTCTACTTAGTACATGAAAAGTTGGTCAACCTACCACACATGTAAAAAAATCTCCTAGAGAAAATATTTACAAAAATAGAGGACTCCCACTACAACTCTCAAAAAACACGTTTGAGGAACCGTATGTATACAGTTGCAAAATCAAGTATTATCCACGAACTACTCGATAATGAAGTCATCATTGCAGACCTTGATTCAGGGATCTATTTCAGCCTCAGAGAGACAGGTGTACAGATTTGGCAGCTTATACTCAAAGGATTCAATGAACAACGTATACTCGACGCATTTACAGAAAGTACAGCATCTGTTGATGCATCTGCTATTCAATCATTCATCCACACCCTTGAAAAAGAACATCTCATTCAAAAACATGATGACACGACAACCAACACGCAGATAGAGGTTGAGCTTCCTTCTCTTTTTTCACCTCCGCTCTTCGAAAAATATGAAGAAATGAAAGACCTCCTGATGCTTGACCCAATACATGAAGTTGATGAGCAAGGGTGGCCTAGCAAGGCATAAACATGCGCACGAAATCATCTCTTGAGGAGATTTTCTCCTCACTCTCATCCCTTATTTTTGAAGGAACAATCCAGCAAGAATATTCGCTACGATTGGGATCAACGCAGTTGGCTCTCATCTCGTATAGTAGGTTGCTCGAAAAAGCGCTCCTGCCTGCCTTTGCCCATCTCCTCAGCAAGGGATGCACTCAATCAGCATACACTGTTCATCTGATATCCATGGATGAGCTTCCATGTGCACTTCCTGAAATAGACTGGGAGCTCATCCACAAAAACGGAATGAAAGGAACAACTGACGGACGATTTTCCTTTCAGTTTGATATTGAAAATATGGCCCTAAGTGCAATCGATCTGATAGAGAAGCGCGCATTCTACATTACTCGAAGCGCTGAAGACCTTCAATGGTGGGCTTCTGGCTCACCTCTTCAAGCAATCATACACAGTATTGCACGAAAAGAAGGCATGCAATTGACACATACAGCAGCTATTATGGGCTCAAGTGAGGCCGTTTTGCTAACAGGAAAAGGAGGAAGTGGGAAAAGCACAACAACACTCGCCTGTTTAGAAGCTGGACTCAAAGGGCTTGGAGAAGATTACTGCCTTGTCTCCCCGGGCCATCAGCCATGTGTATATTCAATCTACCAAAGTGCAAAGCTAGAAAAGCAGACAGAAAAAAGATTTCCTTCGCTTGTTCCATTAAGAAAAAACGGTGCTACTGAACAGAAGGGGCTGTATATGTACAACGAGTTGTACTTTGCGAAAACTGCATCTAAAGCACCACTAAAAGCTATTTTTTCACTTCATCGTTCTTCAAGAGATACTCCGATGCATACAGAGCAATCAAAAGAAGATGCTTTACGAGATCTTATGATGAGTACTATCCACCAACTCCCTTTTTATCACTCAGACTCGATTGCGCTCTTAAGGAGCATCGTTGAAGCTATTCCAACCTACTCTCTCGCACTCTCGTATGACTTGGAGCAAAATGCAGAATACATCAAGGATTTTCTCCAATGAACATTCTTCTGTGGCCCTTCTTCGCGCGTCCTAATATCGGTGGCTTAGAAACGATGGTACATACACTTGCTCGTGGGCTACGAAAAAACGGCCACTCTGTGCATGTCATTTCAGAAACACTCTGGACAACACGTTCTGAGCACGCACGACATGATGGAATTTCATACTACTACTTCCCTTTCTCGCACTGTATCAAAAAAAAGAATATCTTGGAGGTCATTCAGCTTGTCCAAGAAGTGAAGACATGCATTGACTCTCTTGGAATTGAGATTATCAACATCCACGGATGGAATGAAGCTGCCAGTTTTTTTCAAATGAGAGTATTGAATACTCTTTCTCTTCCACACATTCTTACCGTACATGGATTTGGTGAGGATGATAGGCGCATTGGCCCTCAGGGGAAGTCTATTTGGAGAGCTGCCAAAGGGGTAACAACTGTCTCTCATGCACTCACCTCATCACTACTTAGTTTTGGCCTTTCTCATACCCGTCTGTCGACCATTCAGAATGGACTTCCTCCTTCTTTGTTCCCATTGAGCTCACCTCGGAAACAGCATATTTTGATGAGTGGTCGATTAAGCCGAGAAAAAGGGTTTGATATTGGGATACAAGCGTTTGCAGACATTACACGTGCGTTTCCAAATGCTACTCTTTCGATTCTCGGAGAAGGTATAGAAAAACATGCACTCAAACAAATGGCAAAAGACCTAAACATACAAGATAAAGTGACTTTTAAAGGATGGGTTTCACCTGAAGACATCTGGACACATATCGATACCGCATCAATTGTTCTTGTTCCATCTCGCTCCGAGGCATTCGGGCTTGTTGCTTTAGAGGCAGGCCTTCGAGCGCGGCCTGTTGTCGCGTCAAAAGTCCTTGGACTGGAAGAAACCGTTTCACATATGCGAACAGGAGTTCACTTTACAAACGGCTCCTCCAAAGCATGTGCAAAAGCCCTGGAAAGACTTCTTTCTGCCCCTGCTCTTGGAGTAACCCTCGGTCAAGAAGGAAAACGAGTAGCCGAAACTGCGTTTTCAGATCGGACAATGGTGGCCCGTTTTGAAGAAGAGTATGCACATGCTCTACAAAGTCAATACGAAGCAGTATCACCAGGAGAGAATGTATGAGAGTCCTTCTCTGGAGCTTTTCTACATATCCAGTGCTAGGAGGAGTAGAGCGACATGTACACACACTTGCAAAAAGACTTCTACATGAAGGACATACAGTGTGCGTGCTTGCAGATCTTCATCATCAAAAAAATGTGCAGGAAAAAAAGATAGATGACGTTGAATATATCTATTTCCCATTTACAGACACGTTCAAAAGGCTGCTTGGCACAAACGCACTTCTCCAAAAGCTCTGCTCTTTTCTCGTTACATTTGCGCCAGATATCGTACATATTCACGATATGAGAGAACCTTTAGCATTTTTCCAAAAACGAGTGCTTAATCAGTTAGACCTCCCCTTTCTTCTCACAATCCATACACTCTTTGAAAAACACCATCACTTTGGCCCGAACTGTATGCAGCTCTTTTCGCATGCAGCCCACGTTGTTTTTGTTTCGACTGCAACCAAAGAAAATATAAAAAAACATGGACTGACGCATCCACACACTTCTGTCATATACAATGGGATATCTCCATCGACTGCACCCTTTTCGGCAAATACACGTGGGAATATCCTTCTTTTTGGACGTCTCCATATTCAAAAAGGATTCGACATTGCTCTCGAAGCATTTGCACATCTTGTACAGGAGTATCCTACACTCACACTCTCCATTGTTGGGAGAGGAGAGGAGGAAGCAAACTTAAAAGCACTTGCTCACTCTCTTCATCTTGAAAAAAACGTCACTTTTTTTGGAGGCGTTCATCCAGAAAGGGTGACGTCACACATAGATGCAGCAGAAATCGTACTCATTCCTTCCCGATTTGAACCATTTGGACTTGTTGCATTAGAAGCTATGTCACGAGCAAAACCGATTGTTGCAAGCAATATTGATGGCCTTAAAGAAATAGTAACTGATACAAATAATGGACTTCTTGTTCCTCCAAAGTGTCCAACAGAACTTGCTCAAAAAACAGCACATTTACTAAAAAATCCATCGTATGCAAACAAACTGGGTGACGCAGGAAAAAGAACACTTGAAACACATTTTCTTGACGCACATATGACAAAAAAATATATCTTCACCTATCAGAAATGCAAAAAAGAGGATCTATGCAGTCTCAAACTGTGAGTGTTATCATTCCGGCACATAATAACATACCCCACTTAAAAGAGGCGTTACAGAGTGTTTTTGCACAAACAGTTCCTCCATGGGAAGTCCTAGTTATCGACAATGGATCCACAATTCCTTTGGCTGAAGTACAGTCCCTTTTTCCAAAGATTCGCTATATAAAAAAACCGTACGCAAATGTTACGAAAGCAAGAAACGACGGCCTTCTGCTCTCACAGGGGAATTTCATAGCATTTCTCGATCATGACGATGTATGGGTAGAAGATAAGATTGAAAAACAACTCCTTTTTTTTGAAGCACATCCAGAATTTGATGCATGCATAGGAAAACAAATGATGTTTTTAGAAGAAGGTTCTAAAAAACCATCATGGCTCAAAGAAGCCTTTCTTCATTCGCCTCAACCAGGCTATTTACCGAGCGCACTCATGATACGAAAGAACGCTTTTTTAGAAGGGTTTAACGAAGCATTTCCTCTTGCAAGTGACGTTTCCTGGTTCGTGAATGCAAAACAACAAGGAGTTAAACTCCACCACCTTGAAGAGGTCCTTGTTCATCGAAGAATTCATGAAAATAATCTCTCAGACGACTACACATCACTGCACAAAGACATTCTGCTTTCGTTGAAAGACTCTCTGCAAAAAAGACGGAGTAAGCCACATGCTTGTTAGTGTACTCCTTTCTGTCTACAACGGTGAAAAATATCTGAGGGAAGCTATAGACTCTGTCCTTACGCAAACGTATACATCAAGGGAGCTTCTTGTTGTAAACGACGGTTCAACAGACAAGACTGCAGAGATTCTTGGAGAATATGAAAAGTATATAACTGTCATACATCAAAAAAACAAAGGCCTTGGAGCCGGAAGAAATGCAGGGATCGCGCACGCAAAGGGTGAGCTCTACGCATTTATTGATGCAGATGATGTGTGGGAAAAAGAAAAATTGCGTTTGCAAGTGGATGCCATACGCTCACATTCTTCATACCCTCTCTGTTTTACTTTTTGCCAACAGTTTCTCTGCCCAACCCTTTCAAAAGAGGAAGCAGAAAAACTTGTCTGCCCAACAGAAAAACAACCTGGATTTATTGCAGGCACACTCCTCATGCACAAAACACATTGGGAAAACGTCGGTCCTTTTTTTGAGGAAAACCGGGTAGGCGAATTTATAGACTGGTATATGCGAGCGCAAGCAGTAGAGATCCCACATATTCTGCTTCCTGAGCCCCTCCTCAAGAGAAGAATCCATAAGACAAACATGGGCCGCCAAAAAAATGCATATGACAGATCCTCCTACCTAAAAGTGCTCCATGAAAATCTTACAAAGAGGCGAACTGTATCGTGACAAGCAATTCATACCCAACACCGCATCACTTTCTTCTACTTCAAGCAGGCCTGCTGAAAAAAGAGAGCGCAAAAAAAGCGTGGAATATTTTCACAAAGCATACAGACCTTCAAGATATGGATCCTGTCTCCTATTCGCTGTTACCGCTTGTCTATCAAAACATGCGTACAGCACATGGTGAGACGCTGCACATCCCAAAAAGTATATACAAGCATACCTGGGCTCTCAATAGCCGGCTTATTGCCGCAGCAAACCGCGTATCCGAACTCCTGGCATCACACAACATCCCATCTACATTTATTAAAGGAGCTGCACTGCTCAAAGATGTGTATCAAGACATTGGTGCCCGGGTCATTGGAGACGTTGACGTTCTGATTCCACTACAAGATGCAAAAAAAGCAGCATGCCTCCTCTTTGATGCAGGCTGGATTTCAACTGAAGGAATAACCAAAGAAACAATCGATGGATTTATTAGACGTACCCATGCACTTCTCTTAAAACATCCCGATGGAAATATTATTGACCTGCATTGGCATGCATTAGAGGAAAGCGGACTTGATGAGCTCTTAGCAAGCTTTCCAAAAAATGTGCCGGTGTCCATCGAAGACCATCTGCTGCATACACTGTTTCATGGGACAAAATTCAGTCCCTTCCCGCTTATACGATGGGTTGCCGATGCAACAAAAATAGTTGAAACACACCCTCAACTTGATTGGGACTTTTTTTTTGAAGAGGCAGAAAGACTTCGTATTCGATCAATCATTGACGCCCCCCTGCACTATCTTCAAAGACACCAATTTGCCTCTATTCCACGATTTAAGAAGCATCAAGGAACTCCTTTCGAAAAAAAATATATGCTGTATCACAACAGAAAACGCTCCGTTCTTCTTGCTGAATTCTATGATCATTACTATGCACTGAAAAGAACATCTACCTCACGTGTACCACTGTTACGGCTTCCTCAATTTATTATGCAAAAAAAAGCGCTCCGTAGCTGGAGAGAACTTTTCGCCTTTTCTTGGCATACTCTAAAAAAGAAAAGCAGACACCTTTTTTTTACACGATAAAAACGTCTATAGTTCGTATCCAAGAAACCGTTCAAGATCAGGATCTAAATACCGCAGTATAAACGCACGATCCTCTTCTGAAACAGGGTCATATTTTGTCACAGAAAATGGCTTTTCCGTAACACCTGTTCTTCCTCGAACCATTCTGGTGAAAGGAACAAAGGTCTCTTCCATTGAAATTGAAAAGAGTGACGCTATTTCTCTCAGAACTTCCTCAGGGTGATCCCGTATTGTTTCGTACCGAACCATGTAAAAATTATCCATGAGATCACACATCGAAAGGATGTTTTTTAGTCGAGCTGTTCTCAAGGCAATAACATTTTTGAAACACCCGCCATTTGGGTGCTGATCATCAGGACACCTATCAAAATACCATGGCGCGTGTATAAAAGAGGATAATGACGATCTATCAACACGTCGTGAAATATGGTATGGATTCACACGAAAACTGCGGACCCAATCAAACGGATCTCTCACAACAACGATAAAAAGATACTTGTTCTGCATTGAAAGAAATTTTTGCCCATTCTCTTCAAGATAGCTTATTCCATCAACGTGTATCCAGGGAGGAAAATGCTTCCATGAAATATCAAAACACACGTCTCGCTCTGGAAAATTTTGCCGAAGAAGATGTGTCGTATAGTTTGTTCCACTACACCGCATACCAAACAGGTGAAAATTTGTATGCGTATCGGATGAGTGCTTGTACGCAATGGCGTAGGTACTTTCACATGTCACCAGTCTTGGCATGCACATGCACAGACTGTATAGAAAAAAGAGACAGAGTTTTTTGAAAAGAATCAAATACACGCAGTGCATGAAAACCCCGTTTTCCATACGATTTCAACACTCAGCAGGAAAAAATGCAATGCCATTTTCCAGAATAAAACAGGAATACACTATACCTGTGCCATTCTGGAAAAAAACTGTATTCGTATTATGCTCTCAAGCGAACTTCAGCAATTTTTCTGGCAATAAAAGCTGGATCTCGTAACGAGTCATTGTGTTTCTCAGGCATGCCTAGAATCACTTTCTCTTTTTTAAATGCATGCGGCCCGTCGAGGAGCGCTTTTGCAAGTGATGCCTCTTTCGTAATTATTCCATCATCTTGGATAGGAGTACTATCTTCTAGCTCAACATATCTCCCAACTCTTGCAGTTTGTAAAATGATTTCCGGGGCATTCAATGTTCTTGACGAATCATCTGAACGCATGTCCCATCCTAACAGCCAGACGAGAGAACCAAGAATTCGGTGAGTAAGATCAGATGCTGCATCAGAAAGCCCTGAAAACGTTCTGCTCTTCACAAATGCGTATTTAATGTCAGGTCGTAATTCACGATCTTTGAGTGCATCTCCCTGGACTCCCCCACCAATAGAGTGCCCATATCCAATAATTTCTTTAGCACCAATTCCATCTTCTTTATCTTCAAGAAATGTAAGCATCGCCCTATACGCTTTTTTCATCGCATATCTACTTGGAGCACCTGCACTTGATCCTACACCTGGATAATTAAAGAGAATTGCATTTGCATTCAATTCAGAAACAAGACGCTTGAAATCACTGTCATACCTAGCACTCGCCTCATAAAACTCCCCATTTCCATTTGATCGCAGTACCCAGCGCCCATTATCAAATGTGTCTGGTTTTCCAACAATCATGGCATCAATCTCGCTCCCATCAACCTCTATGGTTATCCGCTTGTACTTCCATTCACCATCTAAAGGTATTCCACTTCGCCATCCGTCAGGCGCATGCGCAGGCAAGCCCGTAAGTTCAGGACTTGATGAAGGCAAAATAGCTATACGACCAGCAAGAGAGTGTAGATAGTTGTAAATGGCGATAGGAAAAACAAGTGTTGAAAAAATACGCCATGCAAGAGCACTTGTTTTGCTTTCAGTCTTAACGGAATACGTTACAGGTACACGTTCATGTGAAGAAAGCTCTCTTCGAGTCACCTCTTCATAGTCATCCCGAGCATAAAACCCGCCGTAACGACACAGCATTGATTGAGTCGTATTTAAAGTAGCTCCTGCTGCCATATTCACCTCTCGGATTTGACATCAGTATACATAAAATAAAGTATAAAAAAAATACGTAAATAATTATTTATTAATTATGAAATCTATAGGATATAATTTTATTCTGAAAAAACAAGAGGTTTGAAAATACTTCAAACCTCTTGTACAAATGTGTTCAGAAAAGCAGCGTTTAGAAGCTTAATTGCGCACTCACTGAAAGACCTTGCAGATACAGATTTCCTTTAAAAGCTGTAGGATCTTGAGAGTTGTCATAGAATTTTTGAAAGACATTTTGCTCCCAAAAAACCTGCATATCCCAGCTTGCTCGAAGGTCTAGATACACTGTATCATACAGAGTGTCAGCCCAACCTAATCCCATTGACATATCAGCTTGCGGTCGAAGCACGTTCATGCTACGGCTTGGTGATGTATAAATATCAGTCCGAACAAGGTCTCCTGTTCCAGTTTCTGTTTCCGACATTGTTTGATTCGATCGAATATTTTTATACCGAGTGTACAGAATACTTCCATGCATATCACCAAAGAGGAACAATCCCCAGCAGCAATTCCAAGTTGTGTCTAGACCACCTCTAAATCCAATCGCAGATGAGTCAGTCGAATTTGTTGATGCATGCGTAAATAGGAGACTTGTTGTTGTGTTTTCACCAACGTAGTTAACATCATACTTTTGATCGATCCAACCGCCACGAAGGCCAACAAATGGGTGGAATAGCAATCTTTGACCAACAAAAAATGTTCGACCAAGACTTGCATCAATCATATCAATATCAAGATTCCATCGAGAGCTTGCTGTGACATGCATTCCTTGATCTAGCGCAGTATCAAATTCATCAGCATCGTGTCCATCGTCAGTTGCACTCCAAAACAGATTTGCTTGATAATCCGAGTCAGGATTTGCAACAACAGTCTGTGAAAACCTGTTTGAGCTTGGCTGTGCATGAAACCGGAAATAGTCCAGAGAAACAGTCCACTCATCACAACCAAATGTGCCCGCAAGACCAACAGTAAAACCCGGCTTGTAATCAAAATCCACATCTCCGAAAGCAGATTCGTGGGTTTCTCCAGAACCAAGTTGGTTGAGCGTTGATGTTGTTGAAGAGATATAGTTCAGGTTCTCTTCTATTGCTTGGTAGTACACAAAACTTCCATTAAAAGAAACATCCCACGAGTCATCAAGCCCTAACAGAACAGGCGCATTGTATGCAGCTGTTTGTGGTGGCGGGCACAATGCATTTGTTGCTCCACACTTCTGCTCTGTGCAGTGTGTGTTTTCTTTTGATGAAGAGTACATCTCTTGCGAATGGTCTGCAAAAACAGGCGCAAAAAAAAGTAAAAACAAAGGGGTTAATCGTTTCATCCAAACTCCAATAGTGTCGTAAAAAATGTTTCTCATATCTTTACTCAATGAAACTTTTACTTCAACTCAAATTGAATTTTTAGTTAACAAAGCTTCATGATTCTCTGTTTTATCGAAAAACACTTCTTTTTCTGAAAAAGCAGAAAATGAATATTTGAAGTAGCGAATATACTTTGATAATTTACTCTCTAAGTACTCAATGATCTCTCTGTTTTCATCTTTATACCTAAAAGATTTCCCCACATGCAAAGTCTGACTTGTTGAATTTTTAAAACTACTTCGAACTATTTTTTCAGCTGAATACGAATCTATTGATACCCCAAAAAAGCACCCAATACTTTGTACAGTTTCTTCTAGTGCTTCACTCGAATTACATTCTGGAGAAAGCGCCTCATATTTTATGACAACACAATCATTTCGTCGCAACAGACGAATAGCTGTTTCATAGAAATTGAATACAGAAGCTCTCCTTTCATCATAATACCCATCAAGAATAAGAGAAAGTTTCTCTTTTTTGGAAAGAACCTCCCACTGCCTTTCATTCAATACTTTTTGAAGTCCTGGCCATACGGCTAAACCGTTATTGTCAATATAATCCACTGCAGACAATGCAAGGTCTCTTGGATCACGAATGAGGAGGAGAACTCTTTCACTCTCTGGAAGAAGATGCATGACAAGTGGTTCACAATGGCCCATAACAATAATTTGAGGGTCAGCTGCATATAAAGCATACGCTTGATGAAACCAACTGGGAGTCGTTGGAGCAAGTACATTGCACTCATCTATATGCTCAAGTATTTTTTTTAGGTAATGCGTTCCAGACTTCGGCAGAGTTAAAACGACTTCCTTTCGAGCATCTAATGAAATTGAAAACAGCAATACAAACGAGAATAGAATATGAAATTTTTTCATCTATTTTTATCAAGACGTTCAATGTGTGTATTGATACAATGCCTATACTTTTTGTAGAATAGATTGTCCAGAGGATATCAGATGACACCGTCTAGAATCCAAATATCTATTCAGCAAAAGCGCGTAAATACACGGCTGTAAAATGCATATGAGGTATGAATGCCAGCACCAACTCTCTCAACAAAAAGACTTTTATTGCGTCAATGGGAAGAGAGCGACCTCCCTCTCTTTGCAAAGATGAATGCAGATTCTCGCGTTATGGAGTGGTTTCCTTCAACGCTTTCAAAGGAAGAAAGCAACACATTAGCTGAAAAGATTCAGCACGAACTTCAAGAAAAAGAGTATGGCCTTTGGGCTGTTGAGGTAGTCGGAATAGCCCCCTTCATTGGATTTGTTGGATTGCACTATCATGACTATTCAGCTCCTTTCACTCCATGCATCGAAATTGGTTGGCGCCTTGCATATGAACACTGGGGAAAAGGCTATGCGTACGAAGCCGCATCGAGAGTATTAGACTATGCCTTCAACACCTTGAAGCTAAAAGAAATTGTTTCTTTCACCACGCCAGAAAACACGCGTTCTTGGGGTCTCATGAAAAAATTAGGAATGACACACAACCCCAAAGATGACTTCTACCATCCAAAACTACCAAAGGACCACCCATTTTCATTTCACGTTCTTTATAAGCTAAAGCATCCAAAAAGAGAACTTTCACCCTTAGATATCTGAAACACTAGACTCCGATAATTGTATTTTGTCTGAAAAGTCTATTTTTCAAATATTGATTGCATTCGACGTGCTAATTTGTCTTTAAGCGCTTTCGGAGCCTTTTCAGGAGACCCTGTATCATAGGGAGGATTTGGATCATACTCTAAAGCTAACTGCATTGTTTGTGCAAATTCCGGTCCAACGACTTTTGACGCTATAACTAACGCCATGTCAATACCCGCCGAAACCCCTGCAGCAGTCATAATTTTTCCATCTTCAACAACACGCGCTCTTGTTGGCTTAATCCCATACGAGTGGAGACGTTCAAACGCAGCCCAGTGTGTTGTTGCTTTTATCCCATCCAATATGCCCGAAGCACCGAGAATTAAACTACCAGTACATACAGACGTTGTCCAGGTTGTCGTTTGATGAATTTGCCTAATCCACGCAAGAATATGAGGGTGAGTTTTGAGAGAGGTCGCATTCTCAGCTCCAGGAATGACAAGTATATCTGCCTCACGTGCATCTGATAATGAAAGGTCTGCATGCAGCACAAGACCGGAATCAGTACGTATTGGACCCGCTTTTACTGCAACACGAAGCGATGTTACGTGTGGCAATCTTGATAGAATTTCATGAGGACCGACAAAGTCTAGAGCTGTCATTTCCTCGTACAACAAAAAAACTATTTTCATTTGTATTTCCTTGAAACTCAAAGAGTATTCAATCTAAGTCTTTGTACAATGAAATTGCTCGGAGCGGGACTTGAACCCGCATGGACGCAATGTCCGAGGGATATACAATCCCTTGTATATTTCTAGCTACTGCATTGAAATTCAGAGAATAAATGATGAGAAACACAAAAAATTACGCACTATTTACGCAGTACAAAAACTATTAGTATGTTTTTTAAAGAAAAAAGCGGTTGAGAGAAATAGTCCTCACTAACTACTAAATATTTTGATCTCTTTTGAGATCTTCCTCTGCGCATTTAATTGCAAGATGTTTCGCTTTTTCCACAACTTCTAGGAAATCAGATAAAAGGAATGATATACCTTTTTGAAGAGGATGGATTGTAACTTCCAGTTTGTCTATCCCTTTATCATAATTGAGTGATGCTATTGACTCCATATCATGATTAATTGTGATCACCATGCCTTCATAGTCTAAGTCGCTGCACATCTCTATTGTAAATTTTTTATTCATATTGTTGCTCTCTAAAACCATTAAAGCTTCCATCTTTTTTAAAAGCTGCACCCCGACCATTTGAAGAATATACCTTTAAACTTCCATCAGACATACGATACACCTTATTATTTGGATCATTTAAAATTTCTTCAAGAATCACCTGCCCCTGTCTATTAATCTGTTCAGGATTTCCTAGCGGCTTCGGAAAAACACTCCCTTCTCGATATCCATGTTTCATCAATGCCCTTCCTGATTTGGTAAATCCAGCCCTATCTAGAACTTTCCCTGCTTTCCTGAAATGAGAAGCATTCTTAAACATACTATTAAAACAACCAGGAAGAGGCATTATACCAATACTAAACTGATCTGTAAACGCGCTCTTCTTAGCCTCTTTAGTATAGAACTCGGCCTGATCAGTGGAGAATGCTCTATCTATTGCCTCATGGCCTTTTTCTATATTTTTTTCATAATTCTCTACTGCATTCCCTATCAGCTCATTATTTTCACATAACAGCCCCTCAGGCAGTAATTTTGATCCAAGTTCTTTTACCTCTTCAATAAACTCAGGACCTAATTTTACGTACTCTGCTATTTCATCAAAGACCTGGTGTGCAAGGTGGGCTCCAACCTCCCTTCCTTTCTCAGCAAGAGATATAGGGTCTTCCTGTGAAGATGAGTTGCCATTTACATCTTCATAAACAACCTCTTTTACCAAGGAAGCCTTTTCCTTAATAACTTCTTGAACAAGCGTTTCCTCTCCACGTTCTAGAAGTAGTGAAGGAGACTCTTCTTTTTTCGATAGTGAAGGCGACTCATTTGGTTTAGAATCTGAAGCGGCGGCTGCACCTGCAGCTCCTGCCGCAGCTGCTGCTGCCGATGACGCTGAAACAGCGACCACCACTACAGTCGCAGCTACTACTATCACCGCTCCAACAATGATTGCCGTTTTGTGTTTCTTTACGAATTTCTTCGTACTTTTCCATTTCTTGCTTACCCAGCCGCACTGCTGAATATTTTCACGAAGAGTGTCATGTGAAAGAGTCCTGGCGAAATAAAAGTCCCTACTTAGATCAGTTGACGAGGCATAGTAAAACGGTGATTCGTCATACAGGAGGTACAAGATGTCTTGATTGAGCGCTATTTCAGCTGAGGCATCATTCGAACGCATTCCTTCATATGCTAAAAGCGCGATGAAGCGATTGATTTTCCATAACTGATCAAGCGAACATTTATTTTTCAAAGCTCCTGTTTCAATCTCTTCTAGGAGCTGTAAAATGCTATCATATGTAAGCGAGGTATACTCTTTCTTAGCTCCTAACTCCGCAATAGAGGTCTTCGGATTTCCCAGTGGATATATCAATAGAGAAGGTAAAAGCAAAAAGAGGATCAAAGAAGAAAAAAACCTACACTTTAACATATGCCCTCACAAGAAATAAGCAAACATTAAGATTTTGCTAAGTTTAGGTCAACTACTTGTCATTTTGAAATGTGACAAAAACCAAGATTTGTAACAGCAGTTTCCCATGAGTCACGCGCGTCACAAATGTCACAGCAAAATAACATGGAGCTGAGAAAATATTCAGCAGTGCAGCTGGGTTCATGCAGTCTAGTACGTAAGAATTGCGTATTTTAGAAGTTTTTTTGAGATAATTTGAGAAGTACATTTTTACGCACTCCTCTCTATGAAATTGCTCGGAGCGGGACTTGAACCCGCATGGACGCAATGTCCGAGGGATTTTAAGTCCCATTTTTAGTTGTTCCCAAACCTTCCCAAAAAACCATTAACCTGTTGACTAATAAAGTATTTACGTCTAATTTCTCTTCCCAAAACATCCCAGTTTAACCCGCTATTTCATATCAAAAAGGTTGGACAGGGGTTGGACAACTTTATGACAACGAGTTCTCAATGAAATGGGTTAAATCAAAATTCCAAGGTGTGCGCTATCGAGAACATCCTTCTCGAAAACACGGTGTCAAGCCAGATAGATACTACACTATATTTTATAAACTCAACGGGAAAATGGTCCAGGAAGCCCTTGGATGGGCAAGAGAATCTTGGGAAGAGGTCGACCAACAGGGAAAGAAAAAATGCTTTAACTGGACAGAGAAGCGCGCCGCTGCTGTATTGGCTGAACTGCAAAAGAATCACCGTCTAGGCATAGGACCAAGCACTCTCAAAGAAAAAAGACTTCTTCAACAGCAAGCGTTTCTCGCAAAAAAAGCTGAGGGATTGACTCTACAAGAGTTTTGGAAACGAGATTATGAAAAATTTCTTAAGGATAGAATCAAACCATCTTCTTGGCAGAAGGAAGTCGCCCATTTTGAAAAGCGAATATGCCCTTTGATGGGAAGTAAACCTCTAAAATCCATTACGCATAACGACATTGATGTGCTAGTTAATCACATGAGGGTAGAAGGGCTTTCTCCCAGAACCCAACAATATGCTGTCGGGACCTTTTTTCGGATATGGAAATACGCAGCAAGGAGAAAGCTTGTCAAAGCAGGAGACAATCCAGCGGCTTACGTGGAAATGGAGAAAGTCAATAACACACGAACACGCGTGCTTACTCCTAGAGAACTCAAAAGCATTTTAGACCGATTAGCAATCATTGACCAGCCTGCTTATCAAATTACCAAGTTTTGTGCATTCACAGGATGCCGTTTCTCAGAGGCAGCCAATCTGAAGTTTGAATACGTATGCTTTGAAAGACAACGAGTACTTTTCCTGGATACCAAGAACAAAGAAAGCAGAGAGTTGTATCTAGGAGATTCTCTCAAAGAACTCCTTCAATATATTGCTCCAGGTCCTGTTGGAGCATATGTCTTTGTCAAAAGAGATGGCACTCCCTTTCGAGAACCCCCAAGTGCATTTAAAACAGCGGTAAATGCTCTAGAATTGAATGCTAATCGAGGACCGAGGGACCAGGTAACTTTCCATACACTCAGGCATTCGGCCGCAACATTTTCAGCTAGAAATGGCATTTCTGTAAAAGATATGCAGTTAATCTTCGGATGGAAAACGCCCGCTATGGTCTTTAGATATGTGAAGGGCGATACCAATGCTCAAAAGCAGGCTATGCAAAAGCTAGCAGAGTCCTTATCTCAAATCGATGTTGAAGAGGCTGTTAATGCAGATAGCTGACACGGATTCCACTCTTTTCTCAACACTTTACCAAACAGAAGAAGAACAGTACAAAAGCTATTTTACTCTTGATGCATGGACCCCTGATGAGTTTGGGGCTCTTGCCGGTGCTATTGACCCTTCCCGACTAAAGAAGATTTTGGACGGTGAGATTCCAGCGGTTGATTTGAAGGAAGAGAAAAAAGTAAGTCGAGCAGTTGGGCTTACTCTCCAATTCATCAAATATTGTAAAAAAATGCAGGAAGACAACTTCTTAGAAGTAGAATTTCTAGGAGATAATTTACACCTCCCCTGCTGCAGATACATCCAATGGCTTGCTGAAGAAAATATACGTGTGACATACAGATTCTTGAAATATTTACCCTTAAATCTTTTAGAGTTATTCGACCTCTTTTCCCCTACAAATAAGATACTCCGAAATAGCAACATTTATTTAACGTCTTACCATGAAGCTCTGCTTCAAAGACGAGTAGAAGCTTTATTAAAACGCGCTTATCCCAATAAGATGCGTCATCAGGAAATACTCGATACCCCCTCAATTAAAAGTCTTCGGCGAGCTTTTCAGAAAGCTCCTGGGGTCTTCACGCTCTATCGCCCACGAACTCTCTTGGGTTGGATTAAAAAAGTAAATCCTGAATGTCCTAAAGGTGGAAGTACCCGAAAAAAGAAACCTAAACTTACACCCGCAAGAAAAAAATAAAGTTTCACGCATATTTTTTTCTCTCTAGGGAACTTCAAAACGTCTTTTATAAACTTACACTCTTTCTTCATTCTCAAAATCATACCTTATCATAGTGCTCAAATGAATCCCTAGGTGTCCAGAGTAATCCTAGGGTGGAGAAATAAAAGCATTACCCAAAGGTATATCGTGGAAAAGGATATTTTTAGTGACATGGCAGCCAGATGGCCATCATCAGCAGTAGCTAGAGCCGAAGTCAAACAATTTACTGGTGGAGGAATCTCTCCCAAAAGCATTGCCAATGCAGATTCTCAAGGAACTGGTCCAGAAGGTCGATTTTTCATCGGTCGACGAGTGTGCTATCCCGTGAACTCTCTAATTACGTGGTTGCGCCAGCATTCAAAAACTTACCGAATGGACAAATAGAGCATATCTATGGATGCCAAGGAACTAAATGGTCTCATAAAGCCAACTGAACTTTTACGTTTAATTGCATATTCAAAAAGCTCTCCGCAAATCTCAGGAAAAGAAATCAGAGATTACTGCCCTATCCATCAGGGAGATAATCGGAGAAGTCTTGCTATCAGCCAAGAGAACCACTCCTATATCTGTCACAACTGTAGAGAGAAAGGGGACCTAATCGACCTTTATGCGAAATCTTTCGGCATCGAATTTCGAGATGCAATAGAGCAATTAGCAGCGCAATTTCAGCCATATCATCTCTCTTTAAACAATAAAACAAGGTCGACATCAAAACCTGCTTACACTTCCAATACAGAGTCTTCTAGTACTTCTGCTCATGTGCGATGGAGGAGGTGTTCGGAAACAGGTGAGCATCCTTACCTTTCAAAAAAGAAAATTTCTAAGCCTCCTGGAGTTCGCTTCGGAAAGGATGACCGCGACAATCATGCTTTGGTCGTTCCTTTCTATAATCTGGAAGGAGAGCTACAGACTATGCAGTTTATAAGTGAGCACGGGAAGTTTTTTCTAAAGGGCAGCTCTTACAAAGGCAGCTTTTTTCTCCTCGGAGATATCATAAAGAGTAGCCAGGTGTACATTGCGGAAGGGGTTGCCACAGCTATGACCATCTGGGAAGCGCTGGAAAAGAAGGTAGCTGTGGCTTCCGTTGGTTCAGCAGGTAACATCGCCGCCGCCGTTGCCGCTATTCGCAAAAAATATCCATCTATTCTTATCAAGCTCGCACTTGACAAAAGCGAAGCTGCTATGAATGCAATAAAGCAAATAGACCCTCCCTTTTCATATTCTATTCCCGACTTTAGTTCTGCAAACCTCCTAGAAGAAACTAAAGCAGATGATTTCAATGACTTGGTGTCCATTTGCGGTTTCTCTTTAGGAGATGTACTTGGCCAGCTCAATACAGAAATCCATATAACACCTGAAGTTGGAAAATCATACCCTATCAACGTAGAGGCAAAATCTATCAAGGAATGGTTGGCCTACTACAAAATTAAAAATCTCGCAGATGTGCCGGAACCTGAACACTTATTCGAAGCTCTTCCCCAAATCATTGAAAATACAAAAATCTTTTCAGGGAAACAAGGACGACTAATGCAAAAAGGAGAATCGGTAATTGTAGGTGGTGGACCAAAAGCAGGGAAAAGTTTGTTTGCACTCAATGCGGCAGTATCAGTCGCCACGGGGAGCACTTTACTAAATGTTTTTAAACCTAGCTGCGAAGGAAGCGTGTTATTTCTGTCCTTTGAAGATGCTATTAGTGTGTTGCTGCACAGGTTAAGCGAGTTTGCACTAAATGCTGAGGAGCAGATAAAGCTTGAGGGCAATCTTTTTGTACACCATGGAAGTTCTCCTTTATTAGTATCCAATCGAAATAAAAATATCACGAGAACTGAGGCTGGAAATAGTATAGCCGGTTTATGTAGAGAACTACGTCCCAAACTTCTCGTTGTTGATACTCTTTCTAAGGCATTTTCTTACGATGAAAACTGCAATGCAACTGCAAACGAAATGCATCTACAAGCCAATATGCTTTTTGGAATTGAAAAAGGGTCTAACAATAACCCTACTTTATTATTTATCCAGCACTTACGCAAATCTTCATCTCAGCAAAAAGAAGCCCTGTCTATTGAATCCATCCGAGGAGCAGGTGCATTTGCTGCTGGATGTAGAACTGTTTTAGGCTTTGATAAAACAGATAATAAAAGAACCCTGCATATGCTCGGGGCTAACTGTGGAGAAGATTTTAAAACCATATCTATCAACGAATACGTTGAAATGCAGGCTATCATTGCAAGTAAAGAAACAAAACCCCTGAAACGAGGGAAATATGATGGCCTCAAATAATGCGGAGAAAAGTTGCACTATTGAGACTTACGGATTCATTGCAATAGATGAAAAGTCAAAAAAAATATACGAACACATCTATGGAGCAAAAACTGTAGAGTTGGCACACATACTTAGATGCATTGAGCTTGAAACATCAAAAGAGTCTCTTCCGCCACATATTCTTTTTCAGCTCATTAGGAGCTTCTTCGGAGCCATTAAGTCGCTAGACCCGCTAGCTTTTCACCACGACCTGTCTAGACGAGTTCTCGAAAATGAACACAAAACCAAAGAAGTTCCTTCCTCGTCAATTGACCTATTGGCACGCGAAATATGCAATGCGTTTAATGACATGGGGGATAAACTTTTCCCGATTTCTTGGATGCAAGATGCCGAAGAATCATTAAACCAAAGTGCTAAAGAAGACGGAGCGGGGGATTCAGTGCTAAATATTATCGAACTAGAGAGTCCTAATGCAGACAGGGAGTGTTTTGATGAAAAAAACATTTTCAAGCCACTGAAGGTCTATCTTAAGTTCATAGAATCAACAGGAAAGAGAGGAAAAGAGCAAGCGGGAAAAATCAAAGAAATAGGTATTAGTGCTGCTTCCGAATTTTGGTTCCAAACTAAAGAAAGGGGTGAGGGGGAACATTTTTTTCATTCAGCTGCTTTCTTAGGATTTGCCAGGGTTCTTTGGGAAGATAAGGTAAAAAAGAGAATCACTTTTGACGGAAAATACCCTCCCTGCACTGTCAAACCAACATTTGAAACTCTGAGTTCAATCATCAGCGCAAAGAAAGACGCCGCTTCAAATCTCAGCGTCATCAATCTTGTCAAGGGGATAGATATCGTTGGGACAATTGACATACCACTAGTGCCAACCACCCTTCACGACAAAGTTTTTAGAGGGGTAGGAAAGATTAACACGGTAGTTGGTCACAAAGCTCTTCGGTATGCTGTTTCACTCCCGATTGAGCAAAAGTTAAAAGGGGTTGCAGATTTCAGGGTTAGAGAATTTGAAGGGGGATTTGTTGATTTGGGAGAGGAAATGGGGTTAACTCACAAAAAACATTTAACTGAACTCAGAGAGATTCTCTACGCGCTAAAACACTTAGACATCCCGAATATAAAAGACTCTCGTATCACAAAGGGAAGGCTAATCGATGTAACACACTTCAGAAGCCCAAAAACAGGCAGAGAAGATGGGCTTATTTTAACAGTACTTCCGACTCTTGTTGCATATGGAGAAGTCGATTGCACAGGAATGCTTTTGATTCCGATGGCTACGCTACCGCCTCCTGTTAAAGGAATCGCCCCAACTCAATACCACGCCTCTCTCTATTACTTGCAAATGACCCTACTTCAAGAATTCTCTAACAAATCCAAGGAGTTTTATCAACACAAGTGCATAAAGATTGATGATGAAGATTGGGATAGGCTTCTTGTAAAAGCAAATATTCCAATCAGATATAAAGAAGCAGTACTGAAGGGTTGGTCGGCAGATGGAGACGCTCCTAAAGTTCTGGAATGTGTAGAAAAAGACCATTACTCACTAGGTGAATCATATGAAAAGCCATCCACATTCTTGATGGAACAGGGAAAAATCAGGACCAAGCAGAGCATTAAAGGAAAAACATCAGCTCAAAAAAGAAAATTAAAGAAGGGTCGTTGATTTTCAGTGTTTAAAGAGATAGGATACGAGCTTACGTTAGATGGGACACAAGCTTACGTTAGATAGGACACGAGCTTTTATATCGTCCCCGAGAGAAAATCCTCAAAAAAGGCCAACGTTATAGTATAAGTACTATAAGGGCTTTGCCCTCTTTGCTTATCGCCCCTTCGTTTCTGACTATGGGGCTAGCAAATTCACCATTTTTCCCAACTCAAAAAGAAATTTTTTTTGAATTGAATTTACTTAACCTTCTTGACAGAACAAGGTGGGTTAAGTACGGATACTCATGATGGTAGCAACAGTGAAAAATATGACTTTGTAAATAAGTTTGTGATTTTTTGGGTTCTATGCTATGAGCCATTAGAGAAAGGCATTAAAAAAGTAGTCATGGATATGGTAAAAACTAACTTCTGGAAAAAATTTCTTACTCTTATTTCTGGAATAGCTATATTAATAGCTTTCCTCTTAAGTCTATTAAGTTTTAAAACCGAATCACTCTTATTTTATTATCTATCCATATTTTCTGGTGGATATTTTGTCTTGATTTCTGCAATCAAAGGAATATTTAGGCAAAAATTCCTGAATATTAATTTTTTGGTCGTAATCGCCTCTCTTGGAGCTATCTATATTAATCAAATAGGTGAGGCGGCTGCAGTTATTTTTTTCTTTTCATTAGCGGAGTTTTTCGAAGATTATGGCATAGAAAAATCTAAAAAATCAGTAGAAACTCTTTTAAAAAAGGCTCCTAAGACAGCTCTTTTGAAAACTGGAGAGACGGTTTCTGTAGAGTCAGTAAAAATCAGAGATATTTTTTTGGTTAAGCCAGGAGAGATGATTCCATTAGATGGAAAAGTGATTAAGGGAAGCTCGTCAATTGATGAATCGATGCTAACAGGAGAGTCCATCCCTGTCGATAAAAGAGAAGGAGATACTGTTTTTTCTGGAACTCTTAATCAGAATGGTTTTTTGGAAATTGAGGTTACGAAAGAAAATAAAGACTCAACATTTAATAAAATAGTAAAGCTTATTGAAGATGCGCAGAAATCACGCGCCCCAACGCAAGAATTCATTGATAAATTTGCTAAATATTATACTCCTCTAATTGTGGTTGGAGCTTGTGTTTTTATCGCTATCCCTGTGTTATTTGGAGGCATCTTTGTTGAATGGTTATATAGAGCTTTGGTTCTTTTAGTCATTGCTTGTCCTTGCGCCTTAGTAATCTCGACCCCTATCTCAATAGCGTCAGCAATCGGAGGAGCAGCAAGACGTGGAATTTTAATCAAAGGAGGTGTTCATCTTGAAGAAATTGGAAAAGTTAAGATAGTAGCGTTTGATAAGACAAGAACTCTAACCTTAGGAGAGCCTTATGTCACGAATGTAATCTCCTGCGGGGACCACACAGAAGAAGAGGTTTTAGCTGACGCCGCTGGAATTGAAGGATTTTCTTCCCATCCTTTATCCAAGAGTATTTTAAATTATGTTCAGGAAAAAGGAATAACTCCTCATGTAATGGAAAAATATGAAAATATAGCCGGTAAAGGCGGAAAAGCAACTTGTATTAGTTGCTCTGGATTAGAACATGCAATTGGAAACATTAAATTCATGGGGGTTGAGATACCAGATAATGTTTCAAACAGTATTAGTGATTTAGAGAAAGAAGGAAAGACAGTAGTTATAGTTCGAGAAGACAATCAAATAATAGGTGTTATAGCAATCTCTGACGTTATAAGAAATGAAGCAGAAGAATCAGTAAATATATTGAATGAGATGAGTATTACATCGGCGATACTTACGGGGGACAATGAATACGCTGCTAATTTCATTGCCAATAAAATCGGAATTAACATTGTTTATGCCGCTCTGCTTCCTCAGGAAAAAACAGAAAAAATAGATGAACTTAAAAAAGAACATAAATCTGTCTTAATGGTCGGAGATGGAGTTAATGATGCTCCGGCTTTAGCTCTTGCCAACGTAGGGATGGCAATGGGAGTAGGAGGTTCAGATGTAGCCATTGAAACAGCTGACATTGCGCTAATGAACAACAACCTCCTTAATGTACCTTTCTCTATTTTTCTTGGAAAAAAAACGCTTCAAATTATCAAGCAAAATATTACTGTTTCTTTGGGCGTGAAATTAATCTTTATTGTTTTAGCTGTTTTTGGGCTGGCCAGTCTTGAGTTCGCGATAGGAGCTGATTCTGGAGTTGCTATATTAGTTATATTAAATGGACTTAGATTGATGCGACTTAAATCATCTTTTGCTCCTGATAGTGTTTCTTAATAGGTTTAAAATTTTAGGATTAATTTTGAAGAACCACACAAAACCATCGAAGAACCTGGATAAACATCTTATGTATAACTGTTACACATTGGCCGCGCTCAAACAATCCTTACACTCTTTCATTAGCTCTCTAAATGCCCGACGTTCTTGAAAGGCTTCTTTAGTGAAATTACCATGCTTTATCTTTGAGGCTTTCATGCGAGATATTCCCTCGGGAGTTTTGATTCCTGCATAAGCCCCATGAATGCGGCAAACTGCCTTCCCTTTCACGGCATGTTTTCTGCATTGAACCCCGCTTCTTTTGCTTTTTGCTTTGCACTGGACCATGTTTCACTCCTTCATGAGATTGTCTTCCAAATTTTCACCTACCCCCTCCTGTGGAGAGGTTGGAGCCTATGATAGCCTGCCCTTCATTGTAAATGTGATTGTGCTGCACATGGATTTGTTGTTCTGGTTTTCGGTGTTTATCAAGCTTCTCCTTGAACTCCATGAAAAGCCTAGAAAGCTTGATTCCTCGGGATTGTCTGGAGGTTCTTAGCTCCTCGGAACCCTTACATGCACCAGCTATGAACTCTTTAGTCGAAAGGTGGTCTAGGATAATCACTTTGGTGACCATCATAAGCTCAAAGGAATCTTTAGGTCTCAACTCCTGGAAAAGGGTCAGTACGTTGTAGCAGTGGCTTTCTAATGTCCTTTTGGCTTCATCGTAGTCCATTAATTCAACATTCACTGCAGAACTAGTCAAAAAGCAATTTACACAGTCGCTAAAAGCATTCCCGGCGGCGTTCCTGTCGTAAACTCCAAAGGTCTCATATATTTTCGCACTTAGTAGGTTGTTATACCCTGGGTCTTCAGGAGACTTTCCGTGCAACGCAAATTTGATGCTCCCTATGGACTCTCCATCGACATCAATAACCGCCTTGAGCCCATTGTCTGCTTCTTTCCCTCTGTCCCACCATCGGCACACCAGGGCTGCTTCTTCTTTTGATGGAGCCTTTGGTTTTGGGTGCTCCACCTTCTTTTCTAATTCTTTTGTTGATTCTGTCATCTTGTTTCTCCTTCTAAAATCTGCTAGTAGATTGAGTCTTTTGAGCTATCAGCCTTCTGGCTTCTACTTTCGTTATGCTGTGAGGTATGTTCACTCCATTCGCTCTGAGCCAATAAACCTGTTTGATGGTGGCGGGTTCATTGAATCTCCCATCTAACAGCTGAGACGCCTGCCCTTTAGAGATGTCTTCTGAAAAGGAAATCCCGCATCTAGTAAGGGTTTCTTTTTGCTTTTGAGTGGCTGGTTCGGCTCTCCATGCTGCGTCTTTACGAGCCCATGCACTCTTAGTGGTTTGCTTTCTCGCCCAATCCTCTGCAACACCCAATGCATAGTTGAGAGGAAGAACCCGCTTGGAAAGAAGATGCATTTCTTTGTCTTTGTAGGCCTTTACATAAAAGCCATCTTCAAAAGGGACAACCCAAACTTCTCTATTAGCTGCAAGTATCAAGTGCCATGATTCACCTACTGGATTCCATGCAAAATGAATGCTATCAAAGAAAGATATCTCCTCAATGCGTTCCTCTAAAATTTTGACTGCATCATAGTCTCTAGAATCGTCTGTTTTACCTTCAAGAGACTCATTGCATTCCTCAGGCTCTTTAACCGACCTTTCCTCAAATAAAGAGGCTACAGCACCGTCGAGGGTGTTTTTGTAGGTACACAGTGTGTGTTTAGTAGCGTTATCGGTAAAATCAAGCACCAAACAGTCTTGTTTGAGTGGAAAGGTTCTTGTCCCGCGTCCAATCATTTGAGTGAATAGCGAAGTGGATTGCGTGGGTCTTCCCATAATCACACAATCGATGCTGGGCTCATCAAATCCTTCAGTAAGAAGCTGGCAATTGGTCAAAACGGAATAGTCGCCCTTTGCGAACCCTCCCAGAACTTTCGCCCTCTCTTCATCTGACATTGCTCCATATACAGCTTCGGCAGATATTCTCTTCTCTTGAAAGGCTGCTGCTAAATCTTTGGCGTGCTGCACATCTACACAAAACGCCAGAGCCTTTGTTCTATCTAGTGCATAATCGGTGTAATTATCGACAATAAGGCGATTTCGCTCTGGAGTATTGACCACCTTAGAAAGCTCGGATGCAATGAAATCTCCCTTGCTCATCCCAACCCTAGCAAGTTCCACTTTTGTGAAAACCTGCTTTCCTATTAGAGGAGAGAGGTAGCCGCTGCGTATCATCGTGTGCATGGACCTCTCAAAAACAATCTCCTGAAAGATAGCCCCAATTCCCACGCCGTCGCTGCGTTTTGGTGTGGCTGTTACACCTACTAAAAGCTTGTCTGTTTGGTCCTGTAAAAATCCCAGCTCCTCAATTACCGTGGCATATGAAGCGGCTGTAGCATGATGGGCTTCATCTACTATTATTAACCCAAACCCTTGCTCTTTGAGTTTGGCGAGCCTTTTAGGCTTTGAAGCTGTTTGAATAGAGGCTACGACTACCTGCGCATCTGTATCATCAGACTCAGCCTTCACAATACCGATATCTACTTCGGGCCATACAACCCTGAACTTAGAAACAGCCTGTTTGATGAGTTCTTCTGTATGAGCTATTACAAGAGTTTTGACATTGATTTCTTTTGCCAGAAGGGCAAACACAACGGTCTTTCCGCATCCTGTAGGTAGGCTTATGAGCTGTCTTGTGATTCCATTTGCCCGATACTCTGAGACAGCTTCTAGAGCTTCGGACTGGTACTCTCTAGGTGAAATAAGCATTGGATTCCTACGTCATCAAATCAGCACCAACTTTTTTGAGTAGTTCTCAACTGCACTAGTCTTGTCGTATGCGTAAATCATTTTTGAAGAGGTATGTCCTGTCACCTTCATCACTTCAGAATCGGGAATGCCCTGCTCTTTGGCTAATGTGACCCAGGAGGCTCTTAAAACGTGCGGAGTTACCTTAGGGAGGCTAGCTATAACGCTTGCCTTCTCAAAAGTCGCATTGAGCTGGGTACGGTACACCTGCTTTCCTGAATTGGTAATAAAAACTGTCTTGCCTTCTCCTCTTTCCTTCTGGGTGCTTTCGATGTAAGCTGTGAGTTCTCTCATGAATGACTCAGGATAGGTAATCGGGATTTCTCGAATAGTTCCACCCGTCTTGCTCTGACGGAAGCTGATAAGCCGTCTTTCAAAGTCTATTTGGTCCAGCCTCAAAGAAAGCACTTCAGAAACTCTTTTAGCCCCTTGAAGCATGGCTTTTGCAATAAGAGCATCGCGTTCATTTATCTTGTAAAGCGCATCTATGAACCTGTGCCATTCATGGAGCGTAAGAGCTTTGGTTTCACACTTATCCCTCACTGAATAGAAGGTCTTGTTAGAGGCAAGCGTTGAAGGCTCTGCTTTTCTGAACCACCCCTGAGAAATACGACTCAAATAAGAAGTAAAACTGATGTAACAAGCGGCTCGAACTTGCCTAGTCCCTTCACTCCAGTCCTCAATCGTTTTAATGAAGTCGATGACTCTCTCGTGAGGTGTATAGTTGAAGTGACCCACCGTAAATTCGTTACCGTTTCCATCAAACTCAGGAATGATTTCACGCTTCATCATGTCGGTGATGTAGTAGGCATAATTCCGCCTTGTTTCACCGTGAAGATTTTTAAGCCAATCCTCAATAGCAAACTTGATTGGCGTGTATTCAAGCTTCTGTATGAAAAGTGAGCGGCTTTTCTTCAGGTCTTGTTGAGCAGCAAAGAGGTCTAGCCCTTCTGGAGTCGTTTTCAGGATGGGGAACTCTTCCTCGTCCTTTTGCCTCTGTTGAAACTCTTCGCGCCCCTTCTTAAAAAGCTCCTCATCCATGGGGATGATGTTCACATCTGGATTTTCTTTTTGAATAGCTTCAAGTTCTTCTTGAGTGGGGAGTCTGATGTTGTCATCAAAATCTTTCATTTACACCAACCTTCGTATAAAGCCACATCATACCGCATCAGTGTGTTTCTGTACAATATTTCACTATTGTACAGAGTTTTGGAGGTGAAAAAATAGGCTGCAAAAAGACAGAAAAGCATGCATCAGATGGTAAGGTAAGAAAAGACAGGACATACGGTTGGACAACTCTTCAAGAAGTCAATGGTTTGAGAAAAGTTGGACAGGAGTTGGACAAAATTGAGAGTTTTAGAAAGGGTTCAAGGAGTCTGTGGAATTTTACTCCCTAAACCGCTGATAATTAGTTGCTCGGAGCGGGACTCGAACCCGCACGGGATTGCTCCCAAGGGATTTTAAGTCCCTTGTGTCTACCAATTCCACCATCCGAGCGATAGATGGCCGAGCTCGAAATGAGCTGGCCCATAAGTTTAGCGTGTTACCGTTATTGTTTCAACGATTTAGCTTATTTTTCGTCTTCATCGATTGATTGGTCTTCAATAATCCCTTGATCTAACGTTTCATCTTCTTGTGGATGATATTCTTCAAGGGTCTCTTCTTCTTTATCTTGTGGCGTTTCTTTTGGCTTTGGCATATCTTCTATTGCCTCACCGGTTGTGCTTCCTTCGATACCTTCTGGAAGCATTTCCTCTGTTGTCGTCACTGAATCTTTGTATTTACTTATACTTTCAGAGATAAGCGCAGATGGAGGAGGAATGAGCGCTCTCATCTTTCGAGGTGGAGGCGCTGCTTCAGTTCCTTCTTCTGCAACTACTTCAGGAGTTGATGCTTCTCCTTCATTTTTTTCTGGCTTGCTATTTTTTCGGGATCGAGACTTCTTCCGTTTTCTCCCTTTTTTTACTGGCTCTTCTTCTTTTTCTTCACTACTTGTTGCTTCTTCAACTTGCTTTGGTTCTTCTTTTGGTTCAGCTTTCGGTTGTTGCTTTCGTCCTCCAGCAATCTTGATAGGCTTATCGATTGAAGCTTTTTTAAGAACAACCCTCGTCTCTTTCACTTCTACAATCTCATAGTCAGAGATTGGCAAAAGAAATGCTTTGGGCTTTTCAAGTGATCTGAAAAAAAAGGCATTGCCAAATGCGACAACTTCAACAGCATCTACTTGGTAATCATCACCTGCTCCACTGCTAGGTCGTACCTGAAGTTTAAATCCTTCTTTAGGTGTTATAACTGTTTCAATAATTGGATCTCGAGTAAAATTCACGTGTCTATTCCTTCTTACGGTTGGCTTCAAAAAAAGCCGCTACGTTTTCGGTTATATATTTTTCAACTGGCCATTTTTATATTTTGGATCTCTACAATGCCCTACAATACCAGACAGAGAAATCATCGTGCTTAGCATGGCCTGAAAATGTTCTTTAGCTATGTGCAGTCTCCATATAGTGTATAAGATCAAGAAGTCTTGCTGAATACCCTATTTCATTATCGTACCAAGATACAATCTTGAAAAAAGTTTCTGAAAGTTCTATTCCTGCATTTTTATCAAAAATCGATGAATGCGTATCTCCGATGAAATCAGTCGAAACAACTGGGTCTTCAGTGTATCCCAAAATCCCTTTCAGCTCGTTTTCGGATGCATGCTTCATTGCTTCGGATATTCTATCATAATTTGTAGATTTAGTCAGCCTCACAGTCAAATCAACAACAGAGACGTCTGCTGTCGGCACTCTAAAGGCCATTCCAGTGAGCTTCCCCTTCACTTCTGGAAGGCATAGGCCAACTGCTTTGGCCGCTCCGGTAGAGGCTGGAATAATATTTTGCACACCACTTCGCCCTCCCCGCAGGTCCTTTTTAGATGGGCCATCATGTATTGGTTGCGTTGCTGTCAGCGCATGTATTGTTGTCATGAGTCCTTCTTCGATACCAAATTCATCCAGAAGGACTTTGGTAATCGGAGCTAAGCAATTTGTCGTACATGATGCATTTGACACGACGTGGTGTGCCAAAGGGTCATAGCTTGTGTGGTTTACCCCAAGCACAAACGTTGGAATATCCCCCTTAGCAGGAGCTGAAATAACAACTTTCTTAGCCCCAGCCTGGATATGCATTCCCGCATCTTCACTTGTTTTGAATAGTCCAGTCGATTCAATCACGTAGTCGACGCCCAAGTCACCCCATGGAATCCGAGTGGGATCTTTTTCAGCAAAAACCTTCGTTTCTTTCCCCTCCACATGTAGGGCATCTTCTGTAGAAGTCACTTTTTTTCCAAATCGACCATGAACAGAATCGTACTCCACAAGGTATGCAAGCGAACTTGGAGGTACAAGATCATTTACAGCAACGATTTCAATGTCAGTTCGTTGATCTGCTAAGCGAAATACTGAACGTCCAATTCTTCCAAATCCATTGATGCCTACACGTATAGTCATAAAATCTCCAAAAAAATATTGGCCGGATTGTAAAAGATGTTTGACTGGATGTAAAGAGAGTTTTGGTGAGTGACAGAGAATCACTCACCAAAAAAAATTAAACGAATTCGATGATACAAGTTTCTGCAGCATCACCTTGTCGGCTTTGCACACGAACAATTCTTGTATATCCACCTGCTCTGTCTTTCATTCGAGGTGCAATAACGTCAACGAGTTTTTTCACAACTCTTCTATCAGTATTGTACGCTGATGTGTCACCAGCTTTTGCAGCTCGTTGCTCTTTTGGTGTAAGAGCATTATAACTAACCATCATTTTTGAGATGATTTGTCGTGTAGATGCAAGTGTTCCTTTTTTTGCATACGTGATAAGTCTATCAGCATGTCGTCGAAGCTCTTTCGCTTTAGTAACAGTTGTTTCAATTCGCTCGTGTTCAACAAGCGACTTGAGCTGGTTCGCGATGAGACATCGTCTATGTGACGCTGTTCTGCCTATCTTGAATGTCCTTTTAGCATGTCTCATTGTAGATCTTGCCCCATTTTCTCATTAAGATATTCCTGGACTATATCTCTTACGTTATCACGGTTGATCCCGTATCTCGCGAGATCCATTCCAAGATGTAGTCCCATTTCTTCAAGCTTTGCTTTAATTTCATTGAGTGATTTCTTTCCAAAATTTCTGAAACGAAGCATCTCTGATTCTGGCATAACCACAAGCTCTGCAATAGTATCAATATTTGCCTGTGCAAGACAATTCGTTGAACGTACTGAAAGCTCAATTTCGCTAATTTTCAGTGCTAGTTTCGCAAGAAGAGCATCTCTATCAGTGTCTTCTTCTTCCTCAATTTCATCAAAAGTAAGTGGTGTATACTGCAGCTCTTGGAAAACGTTAAGATGTACAGTTAAAATCTGTGTGGCAAAGTTTAACGCTTCCTCTGGAGTAATTCTTCCATCAGTTGTCACTTCAAGAACAAGCCTATCGTAGTCAGTATCCTGCCCAACACGCGTATTCTCTACGAAGTAGTTCACGAGGCGAACAGGAGAAAAACATGCATCTAGGATGATTTCTTCTGCAGTTCTATTCTCTAGCTCTAGTCTTTCTGAAGGAACATATCCTCTTCCTACTGCAATTCTTGCATCAATGCGTCTTGTCATTGGCTGCGTAACTGTAAATACATGAAGATCAGGATTCACAACTTCAAAGTCTGATTCTGCAATGAGATCACCGAATGTTACTTTGTATTGTCCACCATTTTCTTCAAGCATTGCCGCTGTGATATCAAGCGTTTTAGACAGTCGCACAGGCTCTTTATGTAAAGATTGTCCAGAACCCTCAGTCGGAAGCTTTCGAAGCATTCCTCTTTTGCAGTTCAGGATAATGTGTGTCATGTCTTCAATAATGCCTTCAACAGCTGTGTATTCATGAGGAATGCCCTCAATCGCAATCGAAATCAGCGCTGGTGATTCAAGCGACGTAAGCATAACGCGACGCAGAGCATTACCAACAGTGTGTCCAAACCCTCGCTCGAACGGTTCTGCGATAAAACGTGCGAAGGTGTTAGATTTCCCCTCATCAACTTGGATTTTGGTAGGCATTTCAAACTTGCCATACTTAACCGACATACGTGTGTACTCCTCTGAGCGTTTCGTTATTCTTATACTCTTCGTCGCTTTCTAGCACGACATCCGTTGTGTGGAACGGGAGTTTGATCACTAATTCTTGTAACAGTAAGTCCAGCAGATGCAAGTGCTCTTACTACAGACTCACGTCCTGCACCAGGTCCACGAAGGATTACTTCGATTTCTTTCATTCCAGCTGAGACAGCTACTTTTGCAGCATCTTGTGCAGCAACAGTTCCAGCAAATGCGCTCGATTTCCGAGAGCCAGAAAAATTTGTTTTACCTGCGGATGACCAAGAGATCACATTTCCAGCAGGGTCTGTAATAGATACAATTGTGTTATTGAAAGTTGCTCTTACGTGCGCTATTCCACTTGGAACGCTACGAGCCTGCTTTCTTTTTGAACGTACAGCACCTTTTTTTGCTGCACCTTTTTTTGTGTCTTGCTTAGCCAAGGGTCTCGCTCCTTACATTACTTTTTCTTGTTCGCAACGGTCTTTTTCTTTCCTTTACGTGTTCGAGCATTACACCGAGTTCTCTGACCTCGAACAGGGAGTCCGCTCCGGTGGCGTAAGCCTCGGTAGCTTCCAATAGTAATCAATCGTTTAATATTGTTCTGGACCTGTCTTCTTAGGTCCCCTTCAACTGTGTATTCACTCTGTAGAAGGGCGTTTAACTTTGAAATCTGCTCTTCAGTGAGTTTTTCTGCATGCATATTCGGATCCAAGCCTAGTTTATCGATAATTTCTATCGAAGTATGCTTGCCAATTCCGTAGATGTAGGTCAGACTGATGATTAGTCTCTTTTTGTTTGGAATGTCGTTCCCGATCACTCGAGGCATATTTTTAGATCCTTCTTTTATAGTTGCTCAAACAATATAGCAAAGTTCTTTAATGTTTGCAACTAGACAGCGTATCAAGCCACAGACTCTCTAGTTACATAAAAAATCAATTTTTACGTCCGACCTCTTACTCGGCCAGTCTTCATAAAACCATCATACCTATTCATAAGCAGGTGTGACTCAATCTGTTTCGTTGTATCTAGAATAACACCAACTAGAATCAAGAGGGATGTACCTCCGAAAAAATAGCTTATTGATGCATCAAGATGTAAAAATCTACTTACCAACGTTGGAAGAACAGCAATCAGCGCAAGGAACAGGGCTCCTGCAAAAGTTATTCTATTCATCGTCGCTTCCAAATATTCCTGAGTAGGTAGGCCCTGACGAACACCTGGAATGAATGCGCCATTTTTCTTCATATCTGAGGCTATCTGATCTGGCCTAAACTGAGTTGAAGTCCAAAAGTAGGTAAAGAAAAATATAAGAGCTACATAGAGTCCGGTATACGTCCACGTACCAGGTACTACATAATTCGCAACTCTTCCCAGCCAGTTTCCAGCCCCTAGGAATTGACCAATTGTCGCAGGAAACATCAAAATCGAAGAGGCAAATATCACGGGGATCACCCCAGCATAATTCACCTTTAAAGGGATATACGCTGCTTGAGTGTCAGCAGCACTTCCACCTACAGGTCGACGTGCGTACTGTAGAGGTATTTTCCTCTGCGCCTGAATGATGAGGATAGTTCCAGCAATAATTGCCACAAACACTCCTACAATCAACATGAGCGTTGAAAATGTGAGTTGCCCGGTTTCTTGTGAGTCAAGATTAAGCTGTCGAATGAGGGTTCCTAAAACGCCAGGGAATGATGAGAGGATTCCGAGAGATATAATCAAGCTAATCCCATTACCAATTCCCTTTTCAGTAATTTGTTCACCAACCCACATCAAGAAGAGCGTACCGGTCGTCATAGTCACTACAACGAGTGACATGAAAAGGACTGGGTATCCAAAGAGATGAATATTCGCTATTTCAGGAATAACAATCCCTGGGTGACTCATATTCAATTGCAATGCATATCTCGCAAAAATTCCCGATTGGAAAAGCGCGATCCCAAGCGTTAGAAGACGGATGAACTTACCCATCTTTCGCTTTCCAACTTCTGGATTCTCTTTCATGTCTCTTTGCATTGAAGGTACTATTGCCATCATAATCTGCATAACAATAGAAGCTGTAATGTACGGCATTACCCCAAGGGCTATGACAGTCATTTGTGCAAATGCACCGCCAGAGAAAATGTCCACAAGCTGAAAGAGGTTTTGTCCGCCACCAGATGCATATTTAAACATCTTTACGGCCTCTTCACCATTTACACCTGGTGCTGTAATAAAAGCACCAATTCGGCAAATGACTAACATTAAGAGTGTAAAGGTGATTTTATCCTTTAATTCTTGAACTGATAATATTTTTCGTAGTTGTGCAATCATTTGCCGCGGTCTTTACTTCACGAGATTAAATTCAATATTTTGCTCTTCGAGTTTCTTCACTGCATTCTTTGAAAACGCATGTGCTTCGATAACAACTTTTTTCGTCAGGTCCCCTGTTGAAAGAATCTTCAACTTAGGCACTCGTCTTAGTGGATACCCTTTTTTAAGTAGAGTATCTCGTGAAACCTTTTCACCGTCTTCAAACTCAGCATTGATTCTATCTAGTGTAATTGAATACACAGGGATTGAAAAACGCACGTTTGAAAACCCTCTGACTGGTACTTTTTCCATAAGTGGCATTTGTCCACCTTCTTTTGTACCTCGTCTCTTGTATCCAGATCTCGATTTGTCACCTTTATGGCCACGGCAGCAGGTTTTTCCTCTCTGAGATCCTGGACCTCTTCCTTTCCGCTTCCGTTTTTTAGACGGACGGGATTCGTTCGATAGTGTGTGTAAATCCATTAATGAACCTCTCTCGCATCAATTCGCTCAGAACGGTTTTGGAGTGCGAATAGCGCTTCAATTGTAGCACGTACTTGGTTGTTTGGATTGTTAGACCCAATGCTTTTTGCAACCACGTCCTTCACACCGCTGATCTCAAGTACAGCTCGTACTTTTGAACCAGCAATAACCCCGGTACCTTCTGGAGCAGGTTTCAACATTACTTTTGCACCATCCCATTTTGAAATAACTTCGTGTGGGATTGTGGTTCCATTAAGCTCGAATGATCGAACATCTTTGCGAGCTAACTCACTACCTTTTCGGATAGCGTCAGATACTTCATTCGCCTTCGCAAATCCTACACCAATCTTGCCATTACCGTCTCCAGCAATAACGAGGGCAGAAAAGCTGAATTTCCGACCACCTTTCACAACCTTTGAACAACGGTTGATGTAGAGTACTTTTTCTTCAAATTCTGAATGTTCTTGGTTTGCCATGAAAATTCCTTTACGTATCCCTAGAATTGGAGGCCAGCTTCACGAGCTGCATTTGCTAACTCGGCTATAACGCCGTGAAATTTATATCGACCGCGATCAAAAACGACTCGTGCAACATTCGACTCTGCAGCTTTTTCAGCAAGCATTTTGCCGAGTACACTTGCGCTCGTCTTCGACTTACGGCTATTTTCGCTTCCGCGAAGTTCTTTTGATTGTGTTCCAATGCTGACAATCGTTTTGCCCGCTTCATCATCAATGATTTGTGCAAAAATGTGTCTGTTTGATTTGAACACTGTCAATCTTGGCTTTTCATTAGAACCACGGAGGGTCTGACGAACACGAATTGCTCTTTTGTGTCGCTTTCTATTTCTTTCTCTTAATTGGCTATGCATCGTTATTTCCCTTTTGCTGCCTTTCCGGCTTTCTTACGTACATACTCGTCTACATACCGAACACCTTTCCCTTTATACGGTTCAGGTGGTCGAATAGCTCGAATATTAGCGGCAAATTGACCAACTTGTTGCTTGTCCACTCCAGAAACTGTAATATCGACACTTTTTTCGATATTCACTGAGATTCCTTCTGGAATAGGCAGTTCATTTGGATGTGAGAAACCGAGTGACAAATCAAGGACATTGCCTTTAAGTGCAGCTCGATAACCAACCCCTATCATTGTTAATTTTTTTTCAAATCCCTTACTTACTCCGATAATACCGTTGTTAATAAGTGATCTGTACAGCCCGTGCATTGGAAGAGGAAGCTTTGCTTTTTCGTCAAGAGAGACGACAGCTTGGTTCCCTTCTACCTCTACAAAGATACCTTTCTCAAGAGGGATATCAATTGATCCCTTAGGTCCTTTTACGGTAACTGTTGATTCTGAAGTTTTTAGTTCAACTCCAGATGGTAGTTCTAATGGTTTTTTTCCTAATCGTGACATTCAGTACCCCTTTCGTTACCATACATAGCAAAGTACTTCGCCACCGACTTTGGATTTTCTTGCATCTTCCCCATCAAGAACCCCTTTTGGAGTTGTAAGGATTGCAAGGCCAAGTCCACTTAGAACTCGTGGGATCTCTGTTGCACCAACATAGTGACGAACGCCTGGCTTAGACACTCGTTTTAGCCCTTGGATGATAGAATCACGCGTTCCTCGAGCATATCGAAGGTACACGCGAATAGTTTTTCGCTCGTTATCAACGAGAATCTTTTCAACATATCCTTTACTTTCTAGGACATGAGCAATCGATTCCTTCATTTTACTGAAGGGAATGTCGACGTATCTGTGCTTCGCTTTCAATGCGTTGCGAATTCTTGTTAGAAAATCTGCAATTGGATCGCTAATTGTCATCTTTCCCTCAGTTTGTCTGGTTCTTTTGGTACGGTAATCCCATTAGTGTAAGAAGCTCACGACACTCGTCGTCGTTAGTAGCTGTCGTTACAAATGTGATATCCATACCTTGATCACGTTTTACATCATCAAGGTTTATCTCAGGGAAAACCTGCTGATCTTTGAGTCCAAGAGTGTAGTTCCCTTGACCGTCCCCTTTCGTTTTAAATCCACGGAAATCTCGAATTCGTGGTGAAACGATATTTGCAAAACGATCAAAGAAATCGAACATTCTTTTTCCACGAAGGGTAACTTTCAGTCCGATCTCCTGTCCTTCTCTTAGCTTAAAGTTCGCAATTGACTTCGTTGCTTTTCGAGCTATAGGCTTTTGACCGGAAAGAAGAGCAAGTTCTCTTCGACAGTCTTGCATCACATTTTTATCCTTCAATGCTTCTGCAAGTCCCATATTAATCACGATCTTAGAAAGTCGCGGAATCTGCATAACATTGTCATACTTAAACTTGTCTTGAAGCTTTTGCTTAACTTCTTGTAAATATTTCTCTTTTAACCTTGACATAGTTACTCTTCGAGTTACTCTCTGTTACAGTGTTCGGTGAACAATTTCCTTGCCACCTTTTGTGTAAACAAGTGACTTTTTGCCATCTTTGTCTACAGACACATTCAATTTAATTTTGTTCCCATCTTTATCTGCTAGCGAAACATTTGAAATGTTTATTGGTCGCTCGATGCTCACAATTTCCGAACGAGTTTCCTCGCTTCGTCGCTTAATATGCTTCTTACGTACATTCACACCCTGAACGAGTATTCGTTCTTCTGAACGTGAAAGCACTTCACCAACCTTGCCCTTATCGTTCCCGGAAAGCACGAGGACGGTGTCGCCTTTTTTAATCCACTTATTTTTCATGCTACCCTCTTAAATTACTTCAGGTGCTAAGGAAGTTACTTTAATAAACCCATTTTCTCGAACTTCCCGCGGGATAGTTCCGAAAATACGTGTTCCTTTAGGACTTTGCTTATCATCGATAAGCACGCAGCTATTGTCATAAAAGCGCAAGAGTGATCCATCTTTTCGGCGAACGTAGCTTTTAGTTCGCACGATGACAGCCTTAACAACATCACCTTTTTTGACATTTGCTTTTGGGTCAGCTTCCTTGACTGAGCACACAACAACATCTCCAACGTGTGCGTACCGTCTTTTCGAGCCCTTAAGGACTTTAAAGCACTTTACCCGTTTCGCTCCGCTATTGTCCGCTACTTCTAGTTCAGTCTCTTGCTGTATCATTCTATACTCACTGCAGTTTGTTCCAGATAGCCAGTGCTACCCCGGAATCATATTGTTAACCTAATACCTCTACTACTTCCCAACGTTTTAGCTTTGAAAGTGGTCGCGTTTCCTTGATTCTCACTTTCTGCCCAACTTCAATCTCAGGAAGTTCACAGTGCGCATAAAAGCGCTTGTTAATTTGTACAACTTTTTTATAACGAGGGTGTGTAATGGTTCTCGCTACAGAAACAGTGACTGTCTTCTGCATTTTGTTAGAGACTACAACACCTTCTCGTGTTTTTCTCACTTCTTTCATAGCTTCTTACTTTTGCCTCTTTTTTTCATTGAGCACAGTCAGAATCCGCGCTCTGTCTCGTCTCAATTCCTTAATCCGATGAGGCTTGTCTACTTTTCGAGACATGCTTAGCTCATTTCTCAACTCAAACAGCTCTTTTGAACCTTCGTCAATAAGCTGCATTAATTCAGTCTCTTGTTTATCTCGTAAATCGCTTACTTTTTGCATGGGTTATGCCCTTTCAACTCGTTTTACAAATCGGGTTCTTAAAGGAAGCTTACCAGCAGCCTTTCGGAGCGCAGTTCGCGCATCTTCCATGCTGACGTTTCCAACTTCAAAGAGGACTCGTCCTGGTCTCACTAGCGCTACCCAATGATCAGGCGCACCTTTACCTTTACCCATTCTTGTTTCAGCAGGTTTTTTTGATACAGGCTTGTCTGGAAAAATACGAATCCATACTTTTCCACGTCTGCTAAAGTATCTGTTAATCGCAACCCTACATGCTTCAATCTGCTGTGCGGTAATTCGTCCTCTGCCAAGCACCTGCATTCCAAAATCACCAAACTCTACAAAGTGACCTCGTTTTGCAAGTCCTCGAACTGAGCCTTTTTGAACTCTTCGGAATTTTGTTCTCGATGGTAGTAATGCCATACTTCGTCTCCAGTTCTCCTAATTAGGCTTCATCGCCACGGTTAACCCACACTTTGACTCCGATTGAACCGTATGTCGTTTCTGCGCGAGATGTTGCATAATCAATATTTGCACGGAGTGTATGAAGTGGGATTCGTCCCTCTTTATACCACTCTGTTCGAGCTATTTCAGCTCCGCCGATTCGGCCAGAAAGCTGTACTTTAATTCCTGCTGCACCAGCATCCATTGTGCTTTGTAGTGCCTTTTTCAGAACTCTTCTAAAAGCTACTCGACGCTCAATCTGCTTTGCGATGTTATCCGCTACAAGCTTTGCATCAAGGTCAGGTCTTTTAATCTCAGCAACTTCAATCCAAACTTCTTTACCGGTGAATTTCTTCAATTCTTTTTTAAGGTGATCAATCTCTGCTCCCTTCTTACCGATAACAAGTCCTGGTCTAGCTGTGTGAAGAGTGACTTCTAGCTTTTCGCTCATTCGTTTAATCTCAATACGAGATGTCCCAGTGCAACTTGGTCTCTTCAAGAGAAACTTACGAATAGCAAGATCTTCTCCAAGCAGAGAACCGAACTCTTGTTTATTCGCGAACCAAAGAGATCTCCATTTTCTTTTGAGAACGAGCCTGAAACCTTCAGGTGATGTCTTTTGACCCATGCTTAATTTTCCTTCGTTTACTCTGCTTCTACTACAACAGTAAAATGGCTCATGCGCTTCATAATAGGCACTCTGCCACCTTTGTTTTTAGCTTTTGCTCTTTTGAGTGTTGGCCCTTGGTCAACACGAATTTCAGAAATCCGTAGTTGATTTCTTTGCACATTGTGGAGTGTTTCCGCATTCGCCACTGCACTATCAAGCGTTTTCTTTAGAAGAGTTCCGCTTTTTAGGTTGCAGAACATAAGCTGCGTGTACGCATCTTCTACTGTCTTTCCTCTGATCAAATCAGCGGCAAGGCGAGCTTTTGTAGGGCTCACTCGAACGTATTTCGTAATCGCTTTAGCCTGTTTCATCAGATCCTCTTATTTTTTAACCGGATGACCTTTGAACATTCGCGAAGGTGCAAATTCACCAAGCTTGTGTCCAACCATGTTTTCAGTGACAAATACAGTAAGAAACTTCTTACCAGTGTGAACTTCAAAAGTGTGCCCAATCATTTCTGGAATAACCATGGATCTTCTTGACCATGTTTTAATTGGGTTCTTCTTCCCTTCTTCGTTCTGCTTTGCAACTTTTGCTAGCAGGTGATGATCTACAAAAGGTCCCTTTCTTAACGATCTACCCATAGTTATTTTTTCCTTCTATCTTTCACGATCCACTTCTTAGTCTTACTCTTAACTCGGGTTCTGTAACCTTTCGTTTGCATTCCCCAAGGAGTTTGAGGGATATACCCATTGTGCCGACCTTCACCACCACCATGAGGGTGATCGACAGGGTTCATCGCTGTACCCCGAACCGTTGGTCTGATACCTTTCCATCGTGATCTTCCGGCTTTTCCTTCAACTCTGAGTGCGTACTCTGCGTTTGAAACAACACCGTATGTTGCTCTGCATTTTTCGTTGATAAGTCGTACTTCACCAGACGGCATCTTAAGTGTTGCATATCCACCGCTTCTCGCTAAAAGCTGAGCTGACAGACCTGCCGATCTAACAAGTACAGCCCCTCTGCCTGGATACATTTCAATGTTATGAACCGTTGCACCAAGTGGCATGTTTTTTAGCGGCGTTGAACACCCTGGCTTATATGGCACTTTCTCTCCAGAAAATACTTTATCACCAGCTTTCATCCCTTCAGGTGCTATGATGTATTTTTTTTCACCATCAAGGTAGTTAATCAGTGCAATGAATGCTGATCTGTTTGGATCGTATTCGACTGACGCAATTCTACCTTCGATTCCATCCTTATTTCTTTTAAAGTCAATAAGACGGTAAAAACGTTTGTGACCTCCACCTTTATGACGGCATGTAATACGTCCGTGGTGGTTTCTTCCATTCGTTCTTTTCTTGCTTACAAGAAGTGACTTCTCAGGCTCAACTGTCGCACGAGTTTTTCCAACTCGAGTGAGCTGACCGTTTGAAGGAAGAATGAGCTTTCTGTTACTCGGTGTCGTAGGTCGAAATTTTTTAACCATTGTTATGCGCTCCTACCTGTTAAACTGCATCTTCAATTGAGTCACCTGGAGCGAGAGAAACAATCGCTTTTTTATATCCAGCGATTCTTCCATATCTTCCACGGAAACGTTTTCTTCTAGGCCGAACAGTGACTGTATTCACTTTCTTGACTGAAATTTTCTTCTTTGCAGAATAAATTTCTTCAACAGCCTTCGCAATTTCTACTTTTGTCGCTTTTACATCAACAAGGAACACATACTTAGGCGTTGTGCATTTTTCGCTACACTTATTTGACTTTGAAAACTGAAGTCCTTCAAGAGTACTTGATTTCTCAGTAATGTATCTTGATTTGATAACGCTATACTTATCTCTCATATTCAACACTCACCTATTTAGCCCTTGCCATGACTGTGATCACTTCATCAAGTGCTGAGTCAAGGACGATGATGTTTTGGCTATGAATTAGATCATAACCACTAACTGATGAAGCAGGCATGAATGAAACCCTTGGTAGGTTACGCATGCTCTTCACGAACAATTCACACTGCTTGAAATTATTGTTTTCACGATCTGAACCTGTAAAGCTTTGACCTAAAACAAGTATTTTCTGCCCGCTGAGCCCTATAGACTTGAGCAGGCTTGCTGCTGTTTTTGTTTGCGGCGCTTGTATACCGTTTACATCGACAACAACAACTTTATCAGACTGAATGCGCTCACTCAAAAGTGCTTTAACAGCCTTTTGACGCTCTTTCTTGTTGATTCTTACGTGTTGATCGAACTTAGGCTTTGGTCCGAAAACGATTCCTCCACCCTTGAACTGAGGAGCTGCAAGAGACCCTTGTCTAGCTCGACCCGTTCCTTTCTGTGGATGAGGTTTTTTTCCTGTCCTACTTACTTCGGTTCTTCCCTTCGTGTTAGCACTCCATTGTCGAGCATTTTCACGAATAGCTACAATATAATCTTTAACGAGCTGCTTGTTAACAGAGGAATCGACAAGTGATTCTTCGATTTCGACTGTGTCGAGCTCTTTGCCGCTAATGTCGTATTTTTTTAGCTTAGCCACTTTCGTCTACCTCTTAGTTCGCTTTTTTAATTGATTTACGTACATAAAGAAGACCTTTCTTCGCTCCAGGAACAGCTCCCTTTACGAGAAGAGTATTTGTTTCAGCGTTCACTCGAACAACCCGAAGGTTTTCAACTGTAACACGTTCACTTCCCATGTGCCCCGGCATCTTCTTTCCTTTAAAGACTTCACCTGGAGTCGATCTCATACCGGTCGATCCCATGTGTCTGTGGAAGCCTGAACCGTGCGCTGCAGGTCCACCACGGAAATTGTGACGCTTAATAGGCCCTTGGAATCCTTTTCCCTTCGACGTTCCGGTCACATCAACAAATGTGACATCAGCAAAGTGATCAACTGTAATCTCTTTCCCTACTTCGTATCCATCGACATCAGCCATTCTTGATTCAAGAATATCTCTGCATGGTTCAACATTCGCTTTCGCAAAGTGACCAACAAGTGGCTTGCTGACGTTTCTTTTTTTAGACGATGGTACTTTATGCGCTGCGAGTTGGAGTGCCTGGTATCCATCTGTTTCTTTAGTCTTAACTTGCGTAACTGTGTTTGGCTCAAGTTGAATAACCGTACAGACAACGACGCTTCCGTCCTCATCAAATATACGAGTCATTCCCTTTTTTCGACCCATCAAATTCATTGACATAATCGTTCCTTTCGATCCGATGTCGTTAACAAAACTTTTGTTTGACTCGCGTCTATCAGAATATTGAAGCTGAGACACGAGAGGAACCTTGCTGCACCGTGCAGACTAAGAGTGACTCATCCTTATTGCTATAAGTGATAGTTTCACTCTCGAGGTTCATCGCTTTGGTTTATGCGGAGAGAATAGCAAACCTTTACTTTTTCGACAATTCTTTTTCAGAAAGATTATAAAAAGGTTGTACTTCTGTCATAAACCGCTGAATGAGAGCATGTGAAAAAAGAGTGAGAACGATAAAAAGATATAAAAGTATTATTGACCACTCAAATATCGCATCTTTTTTTTGAATCATATACAAAAAAAAACCGCCCTTAGGCGGTTTTCCACTTACGTTTATTCTGCAAGGTAGTTTGAAAGCGCTTCCACAATCGCGTCCCTTACGCTTCTGTCTGCAAAGTGCACGCCATGCTTAGCAGCGATGCGTCCATATTCCGCGCCGACTCCTTCGTCATTTTCTCCATTCGCTACGTAGACTGCAGTGTATACTCGATCAACGAACTCCCCTCCTGGGATCTCAGAAAGAAGGTGGCCAATAATCTGGTGTTTTGCAGCACTTGCCGCAAAGAACGGAGATTTCACAGCAGTAAGCGCAGAAAGAGCCCTATCTTTTAGAGAACTCTCTCTATTTTGCACCTTCTCTATAGCAACTTCGAACGACTTCTCTGCTGAACTTATTGCATCAGCTTTAATGATTGCGGCATTCTGCTTAAAGAAAAAACTCGCAATAGAGCCCACAATTCCGGTTGTAGCAAGGGTCAGCATAATTGGAGACCATGTCACAATACCACCTACTGTACCTAGAAGCGCAAGGCCGTTTAGCGCTGTGCGCGCAACATTCTTGACGAGGCTTATCTGTTTTGCGAACATTGTATTTGCATACGCTTTTCGCACAAACTCAGGCCTATCAGCTCCAGGCGCACGCTTTTGTATCGCCTCCCAGTCTCTTGATGCAAGAACACTACATGTCACAGCACCTGCAGCATTTTGTGCTATTTGAACTCTTCCTTGCCATACCCCTAGTTTTGCAAATCCAGCAGCACTTGCAAACTTTGCAGCCTTGACCGCCTTGTCAATAACACCAGTTACGTTCAATATTTCTTTTGGCTTTGCCATAAGCTGAGCAACTTGCCCAGGAAGTCCTGCAGCATCAATCCCATCACCCATGATTTTTGACGCTGTCCGACCGATGTTTGAAACAAATCGAACATCGTCAGGCTCCATGTCTGTTACTGAGATGGCCACGTTTGCAAACGCGCCAACAGCTTTAAATGCATCTGATGGTCTTTGGGACATAAAATCCCCAAAACGACGGATCGGGGTCATTCCCTGGTAGTAGTCAGTGATATTTCCATTGTGAAGTAAAACAGCCATAATTAAATCCCTCTATTGTTATTATGCCATATCTAGATCTCGCGCAAGCACTCGAGCTGCATCATGAGCAGAACCTCCAGGACCACCACTTTTAAGTACACTCATAGCGAGGTACGACGAAAGCATTGTCGAGGAAAGACTCAACATCACTACGGATGATGTTGCAACACCATATAAAAGCCCACTGACCGCAAGTGCTTTTATCGAAAACAGCGTCACTTTAGTCACAAGATCAAAAAAACCTATGCCAGCACGACGGTTATATGAGTCATCATCCTCCGATCCCCTTCTACGGATGCTCACAAAATGGGATGCCAGCTCGACCGTTTCCACACCTGACTTCACAAAGCCAGCTGCTGTCCCTACCGCACCTACTTGGACAAGCCTTCCCCCTAGAGCAATTGCATCAACGTTATTCAAAGCCTTGAGCGTATTCGAACCGGAGCTGCAGACGGAAAGTGCTGCAATCAACACTTTATATGCGACACTTCTTTTATCTCTTGGATCGTAAGGCCATGCAGAAGGGCTCGCAGCCCCTCCACCTAACAGATACTCCTTTGAGGTCTGAAAAAGTTCATACGAGTGCTCTGCAAGCTCAACGGGTCCATCACAAAACGTTTCCACGCCGTCAGCAATTTTAGCAATTGGGGTTATATTAACATACTCTCTCGTCCATGTGGGCTGAATTCTCCCAATCCATTTCATTGAATCATGAAATGTCCACGCACCCATTCGCACGTTTCCTACGAAACCAGAAAGCGCGGAGAGGGTCATTGAGTTATACAAGGTGTGAACACAACCAGCTATAGACGTCATACATAATCTCCCAATTGACGAGGTGAAAATCCTACATCTTAACAAGATTTTTGTATAGAACTTATAAAGATTTTATGCAAAGAAAAGAGAAGGTGATCCAAGGACAAAGTCTCGAGCTGACATTGCTTTTTTACCCTCTGGCTGAAGGCTGAGTAGCTGCAAAGCACCATCACCTGTTCCAACAAGTATCCGATCTTTGGAGTATTCAATAATTTCTTTTGGCTGAGCAGGCATATCCACAACGACTGTTTTGTGAATTTTGAGCCTCTTGACTTGAGTACCTACACCCACTTCAGTCCAGGCACCAGGCCGTGGCTGAAGCCCTCTCACAAGGTTGTGGATCTCTTGCGCAGATCGAGTCCAATCAATTTTACAATGTTGAGAGAGTATTTTTTTTACGTAGGTAGCTTGCGTGTGATCCTGTGCTTTTTTCTTAACTTCGCCTCGCTCAAACTTCTCTAACACGTCACAAAGCAGCGGACATGAGATCTCGCACAATTTTGCCTCTAATTCCCCAGCCGTCATTTCGTCCGAAATTGGTACCTCAGCCGTCGAAATAATGTCGCCGGCATCCATTTTTTCAACCATTTCCATGATAGTCACACCTGAGACAGCGTGCCCTTCTATGATCGCCTGCTGGATGGGTGACGCTCCCCTCAGTTTTGGCAAAAGAGACGCATGGACATTAATACACCCCAACCTCGGGAGGTTTAGTATATTCTTACTAACAATCTCTCCGTATGCAACAACGACAAACAGATCCGGATTGAGCTTCTTAAGCACCTCCTCCATCTCTTGAGTTGACACTTTTGATGGCTGAAAAACAGGCACACCAGGCAGCACGTTGTCTGCCACTTGCTTCACTGGCGGAGGTATTAGCTTGCTCGACCGACCAATTGGCTTGTCCTCTTTGGTTACAATAGCACATGGAGCACCCCATGTTTTAGCTATGTACTCAAGAATATGCGCAGCAAACCACGGCGTTCCAAAATAAACGATGTTCATCGAGCTCATTCCTCTAAGTAGTCACCACTACTCGAGATACCAATCTCAGCTGCTGCTTCCTGAAGACCGATCAAACCTCTTTTCGAGCGTTTGCAAAAATCAATCCAATGACGCACTTCTTCTCGCATTCCAAGCTCATTTTCAACCTGCTGCAATGCCTCACCAAACGGAAGATTCGATCGATAAATCAACTTGAATGCGCGTGAAAGATCTTTCCGAACATCGAGCGAAAATTCATGACGCTTTAACCCAATCAGGTTAAGCCCACCCATTTTGTACGGTATACCCGCTCCTATTGTGTATGGAGGAATATCATTCGTAATTCGGCTCAGCCCACCTACCATTGCGTGCTTACCAACCCGAACCCATTGGTGAATCGGCGTCATACCACCAATTCGAGCATGGTCTTCAATTTCAACATGCCCAGCAAGCATCGCGCAGTTTGCCATTATGACGTCATTACCGACTGTACAGTGATGCGCAATGTGACAATATGCCATGATAAGACAATCATCACCCACGCTTACAACTGAACCTTGCTCACTTGAGGAGTTGATCGTGACATACTCCCTGATTTCGCAGTTTTTTCCTATGTGGACATACGTCGTTTCACCTTCAAATTTTCGATCTTGGGTTTTTGTCCCAATCGAGGCACCAGGGTAAATGGTAGTCCCTTCACCGATAGTCGTATTACCGTCTATATATACATGTGATTTTAATACGACATTATCACAGATCGTTACACCACTTTTGACAACAACAAAGGGCTCGATAGTGACATTTTTTCCTATCTTCGCTCCGGACTCAATAACAGCTGAGGGATGAATATTTGACATACGTTTTCCAGTCTTTTTTCGTTACATCTGATCTACTTTTCGGAGTACAAAAGAAAGCTCTGCCTGCGCCGCTATGACGTCATCGACAACAGCCTTCACTTTAAACTTTCCACCTTTTGCACTAAGGTGCACACCTTCAGCGTGCAAATAAGCGACATCACCCGGCACCAATGGACGCCTAAACTTTGCATTATTTACTGTCAGCAAGAAGGCAATATTTTCTTTAAATCCTTTTTCATATATGAGAATCCCTCCCGTCTGCGCGAGAGCTTCAATTATCAAAACCCCTGGAGTAATTGACGCTTGAGGAAAGTGCCCTTGGTAAAACTCTTCATTCACTGTGAAATTTTTTTGCGCAACGATGTAGTCTTTTTCAAGATCAATTGACAAAACTTTATCAACAAGTAAAAACGGATACCTATGTGGGAGTATTTTTTTTATATCCTCACTCGTGAGCACAGGTTTTGAACTAAACACGCTGGAGCTCCATTTTTGATGAATCCATGTGGAGGTAATTGACAATTTCTTTTGCGAGAGAGGTGTTAGAGAAGTGCCCTGACCGGATCGCCATAATATGTGCGTAAAAATTAACTCCAACGAGAGAGAGGTCCCCAATAAGATCAAGCACTTTATGCCTGACCATTTCATCTACAAACCGAAGACCTTCCGGATTGAGCACCTGATTTTCTTTGATAATGACTGCGTTTTCGAGACTTCCACCTTTGATATTCCCCTTTTCAATGAGAGGCACTATTTCTTCATACAGTGAAAATGTTCTCGCAGGAGCAATACTCGCTTTGAAGATCTCTGGCGTTATAAGCGTTGAGTGAAACTGTGCCCTGAGCAAGTCTGTGTTTGGATAATTTAGCGTATAGCTGATTCGAAAATCGTCTGAAGGAAGCGCAACCAAACTCACTTCACCTCGCGACCAAAAAATCGGCTCTGTCACTCGATACGTTTTTCTTGGCGCACTTTGAACCTCTGTCCCCGCTTTTTCAATGAGATCAACAAATGGAAGCGCACTTCCATCGCAACTTGGGACTTCGTGTGAATTAATTTCAATGAGCAGATTGTCTATTTCATACGCCTTGAGCGCTGCAAGGACATGCTCAACCGTCTGAACAAACACCTCTTCGTCCCCTAGAATGGTGCATCTTGGCGTACCACGCACAAATGCCACTTTTGCCGGAAGAATAGGCTGGTGCGGCAGATCCACTCGCTTAAAAGAAATACCTGTATCAGGATCTGACGGAATAAATCGCATCGTCGTCTTACTGCCTGTAAAAAGACCGGTTCCTGATAAAATGATTTCGTTTTTGAGTGTTTTTTGCTTATCTTTTGACGTCGAATGTTCGTGTACTACAGTCATACAATCCTAGGTGTCTTCCCTTACAGTGTAGGCAGCAAAGTATATTTGATGCTCAAACTCGCTTTTTCGTGCAAAAGAAAGCCTACAGCATTCGCACAACCAGCCAGGGGATTTTTGTAAGGCAATTAGGTTATCGCCGACTCATATTTTCAGCAAGAAAAAGTCAGAGTATTTGCTCTCCCTTTCCTATTACTTTTAATGAACCTGCACTGTTTTCTTTCCGTTTCTATCTATTCTTTTTTTTATTCTATGGTATGCCCCGAACAGATGTAAAACGTCAAGGACAATAAGAAGGAGCATGAGGCTAGCTATTGGCGTTTCTCCCCAAAGTGAGAACGGAGTAGAGAATGAAATGGCCGGTACATCAAGGCATATAGCCCCCTTTGCCCACTCAGATTGATTGCCTTTGTCTACAAGCCTCCCAATTTCTCTTCCGGTTGGCATGACAGCAGCGGTGATCCCAGTATTACAACTCCGGACACACGCAACTCCATTTTCAATTGCACGTAACTTCGCCTGTGCGTAGTGTCTTTCTGGAAGTGTTGAATGGGGGTACCATACATCGTTTGTTACATTCAAAAACAGCTGCACGTCTCGAGAAGCATGACGGAGAACATCCCCTCGCATTTCTTCGTAGCAAATATTTGGCATGATTTTTACTGGACCTGTGAGCGCCTGATACTCTTTTCCGGGAGTAAAAAAGTCAGAAATTCCATATTGTGCCGATAGAGTGCGAAGGATTGAAAAAGGCACTCCTTCTGCAACAGGAACGAGAATTCGTTTATCATACCGTTCATACATTTTCCCATCCGGGTAGAAGGCAAAAATACTTGTATATGCGTCATACCCCTCTTCATGGAGCAAGCCTGCATAGACAGGCGCCTGAAGGTAGCTGCTTATGGCCTCAAAGAAAAACCCATGAGAAACATACTTTCCAAGATACGTCGAGCGGACCCATTTTTGCTGTGAAGGACTTTCCGTATACCCTATTGTTGACTGAAGCAACTCTTGCGCCTCTTGAAGAGGAAGCACTGGAGCTGTGGCCGCAAAGGGCACTGCTGCCTCAGGGAAAACAACGAGATCAAGGCGCACTGTTTTCTCTCTAAGTTCATGAGCATACATGAGCAGTTGCTTCCACTGCAGGTAGAGGGGCATACACTTTGAATAGTCTTTTGGGATCGGTCTTTTTTCTTCCGGTAAAAGCCCTGTTTGTATAAGCCCAACCGAAAGCCTCTGCACATTTATTGCAGCTCTTTCCTTCATAAAATAGTGGGGCACACCTACAAGGTAAGGCGAGAGAAGCAAGAGCATCGCCCCTTTTCTCGCAGACGGATTCTTTGTAGAAAAAAACACCATGACATTTGTGTAAAAAACGAGGAGAGAAAGAACCCGAGATCCAAAAAATGATGCCCCTTGAGCACTTATTGGGTGCCATAAGAGGTGGACTCCAAGTTCATCGAGCGTAAAACCACAAAGAAAATGCCCCATAGCCCATTCAAAGAGATATAGCCACCCACCGAGAAGCAACAGTCTATGCACCGATTCTTTTCTATGAAGTACCTGAAGTGAAATCCATGTGAAAAAAAATGCATACAACGCTACGAGTATTCCATACAAAATAAGAATGGGAAACCCATGATATTCTGGGCGAGCAAGCCAAAAAAAATGCCCAGAAAAAACAAAAGCATAGCAACTAAAAAAAATACAGGCTTTCCCTCTATTTGTTTTTGCTTGATCTCCCCCAAGCCAAATAAATGCAAAAGCACACGAACTTGTTAAAAGAGAAGCAAGCGGAGAAATCTCAGGATGTGCAAAAAAAAGAACAGACGCTCCAAGCAGTAGTAAAATGAATGCGTTACTCTTCATCACGGAACTTCATTTTTAGCGGAGCTTCTTCATAATCGAAAGAATGTGAACGGTGTGTTTCAAGCATGAGGTGTGTCAATAGCCCTCCAACTATTGATATATTCATACAGAATGCAAGCAGTTCCACATCAAACTGCTCTCCCTCAAAAAGCCAAAAAGGATGAAACAGCACGCCAGCAACAATGAGCGAAGCAGACAGGATAGTGACGCTCACTCCTTTTCTGATTCCGAGCAAAAACATCACCCCGAGAACAAGATATGTCCCAAATGAAAGACCTATAAGGATTGTTGGCGCTTGCAATAGCTCTGCAAGGATGGTGTACACAAGGCCATTGCGAGGAATTATCTGCTCCCAAACCGTCAGAGATTCAAAAAGCTGCCTTTCTTCAATTCCCCAACTAAAAATTTTTATAAGAGAAGCAATGATGAAATAACTACTTAACAAAATTCTTGTTAGCGCCAAAAAAAGAAGTTGAAAAACTCGCATGGAATTACCCCACCCTTTCTAGTAAAATATATTTTGATGCTTCACTATACACTGCATTTTATGGGCACTAACACTAGAAATCGTGTTAAAGAAGCTCATTTAGTCGCTCATTCCTTGAATCTATTGATTGGTAACGATAAAATATCCATTAATTAAACGCACTTATTTCAGATGAATCCATTTCGTATCTATCATATTGAATCACTTTTAGAGCATGCATCTCCAAAGATGCCGCTTGATGTACAACTTAAAAATTACTTTAAGTCCCACAAAGCTATCGGCTCAAAAGACAGAAAAGTCATTGCTGAGACCGTGTATGGATTTGAGCGATGGAAAGCGCTCATTGAGCATGCTGGAAAAGGGAAAAGCATTAGAGAAAAAATTTCAATTTTTACCAAGCTTCAAGAGCAGAAGTTTTCAAATACTTTTTCAGCCTCACCTCATGTAGCCGTCAGTTTTCCGAAATATTTATATAACGAAATCCTTACTGCATATGGCTCTGAAAGCGAAACCATTTTCCGAACGTTAAACGAACAAGCCCCTCCAACCATACGCGCGAATCCATTAAAGACAACACGCAAAAAGCTGCTCTCTCTACTAGAAGAATATGGCGCGAAGCCAACAGAGCACGCTCCACATGGCATAACCTTTCCAAAAAGAGAAAATTTCTTTGGAATGAAAGCTTTTCAAGACGGCTTGTTTGAAATGCAAGATGAAGGAAGCCAGCTTGTGGCGGATCTCGTGGATCCAAAGCCTGGGGATCATGTACTTGATTATTGTGCTGGGTCAGGTGGGAAAACACTTGCATTTGCACACAAGTTGAAAGGAAAGGGACAAATCTATCTGTATGACATCCGAGACCATGCTTTAGTTGATGCAAAAAAAAGATTAAAGCGTGCGGGAATTCAAAATGCACAAATTCTCTCAAAGGATCGACTTAAAAAAAGAGGCCTTCAGAAAAGAATGGACTGGCTTCTTCTTGATGTCCCCTGCTCCGGTACTGGAACGTTACGAAGAAACCCTGATATGAAGTGGAGGATCACAAAAGAAGGTATCGAAGAACTCACGAATATGCAACGTGACATCTTTGAAGCGTCTTATTCGCTTGTGCATCCAAGAGGCTATATTGTCTACGCAACATGCAGCATTCTTCCTCAAGAAAATGAAGCTCAAGTAGACTTCTTTCTCAAAAAATACAACATAGCGCTTGTAAAAAAGCCATTAAAAATTCTTCCGGAACACGAGGGAATGGACGGATTTTTTGGCGCCGTTTTTAAAAAGCTAGAGGATGACTCGTGACAGCAAAACGGTTTGCACGTATACTGCCCGAAGGTAAATTAGGATTTGACAATGCGTAAACTACTCTTTTTTCTAGCAGCTTTATTTCTCTCTTTTCAACCAAGCCTTCTTGGCAAAGAGCCTGAGGTATTCATTAATAACCGAGTCCTTGCCAAAGTCAAAGACAAGACATTCTCCCTTATTGATGTTGTAAAGCAGATGGATCTCTATGCGTATGAGAATGATCCGACGCTTGCTACGTCTATTGAGAAAAAATACCAGTTTTATATGCAGAGCTGGAGATATTTTCTTGACCAACTCATCAACAACGAACTCATGATTTTTGAGGCTGAAGGGAAAGAGGTTTCAATAAGTGATGGTGATGTCCGGGAAGCTATTCTCGCTCGCTTCGGACCAAATGTCCAAGAAACGCTCCACTCCCTGAATCTGACACTTGATGAAGCAAAACAGCTTGTTCACACCGATTTACTATCACAAAAGATTCAAGGGTACTACGTACACGCCCACGCTTTCCACGCAGTAACGCCTGAAAAAATTCGCGAAGCGTACGAAGCATATGTACTGAAACACCCCGCACATACAGAATGGAAATACCAATTTGTTACTATCCGAACGGATGATGAGATGCTCGGAAAAGCAGTCGCTGAAGCTGCGTATACACTAATCCATGATAAACACCTTTCACTCAATGAAACAGTTGAAAATCTCAAAAAACAGTATGCAAGCGTAAAGCTTACAGTTTCGAGAGAAATTTGTGGCCCAGATGCTGACATTGCGTCACACCACAAAGCCATCTTAACAGCACTTCCTGTCAATGCCGTGTCAGCTCCTAAAGAGGAAGCGTCAAGAGGATCAGGCGGCGGTAAGGTGTTTCGTCTATTCCATCTTCAAGAGAAAAAGGAAGTCCTTCCTCCAAGCTACGCACAGATCCATTCAGAGCTAAAAGATAGTTTGATACGACGTCTCGTAACAACTGGACTTGAAGAGTATATTGGAAAGCTACGTAAAAAGTACGATATTTCCGAGGAAAACAATACACTTCTTGTTCCGACAAACTTCGTCCCATTCGAACTGAAGTAGTGCTACCATGAGGAGGAGGAATGCAAAGCGTTTATAGACCAACCAATCTTACTGCATACCTCGACTCGCTTGGCGCCCGACCAAAAAAAGGGTTTTCTCAAAACTTCCTCATTGACCAAAACATCATCACAAGAATCTTAGATGATGCGTGCATAGCTCCAGGAGATGTGGTTGTTGAAATCGGACCTGGTCCAGGTGCCCTCACAGATGCGTTACTTGCAAGAGGCGCACACGTCTATGCGGTTGAAAAAGACCCGTTATTTGCACGAGGGCTAAGAGAACGCAACCACCCTAATCTACACGTGATCGAGGGAGATTTTTTAACGCTTCCATTTCCATGCACAGAAAAATGTAAAGTCGTCGCAAATTTACCATACAATATTACAACGCCTATTTTCGAAAAATTATTCGATAATATTCCTCATATTTCTCGAATTACCGTTATGGTGCAAAAAGAATTTGCTGACCGGATGAGCGCCACAAAAGACTCAAAGGCATACGGCTCTCTCACACTTTTTGTAGCACTCTATGCAGACGTATTTCACAGATTTGATGTGTCACCACGCTGCTTCCTGCCACCACCAAAAGTGACTTCGACTGTCATTACACTGACTCCATCGCCAAAATTCGCAGGCAAACAATATGGCCAGCTCAATCACTTAATCCGACATGTTTTTACAAAGCGACGCAAGATGCTCCGCGTCTGCCTTCAAGGTTATTTAACAAAAGAAGAAATTGCAGCTCTTTTTTCACAAACTACAATTTGCGAAACCCTCAGACCTGAAAACCTTACGCTGCCCCAGTTTGCTGAGCTCTCCTCTGTAGTCCAAACCATCCAAAAGCAATAAGTGCTGCAAGTAACACGATTCCCCATACATATGGTTTTCTTGGAAGCAAATACTCCTTGTGCGCATGTAATGGGACTTCTTCCAAAAGCACATCTCCTTCATAAATTCGCAGTGCACCTATAACATCACCTTTCTCTATTGGAAGCGAAACACCATGCCACACAAGAGCCGTACTCAAATCAAGATCCTCTGAAGGATAATACTGTATCGAGACATCTTCTAAGAGATCGGCACGAACTTTTTCCTTCTTAACATGGGTAAAAAAAGAGGCCTCATTCGCACGAAATAAAAACCGTGTAACTGGTTTTTCTCTAAAAGATGCATCAAAAAGAGTAATGGCATCTCCATACAGATTTCTCCAGTCTTTTGCTTTAAAAAACCCACCTAAAATAGACCGCGAGCCATTTTCTGCCGCTGCAACGAGACACTTCCCAGCTCGTAGATGGCTCCCCGTCTTTACACCTATTGCATTGGGATAATAAAATTGACCCGGTTTAAGTAGTTTATTTCCTTGTACAATATCTTTAGCCTTACTTTTATTTGTTTCAGCGACAGTGTATTTTTCAGTTGATATGATTGCTTTAAGGATCGGATGTTCTAATGCACAGAGACCAAGGCGCACCATATCTTTGGGCGTTGACACATGTTCCGGATGATGCAAACCATGTGGATTCATGAAATGCGTTCTTTCGCATCCCAAACCTTGGACAAACTCATTGAGCTCCAGGCAAAACGTTTCAATATCACCGGATACATATTCAGCCAAAACATTTGCGACATCATTTGCGGAGGCGAGCATTAAAATATACAACATATCCCGAAGCGAAAGCTCTTCGCCATGCTTAAGCCCAAATAATACCCCATCATACTCTAAAAGGTATGGTGCATCCGTGAAATGATTCGATACTTTTTTCTTAGGAGATATTCGAGCTATCGCATGTCTACTTGCGCATGGAATCACTTCGTCAAGGTTTTGCACTTTTGAAAGTACGTAGAGTGCTGTTGCTATTTTCGTTGTTGAGGCGGGATAAATAAGTTCTTCACTATTTTTCTCATACAGCACACGACCTGAGCCTGCATCGACAACATATGCATAGGGCACAGAAAGAGATACATGCAACTTTGCCACTAAGAGTGAAGGGCAAAAACAAAGAAAAAAAACTCCAATCCAACGCATTTTTTCAATATACCCTAAAAAGAAGAGAAAAGAAAAATGATTCTTTTTGCGCAGTAAAGAAAAAAAGACAATGCCTTGAAAAATTACGCTTCTTGCGTCATTTTCCAAGAAAAGTGCGCTTTTCTATGTGTTAAATCAACAACAGTTTTTCCCTCAAGTGTCAGCTTGTGCTCAGAAAACATTGCGTCTGTTGTCTCTAAAAAGAGATCATATTTAGCAACCGTAGTAAGTGTCGACATGTCTTCTGCTAGATGAATCGATTGCATATTTCGTTTTGTGACAAGCTGGGTACGAAGATTTCTTTCTCCAAGAAAATCCTGTAAACCAATATCACCAAATTCAGGCGCATTCGCTGTGAGGAGAGAGACATTCATCACTCGTAAATGAAGTGGAACTGATGAAATGGCAAAACCAGTTTGACACATATGATCAAATCGAAGCGCAGCCTCTCTAAAAATATCGAGATCGCGAGCTCCTCGGAGGGCTTCTTTTGTATTTTCATATATAGTATGCCACATAGAATTAACCTGGCTTCGAACTGATTCAGGCGCTCTATTAGAATATACCCTATCCCCTATCTTATGAATCCGCTGTACACCTTCTGCTCGTGCAACATCCTTGTATACTTTAACTTTCAGGAAATCTACGATAGATTCCTTGACGTCCCACATAAAATGATTCACAAAATGATCGAATGCCTCACCTTTCGGTACATTTTTCTCGAGCGCTAAATATACTGGATGCCGGTCATTCAGCTCTTGATCTCTTCTATACCGAACTTCAGGAATAGTGACATGATGTCCACAATATTCCCCTGACCTGCTTTGTGTCGATGCGGGACGGAAACTGGGCACAACCGATTCATGTGTCATAATTCTCGCTATGGCAAGCAAGGCATCTCTTCTTGTTTTTGCCCTATCAAGATGCTCGAGTAACATGACCGGGACTGTTGAGGAACTTCCTACTGACGGATCATATGTACGCAAGGTGTACAACGCAAACGGCTCAGCTCCCTCTCCTCTTCTGGGATGGAGTGGTGTATACTGCGTATCTGCTGTTGCATCAGGAATCTCTAGCTCCTCTTCTTGGATCTTCGTAGCGAGTTTTGAAGTCAGTGCAAGTGAAACAGAATTGAAGTGCGAAGCTCTTAAGAGATATCCTGGGTCATGCAAGCAGAATGCCGATTGGGCAAATGCTCTCGCTCTCCGTGCAGCATTTGCTATGTGCAAACCAGCAATTGTAGAATCCCCGCGCGAGCTCCAGAAAGAAACCGATCGGAGTGTATAAAAGCCGGCTTTTGCCACACCCACAAACACATCTGCAAAAGCGAGTAGAGCTGCTCGAGCTACCTGTGAAACCCCTTCATGTCGTGAAGAATAGTAGGTTGTATTCCTAAAATAGGTCGCACCAACTGCAGCAATTTCCATAGTATATTTCTCCTCTCTTGGACAAGAGTATACAGCTTTTTTGAATAAAAAATGATTGTAAATTTTTTTTTATTATTAAAAAAAATTAGAGATCAAAAAAGCTAAATCAAGTATCTGGTGAAAATGAGGGCTTCCTAGGTGTAAAAGAGAAAGTTTTTTTTATGTTTAGGAAAAAAGGGTAATTTTGGATGGAGGAACTCATGAGTAATCCTATTGAGCTGGATAAAGCATTTTCTGAATTTATAGAAGATTTACCTCGATGGGTTCCTGAAGGAATTATTGATGTCGATCTAGAACTGCTTCAGTCTCTTGGACTTTTGGAAGCAGCTGAATACGAGGAGAGTGACACTCCTGATGAATTACCTCACTATTTTCATGTTGTAGAAACGGCTGAAAAGGTCACACTCTTCAACCACCAGTTTGCAATATGGATTGTACCACAAATCGTTGAGGATTTGCCTGTTACAGTTGTTCTTATCTCACTCCTTTCAACTGGCACACCTCATTTGGAGGTCGTTTTTTCAACAAAAGGCGTGTATAATACACCTAAATTTGTGTTAAAAGTATTAAAGCATTATTTATCAGAAGTTATTGATAATGAAGAAGCTATATCTTCAATTAGACCTGGGTAGTTTTTTTTCTAGTGAAAGAATGTTTGCATCAGCTTCCCTTGTGTAAGAAACTGAATCCATAAATTCTTTCATCATTTTGATACCAAGGCCTCCTGCCTCACGGCTTTCAAGTGGGGCTGAGGTATCATACTCGTCTTCATACGCAAGTGGATTAAATTCAATCCCTTTGTCTCGGATAGTGATAACAATTGATTGACCTTCCTTTCTATAGCTCAGCTCGATATCTCCAACTTCACCTTTGTAGGCATGGTTGATAATATTCACGAGCACTTCTTCAAGCGCTATTTCACATCGAGTTAGCTCAGGGTCATGGAATCCAAATTCCTCTAATTTTTCCCTGAGGTATTTGAGCATCATATGAAGCATTGGAAGCTTCGCTTGAAAAGATGTCTTAGAATTGTCTTGTTTATGCACCATAATGGCTTTGCATATCCTAAATGGAACATACTGTTCAAGGAGAAATTGATTGATCTTAGAACTAAAGAGGACTATTTGCTATCAGCTCAGCAATTTGTCGAGCGAGATTTTTTGTTACAACATCATCTGAAACGAAACGAGCCCCCTCCTGCGCATCGAGCTGCCCGAGTGAAAAATCAAGTGTTGTTACCTGCTGCCCATTTACATCAGTAAACACAACATCTCGATCGGAATCAGGATCTACAAAATCATACTGGGCAGACGCTTGGACTGTTTGCCGATCTAAAACAACTGCTCCATTTCTCTCAACCCAGACGTCTGCTGTGACACGCCGTCTTTCTTCGTTTGGAACAAGACGATTTACTTGTGCTTGCGTTCTTGGATTTACATCGTATTGAAATCCAATCTGCTCAATATCATCACTCCCAAGCTCAATATGAATTGTATACTCCGGCATGTCTGTTGCGGTGTACACGTCATACTCGAGGAACACACGCTGTAAAGTTGGAAGCAGCCGACCATCCATTCCATCGGAACCATGGACAACGCAGGTGGCATGCATTGGATCATATCGCTTTGCTAGGGGCGCATAGCCGCAGGATGTGACAAGGAGAAGCGTGCTAGCGAGCAGCAATCTCGTCGCTAATTCTTTCATGAGCAGTGAGCGGAGCTCCTTCTTGAAGTACTGAAAGCTTCATTTTTGCCAGCTGGCGTCGAGCTTTTGCAGCATTAGCAGTCGTAGGATATCTATTAATGATACTTGAGTAGTACACTTGAGCAGCTTGTTTCTTTTTTGTCCGCTGATAAAATGCAGCAATTTCAAGTAAATCTTTGGAAAGCAGCTCCTCAATTTCATTGAGCTGTAGTTTTCCAACTCGTAAACGAGGTTCTGTTGGGAACTGTCTTTCGAACTGAGCAAAATTAATTTTTGCTAAATCTAGCATGTCTGGGTCAGCAAACTCAGATTGACATCTAGTTATGTAGACTTTACCAATTTCTAAGAAACTCTCAGGAGCGAGCTCGTGTTTTGGGAATCGCCGAATGAGTGTTTCGTAGGAATCTATTGCTTCTTTATATTCATCAATATCAACAAGAAGTTTTGCCTTATAAAAGAGAGCCCGTGCAGCTACTTCGTGTCGAGGAAGTGTTGTCACGACTTCATCAAAAAGGGAAAGAGCAAAATCATGCCCTCTCGTTGTTCGAGGCATATGAGGCTTCCCGAGAAGCTGAAGCCCTTTTCCATCATACAAATCTTTTGCAATCATAAACTTTATATTGATTGCATCCTCAAAGTATTTCGTTGCATTGTCGTGATTGAGATACGTTGTCACATATCGATTTGCCACATTAAAATTGCCTTTCTTATAATTGGCTACCCCAAAAAGATAGAGGGCATCAACAGCAAAAGGAGAGTCAGGATACTCTTTCAACAGCGTGTGAGTTAGCGATGTGACTCTGCCCCACTGTTCATGGTGGTATGCTTCAGTTGCAGCACGAATCATATCGTGGTCAGCATTTTGCTCAGCAAAAGCATTCAGGGAAAACCCTAAGAAAAAAACATAAAATATTTTAGATATGTGTCTCATTGCAACCATCTTAGCAAGAGCCCCATTTTTCTGGAACCTTTGTTTACCCATATGCCCTGCAGGTTAGATCTCTTCAATTGAAGCTTGTGAAATAAAAGAAAGGGTCAGGAGTGTATCTTTCAATTTTTGATCGGTTTTCACTCCCCATTCTGAACCGATTTCTACCACACCAACTTTCTGTCCGGCTTTATAAAAGCAAAGGTCGATGGGCGTATTTCCAGCTGATTCAGTAAAAATTTGCTTTAGCTGGAGGATATGATGAAGACGTGCACTGTCAACATCCATGTTTAGACGAAGTTTTTGTGTAGGCATAACAACCTTGCTGGGTTTTTTTGCACGTTTTTTATCTCGCTCTACCGCTTCTTTCGCAGCAGCAAATGCAGCTTCAAATTCAGCACGCTTTTCTTCATCAACTTCTTCAAGATCTGAAGCAAAACGGCAGCGTAGTTTTTTATCACCCCCATCTTCTTCAACTTGAACAATCATATAAACAATGGAGTTTTCGTCGAAGAGCCTCGGATTCGTTTCATAGACACCTGGCCAAATTGGCACTTCGTATCGCTCTATCCCATCACTGAGAATAACTATCGCAAATTTCTTTCCGGACTTCGCGGAGATTTTAACAGAAGACACTTCTACAATGCATGCAACCTTTAACAGTGTACCATGTTTTGAAGCTGAAACCTGACTTAAAGGAACGCATTTGAGCTCTGATATGGTATCTCCATATTCATCCATTGGATGACCAGTTAAATAGAAGCCAAGGAGCTCTTTTTCTTTTGTAAGACGTTCTTTTTTTGTGTATTCTTCTTCTGTCTGTTCTACTTCTGCTCGTGGAGGTGGGCTCAACTCAACATCACTAAACATATCGAGAAATCCTTTTGCCTCTTCTTTCTGCTGTCTCACAGTTGATTCAAAGAGCATCGGAAGCTGCATTTGCAGCGCTTTTCTTGAAAGTTTTGTAAAGTCGAAGCATCCAGCATCGATCATGTTTTCAATAGATTTTTTACCAACTCTTTTTACATCGATTCGCGTTAAGAAATCTTGGAATGATGTAAATAAACCGGACACCTCACGCTCTTCGATGATTGCTTCCACAACACCGTGCCCTACACCTTTGATTCCAGAGAGGGCAAAGCGGACACCCTCACTTGTCGCAACAAACTCTCCTCCAGATTCATTCACATCGGGAGGAAGTATTGCAATATCCATTGCCTGACATTCACGAATATGCTTTGAGACCTTTGAGAGATCGTCTATATCACATGTCATGAGTGATGCCATCCACTCGCCAGGATAGTTTGCTTTAAAAAAAGCTGTGACGTAACTCAAAAATCCATACGCAGCAGCATGGGATTTGTTAAAGCCGTACGACGCAAATTTTTCAATCTTGTTAAAAATCGTGAGCGCTACATCTTCTGAAATACCATTTGCTACAGAGCCACTGAGGAACTTCTCTCTTTGGCGAGCCATCTCCTCTCTGTCTTTCTTCCCCATTGCTCGTCGAAGCACATCCCCTTCCCCAAGAGAATACTGCGCAAGCGTCTGAGAAATCTGCATCACCTGCTCTTGATAGACCATAATCCCATATGTTTCTTGGATAATCTCTTTCATAAGAGGATGATCTATCTCAATCTCTTCACGTCCATGCTTCCTGTTGATAAATGAGGGAATCATCTCCATCGGCCCCGGTCGATATAAGGCACCAACCGCAATGATCTCTTCAAACTTATCAATATGTAGGTTCTTCGCAAGCTCCTGCATTCCTCCCGACTCGAGCTGGAACACTCCGAGTGTATTACCTTGGTTTAGAAGATCAAATGTCGGTTTATCATCAAGAGGTAGGTTCACCCAATCAAGCGGTTGTTTCGTCTTTCGAGTCACAGCATCTGCAGCTTTTTGAATGGACGTGAGGGTTTTTAATCCAAGAAAATCAATCTTGAGCATACCAACTGCTTCAACAGGCTTCATTGAATACTGGGTTGTCACTATATCAGAGTCTTTCGCATTACATACAGGAATGTGATCTGTCAGTGAATCACCGCAGATAATAAGTCCGGCTGCATGGACTCCTGTATTCCGAATCGATCCTTCAACTTTCTGCGCAAGATCAACAACTCTTTTGACCTCTTCGTCTTCTTCACAGAGCGCTCGCAAGTCTGGATCAAGTTCAAGTGCGCGATCAAGGGTCATTGTTGGATCTTCAGGGACGAGCTTGGCAATTTCATTGACTTTTGCAAGCGGAACACTCAGCACTCTGCCGACATCTTTGATAGCCATCTTTGCTTTCATCGTTCCGAACGTAATAATTTGCGCTACCTTGTCTCTGCCATATTTTTTGAGCGTGTAATCAATCACTTCACCCCGTCGTTCCATGCAAATATCGACATCGATATCAGGATACGACAGCCTTTCAGGATTGATAAAACGCTCAAAGAAAAGATTGAATCGAAGCGGCTCAATGTCGGTTATACCGATGAGGTAGAGGATAATTGATCCGGCACCCGAGCCTCGCCCAGGTCCGACGGGAATTCCCTGTCCTTTTGCCCAAAAAATAAAGTCGTGAACAATGAGAAGGTAGTCACACAGACTTTTTGAGATTATAATCTCAAGCTCATATTCGAGTCGCTCTCGAACGACTTGCATCGGATCTTGTCCCGGATACTTTTCTGTAACTTTCTCGAGCCGCTCTTTTGAATACCTATCAGGAATACCCTCTTCACAGAGTTGCTTCAGGTATGCAACAGCAGCTTTATGGCGCGTCTCTTCATCGACATTTTGCTGCCCATCCAAAGCAGGAGGATAAAAAACAGGATAGTACTTCTTTTTAAAATCAAAAGAGAATGTACACTTTTCCGCGACTTCTGCTGTGGCAGCGATCGCCTCAGGAAGATCTGAAAACAGCGCCTCCATTTCTTGAGCCGATTTAAAATACAGTTCGTGTGATGAATAGACTTTCCGTTTTGGGTTCAACACTCGTGCTTTCGGATTGCCAAACGAATCTCGTTCCCAAATCTCACAGGGTTCTCCCGACTGAATATTTAGTAGGATTTCATGCGCATTCCAATCATCTCTTGAAAGGTAGTGTACGTCATTTGTTGCAATGAGAGGCAGATTTTTCTCTTTTGCAATCTGTAGCAAGTGTTCGTTCAGTTTTGTTTGCGCCTCGATGTATTCCTCATATTTGTGGAGCAACCACACCTCTGAACGAATGCCATCTTGATCGATATGAGCCTCTTGCATAGCATGCCTCTGGATCTCGAGGTAGAGGTCTCCAGGAAAAAGTTCCTGCAACAAAGAGAGTTCTTTTTCATAGTCACCTTGAAGGATTGCAGCTCCAAGGTATCCATTTACCCCGCCTGTTAAGCAGACAAGGCCCTCAGCATGCTGACTCAAAAGCTCTGTATCAATTCTTGGAAAATAGTAAAACCCTTCTAGCGACGCTTTAGAGGAAAGAATACATAGGTTTTGGTAGCCAATTTCGTTTTTCGCATAGAGAAGGATAGAATACCCGTTCGCCTTTCCCTGAATTCTTTTTTTGTCATGCATTGATTCAGGAGCAATCATCAGCTCAATCCCAATGATTGGCTTTACCCCTTCTTTTTGACATGCCTTAAAAAAATCAACTGCACCATACATGTTGCCAAAATCTGAAATGCCGACTGCAGGCATTCCCTCTTCAGCAGCCTTTTTTGCGAGATCTTTGACAGAAATTGTCGAATCTAAAATTGAATATTGAGAATGTGTATGAAGAGAAACATATGTCATGTTTTAGCTTGCCGTTTGTTGCTTTTCCATTCCTGCACCTTCTACATTCCAAAACGGAACAAGAAGTGTGACTGAAATAACTGAGCAGACACCCATAACAACAAAGAATCCAGACCAGCCCCAGACTTCACAGACATACCCGATAGGCATTCCGGCAGAAGCTGCCCCAAGATACCCTATCCAGCCTACAAATCCACTCGCCGTACCCGCAGCTCGCTTATGTGATAATTCTGCAGCAGCCATACCGATGAGCATTTGCGGCCCGAATATTAAAAACCCAACGAGAAACATCATAATGGACGAAAGAATAAGACTTCCTGAAGGAATAGCCCAAAGCCCAACAACAGCAAAAACGACACCAATTGAAAAAATGGCATTCACAGGACCACGTCGTCCTGAAAAAATTGAATCTGAAGTCCATCCGGCTGCAAGAGACCCGAAAAAGCCCCCTATCTCAAACCAAAAAATCCCAGTTGATGCTTTAAGAAGCGAAAGTCCTTTTGCTTCGAGCAGAAAAATTTGAGCCCAATCGTTCAGCGCAGTACGGATCACATACACAAAGAAATATGCAAATGCAAGAAACCACATAAGCTTATTCTTTATCACATAATCAAGAAGAATTTGCCTTGCTGATATAGGCGTTTTCTCCTCACGCTCTTCGTCTTCTTGAAGGCTTTGTGCTTCACCTCGGTATTTTTCAATAGGAGGAAGTCCAAGCGTTCTCGGAGTGTCTCGAAGGCGATTCATCAGGAAAAACCCTGCACCAATGCACAACACACCAGGTATGAACATAGCATACCTCCACCCAAACTGGGAGGCTGCAAATGCTGCAATCAAGGGAATAATTGCTCCACCTACATTGTGAGACGTATTCCATACGCCCCACCATCGGCCACGCTCCGACTGGGAATACCAATGCGTCAGAAGTTTCGCACATGGAGGCCATCCCCATCCCTGAAACCATCCATTCATTCCCCAAAAAATAGCAAAGAAAAGAAATCCAGAGGACATCCCAAATAGAAGATTACAAATCCCAGTCAGGACAAGACCGACGCCCATAAAGTAGCGGGGATTTGACTTATCCGATATCACACCACTCAAAAACTTACTTAACCCATACGTAACGGAAAGTATAGTCGCAAGCGCCCCAAGCTGGATTTTTGTCATTCCTAAAGTAGCCATCAGAGACGGCATAGCAAACGTAAAGCTTTTTCTTGTAAAATAGTAGAACGCATACCCGATATACATCGAGTAGAAAATTCGGATTCTCCAGTATGAGTATTTCTGCCTTGTTGCCGCTTCTTCTTCCGATTCACCGTCTTTTTTCGGCAGAGATGATCGAAGGAGGTCTAGTACTCTCACGTGTCCACCTATTATGGTTACTTTAGTATTGGAGGGTCCCGCAAAGAGTATACCTTTGTGGTGGGAATCTCTTCAATCTGAATCATCGGGTAGAGTAGGCAAACACCCCTCTGATGTCAATGAAATTTTCTTTTCGCACCATTCCAAAAAGTACATATGCTGTCAAGGAAGGCGAAATGAATTTGCAAAAAAAATGTGTATCAGGCATGAGTTCACGATGACAAACACATTCTTGAATTTATATGAAAGATGATCCATTTCTAAGACCTATTCGCCCAATCAGTGAAGAAGACCGTGACCGACTTCGTACATCAGGCATTGAGCCAATACACGATGCTTTTGAAGAACACGAAAGAGAGCAAGAGCTTTTAGCGTTTCAAAGAAGAGTCAGTCCCATTGCCTCCTTCCTTCTCTTTTTTAAACAACTCCTGGGAAAAATGAAGCCTTCATACACTGCACAGGCTGAAATCCTCAAAGATGATGGGCTCTACAAAGAGCTGTACACGCTCAAGACCCTTCTTCAGCAGCTTGCAGAAAGGGACCAAAGTGAAAATGTTGAATACGCCGAAGCCCTGTCTCAAGCATGGATCACTATTGGCTACCACTGTGAATCAATTGAAGCTGGCATCATGAAAAGCAGTATCTCATCAAAAGGAATTAGAGAGCTTCTCTCAAGCATGAGCTCGCATCCAGAACATAGTGAGCACACTCTTGGATTTTACCTTAAGCACCATGCAGGGAACGACTGGCTCCCTTTTCCTTTTATGGAAATTTTGAAAAAAATTCATCGAAGTTATGCTGTAGATGGAAATGCATCCGCTCTTCATGGATGGATCACCAAAGTAAGTGCACTTCTCCCCGGAAAAGATATTAACGAAAACTTCACTACATGATATAGTTCGCTTTGTATTTATGCAGGGCAACTAAAATTATGACATACTCTCTTCCAAAAGGAACTTTTGACATTCTCCCTCAGCAAAATGATCCCTGGAGATCAAGCGAAAAGTGGCTGCATCTCGAATCAACTATTCGCTCGCTTGCTGAAACCTACGCATATAGAGAAGTTCGAACGCCAATTTTTGAAAGGACAGAGCTCTTCGTTCGGAGTGTAGGAGAAAGTTCCGACATTGTCTCAAAAGAGATGTATACGTTTGAGGATAAGGGAGGACGATCGATGACGCTCCGACCTGAGGGAACTGCCCCTGTTATTAGGGCATACATTGAAAAAAATCTTCACACAACTCCCTTCCAAAAGCTTTTTTACATTGGCCCCTATTTTCGGTATGACAGACCTCAAGCCGGACGATTTCGTCAGTTTCACCAACTCGGACTTGAGTTTTTTGGAGAGTCTGATGCGTATGCTGACTTTGAAGTCATCACCTTCGCCCTGTCACTCTATAAAAGGCTGGGCTTGAAAAACATCAAGCTCCTTATAAATTCGGTAGGGACCCCATCTGCCCGAACGCCCTACAGAAATGCGCTCCGAGAATTTCTTCTTCCTCACAAGGAACACCTCTCCGCTGATAGTCAGACTCGACTTGATAAAAACCCACTCAGAATTCTCGACTCAAAGGATGCTGGCGACAAGGCATTATTAGAAGGCGCTCCGAACATCCTTGAATTCTTAGACGAAGACTCTAAGATCCATTTTGAGATGCTTTGTAATTTGCTTGAGCAAGCCAATGTCCCTTTCACTGTTGAACCCCGACTGGTTCGAGGTCTTGACTACTACAACAAAACTGTTTTCGAAGTCTCCTCCGATGTCCTTGGTGCGCAAAACGTCCTTGGTGGCGGTGGTCGATATGACGGTTTCTTAAAACAATTTAATGGCCCAGACATTCCTGGAATCGGGTTTGGAACAGGATTAGAGCGGATCCTCACAACTATGGCAGGACAAGACTGTGTATTTCCGAAGCACAGCGGCCCCTTTCTGTATATAATCCCGCTTGGCGAAAATGCTGAAATGGCTGCAAAGAAAACGCTACACACAATTCGCGAAAAAACAATTTCAGCTGAGGTGCATCGCGGAAGTAAAAAAGTACCAAAGGCGCTTCAACTTGCTGAAGAGCTCGGAGCAACCTATGCCTTAGTGCTGGGAGACAACGAGCTAGAAACTGGAAAAATCACCCTAAAAAATGTGACGAGCAGAGCTGAAATTCAGACAGAACTGCCTTTACTTTGTGAAACACTTGAAACAATGTGGAAACAAAATGGAAATGTATAAGCGAACCCATACGTGCGGAGAGCTCCGAAAAACACATGTCAACGAAACAACGCAACTCTCTGGCTGGGTCAACAGACGAAGGGACCATGGCGGGCTTATTTTCATCGACCTTCGCGATAGATATGGCATCACTCAACTCGTTTTTGATCCCAAGGTAAATACAGACGCACACACCCTCGCAAATACACTCCGATCTGAATGGGTTATTACAATTAAAGGCTCCGTTATCCCTCGTGCAGAAGGTATGGCAAATCCTAAAATGGCAACTGGGGAAATAGAAGTTGAAGTTGATTCACTTACCGTTCTTTCAAAAGCAAAAACACCGCCATTTTCTGTTGCTGAAGACATTACGGAAGTCAGCGAAGACCTACGACTCAGGTACCGGTATCTCGACATACGAAGAGGAGTGCTCCAAAAAAACCTCCAATTACGCCACAAAGCAATGCTCATCACCCGTCAATATTTGGATGAACATCTCTTCACTGAAGTCACAACACCCATTTTAGCAAAGTCTACTCCGGAAGGTGCCCGAGATTATCTGGTTCCTTCTCGGGTTCACAACGGAACATTTTACGCGCTTCCCCAGTCACCACAAATTTTCAAACAGCTTCTCATGATTAGTGGTATGGATCGCTACTTCCAGATCGCCCAGTGTTTCAGAGATGAAGATCTTCGAGCTGACAGGCAACCTGAGTTTACTCAGATGGATATCGAAATGAGCTTTGGCACTCCCGATGAACTCATGTCGATCATTGAAGGGCTCTTACAAAAACTTTTTACAGTATGCAAAGGCGCATCCATTCAAACACCAATAAGAAGGATGACTCATGCAGAATGTGTAGAAAAGTATGGCACAGATCGTCCAGACCTTCGGTTTGATATGCAATTTGTGCGAATCGACCAAATTGCTGCAAAAAGTGATTTCAGCGTGCTCAAAGACCAAATAGAGCTCGGAGGCGTCGTAAAAGCTATTCTCGTTAAGGGAGGCGCACGTTTTTCCAGAAAAGACATCGATAGATACACCGATTTTGTCCGTCAATTTGCCCTTCAAGGACTTGGCTGGATGAAATACCAAGAAGGCGCACTCAGCTCAAGTATTGTCAAGTTTTTCAGCGAAGATTTGCAAAAAGAACTTATAGTAAGCATGCATGCAGAAGAAGGTGACCTTATTCTGATTGCAGCTGCAAAAGAGTCCGTTGTCAACCAGTCGCTCGACCATCTGCGCCGCCACATCGCGAGAGAACATAAACTCTATGATGAAGACGCGCTTGAATTTGTCTGGGTTACCGATTTCCCTCTCTTTGAATGGGATGAAGACGAACGAAGAGTATACAGCACGCACCACCCTTTTACAGCACCACACCCTGATGACCTTCACCTGCTTGAAAGTGAACCGCTCAAAGTTCGCTCCGTTTCCTACGACATTGTTTTGAACGGGTATGAGCTTGGAGGTGGATCTCAACGGATTCATGACACGGAGTTACAAAAAACTATTTTTTCTCACCTCAATTTAAGTGAAGAAGATATTGAAGAGAAATTTGGTTTCTTTGCCGATGCATTGAAATTTGGCACACCACCACACTTGGGAATTGCCCTTGGTTTCGATAGAACAATGATGCTACTTATTGGAACAGAAAATATTAGGGATGTCATTGCGTTTCCAAAAACGCAAAAAGCAAGTGATGTTATGATGCAATGCCCTTCAGCAGTTGCTGAAGAACAACTCGAGGAGCTACATATTGGCATTCTCGAAGAACGAGTAAAAATTGATTCATAAAAAAGAAGATCCTGAATACAGTAGAATCAACGTTTTTATTGGAGATCATTAGACATGAAATATTCACAATTACTATTTCCACTCTTTTCGAGCTGTATACTTTCATTTGCAATACATGCAGAAGATACAAACGAAGCGAGTGTACAGAGCATTGAAGAAACGAAAGAAGAAGCCATTGATCTTGGTAAAATCTCCGAGTCATTTGGCCACCTCATTGGAAAAAACCTCGACTCACTTGGCTTTGAATTTGATATGGCCCGTGTTGTACAGGGAATCCAAGATTGTGCAGGCGGAAAAGAACCTCCGATGAGTGAGGCAGAGTGCGTCCAAGCTATTTCAATGGTGCAGGAAAAAGCATTTCAAAAACTTGCAAAAGAAAACCTTGAAATTGCCAACGAATTCATGGAAAAAAATAAAGCTGAATCACAAATTGTTCAGCTTGAAGAAGGAAAACTTCAATACAGAGTAGAGAAAGAGGGAACAGGAGAAACTGTACAACCACACTACTCACCATTGATTCGTTACACAGGAAAATTTGTTGATGGACAGGTTTTCGGCGCATCTAAAGAAGATGAAATGATTTCTTTAGATGATACTATCATGGGCTTTTCTAAGGGAATTGTTGGGATGAAAGAAGGTGAAAAACGAACACTCTTTATCCACCCAACACTTGGCTACGGAATGCAGGGCTACCTCCCACCAAACAGCCTTCTCACTTTTGAAATTGAAGTAGTGAAAGCAAACGCTCCTAAAAAGGATGAAGAAGCGCTTTCAAATAACATCGATATTCTTGAGGGTGAAAGCACAGAAATTGCTGAACCTGATTTCCAAACATCTGAAGAGGTTCTTCAGTAGGGAAAACTTTACGTGGGATGTGCACACATCCCACTTTTTTATTTCTTATGCATATAGTATTATACCACCCTCAAATTCCTCAAAACACCGGCAATATTGTTCGAACCTGCAGCGTCACCGGAACGTCGCTCACACTCATCAAACCACTGGGATTTGACATAAGCAGCAAGATGGTTCGTCGGGCAGGGCTTGACTATTGGGATGAAGTAGATATTACTGTGGAGGAATCTCTTGAGGCATTTCTAGACAACGCATATGCACCATTCTATCTTTTTAGCTCAAAGGTAGAGCGAAGCTATACAGATGTTTCATATACAACAGACAGCATACTGATTTTTGGAGCAGAAACATATGGAATTCCACCATCGATTCTACAAAAATATGAGGATCGATGCGTCACCCTTCCAATGATGGCAGAAAAAAGATGCTTAAACCTTTCAAATGCTGTCTCCATCGCTCTGTATGAAGCGTGGAGACAAAATGAATTTCAGTTTACTTCGCAGACGATACAAAACTCTTGAGCGCATCCTTGTCTCGTAATCCAAGCACGCGATCAACTTCTTTTCCGTCTTTATACAAAACAATAGTTGGGACAGATGTCACTTGATGATTTGTTGCTAATTTTTGCGCTCCGTCAACATCAACTTTTGCAAACCGCACACCAGTCTCTTCTTGCGCCAGTTCCTCAAGAATCGGCGAAAGCATACGACATGGCCCACACCATTCAGCATAAAAATCAACGACTGTCACACCAGTTTTCACTGTCGATTCGAAATTTTCTTCTGTCAAATGTTCTATGTTCGCCACAAAATACCTCTCTTAAGTACACGTTTGGTGAAAGTATAGCTAAGTGAAGAGTAATATGGCAACCCTCCATCCCCCAAAAGGAGGAATAGTTGCAAACAACGGACACCTTCTTCTCTGATAGCCTGAACAAAGTGTATCAAATAACGTAGATAAGAGGTTCGAACAAATACAGATGGATTCAAATTCCCCTTGCAGCACACGAATTCATAGACAGCTCGCATTTTTACGGAGGAGACCCGTCACAACCACTGTCATACCACGTTTTAAGCTCTACAATTCGCTTTTCAATTTCCTTCGTGACTCTTTCTTGCTTCTCTTTTTTTGACGTTGTTGCAAAAGAATCTAATTCAATTGGCGTTCCATAAACGACTGCCAATTTGCCCCAAAGCTTCGGAATTTTATGCTGTCTATTCCATACAGAATAACTACCAGAGATATATGCTGGAATAATATGGCGATTAGAACGAAGAGCTATCATAGAAACTCCCGATTTAATCTTTTCAAGGCTCCCAGAATATGATCGAACCCCTTCAGGAAAAATAACCACCTTCTTTCCACTTTTCAAAAGAGCACATGTTTCTTTGATCACGGTAATTGATGACGCCTCTCCACTTATAGGATGCGCATTGAGGCAAGATATAAGTTTTCCAAAGAGTGATTTAAATAATGACTTTCTTGCTAAAAAGTGAATTTCCTCAGGACACGTGGCAGCAATCAATGGAGGATCATAAAACGATGCATGGTTTGGGGCGATAATCCCCCCACCTTTTGATGTGTGACCAGCACCATACACTCTCACTCTGTGGAACAGTTTAAAATACAGCCAAAAAGAAAAACGGGTTATTCTATAAAAGAAACGTACTTTTCCATTCACTTCACACATCCAAGAATACGCTCGACCACTTCATCAATGCTCATGTTACTCGTATCAATCAAAAGTGCATCTTCAGCTTTTTTTAAAGGAGCATGAGCACGAGTAGTATCACGTGTATCTCTCGCTTGAATTTCTTGCAAGATTTGTTCAAAATCGTGAGGAGTTTCAGGGTATTTTTCTTTGAGTTGCTCATACCGACGGGTCGCTCTCACCTCTGCAGAAGCAGTGAGGAAAATCTTCACTTCAGCATCAGGAAACACCACTGTTCCTATATCTCTTCCTTCTAGGACGACATTATGCTTCGCCCCAAACTGTTGTTGTATAGGCAAGAGAAAGGAGCGGATTTCTTGAAATGCAGAAAGGATAGAAGCTGTTTTTGAAATTTCTTCTAACGCAAGATGCTCTGTTACATCATGCCCATTAACAACATACCTTTCCTGTCCCTTTTCATGTTGTATATCAAACGCAAAATGCGCACATTCCGCCTTCATCTTCTCCACATCATCCGGAGCAATATTTTTGGATCGGATAAAGAGAGCAAAAGATCGATACATCGCTCCCGTATTGAAATAAATATACCCAAGCTGCTGCGCTACTTTTTTTGCAACTGTAGACTTTCCTGTCCCAGAAGGACCGTCAATAGCAACAATCATATTATCCAACCCTGGTCAAAAAGTAGACATACACAACAGGAAACGTAAAGAGCAGCGAATCCAATACATCTAAGACACCACCAACTCCAGGAAGCGTATTACTATCTTTAATTTTTGCATCTCGCTTCAAAAGGGATTCGGACAAATCCCCAACAATACCGACAATACCAATAATAGCCCCTAAGAAAATAGCCTCTAGAATTGAAAGGAGATCCCCCATAATAAAAGTGAAAACAGCGCTAAGCAAAACACTGGCTCCAACTGCTGAAAATGCACCTTCCCACGTTTTTTTTGGGGACAAATCGGGAGCAAGAGGGTACTTCCCAAACCCCTTCCCAATAAAATATGCTGCAATATCTCCAATTTTTGTCACAGCAATCACATACCCTACAAGAAGGCTCCCGGAAACACCAAAATCACTGTACATGAGTTTGAGAAGAAGAGTTAAGGGGAGTAGTATGTAACAAATAGGAAGGATAAAACATGCAACAGAATGAAGCGCTCCTTCTATTGTGCGAAAATTAATAACAAAAGCTGCAACCCCTAAAAACATCATCACAAAGAAGGGGAGGTTTGGTAGCGAATACACAAACATGGAAAGAAAGGTAACAAAAGCAGCTCCTAAGCTAAATGCAACGATCCCCCGGTGGAGCACGTTTGTTGGAAGCATTGCATATTCGTAACATGCAAACCCTGCAATGAGACCTGTCATGAGAATAATAAGCGCCCGTCCCCCTTCATACCTTGAAAAATAGAGGAGAGCAATAACACTCAGTACTGCAATAGTGCTAAATAATACTCTCTTCCCTAAGTCGTAAAACGCGGTCACTTTAACCTCCTAGTCTGCGGTCTCTATTTTGGTATGCTTCGAGTGCATGAAAAAAATCTATTTTCGTAAACTCTGGCCACATCTTTTGAGATACATATAACTCAGTATACGATATTTGCCAGAGTAAAAAATTACTCATTCTCAATTCACCACTCGTCCGTATGAGGAGATCGGGATTTCCATACGGAGAGGTATCTAGATATTTTTCAATTGTTGACTCTTCAATGTCTTTTGAAGAAAGTCTCCCTTCTTCAACTTCAAAAGCAATGCGTCTCATAGCACGAGTAATATCATCCCTTCCGCCATAATTAAGCGCTAACACAAGGGAAAGAGCCCTTCCATTTTTTGTGGCTTCTTGCACTTCAAGTAATAAATCTTTGAGAGATTGTGGAAAGGGCGAGATATCTCCAATATATCCTAGCCGAACACCCTTTTGAATCATTCGTTTCTTTTGTTCAGTAAGGTATTTTTCAAAAAGCTCAAAAAGTGCTGAAATTTCCTCTTCGCTTCGGTTCCAGTTTTCGGTTGAAAAGGAATAGACGGTCAGTGTTTCTACACCAATTGACGAAGCAACTTCTGTCATACACTCTAATGTTTCAGCACCACGCCAATGACCCACTTTGGGAGGAAGGTGATGTGCCTTTGCCCACCGCCTATTGCCATCCATAATAATGGCAATATGACCAGGAATTCCACCCCCTCGCAGCTTTTGCTCAAGCTCCTGTTCATAACTCGTCTGAAGAGAATATGCAGAAGAAAACATCATATCTCTTGGTTCACCACTATTGTTTGTTCTCGATTAGGTCCAACTGAAATGATATCAATTGGAGCTTCAAGAAGCTCCTCAATTTTATCAACATAGGCACGAGCATTTTTTGGAAGCTCCGAAGCACGTTTCATATGATCAATTGGCACGTTCCATCCTGGGAGTGTTTCATATATTGGTTGTATGCGCTCATAGTCAGCAGAAACAACAGGAGGAACATCAATCTCAACGCCATCAAGCTCATACCCAACGCACACCTTAATTGCATCAAAGGAAGATAAAACATCCAGCTTTGTTAACGCAATTGAGGTTGCCCCAGACAGTTTGGCCGCATGCTTTGAAAGCACTCCATCAAACCACCCAACTCTTCGATCACGACCAGTTGTCGTTCCAACTTCTCTAATTTCAGTCACAGGGCCAAATGGCTCCGCATCCTCAGTCGGAAAAGGGCCATTTCCAACACGGGAAGAAAATGCTTTTACAACACCGGTTACATTTGAAATGTGGGATGGCCCAACACCCGCCCCAGCCAACACACCTGCTGCAACTGTATGGGAGGAAGTAACAAAAGGATATGTACCAAAGACTGTATCTAGCAGCGCACCTTGCGCTCCCTCAAAAAGAACGGTCTCATCGAGCGTCAGCACTCGATCAAGTGTTTGCTCTATGTTTGCTACATATGAGCGTAGTTTATTCGCATAGTCAGTATATTCTTTAATGATCTGCTCTTCATCAAATGAGGAAAAGTCATACGCCGTTGAGTATTTTTTTCTCTGGAGATGCATCGTATTTCGAAAAACCTCGGGAAAGCTTGGGTGAATAAGTTCTCCAAGACGTATCCCATACCGCCCAACTGCATCCATATAGCATGGGCCAATACCGCGACCTGTCGTTCCAATTTTCATGTCCTCTCGAAGGGATTCACTTGTTGTGTCTATCATTTTATGCGTCGGAAGGACAACATGTGCGTACTGAGAGACAAAAAGGCGACCTTCTGTTTGAATTCCAGCGCGGTTAAGCTGCTCGATCTCTTCAAGAAAATGCTTTGGATCAAAAACCGTTCCGCCGCCTACGTAACAAAACGTTTTTTCGTGTAAAATACCTGAAGGAATAAGGTGTAGAGCATACTCAGCATCACCAATCTTCACTGTGTGTCCAGCATTATTCCCACCCTGCCCACGAACAACGTGACCTGCTCTGGAAGCAAACACATCAACTATTTTTCCCTTTCCTTCATCTCCCCATCCAAGTCCTACAACAATTGTGCCCGGCATTCCTACACTCTCAAATTATATTTTCAATGAGCTTTTATACCACAGCCCATAATAAATCGATAGAGGACAAATAGGCATAGACAGAATCCCAAACAATAAGTATCCTATCCTAGATAAAATAAATTTCTGATACTTAGGACCTCGATGGAAAAACAAAAAAAGTGGCATCTATTCGTTATTCTGGCTGTCATTGCCCTGACAGTGTACAACATTCTTCCCACCATTTTCTACTACACGAAGCCCCTCCAAAAACCCATTAATGAAAAAATGGGTATTGACATCGGCAAGCATTCTGTTCAACGAGTCAATGCACTCGAGAAAGAGGCGGTAAGCTGGCTCCATTCCTTCGCTTCACTCATTCAGACGAAGCCGAAGGCCATTGCCCTTGTAAAAGAAAATCCCCAGTTTATCGACGTCACTTTTTCAACAGACGATGCAGCAAAACGTTTTACGCGCTATTTTCCTAAAGCCGGATCTCTCATTCCGTTTGTGCCTGCACAACTCTCGCTGCTTGATGCACATGTGCTTTTGAACAATACAGTACGAGTCAAGCGAGCAATCCCACTTCATTTTGATGAGTCACAGCCAGAAAACTATTTTCGATTTGTTGAAAAATACGCAGAAGATGGCTCAGTTACGCCAAAGTACAAAGAAATTCAATCCGATAGAGTCACTGAAATTTTACACGTCATTTCAGGCCCTTCTGAGGATGCCTCCCTCCTACTCGCTCTTTTACGTGAGCCGCAAGGCGCAAGAGCCCGAGAGTATGTATTCACAATCGCTGACAGAATAAATAGGTACACATCTATTTTTGGAGAACAGCCTCATCTTGCACAAAGATTTTATTCCGGATTTACACATGGAACGTTTCCAGAATCAAAGAAAGCTGCTGTCGAAAAACTGCTTTCACTGATGCAAAATGTCTCTGATGGAGTACGACTTCAGAGAACCCAAGCTGAAGATGCAGTGACAACAAAAACAGATGAGCTTGAAATAGAAGAGCTCAAAGAAACAATTGCATCTTTAAAAAATAGGGAGTCAGAGCTTCAAAAAGCACTTCGCACTCTCAAAGCGAAGCAAACTATATTTGCAAAAGGCCCAGCAACTTGGACGACACGTTACATTAATGATATCGTTGCACAAGGAGCTAGCAGTGTTGAGCTTTCTGGAATCAACCCCCTTTTAAAAACTCTGTCATTTGAAGCTGAGAAGGGAACCATTACACTCTATCTTCAAAATGATATTTCAACGACACTAGACCGTCTTGAAAAAGCGAATGGCGACAAAAAGCGCGCAACCTCCCTTACACAACTTGTATACAACGAAGTGGCTCGAATTGGCCGTGATGCCGGTGAATCGTTCTCCCCTTCTCTTGATGGATTTTCTCTAGAGCTCAGCTCGCTCACAAATAGCAGCAGCCTTCTTCTTTTTGACTTGTCAGCTATTGCACAAGAAAAAATTTCGCAGCTTGAAAACATTCTTCAGGCTGAATGGAACCCGTCTTCTAAAGAACTTCAAGCTGATCGATATCCAATCGTATCTGCAAGTGAATACAACAAGCTTCCAGAAACACAAAAACGATTTGCTCTTGTTCTTCAATCACCAGGACTTGGACAAACTGAACCAGGTTTAAAAACAAGCTCACTCTATGTGATTGCAAAAGGAGTCGAACCACTTCTAAAAAAAGCGGAAAAAAACCCAAATGCACCAAGCTCTAAAACACTGTTGAGAGACCTTCAAAAATTGCAAAAACTGCTCTATGCAAACGGATTCATAGCATACCCGGGAAGTAGCATTTATCAAAACCATCGCCTTGCACATGACATGATTTTTGAAGAGGAAGAGTATTATAATACTGTTCTTGCAGCGACAAGAGAAAAGTTTGACGTTCACGGAACAAAACGATTTGCTACACTCGACTTTACAAATGTTGAGCAACGAATTCTTACGCAAAATAGAATTGATACTGCAATACATGAAGACCTCCTGAAGTGGAGAGACGAATACTATGCAGCACAAGTAAACCCTCGACTCAATGCGAAACTAGAAATTCCAAAGCCGACAAAAAATGCGCTTCTCAGCAACCTTGCACTTTCGGCTAAAAAATATTTCCGAGGGGATGAGCGAAAAATTCTACACTGGGGATTAGACCTTTCCGGTGGAAAAACGGTGCAAATAGAGCTTCGTGACCAAAACAACAAAGTGGTCAAAGATGAAAATGACCTGCGCCAAGGAATCAATGAGCTCTACAGACGTGTGAATAAGATGGGAGTTTCTGAGGTAACCATACGACAAGAAGGAAATACGATTACTCTCGATTTCCCAGGATCTCAGAACCTTTCCGCGAGTGATCTAGTGAAAGCATCATCAATGTATTTTCACGTTGTAAACGAAAAATACACTCCCTCTAACAGAGAGCTTGCAGACCATGTAAATAACTTTTTACAAGATGTCTGGAATGAGGCTGTTGTTACAAACAACAAAGATGTGGATAGCATTAATCGAATTGCGTTTGAACACCTCTACGGAGATTCTAAAGAATCAGGCATTATTCAACCGAGAAGTGTTGCTGCAAAAGCACTCTACGACTCAGGGCTTCGCCTTGTTGATCCAGACACATCAGTAAGAACAAGCGATTTCAACGACGAGCTCTCAAAGGTTGCCCTTATGAGAGGCGACACCTTTGCTGAGTGGAATGGGCAAGCAAACCCACTCCTGATTGTTTTCAATAACTATGTGCTTGAAGGATCAAGCCTTGAAAATGTACATGCTGCCTACGATCCATCAAAAGGGAACTACCTTTCTTTTGAAATCAAAGGGAAGCAGTCTCTTCGAAGCGGTGGTGTAATAAATCCTCGTGCGGACACCTATGCATGGACAAGCCACTTTTCAAAAGAAGGTGTTGCTGACTCACAAATGGGTGAATTTTCACATGGGCGTGGCTGGAGAATGGCCGTTATCCTTAACGGCTCTATTATCTCTTCGCCTACACTTGACTCAGCTCTCGACAGCAGAGCAATGATCTCTGGAAGTTTCACTCAACGTGAAGCAAACAAGCTGGAAGCTGATCTGAAAGCCGGCTCCCTTACCTTCACCCCACAAATTCTTTCTGAGAAAAATATTAGCCCTGAGCTTGGGATTCAAGATCGAGTGCAAGGAATCCTTGCAACCGTGCTTGCCCTTGCTTTTGTTATCGCGCTCATGATCGGCTACTACCGTTTTGCTGGTGTTGTTGCATCTATTGCAGTCCTATTTAACCTTCTTATCATGTGGGCGGCGCTTCAAAATATCCAGGCTACGATTACTCTTGCCGGTATTGCGGGAGTCATCCTGACAGTTGGTATGGCAGTCGATGCCAATGTTCTTGTCTTTGAACGAATTCGTGAAGAATTTGAAAGAACCGGCCGCATCTCTTCTGCTGTACGAGCGGGGTATGCAAAGGCGTTTACTGCCATCCTCGACTCAAATATCACGACAGTTATTGCTGCGCTTATTCTTTTGAATTTCGACTCCGGTCCAATCAAAGGGCTTGCGCTGACACTTATTATCGGTATTGTGTCGTCGATGTTTACAGCGCTCTTCATGACACGCTTTTTCTTCATTGGCTGGATCCAAAACCCAAAGAATACCAAGCTTTCAATGGCACAGTGGTTTAAAAAACCAAATATTCACTTCTTAAGATATGCATCTCTTTTCATCGGTGCATCGCTCATACTCTGTGCTGCAGGAGGATATTTTGGCGCTAAGCAACGGTCCACTCTCTTTGGAATGGATTTCACAGGTGGATTTGCAATGCAGGTTGATTTGAAAACAAAGCCTGACACAAACTACAGACAAGCTGTAGAAAAAGCACTGACAGATGCAGGTATTACTGCACAAGAAGTGGAAGTGCGTGAACTGAATCCTTCACATGTCGTGAAAATTTTCCTTAGTTCTTCGCTAGATCTTCCTGGACATGTTTTTGCAGGGATGCCGCTTGAACAGACCGAGGATGTTGGCGCCTACCGATTTGAAACAAACCCACGCATTGTCTGGGTTGTCTCTCAGCTTGAAAAGCATGGGTTAGAAATCAGTGAACAGGCAAAAGTCGATCTTGAAAAACACTGGACAAGTGTCAGTGGGCAGATGTCTGATACAATGCGCGAGCAGGCTCTCATCGGCCTCACGCTTGCTCTTGTATGCATACTTCTCTACATTGGAATTCGTTTTGAGTTTAAGTATGCAATTGCAGCAACCCTTGGGCTTGTTGTTGATGTTGGAGTCACTGTAGCCCTTCTTGCACTATTGCATGCACTTGGTTTCCCCGCACAGATTGACTTGAAAACGATCGCTGCGCTTATGACAATCATTGGGTATTCACTCAACGATACAATTATTATCTTTGATCGTATTCGAGAAGACGCAAAGCTTCAGCCCAAAGCGTCAATGCAAGATATTATGCACAATGCACTCAATATAACCTTGAGCAGAACAGTCATGACGTCTACAACAACACTTGTTGTGTTGATTGCCTTGATTGCTCTTGGAGGAAGTACGATTTTTGGACTTGCGCTTGTGATGATCATTGGTGTTGTCTACGGGACGCTTTCATCATTGTTTGTAGCTTCCCCTCTTCTTCTTTTCTTCCACAAAATTGATAGGAAAAGGAGTCGAACAATAGTGACGTCACAGAGGTAAACATTTATGTTGCACCCGGGAAGATTCTATATTCCGGGTGCTCTCTTCCTCTTTGCCTTGACAGACACAGTCCAAAACAAAATATACACTATTAATCCCGAAGTATGCGAAAGTAAAGGCAAACTCTTTTCTCATACGAAGAATGTAACGTGATGGAACTCGAACAAGTTTGGATATATCCAAAAATACAGACTGAGTGGAAAGAAGCTATTATAAATGAGTTTAATATCCACCCAGTAACTGCGCAGGTTCTCGTATCGCGGGGGTTTACTGCATTTGAAGACATTTATAACTTCCTCTATGCAAAGCTTCCTCAACTGCACGATCCAGCCTTGTTTACTGACATGGAAAAAGCAGTTGACCGTGTCTATCATGCATTGTCCAAAAAAGAAAATATCCTCATCTATGGTGATAACGATGTTGATGGGATAACCGGCACTACCCTTCTTGTTGATTTCATCCGCCGACTTGGTGGAAACGCCTATTTTTTTGTACCGAATAGAACATCGTCAAAGCAAAACTTCATTCTTGACGCCTTAGAATACGCTAAGCAACAGGACTGCCGACTCATGATTACAGTTGATTGCGGCATCACTGCAGCAAGTGAAATTGAAGAGCTTGTCAAACACAATATCGATGTCATAATTACAGACCATCACGAGCCAACAGCACGAATCCCTCATTGTGTTGCAACATTGAATCCGAAACTTATCCATAGCACATACCCAAACAGAGAACTCACAGGTGTTGGCGTTGCGTTTAAATTGGCGCACGCGGTCACAAACACTCTTGTCTCGAGGGGTGAAATTAGCGTTTCAAAAATTGATCTAAAGCGTTTTCTCGACCTTGTTGCACTTGGTACGGTAGCAGACATGGGTCCTCTTGTCGGTGAAAACAGAATTTTAGTTCGATATGGACTAAGGCAGTTTGCAAAGTCCAAACGAATTGGACTACTCAAATTGCTTGAAGTGTGTGACTTAAAGCCGGGGTTTATCACAACGACTGACATCGCATCAAAAGTGGCTCCTCGTTTAAACTCACTGGGCCGTATTGCAGATCCAATAAAAGGAATTGAATTACTTCTTATCCAAGATGCACAAAAAGCTGAGCTTCTTGCAAAGGAGCTCGAGCTGAACAACGCAGAGCGGCAAAAAATTGAAAGGCGTGATGCTGAAAACGTAGATAGCTACCTCTTCAGCCATCCTAACACTCTAAAACACAAAGCGGTAGTTCTGTATTCTGAGGAATGGCACCCTGGGATAATTCCTATTTTGTCTGCCCGCATAGCTAAACAATACAATCGACCAACGATTATTATCTCTCTTGATAATGGAATTGGGAAAGGATCTATTCGAACCATTCCGGAATTCCCATTGTTAACTCCGTTGCGTGAACTCAGTGATCTCCTTGTTAATTTTGGGGGCCACGACTACGCCGCTGGGCTCACAATAGAAGAGAAAAACATCCCTGAATTTCAAGAGCGGTTTCTTAAAATCGCAGACGTTGCACTCGAAAAACAAGATATCCTTCCAAAAATTTACTTAGACTCTCCTATTGACTTTGAAGATCTCACTTTTGATTTTCTTGATTCAATGTCTTTACTAGAACCTTTTGGAACTGAAAATCCAGCACCACTTCTCTATTCAACTGTGACACAAGCATGGCCTCCTAAAATTGTCGGAAAAACACATCTAAAACTGTATCTTGAGCAAAACGAGCGGATGCTTGAAGGTATTGGTTTTGGACTTGGTGACCACAGACCTCGATTGTTAAAGAAGCACCTTAAATTGCAAATCGCTTTTACCCCACACATTAACGTCTTTTTGAACAAATCATCTATTCAACTCCAGGTAAAGGACCTGAAACTTCTTAAATGAAAGGTGACGTTGAATCTATTGCTTTTGGAGGAAAAGGAGTTCTTCGAATAGATGGCAAAGTGTATTTTGTCCCGTTTACAGCTCCCGGAGATTCTATTGAGTGTAAACCGACGGTGGAGAAGAAGCACTACGGCGAAGCCTCTCTTGTTCGCATCCATACCCCTTCAAAGGATCGCGTTCCCCCACAGTGCATGCATTTCGGCATATGTGGAGGGTGTGATTTCCAACACATAGCGTATCATGCCCAGTGCTCCATAAAGCGTCATTTTCTAGAAGATGCCTGTAGACGAATAGGTGGATTTACTCCTCCTGAAATTACATTTCACACCTCACCAAAAGAATGGCACTATCGTGAGCACATGAGACTTAATTTGAAGAAACATGTTCGCGGATTTCTTGCGGGATACCATAAAAAAGCGTCGCATTCACTGATGCACGTCAAAGAATGTCCGCTGACTCCTTTTACACCTTCATTTTTTCATGCATTAAATGAACGACTTATAACGCTCGACTCATCATCAATTGAACGAGGATCTCTCCGCATCTGCTCAACAAATGAAGGGCCACTTTTAGCCTTTTCTTTTCCTCTTTCTCTTCCAAAAAACTGGAAAAAATGGTCTGAGTCTTTTCTGGATATTGCACCTTCCATTCAGTGGAAATCAAGAAGGCAGTTTGAATGTGTCGGGGCTATTCCAAGCGGAACGACACCGTATGGGTTTATGCAATGTAATGATGGTGTGGCTGAAATGTTAAGAGCTCACGTGCATAAAGAATGCAGAAACGCTTCTGCTGTACTCGATCTCTACGGAGGCAAGGGTGATGGAGCAACACTCCTTGCAAAAGATGGGAAGACTGTAACACTCATTGAAGCAAATAAAACATCCTGTCAAGAGGCCATCAAAAATGCAACCTCAGAGCATCTCTCTATTACTGTTTTAAATCAGTCAGTCGAATCATTTTCTTACACAACCCCTTTTGATCTTGCACTGACAAATCCACCCCGGGAAGGCATGAGTAAAGAAGCGCTTTCAAAGCTAACAGAGAGCGGCATTCAAAAAATTGTCTATACTTCTTGCATGCCTGCAACACTTGCGAGAGATATTGCGCACTGTATTGATATGGGATATGCACTTACGGCTTTAGATGCTTTTGATATGTTTCCTCAAACAACACACCTTGAAACGGTCGCTGTGCTAGAAAAATAAAAAAAGGCATTGTCGAATGGGATGACAATGCCTCGTATCTTAAGAGGACGTTAAATGGATGTAAACACTCTTTAACAAAGAGCGTTGAATAAAATTACATCGCTTCTGAAGAAGAACTTTCTTCTTGTTTTTCAAGATAGTTCTTCTGGTATTCTTTTACATCATCAACATGAATGACCCAGGCAGCACCTTTACGTGAAGCCTTTAGAAGACCAATTCGTGTAGCGTAGTAGATTTTTTGCGCTGGAACACCAAGCATCTTTGCTACTTGGTTAACAGAGAAATACCCTTTTGAGTTATCAAAAAGAAGTTCACCATTGAATGTTGATTTTGCTCTTGAGTATTTTTGTCTTCGATATTCTTCTAGATCTTCAAGCCGGATAGTCCAGCGAGTTGAGTCTTTGTAAGCTTTTAATTTTTTCTGTTTTATCGCAACGTAAATCGCTTGCCGAGTCACGCCGTTAATTCGAGCTGCTTCTGTAATTGAAACAACCTTTTTACCAACCGATGGAGCTTCTGACATCATCAGATTCTGCTCTGGGTTGCTTGTTTGAAATTCCATTATAGTCCTCCTCGTCAAAAGTAATCCCTATTTGCTACATTCAACATGTAAACGCTTTTTTAGTAGCATTTGGTTATTGGTTTATTCAATAACCGAGATCTTTATGCCTTTTAGATCTCTAATTATTACAAAAAATTGACTTGATTTCAAGTTATTTTCTGTTAAAAAGCGAGGAAATCAAATATTTACTGGCCAAAGTCTACAACATTTTGTAATATCAGGCAAAGGGAGATTACAAAATTTCTTTTAAATTATTGATAGTGAGCAACTAAGCGTTAAAAAAACAAATAATAGGTATGTATGCGACAGATTATTATATTTATCTTTTTGATAATTAATGGCTTACAGTTTGCTTCTCGCCCTCCTGAACTTTCTGGAATCGACACAGTACGAAAAGCGAAAGAAATTTTGAAAGCGCACGTAAAGTATAAATCCTTCGACGAGACCGTTGCAAAGCACACGTTCATCCGGTTCATTGAAGAACTCGACCCCTCAAAAACGTATTTTACGTATGAAGAGATTCAAGCTTGGGATACGCCTTCATCTGAACGGATACAAAAGACAATTAATGAATTCAATAAAGGGTCATTCTCAGAGTTTGAACAAATATATGCCCTTTTTCTCCAAGCTATTGAGCGAAGAAATGAAATCGAAGCCTCAATCAAGGGGAAAGAATTTACGGAAAAGGTTGATAAACAAGAGTTTAAAAATGTCGAATGGGTTCGATCGAAAGATGAGCTTATTGAGCGAATAGAGAAAATCAGAACCCTTCAAATTGAAGCTGCTGCGAAAATTGATGATGAAACAAAGGACCGTTTTATTAAGCGGCTTGAAAAGAGACGTCTATCAAGAGAGCAGGAGTTTACCGGAGAGAGTTCAACTCAAAAGCAGCACATGCTTTCCCACTTTTTAAAAGCTATCGCGGGCGCTTTAGATGCGCATACCGCCTATTTTACCCCAACTGAAGCAGATCAGTTTCTCATGCTTGTGCAGCAAAAACTGGAAGGCATTGGAGCACAGCTACGCGATGACTTAAACGGCTTTACATTGACACGCCTCATTGAAGGCGGTCCTGCTATTAAAAGTGGAGTACTCAAGGTGGGAGACCGAATTATAGCGGTCAACCATGAACCGGTCGTCGGACTGGATATTACAGAAGCAGTTGAACTTATCAAAGGTCCAAAAGGCACAAAGGTTACACTCACATGCCTTCGTGAAAAAGAAGAGCAAAGCGGCAAGAAAATGCAAGAAAAGTTTGTCGTCGATGTTGTTCGCGATGAGCTTGTTCTCCAGGAATCTCGCTTTGAGTATGATACATTTGATGTTGGAGATGGGGTCATCCTCCACCTCAAGCTCTATTCTTTCTACCAAGACGAAACCTCTTCTTCAGCAGGAGACATTAAAAACGCCTATGAAACAGTGGCTGCAAAGCATGACGTAAAAGGCGTTATTCTCGATGTTCGAAACAATGCAGGAGGATTTTTGTCTCAGGCTGTTGCTGTCTCAGGTCTTTTTATAAAAAATGGAATAGTTTGTTCTGTAAAAGATTATGCAGGAGCTGTCCAACACCTACGAAACTTTGATCCAAATACTATGTGGGATGGACCACTTCTTGTTTTGACAAATGTAGGGAGCGCCTCTGCATCAGAAATTATTGCGCAGACACTTCAAGATTACGGACGAGCTTTCATTGTGGGAGATCCGAGAACGTATGGAAAAGGCTCATACCAAACCTTTACCCTTGGGTCAATGAATACTAAAAAAATAAATCCTAAGGGCGAATACAAAGTCACTCGAGGTCTTTACTACACTGTCTCCGGTAAAAGTCCACAATTTGTGGGTGCAAAAGCAGACATTTCAGTGCCCGGGGAATTCTCAAAGCTGGATGTCGGCGAGCAGTTTGCTAAATTTGCACTTCCAAATGAATCAATTGCTCCAAATTTTATAGACACATACTCGGACATGCATCCATTTCAACGTGCGCGGATTCAGCGTTCGTACTCCAGCAATATACAGAAAAAAATAACTGCATTTGATCCATATCTCCCGAAGCTTCAGCAAAATTCAGAAAAAAGAATTGCTGAGAACACAAATTACCAACGTCTATTAACTACCATTAATGAGAAGAATTTTGACGTTGATAAAATCGAGGATTTCGGAAAAAACGACCTTCAGCTGGAAGAAGTCGTGCATATTATGAAAGATTTTATTGCACTTACCAGCGGAACAAAGAAAGCTGCCTGAGTAAAAAATGAAGGGTGCATATCAAGGGTTGAAATCTATCCGACATTCTTAGACAATATCCGGAAAAAAACGGATACGTAGTCGCAATGAATGTTCGAGTTCGGATAGCCCCTTCACCAACAGGTGATCCCCATGTTGGAACTGCCTACATGGCTCTTTTTAATATGATCTTTGCTAGACATCACAAAGGGTCATTTATCTTACGAATCGAAGATACCGATCAGTCTCGCTCACGACCTGAATATGAAAAAAACATCTTTGATGCACTGCAATGGTCAGGAATCACTTGGGATGAAGGCCCAGATGTTGGCGGTGAATTCGGGCCATACAGACAGTCTGAAAGAACGGACATTTACAGAGAGTATTGCCAAAAACTCATTGATGACGGGAAAGCATATAAGTGCTTTGCTACCCCTGAAGAACTACAAGAAATGCGTGAAGTCAGCAGAAAGCTGGGGCAACGAATTGGCTACGATCGACGCTACAGAAATTTAAGCCCACAAGAAATAGCAGAAAGAGAAGAAGCTGGACAATCGTATGTTGTCCGCCTCAAAGTACCTTTGACTGGGGAGTGCGTCTACGAAGATGCAGTAAAAGGCCGTATCACCTGCCCATGGGCTGATGTTGATGATCAGGTTCTTCTGAAATCAGATGGTTTTCCAACATACCACTTGGCAAACGTTGTCGACGATCACCTCATGAAAATTACGCACGTCATTCGAGGAGACGAGTGGATGAGCTCCACCCCAAAACACGTCTATCTTTATGAGGCGTTTGGTTGGGAAGCACCTACATTCATGCACATGCCACTTCTTCTTGGAACAGATGGAAAAAAACTCTCAAAGCGAAAGAATCCAACTTCTATTTTTTACTTTCGAGACTGTGGATACCTTCAAGAGGCTTTCATTAACTTCTTAACTCTCATGGGGTATAGCATGCCCGGAGACCAAGAAATCTATTCTCTTGATGAGATCATTGCCTCTTTCGACGCAAAGCGTATCGGTGTTTCTGGCGCTGTTTTTGACCAGTCAAAGCTCGACTGGATCAACCAACAATATATCATTAACCAGATTCCTGTTGAGTCACTCTGGAGTAAAATTCAGTCATGGGGATTTAATGAAAAGCTTATGCAATCACTTATGCCGCTCTGCCACACCCGAATTAAAACATTCGGCGAATTTATGGAGCTTTTCTACTTTCTCTTTGTCAATAATCTCGACCTGCAAGAATCTTTGCTAACTCCAGGAAAAGCCACTCCGGAGCTGAGTGCTTCCATTTTACAGTGTATGATCTGGCACATGGAAGAACATGAGTCGTGGGGAAGAGAAGGTGTTGAAAAAGCTTCAAAGGAAATAGCTCAATTATTTGGCGTGAACCACAAAAAAATTGTAATGAAGGTTCTTTTTGCTGCAATTACAGGTAAGCACCATGGCCCACCTCTTTTTGATTCTGCTACCATTCTTGGCAAGGACAGGCTAAGAGCACGCCTCTTGACTGCCATTGAGTTTCTTGGTGGAATCTCAAAAAAGAAGCTCGAGGCACTCAAAAAATGCTATGACGCTAAGGATGCGAAGGAGCTTGTCCCTCAGTAGCTTGATTTGAGCTGCGCTCATCAACGGTGACCTGAGGACCATCAGACACTATATATGATGGGTTATATGCAGTGATACCACAGCCAGAAAGTACTGTTGCGAGAGCAAATACAAGTAATATACGCATAATTACAATCCTTTTTTGTAATTATAATTTGAATCAAAGTAGTTTGTCCAGTATTTGAATGACGAAATTTAATAAACTAAATCCATTTCATAGTAAAATTATCGAAAGAACGCTTTTAAATAAGCCGGGATCTTCAAAAGCCACCTACCACATTTCTCTTTCGCTTGAAGGATCAGACATACGCTACAACCCAGGCGATTCAATCGGAATATGGCCTACAAACGACACCCCACTGGTTGATGAAATCCTTTCTCTCCTCGGAGCCGATGAACACACCAAAGTCTATGACGGCAGAACGCTCAACACTATTCATTTATCAACATTTCTTGCCAAACATGCAAATTTAAAACGAGTCACGCCTGCATTTTTACAAGAAGTCTGTGGGAAAACGTTTGATGATCCAAAAGAGCGCATTGCCTTTACGCAGAGTCATGACATTCTCGATACTCTACAGATGTTTCGTCCTCATTCGGTCAATTTCGACACACTTTCGCAGTATATTGCTCCACTGCTCCCTCGCTTCTACTCTATTGCATCCTCTCAAGCAGCACACCCATCGCACGTCCACCTGCTTGTCGCCACGTTTGCATACGAACAAAATGGAAGAGTACTCAAGGGGGTAGGAAGTGATTTTTTATGCAGAGAAGAGACACAAGACGTACCAATCTATCTTCATCCAACAGAAACATTTACCCTGCCAGAAGATCCATCAACTCCTCTTATTATGATAGGCCCAGGCACGGGTGTTGCTCCTTACAAAGCATTTCTAGAAGAACGCATCCACTCGACTGAAAAAACCGGAAAACACTGGCTTTTTTTTGGTGAGTGTAACAAATCATACGACTTCTACTATGAGGCATTTTTTTCATCTATCCCTGACCTTTCGCTTTCTCTTGCTTTCTCAAGAGACCAAGAAGAGAAAGTCTACGTTCAGCACAAAATGTTAGAAGAAAAAGAAGCGCTATACACATGGCTTATGGATGGAGCTGTTGTGTATGTGTGCGGCGATGCAAAGCGAATGGCAAAAGATGTCGTCAAAGCACTGCATACTATTTACGAAGAGGTCGGAAATCTATCAGAAGAAGATGCTAAAAGTGCTATCAAGGAACTGCGCAAAAGCAAACGCCTTCGCATGGATGTTTATTAATCAGTTTTAAGAAACAGTAAGCATACAAAAGCACTGCACGCCTATTTTCTGCCCAAAAGGTGTCATCCCATCTCCTGAAGTGACCGTCATTCCGACAGCTTGTGCATCAATACCACAGAGTTGAGCTACATTTTCTCGTATTGCATCAACATGTTTTTGTAAGCGTGGAGCTCCAGCCTCAACTGAAAATGCAATATGCTCTATCGTATATTGATTGAGGGATTGCAAACCACACATCAAATATTCAGCCGAATTTGTAACACCCTTCTCGTGACACATTTTTATTGCAACACCACCTAAAATTGGAACGTGCGTAATGGATGTGATTGCATTACACAGTGCATGGAGAACGACGTCGCCATCAGAATCTGCATCCATACCAGGAACATCGTCTATAACAATACCGCCAATAACAAACGGTTTATGCAGGTCGCTTCCAAATCGATGACTGTCTTGTCCAATTCCAACTTTCATGTGTAGAAGCATACGCACCAGATCTAAATATTGTAAAGAATACGCAACGAAAAAAACTGTTTCTCACAGTACTCTGGACTCGAAATCATTGTATTTGCTACCTTTGAGATTCCAACGTCATAGGTGTTCATGGAAGCTTTACGAATTCGCGGCGGAACTCGACTTGAAGGTACCGTCAAGGCCTCAGGTGCAAAAAACGCAATCACAAAAATGCTTGTCGCATCTCTTATCTGTGATAAAAAATGCATCTTTACCAATGTACCAAATATTGAAGAAGTGGATACGACACTCCACCTTCTTGAGCAATTGGGCATGGTATACACTTGGGATAAAGAAGTCGGACGTTTAGAAGTACAAACAAAACACCTCACTTCTCTCGATGTAACCCAACGCTTTTCAGGAGCAAACCGAATTCCTATTTTATTACTTGGCGCGCTTCTTGGCAGAACAAACGAGCCTATTACTGTTCCTATCGTTGGTGGTTGTAAAATTGGAAAGCGTCCTATTGATTTTCACATTCAAGCACTTGAACATTTAGGTGCTTCCTTTGAGCTTATCGACAATGGGGATACGAAACTGTATAAAGCTCACGCTCCAAAAGGCCTACACGGAACAAAAATTACTCTTCCGTTTCCTTCTGTTGGTGCAACAGAAAATGCAATGTTTGCAGCAATTCGAGCGAAAGGGAGAACTATCATCGAAAATGCTGCAATAGAGCCAGAAGTAATAGACATCATCCACTTTTTACAAAAGCTTGGCGTTCGAATTACAGTGAGCAAAGACAGAACGATAACAATAAAAGAAAGCTCCCTCTTTTATGCTGTTTCTCACCACGTTATTACAGACCGAATCGAAACGGCTTCACTTGCAATGGCAGCAATCAGCACTAAGGGCTCTGTGTTTATCGAGGGAGCCCAGCAAGAATCTCTTACAGGCTTTCTGTTCCTTCTGCGTGAAATTGGCGCCCACTTTACCGTGAAAGAGAATGGTATCTTTTTTTCCTATATCGGCCCATTGAAAGGCGGCATCCACATTGAAACAGATGTGCATCCCGGATTTCTGACTGATTGGCAGCAACCTGTGACTGTACTTCTAACGCAGCTTGATGGACACAGCATTGTTCATGAAACACTCTATGAAAACCGTTTTGGATACACTGAAACGCTTCGCTCCATGGGCGCAGACCTTCAGCTATTCACAGAGTGCTTAGGCCCCACAAAGTGCCGTTTTAATGGGCACAACTTTAAACATAGCGTCTCTGTAAAAGGCCCAACTTCATTGAAAGGGCGCATGATTTCGATACCTGACCTACGCGCCGGGTTTGCATACATTATGGCAGCACTCATTGCAGAGGATGAAAGCCTCATCACAAACCTTCATTACCTTGATAGAGGATATGAAAATCTCGATATGAAGCTCCAGCAACTTGGCGCAGATATCACGCGAATCCCTCTAGAGGATCCAGCAGTCGCACAGTTAAGAGCTCTTTTAGAACGAAAAGACCCTGTGCTTTCAAAGTAATCGCGTGTCGTGTATTCTTTGTGCATGGAAAAATGGCAATCTATTTATAAAAACAACATTCGCTCTTTTGAAGCGCTTGAAAAACATATTCCCCTCCCGAACACACTTTCCCCCTTCCCTAAATTCCCTCTAAATATACCCTTGAGGATCGTTGACAAGATTGAGCGGGGGAACTTTCAAGACCCTCTTTTTCTCCAGTTTGTCCCCCTCTCCTCTGAACTTGTGGCGACTCCCGGTTTTGGCCCTGATCCAGTTGGCGACACTGCGTCAATGAAGACCCCCAAGCTTTTACATAAGTATGCTAAAAGAGCGCTCTTACTTGTATCGAGTGCATGTGCAATGCACTGCCGATATTGCTTCAGACAGCAGTTTCCATATGAAAAAGAGGTAAACTCATACGATGCTGAAATTGAATACCTTAAAAATACCCCTTCTATTTCTGAGGTCATTTTAAGCGGTGGAGATCCACTTTCAAAAAGCACACCAGCACTCACTGCCCTTATTCAAAAAATCAGCGCGATTCCGCATATTGATCTCATTCGATTTCACACTCGCTTTCCAATTGGGATTCCAGAACGAATAACTGATGACTTACTCTCGGTTCTGACCTCTATAAGACAACAGGTTATTTTTGTACTCCATGTAAACCATGCATCTGAAATAGATGACGACATTAAAGAAAGTATTCAAAAATTACTTCGCGCAGGAATTCCTGTTTTGACACAGTCCGTTCTTTTACGAGGAATAAATAACACAAAAAATGCACTCAAAGAGCTTATGCTCACCTCTGTCACAAGTGGAATGATCCCCTATTACCTCCATCAGCACGACAGAGTGCAACACACGGCACACTTTGAAGTTGATCCAGAAGAAGGCCTTGGCCTTATTGAGGCCCTTCGAAAAGAACTACCGGGGTATGCAATACCACGCTATGTCCAGGAACAAGCAGGGCACGCATCGAAAACCCCTTTACATTCGATCGAGAGTCTTGAGCCCCAAGAGGTGTAACCCTTTCTCAAGCACTTTTGCAGTGAGAGAAGCAAGCTGCAGCCTTGACGCTTCTTCATCTGATCCAACAACTCTACAATCGCGAAAAAATGAATTGAACTTTTCAGCCAGCTCATACAGGTATTCACATAACCTATTTGGCAAAAGTTCTTTTTCAACACTGTGAAGCACTTCAGGAAATTGCCGAATGTGCAGCGCTAATGCTACTTCAGATGGATGTGAAAGAACTATTTCGGCGCGCTCATTGAAATCTGCGACTTTCCGTTTAAGTCCTTGCACACGAACATATGCATACAGAAGGAAAACTGCTGTATTTCCTTCAAATCGAAGCATTCGATCATAACTAAATACATAATCTTTTGCTCTGTGGCCTGATAAGTCTGCGTATTTTATCGCCCCAATTCCAAGGACTGTTGCACGCTTTCTTCGCTCATGCTCATCAAGGTCGGGGTCACGCGCTGCAAGAAGCGTATCAGCATGTGAAATGGCACCTTGTATCAGATCGATTAATCGCTCAGTCTCACCACTTCGAGTTTTGAATTTTTTCCCGTCTGGCCCGAGAACAACACCAAAGGTCACATGATCAAGATGTGTTTTTTCTGGAGCGTAAAAACCAAGCAATCGAGCTGCTTCAAAAACCATTGAAAAATGAAGCTTCTGACCAGCGTCTGTTATGTAAATAATGCGGTCTGCTTTATCTGTCTCAATTCTGTACTTTAATGCAGCAAGATCTGTGGTATCATAATTATACCCACCATCAGACTTCCGAATGATCGAGGGAAGAGGCGTTCCCTCTTTACCAACAAAACCATCCATAAAGATACAAATGGCCCCATCGTGCTTTCTTGCAACCCCTTTTTCAAGCGCCTCTTCTACAATTGGCCCAAGCATAGGATTGTAGAAAGACTCTCCTCGTTCTGTCAAAGTCACATCAAGAATATCATATATCTCTTCAAAGCCGGTTCTAGAAATTTCACAGATACGCTCCCACGCAGCTTTTGCAGCAGGATCACCTCCTTGGAGGTCTACAACTCGACGTTGCGACTGCTTCTTAAAATCTGCATCTTCATCGAACAGTTTTTTTGAAGCACGGTACCACTCCATGAGCTGCTCTAGGGATGCATCCTGCTCTCCGGAAAAAACGAGAGGAACGTTTTTTTCCATATAGGTAATGAGCATACCAAACTGTGTACCCCAATCGCCAACATGGTTGAGACGAAGGACATCGTGTCCGAGAAACTCAAAAATTCTCGCTATAGATTCACCAATAATAGTTGAACGGAGATGACCAACATGCAGCTCTTTTGCAACGTTAGGAGATGAAAACTCAACAATGACTCGTTGTTTTTTTTCCGGAACTGGCACACCTAAATGGCAGTCTGCAAGAACTTCATTAATCTGCTCTTCTAGAAAGGCGTCGGAAAGCGTCATGTTAATGAACCCGGGGCCAGCCACTTCCACCTTTTTTAAACATGCATTTTGTTCAATCAAAGTATCAGCTATGGCTTGCGCAATCTCTCGTGGGTTTTTTTTCAACCCTTTCGCCATTCGGAGCGGCGTATTACATTGGTAATGGCCAAATGCAGCGTTGGTGCTCTGAGTCACTTCAGCCGGAAGAAAAGAGGCAATATCCTCTCCATGGAAGACTGTTGTAATTGCCTGTGTCGCTGCTTCTTCGAGGTGTTGCTGTAAAGAAATCATACATCCATCCCGATATAGTCGAATGACAACTCCTCTTTTCGCTTCCCAATTTGGTACGTCAACCGGTATTCAGCAAGAGAAAGTGCCGCTTCATGTGTACTGACTTCAGATTTATCAGAGATATCGAAAATGGTTTCAAGTTGGTCATATATATTATCGACTTTATCACGGGCAGACGCTGGATTATATCCTGTTTGCTCTAATTCAACGCTGACGTTAATCAACCCACCTGCGTTGACAACAAAATCCGGAACATAGAGCACAGCACGGTCCTTCAAGATGCGCGCATGCTTCTCTTCAGCAAGCTGATTATTCGCACACCCTGCAACAATTCGGCACTGAAGTTCTGGAATGGTCTCATCAGTAATAACACTGCCTAAAGCACACGGAGAAAACACATCACATGGTACTTTATGAATTTCAGCTACTGACACGTCTGTTGCAGCAAAACGGACCTTCGCTTGCTTCACACGCTCACTGTTCACGTCTGCTACGACAAGCTTTGCCCCTTCCCAAAAAAGAAACTCTGCCAAGCGCCATCCAACTGCGCCAAGGCCTTGAATTGCAATGGTTCTTCCACGAACACTCGGAGAACCGAACACTTTGTTCAAAGCGGACTGTATCCCTCTATACGTTCCCCACGCAGTATAGGGAGCTGGATTTCCACTCGAATTCTCTTTGTGAAGTCCGACAACGTATTTCGTCGTATTGTGTATGACACTGACGTCTTCTGGAGTAATTCCAACATCTTCAGCAGCAATATACATCCCTCGCAGTTTATCAACTGCTCGTCCAAACGACTCGAAAAGCGCATCCGTTTTTTGAATTGATGGGTCACCAATTATGACACTTTTCCCCCCTCCTGTGCCACATTCTGCTAAAGCAGACTTCAATGTCATTCCTTTGGAAAGTCGTAGCACGTCAGTCAACGCATCCTCAAACGCGCTGTATGGGTACATTCGCACTCCTCCAAGAGAAGGACCTAGAGCCGTACTGTGAATAGCTACAATGGCATGGAGCGCCACAGACTTATCAATAATTTTAACAACTTTTTCGTATCCCGCTATGTCGAGCTCTTCCATCACTAGTGTCATAACCTAAGTCCCATCAAAAAAATGTTGCCAAATGCTACCATGCCACGTCTACTGAATTCAACGATTTTCTCCTTTTGAAAGCCCCCTCTAGAGTTTGCATTCTCCTTGATGATAAATCATGCTTTCAAGTACCCTATGAGGGCGATGTAAATACGCGTCCACGCAGACGTAACTAATTTAATGAGCATGCAGACAATTGACGCAGGGGTAACAATGTCTCAGATTACTGTAGATGAAAAGCTTAAGCAGCACCTATCGAAATTTCTAAAAAAGAATAAGAAAGCCGACCTTATCACCACTTTCTTAAGCTTTCTCGAGAAAAAACATGGAATGGCTCCCGTTCTTTTTATTCGAGAAAAAACTATCTACAAGTCAAAAGAAGAGGTTCTTGCAAAACTTGAAGCTGAAGGAAAGCTCTGGAGAGAGACGGAAGTCAAAATTCAGGTCGGACAGCCGAGCGTCAACGAAGAAACAAAAAAAATCTATATATGCCCGTACACAGGCAAAGTGTTTGGTGATAATACGCACCCTAATCCCCAAGATGCCATTTACGACTGGGTTTCAACATGTCCTGAAAACACCGACCGAATTGGCGGACTGCGCGCAAAGCGGTTTTTTGTGTCAGATGACCCTGAAATGATTAAAAACTATATCCAAAAGAGAAAAGACCCTGTAACGAAGACGGTTTACTCTTCAGGCATTACCGGTAAATTATTTAATAAAAAACAAGCGGTTATCGACGATTTCATCAAGTCTCAGCTGAAGTCGGTTCCTCTTGCTGACGTGCCAAACCAAAACCGGTTTACAATCGAGGAAAGCCTTCTTCATTTTATTGAGCAGCATCTCGAAGAAAACAGGATTTCAAGTTTCGTTGAAGCCGTTTCAGAAATTCCTGAGTTTGCTCCACATGTCGAGCGATGGATCGAGGAATTTAACGAGGAATAAGATGAATTTCTGGGAAACGACCTCACCCGACGAAATGGATGCAGTCGGGCAAACCATCGCTTCCCAAATACGCCCTGGGGACGTCCTTTTACTGCATGGTGATTTAGGAGCTGGCAAAACAACGCTTTCTAAAAGCATTATCCACTCACTTACAGGAGTTGACCCAATGCTCATTGACAGCCCTACATTTACATACGTCAACGAATATTCTCCGAACATATTCCACTTTGATCTCTATCGACTGACTTCTGAAGAGACCTTCTATGAAAAGGGCTTTGATGAGTATTTTTCTGAAAACACCATTTGCATAGTTGAGTGGCCAGAGCGGTGTATGCGTGTATTTCCACCTCGCTCTACGCACATTTATATTGAATACAAAAACACAGGTCGAACGATCAGAGTAGAGGCCGCATGAAAGCACACTTTATCAAGTCAGCACTGAAAGACGTCGATTGGCCAGAGCTGAAAGACCCAAATGGGAAGCACTTGCATGAAGTTGCAGTTGTTGGAAGATCGAATGCAGGTAAATCATCTCTTCTTAATCATGTCTTTCAACATAAACGACTGGCAAAAGTATCTTCTCGACCTGGAAAAACACAACTCCTCAACTTCTTCTCTATTGATGATGCATTCGTTCTCGTTGATTGCCCGGGATATGGGTTCGCAAAAGTGCCAAAAAAATTACAACGAGAGTGGGGGCAATGGGTTGAAGAGTATTTGACCACACGGCCTCAACTGTCTCTTATCCTCTTCCTATTAGATATACGACGGAAACCCTCAGAAGAAGATCTTATGTTTTTTCAGTGGGCAAAGCACCACCAAAAGCCTATCCAACTCATTTTGACAAAAATCGACAAAATCAAAGTTCGCGAGCGGAAAAAACATGTCTCTACCATCCTCAAGGTACTAGAAGATGAAGACATTCACATTGATTCCCGCCCACTTCTATACACTGTTAAATCAAGCGAAGGGCGCACCCTCCTTTTAAAAAAACTAGAATCACACCACAAGGAATGGCATGACTCTACTCCATAAGCAACGATTCGTATGTCTTGACTGTGAGACAACTGGACTCGATACGAAAAAAGACCATATCATCGAAGTGGCAGCTGTACGATTTACATTTGAATCCATACTAGAAACGAAAGAGACTCTTGTAGACCCGGGTGTCATTATCCCTGAAGAGTCCATTGCCATTCACAACATTACGCAAGATATGGTAACCGGGAAGCCTTCAATAAAGTCAGTCCTCCCTGAGTTCCTCGATTTTGTCGGATCAGATATTATTGTCGGACACGGTATTGGCTTTGACATTTCAATTCTGTTTGAATCGGCAAAACGATCACACATCGAAACAACAATCCACAAAAACAAGTTCATAGATACACTCCGGCTTGCCCGACTGTATGGGGAAAGTGCAATTAATTCTCTTGACCACTTGAGAAAACACTTTAACATTGAGTATCACGGTGCACATAGAGCGATGAATGATGTCCTTGTAAACATCAAAGTGTTTAAGCATCTAGCTCACAATTTTAAAACGACCAAAGAGATCCTCCAACGCCTAGAAAAGCCAATACTGCTAAAAAATATGCCGCTTGGGAAACATAAGGGAAGAGCGTTTCGAGATGTACCAATTGAATACCTTCGTTGGGCTGTGAAACAAAACTTCGACCAAGACCTCATGCATTCAATAAAAACAGAAATGAAAAAACGAAAGACAGGAAGCTCTTTTCTTTCCTCTTCAAATCCGTTCTCTACTTTATGAAAACAACACTCTTTTAAGTCCCTCTCGGACTTCAAAGAACACTTTATAAAGTTGATTGTTGCGATCCAATATAGTTTCAATAATTCCCCGCTCATGATAGGGTAAAATGTATGAAGAAACTTTCGCTCTACGACATTGATTTAAAAGATAAACGCGTTCTCATGAGAGTGGACTTTAACGTCCCATTAGACAAAGACGGTGAAATACGAGATGGAACGCGCATTCAAAATGCACTCCCTTCGATTCAATACATTCTTGCTCAAGGGGGCTGTGTCATTCTTATGAGTCACCTTGGTAGGCCGAAAGGAAAAAAAGAGGAAAAGTTCTCTCTTAAACCTTGCGCAAAGTATCTTTCAAAGCTCTTAGAAAAACCCGTTCAATTTTCAACAGATTGTATTGGCGCTTCTGCACTTTCAGAAGCCGAAAAACTCACACCTGGTGACGTACTTCTTTTAGAGAACCTCCGTTTTTATGACGCAGAAGAGCACCCGGAAAAAGATCCATCCTTTGCAGAAAATCTCGCCAAGTTAGGCGACGTCTACGTAAACGATGCATTTGGAACTGCTCATAGAGCACACTCTTCAACTGAAGCTATAGCACAGTATTTCCCTGGGAAGGCCGCCTCAGGATTTCTTATGGAAAAAGAGGTTTCATTTCTTACTTCACTTTCTCATAATCCAAAAAGACCATTTTACGCAGTTATAGGTGGCGCTAAAATTTCCACGAAACTGGGTGTACTCGAAGCTCTTCTCGAGAAAGTTGACGGCGTCTTTATTGGCGGAGGAATGGCGTTCACTTTTTTAAAAGCACAAGGCTTTCAGATTGGATCTTCTCTCTGCGATGAGACATTTCTCGACGAAGCAAAGAGATTCATCGCGCAATGTAATGAAAAAGCAATCAGACTCCTCCTTCCAAAAGACGTTCTCATTGCAGATAGCGTTTCTGAAGATGCGGAAACGAAAACGATACTGGTAAAGGATGGCATACCTGAAGGATGGAGCGGTGTTGACATAGGACCAAAAACGCTCGATGAGTGGAAAGCCGCCCTTGAAGGTGTATCAACACTTTTTTGGAATGGACCGATGGGCGTATATGAGATTCAAAAATTTTCTGCCGGAACAAATGGGCTTGCGCACGCGCTTGCTAACCTTTCATGTTCAACAATTGTCGGCGGCGGGGACTCTGTTTCCGCTGTGAATTCACTCAATCTCAGTAAAAATTTTACGCACATCTCTACCGGCGGTGGAGCAGCCCTTGAATTCATTGAACAAGGCCATCTTCCAGGGATTGATGCACTTACCGATCGGTAAGCGGTTTTACACAGGACTCTTCTTGTAATATAAGACAAAATGGGTATACTATTTGTCACAAGCAATCGCAATGCTGCCACAGAAAAACTTTCTGTGATGGCACGTAATTTGAGAGCCATTGTGTTACACAGTTATACCTGTTTAAACAGCTTTCCTTTCTTACCAATTCCCCTTCCATCCCCCCTACCTGCTACACACGCTCAAAACCAAGCTCTTCAAATAATTATTGATCCATCACACTCTACCCAGGATATTCATGTCGGCATCAGCTGCATCGCAGTTTGGTAAGATACGGTCACTTCTTTGGCCAATACAGCGCAAGGAAATAAAGATATTTCTTCCGCTTTTTCTTATTTACGCATTGATTTGCCTAAACTATACCATTCTTCGGGTCATTAAAGATCCGATTGTTATGACTGCTCCCGGTGCCGGGGCTGAGGTTCTCCCATTTTTAAAAGTGGGTGCCATTTTACCGATGGCCCTGTTGTCAACTTTTGTATTTGGAAGACTTGTGAACCGATATTCACAAGAAAGAGTTTTTTACTACTTGATGTCGGGATTCCTTATTTTCTTTGTTCTCTTTATCACTGTGTTGTACCCGCTTCAAAGCGTGCTTCATCCAGTTGAATTTTGTGACTGGCTTCAAGATGAGCTTCCTCGAGGGTTTGCCGGCTTTGTTTCAAGTATACGAAACTGGACATGTACACTCTTTTATGTAATGGCCGAGCTCTGGAGCACCACCATTATGACTGTGTTATTCTGGGGATTCGCGAATCACATCACTCCTGTCACAGACGCAAAGCGGTACTATGGAATTCTCGGCGTTGGCGCAAACCTTGCGACTATTGTAGCAGGGACATTTCCACAGCTTATTTCAACCTACTATCTAGACTTCTCTTTTTACTTTGGAGACGATGTTTGGGCTCAATATATCGCAAACATCACCCTCGTCATTGTTGCGTCTGGAATTCTATGTATGGGGATTTTCAGGTGGTACCATAAAAAAATATTGACCAACGGCCTTCTTCCAAACTCACCCCACCATGAAGAGTCCTCTGATTCAAGCAAAAAAATCAAGATGAGCTTAAAGAAAAGCTTTCTATACCTTGCACAGTCTAAGTATTTAATTAGCATCGCAGTGATTGTTCTTACGTACAATATTGGTATGAATCTTCTAGAGAACGTATGGAAAGATCAAGTAAAGTCTATTTTTGATAACTCGACAGATATGGCTATCTACTTTGGACGAGTCACAACAATTGGAGCTATGATTGCAACGATTGTAGGCTTCTTCTTTACAAGCGCTCTGATTCGAAAAAGTGGCTGGACATTTAGCGCAATGATTACCCCAGCTATTATTACAATATTTGGCGGACTGTTCTTTGCATTTGCCTTGATCAAAGATACAAGACTTGGATCTATGGCAGTGCTTTATGGCGTCTCACCTTTAAGCCTTGTTGTCTTTTTTGGAGCGGCTCAGCAAGCGCTTATTCGAGCAAGTAAATACACATTTTTTGATGCAACAAAAGAAATTTCATACATACCTCTTAGCAGAGAATGCAAGTTAAAAGGTAAGGCTGCAATTGACGGCGTCGGCTCACGTCTTGGAAAATCTGGTGGATCCATTTTGTGTATCCTCCTCATCACCTTGTTTGAGAGTTTATCGCAGTGTGTTCCGATCGTTGCAATTATCCTACTCCTCGTTGTCGCCGCATATATTGTTGCAGTACGATCGCTAGGACATCAATTTAATGAGCTCACTTCTCATAATGAGAAAATTGATATTCCTGAAGAGTCTCAAGCAGGCTCGGGACAAAAAAAACAAGAAGTATTGGTGTAGGCAATGGAAGGTGTACTTGATTTCATCCAAATGTATATCGATTACGCTCCAACCATCATCTTTATCCTTATCCTTCTAGCCGGTCTCAATATCCCTATAAGCCTTGATGTCCTGATGGTTTTTTCCGTAATCTCGGCAGCAACCATAGCACCACACCTTACCCTCCATTTTTTCTTTGCAATCCTGTTTGGGAGCATTATGAGTGCATGGATATGCTTCAATGTCGGTCGGTTTCTTGGCCCCCACATAGACAAGGTTCCCCTTCTCAGACAGCTTATTTCAAAAGAAAAAATTGCATCCATTGGAACATTTTACCAAAAATACGGTCTTTTTTCTTTGATAGTAGGTCGATTTATCCCATTTGGCGTTCGCAATCTGATATTTTTAAGCAAAGGGATTAGCCCAATGCCGTTTCGCACGTTTGCTCTCTATGATGGAATCGCCTGCACTCTTTGGGCAACGCTCGTTTTTTGGACGCTTTATTATGTCGGAGAAAGCTTTGAACAGCTCATGGCTGTTATGAAGAGAGGCAATGTTCTCATTTTTTCTCTCTTCGGGATGTCACTAATTGTGTTTTTTTGTTATAAGTATCTTCTAAAAAAGAAAGCGGCACAATGATGATTAACCCCTCCAATGCACTCTCACTTCTCCGAGGTCCTCTTGCTCTTTGTTTCTTGATAGAAAACTCATTTGTTCGCCTTCTTGTTGTCGTCCTTGCAATGCTCACTGATATTGTTGATGGGTACTTGGCTCGAAGATATAAATACATGTCAAAGCTTGGCGCCGCGCTTGATCCAATCATGGACAAGTTCTTTGTTTTCTTTGTTCTTGCCGTCCTCTTTTTTGATGGAAAGGTGGAAATTTGGCAGGCAGCGACCATGATAGCCCGAGACTTCTTCCTTTTCCTTTTCGCAGTATACCTTTTAGCGACGAAAAGATGGAAAACGTTTGAATTCCACTCAGTTCGGTGGGGAAAAGTGACCACAGGCGCGCAGTTTATCGTGATCATTTCGCTGATATTTTTGCCAGCTATGCCTCCTGCAATATATATTCTCTTTATCTTTTTTGGGCTTTTCACTTTTTTAGAGCTTCTCATACAAGAGCTACGCGCTCCTTCAAAGTAAGTACATTCTTACAAGAAAAATATTTACACGATTCGAATGATCACGTAGGATATGCTTTGTACTATTGCACAAAATGTTTAATCTAACGCACCCACCAGAGGATGTACGCAATGAATATTTCTCGTGAATCTGTCTTTACTACAGCTGTTCGAATGTTCCTTGGAGCATTCTTTGGGATATTGGGTGCCCTTATAGCATTCTTCGCGATTTTTTCGCTTTTTGGTGTGCTCAAACCAACGGTCACTCCAGAAAGAACCTCTATTATTCTTGCTGAAGATGCGCAATGGTCCAAAAAACTTCTTCCGGATTCTGCTCCAGTCATCCTTCGAATTGATGTAAATGGCGTCATCGGCGTTGGGAAACTCAAAGCGAAAAATGTGCGCGCCCAGCTTGTCAGCGCAGTCGATAAGTATGTTAAGACAAAAAGACTGAAGGGAATTCTTCTTGTCATGGATTCTCCAGGAGGGGCTGCAATTGATTCGAATACAATCTATGAATCTCTCATGGAGTTCAAGGAGCGTTTTAAAGTCCCTGTCTATACATATGTCGATGGATTGTGCGCTTCTGGAGGGATGTACATAGCATGTGCCTCTGACAAAATCTTCGCATCAAATAGTGCTGTTGTTGGATCTGTTGGTGTACGTATTGGACCGGTATTTGGATTTACGGGCCTTATGAATAAGTACGGTGTTGATGCCGTTACTATCACAGAGGGTAAGTTTAAAGACATGTTGAATCCGACAAAACCTTTTGACCCAAGAAATTACCAGTCTCTCACTGAACTCGTAAAGGATGACTACACACAGTTTGTCGATATTGTTGCTCGGTCTCGAAAACGTCTGTCGAAAAATTTATTAATTAATGAATACGGCGCACAAGTCTATTCTTCTGAGAAAGCTCGTCAATATGGATATGTCGATTTTTCTGGATCTTCATACAGTGAAGCATTGACTGCGCTAACGAAAGATGCGGGACTTGGCCAAGATACACAATATCAAGTTGTCCAGATTCAAAACGTAAGCACACTCCTCAAAGACTTTTTTGAAGAAGAGTCTTTGCTTCGAAAGGGAAAAGTAGTGCATACTCTCTCACTTCCAAGCCAACTTGACCCTGAGCTATGGAACAAGGTTCTCTACCTTTATGATCCATCAGCAGATGAGTCACGTCAGGCTGGTTGATTCGCCTTCTTTTTTCATAAGGCAGAGAAGTCGTTTCAGCATTGAACCCCTTGGAACTCAACCGTAAAGCATGTGCTATGAACGATATTTTTGTTATTGATGCCGTTGGATACCTGTTCCGATCGTATTATGCAATCCGTGGTATGACAACTCCATCAGGTGAATCAACAAATGCTCTCTTTGGCTTCATTAGGAGCATGCAGAAGATTATTAAAGATTTTTCCCCAACGCATATCTGCGCAGTCTTTGACGGACCGAACAATAAAAAAACGCGAACTGATCTCTACGAGCACTACAAAGCAAATAGATCAGGTATGCCGGAAGACCTTGTTCCACAATTGGGCTGGGCAATGGAGTTTTGTGAGTATGCCGGAATTTCTGTTCTTTCCATCCCTGGAGTAGAAGCCGACGACACGATAGGAACCATTACAACATGGGCTCGTACACACGGGGCCAATGTGCACATTTGCTCCAGCGATAAAGATCTTTGCCAACTTGTTGGCGATGGGGTAGAGCTTATCTATACCCACAAAGAAAATACTCGAGTCGACGCACAAAAAGTGAAAGAGATCTATGGTGTTACCCCCTCTCAAATTATTGACTACCTTGCAATAGTTGGCGATACCTCCGATAACATTCCAGGCCTTGAGGGATTTGGACCGAAAACTGCAGCAACTCTATTGCAAGAATTTGGAACGCTAGAGTCTCTTCTCGATCATCCAGAAAAGGTGAAAGGGGCAAAAAAACAAGAGACGATTCGATCTGGTCGAGAGAAAGCGCTCCTTTCAAAAAAACTTGCAACAATTCACACAGACATTGATGTCCCCAAAAAATTTCAATTCTACGAACGCATACCTTTCGATATAGGCAAGCTCTCTGCACTATACAACCGGATGCACTTTAGAACATTGATGGATGAGTTGCATGATCTTCAGCACAGTACACCTGATGCCTCTTCTGAAGAGCAAGAAGCAAGAGCAACGCTGCATATCATTGAAGATGAAGTCGCACTTCTTGAACTTTTTTCAAAGCTTTCACCAAAGACACCTATTTGTTTCGATGTAGAGTCGACCTCGTTAAACCAAATGGAAGCGAAGCTCGTTGGAATAGGTCTCTCAAACAGCTCTCAAGAAGTGTATTATATTCCTTGGCAAGAGGCATTTCTTCCACATGTTCGCGCATTTTTCGAAGACCCGGAAAGAGCATTTCTTGCACATAATATGAAGTATGATATGCATGTCCTTGCAAATCACGGCATCACAGTTGCCACTCCATTTTTTGATACAATGCTCGCCTCATATCTTTTGACTCCACAAAATAATAGACACAACCTCGATGAACTTTCGTTAGCACGTTTTCAATATAAAAAAACGCCCATTTCAGCGCTGATCGGAACCGGAAAAAAACAGCGATCCATGCTCGATGTCCCTCTTGAAGAAATTGCTCCATACTGTGGAGAGGACGTAGAGTATACATTTCGTCTCTTTGAGCTTTTTACAGAAGAGCTGAAAGCGCACGCTCTCGAGGAACTTTTTCATACCATTGAAATGCCTCTTTTGCCTGTTCTTTTTTCAATGGAACGACGGGGTATTTTCCTCGACAAAGAAGTGCTTGCGAAGAAGTCAGAAACTCTGAAAACTAGCCTCAAGTCAACGCAAGAGACTATTTTCTCGATGGCCGGAGAGACGTTTAATATCAATTCTCCAAAGCAACTTTCTGAAATTTTATTTTCTAAACTTAACATTCCTTCACCCACAAAAAAACTTTCAACTCGTGCTGATGTGCTGGAAAGTTTGAAGAGTTCCTATCCCATTGTTGAACATATTCTCTCATACCGTGTCTTAGAAAAACTCCGCTCAACATACGTCGATGCACTTCCTCTTCAGGTAAACAATACAACACAGCGAATCCATTGTAGTTACAATCAGTCTGTCACAGCAACAGGTCGTCTTTCCTCTACAAATCCAAATCTACAAAACATTCCGAATAGAACAAAAGAAGGGAAAGCCATACGTGAAGCTTTTCGACCAGAAGACACAACGTGGCGTTTTTTATCAGCAGACTATTCACAGATTGAACTGCGCCTTCTCGCGCATTTTTCCGAAGAACAAACATTAATTGATGCATTCAACAATGATGAAGATATCCATGCAGCTGTTGCTGCAGAGGTATTTTCCGTCCCACAGAATGAAGTAACAAAGGAAATGCGTTCTCAGGCAAAAACTGTCAATTTCGGAATTATTTACGGCCAGAGCGCATTTGGGCTTTCTCAACAATTAGGTATAGATGTCAAAGATGCAAAAACTTTTATAAAAAAATATTTCGACAACTATCCAAACGTCTCTCAATACCTCGAAGAAAGTAAAGAGCGTGCGAAAAAAGATGGGGCCGCATACACACTCTTCAATAGACGTCGACCCATTCCTGAGATTCACAGTAAAAATGGGATGCTCAGGAGTCAAGCAGAGCGTCTTGCCGTCAATACACCTCTTCAAGGGTCTCAAGCTGACATCATCAAGCTTGCTATGATTGAAATTTCAAAGCAAGACGTCCCCGGACACCTCATTTTACAGATTCATGACGAACTTGTTTTTGAAATGCCTGAAGAAAAAATTGAAGAGGCTGAAACACTCATCAAACATGCTATGGAAAACATAGTTTCTTTAAAGGTTCCTCTAAAGGTCAACATTGCCGTTGGCAAAAATTGGGGGGAATGCTAAATTTGAAGAAATTTGCTGTGACTGGCGGATTATCCAGTGGAAAGTCGACAGTGTGTGCCCTTTTCCAAAAGCGAGGGGGACATTATATCGATGCTGATGCGATAGTTCATCGCCTCTATTCCTCATCATCAGTATGCAAACAAAAAGTTCTAAACCTACTTGGACAAACGGTTTTAACAGACAACCAACTCGATAGAAAAAAAATTGCAAACATCGTCTTTACTCACCCAGACAAGCTTACCTTACTCGAATCAATTGTCCACCCAATGGTGTATGATGAAATTTCCTCTGAGCTTTCACGGATTGAGTCTCAAGACAAAAACGGGTTTGCAGTCGTTGAAATCCCTCTTCTTTTTGAGCTTGGTTGGGAAACTGAATATGATGCCACGATTTGTGTTGTAGCAGATGAAGAATGTATGAAGCGCCGCTTTTCCTCCCTTGGAAATACCGAGGAGGACAGCATGAGGCGATTAGAGCGGCAAATGCCTATAAAAGAAAAAGCCCAAAGGGCTGATTATGTTATCAAAAATACTGGTAGCAAAGAAGATTTAGAGAAAAATGTTAAAACAATTATGGATAAAACCTTCGGGAGATAGTGTGATTCATGGACAACGATAAAACAGCGCACGAAGCCGTTCGAGAAACAAAAAAACCAATCCGCAGAAAAAAGATTTTACCTCCACCAGACATGCCTGTTACTCAAAAAGAGCGCCCACCCGAGCAAGCCCCTACATCTGCAGAGGCAGCACAACCTCAGAAAGAACCCACTATAACACGCATTTCAGAACTTCAACGAATGAATATTGATGAACTGAATAGATATGCAAAGCATTTGGGCCTGAAAAATACTGCATCCATGATGAAGTCTCAAATTGTTTTTGAAATCGTGAAGTACAAGTCAATTCAAGCTGACGAAGTCCTTGTTGCTGAAGGTGTTCTTGAAGTACTTCCTGATGGGTTTGGATTCCTCAGGTCACCAAACTACAACTACCTCTCTTCTGCTGAGGATATTTATGTTTCTCCAGCACAGATTCGCCGTTTTGACCTCAAAAAGGGAGACACTGTGTATGGCCCAATACGCTCACCAAAAGAGAAAGAAAAATACTTTGCACTGCTCAAAGTTGATCGAATCAACAACATGGGGCCTGAAAAAGCTCGCGACCGTATTTCTTTTGAGAACCTCACTCCCTTTTTTCCTGATCAGCGATACCACATGGAAACTCGGAAGGAAAAACTGACAACTCGTGTTCTTGACCTCGCAGCACCAATAGGAAAAGGGCAAAGAGCTATGATCGTTGCGCCGCCAAAAACCGGTAAGACGATGCTTATGCAGGATGTCGCAAACGCGATTGCAGTCAATCATCCGGATGTCAAACTGATTGCATTGCTGATCGATGAGCGTCCTGAGGAAGTGACTGATATGCAGCGAACTATTCGTGGAGAAGTCGTTTCTTCGACATTTGATGAGCCTCCGGAACGTCACGTTCAAATAGCTGATATGGTTATTGAAAAAGCAAAAAGACTTGTAGAATACGGGCAAGATGTCGTTATTCTTCTTGATTCCTTGACTCGTCTAGCACGAGCATACAACACTGTTCAGCCACACTCTGGTAAAATTTTAACAGGTGGAGTTGATGCCCACTCGCTCCATAAACCAAAGCGGTTTTTTGGTGCTGCTCGAAACATTGAAGGCGGAGGATCTTTGACAATTATTGCAACTGCTATGATTGAGACTGGATCTCGAATGGATGAAGTGATATACGAGGAGTTTAAAGGAACAGGAAACATGGAACTTGTTCTCGACAGACGTCTTGCGGAACGCAGAATTTTCCCTGCAATTGATGTTGTTCGAAGTGGTACACGACGTGAAGATCTTCTGTATCATCATGAGGAACTTGAGAAAATATTCTTGCTTCGGCAAGCTGTGGCAGACCTTGCTCCTGTAGATGCAATGAATCTACTCTTGAAAAGGCTGAAAAAGACTTCTAGTAACGCAGAGTTCCTCCTCTCGATGAAAGAGTAACAACTCACTTTATGGCTGATGAGACACAGCAACATACTCCTAAGATTCTGATTGTAACCGCATCTGCAGGCGGTGGACACATCCAAGCTGCACATGCGAAGACAATGGAATTACGCTCCCGATTTGACACTCCTCTGATCATAACGAGAGATCTTGTCATTGACTGGATTGGAAAAAGGATTGGACAGAGCGCATGTAACCTTTGGAATTACGCACAGCGCTCTGGAAATGTTTTTTTACTCCGCTGTATTTATGTCCTGACGCCGAGCTGTGACTACCTTTTGGGAATCAAATTTTTTATCAAAACTTTGTATCTCATTCTCAGACACGACCTCGATTTTGTTGTTGATACACAGCCTGCAGGCCTGAATGCAATGCTTCGAGCCACGTATTGGGCTTCTCTTATAAAAGGGCGCTACATCTACCTTGAGAAAATGATCATTGAGCTGCCGACATCTAAAATAATGATGTATTATCGGCCGCTTCGTAGAGTTCGAAAAAAATACCTAAAGCACCTAAAAATCCAAACTGCACAACCGCTCCTAAATGAGTTTTCTAGCGATGAGGCGTTCTGGAAGCATTACACGAAACTACCCAGCAGCATGTTCGATACATCAGCCCCCCCCGTTCGTCCTGCATTCATGCGTGACTACAGTAAAGTGCATGCAAGCGATTTGGAGCTAACCCTCGAATTACATGATGAGGAAGAGTTTGATTTAACTGCACGGGGCCTTTCACATTGCGCAGCACGATTCAGGTCTACAAAATCACACCTCCATTTAACACTTCCTAAAAATGCGCATGTGACAACACTTATGTTAGGCACACACCCTTCAATGCTTGGCGTGAAGCGGTATGCCTCAGAGTTTATAGAACACCTTTCAAAAAAAGACAGCGCAACAAAAATACACTTTTTGTTTGTCTTCTGTTCTCATAAAGATACGAAAAATGAGTTGTTACATGAGCTTCATGAGCTTATTGACCACCTCATGCCATTTCCTTCACATATTTGCGTTCTCCCCCTCTACTTTCAAAATGAAGATGTTATCGCGCCTCTCATGGCGAGAAGCCAAATTACGATCACGCGCTCCGGCGCTATCACATCTCATGAACTTTTGAACGTGGCGACCGGGCACATCTTTATCCATTCAGAATTGAAAAAAGCTCCATTTACCCAAGAACGCCTTAAGCGGTGGATGCCAATCTGGGAAGAGGGAAATGCTGAATATTTGGCTGAGAAAAAAGGGGCTCGCCTCATCAATCCAGAAACATTTCTTGATGAAGTGTCATCTCTACTCTGAACAAGCCCCCTTACAATATTATCTATAAATGAGATAGTCTAAAAGCCCTTCCCATTTCCTTGCGTGGACAAGACGAAGGACCTCTTCATAATCCGCTCCAGTTTCAATACAAAATCCCGGCAGGTACGGAAGAACATTTCTTCGTGAATAATTTGATTCCATTTTTCCGGAAAACCCGTTTTTAAAACGGTTCCATTTAAGGCTAAACTCTCGAATCGAACGCATGCAGCTCTTCAACTCAGGATTGGCAAAAATATATCCTGCAAAACGAACCGGATGTATTTTATCCACCTCGTCGCCAATTTTTTCCATATGTGACTTGTTCCATAACAATGAATACCACTCTTTTGTTCCCAGAGAGTGAATAAGCTCAAACGTTTTTTTCCTATCAGATTCTGAAAGTGTAAGTGAGTAAAAATGCCCCAAGGCTTCTTTTGTAAAATTTCCATGCGCATCGAAAACATCATGTGGATCAAATTTTGGAACATCAAAGGCCGCATATAACTTGCTTCCTCGATACATCTTCCAGACAGTATCTGTTTCATCTTTTAGATCCCATACGAGTTTTTCTGCTTCTTTATCTGTGATAATGTTTGTATCGAGATGCACAACACATGCAAGTTTATGCGCTAAACCTGGAACAGAAAGGAGTTCATATGGAAGGTGCTTTGCAATGGTGTGTAACGTACCTCTATCACCTTGAACGAGAAAAGAAAGTCGCTTGAGAACAATACCGACACGGCCTGTTGCATTTTTTTTTGAAAGGTTGATTACTTTTTGTATTTTTGCTCGATCCTGCTGATTCAATGGCTCAGTAAAAGCCACAGAAAGCCTATCCGCAATAAGTAGCGTAGGAACAAAAAAGAAGAGAACAGCTAGTTTTTTCATGTGACCCCAGTGTATGCCAAAAGAAACCATCCTAAAAAAGACTATGATTTTTTTAAAGGGAACATCATAATCTACAGTATGTTATATCCACTCCTTATGAAACCCACATACAGAGATTATCTCTGGGGCGGTCGTGAAATTGTCACCAAGTATGAGAGGCAAGCACCTGCATTAAAGAGGTATGCAGAGTCATGGGAAGTGAGTGATCGGAGTGGCCGTGAAAGCAGTGTTGAGAATGGTGAACTCTCTTCGAAAACACTCTTTGATATCGCTCAAAGCTTTCCTTTTGAGCTGTATGGTACGCGCACACCTCCACAACAGTTCCCCCTTTTACTTAAGTTAATTGATGCATATCAAAACCTCAGTGTGCAAGTGCATCCAAAAAATGAGACAGCTCACGTTCTTGGTGGAGAACCAAAAAGTGAGTGTTGGTACGTCCTTGACGCAAAAGAAAATGCAAAGATCTATGCCGGACTAAAAAAACCTCTGACAAAAGCGCAGTTCATGAACTTGGCAGGAAAAAAAGAGATCCTGAATGCAATGCACTCTTTTACGCCCAAGCAAGGTGAGCTCTTCTATATACCTGCCGGATCCTTACATGCTATCGGCGAAGGAATACTTCTTCTTGAGATACAGCAAAATTCAGATACAACATTTAGAGTCTATGATTGGGATCGATTTCAAGATGATGGCACGCCACGAGCGCTTCATATTGACTCAGCAAAAGAAGCCGTCAATCTTTTAGACGTCTCCTCACCGCTTCTCACCCCTCTTGAAATGAACAGTCAAGAAGGAGTGGAAATAAAACGCCTTGTCGAAGCGCCATTTTTTTCCTTGGCACATATGTCTGCTGAGCAAGATATCCGGTTGAATAAAACACAGCCCGGATGTGAAATCTTTTTTGTCGAAGAGGGTACAGGTCTCCTTCGATTCGAAAAACATATCCTCGAACTGGCCCCTGGAATGACTATTCTCGTTCCTCATATTTGCAAGTCTATGACACTCGAAACAGCCCACATTGACCTGCTCGTTATTCGGCCAAAGCTGCTGTAAAAATCGTGTTTCCTTCCCTTTCGGGTGTTCAATTATTACATCGACTTTTATACTCCCGGTAAGATGAAAGATGATATTTATACTGCAGCGTGTAGCGTCTTAAAGAAACTTCAAGATGCCGGGTACACGACATATTTCGCTGGTGGATGGGTACGAGACTACCTGATGGATCATCCATCTGATGACATCGATATTGCAACGACCGCACCTGTTGATGTTATTCAGTCATTGTTTTCAAAAACAATCCCTGTGGGTATTTCCTTCGGGATTATTATCGTTGTTGAGATGGAATACCACTTTGAAGTTGCGACGTTTCGGACAGAACGTGGATATGAGGACGGCCGACGCCCAAGCCACATTGAGCCGGCAAGTCCTGAGGAAGATGCTCTTCGAAGAGATTTTACGATCAATGGGATGTACTACGATCCAACGACGGATACGCTTATAGACTATGTCGAAGGGAAAAAAGACATTCACGCTCGTTTAGTCAAGGCCATTGGCGATCCAAACGAGCGGTTCCGGGAAGATAGGCTCAGGATGATACGTGCAGTGCGATATGCGGCCCGTTTTTCATTCACAATTGAGCCAAAAACAGAAGAGGCAATCAAAGCACACGCGCACCTTCTTTTTCCATCTGTCGCCATTGAAAGAGTGTGGAGCGAACTGGTAAAAATGGCAAAATTCCCCCATTTTGAGGTAGCTCTTGGGATGCTGCACAACATTGGGCTTTTACAAACAATTTTTCCAACACTTCAGGACGTTTCTTTTGAATCCATTCATTCTCGACTTTCTCCCCTTCCCCATTGCCCAGAAGATGTTCCTACCATTCTCCAAATAATGCACTTATTTCCAACCCATACCATTGAGGAGAAAAGAGGGATTGGAGAAATGCTCAAACTCTCAAAAGCAGATCTAAAACATATTGATGCATTTCACTTTTTTTCACATGAAGTGCACAAAGAAGACCTGACACCGTATGAAAAAGTCCAGCTTCTTGCAATGCCATGGAGCACCTGCTATCTAAAAATATGTGCGGCACAACACCTTGGCAGCACTCAATATACTTTCTTAGAAAAATGGAATACAGAAAGAGAGACTTTGAAGGCTCATATTGAAAGAAAAGTTGCGCACACTCCGATTGTTACAGCCAAAGATCTTTTAGCTTGTGGGGCTACAAAAGGACCCTTAATCGGGACGCTCTTAGAAAAGGCAGAGATGTATGCTGTAAATCACAACGTGACATCAAAGGACGCGATCCTTACACATTTAGGTCTGAAAAAAAACGGATAAGAGTGTTATGTCATCATGTTGATCAGCACCATCTGAAAAAGCATGCAGCGCACGAAGCATCTCTGATACAGCATCTTGGGGCGTTTTTTGCGCTTGAAGTGCAATCTCTTTTACTCTTTTTTCTCCAAACAGCTCATTCCGTTTATTGTGCGCCTCAACAATACCATCAGTAAAAAGAAGCAGCCGATCTCCAAGATCCATGCGCTGTGTGCAAACATTTACAGAAGAAAGTTCTACAACTCCTAGGGCAATATTAGGAGTATGCAGCTCTGTGCATGTTCCTTGAGAGGTAAGAAGCAATGCCGGGTGATGTCCACAATTTGCATAGGTGAGCTCTTTTGTTGTGACATCAAACACCCCAAACCACATTGTTACAAAGGCACTTGTACTTTCGGCATCAAGAGCAAAGAGCGAATTCGTTTCTCGGATGACCTCTTCTAGCGAAGCTCCTTGCATAAAGGCTGTCCGAACCATGCTTCGTATACTCAAAGAATACAGGCATGCAGAAACACCCTTTCCTGAAGCATCAGCAATTGAAAAAAGCACTTCCTGTCGCCCTTCTTTTTCTCGAAGAAGGACATCATAATAGTCTCCTCCAACTTCTTTTGCCGAAATAAATCCAGCTGCCATTTCTATTGAGGGTACCTGTGGGAGTGCAGTGGGAAGCAGCGACTTTTGGATTGTTTGCCCCATCTGGAGCTCATGTACAAGCGCTTCTTTCGCTCCTCGTTCCTTTTTAATCTCCTCTACGTGCCGGTCAATCGCATCAAGCATATCATTGAAGATAGCTCCGACAATATTGATCTCAAAACCTAATGGATCTTTTTCAAACCGTTTTTTTCGCTCCCCTGATCCAACATGCAGCATAACCTCGCATAACTGTCTCATTGGTCTTGAAAACCGTAAAGAGAGAAAAACTGTTCCAACAACACCTGCAACAAAAATGAGAAAATAGAGCACAAGCATTTTTAAAAGAAAAGGACCAATAGTCACCCCGTTTACATCCTCAGACATTTCAACCAATATTCCGTAGCTCGAATTAGCCAAGGGAAGATAGACCGCCATTCGCTCATCACCATCAAAGGAAAACCGAAACTCATCTCGATGGGTCTCTACCGGAACAAGCGGAATAAGTGGACTACTCGCCTTTTGTCGAAACACTTTTGGATCCACGGCATGCCCTTGAATAGCAAACCGTTTCTGCAAAAAATCATCTCTTGTAGAGGTAATGACTCTTCCATGATCTGTTAAAATGGAGGTTGAAATAGGCAACGTACTACGTATAGCGTACTCGAGTCGGTCTTTAAAAAGGCCTGGTGTTAAAAAAACAAGGAGAACTCCCTGAGGTGTTTCACGCACATTTTCTATAACTGGATGCGCTGTAATAAGGGTTTCTTTGTCCATTTTTTCAAACGTGTGAGAAAACAAGGCGTATTTCTCTTTTGAAAAATCGATATGTTCAAGCACGTCTGAAAAACGCTTGCCCAGAAAGGATCGATCAGAAGCGATGGTACAGTAGTATTCTTTTCCATCTCTTTGAACATACAAGATATCTGAAACGGCTTCGTTTTTTGTCAGCTTTTGAAACAGCGTATTTAACTCAGAATTTTTCCCTTTTGGGGAGTATTTACCTGAAGACGTAATAACAAAGCCGAGCGTTTCAGCAAGTGTTTCATTTTGTGAAATAAATCCTGTAACAATGTCTTCAATTTGATGCGCAACGAGATCAAGTGCAAAAAAATTCCCTTCTTTCCTTTTTTCGTATTCATGAAAATACAAAACACCACTTAACACAATGATAGGAAAAACTAAAAAACAGAGTGAAATAAGAATAACGCGAAGCGCCAGACTGCTTTTCAGCCCCTGAGTGCGTTTTTTCCCTTTTTCATCAAACTGTCCTTCAGGCATACTTACATACTTTCAAACGTGGTACTCATTTCTGCATGCTATCAAAAAAAATATCGAGTGTACAACATGATATTGTAAAACGAGCAAGAAAGCTTCGTGAAAGTGGGTCTTTTCGACGATCTGAGGAGACTGCGCTTGTTATTGGAAGAAAAATTTTGACTGAAGTGTGTGATGATGTCCAGATACAACGCCTATATCAAAGAGAAGACCTACCACCTCTGTCAATAGCCTCGAATGAAACGATCCTTGTTACCCAGTCTGTTCTACAGAAAATAACTGGCCAGCCTTCACCTGATGGATATGCCGCTGAGGTGTCTCTCCCTCTTGCTCCAAAAAACGAGGGGAAAAGACTCCTTGCTCTTGATGCCGTGCAAGACCCAAGCAACCTTGGAGCTATTTTCAGAGCTGCCTGTGCTTTTGGCATTGATACAGTACTCCTTCTCCCAAAATGTTGTGATCCGTTCCATCCAGAAGCTATCCAATCCGGTCGAGGAACACAGTTCCGTCTTCCATTCACATCTATTGCATCTCTTCCTGACATTCCCTCTTACGGGGCATCACTCCATGGCACTCCAATAGACTCAATTACAGTGCCTGAAAAATACACTCTTGTGCTAGGAAATGAAGGACATGGCCTATCGGAAGACACCCTCTTAAAATGTAAAGAGGTGACTATTCCCATCCATCACGTGGAATCTTTAAATGTAGCAGTAGCCGCAGGTATTTTATTGTATGAGCTCTCAAAAAAAACAAAATAAATATGATGAATACCTCTCCCATGAAGAAGATTTCTGGAGCCAGGATCGAAAAGAGGGGAAAAAAGAGCGGAAAATTTTTCAAAAAAAGGACCGGTCAAAATACAAAAAAACTGACCAAAAAAAGGTGTCTATCGATCCCGCGCTCCTTACCTTTCCACAAGGCCGCGTGCTCTCCATTACTTCCGAGGGCATCCTTGTTCAATCTGATGGAAGAAACTATCTCTGTCACATTAAAGGTTCCCTCAAAAAAGAGCAGAAAAAAGAGAAAAACTTAGTCACCATTGGCGACTTTGTTCGAATAGACATTATCGATGACACTGAGGCCCAAATAGTCCATGTTGATACACGCTATTCCACGCTGACACGAGCAGACAACTTAACACGTCGAAAAAGCCATCTCATTGCTGCGAACATCGATCAAGTGTGTATTATCGTATCCGCAAAAGATCCAACCCTCAAACCAACACTTGTTGATAGATATATTATTTCCGCTAAAAAAGGGAATATGAAGCCAATTGTCATTATCAATAAGGTAGACCTTATTGATGACGCGCTTGAAGAAGAAAAAAACCTCTTTCATCTTTTTGTGCATGATTATTCACAGCTTGATTTTCCTCTTTTGTTAGTGTCAGCTAAAACGAAGCAAGGAATAGAAGATATCCAACAGATCATGCGTGGGAAAACCTCTGTTTTTTCAGGACAGTCCGGTGTTGGAAAAAGTTCCCTTATCAACGCTGTACTTGGAACAGACCTCGCTGTTGGCGATATAGTTGAAAGAACCCGTAAGGGTGCACACACAACAACAACAGCTTCTCTTTTCCCCCTCCCACATGGTGGGTTTTGTGTTGATACTCCAGGAGTCAAAAGCTTTGGTCTCTACAATATTGAGCCAGAAGACGTTTCATCTTTTTTTCCAGAAATTTTAGCACTCCAATCTGAGTGCAAATTTCGCGGCTGTACCCACACACATGAGCCTGGATGTGCAGTCCTCGAAGCCGTGGAAGAAGAAACGCTTTCACTACTTCGATACCACTCCTACGTCTCTCTTCTTGAAAGAAAAGAAACGAAAGAAGAGTGGGAATAAGCTATTTTTTTGATATTTTGCCCTTTTCAAAGGTAGCTATTATACCATCTGATAGAGAAGGGTATGCATGCGTGAAAAAACGGGTGCAGAGCGCATGCAGCTCAGCATGCTTTTTTTTCTCTGACAATTCTGAAACACAACGAAGGAACAGTTTTTCTATATACCTTTTGTGGTATTCAGGATCGACCGGTAGCTTCGGCAACAGGCTAAATAACAGCTTTGCCGCGAGATCACCTCTTTTTACAGCTTGAAAACGATGTATTCTAAAGCACACTTCCTTAAGCGGTGCGCCACGCATATAGAGAGGGAGATCAACTTCTGAAACATCCGAATATCCCGTATAGTCAGAAACACCTTTTCTTGAAAAAAGGCGCCCTTTCTCAAAATTTATTGGAAATGCTGCTGATCGAGCACCGTATGATGGATTCACATCGATACTATCGAGATACACAATGTTTCTCGGTGCGAGGACATCTCTTCCCAGGCGTGCCAGACGATAGGCTACCCCATCTCTGAACCTCCCGGTACAACAACTTAAACAAACAATTTTTCTACACTTTTCCCCTAATCGCCCACGAAAGTATGTCTCGTCACGAATAACAACTCTTTTACTTATCGTAATTGCATTGCCACACCCATGTCCTGCAATGCATAACGTTTCATACGTGTTTTTATACCGTTTGAGTGTTGAATACAGCTGCCCAATAGTATATATTCTTTTAAATGCCACTCGTGAGTGCATTTTAATTTTTGAGAAAATTGGGTCCATTAACTTTGGATAAAATGCAGAATTGTAATCTTCTGTACACAGCAAAAAAAGCACACGCTGTTTTGCTCGCACTTCTGTCCAACCACACGCCGCCATTGTCGGTTTTTCCTTAGTACATAATTAAAAGAGCCATAGAGGATATTCTATACTTGGTTATAAGCCAAGCTTCTGTACTACTCATTGTATGACATGAGTAAAGAAATACTTTCGTAAAAAAACCGTACCTCTGTAACGTGTATTCAAATTGAGAAATGCTGAAGGATGAAACATGTCTGAAATTAATTTACTCCACGCCCGAGAAATACTTGATTCACGAGGAAACCCGACTATTGAGGTAGAGGCATATCTTTCATGTGGGGCTATGGGAAAAGCGGCCGTTCCTTCCGGCGCCTCAACCGGAGCACATGAAGCGCTCGAATTAAGAGATGGTGATAAAACTCGCTACGGTGGAAAAGGGGTAACAACTGCTGTTTCTCATGTAAATTCAGATATTAATAAATTACTTCACGGTGAGAATGCCCTTGATCAAGTGGCTATTGACATGGCTATGATTGAAGCCGATGGGACAAAGAATAAGAGTCGATATGGAGCAAATGCAATCCTTGGTGTTTCTCTTGCTGTCGCAGTTGCTGCCTCAAACAGCTCCGGAATGCCTCTCTATAGATACATAGGCGGAAGTGACACGAATGACCTCCCAATCCCAATGATGAACATAATGAATGGAGGAAAGCACGCAGATAACTCGCTTGATTTTCAAGAGTTTATGATCCGTCCTCGTGGAGCATTAACGTTTAGCGACGGATTGCGATGGGGAGCAGAAATTTTTCATGCACTGAAGGGAATTTTACATAAAAAAGGCCACATTACAGCTGTTGGCGATGAAGGTGGGTTTGCTCCAAATGTTCGGAGCAATGAAGAAGCACTCGACCTCATTATGGAAGCGATAGAAAAGGCGGGGTATGAGCCTGGACATGATGTTTCTATCGCTCTTGACTGTGCTGCTTCAGAGCTGTTTGATAAAGAGAAAAAACAGTACTTTGAACTGAAAAAAAGGATGAGTGGCGAAGACGCACAACTATTTAGTTCGGATGTCATGATTGAAACATTGGAAAAACTCGTCCACGCATATCCTATTGATTCGATAGAAGATGGCCTCGATGAGAATGACTGGGCGGGATGGAAAAAGCTCACTGAACGATTGGGATCAAAAGTTCAACTCGTTGGAGATGATATTTTTGTTACAAATCGAAGTTTCCTGCAGCGTGGAATCGACGAGAAGTGTGGAAATGCGATTCTTATCAAACTGAATCAGATTGGAACGTTAACAGAAACGCTTGAAACCATAGAGCTTGCCAAAAAGAATAGTTACCACACGGTGATCTCACATCGCTCTGGTGAAACTGAAGATACTTTTATTGCAGACCTTGCGGTTGCAGCAAACAGCGGTCAAATAAAAACAGGCTCGCTGTCACGATCAGACAGAATTGCAAAATACAATCGACTCCTTGCTATTGAAGAAGAGCTTTCTCCGTACGGGTATTACGGATAACACGTTGTGTGCTGAAGAGGTGCATTAGTGAGCAAATGAAGTCAGATAGTCGTAAAGGTCTTGCTCAGAGGTTATGAGCAGGCTGTTATGTTTCTCACTCACAGGAGATGCTGCATCAATTATTTCTGCGTCCCCAACACCTGGCATACAAATGGCATGAAGTTCCGATATAGCCTGTGCTTTCTGAAGATTTTGTAGCCCCTGTAGGTAGTCGTTTCGACTAAATCCCTCTTCTTGCACTCGAAGATAGAAAATGTGTCTTTTATAAAGGAGCGCTTGAATTGCAAGCGAGATCCCCACACTTTCTTCCGGAGGGTGTCCTAAATAATCTGAAAGCTGACTCAATTCAGTTATTTGGATTGGCTCAGCATATTGACCTCGTTCGGCTTCACCGAAAAGAGCTACGACATGTTTCATAGAAAAGGTACTATTACTTAGTATGTTTTCTCCTGCATATTCGTTCAAAGAAATTTTTGCAAATGAAAAAGACCTACCAAAAGGTAGGCCTTGAAAAGAACGCTGAGTACCTCTCTTAAAAAAGGTTACGAGCTGTAGTACGCAAGAAGCCCTTCTTGGTCTGGCTTCATTGATTTTTCACCTTGGTGCCAGTTTGCAGGACATACTTCACCATTTTCCTCAAAGAAAATAAGCGCATCGAGCATCCGAATTGCTTCATCAACAGAGCGTCCAAGAGGCAGGTCATTTATCACCTGATGTCTTACCACTCCCTCTTTATCGATCAGGAAGAGCCCTCTATATGCCACTCCTTCACCATCAACGAGCACATCGTAGTCTTTTGCAATAGTTTTATTGAGGTCTGCAACTATCGGGTAATTCACCCCTTCAATTCCACCTTTTGCTTTTGGCGTATTCAGCCATGCAAAATGGGAAAATTCACTGTCTACCGAACATGCAATAAGCTGCGCATTCCGAGCAGTAAATGCTTCATATTTTTCTTGAAATGCATGCAGCTCAGTTGGACACACAAAAGTAAAATCGAGTGGGTAAAAGAAAAGAACTACATATTTTCCACGAAAAGATTCTAGTGAAAAATTTTCTACAATTTGATCTTTAAATACTGCTTTTGCAGAAAAATCTGGAGCTTTCTTTCCTACGAGAACGCCTGACATACAACCTCCTATATCGTCGTGTTGAAGATAAAGAGTATCAAATCAGGCAAAAAGCTTCAAACTTCATATAAGAGAAGCAGCACCCTCAATCCACGCTTCGGCGTCTAAAGTAGTTGTTCGCCCATGCCCTGGATAAACGGTAAAATTTTTCTTTAACTTAGATAGTCGCGCAAGTGAGTGTGCCATATCTTCCGGTGAGGAAGATGGAAACGAAACATTTCCACATGTTCCCTCAAAGAGGGTATCTCCAGAAAACAATGTATTCGATTCTTCAGAAAGGAACACAACAGATCCTGGTGAGTGACCGGGGGTATGGAGGACGCGAAACGACATCCCTCCTATTTTCAACAGATCACCTTCCGCTAAAGGAGCGTCGACCTGCGCAGGCGCGGTATCCATCATTGTTGGCACACCATCTACCCCGGGAGATGAAACGTTTGGAGCATCGTATGGATGACAGTATGTTTTCACTGAATATAGCGATTGAATTTCTTTTAGACCTGCAATGTGATCCCAATGTGAATGGGTCAAAAGAACAGCTTCTAGCGTACATTCAAATGCTTCGAGGCTTGGCTTAATTAACTCTGCAATCCCAAATCCAGCATCGATTAAAACAGCTTTTTTATCATGCGTACATAAAAAACAATTTGTACCAAGAGGAAGCGTACTAAAAATTTCAATATCCATCTCTACTCCTAAAAACACAAAGGCTACGAAGAATTCGTAGCCTTTGTCGTCGCACCGGAGAGGATTCGAACCTCTGACCTCCTGGTCCGTAGCCAGGTACTCTATCCAGCTGAGCTACCAGTGCGTAGTAAATGTTGCCAATATAATGCCGTAAAAAACCATTTTCCACAAGGGGTAATCGTGGTAAGATGAATGGAATGAATCACTTTCAATACATCTTAACAGACCTGAGCCTACTTGAACACTCCATGGACATCTTAACTCAAGGTGGGTTGGAGCACGTCTATACGCTGGAAGATTCAAGCATCGATGGCATGATCGTTGGCGGATTTGCTGAAAAGACGTTTGACACGCCGCACTATCTTACGCTCATGCGATGCGATGAGGCTGAAATCGACTGGAATACACAGTGGAAACAGTTTTCTCCCTATGTTACTCTTGAAGGAGACATATCCTGTTCTTTGTCAGCATTCGGTGGTCCTGATACAATGCTTAAGCTATTCCCTGGAGCCGGCTTTGGAGACCTTTCTCACCCAACGACACAGCTTATGCTGCAGCTCATGCAAGAAATAGAGCTCTCGTTCGTTGTCGATGTAGGCTGTGGAAGCGGAGTCCTCTCGTGCGCTGCAGCACTCCTTGGCGCAAAGAAAGTCTATGGATATGATATTGAAGCGTCTGCTGTTCGTCACGCCCACAAAAATGTGCTTTTAAATAGCGTGCAAAGACAAGTAAAAATTGGATCTGATCCTCTTCCGCACGTAAAACAGGCGACCATTCTGTTAAATATGACACTCGAAGAGCAGAAAGTCGCTACCTCATGTTTTAGTGCATCCGACTGTTCATGGGTTGTTTCAGGTATTCACGATGAAAATATGGCAGCATTTCAGTCATTCATACGCACGCTCTCTCTTTCAATCGAGAAACAAATGGCTCAGGACAACTGGAACGCATTTATTCTTTTATCCAACTAACCACATACTTCCACGCAAAAAAAAAGCCGGCCACAAGCCGGCTTTTTTGTGCTTTGTGCGGTAAAATTACATCATACCCGGTAGGCCACCCATGCCACCCATTCCTGGCATTCCGCCCATACCACCCATTCCATCCATTGGGGGCTGGTCATCAGACTTAGGCTCAGGCTTATCAGTAATCATACATGCAATCGTGATAAGCAATCCTGAAATAGACGATGCGTGTTTAAGCGCTGATTTTGTTACAAGAACTGGATCAATTACACCAGCCTGAAGTAAATCAGCAAACTCAGATGTGAGGCCATTGAAGCCATTTCCACCTTCCATTGCGTACACTTTCTCTGCAATAACCATTCCTTGTTCACCGCAGTTATTTGCAATCGCTGTCAATGGAGCAAAGGCTGCTTTCTTAATGATATCAAGTCCTATTTGCTCTTCTTCAGTTTCAGCCTGTATCCCTTCAAGAGCCTTTACAGCTCTCAATAGGGCAACTCCGCCTCCCGGAACAATTCCATCTATAACGGCAGCTCGTGTCGCATGAAGCGCATCTTCAACACGTGCTTTTTTCTCTTTCATTTCAGTTTCTGTTGCAGCGCCGACATGAATGACTGCGACTCCACCAGCAAGTTTTGCAAGTCGCTCTTCTAAATTGCCACGGTCATACTCTGATGTGGTTTCTGCAATCTCTGCTTTGACTTGAGCTATTCTGTCTTGAACAAGAGTATCGTTTCCTCCACCATCAACAATCGTCGTTTTTTCTTTCTCGATCTTAATGGTTTTGGCAAGACCAAGCACCTCCATACCTGCAGTATCAAGGTGTAAGCCAACCTCTTCCGAAACGACGGTTGCTCCTGTTAGAACTGCAATATCCTGTAAGATAGCTTTTCGTCGATCACCAAAAGCCGGTGCTTTCACAGCACAAACCGGAAGGCCACCTTTGAGCTTATTGACCACAAGCGTTGCGAGCGCTTCGCCATCAACATCTTCAGCAATAATAAGCAGTGGCTTTTGTCCTTGCTCATTCACTTTTTCAAGAATAGGAACAATATCCTTTGCCGTTGACAACTTTTTGTCTGTGATAAACAACTGCGCGTTTTCAAGCTCTACAGTCATCTTTTCTGGGTTTGTAATGAAGTAAGGAGAAAGATACCCTTTGTCAAACTGCATTCCCTCTACAACATCGAGCTCTGTTTCAATTCCTTTTGCTTCAGCAATCGTCACAGTGCCATCTTTTCCAACTTTTTCCATTGCTTGAGCAATGATTTCACCAACTTCTGCATCATTATTTGCTGAGATGGTTGCAATTTGCTTAATTTCATCGTGGTTTTTGACAGGTGTTGCCAACGTTGAGAGAGAATCGATCACGAGGTGAACAGCTTTTTCGATTCCACGCTTGATACTCATTGGATTTGCACCAGCAATCACATTTTTAACCCCTTCGCTGAAAATTGCTTCAGCAAGGACGATTGCGGTCGTTGTCCCATCACCGGCAACATCAGCTGTTTTAGAAGACGATTCTTTAACAAGCTGCGCGCCAATATTCTCAAACTTGTCTTTGAGCACGATCTCTTTTGCAACCGTTACACCATCTTTCGTTGAAAGAGGTCTTCCCATCCCTTTATTAATAACAACGTTACGCCCCTTTGGACCAAGGGTGACTTTAACGGCTTTTGCGAGGAGTGTCACACCATTTTTAATAGATTTTAATGCTTTTTCATTAAACGAAATAAGTTTAGACATAGTTCCTCCTACTCAATAATTCCAAGGATGTCATCCTCTGACAAGATAAGAAACTCTCCTTCTGAGCCTTCAACATCAACCTGTGTTCCAGCGTACGAAGAGTAAAGAATTGTTTGTCCAGCAGAGACAGAAAGAGGAATGATATTTCCTTGTGCATCCGCAGCACCAGGACCCACAGCAATAACTTCTCCATGTCTCGGTTTTTCTTGTGCTGAATCAGGAAGAATAATTCCCCCTTTTGATGTGATAGCTTCAGAACGCTTGATAAGAACTCTTTTCCCGAGTGGCTGAACTTTCGTTTGCAGTGTTGTCATAAGACCTCCATGATTTTCTTAGAAGAAATACTAGAAGTCCCATACCTTTTTGTCAACGCCTATTAGCACCTAAAATCAGTAAGTGCTAAAGAAGATATTTTCGTTAGACAGGCTCTTTAAGGGCTACAGGCGACACTCTTGGCTTTGCAATAACATATGGAATGTATGCACTCGCAATTGTAGAAATGAGCATGAGTGAAACATACCAAAATGTATTCCCAACATCTAATCCGGCTGGTGGCAAGAAGCCAATAATAAAGCAAAAGAACGTATTGAATAGACCAAGGAGTCCCACGATCCACATACCTGCTTTTCCTCCTGGAATTTCGTAATGTCGTTCAACATCTGGTCGCGTGTACTTAAGGTAAATTCCTGCAGCAAAAAGAAGGAAATACACAATGAGATACATTTGCACAGAGACAACAGTAAATACCCAAAACGAGCTATTCACTGTAGGCATAACAAAGCAAAGTGCTGTCACACCTGTCACAATTATTCCTTGAAGAAGGATAATGACTGTTGGCATCCCATGTCGGGTTTTGGTAAATATGTTATCAAATCCCATTTCTTCACATGCAGCATGCAGCCCTTTACTTGGCCCTGCAAGCCACGTACTGATTCCACCCGTTGCTCCGAATGCAACGAGGAGAGCAATAACTGGCATCGTCCAACCAAGCTGATAATGGTTCAAGTACACAGCAAGTGTTTCAAGAGAAGCAGTCAAGAGCCCCATTTTTTCCTGAGGGATCACAATAGCAACTGAAAGCGTTCCTACAAGAGAAAGCAACACAATAACAAGTGCTGACGAGAAAATAGCTCGTGGATAATTTTTTCGGGGCTCGTCAACATCGAGTGCATGCACGGCCGTCATCTCCATTCCAGCAAAACCAAGAAGCACGCCACTGATAAACACAAGTTCATCAACAGACTGCAGCTTAGGCACACACGCAGCCCATGACACCTCTGTCGCAAGAGGATTTCCTGAAAGGTACCACACAATACCAAAACCGACAATCAAACTGCCAGGAAGTAGTGTTCCTAGAAGAACGCCCCATGTGCTGAGCCACGAAGAAAAGCGCATGCCAAGTAAGGAGAGGAGCAAAATCGTCCAGAAGACGGTTGTAATTGTAAAAAACTGAAAATACGGGTCTTCTGCAAAAGGCGGGTAGACTGCATAGGCCACAGTTGCTGCGACAAATGCAAGGATAGCTGGATAAAAGACAATATTGGATGCCCACAGGAGAAAGACTGCAACAAATCCGATTCGTTTCCCAAACGCCTCACTGATCCATGCAAAAAGACCACCTTTTTTTGGCCACCCTGTTGCAAGCTCCGCCGAAACAAGCGCTATTGGAATAAAATAGAGCACGGCGGCCAGAAGCAAGTACACTATAGAAGCAAGACCATATTCTGCAGTAAACGGCCAGTTCCGTATACTTAAAATGGTCGAAATATTAATCATTGCAAGGGCAAAAACGCCCATCTTTTCCGTTTTCATCCGGAAGAGAGTAGCATTTTTGCCCTTTGATGGCTACCCCCCAATTCCTCCACTTGGGCAATGCCGCCACATAACGGGAGGGCGTATTTGATGAGGCACTGGATTTAGAATGTGCTGCAGTGCAAGATACTCGATCTGAGCCCTTTTTATATCAATATAGGTTGATACTTCTTTTTTCAAATCAGAGACTGTTCTGCGGAGTGTTTTATTGTACTTTCCGGAAATAGACATCTGGAACAGGTTATTTACTTGTGCTTCAAGATCTTCTAAAGCCTCAGCATCAACGAGCTCTGGGTCTGCTAAAAACTCAGCATAGAGCCCTCTCACTACCTGTACCGCATTGTTTATTATCGCTGCCATGTATTTAAACCTCAATTTATTGGATAAATAGTACAAGCAGTTATAGCAAATACTTTTTTTTACACAAGAGAAGAATAGTTTTTATGAAAAATACGTACAAATGGTTAGTAGAGAAGAAAACTCTTTCGTTTTGCTGCAAAATTTTCCCGCTCTATTTGCTGGAATCCGATAAGTTTCCAGACAACAAATTTTTCTGTTGTAAGAATGCCGTATACCTTATCAGTACCCATAGCCTTACAAAACCCAGTTTTTTGAAGGGGTTTTAAATTTTTGAGTGCTGTGTCAACCTTTGTCCTATACAGGCTTTTTAAGAGCCCGATAAGAGCAAACTGAACTTGACACGGTTTATATAATCTTGGGTTCGTTATCCTGATCAACACACCATGAAGGTTTTTTCCTTTAAAGCTTCCATAAAATGGTCGGTAATGAAATGGAATAAATGTTACTCCTGGAAGGTGTTGAGCATTCAGAGCGCTTGAAAACTGCTCAGCATCGATCCATTCAGCTCCAATGAGCTTAAATGGCATACTATATCCCACGCCAATATTCACGAGCCCTAGCTCCCCAAGAATTCCTGTCGTTGCATAGTAAAGAGGTGTATCCGCTTCAGGGATATGTGGGCTTGTCGGAATCCAACTAAGTCCTGTATCTTGGAACGCCATTCCCCTTGTCCACCCTTTCATTTTGATGACTCTGAGGTCACACCCAATAGCATGCTCTTTGTTAAAGAACCCAGCAAGCTCTCCAATAGTCATACCATGACAAAAAGGAACATTGACATATCCGACAAACGACCTGTATTTCTCATCGAGCATTGTCCCGTCAATAACTTCTCCGGACATTGGGTTCGGCCTATCCAATACAACAACAGGTATGCCTCTTTTAGCAGCCTCTTCCATTGCATAAAAAAGTGTAGTTGCATAGGTATAGCATCGTACTCCAACATCTTGGATGTCATACAACAGGACATCGATACCTTTGAGCATATCATGTGTGGGTCTTCGAGTTGCACCGTGTAAACTGTAGACCGGTGTCCCCGATTTTTCTTCTGAATGCGCTACTTTCTCCCATGCGTATGCAACCCCATTGAGTCCATGTTCAGGGCAAAAAATGGCAGCCAGTCTAAAAGGAAGCCCTTTTTGCTTGCACAGCTCTATTGTTGAAACCAAATCACTATTCACCCCTGTGTGGTTTGTGATCAGGCCAACTTTTTTTCCCCGCAAGAAACTGTACTGCTTCTCTTCAAAAAAGCAGTCAACTCCAGTTTTTACAGTAGAAAATAAGTTAAAGCAACAAAACAGTAAAAATAATACTAAATATCTCATAATTATTATTTAAATTATTTTATTTCTGATATAGTAAAAATAAAAAGCGTTGTCACCTATGAAGCGAAAAAACTCTCATTTTTCTTCCATGACGGCCGCGAAAAAAATTCTCGCCGATGTCCGAAACACCCCTCTTTCTCTTGAGGAACGAAGAAAAAAATCGATTGAGCTTGCAGCACACATTATCGATGAATCAGAGAGACGTCATACTCCCTCTGAGCGAAAAAAGCAAGCTGAACTCGCTCGAATGATGAAGGATCCGCTTGGAAAAGCATTTACGACTGCTATGACGGATCAGTGTTTTCGCACAAAAAGTCACAAGCGAATTGCAAATCAGATGGTCTACCTTCTTAATCGATACGGCATTCCACGCTTTCTCTCTCTAGGAAAACGGTTTCAACTGTCAATGTTTAAGCGGCTTGGAAAAACATTTTCGATGCTTTTTGTTCCTTTGGCTATCTATTTTTTACGAAAGCAAACAAACGATGTTATTATTCCAGGTGAAAAACGGAAACTCTCCCGCCACATCAAAAAGAGAAAAAAAGAGGGCATTCGATTAAACCTAAATCATTTAGGTGAAGCCATTTTAGGAGAAGAGGAAGCGAAAAAGAGACTTGGGATCTATCTTAAAGATTTAAAACAACCAGATATAGACTACGTTTCGATTAAAGTTTCAACCATCTATTCTCAAATCAATCTAATCGCATACGAAAAAACGATCGAACATGTCTCAGCACGCTTACGCGAACTCTACCGTGCAGCAATGGAGCATTCTCCTCACAAATTCGTTAACCTCGATATGGAAGAGTATAAGGACCTCCACCTTACGAAGGATGTCTTTATAAAAGTTCTCTCTGAAGAAGAGTTTCTTCCCCTTTCAGCAGGCATCGTTCTTCAAGCATACCTTCCGGACTCTCATGAGCTACAAAAAGAGCTTACCGAGTGGGCCATCGAAAGAGTTCAAAAGGGTGGCGCTCCAATCAAAATCCGTATTGTGAAAGGTGCCAACATGTGTATGGAACAATATGAGGCGTCAGCAAAAGGATGGGAACAAGCTCCATATTATTCTAAAGTTGAAACAGATGCAAATTACAAGCGCATGCTTATCTATGCAGCTGAAAAAAAACACGCCAAGGCTGTTGAAATAGGTGTTGCATCCCACAATATCTTTGATATTGCATTTGCCTTTCTTCTACGAGCTGAAAACGGCGTCGAAAAATACCTCTCATTTGAAATGCTCGAAGGGATGGCTGATCACATGCGCCGTGTTGTGCACGAACTTTCAGGAAACATCCTTCTCTATTGTGCTGTTGCAACAAAAAGAGATTTTCAGAGTGCCATTGCCTATCTCATACGACGCCTTGATGAAAATACGGGCGTAGATAACTTTTTAGCACACAGCTTTGGCATGACAAAAAATTCTCCTGAATGGGAAGGACAAGCTGAAATTTTTACTAGAGCCTGTTCTCTAATCCAAACAGTCAGTGGAACACCGAATAGGTCACAGAACAGAAATACACCTCCATCACATCTACCTCAAGATGTTCCATTTGAAAATGAACCTGATACAGATTTTGCGCTGCCTCAAAACAGAAAATGGATTCAAAGAATCATTAAAGAGTACAAAGAGAAAACATACGGAACTATTCCACTCGTCATCGATGGACAGGAAATTGAACTTCCATCGAAGGAAGGCTTTGACCCTTCTGTACCTGGAAAAACATTGTACACCATTTCACTCGCTGACTGGGACCAGATCAACACTGCCCTACACACCGCAGAAAAAGCCCGAAATGAGTGGGCCCAGACATCTATTGAAGAACGATGCCGCCTCATTTCCAGAGCTGCAGAAATTTTTCGAGAAAAAAGAGCACACCTCATTGGAGTAATGATTGGAGATGGCGCAAAAAATCCAGTTGAAGCCGACGTTGAAATTTCAGAAGCAATTGATTTCTGCGAGTACTACCTTCGGTCAGTAAAAAAACTCCACGAGCACAAAGACGTTGCGTGGGGAGCAAAAGGGACTGTTCTTGTTACTCCTCCATGGAACTTTCCATGTGCTATCCCAGCGGGCGGAGTTATTGCCGGATTGCTCACGGGAAACACAGTGCTCTTCAAGCCTGCATCTGAAACGGCACTTGTCGGGTACGAAGTTGCAAAAATTTTCTGGGAAGCCGGCATCTCGAAAAGAGTGTTACAGTTTATCCAATGTGAAGATGAACCGACGGGATCACGCTTGATACAAGACCCAAGGGTCTCTTCTGTTATTTTAACAGGGGCAACCTCCACAGCAGAACTCTTCCTTAGAATTCGGCCAACGCTGCACCTCTCCGCGGAAACAGGCGGAAAAAATGCGATGATTATTACAGCTCTATCGGATAGGGACCTTGCAATCAAAGAGCTTATTCACTCAGCCTTTGGTCATGCTGGACAAAAGTGTAGTGCTGCGTCTCTTGCCATTGTAGAAAAAGAGGTCTATGATGACCCTCACTTTTTTAAACAACTCAAGGATGCTGTAGAAAGTATCTCTGTTGGTTCCGCATGGAATCCTAAAAACAAAGTGACACCTGTTCTTCTTGAGCCAAAAGGTCCATTAAAACGTGGATTGACAACACTAGATGAGGGAGAAGAGTGGGTCGTAGAACCGAAATGCGATCCTGAAAATCCTCGATCATGGTCTCCAGGAATAAAAAAAGGTGTACAGCCTGGCTCATACTCTCATCGGACAGAGTTTTTTGGACCGGTTTTATCCGTACTGCGAGCAGAAGATCTTTTAGATGCAATCCAAATAGCAAACGACGTCGAATATGGATTAACAAGTGGTATTCAGTCTCTTGATGAAAGAGAGTTACGTAAATGGGAAAAGACGATTGTTGCCGGAAACCTCTACATGAACCGAGGAACAACCGGAGCCATTGTGCAACGGCAATCATTCGGAGGAACAAAAAAAAGCTGTTTTGGCCATGGATCAAAAGCCGGTGGTCCAAATTATCTCATGCAGTTTATGGAAATACAACAAGTTGAGATTCCGCAACACAGAGACTCTGTGAATGATTTCGTTAATTTTCTTTCGAAAGCGCTCGATAAAATCCCGCTCTCCCAAGAAGACCTAGGCCTCTATTATGCATCAATTGGAAGCTATGCGTATTGGATGCAGCGAATGAAACACAAAGAAGATAAATCACAAATCGTAGGACAAGACAACTATTTTCAATACACAGATCGAAAACACATGTACTTCCGAGTGACAAAAGAAGCTCGGCCCGTTGACTACCTACGCGTTTTTGCTGCAGCACTCACAACAGGAACTTCACTCAATGTTTCTTTTGAAAAGATGCCTGAAGGAATAAAGTGGACAACACTGCTCCCCTTCTTCTCAATAACTGAAGAGTCAAATGAAGCATTTATTGATGCTGTGAGAAATGGTAAAGTACAACGAGTTCGGATGGTTACGACTCCTTCTGAATCACTCTATGCAGCCGCAGCGGATGCAGGTGCTTATATTGATGCTGAAACCGTCCTTGCAAATGGAAGAATAGAGCTTCTCCACTACCTCAGAGAAGTCAGTATCTCAAGCGACTACCACAGGTATGGAAATTTAGGCACGAGAGAGAGCGAAAAAAGAGCTCCAATAAAACCTCTTGAGTAAGCATTAAGCCATTTGTCAAGAATCTATCAGAGATGATACTATCTCTGAAGATATGACACAGATCGCACTCAATGACCAGCAACTCGAAGCTGTCCACACAATTGAAGGTCCACTCTTAGTATTAGCTGGAGCCGGATCCGGAAAGACTCGGATCGTTACAGCACGGATAGCGCATTTAATTGAGATAGGTGTCCCTGCCTCAGAAATTCTTGCTGTTACGTTCACAAACAAAGCCGCAGAAGAAATGAGAGGAAGAATTCGCTCGCTTTGTCAACAATCTGTACTCGCAAGCACATTTCACTCACTCTGTGCTCGAATTTTACGAGAGTCTATCGGAGCCCTTGAATACCGCAGCGACTTTACTATTTACGATGAAAAAGACAGCGAACAACTCGTAAAAACGTGTATCGAAATGCTTGGTCATAAAGTAGAAAAAGGGCTTGTCAGATCAGTAAGGGCCGCTATTTCACAGGCGAAAAATGACCTCATGTCCCCCACCGACTTTGCCCAAGTTTTCAATGCCCCTCAAGATAAAGTGCTCGTCGAAACATACACTTCCTACCAGCAAAAGCTGAAAGAGTACAATGCCCTTGATTTTGATGACCTCTTGTTCCTCACGGTTCAGCTTTTTCAAAAACACCCAAAAGTACTCGAAATCTATCAAAAGAGATGGTCTTTTGTCCTCATAGATGAGTATCAGGATACAAATGCTGCACAATACACAATTGCACAGCTTCTTACCCAAGAGCACCAAAATATTTGTGTTGTTGGTGATCCTGACCAGTCAATCTATTCATGGCGTGGCGCGAATATTAACAATATTCTAAACTTTGAAAACGACTACCCCGGCGCAAAAGTCATCAAGCTCGAGCAAAATTATCGAACAACCTCTAGCATTCTACAAGCCGCTAATTCGCTGATAGAAAATAATACAGCTCGATACGAAAAAAAACTATGGAGTGCATTGGGCGAGGGAGAAAAAGTGAAGGTTTTCTTTGCCGGATCTGATCGCGAAGAGGCTCAGTTTGTTTTTGAACGGCTTGCTTCACACATGCGAAATGATGACATGACACTGAATGACGCTGTCATCTTCTACAGAACAAATGCACAATCAAGAATTTATGAGGATTTACTCCTCAAAAAGAACATCCCTTACGTCATCATTGGCGGTATCTCTTTCTACCAACGACGCGAAATCAAAGACATTTTGGCCATGCTCCGCCTCATTGTTTCAGATGCTGATTTTCTTTCTTTTGTTCGCGCTATAAATACACCAAAACGTGGTTTTGGCCCGACTACCCTGGCAAAACTTCAAAAAGCCGCTGAAGAGAATGTACAGCCGGTTTTACAACTCCTCGATGAAGCCCTCCGCGGGATGCACTCTTTTAAGCTGAGCAAGAGACAAAGAGAGGGGCTATTTGAATTTCTTGAAGCAATATATGCGCTTCGAAACCTTGTAAAAGAAAACATTCCTCTCGATGAGCTAATCATTGAGACTGTCGAGCGAATGAAGTATCTAGAATACTTGCGAGAAGATCCCGATACATTTGAAGAACGAAAAGAAAATGTGGACGAACTTATTGCGAAGGCCTCAGAATTTGGAGAGGACGGCGCGCTCCACACCTTTTTAGAAGAACTTTCCCTTAAATCAAGCAGCGACGAAGCAAAGGCATCGCAAGAGAGCATCAAACTCATGACGTTGCATAATGGAAAGGGCCTAGAATTTCACCTTACATTTATGGTTGGGATGGAAGAAGAGCTGTTTCCTCATGTCAACAGCAAAGATTCCTTTGAAGGGCTCGAGGAAGAGCGTCGCCTGTGCTATGTTGGCATGACACGAGCGAAACGTCACTTGTACATGACAGGATCAACGTATCGCGTACTCTGGGGATCCCCAAAAATCATGTCTCCGTCTCGATTCATCAACGAACTTCCCGAAGCGCTCGTTACATTCTTGAACAGAGCACCGGAAACCACTCTGTCAAGCGAGCAGGTAGGTGATTTTTCTGTTGGAGAAACCGTGCTGCATAAAAACTTCGGCACAGGAGTTATTCGCAAGGCGTATTCAACTTCTATGGGCCCAACCTACGACGTGTTTTTTCATGAGGATAATACGACACGGTCCCTCGTTGCAAAATATGCAAAGCTTTCCCCTACAACACACGTTTTGTAGACTATTAACTCAAAAAATACATTAAACAAATTATTAGTGAAGTTAATTTGATTAGTTATTATACCGAAATTAAGTAGGTGTTTTTATGATTAATCATCAATTAACTACAACAGTTTCGCAAAAACCTCACCTTGTCATGAGCTATGCCATGGAGCAGGCATTCACTGCACTGACGCTCCCCCTCTTAGAGCTTCAGCAGTGGATGCACGCGCAGATAGAATCCAATCCGCTCCTCACGTTGCACCCAGAAAAAATAACTCTGCTCCCTCTAGACGAACACGCTTTGTCAGCACCAAAGGAAAATGAGGCGCTCCTCGAAATTTTTTGTGCCCTTCCCAAGCAGTACCACGCCTTTGCAGAATACCTTTACTACTCAATGGATAAAAATGGAGTATTAACAGAGGATTTCTCGACAATCCTCAAAAGCTGGGGCATTGATCGGAAGGTAGGAGATCATATCATCACGAAATTGAAAGCAGTACTTGGTGAAAACATGTTTTCTTTTTCGACCAAAGAAGCGTTACTACAAAAGCTTCTTCTCATTCAACACCCTAATGCGCCTATCTTTGACGCAGCCTACGATGACCTTTTATCCAAAAAATACGGATCTATTGTAAGGCAATGGAACCTTTCCTTTGATGAGCTTAAAGCAATGGTTAAATTGTCTTGTGAAACGGGTTCCAGCGAAAGAGATACCACTCTTTCTCTTTTCCCTGATATCATTCTCCATGAAAATTCAGGCATCCTTTCTGTAGACACTCGACGTGAGCTTTTACCAAGTTTTTCTATAAACCACGAATATGTCGCACTCGCAGCAAACGACCAAAGATTTGTGCGGCGATACATCGCACATGCAAAATGGCTCAATCGAGCACTCCAAAAACGGCATTCTATTCTTACGAAAGGAATTGATACATTACTCCCCTCTATACAGCGCTACCTTGATGGACTCGAATCAAGCCTTCCTGTTCTCCCTGTGAAAGAAGTGTGTAAAAAACTCAATTGCCATGAAAGCACGTTTGCCCGTGCAGTCTCTAATAAAGTGATTGCAACCCCTTTTGGAACGTTTCCTCTCAAGCAATTTTTCTCAGGAAAAAAACCCTTTGAAATAGAACATGTTTTATCAGAAGCAGTTGCAAAAGAAGATAAAGAAGCACCTTTAAAAGATAGTGAGCTTGTTGAGCTGCTTCAAGACATGGGGATTGCATGTCGGAGGAGAACAATCGCAAAGTACCGCCATACGCTTGGAATACCAAAAGCCTCACTCAGAAAAATGAGCCGATGAAGCAACATGGAACATTCCGACGCCGTGAGCCGGTGTATGTCCTATTTCAAATAATTCATCAAAAGATGTGATAGAAAGGTCTCTTAAAAAACGCTCAAGGAAACCATTTGCATACAAAGTACAAAGAAATGTATCAGGATGTTGAAACGCGTTTTTTCCCCGTTTAATATTCCATGTATAATACCCCTCCCCGCAAAAACGAGTTGCAGCATATTCAAGACTCGAATGAAACGCATTTTCACCGGACTCTTTTGAACTCAGGTGGTAATACATTGCTGAAGCTCTTGAAGAGTACAGTTTTTCTTTGTCCTTAGAAAGATCAATCTCTCTTTCAAAAGTTGCTTGATCTCTTGTCAGGAGTAAGTAGGGCTCATTTGCAGAGAGAGAATGGACTGTATCAAGTAACATGTGACGAATCTCATCACCCTCAAACTGAGTGACGTTATAAAACACATAGTTCGGATACGCTTTTTTGACATCGTGATAGATACCTGGCTCACTCTCTCTAAAAAAGACACAACACACACCAAGCCCATGTACTTTTTCTTGCGCATCTTTTAAAAACGCTGCAAGCCTATCTGGACTATCTGAAGAAAACACAAATGCATGGACTGGTGTTTCAGAAACACTGACAATACTCTTTTTTTGCTGCAGTATTGCTTCAGCACATCGTTCTCCAAAGCTGCCAAGACTCATGACCCTTCGCTTCATTGCATGAACATCCGCGTGCACATACAGCACTTCAGGAATAAATCGAACATGCATCCGACCAATGTCCGCCACAGGAGTAAGAAGCTCTTTCACTTTCCTTTGAGACACATTGTATGCAAACACATCTTTCGATGTTCCAAAAGCTTCTTTAAAAAGACGTGCATAAAATGTTTTACAAGGCGCTGTAACCCAAGGAGCTCTGTGCACTCTTTTCCCAAAATACCGGCCATGACTGTATGTTTTTGGCTGTTTTTTTCTTAGATCAGGAAAATTCATGTATTTTGAGTAGGTAAGCCAAACATCCTGATTTTGATAAATACCATCCAAAAAGCTCAACGCATCATCGTTTGCAAACCAATCTTCACCGGAGAGGTGGACAACCACAGTTTCATTATCTTGACTTGCAATTACGTCAATGTATTTTTGGAAAAGCGCTTCCTTCGAAGCGACAGAGTGGATACTGACAAAGCGACTGTTTTGAGATGCTCCAAGCGTTGAATCTATTTCGTCTTGCATTCGCTGTGTTGGATTAACCAAAATATAATCAACTGAATACCCAGTATAACTCTGCTTCAGAATTGACTGAGCATTTCTCATCAGAGAAATATCTCTTTCTTCAACAGGAACAATAATTGAAAAATGGTGGTGGAGCTCTATTTTTGGGTTATGCTCGTAGTAGGTATCTTCCGTTATGATAGCACCACTTTTCTTTTCAGAGAGAAGCTTGTATTCTCGAAAAAGAAAAATAGGCAGAATGAAAATGATAAATAAAATGAATAGCCGTTGGCCACGAGTGCTTTGATATCTGTGCATACCTCTCTCTCCACTCCCTTACCCGAACACTACTAAAAGAATGAGAGAAAAATCAATAATTTTTATTTTAAATCAGGGCGAAACGTGAAAGAAGCACAGATTTGACGAAAACGAAGGCACTTTTTGGAAAGAAGCGCTTGCTTGATACGCTTTGTGCACATTCTGCTAAACTTCAAAAAATCGCTTCCACTTAAAAGAAGAAGAATTTCTCGTGGATCTTCAACAAAAAGAGAGGCTATTCGAGCTTTCACTCGGTAAAACACAAAATAGTATCGACTCATAAAAAAAGCCGGGAGCAATAAAAGCAAAAGGAGAAACCAGGAAAAAAGTGGAACGAGCAATGCGACAAGTATGAAAAAAACGCCCACCCATAGAGGAGAAAAAAATGGCCCCATCCATCGTCTATACCCTCTTTTTGAAAGCGCGTATGCTAGAAATTCTTCATACGGAGAATCGTTGAATCCACACCGAACTGCATGCACAAGTTCATGCGAAATCAACTCATTCATAGAAACGAGTGGAGAGAGCTTTTTTGGAAGTGTAATCTTGGCTTTTTGATCACCTATTTCTGTGTACGCCCCTTCAAAAAAACGAACATCAGCACCAACCTCAACGGGGACCCAATCAATATTCATTGAAAAAAGCGCGTAGGAAGAAAGAAGTTGTTGAGATGCAGTCCTCTTGAGAAAAGCGGACTCTGACTCTGCATCACCAGGGATATATCCCTTAAGCAAAAGCTGATAGAGCCCTTCATCGGTCATCTTTTTACCATTCGCCTATTTACAACGAGGAGCGAACCAAACAAAATCAGCGCAAATACGAGTATAACAAGCGTTACCATCAAAAGTTGGTCTTGCTTTCGGGATAGTCCATCAACCCGTGATCTTAGCTCTCTTTCAGCTTTTGTTTCTCCATCAAACCATGTGACTCCATACTTATGGTCAGCATATATTCCAAAATCGTTTTCAATTTTGTAAAAATATCCAACAGGAAAAACAATATCCCGATTAGCTTTATGGTTTATTCGAGCCTTTACAGCATAGTCAAATGGAGCAAAAATTCGGTAAAAGACACGGTAAATATTCGATTCTTTATCTTCTCGTGGAAAGTACTGCATTCCTTGCTGCCATTTATCATCAACAAGAGCCAAACAAAGTCGCATAATTGGGTGGTGAGGCTTTGCTCCCATAATACTATTTGAAACAACAACAGAACTGCTCAGCGTTGCATTTCTAAGCGGCTGGAGGGATGCATAGAAATCGTAACTTTTATTAAATGGGGCAAACGTACGGTGGCAGGCAACATCGTGGTCAATAACCACACCACCAAACTGGTAGAGCAGCTCATACCGCAAAACATCAGCTTTTTCTCGGTACGTATTTGCCGTAACAAAACATTTTCCAAGCTGTGAAAAAGTAAAATCTTTAACAAGCTTTTGCTTCAAGCCGGGAAGTTCATGCAGTCCACTTCGGATCCTATCAGTCCATAGATAACACTCCCAGTGCGGGTGTTTTTTTATCCAAGAGGCAATGTTTTTTATTGAAGAGCTAGGAAGTGAAGACGGCCCAAGCCAAACAAAATGAATAATTCGAGGAATTCTGTCTGCACTTGCATCGAGAAGCGCCTTATTCTGCTCATATCCTTCTTTGAAGAAATCAAAATTTTGAAAGTCTTCAGGAGTAATAAGGTGAGTGAGTGAGTGGTTACTCTCCCCCATAAGGTGGACAAACTCATCTTGCTGTGCATATGAAACACGACCACAAAACAACACAAAAAGGCTCAAATAAAACAAACTTCTCCGCAATTTAAATAAAATCCCGAAGCATCCGAGTAAAATCGCTACTGTAAAAATTTGCAGTTTAATAATTCGCTTTGTGCTGATTCGAGTCTCACGCAAAATTTTTGGAAGTGATGAAAACAGTTTTGTGTTCGATTTTTTTGCTTTTTGCTCCCATTTCCCCCCATAAAAATGCTGCGAGTAGAGGGATGGAAGAGGCCCTTTTGCATAAAAGTAACTCGCAGGAAAGACAATATCGTAATTTCCGGGCTTATCTACATTTTCTTTAAGAGAATGTGTCATAGAAATATATGTTCTATGGAGGACGAGCTCTCGGCGCGACTCAGGGTCATTATACGAAAAGGCTTTTGAAATTTTGTGCCATCTTTTCTCTACTGTTTCGATACATCCTTTCAAAACAGGGTGTCTAGGGCGAGCACCAATGATTCCAATACCGGCTGTAATGGTCATACTATCAACTTCAGGGTGTGGTAGCTCTAAGCAAGCATAAAAATCATATCCTTTGTGGAGCCCGTGAAAAGGGCGGAGACAGTTTGCATCATGATCCACATATACGCCTCCTTCTTGGAAAAGAATTTCGTACCGAAGAATATCTGATTTTTCAGCCCAGTTTTTCGCTTCATAATACTGATCTTTCAGCTTCATGAAGGGAAATTCATTGACATTATGAACCTCCATTGAAGCACAAGGCGCAACTCGTTTTCTATCTGTCCAAAATTTAACTGTCCAATCAGGGTGGTGTGCAATCCAGGTCCGTACATTTTCAACCGATTCACGAGGGAAATTAGAGGGTCCAAGCCAAATAAAATGAATTGTTTTTGGAATTCTGAAATTCGGTCCGGATTCGAATTGAAGATTCTTATTTTTTTCGTACAGAACGCGATACTGCTCCATCCCTTCAATATCATTTTCACGAACATAGCTCTTCCAGACAGTTGTTTGCCTTCCAAGGAGTGTAAAAAAGTCATCATGAATCGTGACATCATTTTTTACTGCTTCAACTGGGCTTTTTTCCGGGTAAAAAGCGTATAAAAAAATTAAAGGGATAAAAAGGAGAAAGGCCACCCACTCTCGTTTCATCAATACTCCTCAGCCTCATAAGGACTCACATTCAGTGTCGAATAGACAGGTAGTGTACGAATATATTGTTCTATATCTTGCTGGAGTGCAAGATTTTTTTTAGCATCAGACAACGGATTTCGCATGTTATACATCATCATGAGCTCACGTATAAAATAGGCATGCTCTCCCGCCATTTCAAGCATTGGCAACATCGAAGCAACATCACATCCCATTTCCAAGAAGGCTCCATTTTTCATGAAATGACCCTTTTCTATTTTTTGAAAAAGACCTGCATAAAAGGTACGCAAATGAGAGAAAAGAAACTTTGCTTTTCTAAATCCACCAGGTTTTAAATATTTCTTTTTCAGTGGCTGGCAAAGACCCACTGTAAAGGAAGGATATTCAATATGCTGACCGTAGGTTAGCCAGACATCCTCATTTGCATAGTATTCATTGAGGTGTTCAAGCACCCGTTCATGAGAAAACCAGTCGTCCCCATCTAAGATAACAACAACATCATGTGGATCAAGCGCATGAATGGCATGGTACATATTAGCCATGGCACCCATATTTTTTTCGTTTCGCTGGATTTTTACATTTGGGAAATGAGAAGCGCGTCCAGATATTTTTTCAAATGTTGCATCAGTTGAGCAGTCATCGATATAGATCCATGTAAAGTTTGGATACGTTTGCGAAAGAACAGAATCGGCATTTTTTTCGACAAATGCTTCGTTATTATAGGACAGTGTCAAAACAACAAAGTGCTTCTCTTCTTTTGGAATGAGCCTTTTAGCTACATTAAACTCACCTTTTTCCTGCTTTACGCATCCTGTGAAAAAGACAATCGTAGAAATAAGAATCGAAGCTATTTTTCGCATGAAAGCAGAATGCCAAAAAAAGCGATTTCCTACCAGAATATGTGTACTTTTTCTACAACAGCCTTCTCATTTCATTGGAAGCAGAGGAATTTCTCACCCTATACTATTTCAAAACTCCTTGTTTTTAAATTGATCAGAAAGTATGATCATTTCGAAAAAATTCTTGATTCTTTGTAAAATTTACGGAAAAGTGTAGTACATCTTTCATCTTTATAGGTTTATATCCCAATGGGGAAATCACTCATAATTGTTGAGTCTCCAACAAAAATCAAAACACTTCAAAAGTTCCTGGCAAAAGGCTACACCTTCGCCTCATCGGTTGGCCATATCCGCGACCTTCCCAAAAAAGGGTTTGGCATTGATTTCGAAAACGATTTTGAACCGACGTATGAAATACTTCCCGACAAAAAAGATGTTATCTCGAAGTTAAAAAAAGCAGCCAAAGAATCTGATACTGTCTATCTTGCTCCTGACCCCGATAGAGAAGGAGAGGCTATTGCATGGCACATTGCATCGATCCTTCCTCCCGGAACAAAGATGAAACGGGTGACTTTTAATGCCATTACAAAAGATGCGGTGGTCGATGCACTTGAGAATCCGCGTGAAATAGACATGAGTCTCGTCGATGCCCAGCAAGCTCGACGCCTTCTTGATAGAATTGTCGGATACAAGATCTCTCCTATCCTGCAGCGTAGAATTCAAAAACGTGGAGGTGGAGCACTCTCTGCCGGTCGTGTACAGTCAGTAGCACTCAAACTGGTCGTTGATAGAGAAAAAGAGATCGAGGCATTTACTCCAACAGAGTACTGGAATATCTTTGCGCAGTTTGCAGAAAGTGAGAAAGAGTTTCGTTCAACGCTCTTTTCGATTGATGGAAAGAAAATAGATAAGATTCCAAATGATGAAAAAAATATCATTTCGATTCCTGACGAAAAAACAGCAAAACATATTGAGCACGATCTTCAGGACGCAACCTACACAATCACGTCTGTAGAGAAAAAAGAAAAAAAGCGCCACCCAGTTCCACCCTTCATTACATCGACATTGCAACAGGAAGCGTCTCGACACTACGGTTTTTCTGCATCAAGAACAATGACTGCAGCACAAAGTCTATATGAAGGGGTTGACCTAGGAGAACATGGAACCCACGGTCTTATCACGTACATGCGTACCGATTCTGTTCGAGTAGAGCCGGAGGCTATCAAAACCGTCAGGGGCTTCATCACGAAAAAGTATGGCAAAGACCATCTTCCTTTTTCACCGAGACAATACACGACGAAGAAATCTGCTCAAGACGCCCACGAAGCCATTAGACCTACGAATGTTGCCTATGAGCCGGATGCTATAAAACGGTATTTGAACGAAGATCAATACAAGCTCTATAAACTTGTATGGAGACGGTTTGTTGCTTCGCAAATGACGCATGCTCTCTACGATACACTTACCTGTGATATCACAGCGAAAGAGAAATACATTTTTCGGACAACCGGCTCTGTTATCAAATTTCCCGGCTTTTTAGCAGTCTATGAAGAAAAGCAAGATACTGAGCATACAGAAACCGGGAATCAACAACTTCCTGACCTTGTTGAAGGAACACACCCTGATTTACACACACTTTCTTCTGTTCAATCGTTCACCAAACCTCCTCCTCGTTTTACAGAAGCATCTCTTGTCAAAGAACTTGAAAAATCTGGTATTGGAAGACCGTCCACGTACGCGACGATCATGAACAAAATCCAGTCAAGAGACTACACAACAAAGGAAAGGCAGCAGCTACGCCCAACCGAGCTTGGACGAATTATTGCAGGCATGCTTGAGGCTCACTTTGCTCTCATCATGGATATTGGGTTTACAGCCCGTATGGAAGATGAGCTCGATGAAATCGCGTCTGAACACCTTGAATGGAAGCGCTTTCTCAGAGATTTCTGGGTACAGTTTGAGCCAATAGTTGAGACTGCAGAGCAAGAAGCTGTTGTTCCAAAGCTAGAAACAGATATTGACTGCCCAAAATGTGGACATAAACTGCAAAAAATTTGGGCGAAGGGAAAGTATTTTTATGGATGCTCCCAGTATCCAGAATGTGACTTTACAACCTCAATCGAAGCGTTTGAATTTGATAAAAGTGACTACGCCGACGACTTTGACTGGGACCAAAAATGTCCAAAATGTAGTGCTGAAATGACCCTTCGACATGGACGATTTGGTGCATTCCTCGGATGTACAAAGTATCCAGATTGTAATGGTATCGTCAATATCCCCAAAAAAGGGGAAACACCTCCTGAAGACATGCCAAACTGTCCGGCAATTGGGTGTGATGGTAAAATTCAAATGAGACGTTCTCGCTTCGGAAAAATATTTTTCTCATGCAATAACTATCCTGATTGCGATGTCATAGTCAATGATCTCGATGATTTGCAAGAAAAGTATCCTAATCATCCGAAAACTCCCTACGTGAAAAAAACGAAATCGAAAAAGAAATCGGCCAAAAAAGCTTCAAAAAAGAGCAGCAAAAAAGCAGCAAGCAAGAAGACTGCGACGAAGAAAAGAGAGCAACCGAAATACACCCTCTCACCTGAGCTGCAATCTGTTGTGAATGAAAAAGAGCTCTCGAGACCTGAAGTCACAAAAAAACTGTGGGAATACATCAAAAAAAATAATCTTCAGGATCCTAAAAACAAACGCCTCATTGTTCCGGATGCGGCTCTTGCAAAAATATTCGGGTCGAGCGAACCAATTGATATGATGAAGCTTGCAGGAAAACTCTCTCCCCACCTCACAAAATAAGCATGAAATGTATTGTCAATGCTCGATTCCTTCAAGAGGAGCAGTTGACAGGAGTTGGAAGGTATGGATATGAAATTACAAAAGAGCTTCTAGCCTTTTTCCCAGATCTCCATCTTGTTGGGCCACCCTCTCTTCCTCAAAAATGGTTCTCGGAGTTACCTATTCAAAAAATAGGGCTTGGACGTGGTGCTTTCTGGGAGCAATGTGTGCTTCCTCTCTTTCTCCGAAAAATGGATTCCCCCCTTCTCATCAATTTTGCAAACACCTCTCCTCTCGTCTATTCAAATTCATTAACTGTGATTCACGACTTCTTCCCACTCACAAATCCATCCTGGTTTTCAGTCAAAGCACGGCTTTACTACCACCTCCTTCTTCCTCAGGTTATTCGAAGATCTCGCTTTCACGTCTTTGTGAGTGAAAATACCCGCACTGTCAAAAAAACACTCTTCCCACAAGAACAGAACATTCCATCGACTGTTATCCTCAATGGGAAGAGAACACATTGGGCTCCAGACAAAAGGAGTATTCCACCATATGATAAATTTATCCTCACTGTTTCGAGTCGAGACCCACGAAAAAACCACGAGCGGCTAATACACGCATTCATACAAGCCGAGCTGGACGAGTATACCCTTGTAATCGTCGGCAAGAAACACGCTTCCTTTTCGCATGTTAAAACGGGTGCACATCCACGTGTTGTGTACACAGGATATGTCAATGACACAGTGTTACACTCACTCTATTCTCATGCATCTGTTTTTATTTATCCGTCACTTGACGAGGGATTTGGCACTCCTCCTTTAGAAGCAATGGCATGTCATTGTCCAGTCATCGCATCAGATATTCCTGTGTTCCGAGAACTCCACAACAATGCAGTGTACTATTGCAATCCGTATTCCACAAAAAGTATGAGCGATGCATTGCAAAAGATGGTGTTTGATGAGTCACTTCGGAAAGAATACATAGAGCGAGGTAAAAAAAAGCTGCTTGAATTTTCATGGAAAAAAAGCGCGAAACAATTTATAGATATCATCGAAAAATTAACCATGAGCTCATGAAAGTATTTATTCTTGCCGGAGGAAGTGGAACAAGGCTGTGGCCTTATTCCCAAACTTCACTCCCAAAGCAATTTTTGCGTTTTGGCGCAAAACATACCCTGCTTCAAAAAACCTACCTCCGTTTTGTTGGACTCATTCCAACGGAACATATTTCCATTGTCACACAAAAAGACTATGCCGAACGTGCACAGAAACAAATAAATGAGCTTGGGTATTCTGTTCGTATTCAAACTGAACCTGAGCAGAGAAATACCGCTCCTGCGATCGCTTGGATGGTTAAATCTGCACTTGAAGATGGGTTTCTAAACTCAAATGACCTTTTTTTTATAACCCCTTCTGATCACTACTTATCAAATAGTGAAGAGCTTCATCAAGCACTTGCTGTTGGAGCACAGAAGGCACAAGAAGGCGCTATTTGTCTTTTTGGCATCACACCAAGACGACCGGCAACTGGATACGGATACATACAAGCTGAAACGCCACATGATATATCTGCAGTCCAAGCATTTCATGAAAAACCAACACGTAATACTGCAGAATCGTTTATTAGATCAAATAAGATGTACTGGAACGCCGGAATGTTCCTTTTTTATCTCCCTCACTTTTTTCAAGAAATTCAAAAGCATTCTGACGAGTTGCATGCGTTTTTTGAGGGGAAAAAATCTTTTTACGAACTCACAAAGACATCTATCGACTACGCACTCATGGAAAAAACAAGAGACGCGTATGTTGTTCGGTTGCACCTTACCTGGTCAGATGTAGGGAGTTGGGATGGAGTGTATGAGGCTTCAGAAAAAGATGCAGAAGAAAACGTCGTTCTTGGAGAAGGATACATAGAGAGATCAACAAACTGCCTTATCTGTAGTGAAAAGCAAAAAGTCATTCTTTCAGAAGTTGAAAATCTGCTTGTTCTGGTCTCGGAAAATGAAGTCGTTGTGACCCATAGAAATGCGGATGTAAAAGCTATTCTTTGTTCTCAAGAAGCTCAAGCCCTTGATAGTAGCGAAGCATATCTCGAAAGCGTGCTGCATCCTCAAACCTAAAGTCTTTCGCAGCCTGTTTCATCTCTTTTTCACACTCTTTTATTCGGGAAGCAAGCTCTTTTGCGTCGATGAAATGTTTTTTCTCCTGTGGCGCTTTTTCCTCAAGTGTAAACCCGGCAAATGTTTCATCGAGATTTTCGACAGCATTTTTAGACACAGTGTGCGGTGTTATGCCATGCTTTATATTATAGGCTTCTTGAATAGCTCGCCGCTCTTCAGTTACCTTGATCGTATTCAGAATTGATTTCGTTTTTACATCGGCATACATTATCACACGGCCATGTTCATTCCTTGCAGCACGGCCACAGGTTTGTGTCAGCGCCGTTTCACTTCTAAGAAACCCTTCTTTATCAGCATCAAGAATAGTAACGAGAGACACTTCCGGAATATCGAGCCCTTCTCGAAGCAGGTTAATCCCAACGAGGACATCAAATTTTCCAAGACGGAGGTCTTTAATAATTTGAACCCGCTCAAGTGTATCTATGTCTGAATGGAGATATTTTGCTTTTATACCTATGTCCGTAAGGTATTTTGTAAGGTCTTCTGCTAGCCGCTTGGTCAGGGTGGTCACAAGCACACGATTCCCCTTTTCCGTTTCGACTCGTATTTCCTCTAGCGAATCATCTACTTGATCTGCAGCCGGTCGCACCTCAATACGTGGATCGAGCAGTCCTGTTGGTCGAATAATTTGGTGTACAATTTCTCCCTCTGCTTCAGCAATTTCATATTCACTTGGTGTAGCAGAAACATAGACGACCTGATTCATTAACGAATAGAATTCATCATATTTTAATGGCCTGTTGTCATATGCTGAAGGAAGGCGAAACCCAAACTCGACAAGAGACTGTTTTCTTGCACGGTCTCCATTGTACATTGCGCGAAGCTGGGGAAGGGTTTGGTGTGATTCATCGACAAAAAGCAGAAAATCATCAGGAAAATAGTTAATAAGACATGGAGAAGGATCACCTGCACTACGCCCACCAAAATGACGAGAATAGTTTTCAACTCCCTTACAGAATCCGATCTCCTTGATCATTTCAAGATCATACGTTGTCCGTTGATGTATTCTCTGCATCTCAATAAACCGCTGCTCCTTTTCAAAAAAGGCAACACGCTCTTTGAGTTCGTCTTGAATTTTTTCAATAGCTTTCAACCGTGCTTCTTCTGGAGTTACGTGGTGAGAACCGGGATATATGGTAACATTTTTTAATCGTTCAAGCACTTTCCCCGTTAATGGGTCTATTATGCTTAATCGGTCCACTTCATCCCCAAAGAATTCGATCCTGTATGCTATATCATCTTCATACGCTGGAATAATTTCGAGTGAGTCTCCTCGAACTCTGAATGTTCCTCGCGCAAGATCAAAGTCGTTCCGCTTATAATGCAGTTCGACAAGATGGAGGAGCACATCATCTCTACGTACTGTCTGTCCAACAGAGAGCTCTAGCTTCATTTTGTCGTAGTATTCCGGCAGCCCTAGCCCATAGATACATGAAACAGAAGAAACGATGATCACATCTTCTCTTTCCAAAAGAGAACGTGTCGCTGATAATCGCATTTTGTCGATACGATCATTGATCGACAGATCTTTTTCTATATACGTATCTGTTCGGGCAACGTATGCTTCAGGCTGATAGTAATCATAATACGATACGAAATACTCAACAGCGTTGTCTGGAAACAGCCCTTTAAACTCTTGATACAGCTGCGCAGCAAGGGTTTTATTGTGGGCGAGAATCAGCGTTGGCTTTTGCACCTTTTGAATGATGTTTGCCATTGTAAAGGTTTTACCAGAACCTGTTACACCAAGCAATACCTGCGCTCTTTTCTTTGCTTCAATTCCTTGAACAAGACGCTGTATAGCCTCAGGCTGATCCCCTTTTGGGTCAAATCGTGTCTGCAGTTGAAACATAGTGTTCTATTAGGTGGTCCATAAGACCCATTGATTTCAAAATATCCATACAAAAGAGGCCAAGAGCGATCGCCATCATCCCGAGAAGTACAACGCGTCCTCCGACCGACTGGTAAAAACGATGTTTTTTGAGCGTCCATGCCATTGCGGCAGGAAGGAAGATAAGGAGCAGCGCAACAAAAGCACCTGCATGCTGCAATGCATAAATAAACCCTCTATCTGTCGTAAAAAGAAACAGCAGCGGAGGCACAAATGTAAGCGTCATAGCAAGTAACCGCCCTCTCCACGTTCCTTTTATCCGCAGGCCATCAGTTAAAAAATCTGCAAGCGATAGAGAAACACCCAAAAAGGAGGTGACAATAGCAAAAAACGTAAAAAAATAGATGCTCCATTGTACAACCGGGGTTGAGACATAATGAGCAAGCACCTGTGTCACAGGAATGCCTTGTACCCATGCAGATGTGAGTGAATACTCTCCTTCAAGAGGAACAACACCGAGCATGACGGTTTCCCAGAGAATATAGACCGCAAGTGGTATCAAACTTCCAATGACAATTGCACGACGAAGGTGTTTTCGGTCATGATACATATACGTCGTCAGACTAGGAATGATGATGTGGTATCCAAACGACGTCAGCATAATCAGCAGGCCAAACCAAAATGGGGTAAAGTCAATATGTGACAAATTCTCAAGAGAAATATGCGTTGGAAGTCCTCCGACAAGAAGAATGTATGCTATGATTAATCCAATCATGAGAACGCGATTAATAATATCCACACCGACAGTACCAAGGTAGACAAACCCGCCAAAAAACAGAGGAAGGCAAAAATAGGCCAGCTGCATGGGGATATCTACACCAATGAGTGAGTAAATCACGTTTTTAAAAACGCCACTGCTTCCGGCAATATACGCAGCTGTTAAGGAGTACAGAAGGAGAAGGTAGAACACCCAGCAAACAACTTTCCCCCATGTTCCAAGTGTTTTTTCACACATCGTCACAAAATTTGTTTCACCAGGAATCGAGAGGTTTACGTCTAAAAAAAAGAAGGCCGAAACCAACATAACAAGCCAAATAGAAAAGAACGCGATAAGTGCAGGAATATACCCACAAAACGCTGTTCCAAGAGGAAGCGCCAGCATCCCGGCACCAATAGTTGTCCCTGCTATGAGCAATACTGCTCCAAAATAATGACTAAATCGAACCATATCAATAAGTTGTTGGTCTAGGAAAGAGGTGGAATCCCATCATTACTGATGCTTGATAGAACAGTATAAGGGATGCAACGACAAAAATAAAGGATAAGAACAGCTTTCCACCCTTCAAAATCTGCGTTCCCGGTTCGTTTAGGACGTACCGTCCTCTCCAAATCATCAAGACAGGAAAAATGCCAAAGAGGATTACAGCACATATCCCCCCTGCAAAGTTTAATGCTTTAAAAAATAGTTGAGGATACAGCAAAGAAAAACAGAGTGGAGGGACAAGCGCTGCAACACACAGCCCAATATTTTCTCTTTCTTTTGCCTCAATTTTAAAGCCATCCCGTAAAAAATGAACGAGACTCAAGGATTGCGTCAGAAATGAGGTCAGTATAGCAAAAAAAGCAAGCAGCTGTGCAAACAACCCGACTGCAGACTGGCTAATTGTCATCTTTATAGCTTGTGCGGCATCTTCATCATGAATATAGCTATACAGTAGCCCATGCTTTCCATAGACTGGGAGAACTCCAATCGCGACCACCTGCCAAATAATGTAAATAATAAATACAAAAAGAACCCCGCCGAGCACTGATTGTTTGACCCGCTTTATGTCACCACCGAGGTAAAAAAAGAGTGACGGGACCATATTATGGAATCCAAAGGAAATAACAAGCACCGGAAGAGCTAAAAACGCATATTCTGGTTTGCTATATTCCAGCATGTCCGGGCGAATATACTGAACTGTCAAAAGCATAAGACACAGGTACGCACCGATTTTACCAATCATTAAAAATCGATTCATAAAATCGACGGGACGCGTTCCGAGATACACCATCCACCCAAACAACCCGACAAAAAAGAGTGAGCCAATCCAATCAGGAACGTGAAGTACGACACCAACATGGTTCCCGCTTCCTGAAATATATGCAACAATAAGGGCATAGAAAAGGAAGAGGTATAAAAACCATCCGAGCACTTTTCCTGTTGGGCCAAGTGTATACTCAAGCAGAGAAATAATATTGACAGGTCGCTTAAACCAGCTGGTGGCTTCAACAAGCATAAGCCCTGTCGAGGTCATGAAAAGCCCTGCAAGAAAAAACAAAATCATTGAGGGGACAAATCCTGCAATACCACTTAAAATTGGTAAAGCCAGCATTCCTGCACCAATACAACTTCCCGTAATGAGAAGAATTCCCCCTATGACACTGCCCTTTCTTACATCATTTGTCATGTTCCTTGCCTTAACTTCGCCTTTTCTTCTTTCCTTATTTCTTGCCCTAAACGGCCAAGATCATGCCCATCAAAATCAACAAATTTAAAAAATCGTTCAAATTCTGGATGCGCATCAATACATTGTTTTGCCATCTCTTGTGCAACATATCGGTACATTGGATGACCAGCAGGAGATGAGCGGAGCTCACATAACCATTGAAGCGAACGAAGGTTTACATGGAAGTACCATCGCAGGTTATATGCCATCGGAACAACATACTGTGCTTCTTCCGGAAGCTGTTCGGCTATAAGATCATACGTTTCTTTTGCCTTTTCAAGTGCCTCTCTATATGGACCTTCCATATCTGTTCCAATAATCTCTTGTGGCACATAGTAGCCATGATTACAAGTCAACATTTGCCGATCTTGTGTCAACATCCGATGCCTTTGAAGATCTCTGTAGATACCAAAGTCCGCTATAATTTCAAAGGTGTATTCCGCGTGCTCCAGTCCCCGTGGAGACTTGTGCCTTCTATTTTCTCTAAATGCACTTGCAGCTTCCAATACGCGGCCAACATCATCCGGCTGCACATGAGCAAGCGTCGCTTCAATATCTCTCAAGTTGTGATCGGTATGTTCATATAAAAGCGCGGAAGCAACTTTGACAGGCGCATTTTCTTGGTAGCTTAACAGCTGAACCATAGGAAGCTGCGTTCGCTTTGTTTCAGAAAGGTAGTGGTCTGCTAGGTGCGCAAGCTCACCGTTCATTCGCTCTTTAAAGTCGGCAAGTGCTTTATAATTTTTATGTGCCGGTTCTGCACGGCGAATAAACGAAGGAACAACTTTTCCAAGCTCTTGGAAAGCAGCTCGTCCAACGTCCTGCATCTCTGTCAAATTATGTGTATTTAATTTATTTACCAGCCCTTCAAAAAACCGTCCATTTCCGTATACACCCATGTTGGTCATAGCACTCGCAGGAAGAAGTCCTCTCAGGCAATCCAGCACCTTCGCTCGAAGCGCTGCATTATATGCGCCTTTCGAAACGTCATGCTCTTTCGGGAACCTTTGCTCCATTTGTTCTGTAAGTTGAGGAATAAGGTTTGAGTAGACTGAAAAAAGATGGTTGCACGTTTCGACATATGCATCCCTAAATGCACTCGTCATCAGGATCGGTTCTCTATAAAAGAGGTATTCTCCATTCACTTTCTGGTCAAAGTATATATAGCGTGTTGATTTTTCAAGCGGAGACCCACCAATTCGACAGTCTTCAATCACTTTTGCACCAATCATAGATACATTTTCGATTGCCAAATGCGCTCCTCCGAGCTCGCCAATTGAATCGTCACCGTATCCATCTAAAATACGGTCGTAAAAATTCTGGGCTTTTTTAATTGCAGTCAATTGCCCTTCACTATCATCAGCATCAGTCGAAGCATTTGCGATCATGTCAAATGCCGTCTCTTCATTTTGAATAAAATCTTTCAAAAGAAGGGATCTGAGTCCTAGACTTGAGCGAGAGTATCTGGAGAAAAGCGCTCCCTTGATAACCTCAGGAAGGTTTCGAAGGACGAACACACTCGATGAGGTGTTTGTCACAAATCGCTCAATTATTTTTTTTTGTTGTTCGGAAAATTGCTCATAGTCTTCAAGCATACGTGCCTCTGAAATCGTAACAAATGTCCAGCTTACTCCTTTTCCACTTTTTCGAACATCCTTCTGTAAAACTTTTAGACCAAAAAAGGAGTGTTCCATATTCTGTTTTGAAAAAAGGGAACTATGTTTACAACAGAATTACCTCACTTTACTCGCCTTCGCCGCCTGAGAAAAAGTCCTGCAACGAGGACCCTCATCGAAGAAACAACGCTCCCTCGCTCAGCACTCATAGCTCCCCTTTTCCTGACTGATGTGGACGCATTTGTGGGGCCGATTGAAGCACTGCCCGGCATTTCCCGCTGGACTCTCTCAAGCATACTTTTTGAAATAGACCGCCTTGGTCAGCGTGGCATCGATAAAATCGCCCTTTTTCCCCTTATCGATCCAGAGAAAAAAACAGATGTGGGGTGTGAAGCGTGGAACGAACACGGCCTGATCCAAACCGCGATCCGCACTATTAAAGCGCAATTTCCTGATGTCTGCCTTTTTTCTGATGTCGCACTTGATCCATACACAACGCACGGTCACGATGGTATAGTTTCAGAACGTGGGACCATTGAAAATGACCTCACTGTCGATGCATTGGTACGACAAGCGCTCTCACAAGCTGAGGCTGGGGCAGATTTTGTTGCACCGTCTGATATGATGGATGGTCGCGTCAGAGCAATCCGCCTTGCGCTTGATGCCGCTGGCTTTTCTGACGTGGGAATACTTTCATACGCTGCAAAATACGCCTCTTCACTCTATGGGCCATTTCGATCAGCACTCAATACAAAACTCTCTTTCGGGGATAAAAAAACGTATCAGCTCAACCCAGCCAACGCAAAAGAGGCGCTTCGGGAGGGTCGTGAAGATGAGCGAGAAGGCGCTGACCTCCTGATGGTCAAACCTGCCCTTTCATATCTCGATATTATACAAACCCTCTCTCAATCACTTGACCTACCTGTCGGTGCCTATCACGTCAGCGGAGAGTATGCGATGGTCATGGCAGCACACCAGCAAGGTCTTCTTGATGCTCGAGCTGTATTTCATGAGCACCTCCTTTCAATTCGAAGAGCCGGCGCACATTTCATTTACACATATGCGTACGATCTGCTCTAAAAAAGCGCATCACTCTTTACTCAATGATTCTGTAAATGTTCACGGAATCATTCCCATAATTTGCAACTGCAGCAAACCGTCCTGATGAGTCGATGGAAATGCCATGACAAAGAGAAAGTGAAGCCTCAGGATTTTGCAATGCTGTACGCCACGCGCCGAGTTGTCCCGTTGCCTGATTAAATGAATGCACAGTGACCCTATCGAGGACTTGATCCACCGCATAGACTGCACGACCATCTGGATGAAACTGAACCGTTTCAGTCGAAAGGAGTCCTCTTGTTTCTGACACAGGAAATTTTGCAAACTTTCCTGTTTTTTGATTGCATCGAAAAACAGCGAGGAGAGCCTCTGCATCGTGCGGTTTATCTGAGAGCTGTTTGCAATACCCGACAACTGCGTATTTCCCATTTGGGGAAAATGCAATACTTTTAGGTCTCAAAGCTGGGTAGGGGTTATACAACGTATGTACTTTCGTTGCTGAGAGACGTTTTTGTTGGGTAGTAATCTTATACGTATGGATGACTCCCCCTCTTTCAAAAGAGGTGACAGATACAAATCGATCATCTGGAGAAAAATTGCAGCCATGGAGCATTGAGAGTTGAATTGACGTCGATGGAGGCCCAAAAATGAGTTCTTCTTTCTTTGAAAGATAAAGCTGGAGTATGCCACTTTTCATATTAGGAATGGCAAAAACCCTGTGATTTTTTGTCAGAGCAAGGCCTTCAGGTCGGCTTAATGCAATCCCATCTCTCTTTGTTTTCTTTTCTACATGTGAAAGCTCATATGTGTCTTCATCAAAACGATAGGTGTCTATAGAGTCCGTCTGCATGTTCACAGCAACAAGCATATGAGTCCCAAATGCCCACGAAACGGCCCCACAAGTCGAATACCTTGGACGAGATCCCGCAAAACGAATATATGACGTCTCAGGGATATCATCCAAATACGAGTCAGGCGTTCGAATCGTCGCTATCGGAGTCTGTTCTACAACTGGAAGCGCACCAAAAACGACTGAAGATGCATACAAGAAAACAAAAATGTATTTGTTCATTGCTTTATCCTACAAAAGGGGTGCTCCAAACATTGTTGAATATATTCTATTCAACAGAGGAAATGATCCTCCGTTGGCGTGGATAACACCTGGCTTTGTACTCGTTTTGTTAGAAAAAACGGTTCCATCTGAATGGATCTCGATATCATTTTCAGTAAGCCTTATGAGACAAAGAAAAATCTCCGCATTTGTATCTATTGTCACCCTTTTTCTTCGAACATGATATTTTATTATTTGCTCTTGATCACCACGGTGCTCTGTAAAGCGAAGATCTTTCAAAAAGGCTTTCAGTGCAGATACATACCCTATATAGCCACCTGAATTAAGGTATGGAAAGGGAGTGTTTTGAGAAAAGGCTTTTTTCAGTTTTTTATAAGGAAAAAGATTCATTTCACCTGCAAAAACAATGGGACTTTTCAGGCGATAAAACGCAGTGAGGATCTCTTCTTTCGGTTGCACAAGCATGACATCAAATGCATCGACAAAAAGCACAACATCATTTTCCGGCAAAGCTTCCAGCGCCTCTTGCATTCGCAAAAGCTTCGTTCCGTTTCTAAAATACGGCTGGTTAAACCCAGCAACGTGCACGTCTATTCCAAGATGCTCTGCAGAATCAAACAAAAAGCCCGCTGTTTTTCTCTCAAGTGAATTTGCAACGGTAAACACGTGTAGATTTGGCTCTGCATAAAGAAACGCAGCAAAGAAAACTGCGCAAAGAAAACGTAACATACAACTCATCCATTTTTTTTGCATGCAACGCTATCGATATTTTCTAAAAAACTCAATTTAATATTTTTTTTGAAAAAGCCGCTCTTTCACTTTTGGTAAAAAGGGGAGAATCGTCGTATCTTCAACACTGTTATATTTTTTTGATAGCTCAATGAGTTCTTCAACACCCTCAGTATCACGCCGTTTTCTTCGGCTTGCGATTTTTTTTTCGTAAAAATGCTGCTCTGTCCGAGTCCAATAATGGTGGATGCGAATCGAATCGAAGTGCACGCTTCGCGGAGGCATCGTATCAACTTTATGCATTGATGCATCCACAGCGTATTTTCTGTATCGATACCGAAACTCATGTGCATTTTTTGCTGAACAGACGTATTTTGGTTGCACAATTGATTTAAACGAATAATTTCGTGGCTCATCCAGTGGAGCTCGTAATGTGAGATGTTCCGTGAGTAATGCATCTTCTGGCAAGCTCCAAATGTTTGACGTCCCAAAAAAGAGCCAATTTACGCACACACCAGCATAGTCTTTAAATCGATCCAAAAAAGTGGGCAGTTTTTCTCCTGAGGGGCAAAACAAAAATTCATCTCTATCAATAAAAGCAATCCATTCATGCCGGTCTCCAAACGTATGAATACACTCTGTGTATGCACCTGCCTGAATCTCTAACCAAGAGAACCCTCCGGCACTCGGCTCATAGGAATACGGCCAATCAATAAGTGTCACCACTCCTTCCTCTATGTAGGGAGCTAAAACCTCACTATATTCATCTGTGCTACAGTTGTTATACAGGTAAAAATGCGTCACACCCATCTCCTCATGAAACGCAATCCATTCCGGAAAATACGGTGCTTCATTTTGAAAAATTGCACAAATTCCCACAGAAGCTGCCACAAGCTTAAGCGGTAACAAAAAAAAGAGAAGAAAAATGGACTTCATTTTTTACTCGCGAAAAAAGAATTGGTACTTTGTATACAAGATTTCTTTGAGATACTGTTTTGCTTCTTTAGGTATTCTGAACGTATTTCTTAATCTTGTTTTTAGCTTAAAATGCCCCTCATCCCACGTATTATACCCATGGACAAAACGGAGGTAGTATTCAGGAGGATTCCAAAGAACCGCAACTTTATATTTCTGACGCATCTCGTGAATGAAGTGTGCATCTTCCGATTTTTTTAGGGAGGGATAACGCACATCATTTACTTTTCTCGACAAAATTGTGCCCATTATTCCATGTCGTGCTGCATTCATCCATGCTGCATGTTTTTTTTGCGAATACTGTACCTGAGAATGGAGCAGAACTGCCGTTGCCTTTGTTTCAAGGAGTCTATCGTATTGGGCTTGCACAACCTCCGGATGATGCCAGTCATCATCATCCCACTGTACCCACACACACCCTTCGGGAACAGCATCAAGGGAAATATTGCGAAGCTCACCTAACGTGTTTCCTTTCTCAACTCGTATTTCTGTAATGTCATCACTCTTTATATCGTGAAATGAATAGGGACCATCATTCACAATGATGAGGTGCTTCTCTCGATAGGTCTGTGCTAAAAAAGAATCGATTGACCTCCGAGCAAGTTTTTCATGGTACGCATCTTTTCCAGTAATCATGAGTCCATAGACTGTTTCACACATGATAGGTTTTGATGTACACAGTCCAAAGAGACATAGAAAAAATAACAACACTCTCTGAAGGTTTCTTTTTATTTTGGGTGTATTTTGCGTATCCCTTTCTTGAGTATTTATTGCCTTGTACATAAAGTGATCTCTAATGCTTCTTTAAGTGTGATTTTTCCTCGCTTTGAAGGGTGTCTTGTAATCTCACCATATCCAATTGGCTCGACAGGTATGTTTCCTGAAGAAAAAAGCGCTTCGGCTGGACTTTCCCCTGAAAACATCCTTTCGTAGGTATCTTTTGTGAGAAGCATATCCCACACAAGATGTACTCTATCTTCAGTAGGGTGCCTATTAAATGCTGCATGCACACATCCGTTGTGGAAAAAATAGAGCTTTCCTTCTTCAAAGTGATAATAATTTCCCCCAACAAACATCTGGACTTGATCATTCGTTTGAATAGGAAGGTGGAAACGGACTCGAAGTGCATTCTTATTTTTTTTATGTGGAATGGTAATATCTTCTCTGTGCTGATTGAGTGCAGAATTTGCTCCAAAGAGATTCGCGCGGAAATTAATAGCATCAGGAAACATCCGAATAAATTTTGCAAGTGCCGGATATTTTTTTGCGTGATGAAATTTTTTTCCTTTGACGGATTTGATATGGTCAACAGAGTAGTCATCAAACCGTCCGGAGGAATTGAGCAGCGAAAATTGAATCGCTTTTCCACCAGGGCCAGCCCAATATGTTGCATGGTTTTTTTGAGCAACATTTGAAGACGATTCATTTTGTAGCAAGCGAAGCACATCCTCTTTCACCTGCTGAAAAAAGTGCTCCTCCAGTGTAAAGAGTTCACGAGCTTTATACGATGATTCTTTTGCGTAATTTCCCAAGACAAGTTCTTTAATAACTTCCTGTGGATTTGCAAAAAAAGAAAGCATGCTTGTGATACACAGTATTCCAACAATCTTCATTCTACTTTCAATCCTTATTTGTTTGGAACGACACCATATGCGGATCCTTACTCTCTGTCAATTCTCTTTTTTTGTATCCTAATAGCGATTCAATCTCCCAGTCGAGCGTTGCGTTGATAAATGAAATATCTTCCCTGTTCAGGGTTGGCTTTATTCGCGTTTTTGTCACGGGCATCCCTCCTTGCAAATGCTCATTGACATGCACAAACTTCTGCTTTTGCTTTATTTCATAAAAAGACGCAATATCTTGAAGAACGCGCTCCGGAGCACGTGCGAGATCCTCATATCGAACAAGGTAACAGTTTTGTACACAGCGTGCCATCATGAGGTAGTTTTTGTTTTTTTTATTTCGTAAGGCCATGGGATGGTCAAAAGGTCTTCCTGTATCAGGATCCATTTGACGGAAGTATGATTCATGGCTTTTTTTCGGTTCTGATGGACAACGCAAAAAAGTGTAAAAGTCACTTTCTGCATTTTCTAAGCCCCAACGATGTACAGAAAAGCTACGAACCCATTCGTACGGGTCTCGAAAAATAAATATAAACAATGTATTTGAAGCCCCTTTCAAGGCATGCTGCACGTTCTTCTTTCCTGGATACCCAATCCATGCAGGGTAATGCTTATACCCAAATGAGGATCTCATGTGTACCTTTTTCAGGTTCTCTTTTAATAACCTCTCAAAAAAATATGTCCCAGAACACCGTTCACCAAACAAAGTTATTTGAGTGATTTCAGAGTTTGATTTCTTAAAGATCGAAAGATCATTGTCCTCTGATGAAAAAAGAAAAGTTGCTGCGAAAATTGCAGTACAACCTATTCGCCGCATAGATAAAAGGTCTACCATAAAAAAATCTCGACTTTTTTTTTTGCTCTTAGCATGGTGTAGCAAAAAAGGAAAAACATGAATAAGATATTCTTTTCTTTTTTTCTTCTGTTTTCGTCCTTTCTTTCCGGAGAAAAGGTTATCCTTACCTCGTATCCTGGAAGTGGCAGTCACTGGTTTATGTACGCAACACAAACATTTACACACGATGTATGGCACGCGCCAACTCGGGATCTCAATCTCACTGGATACGCTTCACGAGACACCTCCACTTTTTTTAGAGGGCATACGATTGTGAATGGTGAGGCGATCACAAATAATCACGGAAGAACGTTTCAGTTCAATAAAGAAAAAGACACCCTTATTCTTATTTTACGTAATTACAAAGACGTGTTCTTACGAAAAAAACAAAATTTTTCTCTTAACGAAAAAACAAAAAAAGAGATCTCTCTTTTTTTTAATGGCTATTACAAACTCATTGAGCTCTTTGAAAGCTGGGATACTGAGCGGAAAATACTCTTGTATTATGACGAGCTGATCGATCCGGCATGCAGCTTTCTGTATAGGATTGCCCATCTCATCGATGCCGAGAGAGATTCCATTGAGAAATTTGTCGAACAAAGAAGAGCACACGAAGAGCTATGTAAACACGCTTTACGAACGATGCACCACTTCAAACTACCAAGCGGAAAAGATACCCAGTATTACACAAGAAAGCACTCAAAACATGTGCTACAGTACCTCGATACCCTTGCAGAGAAAAAAGCACCTCTCCTTTTTCATAAATACCTTCATCGATTCCAACAAGTACACCTATGATAAAACAGTGTGTTTTTTTACTCCTTACCTTGATGCAGGTCGGAAATGCGCTTCCTCTTTTTTATTGGAATAACGGCCGGTTTTGTAATTTCGGAGACTGTATTTCACCAGTCCTTGTTGAAAGAATTGTGGATAAACCATTTCGAAAAACATGCGCTCGAAAAAAGAAAAGTGTTTTTGCCATAGGATCAATTCTTCATTTTGCACGAACTGGGGATGTCATCTGGGGATCTGGTATAAATGGGAAAATACGCAAAAAAAACCACTATGCTTTCAACAGGCTTGATGTCCGGGCTGTTCGAGGTCCTCTTACAAAAAAATACTTGAAAAAACACTTCAATATTGAAGCCCCTCCTGTGTATGGAGATCCAGGACTCCTTTTTTCTCTCTTTTTTCCGGAATTCAAAAAAGATACTCCTCGAAAACGAAAATATACCATTATTCCCCACTATTCTGAAAACCACCTGTTTCCTAAAAATGCCTTTCCAAATGTAGTCTATCCAACACAACCATGGGAAGAGGTTTTAGAAGCTATCTGTGAGAGTGAGTTTGTGATATCGAGCTCTCTCCATGGACTTATTCTCGCTGAAAGCTATGGCATACCGGCTCGTATGCTCAGAGTGACTGAAAATGAGCCGCTCTTTAAATACAAAGACTACTATCTCGGAAGTGGGAGAACAACATTCCGCCCGGCGTATTCGATTGAAGAGGCCCTTGAGCTTGGAGGAGAGCCTCCACATTCGTGCGATGTAGATGCGCTCTTACGCGCTTTTCCATTCGATCACTTTTAGTAGAGGTTATACACATACCCTCTTCGCTCTTTCTCCAACGTTTGGTACAAAGGCACTCCAGTCCCGGCAATTGCTCCTGTATCTCGAAGCCAAAAACTCATTGCTTGTGCAAGCATAGCCCTACTACTCTTTTGTAGAAAAATGTCGAGCGGAAATGCAATGGCAACTCCCCTATCGTGGTACCGATGTCCATTTACGAAGTCTTGTGCATTCGTTAAAGTATACCAAAAAGAGAGTCGAAGTCCGCTTGGATAGTATCGTGCAACTTCAAACCGAGAGCCAACATCACGAGCGAGAAACTGCCCTATTTTTGCTGAAAGTTCTATATTCATTAACTTGAAATAATAGTAGAGATTTAAAAAGTATTGATACCCAACGAAGTCTACATATTCGGGAACATCTCCATTCCATTTTCGAATAGTATGCATAAAACCAAGCCCACTATAGTTTCTTTTAAGCACAGCAGCACCTGAGAGGCCAAAGGCAAACGTACTTTTTGGAGGATAAAACAGTGTTTCTGCAGCTACGCCCCCATACATCGGCTCAAAGTATCCTCCGGCAAGACGAAAGTACACACCTTTCCCTGCACTAAATCCTTTTTGCAAAAAGAAATACTCCAAATTAATCGTGTTTTGCTGGAAGTAGCGAATAGCATCGCTCCGAACATTGAGAAGAGATGATGGATTATAAAAATCTCTATCTTGAATGTCATTGATGGTCGATTTAATTGTGTACGAAACAGAAGATGCGTAATACACTTGATCAAAAAGATATCCACTCAGTCCTCCAATGACACCAAAGCTATATTTATACTTCCCACGTGAGCTTCCAAAAAAGGAGAGCAGTCTTGGTCTATAAAGCACTGTCCAGACTGGTTTTTTCCGAGAAAAAAGAAGCTGAGATTCGTACTTGGAAGGGTGGGCCTCAACACTTGAAATAGGAGAGAGTGCATCGAGCTCTTCTCTTCCGATTTGTTTTCTGCGAAATCTATCTAAATCTTGAAAACGAAAGGTGTACTGTTGGGCCGGCACTCCATTTGCCTCAACAACTGCAGTGACTTCATTGATATTATCCGGAGTAAGTGCTGAAAGGATATTTTCCAGTCGATTCTTAAGGTCTGTTTCAACACGATATTTTATGTTTATTAACTTGAGCCATATTCCCTTGACTCCTTCTTTCGCAGTCAAAGAGAGTGTTGAAAGGGTAAGCCCCTGCTCTGCAAATGCATAGGCAAAATCCTGAGCAAGCTCTTTTTCAGTTCGCAAATGGCCTAGGGGCTCAATATCGACCGGCTTTTTCCACAGTGGAGCATCCTCTGTTTTTGGGAAAAGTCCCTTTGTTGTTCCAAGGTTATAGTTCATTGACCCTTGCACAGCAAAACTGTTTCCTCGCTGTGAAGCAAACTTGACTTGAAAGATGTCAAATGCAGTGAGTGAAATCCCCCCATTGATTTTACTTGCTACGTCTCTTCCACCATTATGCTCCCAAATGTGGTTTTCGTAGTCAATTGCATCATATTCAGCAAGCAGTGTTGCACTGTTAATAATTGGAGTTTTTGAATGCCGAAAAGGAGTCCACGCGATACCAAAAAAAGGTCCATTCAATCGTTTCCATCCCCATCCAAATGTGGTTTCAATGTTCCATTGAAGCCACTCTTTCGTTGCAACAAAATAATATGATTCAAATCGTTTGGTACCGTAAAAATCCTCCATACCAAATGCTATTTCAGGAAAGAACTCACACCCATCATTTTTCGAAAGCAGGAGCAGCTTTACATTCGCCGTTCTATCCGCATCATCTCCAAAACCATACTTTGACATATGGTACTCCTTTTGACCGTAAAAGATTCGGTAGTTCGCGGAGAGTTCCATCCGAGTAAATGGCTGTGCATTGACACTAATAATGTTATACGGAGAGATATGCCCAAAACCCGCTGCAATCATTCCCTCTGTATTCATCCGAGCAGACGGCATATTGAGATATCCGACTTGCAATGCTCCATCATACACTATTGGTAAGCGGTCTGTATAACTTCGTTCTATTTTATCCGCTTCTTTGAGAGATTGAACCAGCTCTCCCATGCTGTGTGCGGAGCAAACAGCAAAAAGAAGTGTAAGAAGTAGGCTAAGAACAGAGTACATAGATCGAATATGTGCGTGCACGAAATTGCGTTACTATAGAACGGGATTTTGATTCTTCACAACCAGAATACTCTTCTAGAAGGAAAGTCTTTCAATACGGTGTATAGAAAAAAAGAGATGACGTAGTATATATTCCATGGAAAAAACTGTTTCTTTACTTACTCCCAATTACAACCACACTCATCTCCTACTCAAAAAGCTTTCCTCGTGTCCTGAACTACCAAAGGGGTATGAGTGGCTCATTTGTGACGACTGTTCGACAGACACACTATTTCCCGAACTTGAAAAGGCGGTTGCATCAAAAAACAATATCCATCTTTTTAGAAACAGCTCTAATCAAGGCGTTGAAAACACCGTGAATTTTTTGCTCAAAAAAGCACGAGGAGCCTACGTCCTGGGAGCATCAGCAGATGATCTCTTTGGAAAAGACCTTTTTTTTCTTACTGAAGAACACTGTAAAAACATGCCTGGGGTCATTCTTACAAATCCCTGGTATTGCAGACCTGAGAAACCACAAGATACATTTTATGTATGCCTGCTCCCACAAGAACACTCCCCTGCACTCTTCCCTTCAAAATCTCTTCCGACGCTTCTCAGAAAAACAGACCTCTATTTTGCAGGACATTGCACATTTCTTCGTACTGATTTAGCGCGAAAATTTGGCGGGTATAATCCAACCCACAAAGCGTTTTCGGACTGGTATTTAAATCATAGGATAGCTTTTGAAGCCGGGATGAAGTACTTCCCTGAAAAACAAGTGTCTATTTTTTGTATCTACAAAACATCGTATAGCTACTCCTTTCAAAAAGACATAAAAAAACAAACCTGCAGACTTTTATTTCAGCAACTCTTTCATCTTCCCCGTTCAGTAAAAGCGATGTTTCTTTTCTCGGGTGCATGTGGACCGATTGTACGACCTTTACTCAAAACAGCTCTTTTTCATCCAAGACTCTGGCCGTATCTTTTTTTTCTTTTCATTCGGAAGGTATTTGCTCACAAAGGACCTACACTCTATGAAAAAAACGCTCCTCCTCATCAGTTCAACAAGTAAGCTGGCTCAAGCTGCTGCTCATTTTTTTTCAGAGTACACAGTCCTTACGGCTTCCTCTTCCTGCAAAAAAGCAGACATTCGTATTGACAATGCAGGGAATATTACACCCCCTCCAACACCTATTGACGCTGCAATTTTTTTCACAGGATACTCCTCGATTTCAGCGTGTGAAAAAAATCCTGCACGCGCAGCATTTGTCAATGAAATGCTGCCACTTACCATTTTAGAACAACTTCTATTCCATTCCCCCGTATTCCCTCTTTTTCTTTCAACAGATGCCGTTTTTTATTCAGAGAATACAGAACCTCTCAGAGAATCAACACCTCCAAACCCTCGAAGTGTCTATGGGAAAACGAAAGCTGCAGCAGAAAACGGCTTTCTCTCGCACGGTGGTGCTGTGGTTCGTCTCCCACGGGTTTGGCATGGAGAAGCCAATTGTTTTACAATAGCTATTCAGGATGAATTGAAAAAAAAGTACCCAACGTTTGTAGATGATCAGTTTTTCCGGCCAATTCACCTTTCAGATGTTCTCAGTGTGTTACGTATGCTTCTCCTAAAAAAAGAGCGGGGTATTTTTCATCTCCCCGGTCCTGAATTACACTCTTGGTTTTCTCTTGCTGAAAGGCTTTCGAGAGATGAAACATCAAGATCTTCTTTTGCTTCATGTTCACTACGTTCTCGTGACAATGAAAATGTTCGCTCTCCTTTCCTCAATCTCATAGATTCTCGTGGTGTCACAGGGGATATTTTTTCACTGAAAAAAATATGACATTTAATCATTCCTAAAGTATCGTGCAACACGTTTACAACAACACATCCGGAGAAAAGTGAACGAGAAAGCGCTCTGGGAATCTGTCTCCCAAAAAATTGAAGGGACTCCTTTTCATTTTGGAACGCACTGGTCTTTTAACTTTAGAAATGACCCCAAGCGACTCCCTTTCGTCTTATCAAGGTACAAATTTGCTGCAAAAATGAGTCGACAAGCTCACTCTGTTTTAGAACTAGGCTGTAGCGATGGAATAGGCACCCCTATTCTTGCAGAAAAGAAGCAGCAGTATGTTGGCATTGACCTCGATGAAGGAGCAATTCTGGATGCGCAGAGAAATTACGAAGAGGCTCCACATTTTTCTTTTCATTTTGATGATTTTATGGGTAAACAATATGGGCAGTTCGATAGCGTTGTCAGCCTTGATGTCATTGAGCATATTCATCAAGAGTTTGAAGCAGAATATCTTGAAACAGTCTGGAAAAACACCTGTTCAACAGGTATAGCTATCATCGGGACTCCGAATATAACCTCCCAACAATATGCCTCAAAAGCAAGCCAGCTAGGACATGTCAATCTCTTTGATCAAAACAGGTTGGTTTCTGTTTTGTCAAAATACTTTGGAACGGTGTTTCCTTTTGGAATGAACGATGAAGTTGCACACACAGGATACGCTAATATGTCTCATTATCTTTTGTGTGTCTGTTGTAATAGAAGAGAGCATATATGAAAAAGACAGCAGACCATTTGGGTGCGTTTGGATGGGCGGTTGCTTCACTTGAAAATACATCCTCTCTTCAAAAGGCAAAAGCACTCCTATTAGCTGCTTTAAAAAGTCGATTTGGAGACCACCTTTCTCTTGAGACATACCACAAGCTTGACTTCAGCGACGAACAGCACATTGAAAATCAAACTGCTTTCTCTGACCTTTTTCATACACATCGGTTAGGACCTGCAATCATCCGAGAGAATATGCACCTCTTTGCACCGCTTATTGGAACAAATATGCTTGTTCAAAAAAACCCGTATCTTCGAATTGCACGACCTCAAAAAACACAAGATAACATTGGCTATCATAGAGATACTTTTTATGGGGGATCTCCGTACGAACTCTCGTGTGTCGTTCCCTTCCTTGATCTTGAATGCGGTGGATTTCTCTCTGTTATGGATCGGTCACACACGCTCCCAGAGTCTCATTTCCCAACTGTTTGTGAGGACAGCAGCGTTGTACAAAAAGGGTCTCAAAAACATAAACTCGGTTTTTTATATGCTCCAAAAAAAATGGAGAATGAGATTGAAGCAAAGATGCGTCCACTTCCTATTCAATTTGGACAGGTTTTGCTCTTTTTTTTGTCCACTGTGCATGGATCCACGGTAAATACAAGTGGGCAAACACGCTGGTCTTCAGACATTCGAGTTATGAACTCTCTCGCTCCTGTTGACCTTTCAGCACGTCCGGACTACTACGAGACTCTGTCCGAAACGGTCGTGACACAAAAAGCAAAAGAATATCAACTTGAGAACCTTGGTGTGTAATGCAAGAAACAAAGTCAAACTGGGATATCGTAACACACGAATTACGTGCAGCCTCTCCTGTACACTTGGGAAGATATGCATCGTATTGGATGCGAAAAACTCCACGAAGAATGCTTCATTGCCTTTCATATTATAAATTTGCAGCAAAAATGATAGGCCAAAATAAACATGTCCTCGACATTGGCTGTAACGAGGGGCTCGGAACCTACCTTCTTAAAAAAGAATGTGGAGACGCGACGGGTATTGATTTTGAAGAAGCAGCAATTCAAGCAGCAGAAAAAAATTTTACAAATGACAACATCCCTTTTCTCTCAGACGATTTTTTTTCGCATTCCTTTACAGAAACCTATGATGCAGCTGTTAACTTTGATGTCATCGAACACATCCTTCCTGAAAAAGCACCACTGTTTTTTACCAAAGCTGCTTCGCTTTTAAAGAAAAACGGCGTTTTTGTTGTTGGGACTCCAAGTAAAATAAGTCAGGAGTATGCAAGTGATGTCTCAAAACAAGGGCACATAAATATTTATTCTCATGAAAGGCTTATTGAAGAGTTAGAAATCCATTTTCAACATGTGTTTCTCTTTTCAGCACATGATGAGGTGGTTCATACAGGGTTTTATCCACTCGCACACTATTTTATAGCTGTTTGTACAGGAGTTTTATGAAAACAGTCGCTGCAGTGCTTACACAGCAGAATCATCCGTTGGAGCTCATGGAGCTCGCTATCCCTTCGGTCGGACCGTACCAAGTTATAGTAGAAATCCACTACGCAAGTATTTGCAGGACACAGCTCAATGAAATCACCGGAGCAAAAGGGGATGACCCATACCTTCCACATACACTCGGCCATGAAGGATCAGGCGTTGTTACCCAAGTTGGCCATAGTGTCAAACATGTATCTCCGGGAGATGAGGTGGTTATTTCATGGTTGAAAAATGGAGAGACCGGATCGCAAGGTATACAATACATCGATATCCATACGGGCACACCCGTGAATTCAGGTCCCGTAAGTACATTTATGAGTCATGCACTCCTGTCTCAAGACAGAGTGACAAAGCTACCTGAAGAGATCCCCCTTGATATTGCTCCTCTTTTTGGATGTGCTCTGCCAACAGGCATGGGAATGGTTCTCAATCAAACTGCGCTTACTCCGGAGAAAACAATCGCTATTTTTGGTTTAGGTGGTGTTGGTATTTCTGCACTGTTAGCAGCGAGACTTCAAGAGGCAGAAAAAATTATCGCTATCGATATTTGTGAAGACCGGCTTGATCTCGCGCTCGAATTAGGCGCTACTGATGTAATAAATGCCTCTATATTTAATCCGGTTGAGCTCATTCACTCAATAACGGAAGGAAAAATGGTTGATTATGCCATTGAAAGCGCGGGAATACGAACGACAATGGAACACGCATTTAGAGCAGTCAATGACACACGTGGGAAATGTATCATCGCTGGAAACCTCGCACACAACAAAACGATTTCTATAAATCCATTCGATCTTATTAAAGGAAAACAGATAGTCGGTTCTTGGGGAGGAAATGCAAGTGTACAACAACTGCTCACCCTTTATACAGAGGCCCCCCACCTTTTGCATACCCTAAGAGCACTCTACTGCGAACCTGTAACTCTTCATAACATAAATGACGTCCTCTTCTCAGAAGAGCAGCACCAGAGAGGAATACGTACACTGATTCAATGTAAAGCCGACAGACACCTGACGTATCGGCAAAAAAAAGTGCTTACCGTTTAAACAAAAAGTGAGGCTGCACTCTCTTTTTCAGTGTGGTGTGCTTTCCACAAAGAGGCATATTCACCTTCAGCAAACAGAAGCTCTTTGTGTGTCCCCTTTTCAACGATGCTCCCATTTTCTAGGACAAAAATTGTATCGGCATGAGAAATCGTGGTGAGTCTGTGTGCAATAATAAAAATCGTTTTACTCCCGTGCATGTCCATTAACGCAGCATGGATTGCTTTCTCTGTCCGATTATCAAGACTACTTGTTGCTTCATCGAAGATGAGTACATCTGCATTGCGAGTCATAGCTCGAGCAAGAGCTATTCTCTGCTTTTCACCGCCTGAGAGCTTGTACCCTCTTTCTCCAATCACTGTTTCAAGCCCCTCGGGCAACTTTTCGAGCATTGGAGTTATTTGACACACATCGCAAATTCGAAGGAGTTCTTCGCCTGTACTATTCGTTGCATCGAGAAGAATATTCTCTCGTATAGATCCATGAAAGAGAAACGTATCTTGGGAAACAACACCAAAATGGCTCCTATATACATGCAGCGAATACTCTTGAATTCTCTTCTCATTGATACGAATGTCACCGCTTTGCGGAGTGTACAAACCTAAAAGGAGATCAATAAATGTGCTTTTCCCAGCTCCTGAGTGACCGACAAGTGCAACTGTTTTTCCTTCAGGAACTTCCAATGAGAGTGTATTGAGCGCTTTTTTTTCCGTACCCGGATAAGAAAATGAGACATTAGAAAAGTGAATTTTTCTGATGCTTTGCTCAACGTGTGTTCCTACACTGTGCTCATTTCTTCTTTTTGCAAGGCTCATCACATTTTCAATCTGATGGAGATCACCCATAAAGGTATAGAAGCTGTTGAGATTATTCGCAGTCTGATTGAGACTCGCAATCATACGATAGGCAATCCCTAAAAAAGAGAAGAGCATTGGGAGCTCCATTCCTCCACTTGAAATCGCTCTACTCAAAATCAAGCATGTTGCAATCATTGACATGCCCAAAATTTCTGTTTTCGCCCGTGTAAAAAACTGTAAACTCAAGAGCCTTTGCTCATTTTTGTAATACCTCTCAATAATCCCCAAAAATTTTTGCTTCATATATCTAAAAAGGGAAAAGAGAAAGACGACGCGAATTCCAGAAAACGCCTGAGAAGAAAATGAAGCAATTTCATCACTGCATTCTGTTCGTTTTTTTGAGGCGTTTAAGACACTCTTAAGTAAGATTTTATCACATATCCAGATAGCTCCCAAGAAACAGAAGGTCACAAGCGTGAGCGATGCAGAAATAGAAAACATGATTGAGAGAAACACACCGACGATAAGTGTTGATGTAATCAGTGCATTTGTCGTGAGCATGAGGCCATGCATGAATGAGGATGGCTTCCGAACAATATCAAGAAGGCTTCCATGTTTTTTTGAAAGAAACTCTGAAAATGAATATCCCAGTATTGTTGAAAAAGTATCATATTGAAGCGTCGTACCTAACGAATAACAGAGCACATTCATTGAGCAAAGCGCAAGATATGAGAAAAAATATTTTAGCAAGAGAAGCGAAATACCAAGAGAGACACACAGAATAAAAATAGAATCGTTCTGCATTCCTCTTTGGTAAAAAAACTGAAGGACTTGAGATGTTTCTGTACTGTCGTACGCACTTAATGCAAGGAGAAAAAATGCATATGTCGACCCTTCGAATAAGGCACCGATAAAATTGCACACAATATTCAGTCCTAAAAAGAGGGAATTCTTTTTATTCTTCAAGAAAAGTGTTCGAATAAAGTACGAGGAAGTTGCTCGCTTCCATTGAGAGGCTATGGAATAAACCAATAGTAGTCCCCTGTATATCCAACATCGTGAAAAAACGCTTTCCATTCATCGACATGCATAATTGTTTTTGCTGTTAAATTCCAATCTGACATGAGCTGCTTTTCTTCCTCATTTCGATATGCATCAACTGTGATAAAGCTTTTTCCTTGAGAAACCCGCTCAACTTCCTTTAAGGCGATTGCAAGGTCATTTTTTTCAAGATTATGAAGCGTATTTATCGAAATCACACATTCAAACGAATCATCAGGAAATGGAAGGTTGGTTGCATTTCCAACAAAGAGGGTATGCTTCACTTTTTCGTGTGCATTTTGAATAGCATACGCTGAAATATCAATCCCCGTCACTGTTATGCCTGGAATCAATTCCTTCATATCATAGAGCATGAATCCTTTTGCGCACCCAACATCTAGGACACTACTTTTTGCATTTAGTCCAAAATGATTCTTTATTGTTGGAATAACAGGATGCCAAAATCGAGGGTGGTAGGAAAATCCTCCATATCCATGGCGTCGGTCTCCGTCAAAAAACTCTTTCCCAAACTGACGAGCGATAGCCCTATCTTCTTCTGTTTTTGTCGCACCCCTCTCTTTCACATTTCGCTTGGCCTTGGGATAGAGTGCCAAAAGATCTATCTCTTTACCCATAGTTACTCCTTATGTATGTATTGGAGTGGATGTTCCACGATGTCTTCTAGATTTGCTCGCACCCATTGAATTGTTTGCTCAATCCCCTCATCAAGAGAAATGCGGGGAGACCACCCAAGCTCCTTACGGGCTTTGGTTGAATCAATCGTGTACGCCTTATCCTGACCAAGTCGTTCAGGTGCCATACGAACAAATGAGTCGAAAGATATCCCCAATTTTTCACATATCTTTTCGATGACAGTTTTCACTTGTACACCGGCTGTTGGTGATAAATGGTATATTTCTCCCACACGACCCTGCTCCATAATGAGACGCTCCCCTTCTGAAATATCTCTAATATGAATATAAGACTTCACCGCGACACCACCACCGTGCAGTTCCACGTTTTTTCCTGTCAGTGCGTAAATTATTGTTCTTGGAATAATTTTAAAAAGCTGTTGGTGTGCACCATACACATTCGTTGCACGGACCATTGTGAGCGGAAGGTTACAATGAGTATAAAAAGTAAAAAGTGAAAGGTCCCCTGCTGCTTTCGACGCTGCATACGGTGTGCTTGGATTCACAGGAGTCTTTTCTGTAATAAACCCCTCACAGGTTCCATACACTTCAGGTGAAGAGATATGAACGTATTTTTTCAAATACGTCTTCTCTTTGAGTACGTTTGCCAAATTTGTTATTGCAACGGCATTTGTTTGGAACCAGTGGCCCGGGTTGTCCCAACTGGGGCCCACTTCGCTTTGTGCAGCAAAATTGACAACATAGTCGGGTTGAAAAGAGTCCAGAAGGTGCTCCATATGCTCTAAGTCTTTATTTATATCTGCTTGAACAAATGTAAAGCTTGAATTTTTATGCCGTTTGTATGGAAGAAAATGTGCAGACTTCTCTTTGGATCTGCTCAATCCAAGCACGTCATATTCACCTTTTTCAAGGAGGAGATCTATAAAATCACTTCCTGAAAAAGAGTTACTTCCTATCACAACAACTTTTTTCATATCTGCTCCTCAAAATGGTCCTGTAAAATGTGGATCTGGTGTATCCATTTTTTCTTTCTGCGAGGTTTTTTGCAAAGAGTGTAGCAATTCAGCGCCATGAGATGGTTTTTTTGCACTCGAAAGAATCGAAAAAGCGATAGATTCAGGCGTTGGATAAAAATCTTTTGCTATGCTCCAAGACGTTGGAACGTATCCATCTGGATATGTAATTCTTTGCGGTTTTTCTACAAGAGCATCAAAGGCATGCTCGCACACTTGTGTAATAATTTCCCCAGCAAAAGAGCCCGTTTTCCAATCAGGATCAATAACAACAAGTCTTCCTGTTTTTTTCACTGAAGAACAAATTGTGTCTATATCAAGAGGTACAAGTGTTCTGATATCTATCAATTCAGCTGAAATGCCTGCTTGGTGTAGATATTTCAATGCTTTATATGATTCGACAACCATATTTGACATTGAAACAATCGTTATATCTGTTCCGGGTTCAACGACTCTCGCTTTTCCAAATGGGATCCGATACATATCTTCAGGAACGTCTCCTTTGATATTGTAGAGCCATCTATGCTCTAACGAGACGACCGGGTTGTTTTCTTCTGTGGCTTGAATCATCAGTCCTTTTGCATCGTACGCATTTGAAGGCATCATGACCTTTAAACCTGGAATATGCGCAAAAAGAGATTGCATCGATTGCGAATGCTGAGGTCCTTGTCCCCACCCTTTCCCAATAATGAGTCGAATGACAAGAGGAATGGCTTGATTGCCCCCAAACATGACGTGCCATTTTGCCGCATTATTTATGAGCTGATCAAGAGCAAGAAGAAAAAAATCTACTCTTTGATGTGTCATTATCGGACGCATTCCTCGTATTGCACACCCAATCGCAACACCGGTCATAGCATTTTCAGAGCATGGCATATCCATAACTCGCTTTTTCCCATACTTTTCGTGGAGTCCAATTGTCGTTCCAAAAATCCCTTTTGGGTCCGGTACGCCGAGTCCCATAAGAAACACGCGCTCATCTCTAGAAAGACACTGGTCATGGGCTTCTTGGATTGCTTGTGCATAGGTTCGTTCTCTCATGCAAACACCTCCTCATGAAAGGCCGCAGATTCAGGATATGGTGCGTTTTTTGCAGCACAAAAAGCCTCTTTTATTTCAGCTGTCAATGCGTCCACATCAATAGTGCACTGTTTTTTCAGCTTCTCGATTGGACACCTTTTTTCCCACGCTTCGACCTCTTCATATGATCGATACCCAAGCATGGTATCAATGTTTGGCCCACAGTGCTCTTTTAAACGGTAGGTAGTGAATTCTAAAAAGTAGGGCCCCTTCTTTGCTCGAATATGCTCTATTGCTTTTTTCCCTGCATGATACACCTTTTCGACGTCATTCCCATCTTCTTTAAAAGAAGAGATACCATGTGCTTCGGCAATCCCTATTCTTGATCTTTTTGGTGATTGTCTTACTTTCATCGGCGAGTAGACTGAGTAAAAGTTGTTTTCACAAACAAAAAGAACCGGAAGGTTATGAAGCGATGCAAAATTTAAACACTCTGAAAAAACTCCCTCTTCAGTTGCTCCTTCTCCAAAAAACACACACGTACAATGTGGTTCGTCACGAAGGTACGATGCAAAAGCAGAGCCAACTGCTACCGGAAGGCTTCCTCCAACGATTGGCGTTGTTCCGAGAATATTTTTTTCAGGATCTACAAGGTGCATTGATCCCCCTCTTCCTCGGGAGCACCCCGTTTCTTTTCCGTAAATTTCTGCAATCATTGCATTGAGAGAACCACCTTTTGCTAGATAGTGTGCATGGGCTCTATGGTTACTGACTAAAAAATCAGTATCATAAAGCTGTGAGCAAATCCCAACTGCGACCGCCTCTTGCCCAATACTTAAATGGACAGGGCATCGCATTTCTTGTTCGCTGTAGTGATCGGCTATAGCCTCTTCAACCATGCGAATTCGTACCATCTGATGAAAAAGCGTATCGAGCTTCATTTAAGTAACCTTGTCATATATTTAATAAGAGATGTCCGAGACACGGGGTCTTTATTTCCAATAATTTGAATATCTAAAGCCGCAGCAAGGGCTCCAAAAAACCCGATAATATCTAAGGGAAGTCCTTTGGCTGCTGCTAGTGAGGCTATGGATAGAAAACTATCTCCTGCACCGACTCTGTCGACGACATCGCTGCTCAGCGCCGGAACATCAATGATCGAGCCATCGATGCTGAAAAGACGAACTCCGTGCACTCCTCTTGTCACAGCAAGTATTCTCACATTCATCGTTTCGATGAGTTTCCTTGCCAGTGTATTCAGCGAGGTGTGTGTATCATGAAGAGCAAGTCGAAGCTCTGGCTCATTGAGTGAGACGAAATCTGCTCTCTTGTATTTTGTAATTGCGTTAAACCCTCTGTTGCCACTGTTAATTTGCGTGTTAATTGACGTGTGTGTCGGCAATGCAGAAATAGTTGAAGACATAGAGGGACTAAAAAATCCGTTTCCAAAATCTGCTATTACGACTGAATCAAACAGTGCGGCTTTTTCATGTAAATGCTGCTTTACATCTTCTATTTGATCAGGATTGAGTAGGAGATGGTTTGAAGAGTAGGTCTCAAATAATTTTGATAGATGCTTCCCGTCTCTTAGCACGTATCGTTTTTTTGTCAGTGTTGAATACCCGTCAAGCTCCACGTATTGAGGGGATATGTTTCCCTCTAAATGGCTTTCAATAAACTCTCTTTCCTTCTGATCTACCCCTACACCTGTGAGCAGTGAGACTGAAGAAGTAAACCCTGATAGATGTCGGGCAATAGCAAACGATCCACCCAAATATTTTTCACAATCCAAAAGCTCGGCTGACATATGCAGCCCTTTCCCTGACTGTCCAAGTGGGGTCACAAATTGATACTCATCAAGAATTGCATCTCCTACGACAAGTACTCGCATAGATAGAAAGTCAGTAAAAAATGAAAGAAGCGTATCGAGTGAGTATTTCTTCTTTATATTCTGCAGAAAGACACTCTGCGGTTTTGAGGTTGTTGCAAAATGTGCATTTAAAAGAGACGAAGAGGAAAAAGTAATGCCACCGGTATATTTTACGGTGCCGCCATGAGAGTGTACTGCATGCTCCTCGTCTGTAATTTTCCCTGTAATATCTTTCGAATGATCCTTGTACTCCTCTCCCTTTACGTATATTGAAGGGCGGATAGCATGTATGGCCGTTACAGCAGTTGGCTCACAATTTAATGTGACATAGTCTATCACTTCGAGTGACGCGAGCGTTTCAAGACGAAGGAGTTCAGAAAAAACAGGGCGACCCGGCCCTTTGTTTACGTAGGCATCTGGTGTGATGCTCACAACAAGAATATCACCAAACTGCTTTGCAGCCTGTAGGTGCTTAATGTGTCCAGGGTGGACTAAATCAAATACACCGTGACAGTGTACAATCGTTTTTCCTTCATTTTTTTCGATTTCAAGAATTTCGCTCAATTCTTGCAGTGTTTTAATCTTCGCATCCAATGTGAGCATAGTCATGTATCTCTTGTAAGTTCGGCGTGAGAGAGTGCCTTGGCCATAGATCAATTATTGTGTGCAAAAGGCACATATGAGCCATCTCAACAAAGCCGTATTCCTTTGAAGGAATCCAGATGTTTAGCTTACCCATAAGCCTAAGTGGGTTTTTTGGTGAAAACCCTGAGAATGTTGCAACGTCGCACCCTTTTTCGTACGCAACTCTCACCGCTTTAAGTATACTTTCAGACTCTCCTGAGCTGCTAATCGCTACGAGCATATCCTCTTTTTTTAGCAAAAGAGAGAGCTGTTTTTCAAAAACTGATGCATATCCTAGATCGTTTGAAAGGCACGTAAGAACATTCGAATCATAGAGTGTTGCTGCAGGAATGTGAACAGATTTTATGAGGTCATTGACGAAATGAGAGGCGATTCCTGCACTCCCTCCATTCCCGATGGCATACACAATACCACCTCGATCTTTCGTTGCGTGTAGAAGTTCAACAACAGTTTGAAACGCGCGGTCTTCTGCTATCTTTTTCCCGAAAAAAGTACATTCAAGATGTTGAAGGATGTCTCCAATTTTTTTGAAATGCTCAAGAAACACTCGTGGTCTCCTCACTTGAAAGGTATGTAAACCAAGAGGCTGTTGCTTTGGAAATAGATGCTGCATCCCAAAGAGGTGCATCGCTGTATTCGTCTATATGCTCTAAAAGACGTCTCACTCCCTCTTCAAAAGAAACTTGTGGTTCCCATCCAAGAGCTTGATTTATTTTTGAAATATCAGCATGCGTCCTATCAGGCTCTCCAGGTCTTTTTGGTATATACACTTTTTCTCCACCAAGGTAGTCGGTCAGTGTATTGACACTATAGTGCCCATTACTTCCAATGTTAAATACCTCTCCGGTATACGAGGAATGTGCAGCCGTATAAAACCCATGCACAACATCCGAAACGTAGGTAAAATCTCTAGTTTGTGTTCCATCACCAACAACTGTAAACGGTTTGCGGGCTATTTTTTGCGCAAGAAAGACTCCAAACACAGCGCCGTATGTTCCAGTCGTACGTGATCTAGGGCCGAAGACATTAAAAAGACGGAGTGACACAGCCGGAACGTCATATACTTTTGCCCAATGCAGCACAAGCTCTTCCCCCAGATATTTTGTGAGTGCATACGGGTATTCAGGTTGAATTTTTGCTGTCTCGGGAGTTGGAAATTCCGAGGCAATTCCGTAACACGAACTCGAAGCGGCATACACAAAGCGTGAAACGTTTGCTTTCCTTGCCGCTTGAAGAACATTAAGCGTTCCTGTGACATTCACTGCATAGTATGCTTCAGGATTTTCTATTGAAGGAACAATATCAGCAAGTCCTGCTAAATGATAGACATGGTCAACTCCATGACAGGCGTCCATCAATGTTTCAGGAGTGCAGATATCTCCTCGAATGAATGTAAAATTCGGGTGAAGGAATGCATTCGACAGATTTTTTTCTCGTCCGCATGCCAAATTATCATATGCGATAACATCATATCCCTTTTCCAATAAGTAGTCACATAAGTGACTGCCTATAAATCCCGCTCCTCCGGTAACAAGTGCTTTCATAGTATACCTATTGCAAATGGACTGATTTCATCCGTTTGATATTGAAATAATACATGTTTTCAAGAGGGTTATCGAGCTTCCTTCCTTCAAAAGCTTCTAAAAGACTTTCTACGGCATCTTCGATTGTATGTTCGGGAGTAAAACCAAGTTGCTCAGCAATTTTTTTCGAGGAGACGTGATACGATCTGTTATCATTTGAAGGAATAATTTCCAGGTCTACATTTCGCTTGTTTCCAACCACTCTTTGTACGATTTTTCCAAGCTCTAATACGGGATGATTATCGTATCCAACATTAAAGGTTTCACCCTGAATTTTCTCAGCCGGTACAGAGAGAACATGGAGATATGCCCGAACCATATCATCGATATGAATGTTTGGTCTCAGTTGGTTTCCACCCATGACTTTAATATGCCCGGTATTGTAGGCAAGGTTTGTCATTATATTCACGACGACATCAAGTCGTTGTCTTGGCGCATATCCACAGACCGTTGCAGGGCGAAGCACACAGCAGGTAAATGAAGGGTCCATATGCGAAAACAAAATTTTCTCACACTCTGCTTTAAAACGTGAGTAGTCAGTCAAAGGCTCTAAGCTCATCTCTTCTGTGACATTTGCTTCTTCTTTTATTCCGTATACAGAGGAAGAGGATGCATAAATAAAGCGGGAAACACCACACGCTTTTGCAGCTAAAACAAAGGGCTCAAATGCATCTAGATTTATCGATTTTCCAAGAGATGGATTGAGTTCAAAGCTTGGATCATTGGAAATACACGCAAGGTGTATAACCGTATCACACCCCTTGAGCGATTCTTTGACACGATCTATATTTCGTATATCGGCTTGAATCTCCTGTAGATTTTCATGTGTGTGATACGTACCAAAAATATCACTTCCATATAAATACAGATCATACACAATCACTTCATGTCCACGATCTAGAAGTGCGGGAACTAATTTTGAACCAACATATCCCGCTCCACCTGCAACAAATACTTTCATACATACCTCCGTAGCGAAAAAAAACTACAGCGCACCCCGCTTTTCTGCAAGAGTAAAAATAGATTCTTTGAACATAAGAGTATCTCCTTTCAATTTTATTTAAGGTATGAGAAAACAATACGCTGCTCAGATACACAGCGCGAGACCATGGAAACATTTGACGTTGCTATTATAGGCGGAGGCCTTGTTGGACTTGCTACAGCAAAAGCCTTGGCCACCAAACATCCAGAATGTTCAATTGCCTTAATCGAGAAAGAAGAATGTGTGGCAACACATCAAACTGGAAGAAATAGTGGTGTAATTCATAGCGGAATATACTATCCACCAGGCTCCTCGAAGGCAACGCACTGCATACAAGGGAGAAAAGAGCTCCTTGCATTTTGTCAAGAGCACTCTGTTCCGGTAAAACAAATGAGCAAATATATTGTTGCCTCAAAAAAAAGTGAGCTGCCAAGACTTCATGCACTGCTTGAAAGAGGGAAAGCGAATGGGCTTTCACACATATGTAAAATCTCATCAGATGAACTAAAAGAAAGAGAACCGCATATAAACGGGCTCGGAGCACTTCGCAATGACGACTGTTATATCGTTTCCTTTAAAGAAGTTGCTCAAACACTCCTCAATACGCTTCAACTTCACACATTTTTTAATAGCCCTGTGCATGCTCTATACCACGTGGACAATCGATGGATTATAGAAACAAAAAATCACGTTCTTGCAGCGAAAAAACTCGTCAATGCAGCAGGGCTTTATTCTGATACGATCTACAAATCTGTCTCATCAAAAAAAAGAGAGCAAAAGATTATTCCTTTTCGCGGAGAGTATTACACTTTTAGAGAGGAAGCTGCAAAAAAAGTATCAAGCCTTATTTACCCTGTGCCCGATCCATCTCTTCCTTTTTTAGGTGTACATATCACTCCAATGATGAACGGTGGAGTGGAGGCCGGCCCAAACGCTGTGTTAGCCGGCGCCCGAGAGGGGTATTCAAAAATGCAGATAGCACCACAAGAACTCCTCGAAACACTCTCCTTTCCGGGCTTTTGGAAAATTGCGCAGAAGTATTTTTCTGTTGGTGCATATGAGATGTATCGTAGTTTTTCGAAAAAAGCATTTTTGCAGAGTGTTCAAACCCTTATGCCATCACTCACAGCGGATGATATTGTGCCCGGAGGGAGCGGGGTTCGAGCTCAACTTGTAGGAAAAGATGGAACGCTCGTCCAAGACTTTGCTCTTGTGCATGAGAAAAATGCACTTCATATCTTGAATGCACCTTCACCGGCTGCAACGGCAAGTTTCTCAATTGGAAAACACGTAGCAAACATCTTATTTAACGATGAATAGAGCACTACTTGACAGGCCGATTTTTATTCAAAGAACCGCCGGTGAATGCGTCGCTGCACTTGCAATCTTTCTGCTGTTTTTTACATCCGGTGCAGACAGGCTCTTTTTCCAAGTAGGCTTTCTCAAAGGAAAGCTGAATAACGGTATTGCCCTACTCGTTTTTATTGGGCTTTTTGCTTCAATCCAGAGAATCTACCTTAGACCCTCACTGTTAATCCCGTCACTCTTGATTGCAGTTTCGATCACCATTTCAGCAAGTCAAAGTCCGTTGCCGCAGCGGTCTTTTATGTATCTTTTTGTCTATGGCATTGAATTTACGCTGTACTTTTTTACAGCATATTCTTTGATGCTCTTTTCCAGTACATCTACTATTTTGTCTCTCTACTTCTTAGGATATTGGGCCGTTGCAGTGCACGGTCTTCTGCAACTTCTTTTTTCTTTTGCAGGGTATTTTGACCCTTTTGTTACTCAGTATATTGGACGATTCGCACGACCCAGTTCCTTTTTTTACGAACCATCGTACTTTGCACTCTATATGTGTCCATTTGTGATGTACTATTCGGCTCATTTTATGCTCTCTACTGAGCGATCAGTCTTCACAAAACGTCTCTGTATCTTGTGCTGCTCTCACCTTCTTTTTTTGCTTTCAACATCAACCGGAGCATTCATCAGCTACTTTATTTTTTTTCCAGCGATCCTCCTCTATAAAACGCTCATCTTGCGAGAAAGAGTAGGGCCCTACTTTTACAGAAAATATCTTGCTGTTGTCAGTGGGATTTTCTCTTTGCTCCTTTTTCTTTTCATCTCTTTTCAGCATGTGTTTCGTGGGTATTTTCTTAAATTTTTCACGTCTGATTTCTTCCTTCATCACTCTTTTTTTGAGAGATGGAATGGGATTAAAAGAGCTGTGAGCGTTTTTCTTTCATCTCCAATTTTTGGAAAAGGAATTGGGGGTGTTGGACCATATTACTACTCTTTGTATCATTCGGCAGTTGACATCTCATCATTGACATTACAAGAACTTGAGAAATACGACCCAACAAACGCTTTCACAGAGATTTTAGCAACACTTGGGCTGTTTGGCCTCTTTGCAATAGGCACATTTTTGTGGATGCTTGTAAAAGAAATTAGACGGATCATTCTTTTACGTCCCGACTATACCGATGAAAAAACGACTGCTGCAGCCCTTCTGTTTTCATGGGCAATAACACTTATAGTCCTTCAATTTAACCAAGGGCTCTTCCGAAACTATATTTGGATTCATACAGGTATTGTTCTTGGATACATGCACAAACTACTGATTGTGTCAAAAGTAGAACAAAAAAATATGTAAAGCCGGTTTACATGAGGTGTTGTTCATAAAAATCATGCAATCCTTCCCGCATGATCTCTATCATTTCGATTTTTGAAGGACAAACAAAGGTCGGTAATGCAAAATCTTCAGGAGCAACCTCTAAAAGACCGAGCTCTTGTGCTGCATCAAAATCTTCTGCCAAAACTGCTTTGACAAGATGCATAGTAGAAAGGTTCAAAGGCATGACATTATCGTATATAGTACCGTCGACAAAGGCTCTTTCTTCACCATGAAGATTAGTGGAAAATGGGAAACGAGTATTTTTGAAAAACCCGGAAAGATATGTTTTCGATGCAGAATATTTTTTTGAGCCTAAGCGAAAAAAGTGGAGCGTTTCCCTTTTTTCTGACCGCTCGGGTATGAGAGAAAAACACGTCTCAAAAAGAGAGAGGTAGTCCCCAGCTTCTGCTTTTTCTCCAGTCAAAACATTTCCGGTAATGAGCCGCTCTGTATCTAATTTTGGGGTAATTTGTGTGATGTCTGAAAAAGAACAGCCAAGTTTTGACTCAAGAAACAAACGCTTGTCTTCAGGGACACTTTCTCCTCCAATTCCTACGACTCGCCTTGGATCGTAAATCCCTCTTTGTAGAAGGCGGCCAATGCGAAGTACGTCTTCTGCATCAATTGTCCAAACAACTTCATCGGCATGAAATATGGGAGAGAGGCGCTCAACGTGGATTGACACATTCCCAATTGGATGAGGCCCTTCGGCTGTATGCTTTTTTACATTTTCTGCATGGGTAAAAGCCTGTAGATTGCTTCCTTTAGGATACACCATGTGGACAGGACCATCTGTGAGACGTGAAAGCACGTTGAGACCGAGTTGAAACTCGGTTTCATGTCCTCGCACAACCAAATAGCTAGACGGCGCAAATGGGGCAGACCGGATTGCATTCACAAATATGGATTTCGGTGTTTTCGATGGGTCGGCTGGAATGTCGCACGGTCTTTGTCTAATATGAGGAAAAATTCCGGCTTGTAGAAGGTATGCAATAAGATCTTCTTTTTGAGCTGATTGGAGCGTAATTCTCGGATGCTCTAAAAATTTTTTTTCTCCAATACACTCTACAACAATATTGAGGAGTCTTCGCTTGAGTCCCCTGTGTATACTTTTTATTTTCCCGGATGCAGGTGAAACAAACATTTTCTCCGGACACTTCTTATCGTATGCAAGAGGTTGTCCTATAAGGACACTATCCCCCTCTTTCACAAGAAGCTTGAACTGAGTCCTTCGAAATGGTGAGAGGTCAAGCGCAAGCTCAGAATGTTCTTTGACTTTTTGCAGTTTTCCCTTAGGAACACCGAGAAGAGGGATGTCAATCCCTTTCGAAATAGTAATGTGCACAGTAACTCCGAGACCTTTTTCAAAAGAGTATTCGGGGTGGTAGTTTTTTGCAATACTCCATCTCATCTCTGCAGTATTGCAGATAATGCCCCCCTAAGTTATACTTTTTTGCTTGAGAGATTCCACACTGTGGATCTCAATAGTTGCCCCAAATCTTGAACAGTCAATTGCCAACGCAGAGGAAACATGGATTACTTCAAGCAGTTCCAAAAACACATCCAAAACCATGATTACGCAGAGTTTCTTACTCTCTGGGAGGAATACTGCATGGGGGATGAAATTGAACCAAAGGAGCTCAAAAAAACGCTTGAACTCGTGAAAGACTCAGACCTCTCTACTCCATTTGGTCGACATGTTGAGAATGCGCTTGCCCTTTGGGAAAAGCTACAAGATGATCCGAATGCGCATGAGATTTTCATGCTTATTATTGATATTCAGACTACAAACACACCTGAACTCGCAAGCTTGGCTTTCAGCTACCTTAAAAATCTGCACGAAAATTCAAAACATTTTAATGAAAAAATTCGACTTGTCGGGCTTCGAGATCGTCAAAATTTCCAAGGTTCTGTGAGAAACTTCGAGCTTCTCAATCATTTTGGTGTCGGACAATTCGTATACCACACCGGTGGCTGGGGTGTTGGTGAAATCATGGAAGTTTCTTTTTTAAGAGAGCAGATAGCTCTTGAGTTCGATTATGTCCCTGGAATCAAAGACCTCTCATTTCAAAATGCATTTAATACTTTAAAGCCGATTTCAAAAGAGCATTTTTTAGCCCGCCGTTTTGGGAATCCTGATGAACTAGAAAAATTCGCACGAAAAGACCCCGTTGCAGTCATTCGAATGGCTCTAAAGGATCTCGGTCCACTTACAGCTGCAGAGTTAAAAGACGAGCTCTGTGAAGTAGTTATTCCTGAAGCTGAATGGGCAAAGTGGTGGCAATCGACACGAGCTAAAATAAAAAAAGACACTTTGATTGAAGTGCCAAGTGGATTAAAAAATCCATTTAAGCTGAGAGATGAAGCGGTATCCCACGAAGAAACACTTCAAAAATTCTTTGAGAAAAAACCATCTCCAACGACGCTCATTCAAATGGTATACGCGTTCCTTCGCGACTTCCCGAACACTTTGAAAAATGATACCTTTAGAATGTCGCTCCAAGAGAAGCTGACTGATGCGCTTTCATCCCATGAACTGACTGACGCACAAGAGCTACAAATACATTACTTCCTCCAAGACCTTTCTCCTGAACAGGAGTTGACGTCTGTGTCTGAGCTGATCAAACGGTTCGTTTCAGTCAAAGATGTTATTCAAGACATTTCTATTATTGCATTTAAAAAACGTGTTCTTCAGGACGTTCGTAAAGTTCGAGATGATTGGGAAGAGATTTTTCTAGATCTACTTATCACTATTGAGCAAAACCCTATTCGAGACTTCATCCTTCAAGAGCTCATCAATGTTGGAAAAGAAGAAGAGATCTCTGAAAAGCTCGTTGAGCTTCTCGCTCACCCATCTAAACAGCCACAAGCTTTTATGTGGTACTTTCAGAAAATTATGGCAAAAAATGCAACACTCCCATTTGCTGATGATCGAGGGAAAGAGCGGTTCTTTGAATCAATGTTTATCCTCCTTAATCAAATTGAGCAGTCTGCAAATGCAAGAGAACATGTGAAGAAAATTCATGCATTTATCACGAATGGTCGGTTTGCAATCGTTCGAAAGATTTTCGAGCACGCAGAAAAACCAACCGTTCAGGAGTTCCTCCTTCTTGCAACAAAGTGCCAAAGCCTGACCAGCCACGATATCAAAATCCTACACTCTCTTGCTGAAGTGGTGCATCCATCACTTAAAAAGGGCAGAAAGGTTCGTGATGAGGAGCAGGAAGAGCCGTTATGGACTACGCAAGATGGATACGAACGCCTCCAAGCTCGTATCAAAGAAATTGCAACAGTTGAAACGGTTGAAAACGCAAAAGAGATTGAAGAAGCGCGATCACACGGTGACCTTCGAGAGAACTCAGAGTATAAATATGCTCTTGAAAAAAGAGATCGCCTGCAGGGAGAGCTTAAAATGCTCTCAGACCAACTCAATAAAGCACGGGTGCTTTCTCCAAATGACGTAACAACGGATAAAGTTGGAGTTGGAGCAATCGTAGAGTGTGATGCAAATGGTGATTCAATTTCATATACACTTCTTGGTCCATGGGAAGCAGATCCTGAAAAGGGTGTCCTTTCCTTCCAGTCCAAGCTTGCACAGTCTATGGTCGGAAAAACTATTGGAGAAAAAGTCAGTATTCAAGGTAAAGATTATACCATTAAAGGGATAAGAAACTATTTCGAAGGCTAAGATGAAGCTCGTACTGGCAACAACAAACCTCCATAAAGTTCGTGAATTGAAATCTATGTTGAAGGAATTTCCTCAACTAGACATCTATTCATTGAGAGACTATCCAAACTATGTTCAGCCAGATGAGACGGGAGCCTCTTTTGAAGAGAATGCGAAGCTCAAAGCAGAGCACGCAGCTCAGGCATTTGATGCCTTAGCTCTGGCTGATGACTCGGGTCTTGTTGTTCCATCTCTTGGCGGGGAGCCAGGCGTGCGAAGCGCCCGATATGCATCGGATGAGGCTTCAGATAAGGACAACAGAAAAAAACTGATAGAGAAGCTTCGCAGTTTAAGAGAAGACGAACGGACTGGATATTTTCAATGTAGCATTGCCGTCGCAAGCCCTGAAGGAACCCAAAAAGTCGTTACCGGATACTGTGAAGGTCGTCTTTTAACAGACCCAAGAGGCTCAAATGGGTTTGGCTATGACCCTCTTTTTATAAAATACGACTATAATAAAACATTTGCTGAACTTGATGAAGAGACAAAAAATAGAATCTCTCATAGGCGAAAAGCACTTGATAAGCTTCAAACGTATCTTGAAAGTACGCTGTGCGCTACCTCGTAGATGGCTATAACTTTTTCTTTCGTCTCAAAGAGCATATCTTTCCCCTTGAGGATGCAAGGGAATCTTTTATTCACGAGCTTTCTACCTCACTGAAAGAAATCAAAATGAAAGCTTCGCTTGTTTTTGATAGTGGCACAGAAACAATACTTGATATTGCAACCAAAAAGCACCTTGGAGATATAGAGGTCATTTATACTCCACGAGGTATGTCTGCAGACGACTACTTAATCGAACTTATTGAAATACAAAAACACCCCGGAACGGTCACTGTCGTTTCTTCTGACAATGGCGTCATCGCTCGGAGTGTTTCTTTAAGAGCACGAACAATGAGCGTGGAACAATTCGTCTCTTTTATTAAACGAAAACAGAAAAAAAATTTTTCTACTGAAGAAAAAAACATTTCAGATTCTACATCGAATCTAAAGCGTCTTGAAGAAGCGTTCGAAAGACGTCTCAAAAATCCGCCTGAAGATGACCCCACCCTCTGAAGGCGCTGTATCAAAAAGCCCACTCTCTCTCATTTCAGCTAACCTTTTCTTTGCTGGCGTATTCACGACTCCGTGGTGTTCTCGTGATTCGATAATTGTGTCGCTTGAAAGAAAGCAAATGACGTGGCCTTTCCAAACGCAAATATCAAGTGGTTGAATATCGTGAAGAGCAATCGTTTCCCCAAATGAGAGAAGCTGCGACGTATTTCGAGGAATCAGCCCACGAAATGCATAATACAATAAACCTGAACAATCAACTCCTCGAAAATACGGCTCTTTGAATGAATACAGTCGTGAAAAGGTTTTCATACCGGACGGATCATTCCCACCCCAAACGTACGGCAAACCAAGACATTCTAAAAGACGATGAGTGACGTCTTTTTTCGAGGGATGAACGCGCTGCTCTGGGGCATTTGAGAGGAGTCGAATATCAGTATAGAAAGTACCTTCTGCATAAGTAGGTGCCTTGACTTCAGCGCATTGTCCTTCTTTTCCTACAACCGTTACAGGTTCTCCTCGAAAAAGCGCGCATTCAAGGGGTCTATAAAGCATCGTTGGGTTGCGAAGTGTTTCATGTGGCACGATCATATCATGTACAAAAGACGGTGTATTAAAGAGGGGGGTGAAAGAATATGAAAACAACTGTTTCATAAAAATACTCTTTTGTGTTCAATTGGAATCAAAAATTACATATGGGTTTACAATGAAAAAAGCTCTTAGCGCAATAGTTCTTTCCTTTTTTGCACTTACCGGCTGTTCAAAAAGCGACATGAAGCATACGGCCCAACAAAAAACACCACAAGTCTTTCGTTGTAATATTCAGCAGGAACCCTCTTCTCTCGATCCAAGAAAGGTCACAACCATCCAAGACATAAACATATGTCGAGCGTTTATGGATGGCTTGTACCGTGTTGATAAACAAGGGAACATACAACCAGCACTGGCTCAGTCACACACAACTACAGAGGATGGGAAGACATATACATTTTATCTTCGCGATGCAAAATGGAGCGATGGAACAACCATTACCGCACATGACTTTGTCTACGCGTGGAAAACGGTCCTTCACCCCTCATTCCCCTCTCAAGCTGCATACCATTTGTTTCATATTAAGAACGCCGAGCTCGTGAAGAATGGCACACTTCCAAGCAGCATGCTCGGAATTCAAGCCATTGATGACACAACCCTTGAGATAACACTTCAACGACCCGTACACAACTTTGCCTCTTTAACTGCACACCCTGTGTTCTTCCCTGTTCCGATGCATGCAGACAAATCAAATAGCAATTGGGCACGTGAAGCTGACTCTTTTATTGCCTCTGGACCATTTATTCCAAAAGAATGGAAGCACCACTACTCAATCATCGGTGAAAAAAACCCGGTGTACTGGGATGCTTCAGTTGTTCAACTAGACGCTTTAGAAATGGTTATGGTGTCTTCAGAAACAGAGTACACAATGTTTGAAGCAGGAGAGCTTGATTGGGTTGGATCTCCACTCTCTTCTCTTTCCACAGAGCGCGTGGAGAATGAACAGGCGCGTGATGGCGTTCAAAAAGCACCTTTTCTTGGCACAAAAATGATCCGAATCAATACGAAGCACCCACTTCTTCAAAGCAAAAAAGTGCGCCAAGCACTAACCCTTGCAACTGACACTCGTACGATTGCAGAGCATGTGATGCATGGACTCCATGACCCTGCATTTGGATTTGTCCCTGCCTGCATGCAACTTCATGAAAATGCTGAAAGCGTTGCATTGAATGGAGAGGTACACAAGCTCTTTGCTGAAGGATGTGAAGAAGCCGGTTGTAAGCAGGTTGGAAAACTCACATTATCCTACGCAAATATTGATACGAATAAACAGTTTGCTGAAGCCTTGCAAGAGCAATGGCGTAAAGAGCTTGGTATCGACGTAGAACTCCAGGCGCTCGACCTCAAGATACTACTTGATTCGATGGCTCATGGGAAGTACGATCTCGCTTTAGGTTCTTGGATTGCTGATGTTGATTCACCACTTAATTTTCTTGAAATTTTCTCTTCAACACATCAAGAAGCGAATAGAACGGGCTGGGAACTCGATGAGTATGCAGCGCTTCTCGATGAAGTGTTGCAAGCAGAAGACCCTCTTGTCGTAAAAGAGATGCTGCGAATGTCTGAAAAACTGCTTATAGAAAATGCACCTATTATTCCTATTACGCATTACTCTTTACTCTATAAACACAAGCCAAACGTTCACGATGTTGTTGTGACACCACTTGGCACAATCGACTTTAAATGGACACGAGTGGAGAAAGCGCAATGAGACGAGCAACACTTGCAGGATGCGTACTGCTTCCAGCTGCCTTTTTTGCAACACAGGTCAGTATTTACAACGATTCTCCTTTTCCTCTTGAAGTAACGATAATTTCTGCAACGGGAAGAACAATGGGTACGACAGATGTGTTCCCTCAAGCAACGATTAAGTGGTATGACGGCTACGGATCAAACTATGCCGTCTCTCAAACACCATATACAGTTGTTTTCAACTGTAAACATGATGGAGACCTTTTCGGCGTGGCGAACAACATTCCATCAGGTGGACTTGTTTCGGCAAATAGCTCTGTGGGAAAAAAATTCTGCAAACCACAAAAACATGAAAAAGGTGAGAAAAAACTCGGACAGCCTCCACAAGGGAAGTTCGAAGTCATCGAGAACTACTAGTTTTCTTTCTTGTATCTCTTCCATCTGTTAAAAAAGGTAGACTGTATCGAGCGGAATGTCGTGTGCTTCAATTGGAAGACTGCACGTTTTTTGCTCCCGAAAGCCAATGCCGATTGTATATGCATCCGGCCATTCTTTTAGCAATGCATCATAGTCACCCCTCCCGTACCCTATTCGGTAGTTATGTTCATCAAATGCGAGCCCTGGAACAAGAATACAATCGAGTGTTTTGGGTTGTTTACATTTTTTTTGAGGCTGGAAAAACCCAAGATGATGACGTTCTATATCTGTTTCTCTTTCGACACATGCAAACAAAGGCTTTATATCAATGCGAGGTAACACCAACTTTTTCTGATGCAAAATCCAAGAGTTTATGTGACTCATTTCAATTTCACCACGAAATGAAATGAACGACGCAATCCATGTTACATCACGCACTTCTTGCGTAAGCAGTTCAAAAAGCCCCTGCTCAGCTTCACATCGTCTTTTAAGAGGAAGCGCTTTACGAAGAGCTAAAAAATGCTTTCTCAACTCATTCTTTTTCTGGAATCCCATCTTTATACATCACTTTTTCTAAGAGTACACCATCTCCATCAAAGAGGTGTGCAATGCCATTGCCATGTTCTATCTTTGAAATAGGACTTCCTTCCCCTTTTTTGAAATATTTCCCATCAACAAGGACTCCATGCTCGTACTCCTCAACATGCAAGAGACTCCCATCTTCGTACCAGGTGACACAGATTCCATGCTTTGCATTATCATGCATTTCAACTTCACTTTGAAGCCCGCCGCTTTGGTACCATGTCTTCACCTTTCCTAAAATTTCACCACGATGCCATGTGAGAAGGAGCTTTGGAGTTTCATTTGGATAGTAGACTATTTCCTCTCCGTGCTTTTCTCCATTACATAGATTATATTTAGAAGAAAGCGCACCAGAATCATCAAACAGCTGCATCTCCCCTTCACATGCACCATTTTGTATAGTCACTACCTTGTCAAGATGCCCATTTGTATAAAAAGTTTGTGTCCCTTTCCCATCTACGACTCGGCTCACCACCTCTCCCTCGGGTGAGGTATACTCGCCTGTAACAAGCTTTCCCTTCTGATACAATTCAGTGTATGCGGGGATTTCATCTGTACCCAAATAGCGGACAACACCATGCTTGTCTCCAAGTTCATATGCAATTTCTCCAACAAGTAGACCATGTGTATTATACTCCCGTACAATGCCATGAATTTTATCTTGAAGGTAGGGAACTATTTTTTTTACTTCCCCATTCTCATGGTAGTAAAATGCCTCACCATGGAGTTTTCCCTTATGGTATGGTATTTCAGCTCGAAGCTGCCCATGTTCGTCCCACGCATTCGAAATGCCGTCAAAAACCCATTTCTGCATCGCTTCCGGAGTAAAATCGGCAATCCCTTCAATGACAAGAACTTCAATTTTTTTTGTTCCATCTGCATAAAATTCTCGGAAGAGCCCTCGAGCTCGCCCATTCTCCCCTTCAAGATACTGCTTTAAAAGGCCATTCTCATGGTATGAGGTGACGATTGTTTTTGAAGTCCCAGTGTCACTCCGCTGGTATGTTCGTACAATTCGTTCATAGACTTGAGGCTCAGTAAAGTCTGCAGATTCATATTGCTCCAATCGCTCCTTTGAGCTAATTGTCTCTTGAAAACCATTTCGATCATAGATTTGAATACTTGAAAGGTGTTGCTCTTGAAAGCGAGGTGTACAGCCTATGACAAAGAGGCTGCCTAAAGTGATAAAAAAATGCGTTGGTTTCATTGTAAATTCTCCCGTTTCAGGCATTCAATGTGGAGCGTCATTCCTCCCTCATCGTGATGGAGTGTTGCATCTGTAATCGTGCACTGAGGACGATTTTTGACATCCCCTTCAAGTGCATTGAGCACATATGAAAAATCATGCTCATCGATTTCCACCGGTCGTAATTGCCGAAGCAGTGTTTCTTTCCACTTTTTAGATGAATAGAGCACCTCCTCACTAAAGGCAAACCGATTTTCATCGCTTGTTAAGTACCGATACCGCTTATGGAGCTCTGGATGACTCGAAAACATTGCGGTATCAAGTAATGCAGTCAGTTTTTGTTTTTCATTTTGAAGCAGACTCTGTGCCTCAATTTTTTGTTCAAAATAGTAAGGGTTTGCATCAGCATACTTCATCCGATACGCTTCCCATTCCATTTTTTCTTGTTGCTTTTTTGGTGCGCTCAAGACGAGCAGAGATAGACGCTCTTCTGCGCTTTTTAATGCTGTAAAACAGGAAACCCAATAGGCAACTACCCCACAGAGAGGAATACTTCCTAAAAACAAGCATAAAATCGCTTTTCCAATTCTTGTCTTGAAGAAAAGGATCCCTTTTTGGAGCACTCTACTCAGAGAAGGAGCCAGTGATTGTAAATCCATGTGATTCCCTTTTAACAGTTATATTCTTTCCTTCTAAAAAATGAGGCTGCTGCGAAAGATCCTCACAAAACTCTTTAATTGTCACAGGATCATCCCCTTTGATACTCAATCTCACTTCTCCCGAGTACCGACTTTTTGAATTCTTTACTGTAGGGTACGAGTCCAAATGATAGGTAAATGAATCGAGTCTCAGTGTGTGGCGTTCTAAAAGTGACGAAACTTCACTGTATATTTTTGAGAAGTTTGGTCCATTATTCATAAAACGCTTTGTTGTTGGTATGCGTGCGTGCGTTTTTTCCATTGCAGCAATTTGCGTGTGTATATTTGTGTGGTGCTCTCCAAGTGTATACAAATCTGTATATGTCTCAGTCAATTCATTCACAACGTCATGCAGTCTTGCTGCATTTTTTTCATACAGTCGAGAAAATGTACTATGAAGACTGAGGCTAAGCACAACAAGTGACAGAACTGCTGCTGCAACACTTCTTCTGTACCACGATTTGAGAAGCGTATGGACTTTCTTTCCTTTTCTAAATTGGATACTCATAGAAGCCGTTTCAATACCTTCGAGCGCCATACCTATTTCAAGAGCATATTCAATTTGCGCATCTGTAAGTGAAAGAGAAACGAGTGGAGCATTTTCAAGGCGTCTAGAAAACTCTTCTTTCAAGGAAAGGCGAACTCTTTCGTTCCCCAAAAATAACAGTGGTAATTTTCTATTTGCCGGCATAAGGGAAAGAATTGAATCGATACTTTCAGATACATTCCGCATCTTGAACGTAAGAGACTTCGTATAATTCCCCTTTTCCAAAGTAAGGCAGAGCACCTCTTCTTTTTTTACAAAAACAAGGCAGAGCGAGTGGTATTCTTCTGCGAACGTTTTTGCAAAATGAAGCAAAGCAGATTGTTCGGTTGTGATCACCTCTGGATTAAACGCTCGAATGATGGCATCGACTGATTTTTTTGCGGCAGCTGCGACAAATAATGTATTTGTGAAACAGGTAAATGGATGAAACAAAAAATCTTTTTGAGGTAACGCAAACTGAGTGTCAATTTGAAAAGGAAGTATTTTCTTTAAGATTCTAAAGCGTGTACTTGGCACGTGAATCCGTTTAATGAGCACATCTTTTTCCTCAAGAGCGCAAACATGACGAAAACGGTAGTTTTTTTGTAAAAAATCCTTGATTGTCGGGAAGCTTCTCAGCTCATGAATACGAAAGCCTGCTTTGGATTTTGAAAGAATTGCGACACGGCACTGCCCAGAATCTAGACGAAAACCTACGCATCTCATAGAGCCCCACTGTATTTTTGATGCGTCAGTATAGGGATTACAAGCTGCCGACACAACAAAAAAACCTCCTGCTTCATATAGAGCGCAGAAGGCGCAGTTTGGGTCGAAATCAGGGGTTTAAAGACAACAGATTGTGTTTTGAATACACTCTATGCTAAAATGTTCAACATGCTTATCAACATGATTCAAGTTTTCTTTACCGTCTATACGGTGCTTATTTTTATACGTGTACTCGGCTCGTGGATTCCCCAGCTTGCAGGAAGTCCTTTGATGCGATTTGTCGCTTTTTATACAGATCCATACCTCAACCTCTTCCGTCGAGTTATTCCACCTATTGGAGGGGTGCTTGATGTGAGCGTTATTGTGGCATTCATTGTCCTTCGTTTTCTTGAATATGGACTTATGAGACTCCTTCTATGAAATATATCCGCCCGCTTCAACTTGGCTCTTTAACACTTCCCTCAAACATCTTTTATGCTCCCCTTGCCGGATGCTCTGACTTCCCTTTTCGAAAGATGTCTGCTCGCTATACGCCGGGTCTCATGTTCTGTGAAATGGTTAAGATGGATGCACTTGTTCGCTCTGACTACAGCAGCTTTCGATTGCTTGATTACGACGAATCTATGCGTCCTATCGGTGCACAGCTCTGCGGAAGTAAACTCCAGTTTGCCAAAGAGTGCGCCCGAATTGTTGAAGACCTTGGATTTGATACCCTCGATTTGAACTGCGGTTGCCCTGTTGACAAAGTGACGAAAGATGGAAGTGGTTCTGCCATGCTAAAAACACCATGGCTCATTGGTGATATACTGCATGAAATGGCAAGTGCCGTGTCCATTCCTGTTACAGTGAAGGTACGGTGTGGCTGGGATGAGCACTCCATTAACGCACCTCAAATAACACAAATTGCTGAGCTTGCAGGAGCAAAAGCGATTACTATCCATGGAAGAACAAGAGTACAAGGGTATAAAGGCCTTGCTGAACGCTCATATATCAAAGAGAGTAAAGCGGTTGCAAAAGACATTAAAGTTATTGGAAATGGTGATGTGTTTTGCGGACACTCCGGCATTCGATTTTTTGAGGAAACAGGATGTGATGGAATCCTTGCAGCTCGAGGCACTATGGGACAACCATGGATAGCTGAAGACATCCGTAGGTATGACCAAGGACTGCCTGCGCTCTCATTTACAGGAGATGCGTACAAGCAGCTTCTTATGGATCACCTTGCGTATTGCATCGCATACGGAAATGATAAAAAAGCTTTACTCGACTTAAGACGAGTTGGGTGCTGGTACCTTAAAAAAGGAAAAGGCACAAAAGCGATTCGAGAGGGAATAAATAAGGCCAAGTCACTTGACTCGGCCCTCGAAGTGATCCAATCATATGATTGGTCATCAACGTCTTTCACAATTGAAAGTACGCAGCATGCTTAGAACTTGAAGAATGCTTTCAATGTAAATCCACTAAACTGAAGATTTCCGAAATCTTGTACTATCTGTGGATACGTTACAATGTTTGTTCCTTCATTAAACCAGACTTGTGTTTCCCAACCGGCACGCAACCCGAAATGTTGCGATGCTCCATTGAAAAATGCATCATACGAAAGCCCTAATTGCATAAAAAGCTGTGGTCTGTAGCGGTACCCATCGAAATGATACTTCACATAGTTTTCACTTGAACCATCAACCTCTTGGATACTTGTGCCACGCACTTTTCCAACCATTATTTCACCGGCAAAGTCTCCAAAAAGACCAAACCCGGCTCCTAAGTGCCATAACGCTCCAAGACCTGCGCGAGGACCAATCCCCCACGAGTCTGAGAAGTTTTTAGTTGTGAGCACTTGTGTATTAAGGTAGTTTTCTTCCGTTCCACCTGTGTACTGAGCAACAACAGACTGATCAAACCAGTTTGCCGCAAGTCCCCATTGCATAGAAACGTCTACGCTTCGTGATACACAGTAGTTTTTAGACAAAAGAAGTGAGACGTAATCATAGTCTAGGTGGTAGGCAACAGATGCAGTTTTTCCAAAAAGCTCGGCTCCAGTACTAAAATTCGCAGATATTCCAGGAGACGTTGCTGTAATAGGAAGTCCACCATTTGCTTCTGTATCATAGCTCGTTGACTGATTTCCTCTTGGTCGAAGATAGGTATATTCAGCATCAAGTCTCCAGTTGTCGTATGCAAACTGGTAACCAGCTCCGACGCGAAATCCCCATGCCCAGTCAATATTCGTGTCTCTCAACCGAATGTCCTGTGGTAGGCTCGATAGACTTGTTTGTGAAAATGCAGTTGGGTACGTTAAGAGATCAGATTGTGTTTGCCAATAGAGAAGGTCTGCAGAAACCATGAATCCACAGGAATCATTGTGGCCTGCTTCCATCTCAGTAGGCACCTGTGATCCTGAAGAGAGCCTTTCGACAGAAAGTTTAAGTTGATCAATCTCACGTTGTAGATCAGTATTGGATGGACCGTCACTGAAAAGCGGAAGCGCAAGGAGTGAGAATAACAGTTGTAGCTTTTTCATTTTCACCTCATAGTTAGCAAGAAAATTTGTATAACAAAGGTTACATAAATAATGCAACACCTCAAAATTCTTGTCTCTGGAGAGGTTCAGGGCGTTTTTTTTAGACAAACAACCAAACAGGTTGCTGATGCAATGAAATTATCAGGAACAGTAAAAAACCTTCCTACCGGTGATGTAGAGATTCACATTAGCGGAAATGAAGCGGATGCCCATACACTTATTGAGCGTGTTCGTCATGAACTTTCTACTGGGGAGATTACATCTTATTCACTACACAAGCAAGCTGAGACGAGCTCATTTGAAGGCTTTTCAATACTCTAGCATTAGAAGGAAACAGCGACCTGTAGACCTATTCCTTGCATGCTGACATTTCCATCAGCTAATTGAAACCTTTGTGCAGAAACATCTGTTATTTCTATAAACTCGTTGTAGTCGAAAAAGTATGCAAAGTCATATCCAAAAGAGACTTCAATGTATTGTTGCTTCTTATTTACATACCCTGACCACGCACCGGCAATTCTTCCCTGAACCATCGGATTAAATTGGTGTTTTTGCTCTTTCATGTAAAAGCGTTCTGCCGGAATTCGTGAGTGCTTTTCATCATGCGTCGAGTTCACATACCCAAAAGGGAGGGCGACTCGGCCAGAGGCTAGCATTTTAAAGCCTAAGCCGAGGAACCACCCAGAAGAGACCCCAAATTCAGGTCCCATACCCCACATATCGCTTACATCTACCAGCGAAACCGTATCCAACCCTAATGAATCGCCCCCGGAATAACGAGTTGTGAGGGTTTGATCAAACCAGAGTGCCTTTACCCCAACACTCGGTCTGAAACTCAATGCATTACTTACATAAAAATCTTTTCCAACGTTTACTTCGAGGTCATAGTATTGCAGTGCATAACTCGCCTTCGCAGTATCCAAAAACGTATTCGAAAGGAGGACACCCCGTAAAGGAATACGGGCACTTCCAAAAGTTGAAGAAGTCCCAAGAGATCCGTCCGGTCGGAGCATTGTAAACGAAGACTGAAGAGACCATCGATCGAACTCGAAAAATTTTGCTCCACTTATGCGAATACCTGAAGTCCATCCAGGCTTTACAGCAAACACTTGGCCATTTATTGGAATAGCACTTGAAGGTGCATTGTTAGAGTATGCAAACTCTGTCCCCTCAACACGTGTCTCCCAAAAAAGGTATTCCATCCCGAGCGCCCAGCGTTCTCCATTCACATATGGGCTCGCAGGTGCAAGCGTGGCTCCTTTTTCATCTTCAGGAACTTGCGCTTTAAGTGCATCTATCTGCTTTTGTAAATCGTCTATTTCCACTTTGAGTTTTTCAACTTTCTGCGTTGTGCTTTCAAGACCTATGCCTTCCATACACGTGCCAGTCGCTGAAAAAAATGCGAGTGAAAGAAAAATCGTCCGTCCCGTGATCATCGATTTTGTCATCCTTCCTAAAATACCACTTATTATGGCAACCGATTTTCTTTTGCAAGAAAAAAATATAATATATTTTATAATGTTCAGTTATGTGAAATCAGGGATATGATTTTTAAGGAATACAAACAATTGAAACAAAAAAAGCCAGGATATCAAGTCCTGGCTTTTTTATACTAAACCTGTATCAGGTCAACTCGGATTTAGAAATCCCAGCGAACATCAAGAGTAATACCTTGCATTCCAAGATCGCCATCGATGTAGTCAAACTCACGCACGTTTTGGAAATCTAGCATTTGGTTGATACCCCACCAGTGTTGAGCATCATAACCAAGTGCGATTGAAAGGTGCTGTGTGTTTTTCTCCATGTATGTATCATATCGAAGACCGATGTTAAAACGTGCATTTGGAACAAACGCATGCTTATCAGCATTGATTCCAACGTAGTCACGTACTGTGTCTGCGCTGAACCAAGACTTGTATCGAGATTCGAAGTTACCATACAGAAGAGATCCTTGAAGAAGTCCGAAAAAGCTTACGCCATTTCCAAGAATCCATCTAGAGCCCATACCGAACTCAGGACCCATTCCCCAGAAATCACTTGATTCTTGAAGAATGATAGCGTTGTCACCAATATGAACTGGTCCGTTAGTTCCACCAGTATATTGTGTGTTTTGCTGTAGATCCATCCAAGAAGCTTGAAGCGCGATGAAAGGTCTTAGAGAAAGATTTGAACTTACAAAGTAGTTTCTTCCAAGAGTTAGGTCAACATTGTTGAACCCAAGGTTGAAATCAGACGTTGCTTTTTCAGCATTGCTGATGTACGTGTTGATATCAGTTTCATCACCTGAAACGATCCAAGGTACTGCACGAAGTGTAGTTACTGAGTCGTTGTTTCCAGACTGAGTTGTAGAACCGAAAGTGTTGTTGAAGTAAGTATACTCAACACGAGCATCCCAATCGTCATGCTCGAAAGTGTATCCTAAACCAACTCTGAAACCCCAATCCCAAGCAGAACCTACGTCTTTCATAGTTCCTTGCCATGGTACTGTTTGTGTTTCAATACTATCAGTTACTGTGTACTCAGTACCTTCAACATTTGATCTCCAATAAAGAACATCAAAAGAAAGGTTTACACCATACCCATCAACTTGTGGGCTTCCTGCGGCAGTGTTTGCACCGTAGGTATTATTTTTCGTCTCTGTACGTACTTGAGACATTTGTTGCTCAAGCTGAGAAGTACGAGACTCATGATCCATTCCTGCAAATGCTGATCCAGCAACGAGTACTGCAGCAGCAAGAGGAACGTTTCTTAGAAGGTTCATACTCATCTTCTTACCTCATGGGGGTTAAAAGTTTTTTTCTTTTTAATTCTCTCTATATAACTGCGGGGAAAAAATTTCAAATATTTTTTTCCGAAATTAAACGAGTGCACATCTACGGGCGCCTAGTCACCGCAAATTATATATTTTTCTTTTAACCTTTTGAATAAGGATTTATTTTAATTTTGTATATACTTTTTTAAAAAAGATGAAAAAAAATACCCCAAGCCGCTGAAAGGCATGGGGTTATAAAAAAAGAAAAAAAGAACAATAATTACAGCTTTTAAAAACTATAATTATATTTTATTCGATTTCGATCATATCAAGGAAGGCTTGAAGCTGCTTCGATCGAGTCGGGTGACGCATTTTTCGAAGTGCTTTTGCTTCAATCTGACGAACACGCTCTCGTGTGACCTTGAAACGAAGGCCAACTTCTTCCAATGTTTTCGGTTTTCCATCAAGCAGACCGAAGCGCTCAATTAAAACGGTTCGCTCACGATCTGTCAGTGTTCCAAGGACTTCATTCATCTTGTCCTTTAATATAGCATAGCCTGTTGCTTCATCAGGCGACTCTATCGTTGTATCCTCTAAGAAATCACCAAACTGACTTTCACCACTATCACCAACTTCAGCTTGAAGCGAGATCGGGTGTTGTGCAATTTTGTAGATTTCCCGGATTCGATCCGGAGTAAGACCCAATTCCTGAGCAAGTTCTTCCGGAGTTGGCTCTCTTCCAGTCTCCATCATCAGTTTTTTTGCTCCACGAAGCACTTTGTTGATTGTTTCAATCATGTGCACTGGGATTCTAATTGTTCTCGCTTGGTCAGCGATAGCTCTTGTAACAGCCTGACGAATCCACCACGTTGCATAGGTTGAGAACTTGTATCCACGTCTGTATTCAAACTTCTCAACCGCTTTCATAAGCCCCATGTTTCCTTCCTGGATAAGGTCAAGAAACGACAAGCCTCGATTCGTGTATTTTTTCGCAATGGAAATAACAAGCCGGAGATTGGACTCAACCATCTCCCGTTTTGCTTCTTGGGATTTATCCATCCACCGCTGAAGCATCCGAACATCTTTTTTGAATTTGTCTATTGTTCTTCCAGCAGCTATTTCTCTTTTTTTCAGTTTTCTCGTCGCTGCGGCTAACTTTGCTGCGGCAAAACGGTTTTTCTCTGCTCGGGGAATAAGTTCTTGTATTTCTTTTTCTAACGCAAGAAACCGATCGTATGAAGTAAGGATAACTTCACCAAAATCATCGATAATATTGTGACGAAAATGCATTTGCCTTAAAAAGGCTTGTGTTCGAATGCAACATTTTTCGACATCTTCTGAAAGCTTAATTTTTTCAGCCTTCGATCCTTTTTCCGTCTCTTGTTTTTTAAGGAGCTCTTCTAAAATATCGTCTTCTTTTTTCAGAAGCTCTATGAGCCTTGGAAGTTTTTGGAGAAAAACGTTTTTATCTTCTACCTCTTTCTCTGCAACGATCTTATCAAATCGTTCCTTCGCTTGAATGAGGTAATACGCTATAGAGATACTTTCTCGTGTTGAATATCGGAAACGCATGATGATTTTCTCAATTTGCATCTGCGCTTTTTCAATTCGTTTAGAAATTTCTACTTCCTCTTCCCTAGAAAGGAGGGGAACTGAACCCATCTCTTTAAGATACATCCGTACTGGATCATCAGAACTTCCCTCAACACGCTTGGGAAGCGCTTCCATCTCTTTGGCTTCTTTCTTCCGCTCTTTCTGCCGCTCAACCTCACTCTGGTTGAGGATTTGGATATCCATTCCACTAAGGAATATAAGAACTTGGTCTATCTGATCAGGGTTATCAAATGACATAGGGAGAATTTCATTAATCTCCTCATATGTAATGTACCCTTGCTCTTTTGCAATCGCAACGAGCTCTTCGATTTTTTGTTGGTGCTGTGGATCAAATGCCTGAGTGTATCCCTTGCTCATGCGCCTCTGAGGGTAGTGGATTCAATAATTTTTTGAACGTAAAAGTGCACTAATGATAGAATAGGATGGGTTATATTTCAAAGCAAACTTAATCTTGAATTTAAAAGAAGTTATTGTCAACCGAAAATGCCGTCCGAAGTACATATCGCTACCCAAAATTACGTGCTCGCACAGCTTGCAGCGTACCTCCCGGAAAAAGAAGTCTACTTTCCTTCGATCGGTAGATTTGCAGACATCTCTATTGCCTCAAAAAACATTGTTATTGAAATACAGTGCAGTTTTATATCAAAGGAAGAGGTTCAGGCCCGCTGTAGCGACTATGGAAAGCTTGGCTACCATGTACTCTGGATTTTTCACACTGCTTCATTTGGAAAAAATTATCCGTCAGAAGCAGAACGTTTTCTCTCACAGCAGGAATGTTACTACACAAACATAACCAAGCAAGGTGGAGCATTGTTTGATGTTCTCCGAATGCCTAGAGGAGGACGAGTAAAAAAAGTGTTTTGGATTGACATTTCAACCATTACTCCATTTATTCACACCTTCTCCACAATGCAAGAGAAGCCAATGGCAAAATTCTTTTGTAAAGGGGATAGAATAGATGCGCTCCTTCACGAAAAAGGAGCACAACGCCCTCTTTTTGCAAAAGATTTCATACAAAAAGCCAAAAAGAGAGTGCGCCTCTATTTTGAGCGGGAATTGAGAAAGCACACTCGAAGGTATTGATTTATGTGTCGAGGGCATATCTTGATGTGACATACTTTCTTAACCATACAAAATATGTAATAACAGCAAATGCAAGTAGTAAGTGCACACACTCTTTAAATGGAAAGTGGTGTTGCAGCGTATTTTTTAGCGGGTTATTTGACTGGTAAAAAAGCTTCCAATTCTTTTTTTTAAGTTCTTTCAGGTGCTGTTCTGCTATAAATTTATTGAAATACGATCTACCAATAATTTGATGGGTTCCCATTTTTCCGTCTAAAAGGGGAATCGGATAGCTCGCTTGAAGCTTATATTCTGACGGGGCAACTTCAATAATCGACCACGTCTCGATCGGTACATCAACTGCTCGATCGTAGGAGAGGTAATCAATAACAGCAAGACCGCATCGACCTCCTATCATAACTACCACAGATGCAATAGCTAAAAAAAAGAATTTCCAAATATATTCCATAGTTTCTTTTTTCAGGTCCATTCTTTGACGAAATAATATTTGGTATGGTATTATCTCCCGGAATTCATGACTAGTGTGAAATAATTAAGGTACCGTGATATGGCTGATGAAGCTAAAAAAAAGACAAAGCGCCCAACTGCTGAAAAAAGAATTATCCAAGCTGATAAAAAGCGGATGAGAAATAGAATTTTCAAGTCTCGAGTTAAGTCAGCTATGAAAACATTCAAAAATGCTATTGAAGAAAAAAACCAAGAGCACATCTCAACAGGACTGAACGAAGTATACAGTCTTATGGATAAAGGGGTAAAGCTCGGTATCTTCAAGAGAAATAAAGCAGCACGTACAAAGCGGCAATATGCGGCAATGGCTGCATCGTAATGGTTATAACCCCTCTCTGAGGGGTTTTTTTATCCCCTTCAGTCTGAAACTACATTCCATCTCGTAATAGTAACTCAACAATGTGGCGAAGCTCATCGGATATTGGATATCCGGAGACTTCTTTCAACGGAACCCACGCATGCGCAACGTGGTGTTGTGTAAACACTTCTGAAGGATTTGTTACGGTCACGAGAAATGTCAGCTGCCTCGTTCCTTCGTAATCAAAATGCCCTACATATTTTTCTACTGTTTTCAGTGAAAGCCCAGCGTCTACAACGAGTGCTTTTTGAAGCACCTGGTTGAGTGATTCAGCTTCTGTTGCCTCAGATGTTGGAAAAACATAATATCCAGGATGCGTTGCTGCAGTTTCTGGCCGTTTTATGAGGAGCAGTGTTTTTTGTAACAACACAGCTGCTGATACATGCACACGAGAAATGCCCTCTTTTTTTGCGTCACTCAATAAAAGCGAAAATCCCTTCATGCAGAGTACTCCTTTTGTAGCCGAGGAAGAAGTGTCGACAATCTTTTCTCATATTTTTGTATACAACTACATAGTACTTCTTTTTTTGCAAAAATACGCACCGTTTTTTTTGCCCTTGTTATACCGGTATACAACAGCTCTTTTCCAAATACGGCCGCACCATCTTGGAGAATGACGGTAACCGAATCGTACTCACTCCCTTGGCTTTTATGTATTGAAAGCGCATAGGCCAGTTCATATCTGGGAAGGAGTGAGAGGGGGATTTTTCGAAGTGTTGCATCACTTCCTCGAAAATATGCAACGTCCTTTTCTGGAGCATTTCGATACCGAATGGCGACACCATTTTCACCATTAAACAACCCTTGTGACGGTGAAGATTGAGTAATGATGATTGGTTGAGGGAAAACCTCTCCTTTTGAGTGCTCGAAAGCAAAGCGGCGGTTGAGCTGCGTGACGCTCAATGTTCCTTCTTTTAAAGCTGAAAGAATTTTGTATTTCTCAGAGTGTTTAAGCAGCTTCTCTGGATCCTGATCTTTTGGAAAAGGGGGGAATGAAACGGAATCTGTAAAGCCAACATTTACTCCTGAATCTAATAAAGCACAGGCTTGTACACTCTCACCTCTTTGAATGGCTTCAGAAAGCGAAATGATTTCCTCAGATTCACTTCGAAGGCAGCGAGAAAGGTGAGCACACATGTGTGGTGCTATTTGAACCATAAATTCTGAAAGGTGCGCAAAGATACTCCCTGTTTCGACAGGAGGTAACTGGTTTGTATCACCTACAAAAACGAGCGTACTGTTTTCTGGAATAGCTCGAAGCAGCGCATACCACATTGCTGTATCAATCATTGAGCATTCATCAATGATAATGAGTTGTGCACCTAGGTAGAGATCTTTGACATACGCATCGTGTGCTTTTTGTATGCCTAAAACAGCGTGAAGGGTTCCGGAGGATATATCTGCTTTTTGAGGGATGGTTTTTTCAATACCAGCTTGCAGGTGGGCGGCCGCTTTACCCGTTGGAGCAGCCACAACAATATGAGCTGTTGGTTTTGCTTGAAGGTACGCAGAAACAAGCTGGGCAATCGTATACGTTTTTCCCGTTCCGGGTCCTCCAGATAAAAATAAAAGGGGGGAAGTCAGCCCAAGTTCTACTGCGTGTTTTTGCTCAGTCGTCAAGCTCTCTGGCAGGAGGGGAACCTCACCCTTTGGTATAGTTCTCTTCAGTAAACGAGCAAATTCTTTTGCAATTCCACTTTCAAGAAGTGCATATTTTTCAAATGAAGTATATCCATACGAATGGATAAATGGTCCCTTAAGATGCTCTTTCTCCTGTGAGCAAAGGTGCCCACTGAGCGTCTTTTGCAAGAGTTCTTTCAGTTCATCCTGCTTGTTTTCTTTTCCTTCTCGCCTTTCAATTGCCTCGGCAAAGAGTGCTTCAAGCTTCACAATATAGTACTCCCTCTCCATTGTGCACACCACGAACAAATACGTAGTACACTCCACCAAAGGCTCCATCAACATACTGTTTTACTGCATGACTATACATTTCTGATTGGAGCGTATACTCATGGTCAATCATAGCTTGTTCTAAAGCTGCTAGATCATAGCTCGGTAAAAGATTCGTTTTCCAATCAATTACATGCCAAACTCCATCGACATTCACAAGAAGATCTATAACTCCTTTATAGACGTGTCCGGACTCTTCATACATAAACTCTACTTCAGGGAGAAGTGCTTCAGGTGGTATCTCAAGTAACGATTTTCCATCTAGATACGGTCTCTGCAAACATTCTTTCAGAAGGTGGTATATTTCTTCAGACCACGCTTCTAGTGGAGTATGCAAAAGTTTTTTCTCAATGAGCGTTTTTATTCCAATTTCATCGTATGGAAAGTATAATCCGTCTTCTATTACCTTCTCAAACAGGGAATGAAAAATGGTGCCGGTTTCACTTCCGGGTGGAATGACAGTATCTGGTATTTCAAGAGATGGCTTGCCCTTTGGTCTTGCAAGCGAAGAAAAAGATGCAGCCGTCTGCGCGACAATACCATCTGAATGGAGAAATGGTCCTTTTGGGATCTCATCTCCTGAGTGCTCAAATACTTTGACAGCTGTTTGGCTTGCGTCTTCAAAGTGAACATACTCTTTCAAATCTGATACAATTTCATCTGTATTTCCATTCATAAACAGTTCAATAGGGGATGCATCATCAGAAACTGTTGCATCCTGCTGATCAGGCAGCGGAATGTAGAGCTGTTTTTTTGCACGCGTCAATGCAACATAGAGCTGTCTCAATTTTTCTTGCTGCATTTCATGTAAAGCAGCTTTACTTTCCTGACTATCGCGCCGAACCATACTTGAGCGATACCGAAGGAGAGGATCTTTTGGTGAAAAGCGACTTGCAACTCCAAGTGCATATACGACATCAAATTCTAGCCCTTTGCTTAAATGCATCGTCATAATTGTCACTGCATCATTTCGCCTCATTGGCCTTTTTACAAGCCGCTCATCTTCTTTTTCCCCTAAACGTGCAAGGTCTTGTATTGTATACCCAGAATGCAGAAGCTCAAGGAGCTGGTAGTAATCACTGAGTAGGTCCAGAGAATATCCAGATACCATACGCGCAATTGGCATCTTTCCCTGTATGTCCTTATGAAGAAAAGAATCGATTGTCCTCAAGAGTCCTCTTTGCTGGTACTCTACTGATATTTCTTGAAATGTAGCAGCTATATCGGGCCACATATCAGACAGAAGAGCATCTTCTGTATAGCCCACAAGAGGGTGGGAGGCTAATAGCTTCAGATTATTTGATGAAAAAGGATCTCTTGCAACGCTCTCAATACGAGAGAACAGTGTAAATACACAAGAGTCTGTTACCATACCGTGATGGCGCATCACTGTAGGGATCTGAGCGCGATGAAGAACGTCTCGCATCTCTTCTGCTTGAAATCGGTCTCTCACAAGCACAGCAACACGGCCAAATGCATATTTTTGTATACTATTTGCTACAAAGGTGAGGTGTGCCTCTTTAGATCCCCGAAAGAAACACAAAGGAGGGCTTTCATATGAATAGTCGCCTTCTTTTTTTCCCGGCTTGACATGCACGTACTCAACAGGCAAAGGAGAAACGTCTGGATGGGTAAATAACGCATTCAAGCTTGCAAGAAGCGGGGCTTCACTCCGATAGTTCGTAGAAAGAGAGCGTTGGGAAAGAAAGTGTTTTTTTGCAGAAAGGTAGGTGTAGACATCAGCATTTCGAAAAGAGTAAATAGACTGCTTCGGATCACCCACGAGATAACATGTAGGAACTTTAAACACTTCATTGTAAAAAAGGTTTTGAAATATTTCCCATTGGAGTGGATCGGTGTCTTGAAACTCATCAATAATAACAGCTTTATAGGTGCTTCGTACAGCATTCTGCACAGAGTCAGTATGAGATGCTTTTTTCATGTGACTTAGAATACCATCAGGAGTAATGAGCTCACTTTGTTCTAGCTTTTCCTGCATGTATGTGCGCATATCTTGAGCAATTGCCGTAAAAATTGATGTTGGGGACGTCACTTCATAAAATAGATGAGGCCATGTTGCTTTTGCAGTTTCAATTTCTTGAGAAACAAAAGGCGCTCCTTTTTTCTTTTCATTTTCGACAGAATACTTTTCTATGAGCAACTCTTTCCAGTGAAGCGTTGACTCAATATCCGTCCCATTTTCAATGAACGCTATCTGCTCTCGGTATTCGTCTTTTATTTCTCCATTTCGACTACATATCCCTTTATAAAAGGGCGCCAGCGTGCACATATCCTGTGCTAGTTGTGGCCTGTTCACCTGTTCAAGAAGGTGTTGTAGAGATTCCTCATACTGCGAAAAGAAGACGCCGTCTGGAAGATCTACCTCAGCTGTCAACAAAGGTACAAGTTTTTTTTCAAGTGATGTAAAGGGGATCTTTTTAAACAATCGCGTGAGTTGAAATGGGGAAAAAGAAGGCTTACCAAACGATGTTCGAAAGTAGTCCCGTATATGCTCTATAAGCTGTTTTGACTGAGCTGTTTCATCTGGTGAGAGTACTGTTAAGGGAAACCCAGTATAAAACGCGTTTTGGGAAAGGACATGGTAACAAAATCCATGCAGTGTGTAGACCTGTAGCTGATGCAGGTTATTGATTGCATCGAGTAGCTCTTGTTTTGGATGTCGTGCATATTCCCGCCGCAATGTTTTTGTGATTCGAAGTCTGAGATCTCGGGCTGCAGCTTTTGTAAATGTTACAGTAAGGATTTCTGGGAGCGTATACCCTTCTTCAACCAGAAGCCGAAAAATGACATGCTCAATAGCAAACGTTTTTCCTGTTCCAGCTGAGGCTTCAAGAAAGTGGTGACCTGTCACAGTCGTTTCAGGGTCAAGACAATTAAACTCTTCCATGCCGCTTCCATTCTACATACGGATCCATAAGCCGCTTTGCAATCTCTCCCCACTTTTCACATAGGGAAACGCTCTCATTCTTTGTCATATACAAAGAAATATACGGGTCTTCAAAAAGAAAACCTGATCGGTGCTGCTGTATTTTTTTTGAAACCACATCGCTCTCATTTTGACCAATTGCTTCAATGAGGTCTGGAAGGAGTGGTGAGGGATTAGCAACCGCATACTCAGCATATTCTAAAAGTGCTGTTACCCCTTGATCAGCGGTTGAAAACTCCACCTCATTCTCAACAAAGAAAACTGATCCACTCTCATTCCAGAGCGAGAACAAAAGAATATCACTCCAGTGTTTTATTGCATTACTTGATGAGTCAAAAATAAGAAGGGTGTCCTCAAAAACTGAGGGCAGCGTTCCATAAATCAAGCGACCTTCAAAATGTAAAGCCGGATTGACTATGTGGCCGGTTTCTCGAACTTCTTTTTGCTGACACCCTCGGATAAAGGAAAGCGAAGAAAAGGCGTTGTAGCCTCTTTTTTTGAGCTTCTCTTCTACCTGTTTTTGTTCATCAATCAGTTTTTTGTGATAGATCGTATGCATTGGGCCAACTGGAAGCACACCATGTGCTGTAGCATGTGTTACATGCTTCGTCTGCCGCAGTGAATACGCATCAAGTGGTGAAAGGGTAAACTCTTTCTCTTCTGCGACCCCTTTGCTTCTTTCTAGATACATACCCAGTGTAAGCTGCGTATACGCGCGCAGAGGATGATGAAAAAGCCTTCGGAGGGTACGCACATCCCAGGTATCCTGCTCGACTTTTGGTCGCAGACGAGGAGTATAAAAATCTGGTGAAAACACCCAAGGTGTATTCTCTTCACGTTCAGTGACAGCCATTTGATAGGTTGACTGTAAGAACGGCACTTTTGGGGTAAGAAATGATGCAACAGAGTGTGTGCGTTCTTTTAATTGGAATGGCTCAAGTAAAAAAGAAGGATCATTTTGGCTTCCGTCCTCTGGATGCATCGTTGTATACTGCAACCAAAGCTCTTTTTGCGCATGAATACAGGCGGAAAGAAGTGCGCTTGTCCCAATATCACCTCGTGATGGAATATATTCTTTTGAAATCCCCTCGGTTGAAAACCGGCGTACGTGCTCCTCTTTTGGGAAAGAACCTTCTTCAAGACCAAAGATATATACGTAAGGCTTTGAAACGACATACTCGGAGCTGAGCGGTGCACACACAACACCATTTAAAAGAGATAGGCCGTGTATTCCTTTTTTCCCCTTGAGTGCACGCTCTATATACCGAAACATACTTTGCGCTGTATATGCTTCTTTTTGTGGCAAATGTTCAAAAAGGGACTCACATAATGAAACCAGTACTTCACTTCCTTCTGCATTTTTAAAAAGATCAGAAATCAGCTCTACCCATTCTTTCTTCCACCTTTCCACTGCATATTCTCTGTTCTCATGGAACATCATCGAAAATCGATTGAGTAACACAGACACCGAATACAAAACGTCTAACAGTTTAAGGTCCATCGTTTCGAGCGACAGTGGTGAAGAGCGATGGGGAGAAACATTCTCCGGATTCTGCATAACCATAAAGCCGTATGCAAGCGTGTGCATGCTGTGTTCTAGTGTTCCGCGCTCTTCTTCTGTACGAATAAAACAGTGTCTATGTTTTGTGCAGAGTCCCCAGCGAAAATGTGTTTCTTCGAGCCAGCGTGACAACGTCTGTGCATCTTTAAGACGTAATCCAAAGTGCTCTAGCACACTTTTATGCTCAAGAAAAAGTGTCAGCTCATCAAAGGTAATACGACTTTTTACTAGAGTAATAAACGATAACAGTGATGAAAACAACCCACCGGACGTTTCAATAGGGACGTCAAAAATTTGGTATGGAATCGGAGCCTCAACCGATCCAAATGTTTTGTGAATGTATGGGATCGCTGAAGGAAGGTCATTAAAGAGGAGAATACATTCATCAGGGGACACACCGCTTTCTTGCACTTTTAAAACGATTGACTCATGCGCTATTTCAAGTGCTCTAGAAAGTGTTGGAGTTCCATGAAGCTGCACAGAATCATCTGAAGGGAGAGGAGTAAATGAGACTGATTGTAGCCCTTGTTTTAAAACAGAGAGGGCATTCGTTCCTTTTTCTTCTAAAAAGACGTGCTCAACATCATACCCCATGTCTGTCACTGCATTCAGTGTCATTCTGTGGAGCGTTCCCAAAGAAGAAAGCATTGGATGCAGTGTATCGCCTTTTTTTACTTGGTCACCAAAATATTCTGGTGTTGGGCTTTCTTGATAAAGCGAAATGGGAAAAAACTCGGCTATTTTTTTAAAAAAATGAAGGTAGGCTGTTGGAATATGCTGAAAGCCAAAAAAATGGAACTCATGTTGAATTTTTGGAGGCGAAAAGGAGTGCTTCATCAAAAGTCTTGGATTTTCAAAAAACGAAAAAACCTCGGAAAAAAGGGCTCCCTGCCAAGTGTGAAAAAATGATGGGTGTAAAGACTCAACAAGCCCATACTCTAAGAAAATGCTCGAAAGCTCCTCAGCTAAAGGGGGGATTCGTCTTGCTGGGTTTTTCCCAATGTAGGAGGCAACAGACTCATCACACTTTCCCTTGAAAAACATAGATTCTAGAAAAAGCGCCATGCTGTTTTTTGATGGCAAGTGTGGATCTCTTCCAAGGACCTGTCGGAAAAGCTTGATAATACACGGTGCAAACTCTAAAAAAAGAATACCAGTAGTTACACCAGTATCAGACATATTCAAAAGTTGCTTTTGTATAGTTTTTTTTATAAATTGATTTGGAGTCACAACAACTTGACGCCTCATATCACCCTGCGTTCTCGATTGATCAATCTGTGAACGCAGCACATGACAAAGAACGTCAGATGAGTTAGAAAAAAAAACTTGAGGGACTTTAGACATTCGTTTTTTCTAGGCCCTATTCCAAAAAGGTGGTATTATCGTCTTCACTATATTCAAGTCTTCTATAAAATTCATCCCATAATACATAAGAACACTCCTATGACAAAAAAAGAGACTACATCACGATTCGAAGCATTTACGAGTATCAAGCCCCTCTTAAGACGGCTCGGCATACCAGTAAGTGATACATTTTTAAAAAACAACTCAGTTCATTTTATTAATATCGCTCAGTTTTTTGGGGTTATTAATGACAATATTTTTAAATGGCTGATTATTTTCTTATTTATAGATCTATTCGGTCAAGAAGATTACCCACAGGTGTCTTTCTCTGTTGGCGTCATTTTTGTACTCCCATTCCTTCTTTTCTCAAATGCAGCCGGTGTCATTTCTGACTTTTTTAGCAGACAGCGCATGATTGCACTCCTCAAGGCCGTCGAAGTCGTTGTAATGGGGGTTGGGGTCGTTGCTTTCACAATACAAAGCATGCCACTGCTCTATTTACTCTTGCTTCTTCTAGCTTTGCAAAGTGCACTCTTTGGCCCACCCAAATACAGTATTATTCCGGAACTCGTGAGCCCAAATAAAATTTCAAAAGCCAATGGACTCATCACCTCTTGGACCTATTTAGGGATCATTATTGGAACATTTCTAGCTGGTGCACTCATCCAAATAACCGGAAAAAGTTTCGTCGGCGTCACGTTCATCTGCCTTGCAATGGCTGTTGTTGGCTACCTCTCAAGCATTTGTATCCCGCCCACACCATCCAATCCTGAAAGTAAAAAAAGAATAAACCCATTCTTTTTCTATGAGATATATAAAACCTTAAAGCGCTGCTCGACAATCCCGTATCTTTTGATCGCTATTTGCATGTCAGCGTACTTTCTTTTTATCGGAGCCTACTTTCAGCTGAATGTTATCCCATTTGGAATGCAGTCACTAGGCATGAGTGAGGTAGGGGGGATTTACCTCTTTTTTACAACATCTATTGGTATAGCAATTGGAGCACACGTTGCCGGAAGACTTGGAAAGCATAAGATTGAACTTGGCCTTCCCTCAATGGCACTTGCAATTTTAACAGGGCTTATATTTCTCCTTTCCATTTTTTCATTTAGTATCTTCCCTGTTATTGCCATCCTTATGCTTGTTGGATTTTTTGGAGGACTGATGGTGGTGCCACTAGACTCCTTTATCCAAACACATGCACCTGAGGAGATTCGTGGTCAAGTCGTTGCTGCATCCAATTTTTTAAGTTTTGTTGGAGTACTCTTTGCTCCTATTGCCATTCGTATTTTAAACGGCACATTTTCTCTTTCTGCCGTTCATAGTTTTGTCGTTATAGGGGCTATCACCCTCGCCTTTACTTTGTTTATTATACGGCGGTTTCCTCACTACTTTTTCAACTATCTCTGCCGGACTCTTATCAATCCAATGGCCGGAGTACATATTCGAAACTTTCCTCTAGATGAAAGAAAACCGGTGGTTCTTATTGATACAGAGTACAACTGGAAGCACGTTGCATACCTCGTGAGCCATTCACCCTATTTGAGAATTTGCATACCAACTCAACGTCGGAAGTGGTATCACTCTCTTATCAAAAAGTTTTCAACGCTTCGATTTGTGTACTATGGAAACGATAGGAAAAAAGTACTTGAGTCGTTTTTACAAAAAGCTGAGAACGTTAAAAAAACAATTCCTTGCTTGCTGATTACTTTCGAGCTCAGTGAAGAAGACGAAGCGTACCTGAAAAAGAAATACCAATTTATCCTGAAGACCATGGATATATCTCTTCTTCCAAGAAAAGAGCGTCCGGGAACGTTTAAAAGATCGAGGGTAACTATTGAAATTACGCATCAAACAGATGATGATGACGAGAGCAATAATTCCCCACCTTGGATTCCTTTCACATAGCTATTAGACACAAAAAAAGCCTTCTCGAAGAAGGCTTTTTTACTATTTATGGAAGTTGCATCATCCTTAGAAAGCAAAGATGAGCTCCAATTCATACTGACGGAAACGTACATTTGGACCAATAGACTTATCTAGTGTCCAAGACTGTCCCCAACTCTGGTACAGTGTCACATTGTTGCTTAAGAGATAAAGAAACTGGATCGCAACCCCTTTATAGTTGGTTTGCCCACGTGCATTTGCAAGCGTGTTTAATCCGCCGCTTCCATCCTGTCGGATCGTGTGGAATCCAGCATTCTCAGCATTGTTTGTTCCGATACCACTTACATCAGCAATTGGTACAGCTTGAGCTGAGACCATCTGCCAGTTTGCATCCACAGACCAGTCACCTTTCTTGCGAAGAGACCCGATAGAAAAACCTCCGTACCACGCCCAATTTGCCCGCTTGAAGTTTGTCAGCTCAATCCGCTTTGCAGCAGAGTTTATTAGCCCGGCTAGGTAGAGTGTCACAGCTTTGTCAAGCCACTTTGGTGTGAATCGGTATCCTAGAATACCTTGTGAGTTGACGTAGCTCCAAAGAAGATCCTGGATTTGGTTATCGAAGTTTTTTGTATCCCAATCAATGAGTGAGTACTTCGCAAAAAGCCCTGTTCCAGCAATATTTAACAGACCAACTTCACCAACAAATCCGTAGTGGTTTCGGTTTTCGTTAATCAAGAAAGGCCCTGTGTGAAGATACACATCACCAAGGAAGTCAAGAGCTTGGTCGTACTTAAAGACAAGCCCGTCCATGAATGAACCAAACTGAATACGAGAGTCAAAAACATTTCCAAAGTTTCGGCGACCAATTTCAGTGTCAATTGTATATGTATCAGCATTGACAAGACGACCTCCAAGGTAGGCTCTTTCAAGAGACAATCCTCTAAACGTACCTGATGTCGTTCCCATGTTATTGTCATATTCAATCTTCGCAGATGCCCACGCGCGGTCTGTTCGGTAGTCTAACATCAAGTTGACCTCAACATCCCACTGATCAGATGGTTTATTGCGAACAGCTCCATTTTCACCTAGCTGCTTGATCCCATTTTTGATCTCACTACGTGATTGATATTCTGTACGAACTTCACCGCTGATCGAAAGGTTTCCCCCTCGCTCCTTTACAGTGACCTGTCTTTTGGTAATAACCCAATCGCGAAGTGCGCGGATTTCATCCTGATTCAATTTTTCGTCTTGTTCGACAATTTGCCCGAAAAGAGTCGAGCTTAAAAATAGAGTTCCTAGAAGTAGAGATAATCGTTTCATATCAACCCGAGTAGTTTACTAGCGGGCGAATGATAGCCTTCTCTTTAAAAAAAAGCAACTCTAGAGACCGTATAAATAGGCCCTAATGGCATATTTTTTACACTTTCTTCATTGCATCTTCAAGTGAGGTGATATGCCTTGTTTCATATTCTGAAATTTCAAAAAAGACCCCCCAGGATCTTTTGGGAGATGAAAAAATACCACTCCACTCTCTCATAGGAAACCCGGAGACTCCTTCACTATCTGTCCTCCAAAGCTCTATTTCGCAAGAAGTTGGACCAACAAGAAACGAGAATGAATAGGTTGACCAATTCGTATCTCCAACAACAAGTGCTTTTGGCTGCGTGTATCCCATTTCCTCAAGTCTGCTCAGGCCGACAATGTCACGTGCAAGCATAAACGGGTAGTGTGCATGTGGCCAACGTGGACCATCTGAAATAGCATGTACCGGAACAAGTGGAAAAAAACCTCGGAGAAGGCTTTCAATCCGCTGCCTCCTTTCTGAAAATAACGCAGCGACTTCTCTTAAAGAGCACCTTTTCTGAAGTCCTTGCCGTGGAGGCGCCCCACCCATGTAAAGCGAGATCATCTCTAACGTGTCACTGTCAACTTCGATCTCTTGGTAGAAAGATCGAGAAGGGAGAAGCACGTTATCTCGTATCCATGTGTATGTAAACTCTTTATTATCCCACGCTCGAACAAAATCACGGCGACCTAGCTGCAGCGTAAACACATGATTTGGACTTGTTGCGAGGATTCTCCTCTGTACATTTTTCTTCACAGCGTTTGTAACTCGTGGAGGAATAGCCTTGAAGGCATCTACATACTGTGTGAGAAGCTCCATCGGGGAATACGCTTCAATTACCTCTTCAGAAAAAGGTTTTAAATATCCGTAGTAGCACTGAAGCAGTTGTTTAAGTGTTCCCCCAGAGACATAGCTCCATGGTGTCTTAAATCCGCCAGACTCTATCCCATGCTTTGTGTGAAATGCGTCTATTCTTTTGAATGCAGACTGAATAAATTCTTGTGTCCGCACATGGTAGATGAGCTTTGTCGTGATCCCCTCGATTTCCTTTTTCCCTCGCTCCCAGTCACATTTTTCGATAACTTCTTGTTCTCCCATTCGAAAAAAGTGCTCAAGACTTTCTGAAAACAATCGTTCATTAGAGATGAACGTCCACGCCGATGGATCACTTCGCCCATGTTTAAAAAGAAGTCGAAATCCAGCAGGAGCATCTTCAAAGACGAGGGCGTTCCCCTCTACCATATCTGCATCGTACACCTCCTGAAAAAACTTTGGGAGGAGAGATGCATATGCTTGCATAAGAAATGAGAAAAATTTTGAATACTCTTCACCGCTTCCGTGCAGCTCATCCCGCTTTTCTTGGCATGCATAGAAGTGGTCAACACACGATGCATGCTCAGCTTTTGCTCTCCGAGCTTTCTCAGGAGTATCAGCCTGCCTCAATAGATTTTCAGTCATCTTTACTCGTAAGTATGCATGCTCATACTCTGACTGAATCTTTTGGAGCTCCTCATTACTCTCTTCAAGCCGAGTGTTTAGATATGAGTAAATAAGGTCTCCAACACCTCCTTTTTCATTTTGGTCAAATCCGAGAGATGCATAGAGATTCCATTTATACACCTCTGCCTTAAAATCAGAAAATGAGGCGATGGTAAATTCCCATGATTTTAAAAGAGCATGATCTGTTAAATCAATCAGCGCTTCTTTCACATGTAAACCTGCTTGACATTTTTTGAGGTGCTCATCAAACGTCCGCTCAATACGATCCTTGTAGTGAGGAGAAACACCAAGAAATGTGAGAAGGGGTGCATGCTGAGTAGAGGGAAGTCGCTTTTTTAGCATCCCAACACCACCAGAAAGACTCATTGGAACGGTAAACTCCACCCCATCATACACTCGACTTATTCGTCCTGTTGAAATAAGTGTCGTTACATCTCTCAAAAAATTTTCTACTTGTTCTCTTTGGATGAGAATACACGGCGCTGTCGCAAAACACGACCCGACGTTTTGACGAAGTGGGATGAGCAGCGCAGAGAGTATTGCTCTTTGAATCCCTGCATCTGTCAGTTTTTTTTCTTGAATTGACCTAGAAAGTATTTTTTGCACATGTGTATTTGCGACTGGCATTTTCTGAGAATTAATCATCGAAATCAAATCAGGGCGCTTCGAGAGCGTTTCGAGGAGAGCAATCATATGCTCTAGAGCTGTCCTGTCAAAAATACCCTCAACATATTTGATGTCAAAAGCTGTATCGAGAACAGGTAAAATGCTCTGAATACGCTCTTTTGTAAGCGATCCACTTTCTTCAATAAGGTACCGAGCAACTTTTCTAGCTCGAGAGAGCGCTCGAAAAAGAGAGGCTTCTTCTCTTGGGAAGCGGGCAGAAAGTGCACCCTCTTGTTTTAAATCAAAGAGAGAAACAAGCGGCTGTGCCACTTCCATATTTTTTTTTACTAAAAATTTTTCAACAGCATCTAGATGAGAACTCGTCATTCAAACTCTTTCACTTTTTTACAGCGTTCAGTACACTATAAGAAAATTCTGAAAAGAGACAATGGAAATGACTGTTGAAGATAGGGTTCTACGAATAGAAAAAAGACAAACCGGAAAAGAGCTTGCAGAAGCATTGAATGCACGCGATCCATCCCAAGCACTCGCACTCTGTGTAAATGGGATAGTGAAGGATCTTGATACAATGCTTGAGGTAGGTGATGAAGTGACCCTTCTTGACTTCCACATGCCTGAGGGAAAAGAAGTTTTTTGGCATTCTTCGGCACATATCCTCGCCCAAGCGATTCTCCGCCTCTATCCGGAAGCTAAGCCAACGATTGGCCCTCCAATTGAAAGTGGGTTTTACTACGACTTTGCAAATCTCCACATATCTGAAGATGACTTTCCTGCAATAGAGAAAGAAATTAAAAATATTATCAAAGAAAACTTTAAACCGGAGCGGCGAGTTTTCACTTCTGTAGAAGAGGCAAAAGAAGCGTTCAAAGACAACCCATACAAACTTGAACTCATTGACTCTTTCGACGGGGGAGAAATTACGGGATACCAGCAGGGTGAGTTTTTCGACCTCTGCCGAGGACCACACCTCCCTGCCCTTGGAAAGGTAAAAGCCATGAAGCTCCTGAAGACGTCTGGAGCGTATTGGAGAGGTGATTCTGATAGAGAAATGCTCACACGAATCTATGGAATATCGTTTCCGGATAAAGCTGAGTTGAAAAATCACCTTACAATGCTCGAAGAGGCAAAGAAAAGGGACCATAGGGTATTAGGGCAAAAGCTAGACCTTTTTTCTTTTAAAGAAGAAGCACCGGGCATGCCGTTTATTCATCCAAAAGGGATGCACATATGGAATGCGCTCATCAAATACTGGAGAGAAATCCACACCCAACGCAACTATGTGGAAATTCTCACTCCTCAACTCATGAGCCAAAAGCTTTGGGAGACCTCAGGTCACTGGGAGCACTACCATGAAAATATGTTTCTGTCTGAAATTGAAGAGCGGAAATTTGCAATTAAGCCGATGAATTGTCCCGGATGCATGCTGTTCTATAACTCGAAAAAACACAGTTATAGAGAACTCCCTCTCCGAGTGGCAGAACTCGGTCACGTGCACAGGTATGAGCCATCTGGTGCAATTAACGGGCTCTTTCGAGTAAGAAGTTTCCACCAGGATGATGCACATATATTCCTCGGACTCGATCATATTAAAGAAGAAATTGTAGGTGTCTTAGAGCTTGTTGATGAACTGTACCGCACGTTTTCACTTGAGTACCACCTCGAGCTGTCAACCCGGCCAGAGAAATCGATTGGATCTGATGAGCAGTGGGATGCCGCGACATCAGGCCTTAAAGATGCCCTCGATGCGTGGGGACATCCATACACTATCAATGAAGGAGATGGCGCGTTTTATGGCCCGAAGATAGACCTTCATATTCGGGATGCCATAGGACGGTCGTGGCAATGTGGAACCATTCAACTTGACTTCTCTCTCCCCGAAAAATTCCAACTTGAATACACAGATAGTTCTGGTGAGGCGAAACAACCTGTCATTATTCATAGAGCAATTTTTGGATCCCTTGAACGGTTTTTTGGTATTTTAATTGAACACTATGCCGGGAAGTTTCCGCTCTGGCTGAGCCCAAGACAAGTGCGGCTGCTTACGGTTGCTGATAGACACGCAGACTTTGCACACTCTGTCGCAAAAAAATACGCAGCACATGGAATACACGTTGAAGTAGATGACTCTCAAGAGTCTGTTGGAAAGAAAGTTCGAAGCGCACAGTTAGACCAAGTCAACTACATGCTGACAGTCGGAGATCAAGAACTTGAAAGTAACAGTGTCTCTGTTCGAACGCGTGATAATGTCGTGCATGGAGCAACAGATCCTGATACGCTTCTTGAAAAACTTCTCGAAGAAATAAGAAACCGTTGACGAAAGTTGAGCGAGGTGTAAAACTATGGGCATGATGAATATTATAGCTGTAAGTAGTTTTAAGGGCGGAACCGCCAAAACATCTCTCTCACTCAATATTGGGGCTGCTCTTGCAAAGTATTACGACAAGAAAGTACTTCTTGTTGACTTTGATGCACAAGCAAACCTCACGGCAGGACTTGGCTTCGATCCGGATAGTCACGACAGTATGGCTCCAGTGCTTCAAAAAGCAAAGAAAGTGGAAGATGTCATAGTCTCTACATGTGTTGACAACCTGGACCTCATTCCAGCCGATACATGGTTAGAACGTGTGGAAGTGACAGGTGTGCTTGCATCTGACAGATACTCGCACGAACGCCTTAAAGAGACGCTTGCTCCTCTTCCGTATGATATTATTATCATCGACACCCCCCCTTCATTATGCTGGTTAACTGAGTCAGCTCTTATTGCAGCTGATTACTCAATCGTCTGTGCTGCTCCTGAGTTTTACAGTATAAAAGGACTTCAAAGACTCTCTTATTTTATCGATAACATTGCGCAACGCCACCCTATTGAAGTGGCTGGGGTTGCACTCTCGTTTTGGAATAAGCGGGGAAAAAGTAATGATGCCTTCCTTGAAGTGATTGAAAATACATTTCCAGGGAAAGTTCTCGATAGAAAAGTACGGCGTGATATAAAAGTCACAGAAGCATCTGTGCACGGAAGGCCTGTATTCCTTACCGCACCAAAGTCTCGTGCCGCAGAGGACTACCTTGAGCTCACAAAAGAGCTTGTGACCCGAATGTAACGCCACTTTGGAGGACACATGCCTAATTTAATTTCTCTTCTCAGTGAACGATTTCAAGAGAAAAAGTCCAAAGTCGATAAAATGAATGAGCTTGCAGAAAGATCTCACCAGGGTCAGCTCTCAAGCTTTTCAGGAGTTTTTCAAATACCAGATATCACTGAAGATGATCGAAAAGAGCTTGATACGATTCTTCAAGCGCATGCTCATGATGATCAAGAAACACATACCGACTTTCACCACCTCCTCACCATTACCTCTGAGATCAAAGCGATCAACAACCAAGCAATTATGCTTCACGGGGAGCGGATTCAAAAAGCACAAACCATCTTAAAAAAATACAAAGATGGTGCGTTTACACGGTGGCTCATTTCAACATACGGGAATAGACAAACCCCATACAATTTTCTTTTGTTCTACGAGTTTTACAGCAGTCTCGATGATCCACTAAAAAAACTTGCCGATGCAATCCCCAAGCAAGTGATCTATTCACTTTCTTCGAGAAAAGCACCTGAAGAAAAGAAAAAAGCCTTTCTACAAGCGTATCAAGGAGAAACAAAACAAGTTCTCCTCAAGAAACTCCGAGACACTTTCCCACTAAAAAAAGAAGATAAAAGAAGAGGCAAAAACGTATCAAAAGCGCTTGCTCTTCTAGAAAAACTCGACCGTATTTGTTCTTCATCAGACTTCATGCCGACGCTTGAGGAAAAAAGAATGTTAAAAAAACACTTCTCTTCACTTGAGAAATCGCTTCATGACTGATTCCTACACACTCCCTCTTGTTACTCGGTATGCCTCACAAGAGATGTCTTTTTTATTTTCTCCAAAGAATAAATACCTCACATGGCGAAAGCTTTGGATTTCTCTTGCAGAAGCTGAAAAAGATGCAGGCCTTCCTATTTCAGATGACGCGATAGACTCAATGAAAAAGTATGCAGAAGACATTGACTATGATCGTGTTGCGTTTCATGAAAAAAGAACAAAACATGAAGTCATGGCGCACATCCATGCATTTGCGGAAAAAGCTGAGAAAGCTGAAGGAATTCTACACTTGGGAGCTACATCTTCCTTTGTGATGGATAACGGAGACCTCATACTTTTTCGTGATGCGCTCGCTCTGCTCTACCAAAAGCTCCTCCACGTTCTCAGCGTTTTAGCAGATTTTGCAGAAAAACATGCCGGCCTCCCATGCTGTGGCTACACACACTTCCAAGTTGCTCAGCCAACGACAATCGGAAAAAGAGCTGCGAGCTGGCTACAAGACCTCTACTTTGAAACAATCGAGCTTAAATCGACTCTTGAAACACTTCCGTTCCTTGGCGTGCGTGGCGCCACAGGAACACAAAGCTCTTTTTTACAGCTCGTTGGATCAAAAGAAAAAGTAGATGCGCTTGAGCAAAAAGTAGCAGAGGACTTTGGCTTTACATCTTGCTTTCCTATTGTGACACAAACGTATCCACGCCGAGTAGATACAAAGATCTCCAACCACTGCACCGGCATAGCCTCTGCACTCTGTAAATTTGCAACAGACCTACGACTTCTCTCACACACGAAAGAGGTCACAGAGCCATTTGAAAAAGACCAAGTGGGCTCTTCTGCAATGCCCTACAAGCGAAACCCGATGCGTGCAGAACGAATGTGTAGTTTAGCAAGGTTTGTTATGAACCTTGGAGTCAATGCAGCACAAACCGCAAGCCTTCAGTGGCTCGAGCGGTCTTTAGATGATTCAGCAAACCGTAGACTTACAATGCCCCAGCTCTTTTTGGGCATCGATGCAATGCTTTCATCTGCACACGACCTCATTCCAAAGCTACAAGTAAATGAAAATGAAATTGCGGCTCGCTTTGATGAAGCACGCCCTCTTTTTGAACAAGAACTTGCGCTTATGGATGCATGTCGAGAGGGGATCTCAAGACAAAAAGCCCATGAGGACTTGAGAAAGAAAGGGTCCTTAAAAGAGGGCAGCTACACACAATCAGAATACATTGGTACAGCAAAAGCCCATGTAGAATCTTTTATCGAGACTCATGTCAAGCCGCTTGTCAAAGAGAAGCAACAGGTGTGTTTTACCTCACCAAAAGTGTGAGTGACGAAAGAGATTCCTTCCAAAACCGAGTGAGAAGCTCTAAGTGGTCAAAGGCACTTCTTGCAGCAAGAAAACGAGATGTTTTTGGAATTTCAGCCACAAGAACAAGAGCACCATCTTCATATTGAAGAGAGGTTCTCGCCCGCTCCAGCCTCAGTTTTTCTACAAGAGGTACACTGTCCAGCAGCTTTTCACATTCTGACCGATCCGCAACGACTATATTTGTCCGAACGCACCAAAAGTCGCCCCGTGCTTTGACCTGAAAGGTTGTTCCTTGCAAAAAAAGACTTGTCGCTCCACTCCCATAGAGCTCAGCTACAAATCGAACAAATTGCGTGTATTTCACAACGCGTACCTCTTTTTTCCACCCTATCAGGTTACACTATAGCATAGGAAGGGTATCTCCCCAACCACGTTTTTTTACTGCGCTGTACAGCTCTTTGTCTTTTTTTGAAAACGTCTTCTCTTCAAGCCCTTTTTCTGCACAAACAGCCGCAACAATTCCAAATTTTTCTTTACGCGGTGTGCGAAGTATTCGCTCTCCGTTTGGAGGTATATTATTTTTTGAAACAACAAGGTATGCATATTTTTCATCCTCGTATCCCAAAGTCCCCCCCTTCACAAATTTGTGCTCTTTTGTGCGAGAAACACGCTCACTAAAATGGCACCAATCCCCATTGGCTAGCGGACACTCATTCATGTGAGGACACGGCGCAATAACAAAGCCGCCCTCTTCAATGAGCGCCTCTCGTATCGAGAGAATCCGTTTATACCCCACAGGTGTCCCAGGCTCAATGACCACAAGAAATTTTTTTGTTTTCTGAAACGCTTTCCGAACAAGAGTACGCGCCTCTCCCTCTTCCACTTCATTTAATGAATAAGAAAAAAGGTAGAGGTCATGTAGATCAAAGTGTGTTTTTCGAAGATCTGCTCTTTTCCACAACATACCAGGCGGCTGCCCGTGTATCTCTTTTCCTAGATCTACAAGCCGTTCGTTCTGCTCCAATAGCGTTATACGTACTAAGGGAAATACCTCTCTGAAAGGCTCAACCGATACTCCCGCTCCTGCCCCGCAGTCGCAGGCGGATGCGATATCCACCTCCGGAAGCTCTTCTAAAACACGGCGCATAACTGCAGCCGTTGCTGGAGCCCTATACAGCACGTATGCAAGCGCTTTTTCTCTTGAGTCGATCAAAGACCCTCGGTGAGACCTATACTCGCTAGAAAGCTCTTCTACGGCGTTTGCGATTTTTTTTAAGGAATGTCCTTCAAGTAAATGGGAAATGTTCACGTGTTTGTCGCCTTCTCAGCAAATTTGCACAAGAAGGTTAACAGACCGGCTATGATTAAGAAAAGAGCTCCTGAGAAAAAAGGAAAGACAACGCTAATATCCAGAAACACGCCACCTATAATTGCCGCAAGTACCATTGCAACAGAGAGAACTGATTGACTGATGCCAAGAACCTTTCCCTGCATTCTTGCATCTGCTGCATCAGAGATGGCTCCGGTACACAGCGGCCAAATTACACCAGAAATAGTGGTGCAAATTCCAATACAAATAATGAAAGGAAAGACCTGAGAGATAAAAGGAAGAACGAAACAACCTAAAGCAAAAGCAAGGAGTGAGTAAAACAAAAACCACCGCTCTGGAATGTGCGTATGTAAAAACTTGTAAATGAGCCCTGTTCCAATAATCCAAAAAACCCCCATTAAGGCACAAATATCACCAATGGTTGAGCTCATGAATTTAAAGTGTTCTACTAGATACGCCGGAAGAAATTGGAAAAAAATATTCCACGCAAGAAGATACAAGAGGTACACAAGAAAGAGGTTTCGAACATTTTTCAGCCGAAGTACTCCCGCTACATTTTTTAACCCCTTGAAAAGGTCAAACTTCTGCTCCGTTTTTTTGTGAATTGTTTCTTGGAAGGCAAAAATCACAAACAAAAGATTAATAGCAGAGAGCATTGCTCCGACCCACATTGGAAAAGATGGATGAAACGAGTTACTCAACGTTTTGTCTGAAAGCTTTCCTCCAATAAGTGGACCAAGCACGAAGGTTACCCCTGCTATAGCTGATCCCAAACTAAAATATTGCTTTTTCTGCTTTGAATCGTCGCTTATGTCAGAAAGAGAAGACATACAAATAGAAAGGTTCCCAGCCCCGATTCCCATGAGCAGCCTAGATAAAAACAAGAAATAGAGGTCGTGATATTGAATACTCAGCGCTGCAATTAAATACCCCATAAACGTCATGATCGTTGTCACAACAAGCGCCCTTCTTCTTCCGGCATGGTCGGAATAGTCCCCTAAAATAGGAGAGAAAAAAAGCTGAGAGAGAGGGAACGCAGCAAGAAAAAACCCAAGCAGGGTCGCACGAACTCCCTGAGCCAAGGGATGGGTGAGCAGCCCCTCTCCAGGGTCTAAAAAAAGTGGAGCAAATATCGGAAAAACAATCGTTGCTCCGAGATTGTCTACTGCAAATGTGAAGAAAAGAGCAAACAAGCTACTCTTCTTGCCACTAATTGTCCGTACATTCATGGTGGTATCTAGATTACCCTACAAACTCCAATCAATAGGAGTTTTCCCCCATTTTTTCAAGCACTCATTTGCTTTTGAAAAATGCTTACATCCAAAAAACTTGGTTGCCGAATAGGGAGACGGGTGTGCTGCAGTAAACACAGCATGGGTGTGTGGGGCCTTATCTAACACGCTCGCACACTTTTCTTGTGCTGATTTCCCCCACAGTAAAAACACAATCGGATCTTTTCTCTCTCGAAGCTTTTCTATGACCGCATCTGTAAAAAGTTCCCATCCCTTTCCATAGTGTGAGCGAGGCTCTCGAGATCGCACAGTTAACGTTGCGTTGAGCAAAAGAACGCCTTGCTTGGCCCACTGCTCTAGGCACCCGTGATCCGGCGCGATCACCCCCACGTCACTTTCAAGCTCTTTATAGATGTTTTTTAAGGAGGGCGGCGGTGTTACTCCCTGTCGCACGCTAAAAGAAAGGCCGTGGGCTTGGTTTGGGCGATGGTATGGATCTTGACCAACGATCACCACTTTCACTTTGTCGAAAGGAGTTTGAGAAAACGCATTAAACACAAGCTCTTCAGGTGGATACACTGCAGTTCCTGAACTGTACTCATGAGACAAAAAAAGCTTTAAGTCTTGAATGTACGGCTTTGCAATTTCATCTTGAAGTTGTGTATGCCACGTCTTGTGAAGTGTTAAATGCATATGTCTCTCTTCTTTGATAAATCTGGGTGAGAGGATTCGAACCTCCGACCCCTAGCACCCCATGCTAGTGCGCTAGCCAAGCTGCGCCACACCCAGACATGCCTTTATATTTCTTGGAGCCCTTCGAAAGTAAACTCTGCGCTTTGGAACTCTTTCATTCCCATTTGCGCACATTTTTCAATAATATTTTCCAGCGTTTCTCCTGGATGCATTTCAGCGGCAGCAAGATCTACTGAGATGTTAGCTGTGAAAAAGACACCTTTTCGCATTCCTTTCACTCGAAAGTTTGCATAAATCGCTTCTTTCTTTTTGGAAATGTTCTTAAAACGAATGAGGTTGTTTTCTACGAGGTTCATCGACATACGCACCCTTTTGCTTATGGGAAAAGAAGAAATTTTAGGGCGCTTCCCAGATAATGTCAATCTTCGAGATAGTGAAAAAAGCCAAGAAGTTCTTGATGCGCAAGCCCCGGAAAAAAATCGAACGTTGCAAGCCGGGTTAGTGTATATCCTCTCTGTTTGAGCACCTCTGCATCTTTTTCAAACGTTTTTTTGTTACAGCTCATATAGACTATGTTTGGCGCATTCACTCTATATAAGAGTTTGTCATCGACACCCTTTCTCGGAGGGTCAAGTAAAACAACATCAGCACGTTCAATATATGTTTCGGCAGGCTGAGTGACGAACGAAGCATTTGTAGGAGGGGTGCTCTTATGAAAACTTGACTCAGCATACGGATTTACCTCGACACAAGTAACAGACGTGTAGCGAGGGGCGAGCAGCATCCCCATGACACCAACACCTGAGTAATACTCAATGAGTTTTCCTCCTGCTTGTATGTGTTTTTTTATATACTCCACAGCTGTTTCAAAGAGTTCAATGTTTGCTTGTATAAACGTCCCGGGATGAAAGAAAAACTGTTTTTCACAAATACAGACCGGGAGAAGGTGCTCTCCGGCAATATGCTTCCATTTTCCTGAAAAGATAACATTTGTATTTCCTGGATAGAGGTTTATCCATTGGGAAACGACGTGTTTGTGCGTGATTTCCACGTCACATGCTCCGGCTACAGAAAAGGCGACCTGCGCTTTTAAAGTCTGTGGATCGACAGTGATTTGAACAGCACGAAAAATACCCGTGCCTTCTGACTCGATATATGGAGGAAGTTCTAGCGATTGTATATGCTGAAGAATCTCATTAATAAGAGGATGGTGGTCTTCACTTTTTGTTGAATCAGTCACTTCATGTGACCCTTCTTTGTACAGTCCAATAGCACCGTTTGGGCCGAACATTAGCTTAACTCGGCACCTCCATCCACGTGCTTTTGATGGAAAATAGTCATTCTTTGAAAAAAAAGTACTGTTCATAACCCTGTTCATGTTTCGTTGATAAGGATATCACAACCTTGTTCAAAAGTCGAAATTGATCATAAGTGCCCACTTGTAAACAAGTTATTAACAACGTATCAACAATGCAAAGTTATAGACAAAACACCCCACATATGAACAATTCCACAGCGCATAAAGAAGAATATATAAATAGATAAAGAATACTAAGTATTACTGTGTGTTGTTTGTGCATAAAAATGGGCTGTTGACACGCTCTTACGAATATCCTACTATAGGAACTCATGTTAAACACACTGTTTTTTAATGTTGATAGCTTTGTTCACAAGGCACTTTTCGAAGAATCTGAGAGCCCATGGGACCCTCTTGACCGGCTTCCTGTGTTCTTTGAGCACTTTGAATACAACAAAAAAACGGATAGGCCTCATGTGTTTTTTGAGAAGAGTGACCAAATTCACATTGGTGAAAATGTCCATATTGAGCCTGGAGTTTTGATAAAAGGTCCTTGTATCATTGGAGATGGGTGCGAGATCCGTCATGGAGCCTACTTGAGGGGAGGCGTTATTTTAGGGTATGGATGTATTGTCGGCCACGCATCTGAAGTGAAAAATTCACTCCTGCTTCATAGAGCGAAACTACCACACTTCAATTATTGTGGAGACTCCATTCTTGGCAATGATACGAACATGGGAGCCGGAGCGATCACCGCAAATGTTCGGTTTGATAAAAAAGAAGTTGTCGCTCGTTTTCAGGGTGAAAAATATGAAACCGGAAGGGTAAAGCTTGGGCTTATTCTTGGTGATGGCGGAAACATTGGATGCAATGTTGTGACTCAGCCCGGAACATTGATTGCGCCAGGAACTTGTATACCCCCACAGAAGCATTATAAAGGGCTTGTAACACATGATCGTACACTTACCTAACCTAGATCACCTTCGGGGTAAAAAAAAGGCTTTTGAGGCGTTTCTGAGCGAATATGTTGACAGTGTAGATGCTCCAAAGGTGCTGCGCGATGCAAACGCGTATGCGCTGACAACTAGTGGGAAAAGAATTCGACCAATCATAACACTTCTCTTCGGTGAGTCTTCAAACGCATTGATGCATGCCGCTCTTTCCCTTGAGTTATTTCATACTGCCTCACTCGTAGCCGATGACCTTCCGTGCATGGATAATGATTCTCTGCGTCGAAACAAACCATCTCTTCATGTTGCTTTTGATGAGCAAACGGCTCTTCTTACAAGTTACGGCATGATCTGTGCTGCATTTAAGGAGATCAGTCAAGCCGGACTTTCTTTTGAAGGAAGTGATGCTGACAAAAGGTTGGCTATGGCTCTTGATTGCGCTTCTGAGCTCGCCGGCTTTAGCGGGGCGACCGGCGGTCAGTTTTTAGACCTCAACCCCACGGGCAACTCACTGGACCACTTTGAAGAGCTCTTTTACAAAAAAACGGTGACCCTTTTTGAGGTCGCTTTCATTCTTGGGTGGATTTTTGCAGGAAAAGCACTGGGCTCCCTAGATCTTGTTCGTTGCGCAGCCTATAATTTTGGGCTCGCATTTCAAATTGCTGATGACATAAGTGATGTTGAAGAAGAAGACTCTATGAATGTCGTTCAGGCTTTAGGGGAAGAAGCTGCTCTAGCCTGGTTTAAAGATGTTCTTACGAAATATGATGCTGCGATTGCAGCCCTTGATGTTCAAAAAGAGGGATTTAATGAGCTGAGAGAACTCATGCTCTCTCGAGCACGGTTCCCTCATCAAACAGTGTAATTACACCTCTAACAGCTCTTCTGCAGGGGTTTCTCCCTTGAGCTTTTGGTGAATCTTCCGCTCTATTTCTTGAGCTAGTGCGTCGTCGTTTTTCAACTCTTCTCTTGTGGCTTCTTTTCCTTGGCCGAGTCGTCTGTCTCCGTAGCTGTACCACGTTCCTTTTTTATCTATAATGTTCAGTTCAACACCCATATCGATAATAGAGCCGGCACGTGAGATACCTTCATTGAAAAGAATGTCAAACTCTCCGATTCTAAAAGGAGGAGCCATTTTGTTTTTGACAACTTTCACTTTTACTCGGTTTCCAACTTCAACCCCATCTGTTCCCTTGATTGTCGCAATTCTTCTAATATCCAATCGGACAGATGAATAAAATTTCAGCGCTCGACCTCCTGTTGTCGTCTCAGGATTTCCGAACATAACGCCAACTTTCTCTCGAATTTGGTTAATGAAAACGGCACATGTATTCGAACGGGAGAGTGTTGCTGTAAGTTTTCTAAGCGCTTGAGACATCATTCGCGCTTGAAGTCCTATGTGAGAATCACCGATTTCACCATCTAACTCTGACTTTGGAACAAGGGCTGCCACTGAGTCGATCACAATGACGTCGATTGCGTTTGATCGTGCGAGCATTTCTGCGATGTTTAACGCTTCTTCTCCACAGTCTGGTTGGGAGATCATAAGCTCATTTACGTTCACGCCTATTTTTGCTGCATATGCAGGGTCGAGCGCATGCTCTGCATCTATGTAGGCCGCAGATCCACCATTTTTTTGGCAGCTTGCAACGATGTGAAGTGCTAGGGTTGATTTACCTGATGACTCCGGTCCGTAGACTTCAACAACCCGGCCTCTGGGAACGCCACCAATTCCAAGTGCTGCATCAAGAGAGGCTGCGCCTGTGCTAATCGAGCTAATAACTCGCGTTTCAGAATGTTTTCCAAGGGTCATGATGGAACCTTGACCAAACTGTTTTTCAATGTGTGATATTGCAAGCTCTAGTGCTTTTTTCTTTGCTGGGTTATCCGATGACATACCTGCTCCAAGTTCTCGTTTTTATTTACTGGATGATGACATAAATCGGGTTATTTTGTAACAGAGAAGAAATGTGAGAAGGATGAAGCACATGTTTTTAGCTGGGGATATCGGAGGAACAAAAACGCATCTTGCGCTCTTTGATGAGAGAAAGACAAGAGTGCGAGAAGAAAAATACGCAAGTAAAGATCACGCATCTCTCGAAGAAATAGTAGAAAAATTTCTCGGCGTCGAACATGTAGAAAAAGCGTGTTTTGGAATTGCAGGGCCTGTTCGAAACAATGTTGTGCAGGCGACAAACCTCCCTTGGCATGTAGATGCAACTGCATTTTCAATACCAAATGTACAGCTTCTAAACGATTTGGAATCGAATGCATATGGTTTGTTTGAGTTGAACCACGAGCAGCTTTTTTGCCTCCAGAAGGGAGCTGGAGAGGGAAAGGGAAACCAAGCGCTCATTTCTGCTGGTACGGGCCTTGGTGAAGCCGGGCTGTACTTCGATGGGGAACACCTCAACCCATTTGCGAGCGAGGGTGGCCACTGTGACTTTGCTCCAAGAACAGAAGAAGAAATAGAGCTGCTTCAGTTTTTGACAGAAGAGTTTGGTCATGTCTCTGTTGAGCGGATCCTTTCCGGTCCTGGGATTTACAACGTGTACCGGTTTTTAGTCGAAAAAAAGGGGATGAGTCCTGAGGGGGAAGTCAGTGAGAAAAAAGAAGTAGAGAGGCCTCAGGTTATTTCTCAAAAAGGGTGTGACAACACCTCAGAGGTATGCGTAAAAGCTTTAGAGCTTTTTGTCTCTTTGTACGGAGCAGAAGCTGCCAATTGTGCACTCAAGTTTATGGCGCTTGGCGGTGTGTACATTGGAGGAGGGATCGCTCCAAAAATTGCTCCATTTATGAAAGGGGAACATTTTTTGAAGGGGTTTCATGAGAAGGGGCGCTTTCGAGAGCTGATGGAGTCTCTTCCCGTCTACATGGTGCTTGAACCTGAGACAGCGCTTCTTGGCTCGATGCACTATGCGCAGCACCGGATGGCTTGATGAAAAAGACGCTTTTTTTTCTTTTTCTTCCGAGCCTTTTTTTTGGGCTGCTTCCGACCATAAAGGTGAGCTATTTTAAGCCAACGCTGCCAACGTCCGGAGAATTCTTTACGATACGTTCTGCCGAGTACCAAGTTGAGGGGATATATCAGCTTTACAAGGGGTGGAATCTTTTTATGTCAGGAGCCTTGAGAACGGACTATGGAAGTGAGCACCTTAGGGTGTTTCCTGTTACGGGAGGCGTCAAATATATTCAACCGGTTACCGGATCCGTGGCCCTGTACGGATACACAGGCCCAAGAGTCTTTTACCAGGAAAAAAAAGATGGCTATGAAAGGACTCCTTTTACTGGCGTAGTTGGAAGCGGGTTTACAACGCGCCTTTCGAAACACTTTGGCTTAGATACATTTGGAGAGTGGACAAAGCCCATAAATGATGTCGGGGGGTGGAACGTTGGAACGGGTGTTTCTTTTATTTTTTAGCGAAGATTGACCTTTTTCCTTCGGTGTGTGCTATACTGATGCACATGAAAAAACGTACAATTATCCTCACACTTTTGGCAGGGTTATTCTTAGGAACAAGTGCCGGAATGATGTGGTTCAAGGCGAACTATTATTCAAAAAATCAAAAGCGAGTTGCTCAGAAAGACCTTTTCTGTAGCGAAGAGCGGTTTGTCGCTGTGGTTATCAATGGGAAGCGAGAAGAAGATGCGTTGGAGGAGGTTGTAAGAGGGGTGCTTACCCAAAAATACTCCAACTTCAAGGCGTATCTCGTTGTTGATGGAAGCGAGAACGTGGCCGATTCTTTGCCGAGAAAACACCATCTCTCCATTGTTCCACAGGAGGGGCGTTCATTTGAGCATGCGCTCTATGAGGTTGTACATGAGTTGCCGAGTCACTCTGTCGTTGTTGTGATTGATGAATCGGAAAAGATAGTGTCTAAAACAGCACTCTCTTCAATAAACAAATACTACAGCAAAGACAACGTCTGGTGCACATATGGGCAAACTCCAGGGCTCTATGCACAGCCGTATTCCCAGGGAGAGCTTTTAGATGCCACAACAACCCTTCAAAGGGTGGGGCCTTGTATTACCTTTTTAGCATCACTCTATAAAAAAATCCCAATGGGAGAATTGCTTCGAGGTATTTCCTTCGCAAAAAAGGGGTATGTACGACCGGTTTTTGCGTGTGCACAAGACCATACATACTACATTGATGAACCCCTCTTTGAAGGGGAGCCATACGGAGATCAGCAATACTCCTCGATAGGCACGGTTATTGGAAAAGAAGAGGTAGAGAATCCGACGTGTGATCTTGTTGTTTTTTCATACAATAGGCCCTTGCAGTTGATGGCCCTTCTCGAGTCTTCTACCATCCACCTTCACGGAGTAAAAAAAACATTTGTGTTGTACAGAGCTGATGAACCGTATGAGAGTGCGTATGAGCATTTGATATCAGTATTCCCACACGTCACATTCGTTCGCCAGTCAAAAACCGACCCTAAAAAAGACTTTAAGCAAAAGCTACTCAAGATGGCATTCAGCGGTACGATGTCAACGAGCAGCCACATCTTGTTTGGGGTTGATGATATCATTGTGAAGGATGACATCGACCTAGAGGCTGCGCTCGCGTTGCAAGAAAAAACGCATGCACATGGCGTTTTCCTTAGACTTGGGAAAAACATTGATTATTGCTATATGCTTGATGTTCCCCAAAAAATCCCACAAGCTCGTTCTGTATCAGAAGGGGTCTATGCATATAAATTTGCTGATGGAGAAGCTGACTGGCGCTACCCAAATACACTTGATATGACGATGTATCGAAAAAGTGATATTGAAGAGGCTTTTTTGAGTATGCCGTATACAAACCCATCTGAGCTTGAGACTGAGTGGCAAGAGCGGTCAAACTTTGACTTTGTCCATAGACAAAAAGAAACGTTTGATGGGGCGCTGGTTGGGCTTTTTTACGAATCGTCTAAGGTTGTGAATATTCCGGTGAATATGGTTGCCAACATGTATGGAGATAATCGGTCAATGAACGAGTATACTCCAAAAGAACTGCTTGATTATTTTTTAAAAGGGTATAGGATTGATCTTGAGAAGGTGAAGCAGGTGGAGAACCACTCATGCCATGCTGAAATCCCACTAGAGTTCACCCAAACAAGCGAAACCACTTGGTAAATCATGTCTGCATTTACACATATTCCCTGCATTCCGCCAGACCAAATTTTTGGAATAGTCCACGAGTTTCAGATTGATCCACGAAAAGAAAAAACAAATCTTTGTATTGGGGTGTACCGATCTGAAGACGGGCTTCCTGTCGTCTTTCAAGCTGTGAAGGATGTCGAAAAAAACTTTCATAAATATGAAGCGAACAAGGATTACCTTGCAATCCGAGGGGAAACCGCGTTCTGCAACCTCACTGCCCAGCTTATTTTTGGGGCCGGTAGACTTGAGGAGGTGCATGATCGCTGCTATGTCAATCAAACCGTTGGTGGAAGTGGTGCACTAACAGCGGGCGCTGAATTTGTGGCGCAGTATTTGAAAAAGCCGGTGTATGTCTCAGCGCCTACATGGGTAAATCACGTTCCAATCTTTGAAAAAGCCGGGTGTGCAATACATACGTACCCTTATTTTGACAAAGACACAAAAGCCCTCGATTTCTCTGAAATGCGTACAGGCATAGAGTCCATACCAGACGGCTCTGCGGTATTGTTTCATGCATCATGTCACAACCCAACGGGGTGCGATCCCACGCCTGATCAATGGAAAGTTCTTGCTGAAATATGTAAGAAAAAAGCGCTGTTTCCATTTTTTGACATGGCATACCAAGGGTTCGGAGAAGGACTTGAGGAGGATGCCGTATCCGTACGAACATTCCTTGATGCAGGGCTTGAGTTTTTTATTGCCTATTCCTACTCAAAAAACATGGGGCTCTACGGAGAGCGAACAGGAGCCTTGGTTGTTGTAGCAAATGATCCGTCTTTTATTGAGCCTGTTGGTAGTGTCATACGAAAGCTTATCAGAACCAATTATTCGAACTGCCCCCGTCATGGCTCAACGCTTGTTTCAACCATTTTATCAAATAAAGAACTTGAAGCCTCCTGGAAAAAAGAGCTTACAGAGGTACGGTCTCGAGTGCAAAGCCTTCGCCTGGAGCTTCAAAAAGCGCTTGAACATGAGCTTCCTGAACATGACTGGAGTTTTTTCACCAGGCAAAATGGAATGTTTTCTATGTGTGGGTTTCCACTTGATGTCGTTCGAACGCTCAAAAGCGAGTACGCAATTTACATGACGGAATCGTCTCGAATTAATATTGCAGGACTCAGCAAAAAGAATATAGCCTACTTTATTGACTCTCTGAAAAAGGTGTACCGTTGAGAAGAAGTAAGCACTTGCCGCATATACTGCTGGGTGTTTTTATTTTCTCTATGCTCATTCTTCCAAAATCAGCTCAGTTTGCTCTGAAAACCTTTGGAGGGAAGTGGGTCCCACAAGAACGAATAAAAGAGAAAATCCCGCCCCACACGACAAATACAGCTGTACTGGAAGAAAAGCTGAGCATTCTTACCGAGAAACTGCATGCATATGAGTCGAGTAAGGGAAAGCAAGGTGTTGTAATTAAGCGAGATCCAAGCATGTGGGATGCGTTTCTTTGGATTGAGGCGCCAGATCTAAAAGTAAACAGCCCTGTGGTGTTTGGAGATGCGCTTATTGGTGTTGTTGAGGAAGTCCGAGGGAGGAAGGGGCTTGTGCGTCTTATTACAGATGAGCAGCTTCCTGTCGCAGTCCGTGTTTCAAGGGGAGTCGATGAAGAGCGACTCTTAACATCGAAAGTAGATGAACTTCTCGAATATCTTTCTCTTCGACTATTAAGTAGTCATGATACCTCGCTAGAGGAGCTCTATACTCTTTTAAAAGAGAAAAAAATGAAGATGAAAAAGACACCGCAGCTTTTAGCAAAAGGTGTCATTCGAGGAAGGAGCTCTCCACTGTGGAGAAGCTATAGCTACAGACTGGTCGGTGAAGGGTTTAATTACGACTTTGCTGATGAAGAAGGTCCACCACTTGACCTTCGGAGTGGTATTCCGTACACCTCAATGGGAAAAGAAACGCCAAAACCACTTATTCAAGTTGGTGATACGCTTATTACAACAGGGTATGATGGCATCTTTCCAAGAGGGCTTCTTGTTGGATATGTGACAAAAGTCTACCCACTTGAAGAGGGGGCAACGGCATACGCAATAGAAGCAGCCGCTGCTGCGGGTAGCCTGCACGAACTCTCGCACGTCACTGTTTTGGATCCTGTGTTTGAAGAAACTGCTCGCTGAGGGTCAGTATCCTTTTTTTTATTCCTTCCTGTGAGACGGGAGAGCCAAATGTATAATAATGCATATCATGCCGCAGTTTTTTCAGCTCTGTTTGTGGGTGTTCAATGATTTCATACAGTGCGTCGTAGCTTTCCGGAAAAATAACCTCACCGCAGCGTGTTAACAAAAGCCCTCGATCTTCTTTTGGATCTCTTCTGTTTGGATTAAGAAAAAACATTGGCCTGTTGTATGTCAAAAAGTCGTATCCAACAGAGGACATATCACCGATGTATATATCAGCTCGGTCCAGAAGAGCATAGATGACTGGAAATTCTTTAATAAAAAAAACATCTTCAATCTGCTCGATTTCTGCTTCCAGGCGGGTCATCTTAGCCGGATGTGTTTGAAACGTATTTGGATGCGGCTTTACAATGAGAGAGATGTCATCCGGCTTTTCTGTTAGCAAGGCATCTATCGCTCCAAAAAGAGAGTTTGAGTCCTCTGCGTCATCCCATGTAGGAGCAAAAAGCACCGTTTTTTTCCGAGCGTCAAGGGGGGCGAGGTGTGAGAGAAGGGTTTGGAAGTGTGGGCGAAGTTTAGCATAGACCTGTTCTCTATAGTTACCGAGATGGACATAACCAAAAAGGTGATGACGAGCCCCTTTCTCTGAAAAAAAATCGAGCATTTTTTCTCCGTAAACACAAACAAGAGACTCCTCTCGAATACACTCGATAAGTTCTGAGCGGTGCCCTTTATCTGAGTTGCCATGGGGAACAAAAAAGTAGACGAGCTGTTTTTGAAGCATTATCTCGGTGAATCCAAACATTCCTTCGATGTGATTTCTTGGATGGCAAGAGAGGATGACATCAAATCGAGCGACAACATGCTGAGCTACATCTAGATAAGAGTATTCATAAATAATCAAAGAAGGGTATATCTTTTGGAGGTGCTCAGAGACTTTTTTTTCTGTAACGATGAGAGGGATGTCGAGGTACACACACAAAGGAGCTATGTGATCATAAAACTGGGAGGATGGTCCGTAAAGAAACCCGGCAACTGAGAGAGGCATCGATCTAATTTTTTAGTATTATATATGAAAGTAAAAAAAATACTTCGCAATGAAAATATACACAAAATAGAGTAAAATAGTGCCGAAAGAGGTAGTATGGCAGCAAGTGAATCAGTATTAGCAACAAGAGATCTTTCTCGCCTTGTTACAATGATGCTTTATGGTGAGCCTTCTGGTTCAAAGAGTGAAGAAGCAAAGCGAATTTCATCTATAACCTCTATTTCAAAAAATGTATTAAACTCTTTTCCGCTGCATGAGCGTCTAAGAGATTTGCCGGGATCGTACCCTTCTTGGACCGTTGTTCATTGTATGCGCTCACCTTCTGCCCAAAGAGACCCTTCTCTTCAAGAGGCGTATTCTCATATGCTCCAAGAAATGGGGAAAGCGTCTACGCTTTCATCTTTTTTAGAAGATGTTGAGGAGAAGGAGTGGAAAGTCAATAACGTTGTTGCACTCGATGTTTCCGAAGTATCCGAAGCAAAAACATCATTTGAAACCCTTTTTTCGCTCTGTCGAAATATTGAAACACTCGTAATAGATGGAGATTTTTCAATAGAGGTCTTTCTTGAGAGCTACCCGGCAAGGTTGCGGGAGATGACTGTATGTGATTCTGCACATGGTATACACCTTTTTGAAGAAGCGCTTCGTCAGGGGTATTCTGGTGGTATTCGTTTTAAAAATGTGGATTTTACCACGCTTACAGAAGAACAATGTCTTCTTTTATGTTTTCTAGTCGAGGGGGCACATACAGTAGACTTTTCTCGGTGTTCATTTACCGATGAGGCATTTAAAAGCATACTCTCTTCTTTAGGCTCCTGCAGTGAGCTTATTTTAGACGGGGTGACAAACTCTTCTTCTTTCTTAGGGTATATCCCTTCCAAAAACCTACGCACTTTGAGCTGGAAGCAGTGTCCTGATACTCCTGAGAAAAGCCTTTGTTTTGTAAATCTCCGTACGTTAGATCTTTCAAAAAGTAGGGTAGAAAATTTAGAGTTTCTTGCTGATTCAAAAGACAGTTTATGTCGTATCAAACTGAATGACTGTATGTCTCTGACTGAAGGAAGGGTCGCCTACCTTCGAAATGGCTTTGAACACGTTGAATTCCTTGAACTACAAGGCATTCGCCTCGGTGCGCTGTTATTTGAAAATATTCAAATGAGGATGCCGCGTCTTGCTTACCTCAACGTGAGCAGCTGTCCTTTGCCGCATTTTTTATTCTCAAGGGGAAGGTATGCGCTACCGGCCTCTGTTTTGACTGTTATTGGTGAGTTTTTACCATGGAGTAAAGAGGATGGTTCACATGTTGTGCCAGTGCCTCCACTGTCTATGGCTTCCGAATAAGTGTATGTAAAAGATCCATTGAAGAGTCTAGTGCTACTTGGATGGGTATTTGTGTCGTCTCAGCTTGTTGTATTGGATAGTGGGATTGCAGGTCGTTGTGTTTTTGAGAAATTTTTTTTTGTAATAGCTCGATGCTTTCGAAAAGAGAGAGTATATGTTCGACGACAAAGGGATCTTCATGAGAAAGCTCTTGTGAGTGGTTTTTTGTAAAACGAGAAACTGCTTCACGGTACACACACTGTGTTTCTTTAATATTCCCTGTAATTGCTTGAAGCACTTCTACCTCACCACCTATGTGCCTTTTTGCTCCCACTTGGAGAGAAAGCGCCTCAATTTCTCCGAGTGCACTTAACCATTCTTGGTAGAGTCGATGCTCTTTTTCAACAAGTACGACAACATCTTCAAGTGACACATTGCACCTCTTTTCTTTTCACTGTATACTATTTGCTATGTTTTTGTCAGAACAGGTTGAAACACTTTCAAAGTGGTTTGTTGATCAACGAAGTGAATATCCTTGGAGAGAGCAACCCACCCCTTATAGGGTATGGATCTCTGAAGTCATGCTGCAGCAAACGCAAGTGCAACGCGTTGTATTGTATTTTTCTCGATGGATGGAAGCGCTTCCATCTATTCAGGCTGTTGCAGAGGCGGATGAAGACGAACTTATTAAGCTGTGGGAAGGGCTGGGGTACTATTCACGCGTTCGAAATATTCACAAGGCAGCAAAACATATTGTTTCCTATCACGGAGGGAATATGCCCTCTACGGAAGAGCTTCTCTTTAAAATTCCCGGATTGGGCCCATATACCGTCGCTGCAATTCAGTGCTTCGGATTTCGTAAAAGAGCTCTGCCAATTGATGCAAACGTTATACGAGTCCTCTCAAGAATACATAGGTTTACAGAAAGGGGGGATACGGCATTTGGGAAGAAAAAAATGCAAGAGTTGGCCTCATATTGGATTCCGGAAAAGGATCCACATATTGTTGCTGAGGGCCTCATTGAATTTGGACAAAAAGTCTGTGGGAAAAATCCACGATGTCATACATGTCCATTGAGGAGACACTGTCTTGGAAAAGACATTGCTGAAACACTTCCTGTCAAAAAACCTCCAAAAGAAAAAGTCTATCTCCGCCGAGAGGTTATTCTGCTTCTTTGCAAGGAAAAAGTCTGGGTATTTAAGGAAGAGCGAAAAGGCGTTATGCAAGGTCTTTGGCAATTCCCGTATGATTTTGATATTGTTTCTCACTCGTTGCTATGTAAAGCAGATTTACAAAAAAAGGGTGCTTCTGAGCGTGTTAGACACGGGTTTACACATCATACCGTAGACCTTTTTCCGACACTTTTTTTCATTGACGAGGAGATTCCTCTCCCTTATGGTGCGTGGTATGGAGTTGATGCGCTGCATACACTCCCATTTTCATCTGGACACCGTACCATTGCGAGGGAATTATTCGATGCGGTTTCACATAGAAGGGATGCGTTGCGCCTCCTGCGCAGCTGAAATAGAGCAGATTACATCCTCAACTCCGGGTATTGAAGGGTGTCATGTTTCAGCAGCCACATCAACGCTGACTGTTCACTCGAGTTCATCTGATGCTATAGAACATGCAAAAGAGCGGCTTAAGGCGTCCGGCTATACATTAACAGATCATGAAAAAGAAGGTTCGCTCTGGAAAGCCGGAGGGAAAGCTCTGCTTGCAGTTCTTCTTTCTCTCCCTCTGCTTGTTCCTATGCTTTTGATGCCTCTTGATCTCAATATCGAGCTCCCAACGTGGATCCAATTTCTTCTTGCATCCGTACTTCTCTTTGGATTTGGAAAAGAGTTTTTTGTAGGAACATATGCAGCACTCAAGCGAAAAACAGCAACTATGGACACCCTTGTTGCTTTGGGAACCTCTTCGGCCTACCTCTATAGTGTTGCTCTTGCTCTTTTGCAGGAACAGGAGCTTTATTTTGAAACGGTGGGTGTCTTGATTGCTTTGATTCTTGTCGGGCGATTTTTAGAAGCGTACTCACAAGCAAAAGCGCATGGGAGTCTACAGGCGCTTGTATCGAAGCTTCCACATGGAGCGCTCAAAAAGGAGGGCGATACATTCGTACATGTTTCTTTAGATGAGCTTGAACAAGGTGATATCGTCCGGGTAAAGCCGGGAGAAAAAATCCCTGTTGATGGCGCTGTCCTTTCAGGTACAGGATCAGTTGATGAGTCTCTGCTTACAGGAGAGTCTCTTCCAAAATCTAAGGAAAAAAATGACCCTATTTTTGCGGGAACTCTTATTAATGATGGTACGCTCGAAATCATTGTTACGAAAGATCCGAAAGCAACCTATATTAAAAAGCTCATAGCAATTGTTGAAGAAGCTTCAGAAAGTAAGGCTCCAATACAAAACCTTGTGCACCTCGTAACCTCTATTTTTGTCCCTCTTGTTCTTTTGCTCAGTGTGTCTACTTTTGTTATATGGAGTGTATTTTTAGGATCAGTGCGAGAAGGAGTTCTTAATGCTGCATCTGTTCTTGTCGTTGCCTGTCCATGTGCACTTGGGATAGCAACACCAATAGTTATTCTCGTTGCAACGACGAGAGCTGCTCACTTTGGTATTCTTATAAAAAACTTTGAGGCACTCCAAAGAGGAGCCTCTATTAAAAGTATACTGTTTGACAAAACAGGGGTTGTTACTTCAGGAGATCATACAGTTACTTCTGTAGACGGGCCTGTTCTGAAAATAGGAAAAGCGCTCGGAGCTCGTTCACATCACCCTCTTTCTAAAGCGTGTGCAGAATACGCAAAAGATCAAAAAGAGGTTGCAGTTGATGGGTTTCGAGAGATTCCCGGAAAGGGAATTGAGGGAATGATAGACAAAAAAATGCACTACATGGGTTCTCTTCGGTTTTTAAAAGAACATGGTGTACAAGACCTTCCTCCTCCAAGCCCAAATGCAGTCTATATTTCTCAAGAAAGAGAGTTTCTTGGTGCATTTTTTCTTGAAGACTCAATCCGTGATGGTATGCCTGAACTCATGAGAAGTCTTAAAAGATTGCGAATAGAAACAGCTATGCTCAGCGGAGATACAACGTCTTCTGTCGAACGGATTGCTGCTATTGTCCATCCAGATACGTGGTACGGAGAGAAGCTTCCTGAAGAAAAGCTTCAGATTGTTAACGAGTATAAGGAAAAGGGAATTGTGGCGATGGTTGGAGATGGAGTAAATGATGCCCCATCTCTTGCGGCAGCAGATGTTGGGATTGCAATTGGAACCGGAACAGATGTTGCTATGGAAGCTGCTGATATAGGTATTTTGCTCGATCCTGCAAAAAGCATTCAGGCATTTATAACCCTTTGCAAAATATCTATGGCAAAGCTGTGGCAGAACCTCTTTTTTGCGTTTATTTACAACGTTATTGGTATTCTCTTTGCTGCCTTTGGGTATCTGAATCCAATGGTAGCAGGTCTTGCTATGGCTCTTTCCTCTGTGTCTGTTATTCTGAATGCGCTGACTCTTCGTGTGAAAATGCCTAGGTAATATTTATCGCCTTGCTTTTTTGCTGTGAATGACGTAGTCTTTTTTGAAAAACACCGTAGGGATAATTTGAAACTGCATCTTCTTATCGAAAAAGCAGCGAGTTATAAGCGGCTTTTCCAGGTTTTTTTTCTTCTTCTTTTTAGCCTTTCATTTGTTGGTATCTATACTACCAAAAAAAAGAGTGGTACCACTTTGTTGGAGAGAGAGTATGACGGAAGTATTCAGGCATTTCTCAAGAAACAAGACTTTGATGAAGCCCTTTTTAGGCTCGCTCAAAACGAGGTGAAAAAATACCCTAGCTTAACCCTTGGAAACGAACACAAACTTATACAGCATTTGTTTACTGTTGGTGCCTCAAAAAAAGGGGTTGTCCTTGCTAAAACAGCTGTAAAGAAAATGAAAGAGCATGCTCCATATCATGCTGAGTTTGTTCAAGGTACGCTTCTCATTCAAGAAGAGAAGCTTGAAGATGCTTTGACGCTGTCAAAAAAACTTGAGGAAAAACTACGCTGTGATCCCTCCTTGTGGAATGGGAGTGATGTCATCATGGCTCGATCAAGTCATCTTATGGCAATGAACCTGCTACGTATTGCAACATTGTATAAAGAGCTCGATCTTCGAGAAGCTGAACTCAAGGCGCTCACAGCCTTGAAAGAGTTTATTGGGAATTCATCGAGAAAAGAAGTGGTTGCAACAACAGACCATCAGCATAAAGCTGACTTCCTCGCGCAATTTTCAGTTGGGTCAGCTTCACTTTTAGATTATATTCATGCGCGTGAAAAAGCGCTCTAAACGAGCGTTGTGTTTCAATGCTGCGTATCTACTCTTTTGTCCGATATCATAGATATATGAAGAAGGGCAGCAGGAAATACCTGTCTACCCTTGTAAGAGATTGTGGGGTTCCTACGAGGCCGCAAGAAAGAACGACATACTATGCCTTTAGTAGCTCAGACGACCGTAGTGCACGCAAGTACGTTTGTTATTCAGCGCCTTTATATCCCTGACGAAATATCCCCATTCCACCCATGAGGCCTAGAGCCAAAAAGATAAGTGGTGCTAGAAAAACGGAGAGAATAACGCCAACAACAGCAAGAATAATCTGCGTAACTTTTTCTTGTTTAAAGACAAAGTTAAACGTTGCTTTTGAGAGGCTTGCGATTTTTTCAGGAAGCCATATTCCTATGACTCCGCCGAGGCCACAGAGATACACACTCCATGCAGCACCCCAAAATGCAAACGTAAAAAATGTTGCCAGAACGAAGAAAACAAGGAAAGCAAGCTCAAATCGATACTTTTTTCCAAAGTTTTCAATTTCTTGAACGCTTACACCGTCTTTTTTTTCGTGATCATTATGTTCTTCAGGCATAACCCCTATACCTCTTCTCGTTGGGATAAAAGCACATATTGTCTTTCATTCCACAGAATGTTTGAAACAATCCTCCTACAAAGAAAGATTTTCGAATCTTTTTTGCAGTGAATACAGGCATAGCCATCCCATGCCCTTTTCTTATTTTATATTAATAAAATTATTTTTTTATAAATAGTACTTTTTTTTCTATTGGATAAATAAAAGTTAATTCTTCGATTTCAAACCGTTGAATGAGCTCCACATTTTTCCCTCTTCCTCCTTTCGAAATTATGGGGTTTTCCCTACAATACGGACGTCTTACTACGAAGTGTGTTTGTATGGATTCAATTCTTCTCGAAAAACCGTTGAGTGTCCTCACGCGAAAGCTGACTTTTTTTGCAGCTTTTGTGTTTTTTCTCTCTATAGCTTCTTGGGTACCATTCTTGTTTTTCCAAATGAACATGGATGTAGAAGTGCCTGAAGTTCGAGCAGTAAAAACAGAATGTAAAAAGAGCAATGACTTTCCTGTCCTTACCCTTTCTCCCTTTGAAGCCAAAACGCTTCAGGAAACACTTTTCTTGCCAGAGTTTGTCAATAGTATTCATTGCTATCAAAGGCCGCCGAGACCGGATCGTATTGAAATGGGAAAGTATTTTTCGTTTAAAAATGCTCCTTTTTATTACCTCAAAAATAACACGCGTTGCTTTTTATCCTTTACATCCCAGGGGTTTGTAAAAGCCGACCACGAAACACCTCTGTCCTTAACGCTTCTTGAAAATGGAACGCACGCACGACTTGATCTTTCAGTTGTTACTCCCTCAGGAGAAGAGGTTTTGAAAACCTCACACACGTTTCCGACAAACGACTTTCCCGGAGTTGTACATGAAGAGACCTCAGATGAATTTGTTGAGTTTTGCAAACGGGTTGAACGACTCGAGTTATATCCACCAGACGTTCTTTTCGCGAAGTTTGGTGTGGAAAAGTATAAAGAGAAAGGAAGGGTTGCACGGCTCGGTCATATCAAAACGCACATTTATCCAATTGATGTAGGAGGTGTCTTTACGCTGCAAGGAGAGCATCTTGTGCCACTGACACAACCTGAAAATGCAGAGTGCTTTCTCGTTAGAATAAAAGAGGTTGAGCTATCGAGGGCTGTTCTTCAGGTGTGGGACAAATGCGGCAAGGAGTACCGGGAGATACTGCTTCGACCAAAAACTCCTCAGACCCTTCCCGTTCGACCTGAAGATTTGTTTAAAGACATTCGTGTTCGTGGAAGAAAACGAGCTCTTGTAAAGCTTGGAAAAAAAACGAAACTTCTTCATCCTGGCGATTTTCTTATTCGTCGCAAGGACCGCTGGGAGCTCATTGATGAGAAAGAAGCATTTCAAGGGCTTCTAAATTATATGCAATGTGGTATGCTCTTTGTGTTTGAAGGGATTGTTCAAAAAGGGAAAGAGAGTGTGTTTGCAGGACATCTCTTTGATGAGACACGAAGTACTGAGAAGCGAGTTGAACTTCCGGTAAAGGTCTCAAAGCAAAAAAGTACAGGAAGAGCGCGTCGAGAGGATGCTATGAACGACTCGTATGATGAGCTTCCACCTGAGCTTGAAGAACTGCTTGAGGAACTAGACGATTTATGATGTTGAAACGATGGCTTTCTACCCTCCTTTGTGTGCCTATGCTTCTTTCTGCAATCTCAATAGAAGAGAAAGAAGCTTCCTTTGCTGAAAACCATGCAGATCGATTTAGAAAGCCCCTCACAGATCTCAATAAGAGGTTGTCCACTCTTCGACATGAGCTTTCTTTGTCGTTTGAACAAGTTGCAAAGCATGTTGAGTCAAATGCACCACTTGAAAGCTATAAAGAACTACGAGATCGCGTTGTTTCCATTCGAAGTGAAATTTCCGATTTAGAAAAGAAATGGAAAAAAGAGCAACGAGCCACTGGTGGACCTGAAAGTTACGGCCTTTTTGACCAAGAAGAGTCGACGATATCACAGCTTGTTATGGAATATGGGGCACCTGATTTTCTTTATGTTATTCCATCAGAAGTGGGATCAATGAAGATTCATATGCACTCAGAAGTGTCTATTCCTCGTGAGTCGTGGAGTGATTTAATTGAGGGGATTCTTCATCAAAATGGAGTTGGGATTCGGGAGATAAACCCGTTTACAAGACAGCTTGTTTTACTCAAGCAAGACTTGATAGCTGTTGATGCAATTGTTTCGTCGAAAGAAGATCTTTACATGCTCCCGGATAATAAACGAATTGTCTATGTGGTTGAGTGTGAGCCTGAAAGATCGAAGTCAGCTGCACAGTTTTTTGATCGGTTTCGCGATACAAAAATGGGAACTGTCTACCAAATTGGAACAAAAGTTGCTCTCATTTCTTCTGTTCGAGATATAAAAAAGCTGGTTACTCTCTACCAAACTGTATGGTCAGAAGCTGATCGAAGAGAAAGTCGAGTTTTTCCCTTAACAAAAATTTCTGCAAAAGAAATGGAAAAAATTCTAAAGGCATTTTTTGATGATTCGAAGAAGCGACTCTCTCTTACACGGGGTATTAGTGAAGAACTTTCAATCATGACACTTCAAGGAGAGTCGACACTTGCTGTTGTCGGTCCAAGAGAATTAGTTCGAAGAGCTGAAGAAGTGATTGAAGCGACAGAGGGGCAAATCTCAGATCCATCAGAAATGGCGGTGTATTGGTACACGTGTAAGCATAGCGACCCCATTGAGGTGGCGGCAATGCTTGAAAAAGTCTACGCCTCCCTCATTGGAACTATTGTAGATACACCGGGGGAAGAGCCATCAAAGGCGCAAAGAGAGCTCAAAAAGGAAGAAAGTAAAACAGCATATCCAACGTACGGAACACCCTCAGCACCACCTGTTGTTACAACTCCGGTTACAGTTCCTACTACAGCTGCTGCACAAAAAGTCATCTCAACGTCTCAAAATTTTGTTCCATATCCTCAAACTGGAGCAATAATGATTGTTGTCAGAAAGGATACACTCGCTCAAATCAAAGACCTTTTGTCAAAACTTGATAAGCCGAAGAAAATGGTTCAGGTTGAGGTACTTTTGTTCGAAAAAATGACAACCAACCAGAATAATTTTGGGCTGAATCTTTTAAAAATTGGGAGCAACTCTAAGCACGTACATGAAACTGGCTTAGACTATGATCATGAAAAAACAGGTGGTATTCTTGATTTTTTCATTTCGAGGCCAAAAACGAAGCATTTTCCATCTTTTGATTTAGCGTACAATTTTCTTATGTCACAGGATGATGTTCGAATAAATGCATCGCCAACAATCCTGACACTGAACCAAACTCCGGCACAGTTTTCTAATGTGGAAGAATTGTCGATAAATAGCGGTGCTGCCCCCATTGAAACAAATGGTGGTATCACTTTTGAGAACTCTTTTGTGCGTGCGCAGTATGGTGTAAACATTGTTGTTACTCCAACAATTCATGAAGCTCAAGTCATTGAGGGTGAGTCAAGAAGGTTTGTTACGCTCGAGACCAATGTTTCTTTTGATACTGTAAAAAGTAACGCAAACAGCCGGCCGGATGTGAACAGACGTCACGTTGTCAATCATGTTCGTATCTTGGACGGTGAAACGGTTGTTTTAGGTGGGTTGCAACGGAAGGTAGCTGAAGATTCTTCTGATAAGATTCCTTTCTTGGGAGAGCTTCCAGGTCTTGGGAAGTTTTTTGGAACATCAAAAATGACGGATAAAGTCACCGAAATGTTTATGTTTCTTACCCCGCATATCATTGATGATGATGATCAGCAAATGAAAGAGTTAAGGTACGATCTGTTAATGCAGAGACCTGGTGATATTCCTGAATTTCTTGAACGAATCCAGCAAGCAAAAAATGCAAAAAAACAAAAACTTTTTGTAAACAGTTTTAAACTCCTGTTTGGTTCTGTGGATGGATAATACTGGCCTTTTTCAAACCCCATTTGTAAAAGATCGAATTCAAAAAATCCCGTATGCTTTCGCAAAGAAAGTGTCGATGATTCCGTTGAGTGAAAAGAGCGGATTTTTCGAAATCGCCGTATCAAATACAGAGGACTACGAAGCGCTCAAAGAGCTGCGCCTTTTTTTAGGAAAGGATATTTCTGTTGTTGCTTCCACAAAAGAAGCCATTGATGCGTGTATAGAACAGGTTTATCATCGGAATGACGATGAGACAAACTCATGTATCGATGATTTGGAGAGTGGAGTACATGAGGAGGTTGGAGACCAAGAAATAGATCTTCTCGACAACTCAAGTGATTCTCCCGTTATTCGCTTTTTAAACCTCATTTTTTTAGAAGCAATAGAGCAGGGTGCTTCAGACATTCACTTTGAACCAACCGAGTCTGGGTTAATGATTCGGTATAGAATCGATGGTGTTCTTCAGGAAAGGCATACTCCTCCAAAAGAGGTTCAAGCCCAGCTTTCTACTCGTGTCAAGGTACTGGCAAAACTGGATATTGCTGAGAAAAGATTGCCGCAAGATGGAAGAATAAAGCTTGCTATGGGGGCTCGGAGTATTGATTTCCGTGTCAGCACAGTGCCTGTTGTTTTTGGAGAGCGAATTGTTTTACGTATCTTGGATACAGGCAATGTTGTCCTTGGACTTGATCGGATTGGAATGAAAGAGGGGACGCTTCAAATATTTCGATCTGCAATAAAAAGCAATCAAGGGATCATCCTTGTGACAGGCCCAACTGGAAGCGGGAAAACAACGACACTGTATAGTGCGCTTTCTGAGATTAGCTCAAAAGAAGTGAATATCATGACGACTGAAGATCCTGTCGAGTATAAGCTTCCCGGTATTGCCCAGATTGGGGTAAATCCAAAAATAGGCCTTACGTTCTCTCGTGGCCTTCGCCATATTTTACGACAAGACCCAGATGTTGTCATGGTTGGGGAGATACGTGATAAAGAAACGGCTGATATCGCTATTCAAGCATCTCTCACGGGTCATCTGGTGCTGAGCACGCTCCATACTAATGATGCCCCATCCGCAGTGACTCGGCTTGTCGATATGGGGATAGAGCCGTATCTTTTGTCTTCATCATTGTTAACCGTTTTAGCACAAAGGCTATTACGTAGAACATGCCCAGCTTGTAAAACAGCATATGTTCCGACTGATCAAGAACTTCAGGATCTTGGGATTCAACGTACAGACCTTGTAGAAGGTGTATTGTATGTCGGAGAAGGGTGTGATTCGTGCTTTGGATCAGGATATGCTGGGCGGGTCGGAATCTACGAGTGTATGCAGGTCACTCAAGCAATAAAGCAGCAGATATTACACTCAGTTGATGCAGTGTCTATGCAAAAGTGTGCATATGAAGATGGAATGTCATCCTTAAAAAATGAAGCTATTTCATGTATGCTCTCTGGTCTAACAACAAGTACAGAAGTGATGCGGGTGACTCACCATGGCGATGTATAAATATGAAGCAGTTACGAGCTCCGGAAAAAAAACAACCGGCTTCATAAATGCTGATTCTTTTGATCTTGCAAAGCAAAAGCTGAAAAAAGAAAACCTTTTTATTACCTTTGTGAAGGAATATCGAGGGGGAAGTTCTACAACGCCGCTCAACTCTGCACAAAAAGTTCAGTTTAGCAGAGATATCTCGATGCTGCTCTCTTCCGGACTTCCTCTCTATGAAGCATTACTGACGATAGAAGAAAAGTATTCTCGCACAAAAGAGCATAGAATATACCTTGATATTGCAGAGCAGGTAAAACTTGGAAAAAATCTTTCCTCCGCTCTTCGACGTCATACCACTTCATTTGATGAGGTGTTTTGCGCGCTTGTCGAAGCGGGAGAGCAAACGGGTCAACTTTGTGAGGTCTTTCAGCATATTGAAACGCTGTACGGACGACAACAAAAATTAAAAAAGCAGCTACTTTCATCTTTAATGTATCCACTGTTTCTCTTTTGTTTTTGTAGTGCTGTCCTCATCGTTCTTTTTTTCTTTTTAATACCAACAATGAAAGAGATGTTTGAGGGAAAAAACCTTCATCCAATTACATATACTGTTTTACAGATAAGTGATTTTTTGTCTGAAAATGTTCTTTTTGTTGCTTTGGGTACTATCGGTGTGGTTATTTCTGCTCTCTTGTTTGCACAAACAACTAAGGGGAAAGCTTATATCGAAAAAGCCTTTCTCAACACTCCAATTCTCAAACGAATCCTTATCCAGTCCTCACTGCTGCGTTTTTCAAACATTCTTTCTCTTCTTTTAAAAAGTGGTGTTCCTCTCATTGAGGGGCTTGAGCTATCAATACAAGTCGTCTCACTCCAAAAAATGAGAGAGGCAATAGACGATGGAAGAGAAACAGCTTTAAAAGGCGGGTCTTTCGCATCAACTTTGAAAAAATATCCACTTTTTCCTCCACTCTTTCTTAGGATGCTTTCTGTTGCAGAAGAGTCGGGGAACATAGAAGCAATGTTGTCCTCTATTGCAACGATCTATGATGAGGAACTCGAGCGATCACTCACAAGGTTTACGACAATGTTGCAACCAATTATCCTTTTATTCCTCGGTATCATTGTTGGAGTCGTTCTCATCGCAGTTCTTCTCCCAATGAGTGACATGAGCGCTGTATTACAATAAGGAGCACTATGAAAAAACGAAGACACGCATTTACACTTATGGAAATCATGCTGGTTATTTTGATTATTAGTTTGATCGGTGGTGTGATTGGATACAGCATGAAAGGCAGCTTAGAGGAAGGAAAAGCATTTAAAACACAGCAAGCTATTTCAAAAGTGTATGAGCTCATTCAACTGCGAATCGCAGAAACCGGTGATATTGAAGAGATATGTAACAATATCGAAAAAGAACTGGAGAAAACCGGTCTCGTCAAGCGAGTCAAAGAGCTGTTAAAAGATGGATGGGGTTCGAAGTTCGAGATCAAAAAAATAAAAGATGAAATCACGATTAAGTCTAAAAATCTCGAAAAATACATTGATAAAAAGGGAAAGAAGAAATCTGACTACTACCCTTGGCTCTCAGACAGTGACGACGAGTAAAAGATTCACTCTCCTTGAGCTCATGGTAGTGATTTGTCTCATTGCCATGGTCTCTTCTCTTTTTGGTACAAATATTTACAAGCTTGTCCAAGAGTACCGTTTTCAGCATGCATCGAGTGAGATTGCAAAAGAGATTTTTGCATCAGCTCGTCTCGCTTCCATACACGGAGGGGTAATAGAAGTGCATCTTTCGCAGCAAAAAAAGGGGGTCGAGTTGAGGCGAACAACAGATGAGGCAATACCTGTAGATACGTATTTTTTTACATATAGTAAAAAATTTACAGCAGTCGACTCTTTTCTTGTTGATGGGCAACAGCTCGATAAAATAACGATTCGATTTACTCCACAAGGGACGAGAGAAAAAACACTCACAGTAAAACATCGGGAAAAGTTTCACAAAATTCCCCTACAGTTGTTATAGTTGCACGAAAAAAACACCGGGGTGGTATGAGAGTTCTCCAATTTTTCGTAATACTATGTACCGCAGCGACCCTTGTCGCAGCAGACCAAACGGAGCTAGTTCAACCTGTGCGAACACACCTTCTTGTTCGTCAACCTGAATGGAAGCCTCAAGTTTTGGAGTATTTTCAAGACGGAAATCCAAAAAAAGTCATTTTTTTAAGTGAAGATGACAATGGAAACAAAGTCCCTGTGAAGCGAGTTGAATTTTCTCAGCCGGGTGTTCAAGGAGAGGAGACAGACTTAGTTGTTGTTGGGAAAGACCACCCTGCATATGTCCGCTACAAGACAACAGTTGTTCCACACGGGTTGTCTGTTACCTTTACTGACAAAGGACAGCCACATATTATTCGAACATTTGATCATGGACTTCTTCATGGAAGTGTACGGGAGCTCTATCCAAACGGCACGGTAAAACAGCTCGCGTCTTTTCAGTCTGATAAGCAGCACGGACCGCATGTTACGTATCATGAAAATGGTCAAAAAGCGCTAGAGCAACAGTTTGAAGAAGGCGTACTCCAAGGAAAAGCAGAAGCATGGTTCGAGTCTGGTCAAAGAAGAGAAGTAGGCACGTTTGCCTTTGGAAAAAAAGAGGGCCTTCACCAAGAATTTTATGAAGATGGAAGCATTGCCGCTGAATATATCTATGATAATGGTGAGCTTGACTCTTCAGCAAAAAAGCGCGCTGTGACACGCTTTTTTAAGGGTGGAAATGTGAAGGAGATACGAGATTACCGAAGGGGAGTCCCTTTTGGTACACATGTTCAATACCATGAGAATGACCAAGAGTCGTATGTCGGTGCATATAAAAATGGAAAGGCTGATGGTACGCATTTTCACTATGATCGGTCTGGAAAAACGATTGGAAAAGAGCTCTATAGAGAAGGCATAAAGATTGGGCATCACTACAGAAACTATGAAAGTGGAAACAAAGCGTATGAAGCATTTTATTCAAAAGAAGGTGCGCTTGAGAAGCCTATAAAAGAGTGGTTCGAAAATGGATCACTGAAGGGCGAGTATACACTTGTAGAGAACGCTTTTGAAGGGCGTTTTCTTGAGGGATATGAGAATGGAAATCTGAAATCTGTATTTCATTACACAGGTGGAAAACTTGATGGTGCCCAAGAAGAGTTTTTCCCAAATGGAAGAGTAAAGGTTGTTGCTGAATATAGCCATGGCAAGAAAAGCGGAAAGTATGAAGAGTACTTTGAAAATGGGAAGCTTAGCTACAAAGGAATGTATAAAGACAACACCCTCCATGGCCCTGTGCACGTATGGTATGATAATGGGCAGGAAATGCGAAGCCAACAGTTTGTGGATGGAAAGCTACACGGAGAACAAAGCGAGTGGTATCCAAACGGACAAAAGAAAATTGAGTGTGCTTTTGTAAATGGGAAAAATGAAGGTGAATTTGTTGAGTATTCTTCTGAAGGGGAAGTGCTTACAAAACTTACCTACGTTGATGGAAAGCCAGATGGTGTGGTTGAACGGTTTTTTGCTAATGGAAAACCTCGAGAGATACTTTCTTTTGTTGATGGGAAAAAACATGGAGAGCACCTTGAATACTACGAGAGTGGTCAGCTCAAGCAGAAGGCATTTTTTCGCGAAGATTTCCTAGAAGGTGATGCGCTGGGATACTACGGAAATGGAGCGCCACTCTTTGAAAGACACTTTACAAAAGGTGTACCAACCGGTGCTCAAAAAGAGCTATATCCTAGAGATGAAAACGGAAATCAGCAGGTAGCAAAAACGTTTTTCTATAATGAAGAAGGAATGCTACACGGGGAACAAAAAACGTTCTTTCCAAATGGTTTTGTTCAAACGGTTATACAATACACAAATGGAGAAATTGATGGTGTAAAGCGTTCATGGGATGAACATGGGGAGCTCCTTGCTGAGTCAGAATATGCAAAAGGAAAGCTGCATGGGCGTTTCTTTGAAAAAACACCTCAAGGTCATGAGGTTGTGACATATTACGAAATGAATAAGAAACATGGACCTCACCGCGTCTTTTTGAAAAAAGAAGATGAAAATGTCTGCCTTCATGAAGAGCAATACGTGCACGGAGTATTAGAAGGCGAGGTTATCGAATGTGATGATCAAGGAAATAGAGTTGCCGTTACGCTGTATAAAAGCGGTGTGAAAGATGGACTCGCAAAGCTTTTCACGAAAAGCGGTCGCCTTCGAGCTGAAATGGCATATGAAAAAGATGTCAGAAATGGAATGGCTCGGTATTTTTATCCAAAAGGTGCTGTTGAAAGAGAAGTGCATTTTGTAAATGATAAAAAAGATGGCATCGAGCGAAGCTTTTATGAAGATGGTACGCTTTGCAGTATGTATAGCTACAAAGAAGGTGAGCTTGATGGTGAAGCAAAAGACTTTGCTGCAGATGGAACACTGCTTTTCTCAGGAAACTATAAAAGTGGAAAGCAGCATGGAGCCTTTTATAAGTACTATGAAAACGGATCGCCAAGACTTGAGCAACACTTTGCTGAAGGCGTTTTAAACGGTGTTAAAAAGCGTTTTGATGAGTCTGGGTCTCTTATTGAGTCTGTTCGTTATAAAGACGGAAAGAAGCTCTAATAACCGTTTTATGGTTTATCTTCAAACCGTACAACATGAGAAAGTGTTGTACGGTTTTTTTTATGCCGAGGTTACTTTCGAGTTAAAATATTGATTGTGGTGTCACCAAATTTTCGACTTTCTTGCAGTGAGAAGTCAATAAGCGCATCACCGGAAAAAGCATGTGTTGTTTCGTAAAAAAGATGTCCGTCCTCTTTGAGAAGCGTCTCAGCAGGAAGCTTATTCAAAAAAAGAAGATCATCAGATTCTGACCCGTATGGAGGGTCACAAAAAACAAGGTCACACTGTGGGAGGTTATGTGCCATTCTTTTGGCATCACCTTTCAAAATGGTTACATTGTCGTGACAACCAAGCAGCGCAATATTTTCTTTGAGTATATTCACCGCTCTGGTTTGCCTTTCAAGAAAGTACACATGTGCAGCACCACGAGAAAGCGCTTCAAGCCCCACGGCACCTGATCCTGCATAGATATCAGCAAAAAGAGCGCCCTCTATTGAGTGCATCATCATATTAAATACAGCCTGGCGTACACGTTCTTGTGTTGGCCGTGTCATTGAAGGAGGTGGTGTTTTGAGCACACGACCTTTATAGATACCTGTTGTTATTCTGAGTCCCAATGATTACGTCCCTTTAAAAAAGATCCAATCGCTCTCTCATTAAATTTTTGTAATTTGTCGAGGCTTTGCGCTGTGTGGCAGAGGGAAGTTTGTATTTCTGCAGCAAAGCTTTTGCATCACGCAAATACAGAGGATCTTGCTTTTTTAGGAAGAGATCATAGCATGCATATGCTTTATGTATAGAGATAAATCGATAGAGTTCAGGAGTTGATTTTTGTGCAGAACAAAAAGAGATTTCTTTTTCGTAGTGCATATATCGATTGCCCACTTTTCCTTGAAAAACCATTCGAAAATCAGACAATTGATTAATAGAACCATACACTGTGAATGGCTTTCCTGAATAGAGGTGTGGCATTCTATCATTTGTCGTATACAGATTCACATTCAATGTGGTGTCAAGTGTGACCGGAGTAACATGTATGTTTTTGGAGAGTAACGCATTTGACTTTTTGACAAGTCGAGCGAGTTTTCTTGGGAACGCAGCGACTGAATGAGAGTGCACAAACTCACCAGAGTGGAACGTACTGATGAGATCCAGCATTGCACTATTGTTTTTTCCGCCGGATGCAGCACAGTGGAGCGTGACATTTCCTTGATTTTTACTGAGAATCTTTTTGAGTGTATCTGCCTTGTGGTCTACATCGAAAAGAGAGAGTCCATCACTCACAAGTATTGCAGTGTTTGCATTTCCATTTCCTTCAAAAAAATCATTTACTTCATAGAGGAGGTCATACAAATCAACGTGGGAGCGTTTAAACTTTGGAAAAGGAAGGTCTTGGAGAAATCGTCGAGCTCGGCGAATCGATGTTCGTGAAACTGGGACCGGCTTCGATTCATAGAAGTGGAGTTTTTCGTCGACTACAACAATATTAAAGGTATCCCCTTCTTGTAGGTAGGGAAGTGCTCTCATGACACCTGTTCTGTAGGAATCATATCGAGGCGCTAAGATTGAGCTGGTCCGGTCAAGAATAAAAACAACATTTTGCGGTGTTTTTGTGAGCTCTTCTTCATTCCTAGGTCGTAGTGTGACAGAAAAATAGTATCCCTCATCGTCATTTCTTGGGATGACGGTAACATCAGCTTCAAGACTTTCTAGGTACTCATCGATATTGAGTTCTTCAGGAGTCGGTAGGCGCGTGAGGTTGTATGATGTCAATCTATATCCATCATTGACATGACGTGACTGCTCTATTCCATATGCTGCTGCATGAACGCGGTTTTTCAGAGTTGGTAGGCCATCTTCGATTGAAAAAGAAGCCGCCTGTGTTGGCATTGCACCCGTTGTTTCATTCACCGGAAAAACAAACCCAACCATTTTTCCAAGTCCCTCAGTAAAAGAGACCATATCTGCACGTTCTTCTTCAGCAACACAATCGTGAAGGCCATCTGCAAAAAGCACATTTGAGATGTGGTTAGTTGTAGGAACAGGTAGTACGCCTTTACTCTTAGTATGTATTTGGAGGGGAAAGAGGGAAACGTTGGATTCGCAGAAGGCAATGGGCTCTTCGTGAGTTAATGGGAAGTTGTCAGAGTATGACTGCCCACTATCCGAAATAATTGGCGCGTTTGTTGAGTGAAAAAGGAGGTCTCCATCATTTAGAATAGCAGTAGAAAATGTGCTCAAGGTATCGGTTGGTACGTATTCGAAAAAGAGCGGGTCAAGGGCAACAAACGGACTGTCCGTTTGTTGATTCCCTCTTTGAGGCTTTATTGAAAAAGCATTCCCTTTCTGTGCAATGTATCCATACACATCATCGAGGAGAAAGCGGAGCGAGTGGTTTGCAGACTGTATAGTGTGTACAAGTGGCGTGTTTGAGAGATGCTCTTCATACGCTACTCGACGAGAGTCATATGATGGCTCAGCGTATGCGCTGTAGAGCTCATTTTTTGGAATAAATGAGGCGCTCTCATCAAGCCCATCAACAAAAAAGTGTGCATAAAACTGTCTGTGTATCGCTTGCGAAGCTTCAACGACGTGATTTCCGATTGTAGAAACGTCTGCGTTTTTCTGAGAGAAGTCAAGTTTATGGGTGCCTGATGGAGTGTAGGCAAATGAGAACATCTTTTTAGGATAAAACGCGTTCTCTTCAATACGAGGCCCTTGTTGTGTTAATTGAGGCTCATAACTCAGTCTTTGCGTTGTGCCATCAACAGAGGGTGCAAAAGAGGTGAGGTTGGTAAACGCATGATACGATTTTTCAAAAAAGAAAAATGGGCTGGTTGGAGTGAATGCAATATGGTCTTGGGAGGTGGTAAATTTGATATACTCAGGTCTCTCAATACAGTGAAAAGAAAGTGAGTGGAAAATTGGTTGGTTTTCCTTTTCCTCAATCGTTGCAGTGAGAGTATCGCCTATCTGTTCATCAGAGCGTAGCGTATGCATTGGTTCATTGATGAAGACGAGTTGCAGTGTAGGCTCTTTGTGTGCTGTATAGAGTGGTGGTGGATTTGGTGTAGTGCCCAAACTCAAAGGCTCGTTGAGAGGCAAGTCATTGATGGAAGGCGTTGGAAAACGAAATGTTGTCTCAAGTGCAGGAAAAAAAGAAGAGGAAGCGAAGTGTGCAGATGTTTCAATGGGGGAAGCCATGATGTGTTCTTCCCAAGGAGAAGTTGCACGAATGAAGGGAGAGGGCATTTGAGCTATTGCTTTATTTGGCGTGTAACTACTCGGTTGTCCCAAATGTACCGCAAGAGGAATTGAGGTGCTTTTTTCTAAGAAAGGCGTCTTTTGAAGCTCAAAGGCTTCTTTTAAAGAAAGGACCTCTTTCATACCTCTTTCTAAATGAATGAATGCAATGGATTGTGTTTGAAAAAACGTATACTGCTGCTCATATGCAGGAGTTCGTCCTGGGAATGGAGGTGTTGACTCAGCGTGTACATCCATTGATGTAAGATCTTTAACGACTCTCCAAGGTATTATACTATAATGCAGTTGTTCACGTGGTTCTTTAGCATGAGTATCGACTGATACGGAAAAAAAGGTGAGAGAAAGAGATTCTTTTGCGAGGACATATTTTAGCGTGTGTGTACATGTATGTGTTTCAGGAAAGGCACGAGACATGCTCGTCACATTTCCCGGCCTGTCTACATGGGGATCAATCGTTGAAAATGGTCTGTCTTCTAAAAGATCTGAACGTGGCGTTTCTTGAACAAGATCAGAGTCAACATGGAGTCTAAGCTCCTGTTTTTCTGGGCGTGATGGGTGCTGAAACAGCTCAATCTCTTCTGCTAAAAGTAGAGAAGAAGAAAAAAGAACGAAAGATGCAATCTTTGAGAGAGTCATTCTTTACCTTGTTTCAGCGTACATGCCGCACAAAAGAGCGTGCGGCATTTGCCTCTTTTCAATCGATTTGCCAAGCGCGTATTAATACGCACTGAGGCCATTTACTTTTTCAATGCTTTGAAGTGTCCGCTCATAAAGCTCTTTTGGCGTATTGGTTGAAGATTTTATTTCTTCAAATAATGCAAGTGCATTTTCACACACTTCCTCACATTCATTTCGCTTTTCTTGTCCCATGAGCTCTTCCGCTTGGAGTCGAAGAATTTCTGCTTCAACATACTTCATATACGAAGCATACATAGCTTTTTTAGGAGCATTCGTTTCTAGCGTTGCATGGTACTCTTGTCCGATAGTATCTGCTTGAGATGAAAAGTCTTCCTTCATTCGAGTAAGGAAAAATTTCCCTCTCTCGAGCCGCTCACTTGCGTCTGCAAGTTCCATTCGGATCACAGTATATTCAAGAGCTGCTTCTAAGTGCACTGGTTCAGAAAGTGCATTTTTTCTGATTTGAAGCTCTTTCAGTTCATTGAGGACGGCTAAGACATCTTCATTTGCTTCGCTTACGTTTTGTGCATCGAGCAGCTTGTAGTGCATTCGCGCAACTTCATATGCAGCACTGTTACTCATAACCGTTGGCATTGCAGTTGTAAATGTTGAAATATAGTTAAACGTTTCAAGCGCCTTGTTTGGATTTCCTAGTGCTTTATATGTTTGACCTAGCTCATAGAGTGCATGCTTTTTATACTGCCAGTCCATTTCTGCAATACTTTGTTGCTCAAGAAGCGAAGTAACAATACTCAACCGTTCTTGTTGTTTTCCTTGGAGTGAATACAGGTCTGCCAATTTGAGTGCTTCAGGTTCAAACGATAAGGTAGACTCCTCAAGCGGTTTTAAAGAGCCCTCACTTAGCAATTCTTTTTCAAAAAGTATTTGTGAACGAGCTGCACACTCTTGAAGTTCTTCTGTATCAGACAAAGAAGCAGTCCAATGCCGATCAGTATGTTCTTTTACTTTTTTGTAATAGTGATTTGCAAGCCAGAGAGTATTTTCACTTTTGATAAACGCATCATCTTTTGTGATGGCTGTGTACAGATGCTCTGCAGCTTTATCGGTTAACTGAGAATTTGCAGTTTCAGAACTTTCCATAAGGCCTGACTCGATGAGGTAGCCGTTAAAAAGGTGAACATGTGTACTCCCTTTGTCATACGTACCGGGATCGAGCTGTAGTGCGATCTCAAGGTGTTTACAGAAGTCTGCATGATTCATCTGCTGCTCGTATAAACAGATTGCTGCTAGGTAATGTGCTTCAGCAACGTGGAGCGGGCTTTGTTCGTCTGAAAAAACACCTAAGAGATGTGAAAGATACTCATATGTTTCTTCATATTTGCCAAGCTCATAGCTTGTTTTTGCAAAAAGAAGTTTATACGTATTCGTCTCGCCTTCTGAAAATAACCCATCAATCGCAAGGACATCCTGAATGTCTGTATAGAACTGTTCTTTAGAATAGCCCTGGTCATTCTCATCTACTCTGTGGAGTGCCGCAGAGAAAAAAATCTTCCATGCAGCCTGAGTATTGTCTGAATCGTGGTATGTACCCAAGTATTCATTAAACGTATCGTATGCTTTTTCCCATTCACCCGCTTCGTGAGCAAGATACCCATACTCAAACATGAAGTGCTCTTGAGATTCAAAGTCAGGAAATTTCTCTTTAATCAGCGACATTTTTTCTCGAGCAAGCTCCATTTCTCCAGTTTCTTTCAGCATAACAGCATGGAGAAAAAGTGCTTTTGGAAGCTCTTCATCAGCAGGAAATAAACTTTGATACATATCAAGTGATTGTGCATAGAGCGGCTCATCTGTCAATTTGTGTGCACATGTCATTTGAATAAGCAGTGCATTTTTTAGTTGATCAGATGGTTCAGATTGAGAAGCAATATATTCACTTAAAGGTGCAGAGGCTTCTTGAAACTTATCTATTGCGTAGTAACTCTTTCCAACAATGTACTTGTAGGTTGGGATACTTTCATCCGGAACCACATTTGCTACTTTTTCATAATCACTGAGGACAGAGCTATACTGTTCAGTTTTAAAAAGAAGGATAAGTCTGTTAAACTGTGCTTCGGAAGCATATTTTCCTTCCCGTTCTATAATTTGCGAGAAGGTTCCAATTGCAGCTGTTTGATCAAACTGTGCTTGCAAGTTACCTGCTTGAAAAAGAAGGTCATCTTTTTGCTCTGGGTATCGCTCGGCAAGTTCATTATACAGCGATGCTGCAGTTTGGTAATTTCCTAAAATTCTATGTGATTCAGCAAGTGCAAAACACGCTACTTCTTTATATGCAGTCTCTTGCAAAGAGTCATAGAGCGGAAGAGACTGTTCGTAGAGTGAGATTTTTGTTGGGTCTGTATCGGAAAGCTCTAGTCCCTGTCTAAAAAATCCCTCAGCAATGAGAAAGGAAAGTTCATGCTGTCTATGTGCAAACTCACTTGATGATTGAGAAAGGTATGGTGCTCCTTGCTCTACAATTTCACTGTATCTATTGAGATCATAGTAGCAGTGGAGTTTGTTAATGAGGATTTTTTCAAAAAGATCTTTCGACTGTATTTGCTCGTATGCTTCAAGTGCAAGTGTAGGGTTATTTTCTTGAAGGTAGAGATCGCCGAGGATCCCAAGAAAATACTCTTTGAGGGAACTCTCAGGGTATTTTTCAAAAAATTCAACTATTTGCATCTTTACAATGCGAAAGTCTCCGTCTTTCCAAAACTCTGCAATCCGCCGAATAAGAAACGCTTCTTCATCATTTGTTGCGCGAGGGGCGACAAGCTCACCATGCTCGTTTGCCATAGCAAGATGGTTTTCAATGAAGATTGGAGTTGATGCTTCCTCTGCGTCGAGTGGATGGAGCGATAAAGAGAATGCAAGTGCTCCACCGATGAACCGGAATTTTGAAAAGGTTGAATGTAACATATAGATCCCTACTTGTTTCTACATCTCATAACACAGTGGGCCACATTTTTGACAATTCAAGAGTGACAACTATGTATCGAAAGAAATTTTTTTTGGATTATACAGCCGGACACTTAAACCGCAAAGTTTTTATGCAATATCATTTCTTGAAGAAAGCAAAACCCAATGAGATCTGTTTTAGGCTGTTGGATAAAATGGGTGTCAAATCTGCGTGCGAAGGTGTGCATCATAGTAGTTGATAAGTTCATTCGCTTTCCCGTATTGAGCACGCTTCAGCGTTTCATAGATTTCCAGTCCTTTTGCATTCTTCCCAAGTTTAAAGTAAAGAATGCCGAGTCTATGCATAATTTCTCTGTCATTTGGACACAGCTGAAGGATCTCTTCATACTCTTTTAGCTCATCTTCAAAGGCTTCAAGTGCATGATAGCAGGAAGCGAGTTGTGCGTGAACCCAAGGGTCGTGCGGTGCATAGTGATCTATAATGGTGAACTCTTCAATTGCACTGCGCACAGCACGTTCAAACTTTATCTTCAGCATTTCCCATGCTTCAGTTTGTTTTGGAAATTTATCAACGGAATCTTGGTAGAGCCTAGAAATTGCGAGATATGCATGTGCAAGAGACGCATGAATTTCAAGATCAGTTGGGTGTCTTTTCACAACTGAAATGTGCTCCTCTACTGAGAGCAAAAGAAAGAGTTCTCGGAGAAGAAGAATGTCTCTAAAAAGGGTATAGGAAGACGCTTTTTTTGCAAGTCGTCCGAGTGTTGGAAATTTTACTCCGGTATAAAAAAACGTGTGTTCTTGTGATGTCAACATGGAAGACATGGTAAAGGCAGCATGCGCAATCAACAGTGAGCGTTCTCGTGGTGGAAGAATTTTCGGGAGGATGGTGTGACACTCTTTTAAAAAAGCTTCCCGCAGCCGATGGTACTGCTCAGGCTTTTGGGCTTGGTAATAGAGTCGTAAAACCGTAAATGAAAAAATACTAATGATTAAAATTGAAAGTGAAATAGCAAGGAGGAGAGAGCGGGGGGAACGGAGAAGCGTGAGTAAAAAAAAGAGCACTGAACATGAAATAAGCGTGATAGATGATGCATAAAAGAAAAAATGCATCCGGGCAATCTTTTGAAAAAATAAGACGGTTTTTTCACAAAGTGCGTCAATTTTAGCAGTTTGATCAAAAGTATGATTTGTCATGGCTAGAGGATAGATAAACCTTTCGAGGGGAATGTAGAAAAAAATATATTAGATGTCTACTAGAATAGTGCACCTTTATTTAAAAATGACAGCAGAAATGAGGACACCGTTTTCTTTCAAGTTGGAAAACGGATTCCGAAAGACGTGTAACGAGCAGCTTTAGAAATGGCTGTGCGAAAAGAGGCCCTTTTACCGACTACGTATTCATCATATAGTTTATCACTGTATCCGATACACCGGCTTTTTTTAGTCTGTCAATTTGGTAGGTGTTTAGTCGATACGAGCTTCCTGTTTTATCTATGAGCTCAATGATTTTTGCATCAGAAACATGCGCGCGATGAAGGGAGATTATATCGTTCACACTCAGTTCTTCTCCATTATCAACGCGGTGATAAGTTCTTGGGCTTTCTCGTTGCAGGTTTTCTGCATCTTGTTCATCAAGAGCAGCTCCAATAAGGCCTCCACCGATAACACCAATTGCGCCACCTATGAGTGCTCCTTGCCCCCCTCCAATGAGTGCTCCGGCACCTGCCCCGAGACCACCACCAACAAGTGCTCCAGTTCCGGCTTTCGACTGGCATCCGGTACATAAAGAAAGTGCAACTGCACAAGAAAGAATAACCGCAGAATGTTTCATGCAAAATACCTCTTTTTCTTTTCAGTATCATTTTTCTGTAAAAGAGGGAATAAATTTTTGTTTATAATAATATAAAATTACCGCTGCAACTATGTGCATTGACAGTGCGAAATAGTATCCTGAAAGAAGAGAAGACCTTCCGAAATATCCTACTATAATAGGTCCTAGAAGAGCAGCTACTGTGAGAATCGACTGCATGAACCCGAGGAGCTGACCTCGTTCTTGTTCAGGACAATCAAATGAAACCTTTGTTGTCATGCCCAGCCAAGCAAGGGATGCTAAGAGGATATAGATAAGGTATGAAGCGGAAAAAAAAGTGAAGGTTGGAGAGATACATCCAAAAAATAAAAAAAGACAAGTGAGTTGTGTCGCTATAAGCGTCTGTTTTTCCGGTTGAATGCGTTTCAATAAAGGACGAGAAATAAATGTGCTTCCAACAAACCAAACAATACCTACTCCTGCAAAGAGAAGAGATGTCGTATACCTCGTTGAGTCGTATTGTTCGAAAACAAATGCTGAAAGATACTGAAGTGTTGGGAGGTATGCAAAAGCAAAAAAGAAAAACGCTGTAAAAATTTGAATCAGTCGTCCGGTTCTAAAGGGGTGAAACGCGGTTGATTCAGCAGGTGGGAGTGTTGCTTCTTCATAGAGAGCGCTAATAAGAACGATATTACAAAGTGCTATAGCAGCAGTTATCCAAAAAGGAAGTGATGGGTCAAATCCTTTTGCCAGTGCATTATTCGATAAAAAACCACCGATAAGGACAGCAAGAGCAAAGCTAATGCCGAGTAAGCCTGTTTGGACTCCGTACAAACGGTACCGAGTTATTTTTTCTTTAGTATGATCACTGATGATTGCAAGGCAAATGGCCAGATTTCCAGCAAAAAAACCGGTAAATGCTCGAGAAGCGATGAGGAGACCATAGTTATTTATATGGATAGCGACTGCAGAAGCGATGTATCCAATAGATTCTCCGGTAAGCGTGAGTAAGAGTGCTTTTTTTCTCCCATGCTTGTCTCCAAAACTACCAAAAAGAGGGGCTCCAAAAAATTGCGCACATGGAAAAGATGCTATCAAAATGGAGAGAAAGAACATCCTTCCTTCTATCGAAATGGGAGCCTCAAGAATACTCCCTTGTGCCTTCAGTATAAGTGGAGTAAATATTGGAAGAACAACATATAATCCAAAGTTGTCGACAAAGAAAACGAGCAGTGCAGCAAGGAGCGACTTTTTTGATACGGGCCTCATAGTACTTGTTCATACTAAAGGAAAACGTATGTGTCAAAATATTCGATGGCTAGAGAGTGAGCTCTGCTTCCTCTTTCATTCGATACCCGACACCTCGAACCGTTTCAATCCATTTAAAATTAGGACCAAGTTTTCGCCTGATGGCTGCAATATGCACATCGATATTACGATCTACTATTAGTGCATCATCATTGTGAATATCAGATAAGAGTTGGTTGCGAGTTAACACCTTTCCTCTATTGAGAAGAAGACGTTTTAGAATACCAAATTCTGACAGAGTAATAGTTACAGGCTTATTTTGTTTCTTTAGAAGGAATCGAGTGACATCAAGCTCAAAACCACCAAAGTTGAGGTTTTTGACCATTTTTTCTGGTTCAGCGCTTCTGCGAAGAATTGCTTTTATTCGAGAAAAAAGAACTTTTGGTGAGAAGGGTTTAGTGACATAGTCATCTGCACCTAGCTCGAGACCTAGAATAACATCAAGCTCATCGGCTTTTGCTGTGAGCATGATCACAGGGATAGACTTCAATTCGTTGTGGCTTTTAATTTTACGGCAGACATCAAGACCATTTTGCCCTGGTAGCATAACATCGAGAATAACGAGATCAGGGCGTTCACGTTCAACGGCACGGTATCCGTTAATGCCGTCAACTTCCACATGGAGTTTGAATCCGAAAAGGTCTGCTTGTAACTTTAAAAGCGCAGCAATATCTTCTTCATCTTCAATCAACAATATCCGTTTTTTCTGGGCCATTCATTTGCTCCTACAGAGGTTCAGATAAGAAGGATACCTCGAAAGAAATTTTTCGGCTAGTTAAACCCCTCATAGAACAGAAATCAAGACCGTTCTTCTCTATAGTAGAAAACAGATTTTCTCCGTTCCAAAGTGTAAGAAAGTGGGCATTTTTTGAAAAACAACTACAGGAGAACTTCTTCATCTTCTTGAATCAGCTCAAAAACTGTTTCAGGACTCAAGGACTTTCCAATGAGTGATCCGGCACGAAGGGCAAAGTGTTCTGGATCTCCAGTTGTGTAAAAAGTGACCGAAGGTGTACTGCCTTCCGGTGCAAGCATCCCTTTCTCCGTAAGAAGGGACCGTATTTCTTTTGCAACTTCATACGAAGGATCAATGCATGGAATGTCACAACCGAGGTAGGACAAGATCTGATCTTTAATAAATGGAAAATGGGTACATGCCAAAAGGAGTGCATCAAACGAATTTTCTTTGTGCGATACTAAATGTTTTTCAAGAAGAAGAGGGAGAAGCTCGTTATTCTCACTTTCTTGTTCGATTGCTCGCACAAAATCACCACATGCACAAGAAGCTATTTGACTTGTGGTAAGGCTTTTGGGGTAGTACTCAGACTGTATGGTTCTTGTTGTTCCGAGAAGAAGTGCTTTTTTTGGAGGTTCTTTTTTCAATTGTGTAAGAAATACTTCACTAATCCCAATAACAGGAACAGAGCATTGGTGCCTGAGGGCTTCTAAAGCAACAATTGAAGCTGTATGGCATGCAATGACAATCATTTTTACGCCAAGCTGGTCAATCATTCGCACCATTTCTGAGGTGTGTGCAATGATTTTTTCTTGAGATAGGTCGCCATAAGGAACCCGTGCTGAATCTGAAAAGAATAAAAGTGATTCGTTAGGAAGAGACTGCTCAATTCCTTTAAGAACAGAGAGTCCTCCAAAACCAGAATCAAAAAATGCAATAGGATCTTTCGCTCGACATTTACTCATGGGATATTGGTACCTGTATTTCCTCTCCTACAATAATGAGGTCATTTGTTCTTTGGTTGAGCCTTTTGATTTCATCAACAGAGGTGTGAAACCGCTTGGCAATTTTTTCAAGAGAGTCTCCTGTTTTGACGACATACACTTTCATTTCATTTGCTTTGTGAAAGGCTGCAATTTCTTGCAATGTGTCCTTCAAGGCAGCAATCTGCTGAAGTCTTCCGTCTTGTGATTCCAGGAGCTTTTCAAGAGACTCTATTTTTCCCTTGTACTGTGTAAGTGCATTTGTCGTGTCGTTTGCATGGCTTGATAGCTCAGAGATATCCCCAATGAGTTGTTTTTGCTTGCTTCTCAGCGCGATCATATCTGAACGCACACTTTCAAGCTCACTAAGTACCGAATCGAGCTTTGCTGTATACGATTCGAGTGTATCTCTCTGAAGCGTGCTCAGTGATTGCTCCTGATCAGAAAGCTTTCCTTCTAAAATGTGGTGTTCGATTTCATATGTATTGAGGTCATGTTTTATATCCTCAATGTCAGTCCGAACCTTATTGAGCGTAAGTTCTATTTTATCTCTTTCTGCCTTAGGGGATGAATTAATCGCCGTACATCCAAAGAAGAAAAAAGGGAGAATTAAAAATCCAATCTTTTTCATGGCGTCTACTTCGTATAGAGTTTAAATTCAACTCGTCTATTTTTTGCCCATGCACTCTTTACGTTTTTCGCATCAAGAGGCATCTCCTTTCCAAGAGAAATCGTATAAATTCTGTTCGCAGCCACACCGCGCTGTACAAGAAGGTTCTTTACAGCATTCGATCGTCGTGTACCAAGTGCAAGGTTATAGCTTTCTGAAGCTCTTTGATCACAATGTCCTAAAACAAAAAGATACACATTGGGATGTTCTTTCATGTAGTTTGCGATGTTCGAAACTGTTGAAAAGTACTCTTTCTTTCTCAAGACGTGTTCATCAGTATTAAAATGGACCCGTTGAAAAATACCTGCAAGCTCATCTGTTGGCTCTTTAAACACATCAATAGATGCAGGGGGGCCAAAAGAAGTCTCCCGTGCATGTCGAATTGGAAGTTCTTCGCTTGACGATGTATTTACAATGTGCGTCTGAAGGTCTTCATCAGAGAGAGGGATATAATCTTCATCAGATGGCCCGGTAAATTCATCATGTGACTGAACACCTCTTGAATCAGTTGGTGTTTTCCAAAACGATTGAGTAGATCGTGAAAGATGTCTACCAAACGTTTTTGTTTCTTCCCAGACATTTGCAGTTGCTCCACCATTTGTTGAACAACTCGTCATCACAGCCGCCACAAAGAGCCCTAGAAACAGATGAAAAAAGTGTCTTTTGCCCATCGTCTCCTCAAGGTTGTGCACTTCCCCATGAAGGGTAATGCTTTTTTCCAGGACCAAATGTTATTTGTATTGGGCTTTTTTGGTGAATGTCTGTGACAAAAAGATCACTGCTTTCACCATCAACAGTATTATACACAAGGTGTAAACTGTTTGGAGCCCAACTTGGATTTTCTTTGTGCAAGGGTCCCGAGGTCACTTGCCACTCTTCTTCCAAAATAAGGTCATATACAACAATTTGCCGTATTCCATCAATCCTAGCACTATACGCTATTTTTTTACCATCAGGAGACCAGCTTGGTGATGTATTTTCTCTACATGCTTTTGAAAGGAGTGTAGCAGCAGGGAGTGAATTCATTCTTGCGTACTTTGGAGTTTTAATCATGTACACTCGAGGGGTTCCGCTTTTATCTGACACAAAAGCAATGTGCGACCCATCAGGAGAAAGTGTTGGTGATGCTTGCACAGACGAAGGAAACGAATACGCTTGAATTGGCTTTCCAATGCACCCTTTTTTTTCATCGAAATGTTGTACAAAAAGATCAGCTCGTCCAGAGGCATCACAGATGAATGCAACAGTGCGTTTGTTTGCTGAAATAGAAGGGAGAAGCTGATTTCCTCTTAGACCTACTAGCTGCATTGAACCGGTGTTTCTTGTGTCACTCAAGAATATTTTCGGTACGCCGCGTGCGTAGGTAACGTAAAAAAACTTTGATGAATGTGGAATAGCCTGCGGGGTTACACAATATCCTTCAGTATAGAGGATTTTTCTTGGGTTGTGTCCGTCACAATCAACTTCCCAGATTTCTGATGTGTAGCTTTTTTCTTTTTTGATCTGCTGTGCATACAAGATGGAAGAGGAAGCAATCGGAATGTCATGGAAGAGCCATGCATTTATTGAATCAGTTAACCGATGTATTTCCTTTCTATCATATGCTTCATTCCCCTCTAATTGAGGTGTTGAAAACCGTTTTGCAACGCCTCTTTTCGTATGAAACACATATGCCGAAAAAATACCGTCTTGATACGTTACACGTGTAACATAGGAAATGCCCTCTTGAGACCAGTACCTTCTCTCAAACTGCTTTGTGAGTTCGTTTGATGCAAGGCGGCTCTCTTTTCGATCGGTTGTTGGTACGCGCTTGGTTCGAGCGTTGTGAGCCATATTATACAAGAAAATATGCGAGAGTTTTTGGGCATATGGTTCTTTCGATCCGATACTTATGTACATCGGTTCTAAAGGGTTTTGTGTGGAAAGAGCTATCTGGAGTGATTCCACTGAAAAGAGTGTGCTTGTTGCGCATGCAAAAACACAAAGTATGAACGCTACTGAGCGTTGGTAAATGTAATAACGAATGACACCTGCTCCTTTGATTTCACACCAGTATTAAACTGAGGATATTGCAATTGTGGCAAGTTGTTTTGTAAATATGCAGAATTTTTTGTGCTTTTTGATTCAAGAATTTCAAAATCAAAAAAAATGCCTTCAGCCGTAAGGGTAAGCCGACCTTTGACATTTCCGATCTCAGGAAGTTCCAAAGAGGAAGAAAAAATGCCCATCAGGGTTGATAGATAGTCTGTATGCTGAGACGACTCGTTCTCTTCTAGGCTTTTAGGTGAAATGACGTGTGGCGTGTCACTAAGCGGCTTTTTCTGCGAGAGAGGTTTTTTTGGCGAGTCTAGCGCAGGGATTTGCTTTTCAAGCTTGGAGTAGAGCTTTGTAGGTGCAACGGTTTTTTTTGCGGCCTTTTTCTTCTGTGCTTTCACTTTCTTTTGGACGGGTTTTTTAGGAACCCGTTTTTTTTGAACTGGTACGGTTTTTTTTGCTACAGTTCGTACTTGTTTTGGCTGGAGTTGAACTGTACGAACGGTCATTGGCTTTTTATGAATAACCGGTTTTTTTTCTGGAATCTCTTCAGTGAAAAAAGGAATGAGGTGCGTTGAAACCACCACGAGAGAGAGAAGCGTCAGTCGAATAGGGGTGTTATCGAGGAGCAACGACAATATCGAGCGACGAAAAGCCCGCATCTTCAATTGCATTTTTGACGTCTTGGTACGTACCAAAAGAAACCTCTTTATCACAGAATAATTTTGGAATCCCTTCTTGATTTGCTTGGAATAACGCGGTAAGAAGGGGTCTTAGATCACTTTTTTCAACATCTCTTTTGTTAATCCTCACATTCCCACTTTTTTCAAGATCAATATGAATAGCTCCTTTTTCAACAGTGAAGGGTTTTTCTGCTGTTTTTGTTGAACCGGGTGCAAGTTTTATAGAATCAATTTCTACAAGGGGAGCAATAAGAATGAAAACAATGAGCACGACAAAGACAACATCGATAAGAGGGGTCAAGTTTATGAGTGTTTCACTGTCTTCTTGTTCATCTTCTATGTACTTCATCTGAGTGCGACATCCACTTTTCGATACTGCAGTTCAATTGTTGAAACAAGAAAATGGCTAAAATGGAGCATATCTGCTGTGTATCCTTTACTTACATTTCGAAGGTAATTATTCCCAATAAGCGCAGGAATTGCAATCAACAGTCCAAGAACAGTTGTCACAAGAGCTGTAGATAGTCCGCCAATCATCGTAGAGCTTGATGAGATAAGCCCTCCTTGAGTCACACCTGAAAATGTGACAAGTATACCCCAAACAGTTCCCAGAAGACCCAAAAATGGGGCGAGGCTTACAGCTGTTGAAAGTAAATACAAGCGGCTTTCTAAAAGTGATTTCTGCTTGAGTACCATCGATTCTGCGTGCGATGTAATCAGATCGATGTCTGTTTTTGAAAGCATATTTGAGGTGTCGCTTGGTAGTTTGTCTGAATACAGATTGTTCTTATCCAAAATTTCAGTGGTTTTTTCTTTTATCGTTACGTAGATCCGCGCATATGGATGAAATAAAAGTGACTGAGGCGGTTTGGGGAGATCTTCCACAGTTAAACTCAGAACATTTCCCAGGTGACGCTCAATAGCTGCCTGAAACTCTTTTGAATATTTTTTCACTTGTTGAAAGACGAGAACCTTATTCACAAGGAATATCCAAAGCCCAATAGAGAGGGCAAATAATGAGAGGAAGATCAACTTCCCAAAAAAATCAGCATACCAGTATGCAGTTATAAAAGTGCTCATAGACATTGAGAATATAGAATAAAGATGCTAAAAGGGATAAAACGAAAACGAGATTTTGTCAATGTTCACGGATTCTCATGCGCATTTAATGTGCGACCCTGTCTATGAAAACCTCGATGGAATACTCGATCGTGCAAAGAAAGAAGACATTGATACGATAATCAATATTACGATCGATAAAGTATCCCTCGAAAGAGCGCTGAATTTTTCAACGTCTCTGGTACGTCTCTACCATACTGGAGCGACTACTCCTCATGATGTTGAAACTGAAGGGGAACGGTTTTTCCCATCTTTTGCGAAAGCTGCAAAGGAAGGACATTTGGTTGCTATTGGTGAAACGGGGCTTGATTATTTCTATGAACATTCAAATCGTGATGCGCAACAAGAGTATTTTATCAAATATCTTGAACTCGCAAAAGAATGTGACTTACCTGTCATCATTCATTGTCGTGATGCCTTTCCTGACTTTTTTCGTATCGTAGATGAATACTACAATAGAGAGTCTGTTCTCATGCATTGCTTTACAGGCACAACAGAAGAGGCGAAAGAAGCGATTGCACGTGGTTTTACCATATCATTTAGCGGAATTTTAACGTTCAAACGGTCCTCGGATCTTCGAGAAACGGCAAAAATTGTTCCCCTAGAGCAAACACTGATAGAAACCGATACGCCCTATCTTGCGCCGCAGTCTCGGAGAGGGAAACAGAATGAACCAAGCTTTCTACCGGAAACAGCAGAGTGTCTTGCAACGTTGCATAACAAAACACTCCAAGAGGTAGCAATAGCAACAAGTGTGAATACGGAGCGGTTTTTCCACCTTCAGTCTTCTTAGCTCCCTCTTCTTTCTTGAAGAACGGGGTAAATTTGAAAAAATACTTTTCATATTTTTTAATATCGAGTTTACTGCTCGTAAAATCAGCTGATTGAGATGGTCATATGTCTGCAGTTTCAACATTCTCATCTTCTTTTGTATGGAGACGAATTCACTCACTTTTAGGATTGCTCATTGTCCTTTTCCTTACCGAGCATTTGCTTACCAATTCACAGGCAGCGTTTCTGATTGGGGAAAATGGGATGGGGTTTATCCAAATGGTAAACTGGATAAAAGAACTTCCATACTTGCCGGTGATAGAGGTTGCGCTTATAGGCGTTCCAATCGCTGTGCATGGAGCATTGGGGATAAAATATATTTTTTCAGGAAAAGTTAATTCAGTTCCTAGCGGAGGGAAAGCACCCTCACTTTATTATGGAAGAAATCTTGCCTACACGCTTCAGCGAATTTCTTCGTGGATTTTACTTATCGGAATCATTGCACACGTTGGATACCTTCGCTTTTACAAATACCCGATAAGTGTTCATGCCGGACAAGAGACGTACTATTTTACCCGCATTTCTATGGATGAAGGGTTGTATACCGTTGCTAAAAGACTTGGGGTGAGCCTTTATGGAGCAAAAGAAATTGCGTCTATGAAGGAAACGGTTGGGAAAAGTACGCAAGAAATTGTAGGTGGATCACCTGCTCCAATTCCATTTTCTGCGATTGAAAAAAAAGAGAGAGATGCACTGCAACAACAGAGTATTCGACGAGAGTATGTTGAAGCACTTCAAGCAAGGCCTGTGACAAAAACACAAGTGATCGCGGAATCAACCAGTTTTGGGACGGTGACACTGTTGAATGTGAGAGACTCTTTTAAAAGCATTACCGTTTCAATACTCTACACGATTTTTGTTTTAGCAGCTGTCTTTCATGCATACAACGGGCTGTGGACGTTTATGATTTCTTGGGGAATCGTCTTGCGGATTCCTTCCCAAATCAATGCAGTGCGAATGTGTATCGGTATTATGGCTGTCATTGGAGCGCTTGGACTTGGGGCTATTTGGGGAACATTCTGGTTGAACTTGAGGTATTAACACATGACAAAGCCAAAAAAAGAAGTAATAGTTGTCGGCGGAGGGCTTGCAGGCTTATCAGCCGCAATGAAGCTTGGAGAGCTTGGTTGCTCCGTGAAGCTTATCTCTGTGACTCAGGTCAAACGATCTCACTCAGTGTGTGCCCAGGGGGGAATAAATGCTGCAGTTAACATTCGTGGAGAAGATGACTCACCACTCATTCACGCGTACGATACGATTAAGGGAGGAGATTTTTTAGCGAATCAGCCTCCAATTTTAGAAATGTGTCATGCAGCTCCAGAAATTATTAAGATGTTTGATAGATTTGGGTGCCCTTTCAATAGAACTGCTGAAGGGAAAATTGATTTCCGCAGATTTGGTGGAACGTTGTATAACAGAACGGCTTTTTGTGGAGCCTCTACAGGGCAACAGCTGCTTTATGCTTTGGACGAGCAAGTAAGACGGTATGAAGTGAAGGGGCTTGTTGAAAAATTTGAGCACCACGAATTTATGCGTCTCATTACTGATGAAGAAGGGCGAGCTCGAGGCATTGTTCTCCAGGACCTTTTTGACCACTCTCTTCATGTGCTCAAAGCTGATGCAGTCCTTATTGCGTCAGGTGGCCCAGGCCTTATATTTAAAAAGTCAACAAACTCAACGTTTTGCTCTGGTGCAGCAAATGGCCGTCTCTACATGCAAGGAATGGAGTATGCCAATGGGGAGTTTATACAAATCCACCCAACAGCAGTTCCCGGACAAGATAAACTCCGATTGATGTCAGAATCTATTCGTGGAGAAGGAGGACGAGTTTGGGTATATGGTGACTCATCGAAACAAATTGAAGACCCTAATGGAAACATGATTCAATGTGGAAAAACAGGTGAACCGTGGTTTTTCTTTGAAGAGATGTATCCGGCAATAGGGAATCTTGTTCCTCGAGATATTGCAGCAAGAGAAGTGCTCAAAGTATGTGAAGCCGGCCTTGGAATAGATGGAAAAAATCAAGTGTTCCTTGATGTAACACACCTCCCATACGAAACGCAGCATAAGCTTGAGTCTGTCCTTGATATCTACAAAAAGTTTACGGGTGAAGACCCTAGAAAAGTGCCCATGCGGATTTTTCCTGCCGTACACTATTCAATGGGAGGGGCGTGGATTGATTGGCCGGCAAGTGAAGACCCGGATAGAATGGATCGCTTTCGACAGATGACCAATATCACCGGATGTTTTAATGCAGGTGAGTCAGACTTTGAATTCCACGGCGCAAATCGATTAGGAGCAAATTCACTCCTCTCTTGTGTATTTGGTGGGTTGACTGCCGGAAATGAGATGAGACGCTATTTAGATTCACTTGATTCATCATATGAAGATATCGATGATGGAGTCTTTGAAGATGCGAGACAAAAAGAAGAAGCCTTTAAACAAGATCTTTTAGGTCGAAGTGGCCCAGAAAACGTACATGCGTTACATGATGAACTCTCTGATCTCATGGTCTCAAATGTTACGGTTAAGCGGAATAATGAAGCGCTGAAAAAGACCATGGAAGGAATTAAATCACTCAAAGAACGATACAAAAATATCTCTCTTGATGATACGTCCTCAACTTTAAATCAGACCTACACATTTGCAAACCAATTTAAATATATGCTTGAGCTTGCGCTTGTTATGACAAAGGGAGCGCTTTTGCGCGATGAGTTTCGAGGAGCCCATTTCAAACCGGAATTTCCTGAGCGAAATGATGACGAGTGGCTGAAGACAACCATTGCAAAATACGTGAGTGAGCAAGATGAGCCTGAAATCTCCTATCGAAAGGTTGACACACGCTACCTTGATCCTATATTGAGAGATTATTCGAAGGCAAAACGGGTGAAGCCCAAGTTAAAGAACCTTCCAGAAGAAATTCCCCTACCCATTTAGAGTGATAGAGATGGATAAAACATTTACGTTGAAAGTGTTTCGAGGACAAAAGAAAAGTCAATATTGGGAAGAATTTGAACTCCCATTGACAAGTAGCCTCAATGTTATCTCAGCTCTCATGGAGATACAAAAAAAACCGATAAACAAAAAAGGGGAAAAAGTTGAACCCATCGCCTGGGAACAAGGGTGTCTTGAAGAGGTGTGTGGCTCATGCTCAATGCTTATTAATGGACGGCCGAGACAAGCTTGTACTGCAATAATAGAGCCTATTCTCAAGCGAACAGGGAGTACAACAATCACGCTCGCTCCGTTCACAAAATTTCCACTTGTGCGAGACCTTGTTGTGAATCGGTCCAGAATGTTTGATACGCTCAAAGATGTGAAAGGGTGGGTTGAGGCAGACGGAACGTTTATCAAAGGGTTTGGTCCGTCAATCTCTCAAGCAAAGCAAGAATCAATGTATGTTCTTTCTACTTGTATGACGTGTGGCTGCTGCACAGAGGGCTGCCCGCAATTTAATGATGCTTCTTCTTTTATTGGTCCTGCAGCTATTTCTCAGGTTCGGCTTTTTAATGCACACCCAACGGGAAAAATGTCGAAAAGCAAGAGGCTAGCTACGCTTATGGAAGAGGGGGGTATTTCAGAGTGTGGGAATGCACAAAACTGTGTTCAAGTATGCCCAAAAGACATACCTCTCACAGAGTCTATTGCTGCTCTTGGTAGGGATGTTTCTCTCGAGGCCTTCAAAAAAATCTTCTCTACTCCAGACAGAGAATAAGAAATATTTAAGATTTCGAAAAAATAAGAAGTGTGTGTACGATTGTTGTATCCTGCTACTGAGGATACGCATTGTGGCACTTTGCTTATCAACGATACCCAATAGATAAGGGAGCAAGAGCCCAATTAAGGTGAGTAAGACGGTGGAAATACATGTTTCTTTGCGTCAATGGGCTTACCTCGTTGGCAATTGCACCCACCTGGTAACACAGGTTGACGACGCGAACACAATAGCCCCTCTGTAGCGGGTTTTTTTATGCACTCGGATGCACAAGTGTCGTGGCTTTTCTATGTGGTGTACTCATATGCGCTAATGCCGTATCGAGTGCGATGTCTTCTAGAGGATAGTTTGCTTCAAGGGAATTTCTCAGAGAGGAGATAAATGCTTCTTTCGACGAAAAATGTGACTTCAGCGTACATAAAAAGTCTGAATGCTCTCTCATAGACCGATAGTTTGGTTGTCTTTTTGGGTTTTTTAAAAGGTCCATTCGCTCTTTTGTGTAGTCCCACAAAAATGTTGAGTGATGCATCCATCGCTCTCGCTGAATATATTGCGCATTGCCGCCAAACTTTTTATCACCAAGAACATAGTCGTTTTCTCGTAAAGAAAAATCTTGTGGAAAGATTTTCTTATAGAGTGATTCTGACCAGCGGTAAATCGGTTCAGGGAAAGCGGGAAAGGGGTGTTCATTTTTGTTGAACAGAAAGCTCACAAACAGCGTGTCTTCATCCACCACGACCGTACCACCACCGCTATACCGTTTAATGACCGGTATACCAGTTGAAAAAGCCGCCTCGTGAATGAGTTCTTCCGTTTTTCCGGAAATTCCCATGACAATAGCCGGTGGAGCTTTTGTGTTCACAATGCAGTAGTTCTTTTTTGTTGTACGGAGAAGGGCTTCTTCTATTTGCAGCTGTTGCAAAATAGGTGTCTCTTTGAGATGGAGGAAATGGAGTGTCATGAATCGATTGTCACCTCTTTGACTTCTTCTGTAGGCACGACCTGATACCCTTGCCCTTTCATTGTATTTGCCTTAATAAGCATAAGTGTCCCACCGGGCATAACATCAATGGTCAATATATTTTTTATAACAGACCCATTTGAAAGTGTTATGCTGAGCATTTGACTTTGCTGCTTTTTCTCCAAAAATTCAAAAACATGTTTTATGTCAGTGGCTCTTTCTTGCGCAGTGATAACAAGTATATCATTACCCGCCCCTTTTGCACGAGCAACAGCAGCCTCTCCTTCCATTCTGTTGACAGAGCTTTCTGATGGAGCAGCTCCAAGAGCGAGAGGGAGTGAAAGAAAACAAAGGAAAACAGCAGCGCCTTTCATGAATTACTCCTTAATAGAAATCATTTTACTCACAATTTTATTTCCTTGCAGCTTTGCTTCTGTTAAGCATTTACCAGCTAAATCAATAAGAAATTGAAAGTCATCTTGTGGGTTATTGCTCCCAACTTCACCCGTATTTGCAAGTCCAATCGAAACGGTAATAGGTGCTTCAATTCCTTCAGCTGTAAAAGGATCGGCTTTTAAATAATCTTGTATGTTTTCTGCAATACATGTGGCTGCAGTGTGCGACGTTTTGGGCATAATAATTACAAAACGCCCTCGATCAAGTCGTGTGATCACATCTTGAGGTCGCAATACTTTTCGTAAATACTTTTCAAAAGGAAGGAGAAGATATTTACCGATTGAGGATCCGTGTTTTTTGTGAAGCTCGTCAAACACATCAATTTCAACGAGCAACAAGCTCATCATATCGTGGTGCTCGCTTGCAGAGGTCAGTACCTTATGGATACGTTCATCAACAAAGAGTCGATCAGATAACGTTTTTTCTGTTGTTGCTTTAGCGAAAGAGGGAATGCTTCCTGCAAGGTTGGACACTTTTCCTTTGATAGTATTTTTTTTTGTGAGAGAGGTGATTTTGTGTCTGATATCATCCGGATCAATCGGCTCTCTCAAAATATCGCTTGCGCCGGCAGAGATGAGTTCTCGAACGTACGATTTTTTCAATGCTGACGAAAGGACGAGGAGGGGAATGGACTCATATCCATCATGTTTTTTTACAGCAGAAGCGAATGATTCACATTGAAAATGAGCCGTTTTTTCATCAACAATAATGACATCAGGCCGGTAATATCGAAGACCTTCAAGGGCCTCATCGATCGACTGGATTGTCCGAACATCAAATTCTGACTCTAAAGCATCTGAAACTGCTTTTTCTTTCAGCGCAGACTCTGTGATTAAAAGAACTGTAGGTGATTTTTCAGTCATATTTCTCTTGTATCAAGAGTGCTTTTTAATCGCGACCATTAATACAGAGATATCAGCAGGGGAAACGCCGGTTATTCGAGAGGCTTGTCCAACTGTTGAAGGAGTGATCTGAAGCAGCTTTTCTTTTGCTTCATTTCGAAGGCCAACAACTTTTGAAAAATCAAATGTTTTTGGAAACGACATGTCTTCAAAATTTCGTGCCTTTTCAGCATCTTCCATCTGACGTTTTATGTATCCCTCGTACCTAAGCGTTAGTTCGATTTGAAACAGGGTGTCATCTGAATATGTTGGAATATCATCGGGAAAAAGAGCGTGCAGCGCTGTGTATGACGAATCAGGTCTAGAAAGATACTTCGCGAGATTAACGACCTTCCCGTCCACAGGCTTGTGCATTGCCTTTAAAAGCCGTACGGCATGCTCAATGCCATTCTGTTTGTCAGTCAATTTTTTGTACTGCGCTTCAGAAATGAGGCCAAGAGAGTATCCATACCCTCGAAGGCGAAGGTCTGCATTATCTTGTCGTAAAAGCAGTCTGTGTTCTGCTCTTGAGGTAAACATTCGGTAGGGCTCTTGGAGGTCTTTTGTGATGATGTCATCAATGAGAACGCCAATGTAGGCTTCTGATCGGCTCAATGTAAAAGGTGGCTTTTTTGCAACCTGACACGCAGCATTGATACCTGCAATGAGGCCTTGTGCTGCAGCTTCTTCATACCCGGTTGTTCCATTGACTTGCCCTGCCATAAAGAGTCCTTCAACCCCTTTCGTTTCTAACGTAGGCCGAAGCTGTCCGCTTGTCAGATAGTCATACTCGATGGCATATGCACATCGCATAATATCCGCACGTTCAAGTCCTGGAACGGATTTAATCATAGCATACTGAACATCAAAGGGGAGTGATGTAGAAATGCCATTTACATACACCTCTTCGGTTCTCAACCCTTCTGGTTCAAGGAAAATTTGGTGTCGCTCTTTTTCAGCAAATCGAACCACCTTGTCTTCAATAGATGGGCAGTATCTTGGACCAACAGAATGAATTGCCCCAGAGTACATTGGTGCTCTGTGGAGATTTTTTTGGATCAAGTCTTTCGTTTCTTGCGATGTATATGTGATGTAGCATGAGACCTGCTCAAGCTTTTTTGGCTCATTGTCATATGAAAAAACAACATGCTCTTCAGAGGGCTGTTCTTCACAAACAGAAAAATCAATCGTACGCTTGTTTACTCTCGGAGGTGTGCCTGTTTTTAACCTCCCAAGAGAAAGACCTAGTTGTTCAAGCTCTTTAGAAAGTCCAACAGAGGGTTTATCTCCAGCTCTACCGCCGTCATATTTCGTATCACCAATATGGAGAAGGCCACGCATGAACGTTCCGGCAGAAACAATAACCGTCTCACTGACGTAGGCTATTCCCTCTTTGGTTTTTACCCCTTTGATGCGTCCATTTTCGACGCATAAAGATTCAATAGTTCCTTGCTTTATTGAGAGGTTTGAGAGCTTCTCGAGCTCATGTTTCATTTCTATTGCGTATTCTGCTCGATCAGACTGCGCTCGAGGGGACCATACAGCTGGCCCTTTCGAGGCATTAAGCATTCGGAATTGAATCCCTGTCCTGTCTGCTACTTTCCCCATAAGGCCACCGAGCGCATCGATCTCTCGTACAATATGCCCTTTTGCGGTCCCGCCAATTGCTGGGTTGCAGCTCATTTTTCCAATAGTGTCGAGATTCATTGTGAGCATGAGAGTGCGTGCACCCATTTTGGCAGAAGCGTGTGCAGCCTCGCATCCAGCGTGACCTGCACCAATAACAATAACGTCAAAATGCTCAGGATATGTCCACATAAACAAAAAAGCCCCGCTCTTTGGAAGGGGCTTGGGCTTTATTTCTTCTTGTGTCGATCTCTTCTTCGGCGTTTTTTTCGCTTGTGCTTAGAGATCTTCAAGCGTCTTTTTTTCTTAACTGATGACATGATGCCTCAAAATTTTTCATCCACAGTATTTTATTCTGATTAGCCAAAAAAGTAAAGCCCGATTATCAGGTACTTAAATGGTAAATAAAATATTTATCATTCAAGTGCTAAAAGAAGAGTCTCTCTGTGTCTTTGGATTGCTAATCAAGAGGCCGCATTGTACACGCCAAAAGGTCTTCTAACTCTTCCGATTCAAGGACCCTGGATGCACCTGGTATGCGCTCATCCCTTCCTTGTAAAATAAAGGTAAGAAATCTCTTTGCTTCATCCGGTATCGCTGCCTCTGCTATAACCTCATTGATCACCGCCTGATTGTTTGCGCAATGTACCAATGTGCACATAAGTCCGGGAACAGTGCGGGGAGGATGTCCACGGTGTTTTAGACAGAGTGCATCAGCAAATCGCTCTCCGGTAAATGCTTGAAATACGATGGTTCCAAATGCCCACATGTCACTTTTATGTGAGTTGCCTCCTTCTGATTCAAGGAGCCCCGGAGAAAGATGGTATGGCGTGCCAACCAAAGTTGGGTCTCCTTCCAAGCCAACAATTCCAGCATCGAGGAGGCGTCCTCCAAGAATGTTATCCCACTTAATGTCTTTGTGTACAATTCCATGTTTTTCGAAAAAAGAAAGTGTATGAAGAAAAGGTCCGAGGTAACGCATATAGTGTGCCGGGCCTGCATCACCCTCATGAAGGGTTCCACCTGACCCTCGCTTCATGATCAGGTCAACGCCTTCTGCCGTCTCATGAATAGCATAGACTGGTGTGCTCCAGTGATCTCCAAGAAGAAGAGAAACAGCAGCTTCTTTGTATGCGTCTTGAATTTTTGCTGAAGATGCCCCAATTGGCATTCTTTTCACAACAAGTGATGGATTAGACAGTAAGGGACTGACCTCTCCGTATGAGCCACTTCCAAGTGGATCACCAAGCACTAAAGGTGTAGTAAAACTTTCTGCTCTTTCTTGTGCGAGTGTACGGACGTGCTCAGGAAGAATGATTGATTCAATAGGTGCTGCCCCCTCTTCGTGCTGTGCTCTCCAAAGATTGAGAAGTGTCTGAAGTAGTCTAGATGTTTCTTTTGCGCCACAATGAATGTATTCAAGTCTTGCTGTTAAACTGTTTGATGGGGCTACAGAAAGATACCGCTCGGTTTCTGCAGCTGTTCCCTGTAGGTCTTCTAAATACTCGGCAAGTTGATCTATTGTCAGCGGTGTTTTCACTGGAAGTTGATCAAGGGCACACCTCATTTTGAAGATCTTCTGCCGTGTCATCATTGGAGTTGGAGTTGCAATTTCTGGAGATCCGCTTTCTGAGCTGGCATCAGGAACTGTGACTGTAGATGCTGTTCCTCTACTCGGGGCCTCACGATCACCTCGTGCGCACGCGAGAAAACGAAGCAGTTCAGGGGAGAGGTCTTTTTTCTCTGGAGTTGCTGCATGCATCGGAGTCGCTTCTGATGCTCTGTCTCTTGCAAAACTTCTCTCGAGCGCTTTGAGAGCTGCTCGCTCAGTAGCTCCTAGTTGAGTATCAGCAGAGCTCTCTCTACTCGAGCTGAAAGCGTGTGCGCCTGCTTCACAAGGCATTTCTTGAATAGCTGAAAAATAAGATCCAACTGCTGCCATATTCTCCTCTCCTCATTATATGTACTATTATACCATTAAATAGTATTAATTAAAATTTAAATTTACATAATTAAGGGGCGGCGTATTGTGTTTAATTTGTAATAAAGAAGGGCGAATACTAAATTCGCCCTGTCAGAAAATGAAATACATAGGCTGTCTGAGCGCCTTATGTCAGTCCTGCTGCACGGTCTAGATCTTCAATGTGTAAAATTTCTTCGTAAAATGCAGAATACTCACCGGATGCCATAATCTCTTCAAGAGAAGGGGTATCTTCTGAGGTTGGCTGAAGAATCATCTTGAAAAAAGCCTTTTGAGGTTCTGTAAACGACCTAGAATCAATAATTTCGTCAATCCTCGCCTTATCACTTAAATGGGCGTGCGCTGCATCTAGGTTGAATCCCTCAAGCGGTTTTTCCTTAAGTACCTCTTTTAGAAAATGTCGCCCCGTCAGTCTCTTGTAGAGGCTGACTCCAAACGACCATATATCAAATGCAGGTGTTACAGGACCCTCAGAAACAGTGAGGAGCCACGGCGGCTTAAAGAGTGTTGTGCCTCCAATCCTTCCTTCTTCGAAGACAAATCTTGAGCATCCAAAATCAATCAAATCTGACTGAACCACATTCTGGGGTTTAATATCTCCATGAACAATTCCATGTTGGTGAAGGAGGGCTAATTTCTGGAGCATTTGGTTCATGTGCTGCGCAGTTATTTCTACAGGAGGAATGTAGGACATATACGTCGTTGGGCAGCCCTCATCAGCAATGTGGAAGCAGGGCACGTCAACAACAAAGCGTGTTAAAAGAGAGAATGCGGCTTCTTTATACACTGCTTTAAATGACGTTGAAAAGTGTTCTTTTCGAACAAGAGCTGGGAAATCAGGAGATGTTGAGACTCTACCAAACCCTCCCGATCCAATAATGTGAAGTGCTTGCTCACCGAAAAGAGGGCCGCTTTCTGTTGCACGGCGAGTGAGCTCTTTCATCTCAATAGGAAGAGATACGCTTGGAATAGGATCATATGCGCCTGCATGTGCCTGCTGCGCTTGTAACATATGAGAGACTGTTTTTAAAAGGTTTACAAGATGTTTTAAAGGGAGTATTGCTCTATTTGTAGCAGACTCAGAGACCTCATCAATCCCATCAACTGCTGCATGCAGTTCGTCAACGAGTCTCTCTCCTTCTTCCAGGATGCAGTTGAGATCATCTACACGTAACGAGGCTTCAACAGGAAGGCCTGCAATGAAAGAAACGACTTTTTCGTGGCATTCGGTAATTTCTTCAGGAGTTAATGATCGCAATGTTTCCTCAACACCGAAAGAGATGCCAAGCGACTCATCAGCGACGGCTGGACCGAGGTCAAGCGTGGGGCCTCTTCTTCTTAAGCCTGAGCTAGATGAAGAATCCATTTCTGAACAGTCACTGAAAGTGTCTTGCGCAGCACCATCGGTTCTTCTCTCAATATCAGACCTTTCACTAGAAGATGTGTATTCTTCCGGTGGAGCTTGAATAACGTGTAAACTTACTCCTGCAAATGCCATGTCTCTCTCCTTATTACGTGTACTATTATACAACTATAAAATAATAAATTAAATTTTTAATTTAACTTTGTGAAGAGTTTTTTATAAAGCGTTAATTGGCAATTGCTTAAGTAAATTATGTTTTGGTGTTTGAGGAAGAAGCGAGCAGTTTACAAAACTGCTCATTATAAATTATGTATAGAAAAAGGTGTTATTGAGGTGAGAATGCAGCAAACGGATCCGGCGCTTTGTCGTCCTCTGCTCCATCTACAGCTTCAACATAGTTCGCAAACTGCGTGATTTCTTTTCTGTAGGTAAGATTTACAGAACCAACCTTTCCGTGTCTGTTTTTTCCTATGATAAGCTCAGCCATGCCCGGTTTGTCATACGGGTCGTAGTATTCTCGCCTAAGAAGGAACATCACGATATCGGCATCCTGCTCAATCGACCCAGATTCACGAAGGTCACTCATCATTGGCCTATGTCCTTGTCGTTCTTCAACTCGTCTTGAGAGCTGAGAGAGACATATGATCGGGATATTGAGCTCACGAGCAAGGTTTTTGAGCATTCGAGAAATTTCAGAGATTTCCCCTTGTCTGTTGTCGCTATTCGAGAAGCCGCTAGACCCAGAGAGAAGCTGTAGATAGTCGATAACGAGCAAGCCGATATTATGGCTTTCTTTAAGCCGCCGTGCGCGAGCTCTCAAGTCTGTCACTCGTAGTCCCGGTTGGTCGTCAATAATCATTGAATGCTCTTGCATCATCTTGACCGTTGCGACGATTCGCTGGTACTCATGGCCTGTAAGTGAACCATTCTGAATCTTCTTCGATTCGACCTCTGATTGGGAGCATATAATACGGTGAAGAAGCTGTTCTGCATCCATCTCAAGAGAAAAAATAGCAACTGGTATCTTCGATTTAAAGCAGACATTTTCTGCAATATTGAGTGCAAGTGCCGTTTTTCCCATTGCCGGTCTCGCAGCAAGAATGTTGAGGTTCGAGTCGTTTAATCCATTGATCATCAAGTCTAAGTCTTGGAAACGGGTAGGAATACCTGTGATTCCCATTTCCTCTTCCCCGTGCTCTTGGAAGTGCTCTTGTCTTTCTTGGAGTTCTTTTAGGTACGGAAGTCCCGACTCGGCTCTGAGTCCTGAGAGAATGTCTTTAATATGAACGCCGGGGTCACTTGTTGTTGCCTGGCTAATAGTAAAAAAGAGCCCTTGCGCTTCATCTAATGCATTCTGTACATCAGCAGGTTCTTCAAGTGCTGTTTTTTCAATCTTTTGTGCAGAGGTGATCATGTTACGCAGGATCGATTTATCTCGAATTATCCGTACGTACTCCTCTATGTACGCTGATGTGCCTGCATACTGTGCAAGTGCAGTCAAATAGCTTACACCACCAACCTTTTCAAGCTTTCCTGAACGCTTTAACTCTTCGGCAACGATGTGGATGTCGGCAGGCTTGTCATTTCGAAACGCCGTTTTGAGAACGTCGAAAATAGACTTATGCTCTGTGTAGTAGAAGTCACTTTCATTCAATGAATCAGCTGAAATATTCAGACTGTTGACGTTGGTCAACATGCATCCGAGAACCATCATCTCAGATTCTTTTGAATGGGGTGCTATTTTTACTTTTGGTTCAGTCTTTGCCATGACGCATAATCTACCATAGCCTCTCCTGCTTTTCTACAGTTTTTTTTGGCTACGTAAAAAGAAAAGAAACGTATCGAGGCCCTTTTCTCAGGGTGTTTACAATGAGGCAAAAAAAAAGCGAACAAGTTGTTCGCTTTTAATTCGGAAAGAGAGGGATTCGAACCCTCGGTACCCGTAAGGGTACGCGTCCTTAGCAGGGACGTGCCTTCGGCCACTCAGCCATCTTTCCACGTCCACATATGTGGTTTCGGGAGAATGGTATCGATTTAGGGGATTAATCTCAAGAGGAAGGGTTTTTTTCCATGCTCTTCTAATAAATAATTGATCCCGCCTTGATTTCTCTTCCTGAAAGGGAATTAAAAAAATGAGTGGAAAGTCGTCCGTCAGCCGTTTCCCTTGTCACAGAATAGACCGGAAGAAGTACAACTTCAGCTGACTGAATGGCAAAATCGCTGCCAAAAAGAGCCACAACAAACTCGGTCACATCATCCGGTGCAAACCGCTGCGCTGCTGTTTTCGCTTTTTTTGCTGTATACGTTGTGAGAGGAACGTCAAGTAGAGAAATCGGGGTCGTTGGAAACCTCGGATCATGCATATGGAGTCGGTAGCCGTTTCCACTCGGCACGAGCAGTTTTTTTTGGCGGCAGCTGTCAAGCCATTGATCCACAAGGTCAGCATCGACTCGAAGCCCTTTTTTAATGCCTTCGCGACCAAGCATTCCCCCTTTTTTTGCAACAAGGGCAAGTACTTTACACTCTTGCTTTGATGCGTCAGCGCGAATACAGTCTGCGAGCCCATGTGTTTTTTGCCAGCTTGATGTATCGAGAATCATTTCGCCATCTGCGAGATCCCACAGTAGTGTTCCTTCTCCGGTCGTATAGCTTGTATCCGCATATTTAACGTCCATTCGAAGAAGAGGGACATAGGTAATATGAGGGTCTCCTTGGAGGACAGACCGCCCCTTTGTTAAAAGCCGGCTATTTTTTTCAATGACTTGATCGGGTGTGTAGATAGGTTGAAGTGCGAGGTTTTCGTTTCCTTGCACCATTGAAAAAACAGACTGTGTGACTTCCGGATGGTGTTTTCCAAGCCAGAAAACGCCATATCCTAACGCTGCCAACGTGAGGAGGGAAGAAATGAGTCTCATACTGTGCTACATTGCTCCTTTGTGAGTTCGCAAAACAATGAAATATTTCTTAAAACAGGGGAGAGCGCCTGCTCCCAAAAAGTCGACTTTGTCAGATCTACACCGAGGTGTTTTTTTGCAAGGCTCTCAACACTCATACATCCCGTTTCTTCTAGGAGGTGAATGTACATCTCTTCAAAATTCTCAAAGTCGTTGCGCATTTCGTAAATTCCGTTACTAAACAGAAAGCCAAATGTGTAGGGAAAATTATAAAAGCTCACATGGCTAAAGAAAAAGTGGAGCTTTGCTGCCCAAAAATAGGGGTGGTAGCTAGATAACGTGTTGTTGAATGCTGTTTTTTGTGCATTTTCCATGAGCTCTGAAAGTCTCAATTCAGAGACATATCCATTCTTCCGCTCTTCGTAAAATGCAACTTCAAAAAGATAGCGTGCACGAATGTTTAAAAGAAATGTGATGGCTCTTGTTAATTGGTCATCAAGCAGTTTAATTTTTTCCTGAGGGTCTGACGCATTTTCTAGGTTTGCATGAATAACAACATTCTCTGCAAAAACAGAAGCTGTTTCAGCAACATTCATCCGAAATTTTTGCGCCATTTCAGGAAGAGGATGAGTCACAAAATTATGAAAAGCATGTCCAATTTCGTGAGCAAGTGTGAACACATTTGCTTGTGTTCCGGAATACGTCATAAAAATTCGACTTTCATGTCTGTCTGGAAATCCGGTGCAAAAACCTCCCGGACGTTTTCCAGGTCTATTTTCAACTTCTATCCATCCATTTTCAAACGTGTGTTCAGCAAACGTTGCAAGCTTTGGAAGCTCTTTCTTAAAGGCGTCTAAAATGCTACCAATAGCATCTTCGTACGCGACGTGTGTAGAGGTTCCTTTACTCAAAGGGGCTTCGAGATCATACCAGGCGAGTTTTTCTACCCCTAAAAGGGCTGCTTTTCTCTCTAAAAATTGTGTGATATCGGGGAGGTGCTGCTCGATAACGGACCACATAGCAGCAAGTGTTTCGTGCTGCATTCGGTTATTTTCAAGTGCTTCGTCTATGATGTGTGCATACCCTTTTGCAGAAAAAAAGGCAGACCGATATCCCGCAAGGTGATTGAGCGTTTGTGCAAAAAGGGTTTTCTTTTCATCAAAAGCAGATGAAATAGCAGAAAACGCCTCTTGACGAACATCTCTACTTGGATCAGAGAGTAAATTTTCTGCTTGGCCAAAAGAGTATCGTGTGTCACCAATATTCACATTGATAGAGCCGATCAAGGCGTCGTACATTTGCCCCCATCCATGGTATCCATCGACACTCAGGTCGCTAAGCACCTTTTCAAATTCGGGAGCGTGTAGCTTTTTCCCTTTCTCTCTTCTTTCTTGCAGATTGAACGAAATCCACTCATTTTCTTTTTTTGATAGAAGCGCTTGGAACGTCGATTCATCGAGTGCATAGAGGCGTGTATTTAAAAGTGCGGAGACAGTATCATTTTTGGAATCGAGTGATTGGAAATTTGCATTCAGTACTTCTGCTTGAGAATCAGTCGTGTCTTGTGCACAGAGGCAAAGGATAAACGATTCAATTTCAGAAAGAAGTAATTGTATGTCTTGAAATTCTGTAATAAATTCCTGTATGTCGCATGTTTCCCATGTATCGACAAGAGCATTCACCCGCTGCTCACACATACGAATATCTTGTGAGAGAAGTGGTGAACTACTTCCTTCGGGATAAATCGATTCTAAGTCCCATGTAAAAGAATATTTCATTTTTTATCCCTTTGGAAAAATAGAATTTGGTCACTATACATTCTTCATGTTTATTATCAAAGTGAGTAAACTCCTTTTAAAAAAAAGGAAAAGCAGTGGGCGTCATTCAAAAGCTTGATGAGCAGACTATAAATCAAATAGCGGCTGGAGAAGTTGTTGAAAGTCCTGCATCAGTTGCGAAAGAATTAATCGAAAATGCAATCGACGCAGGGGCGACAGAGATTTCACTTGAATATATCGGAGGAGGTCTTAAGTTACTTCGAGTAGCAGACAATGGGCATGGAATGACGCAGGAAGATGCCTGTCTTGCTTTTCAGCAACATGCAACATCGAAAATACGTACTATAAAAGATCTTCAATCGGTGCGTACAAATGGATTTCGAGGAGAAGCCCTCGCTTCAATTGCCTCTGTATCAAAAATAGAGATGACGACATCAAATGGCGAGTCTACAACTAAAGTGTCACTTATTGGGGGAGAAATCCAGGATGTTGGGCCGGGTGCACGTACGAGTGGGACAACTATTGAAATTGCGGAGCTTTTTTTTAATACCCCTGCTCGAAGAAAATTTCAAAAATCTTCAGGAGCAAGTACCACTGAACTATTAAAAACAGTCATGACACTTATGCTTGCGCACACGGAGGTCGCTTTTACCGTTACTTCACTTGGAAAAGTGCAACTGAGTGCAACAAAAACAGACTTGAAAGAGCGTATAGAAGAGCTTTTTGGAAAAGACTTTTTAAAAAATGGAATCCGTGTTGCTTACGAGAAAGGATCTCTTTCAGTTCATGGGTATGTTGGAAGTACAGCATCTGTTCGAGTGAATCGTGGGGGGCAGTACCTTTTTGTTAACGGTAGGCCTGTCCAATCGCCTCATATTTCGTATGCAGTAAAAGATGGATACGGAACGAGAATAGAAGAAAAAAAACACCCCATTTTTATCCTTTTCTTACAGCTTTCAGGCAAAGAGGTCGATGTCAATGTCCATCCGCAAAAAAAAGAAGTTCGATTTCAAGATGAAACAAGTATAAAAAACTTTGTCCGTCATGCCGTATCCCAGAGCTTTTTCTCTACGGACTGGAAAAAGACGTACGACACATCCGTTTTTACAAAGAATGAGCCGATGCCAGAGGTTCTAGAAGAACCTACGTTTGAATGGAAAGTGACACAACCTGATCCCCAATTTTTTGAGGAAGTAGAGCGCCTTCCGGTTATAGGTAAGCATGCACACCTTCTTTTTCTTGCAGCGCCTTTTCTTCAGTTTTCAGAAGGGGTGATTGTTATGAATTTGAAGCGGGCTCGAAAAAGGGTATTTTTCGAGAAATCTACAAATGAATCATTTCAATTGCAGGCTCTCATGACTCCATGTGTGGTACGAGAAACAATTTCAGAGGGTGAAATAGCAGCACTAAAAAAAGTAGGGATCTCTGCACGTGCCTTTGGGCAACACGAAACGATTATTGATGCTGCAGCCGTGCAGTATGAAAATGTAGAAAACGTATTTTTTGATGCCCTTGAAACGTTTCGTTTAGGAGGGGCTCTCCAGCAAAAGAAAGAAGATGCATTGCGACTTTCTGCATTAAAATATATGAGTGAAAAATGGGAGCATAAGACACAGGCAGAAGCAATGGCCCTTGCTCGAGAACTTTTAAAAACGAAAGAGCCGCTTATCTGCCCTGAAGGGAAGCCAATCTGTAAGGAGTTTTTATTTCGTGAATTGGAAGGATAGGATTCGAGCTGCTGAGGGGCATGTAGATGGTGGGTTTTATACAACGAACTTGGCCCACATTTTTTATCTCACAGGATTACAACTTTCTCGTGGAGCCCTTTTTCTTCAAGAGGGAAGCTCAGTTGTATTTGTAGATAGCCGCTACACTCAGTATGCGAAAAAACATTCACCTCTTCCGGTACGCGGGCTTGGAGAAGAAGAGAAAGCATACCTTTCAGATGTAAAGCAGTTTTACTTTGATCCTCTCGACTCTTCGTATCAGGAAGGCACAACCCTCCAAAAAGGAGGGAATGCAAAACCGTGGACATCGATAAACCCTATCATGCGTGTCCGAATGCAAAAAGATCCCTCAGAAGTTCGTTTGATTCGAAAAAGTTGCCTTCTTCTGCATAAAGCGTATGAACACATACGAAAGAAAGTTCGGCTCGGCATAACGGAAGAGCAGCTTGCTATAGAGTTTGAGGTATACGCGAGAAAAAATGGCGCTGATAAACTTGCCTTCGAGCCAATTATCGCATTTGGAGGTAACGGAGCGATGCCTCACCATCGCTCCGGAAAGACAAAGCTGAAACAAAACATGCCCATTTTAATGGACCTTGGTGTTCAGGTGCAAGGATATGCATCAGATATGACACGATGTTTTTTTTATGGAATGGTTTCAGAAAAAATTCAAACTCTATATACAACGGTTGAAAAGGCCCAGGACACAGCGCGTAGTCAACTGAAGATAGGAACACCACTTCGAGCAGTCGATCAAGCTGTGAGGGATGTGTTTGCTGAGCATGGCGTGGAAGACCTCTATCTTCATGCACTCGGGCATGGAGTTGGATTAGAAGTCCATGAACCTCCTATCGTCAGCGCAATACGTTCAAACGATGATGCTGTGTTAGTTGAAAATATGGTACTTGCAATTGAGCCGGGACTATACCTTCCAAAAATTGGAGGGATTCGACTTGAGGAAATGTATCTTATCACAAAAGATGGGCCAAAAAAACTGACCGTGTAGGACACGAGATGAAACTGCGTACCCGTCTTTTTGTCATAGTTGGCGCTCTTTTTTTTGTAGCCTTTGCTATTTCATATGCTGTTGAGGAATATTTCACGAGAACGAACCTTGTTGAGGCAGAAAAGCAGCTTGAATCAGAGATCATTCATCTCAATGAAATGAAACGAGAGCATTTTGAAAAATATCTACAAATGGAAATTTCAAAAGCACAAGCTGAAATTGATGCTGTTCTCGCTAAAATAGCCCGATTCCCTCATCTTAGAGACGGTTTTGCTCCAAATAACTATAACAGAAAACACCACACCTGGCTGAACACAGCGTCTTTAAAACTCACAAATCAGTGGATCGATTTTGTTCAAAACCTTGATGGGCATCAACTTTCAGCTTCTGTTGTCGTTGATGAAGTCGATAAGAACGGAATGCATTATTATCCAATAAATGATGAAATAATCCTTGCTCAAGTGATGAATATAGATGGCAAGTGGAAAGGGCCGTATATTGGTGTTCGAGTTCACTATAATTTTTCTGAGCAAATAAAACTTGAAACGCACTCTGCCTATTATGCGCTCTTTGATCCAGAAACACTGCTCAAATTTGATACGAAAAAAGCAAAGATTAATGAAGTAGACGTTTCTTTGAATTTTGTTGACCCATTTATAAAGTGGATTGATGTTCCGGCACGAAGAAGCTTTATGCAAGTTCTGCTTACGAATATTGGTGTTGCACAAAAATATATTCAGGAAGAAATCTCTTCAGCAAAAACAATGGAAGCGTGGAAACGTGAGGCGCTTTACAAAATAAAGAGCTATAAGCACTCCCAGCCTTGGACCTCTCCAGGTGAAAATAACTACCAAATTTTTCTTGGTGAACGGAATGACCCAAACCTAAAACGATATTTTTCTGAAATTGTTTCAAAGTACGACAAAGTAGGGATGACCTGGGGGCTATCGACCCTTATAGCGAGTGGTGCTTTTGGATTTACACCATTTGATACATTTTCACCAAAAGGGTTAGGGCATGTCATTCTTGGTGAGCCTTCCGCTGAGGGGTTATTGACGGATGAAGTGTTTTTAAAAAAGCCTATTTATCCAGAGTCAGTGTGTGGGAATGCTTCTTTTAAAAAGAATAAGGTGCCGTATTGTTTGCCAAATACACTAGAGCTGATGGTTAGTTCGCATCAGGGACTTGTCTTCTTGGGAAATACGCTCTATATGCAGTCACAAGGAAAGGAAGGGTCTCTTTCAATTGGGATAGACAGTCGTCGCTTTTTACAAGACATTGCACGAGCAGCCAATGAGAGTACAGCCTTTGTATCAAAGGATAAAATTGTACAAATTGTTGATGCGCAAGGACAAGAAATTGAAAAAAAATACTGGGATGATCTTCCTGTTCAATCAATGCTGAAAGAGACCACAGGAGTTGTTCAAGTTGATGGAAAAGAGTATTTCTATCTACACATTCAACCATTCCAAAAAATGGATTTTCACTTTTTTGTTTTTAAGTTGAAAGCAGTCGAATATGAACTACTCAATAGCATTAATAGAGCATCGAAGCTGTTAATAAAGCGGATTTCATCAAATGTTCGACTTGCCGGACTTGGGTGTCTTATAATCGTTCTCATTATTCTTCACTACATTGCTCGCTCGATTACTCGTCCCATCACTCGTCTTGCAAAAGCAACAAAAGAAGTCGCGCAAGGAAAGCTTGATTGCCTTGAACCACCTCCTAAAAATAAACGAAGAACGGATGAAATTGAAACTCTGTACCACTCCTTTTTTGAAATGGTGAAAGGATTAAAAGAAAAAGAGAAGGTTCGTGGAGTGTTAAATAAAGTGGTCTCTCCAGAAATTGCAAAAGAAGCTTTGGAGGGAAATATACACCTCGGTGGAGAAGAGAGAGAAGTCACAGTTCTTTTTGGAGATGTCCGGCACTTTACAAACCTTACAGAAAACATGTCGCCTACAGAAGTGATTGAACTTCTCAATGGGTGTATGACCAAAGTCTCGCATCAAGTTGATGAATTTGGTGGAGTTATCGATAAATATGTCGGTGATGAAATAATGGCTCTTTTTGGTGCGCCTGTAGAGTCTGCTGAGGCTCCTCAAAAAGCACTCGATGCAGCATTTGCAATGCGCTACGTTTTAGGTGAGTGGAACCAAGAACGGAAAAAAGAGGGGAAGCCGGAAGTAAATATGGGCTTCGGAATTCATACCGGAATGGTCTTGGCAGGGAACATGGGAGCAGAAAATAGGCTGAACTACACCGTGTTAGGATCTAATGTGAATAGAGCGGCACGCCTGTGTTCTTTTGCTGGTGAAAATGTCATTGTCATTAGTCAAGAAACCTATGAAAAATTAGGTGATAAAGAGAAATATACATTTGAAAAACTGACAGATGTTGATCTGAAAGGGTTTTCTCATGACTTTGAGGTATTAAAAGTTGAACTTAAAGGAGCAAGTCCACCTCAAAGCCCACCAAAATAACTGTTTTTTCTTTCCAAGTTTTCATCAGCTTATTTATACTTTTTCTCATGATTTTGACACTCCTTATTGCTGTAACACTTCTTTGTATATTTACATTTTTTCGACTCTTCTTTCTTGTGAAAGAAAAAAAACGAATGATGGATAGCTTATTTAATGGCGTTGTCTTGCTTGATAAGGAGCTTTCGCTTGTGTATGCAAATGCAGCAGCATACACGCTTTTTCCTCACCTTTCCAAAGGGAGGACAATGAATGCTGTGGCACAGGCGCCTCAAAAAAAACTTTCTGAGCTGAGTGAGAGCATTGCGAAATGTGTTCTTCTTGAGAAAAAGCCAAAAACTGACACCTACATGACAGAACATCCGAAATTTCAGAGCGTTGGAATATCTGCAATCATGGTTCGAAGTGGAAGAGTCATGTTGGTATTTCATGATAGAACAGCGTCTGATCGAATGCACATGATGGGAAAAAATTTTGTTGCAAATGCCTCTCATGAATTGAGAACGCCGATCACAATTATACGCGGCTTTACAGAGATGCTTCAGGATGCTTCTGAAGTTTCAACAGATATGCTTGAAGGTGTTGTTGATAAAATACTAAAAAACTGTACGAGGATGAGTACTTTAGTCAAAAATCTGATTACTCTAGCAGATTTGGATAATCGCGTTCTCGAAAAAGGGCAACCGGTTGATCTTATTCCTTTGTTAGACGGGTGCCACTATACGCTTCTTTCCGTCCATCCGGAGGTGCAAATTGAGTTACTACACAACGTATCTGTTGCAGAAGTTTGGGGAGACCCTGATCTTCTAGAGTTAGCATGTATGAATCTGCTTGAAAATGCAGTGAAATATAGTGAGTGCCCTGCGGAGATTACAACAACTATTGAATCTGTTGAAGGGGAAGTGCATGTACGCATTTCAGATAAAGGGAAAGGCATTCCTCAAGGTGATCTCCCACATATCTTTGAGCGGTTTTATACAGTCGACAAAACACACTCAAGACGACTGGGAGGAGCTGGACTTGGATTGTCTATTGTCCAAAAAATTGTCTCTATTCATGGATGTTCACTTTCAGCTGAATCAGAAGAAGGAAAAGGAACAAGCTTTATCATCACAGCACCGCTGCACGCTCAAGAAGAAATTGAGACACCTCAGGGACATCTGAATAGTTATACTTAGATACAAGGTTATCAAGGGGCAGTTATTTCAACGATAAAGTGTTCATCATGCGCCGTACGTTTCCCTTTTTTGCCTTTTTTTGAATGAAGAAAGGGACATATTGAGTGGCCGGGTAAAAGCGCCTCAAGCTCCTGGATAGATAGTGGGTACCCGTTATTTAGCTCCTGTTCTCTTTGCAAAATAAGGGCAGTTTCATTTTGTGAGAAAAGACACAGCAGAGCACTTTCCGGAAGGCCAGAAAAGACAAGAGGTGAAGGTGCTTCTTCAAAAGAAAAAACCGTATGAATGGGGGGATACCCCTTTCGAGGAGTCCAGGAGACTCTCTTCGTTCCCTCTTTTACCTTTGTTTCAAAGGGTGTGTCTCTAAGGAGCGTGTCCCATGTTGGGTCTTCCCCAGACATTTTTTGTGATTTAGCTCGCGCAAGCAGCGCATGAAACTCTGAAAGAAGATATTTCTGGGAAACGGGTTTTCCTTCAATCGTTACAGGCGCATAGAAAAAAAGAAATAGTGCATCAATGGCGTGAGAAAGCTCTTGAGGTGTACTGTTTTCAAGAAGGGGGAGAAGGCTGTGTGGTTGAAGAATAGCAGTGCTTCTTCTTGGATGGAAGGTAACTTTTTTTTCTGCAGTCTCAGAAGAAGGCTTTGGAATGCTTTTTTTTTGCAAAGATGAAAAAGCTGCGTGTGTTTTTTCATTCCACAGGTTTTTTTCTGCCTCATACCGTGCAATATGATGCTTCACCTCTACGCCGCTTAATCGAAACTGCGTAATAAGAGAGTACCCAATATAGGTCAGAAGTAAAAGAAACATGAGCATAGTAGGAATTATTTGCATGTGGCAAACCTCTCACTTTTTTTACTGCAAAAAATTGGGTAGGACGCATCATTGATCTGAATGGTAAGCGCATAGAGGTCGTGATCACTCTTCCATTCCTTTTCTTTGAAAATCCGTCCTTTTTCAATATAGTATTTGCTGATTGAAAATGCCTCGACACCCTCTATAAAAGGAGCTTCATTGAGATAGAGGGTTGTTCCTTGCAAAGAGAGGAAGTCGTCATCAAATGCAGCATCTTTTCCTGAATATGCATTTTTTAAAGCAGTATGTATGTCCGCATGGTGCATCACATATGCTTTCTTTTCCGTGTAGAGAGCGCCTATTTTACTCATAGTAATATATGAGTGAATAAGGTGGGAAAAGAGGAGTGCTGCAAGTGATGCTGCAATGAGTGTTTCAAAAAGAGTGAGTCTTTTTTTCATAAATAAGCACGTATTTTTTTGTTGTATAGCTAGCCTCTCCAAGTTGTAATGTTGCTGTAATTGCACATTTTTTGATAGGCGCTCCTGTTGTAGCCTCTTGAACAGGTTCACTTTCTGTTGAAACAGTGTAGCTTCGAATACACGTGCCAAGGGGAGTCTCCATTTCAGGAAGATATCGAAGAGGTGCTTTTTTTTGATTTGTGATGGAAGAAAATGGGATGTGCGGAATCTCTTGTAGGGCATCAAGAAGACAAGTATCAGCTAGGTATGCAAGTTCCAATGTGTGGACTTCTGTTATTTTTTGTTTTAATAACCGAGCAGGAGAAACAAAAAAAGTAGATGCAAAAAGAGCAAACAAAGAAAGGGCAATGATAACTTCTAATAATAGAAAGGAACGCTTCATTTGACGAAATAATCGTTTTATATGTAGAATAACAATTTAGGATGATATCACACTCGAATCAATACCGACACCGAAATTTATCCATAGATGATACAAAGTTTTAAAAAATGCAAAGGTATGTTTAAATACCCCTTTGTAAATGGAAAGAAAGCAAAAAATCCTTTGTTTTGAGGATTGGCATGCTTGTTTATTTTTTGTTGGTCTATGGATTTTAAGGGAAGAGCCCTCTTTAATGTGCTTCGAATTAATTACCGAGATGGGTTACTGAAAGATGTAAAACCATGGCAGGTAGAAGATTATCGAACACTGTCTGATGAAACGTTGTTTCATCGTCTTACTTTTTTAGATATTCATCTTGATGAAGAGAGTTTTCTACTCTATATCCAAGAGTGTGAATCACCAGAAGAGCTGACAGAATGTCTCCTTGATGAATCACTTTCAATCGATGCTCGTCAACAAATCTATCTTATCGTATTTGAACTATGGCGCAGACTTGGAGCTGACAAACAATCTCTTTCCATTTTTTGTGATGAACTTGATGCAATTATTGAAGAGTACGAAGATGGAAAGGAGAGTGCTCGAGAGCCTTTATACCAAGCTTTAGAAGCGCTCGAAGATATTCTCGATGAGTCAGTAGACCAAGGGAATGAACCAAAAGCTGCATTTTCGACCATCAAAAGCTATGTGTGCCATGATCTAGAAGCTTTTTTATTTGAATTTATCTCACACCTTATTGACAAGGGGCATGAAACATATCCTTCTGAACTTATTGATGCGTTTCAGGAGTATTTTGAAGATGCACGGTGGCTTGATTTTCTCCGAATTCGACTCGTCTCTCTCGTGGACTTAACCGACACGCTCCCAATGTTTGAGAGACTCCTTGAAGAGCTTGAAGAACAGCCGAATTTTCAACTCTACATAGAAGTGCTCAAGTTTCTGACATATGTAGGTGATAGTAAGCAATTTCAATACGTATTCGAACAAGTGATTACGCTTCTCAAAACGGAAGAAGACCTCGATGAGCTACTTGATGTAGCAATGAACTATTTCCACACAATGGAAAAGACAGAGGAAGAACAAGAGGTGAGAGATCTTATTGAAAGCCGTGGAAGCTTGCCTCCGATGAAGCAGGTAGATACAGCGTCTGAATCGTATCATAAGTTGATCGAACTAGTGGTTCGGGTCCTTTCTCTTAATGAGGGGTAATCCCTTTGGACATTACTCCCAAATTTTTTTTGGGATGAACTGAAGATAGTCTGCTGAAGTAAAGTGGTAGGTTGTTCCACCTCGAGCTCCAAACTGCGCTTTTCCCTCTAAAACATTATGTAAATGACCAAAAATGCAGTGATCAATTTTGTAGGCTTCCATAAGGTCTGTGATGTCTGTGTGCTGTAAATCATTTGAGGTGGGAGGGTAGTGTACCATTGCTATTCGAAGGGTAGCATGCGGATCTAATCGCTCCAAAGCTGTTTCTAATCTTTGCAGTTCTCGTTCATAGATTTTCGTGTCGTCATGCTTTTTTTCTCGTGCCCTCGGATTTTCTTTGTAGTCAATGATTGCATTGAAAGAAAGATTGGGGACATCCCACAAGCGTGTTCCACAGATTGCTACATCATTCCAGCTCACAGCGCTTCCATTCACAAACGAGAGCGAAGGGGGAAGCATCTTTTTCAGTTTTGCATTCGATGGCCACCAATAATCATGGTTTCCTTTTGAAATGATTTTTTTTCCTGGAAGTGCATGGATCCACTCAAGGTCAATGAGCGCATCTTCAGGTTTCATTGCCCACGTGATATCACCAGCAATAAGGACAAGGTCTTCTTCTTGGACATGCTTTTTCCAGTTTTTTTCAATTCGCGCTGCATAGTCTTTCCATCCCTCACCAAAATATTCCATGGTTTTTTCAGGTACAGAAAGAGCAAGATGAAGATCTGAAAGAGCCCAAATAGTCATATCACCTCAAGGGATAGGTGCTTAAAAAGAGAAGTTATCTGGGATAATTGCTCCTGAAGGAACAACGATAATTCCATCCCGAACAAAGAGCGTGTCACTATCATATTCTGTTAAGTTCGATGCATTCGTTAACCGTACATTGTCTCCAATTGTCACATTTTCATCGATAATTACTTTTTCAAAATGGCAATTCTTTCCAATTCTATACTGTCGGAGAGAATCCCCTAGTTGTTCAACAGGTGATTCGTAGTATTGGTTCCCCTGTATAATACTATCGCGGACAACGCATCCTTCTCCAATCTGAGAGCGGACTCCTATAATACTGTTTGTGACCTCTTTTGCATGCACAATGGCTCCTTGACACACAATAGAATCAAGCACTCTTGTTCCTACAACACGTGCGCTTGGAAGAGGTGGTGTATTTGAGTAGATAGGAGAGGCTTCATCGTATAGGTTTAAGTTGAGCTCATTTCTCGTTAGTGCAAGGTTTGCTTCGTAAAAAGACTTTACTGTTCCAATATCTTCCCAGTAGCCTTGGTATAAAAAAGCCGCCGTTTTTCCTTTCTTCATTTGTGTTGGAATAAGGTGTTTTCCAAAATCTTCTCGAGGATCTTCTTGTAATAAGGAGATAAGAACGTCTTTCTTAAACAGGTAAATACCCATGGATGCAAGGTACGCAGGTGAATGCTCAACAGAAATTTTATGTTTTTTAACAAACGGAGCAGAGAGAACCAATTTCTCGCGAACGCTTTGCTCTTCCGGTTTTTCTACGAAGTCAATGATGTCAAATGCATCGTTCACTTCCATAATACCCATTCGAGGTGCAACATCCTCTCCGACTGGGAGTGTAGCAATTGTGAGATCAGCATCTTTCTCTTTTGCAAACTGCAGCATGGCACTGAGGTCCATATTATATAGTTGATCTCCAGAAAGAATGATCACATAGTCAATTGGAGTGTGCAACAAATAGTCGATATTTTTCCGGACAGCGTCGGCCGTTCCCTCAAACCAGATTTTCCCCTCCGGGGTTTCTTCAGGAGTAAGCATCACAAGCCGAGAGCTCTGGTAGTGATCGAGTTGAAACGTTTCTTTAATATGTGAACTTAAAGAGGAAGAATAATACTGAGCAAGGACATAAATATTTCTCAGTTGCGCATTTAAGGCATTTGAGATGGGGATGTCAACCAGCCTGTAGTGTCCTCCAAACGTAACGCCCGGTTTCGCGCGAGAAGAAGTGAGAGGATGCAGGCGGGTGCCTTTCCCTCCGGCAAGGATGACACATGCCACTTTGTCAGTGACATATCGCTGTTTTTTTTTATGTGAGCGCATGATAAGGAATCAGTTTATTCTCCTAATTCCTTATATAAATAAAAAACTATAATCTATCAAGAATGATTATGTTTTTTCCAAACTAATGAAATTAATTCTATTTCTTTTTTTATTTCATTATGAAGTGAATTCGATTGAAGAAGGCCTAAAAAGGCTTCTTTGTGTTCTTCTTGTGTTAAATCGGAGCATCCACACGCGGCATACAACGCGAGAGTTTTCGATCCACTCAAGACGTCGTCTGTCAAAACGTGCAAGAATGCGCGACCTATGTCTGGGTCGTGAGGAAAAGAGGTGAGCGCGATAGCGGCCCGTTCATTATCTTTAGACACAGGCTGTTGGAGTAAACGGTCAATGAGGAAAGACTTTGCATTTTCTCCAAAAGAGATCAGCGCGTGGATGATAGACTCATCCGTGAAGAAATTATCCTGGCCAAGTGCTTGAAAAAGTGCAGGGATCGCTCTTTCATCGTTGAGTTTTTCTAAACATTGAGCGGCAAGGATAGGAGCTCTCCCATATCCGGGATAGAGAGGGTCATAAAATTTGTCTGCAAGAAGGAGGTCAATGAGGGGTAGTACGGCATCTTGCTTGTGTGCAACGAGAGCAGAAATTTCTGCATGAGGGATCTCATCTTCGGAGAGAATGAGATCACTCATACACTCTGCAAGCGTTCCCTTTTTTTCTTCATACACATTTCGAAGATCAAGGTAAATTTGCTTTGCTGCTTCAACTTCTGCTTTTGCATGATCAGGAAGCATGGTTTCAGATAAGTCTTGTTGAAGCTCATCTTCTACGAGCTTTAGCTCATATAATCTGTGAAGTTCAAAATCAGGCATAATGCCTATTCCTTCTCCTTCATAGTATGGAATCATAACAGAAAAGCTTCCGCCGAAGTGAACATCTCGGTGCATGAGTGCTTCCAGGTCTACTGTATCCAGCATTGGGTGGTGTATGTCATTCATTTTCTCTCTCCTAACGCATGTTGTCGAATTTCACCGGCATTATAGCTTGAGCGCACAAAAGGGCCCGAATAGACATGCCCAATACCAATCTCATGTCCAATAGTCGCAAATTCAGTAAACTCTTCTGGGGTAACAAATCGCTTCACTCGTATTTTATTGTTTGAAGCTTGTAAATACTGTCCAATAGTCACGATATCACATCCAATTGAATGGAGGTCTTCAAGAGTTGAAATGACCTGCTCTTTCGTTTCACCGAGACCAACCATGATACCTGATTTTGTCACCATTCCTCGTTTTTTTGCGTGGGACAAAACAGAAAGGGTTCGATCGTATGTTGCCTTATGTCGAACTTTCGGGGTAAGGTCACGAACTGTTTCTAGGTTGTGATTAAAAATTTCAGGTGATTGGTCCAAGACAATGTCAAGTGCATCGAGGTCTCCGGAAAAATCTGACGTTAGTACCTCAACAGTGGCCTTGGGAGATTTTTCACGTATTGCACAAAGTATGTTCGCAATGTGCTGTGCGCCTTTGTCTTCAAGATCATCTCGGGCAACCATTGTGATAACGACATGTTTGAGTCCAAGTGTTGCAGATGCTTCAGCAATGCGCGCGGGTTCATTCGGGTCTAAAGGAAGGGGACTTTTCGTGAAATCGATATCACAAAATCCACATGCTCTTGTACATGCGCTCCCGCAGGCTAAAAAAGTGGCCGTTTTTTTACTCCAGCATTCAAGACGGTTTGGGCACTTTGCTTCTTCACAGACAGTCACGAGTGAGGCTTTTCGCATCGCTTGGTTTGTTTCAAAAAGAGCCGTTCCTTTTGGAAGCTTTCTGTGTAACCAGTGAGGGAAACGACCCTTCCCTGGTGCTGGATTTTCCGGCATTTTTGATCTCGAATCAAACCGATCTTTTACAGACATCTACTACCTTTTCTTTGGGGGAAAGTGAATAGGTGTTTCACCAGCAATAAGTGCAGCTTCAAGCCAACTTTCCGCAAGTGTTGGGTGCGCGTGGATGGTCTCGGTTACACATGCAAGTGTCAATTCATTGTTGATTGCAAGCGCCATCTCAGCGATGAGGACAGATGCTTCATGACCAATGACTTGTGCGCCAAGTATTTGGCCTGTTTTTGTGTCGGTGACGACCTGAGCAAATCCATTTGTTTCAAGAGCCGCTTGTGATTTTCCAAGGGCTTGAAAAGGAAATTTTCCAAGTCCTGCTGCATACCCTTTCTCTTTCGCTTCATCGAGGGTCATTCCGCATGTTGCAATTTCAGGATCGGTAAAAATAACAGCAGGTACGGCATTGTAGTGCATTGTAGCATGGTAGCCGGCAGCATTTTGTGCTGCAACAATTCCTTGATGAGATGCAACGTGAGCGAGCATAGCTTTTCCTGTCACATCGCCAATTGCATAGATGCCGGGAACGTTTGTTTCCATCCGTTCATTGACTTCAATAGCCCCTTTCTCGCTTGTGTAGACTCCTGCTCGCTCTTGATGCAAGCCATCAGTATTTATTCGTCTTCCAACAGCAACGAGTGCTATATCAGCATGGACCCCTTCGCCATGTTTGAAATGAAGCGTAACGCCTTCTCCTGCTGTGTCAATTTTTTCAACGAAGGTTTCTGTTTTTAGCGTAATGCCCTTCTCCTCAAAAACGCCGGTTAGAAACGTAGAGATATCTTTTCCTTGCGCTTGAACAATCGATGGGAGTGCTTCTACAATAGTGACTTTGACGCCGAGTTCGATGAACAGTGATGCAAACTCACATCCTATGTATCCGCCGCCAATAATAGCAATTGAAGAGGGGAGTTTTTCTAGTTCGAGTATTGAGGTTGAATTGAAGATTTTTTTGTGATCGCATGGGAAGGCAGGGATATCGAGTGTGTCGGAACCTGTAGCAATAATGACTTTTTCTGCAGAGAGAAGAGTGGTTTTCTCGCCATGGATTTTTAGCTCGTTTTTACTCTGAAACTCACATGTTCCCATGAGCACATCAATGTTGTTTGAAGCAATAAGTCCACCAAGACTTTCTCTGATACCTTTGACAACACTGTCTTTTCGCGCTTTCATTTTGTCGTAATGAATTTTTACGGGACCCGTTACAATGCCATATTCCTCTGCTTTTTTAATTTTGTGCAGTACCTGGGCATTGGATAAAAGGGTTTTCGTAGGAATACATCCGCAGTTGAGACATGTTCCTCCAAGGTATTGTTTTTCAATAAGAGCAGTCTTGAGACCTTGCTGTGCTGATTTAATTGCCGCAACATACCCACCAGGGCCTGCTCCAATGACGACCATGTCATACTGCGTACGATCCATGAATGTGGACTCCTTCTACGAGGTTTGTTTTGTGGCAAATCATACATGATTTGTTTTTTGAAGAAAACCTTGATTCCCTTTCTGTCTTTAAGGGTATTAGAAAAGATGAAGCTCTTTCTTTTTCGATAGCGCACTTCTGCTGATGAAAAAGAATCAAACTAGAAAAATATAGTAAAATTTTTACTATTTATGGGTTGTGTCCTTCCTTTTTTTGAGGGGTTTTTTCATAAAGGGATCTTAATAAAGGATTTATTGTATTTTTTTCTTTTAAAAGTTGAATGCAGTGTGTACACTGCGAAAAGTAAGGGATCCTATTGCTTTTTGGATTATTCCGTCATGAATGATCAAGAACGACAAAAAATGTGCTGGAATTGTGATGCGAGCGTAAGCCGAGATGCTACCTTCTGCCCATTTTGCGGGGCTGATCTTATGTCGCATGCACAGCATGAACATGATGAAGAGGGGAGAGGAGATATGTTTTCATCAAAATCGCTGGATGAAAGTCTGGCATCGCTTTATAAGCCGCCGTATTCGGTACGTGATCATGAAGGGTATGGAGTCCCACGCAACGATATGCGCAAAAGACGACATCCATATGAATCATTTCCAAGAGAAGATGAAGCACCTTTATCTGACGAAATGGATGATGAGCCGCTCGTAGAAAAACGGCTTGGTGGTGGATGGCCGCTTATCCTTCTTTCTATCGGCGGGCAATTAATGACGCTTGGTCTTTTACTCTTTTTCTTTTCAAGTGGCGGGAAACTGACGCTAGAATGGAATGCGCGGTATTGGTTTTTATACTGCATCGCATCACTACCAATTCTCTACTTCGGGTGGAGAATGCTGAGTGATACGTCTTCTTCACTTGAAGAGTTTGAGGAGCTATAGCTCCTCATACATACCTTACTACACCTTCACAACTTCTTGCTCTACTTCTTCAGGAAAGAATGCAGGGAATTTTTCCTGTTTCAGTTGCTCAATCGCCTTGTGGATGTCAGGAGATTGAGGTGGTATCATTTCGAATTTGAAGAGCATGTGTGCAATATTCATTCGAAGGTCTTTGTTGAGCGTATCAAAAAGAGCAAATGCTTCATGTTTGAACTCAAGAAGCGGATCTTTTTGTCCGACAACTCGCATATTGACTTCACTTCTGAGGTTATCAATGGAAAGAAGGTGTTGTTGCCATTTTCCATCTACTCGTGAGAGAAGGATATTGCGAACGATGTCGGTGAGCACAGTGACAGGATCAACATCGCGGTCAGCAACTCTTTGAATCGCTGCGATAAGCTGTGCTTCATGCTCCAGTTTTGCTCTAAAAGTTCGTCTAATACGTTGTATTACGAGGTCTTCAAGTTCTTCAATGGTTGTATACTCATCATCAAAAAAGTCTTCTGAGATGGTGATAGGGAAGTGCATCATGAGCGCTTCTCTCAGGCCGTTTTTGTCCCATTGCCCATCTTCATTTCTCTGTGCAAAGTGTGTATCGATGAGTTGAAAGCAGACGCCTTCTAAGACATCAAATGCAATACTAAACGGATCTTCACTATGCAAAATTTGGTTTCTAAAAGCATAGACTTCTTGTCTCTGCTTATTCATGACATCGTCATATTCAAGTGTATGCTTTCGAATTGAGTAGTTTCTTCCTTCAACCCGTTTTTGCGCTGTTTCTATAGATCTGTTCAAAATTTTTGCAGTGATCGGCTCTCCTTCCGGAGGGCGGAATCGCTGTAAGAATGTCGTGAGTCTCGGTGAAGTAAAGAGGCGCATGAGCTGATCTTCGAAAGAGACAAAAAACTTTGAGCTTCCAGGATCACCTTGTCTTGCACATCGTCCTCGGAGCTGCCTGTCAATTCGGCGCGATTGGTGCCTTGTTGTACCGATGACATGGAGTCCGCCACGTTGTGCAATCCCTTCGCCCAGTTTAATATCTGTTCCCCGTCCAGCCATATTCGTTGCAACAGTTATAGATCCTTCGTGGCCAGCGCGAGCAATGATTTCAGCTTCTTTCTCGTGGTTTTTTGCATTCAACACGGTGTGTGTCAGCTTGTTTTGTCGAAGAATTCGAGCAAGCTTTTCCGATACATCAACAGACTCGGTTCCAATCAGAATAGGTCGACCTTTCTCGTGGACCTCTTGGATTTCTTTGAGGAGGGCAGTGTATTTCTCTCGCTCAGTCATATAAATTTCATCATCTGCATCATCTCGAACACACTTTCTATGTGTCGGGATAATAAGGACGTCGAGCTTGTATATTTCTTTCAGCTCTTGTGCCTCAGTGATCGCAGTTCCAGACATCCCGGCAAGCTTGTCGTACATTCTGAAATAGTTTTGCAGCGTGATCGATGCATATGTTTGGGTTGGTGCTTGAATCTCTACACCTTCTTTTGCTTCAATCGCTTGATGTAGCCCATCAGAATAGCGGCGTCCGGGTTGAGGGCGTCCGGTGTTTTCATCAATAATGACGATTTTTGCATCGTGAACGATGTAATCGACATCGCGTTCCATAAGAAGGTGGGCTCGAAAAAGCTGTCGCAGTGTGTGCGCACGCTCTTTCCGCATACCATCTTCTTCCCGTAGAGCTATCTTTTTCTGCACCTTGTCTTGCTCTTCTAGCCTGGTTTCTGCATCAATTTCTGCGTATGCATGGCCGAGATCAAGCATTTCAAAGTCTTCTTGCTTTCCACCGACAGCTTCCCATGCTGAAATCCCTTTGTCTGTCAGCTCGTGATCATTTGCTCTTTCATCAACAATAATGTACAGCTGGCTGAGTTCTTCGGCGCGTTCTTCTTTGTTGGGGTCTCCATGATAGTATGTTTCCCAGCTTTCCAGTGATGCTCTAATATCCGGGTGCTCTCTTAATTTTTTTAAGATTTTGCTGTTTGGAGTTCCCTTTGAAACAAGCCATAGCGCTTTATACGCTTCTTCAGCACTTTTTTGCTCTTCCTTTGAGAGTTTCGGCTGCGCTTCCTCGTTCGTTAAATCAAGCTTTTCCAGTGTTCGTCTTGCCTGTGTTGCGAGCTGAGAACAGAGGTCTCGCTGTTTCTTTACGAGGGAGGCAACGGGAGATTTAAGGTCGTCAAATAGCTGGTGTGTTTGCTGTGTTGGTCCTGAAATAATAAGCGGTGTTCTTGCTTCATCAATAAGGATCGAATCGGCCTCATCAATAATAACAAAAGCATAGTCGCGTTGCACTTGCTCTTCTTTTGAATGTGCCATCGAGTTATCTCGAAGATAATCAAAGCCAAACTCAGACGCTGTTCCATACACGATATCTGCTGCATAGATCTGTTTTCTTTCATGTGGAGGGACGTCACCGGTGAGGGCTGCAACGGAAAGGCCGAGAAATCGAAAGACTGTTCCAATCCAGTTCGCATCCCGCTTTGCTAAGTAGTCGTTCACAGTGACAAGGTGGACGCCTCGTCCTGACAGCGCATTCAGGTAGAGGGGTAGGGTTGCTGTAAGTGTTTTTCCTTCCCCGGTCTGCATCTCTGCAATAGCTCCAAAATGCATCGCAGTTGCGCCGAGAATTTGTACGTCGTATGGGATCATATCCCACGTTTGAGAATATCCTGAAATCTCAAACGACTGTCCATGTAGACGTCTACATGCATTTTTCACAACGGCAAACGCTTCAGGTAAAATCGCGTCGATTGATTCACCTTGTGCGATTCGTTCTTTGAATTCAGTCGTTTTTTCTTTCAGTTCTTCATCTGAAAGAGAAGTAAGGCGTGCTTCAATACGATTGACTTCTTTCACAATTTTTTCATATCGTCGTAGCTTTCGTGTTTGAGCTGTGCCAAAAATTTTTTTAAGTAGTGAGAGCATGCTAACTTCCTTTATGATCGTGACCTATAGTATATCATAAACTTTTCACAAAGTCGAGTGAACGTGATGTCAATTCAATATTTAGACAGGGAATCGAAAAAAATTGAAGAAGAAAAGGTCTATGGAGGACAATTTCTTTCTTTTCTCTATAAAAATAGTTTTATTTCAAAATGTATTTTATACGTTGTTGCGTCCTCCCCGCTCATTTCAAGGGTGTACGGGTGGGTGCAAAAAACGGGATGGAGTAAAAAAAAGATTAAGCCATTCATTCAGAAATTCAATGTAGACACATCTGAATTTGCGCAATCTGTTCATGAGTTTACTTCGTTTAACGATTTTTTTATTCGGAAGCTTCGGCCACACGTTCGTCCTATTGCAAATGACCTCTGCCTTCCTGCAGACGGGAGGTATTTCGCAATAGAAGCACTTTCTGATAAAAGCGCCTTTCTCGTCAAAGGAGCCACGTTTAATCTTCCGGCCTTTTTGGGAGATGCTGAGCTTGCAAAAAGGTATGAGGGAGGGAACCTCCTTCTTGCTCGACTCTGTCCTGTTGATTATCACAGGGTCCACTTTCCAGTCAGTTGCACTCCACGTGCTCCTGTGAAAATTTCAGGTGGGCTCTACTCTGTGAATCCTCTTGCTACGAAAAAAACGCCTTCGATTTTTTGGGAGAATAAGCGGGAGCGGATTTCACTTGAGACAAAAGAGTATGGAACTGTTCAGTGTGTGCTTGTTGGCGCAACAAATGTCGGGACTATTCATTATTCGTTCACGCCCAATACACACTATACTCGTGGTGAAGAGCTGGGCTATTTTTCGTTTGGCGGCTCTGCACTTGTCCTCCTATTTGAAAAAGGGGTGTGTACTCTTGCAAAAGACATTGTGTCAGCCTCAGAAAAAGGAATAGAAGTACTGTGCAAAATGGGGCAGCCGCTTGCTGAAGAAATACACGATTAAAAACTGTTTAGCTGGCTACATATGGGACATTTTTCTATATCGTGCTTCTTCGCAGGACAATATGCGCGGGCAAAATAAATAATCTGCAAGTGCAGTTTAATCCATGTGCTTTTAGGAAAAATCGCTTTGAGGTCTCGCTCAGTGATGCGGACATTCGTTCCTTTTGAAAGGCCCCATCTTTTTGCGCATCTGTGAATGTGTGTGTCTACCGGAAAGGCAGGTGTGTGGAATGCTTGTATGAGAACGACGGATGCTGTTTTGTGCCCTACGCCAGGGAGTTTTTCGAGCGCTTCAAGTGTTTGTGGAACAACACCTCCATGATCGCGAAGCAGATTTTGAGAAAGAGTCACGATTGCATTTGCCTTCGTTTTTCCAAGTCCGCATGGGCGAATGATCTCTTCAACTGTGTTCGGGTCTTGCTGTGCCATCGATTCAGGAGTGTCAGCGAGTGAAAAGAGCTTTGGTGTTATTTGGTTCACACGCTCGTCTGTGCATTGTGCTGAAAGAAGAACAGCGATAAGCAGTGTGAACGGATCTTTGTGTTGGAGGGGAACTGGTGGGTCCGGAAAGTATCTTTCAAGTGTTTTAAGAATAAATGCAGCACGTTTATTCATTTTCCCACACAAAATTTAGAAAAAATGCTCGAGAGAAGGTCTTCTGTCACATCGCTTCCAATGATTGTGCCAAGATCTTTTAAGCACTCTCGCATATCACTTGAAACAAATTCTGCTGAGAGATCGCTTTTCAATCCTTCTATGACTTTTTCAATATTCATGCTTGCAGATTGCAACGCAGAAAAATGACGCTCTGATGTTAAAAGCACTTCTTCTTTATTAAAAGAATGTGCGCCAACAAGTGAATGAATTGCTTCTTTCAATGTGTCGATGCCAATTCCGGCACGTGCAGAGACATGGACTGTCTGTGGAAACGGGAGCTGTATGTCTTGCCTATCAGGTATATCTGCTTTGTTCCATACGATAACCGTTTTATCTTTTGGAACAACATCAAGTAAGGCGGAAGCATGCCCAATTCCTTTGCTCCTGTCAAAAACAAGGAGGACAATGTCTGCTTCTTTTGCAGCTTTTTGTGAGCGGCGAACACCTTCTTTTTCAACTATTTCTTCTGTTTCTCGAATGCCTGCAGTGTCAATCAGTTTGAACGAGTATCCTCCGAACTGCAGCTCTTCTTCAAGAAGATCGCGCGTCGTACCGGGTATGTGGGTGACAATAGCTCGCTCTTTTCCGGAGAGTGCATTTAATATGGATGATTTCCCAACATTGGGTTCACCAAGAAGGCAAAGAGAGTAGCTTGTTGACAGACGTTTTCCATCATCATAGGTTTGGAGTAGTTTTTTCATTGCATCAAGGGTGGTTTGCAGCGTTGCGATGACCTCCTCAAATGTTGCAAACTCCAGTCCCTCTTCAGGAAAATCAACCCATGCTTCAAGAATTGCAGCCACATCAAACAATGTTTTCTGCAACGCTTCGACTTCAGTATGAAGGCGTCCTTCAAGGTGTTGGAGTGCTGAGCGCATTCCTGCATCACTCTTTGCAGCAATAAGCGATTGAATGGCTTCAGCTTGAGAAAGGGATAATTTTCCATTGATAAATGCGCGGTACGAAAATTCTCCGGGCCCAGCGGCGCGAGCACCACAAGTGATGGCTCTCTCTATTACTTTTTTCGGGATCAAGACTCCGCCGTGGCAGTGGATTTCAATGGTGTCTTCTCCTGTAAAAGATTTTTTTCCAAGAAGGGGGAGAATAAGCGATTTGTCAATGACGGTTTCGTTCTGATCATACACATTCATAAGCTTTGCTTTATGCGACTCAAAAGAATCTTTTGAGGCACGGAGCATTTTCATTCCTACTTCAAGCGCGTTATTTCCTGAAATACGAACAATGGCAACCCCTCCTTCACCTGGGGGAGTTGCGAGTGCAACAATGGCATCGCCTGGTGTATATGTTTTATGAGTAAACTGCATGGAGGAAAGTATACATGAATGAGGTTGTTCATGACAAAAAGAAAATTTTCAAATAATAAAATTTATTGTTATATAATAGTTGTTTTTTAGTTGAGAAATCAGGAGATTTATTACATAATTTGCAGCATATGGAAATACAACGTCATGAATTCGAAATAATAGAAGTGGGAGAACCTAGAACGATAGGCAATCCCTCACTACGTGAAGTTCCGGACTTTCCATCTATTGCAAATAGATTGGGAACAAGTACTGGGGTCCTCCTTAGGCACTTGACGGTTTCTACCGTTATTGCAAGTGGCGCAGTTGCGCTCGTGGGGTATGCGGGCGTGATTCTTTTGCAAGGCCTTTTAAATGCCATTGTTGCCTTTTTCACGTGTGAAGACTATACTATTTCTTTTACAAACCTTCAGATTATTCTCGAAAATTGCACCGCTTTTCTAAAAGAAAATTTCTAATAGTGCAGTTTTACTCGCTACATATTTTTTAAAGAAGTAGTAATGAGAAGAGGGAGATCGAGTGTGTCTTCGCTCACTTTTAACGTTTTATCGACTGCTTTTTCTGCCTGTATTGGCGAGTAGCCCAAGCTCATGAGCGCTGAAACTCCATCTGCCTTCAACTGCTCTTCAGCTGTGAGGGAGACGTCTTTCACAGAAAAAGAAGAAGTCATTTTTTTATCTCGAAGTTCAATAACAAGCCGCTCAGCTGTTTTTTTTCCAATGCCAGGGACCTTTGAAATAAGTTTTGTATTCGATGCATGAACAGCTTCGAGGAGTGCATTTTTCTCAAGGTGTCCAATGAGTGAAAGCGCTGTTTTTGGTCCAATGCCGGAAATATCTTTTAATGTGGAAAAAAGGTCTCGTTCGCTCCGTTCCAAAAAGCCAAAAAGTCGTTGTGAATCTTCTCTAACAATAAAAGAGGTGTACATTCGAACAGGAGTTCCAATCTGGGGGAGCTCATGAAAGCAATTCACCGGAATAAAAAGGAGATACCCTACTCCTCGACAGTTGATAGCAATGCTTTCTGGAGATTTTTCTTCTAAAGTCCCTTCAATAAATTCAAACATGACGCATCCTGTGTATATGACATAAAGCAATAGAGAGCGCATCTGCTGCGTCCTCAGGCTCCGGTGGATGACTAAGCTTAAGAAGTACTTGGATCATTTTTTGCACCTCTTCTTTTGAGGCAGACCCCTTTCCTACAGCAGCCCGTTTTGCCACAGTTGGAGCATATTCAAAAATTTCTACGTTATTCTTCGTTGCAGCTAAAAGTGCAACGCCCCGCGCCATACCAAGTTTCAAGGCACTCTGCGGGTTTTTAGCAACATACTGCGTTTCGACGGCAACTGCATCCGGAGTGTATTTTTTGATCAATGATTCAATTGCTTCAAAAATCACGAGGTATCTTTTGTGAAGCGACATCCCCTTAGGTGGACGAATACATCCATAATCAACAGGTGAATGGATGTTGAGTGTACTCTCAATTATGCCGTACCCAGTAATTGTCGTTCCCGGGTCGATTCCTAATATACAATATTTCCGACTATTCATGATGTGTGCTACACTCTACGATAAATGGGACAATCGACGCAACTTATCATACGCTTTCCGAACTGGATTGGTGATGCTGTAATGGCAACACCTGTGCTCAGCTATTTCCCGAAAGTTTCTGTTATTGCAAAACCACATATTCACGCTCTCTTAGAGGAGCACCCATCCGTAGAAAAGATGTACAGCGTGAAAGAGCCGCTTCAAGAGAACTATGATGTCGGGCTTTTGCTGACAAATTCATTTTCTTCGGCCTGGCACCTCTTTCGACAGGGGATTCCACGAAGAATTGGGTTTAAAGCAGATTGCAGAGGGCTTCTTTTGACAGATAGCATTCCATTTCCTGAAAATCGTTATACTCAGCACTTGTCTTTGACCTATCAGCATCTTTTACAATCGCTTGGAAAAAAGAATGAAAAAATGCCTCCACGCCTTTTTGTTTCAGAAAAAGAAACAGCATGGGCGCGGCAACGACTTGGAAATGGCCCTCTGGTTGGGTTTCATACACATGCAGCATATGGTCCCGCAAAGTGTTGGCCGAAAGAGCGGTTTCAACAGGTTGCTCAGCGGCTTATGAAAGAAGGGATTCGGTGTGTGTTTTTTGGGGCAAAGGATGAGGCGTTTGAGGTTTCAAAGTATGTGCCTAAAGGAGCGTGTGACCTCAGCGGACAGACAACACTGAGGGAGCTCATGGCATGTTTATCCATTTGTGATGCAGTCATCAGTAATGACAGCGGGCCTATGCACATTGCTGATGCACTTGGGACGCCCGTTTTTTCTCTTTTCGGTTCAACTGAGCCGAAGTATACTGCTCCGTTCTCGAATACCTCTCGAGTACTATATAAAAAAACGTTCTGTTCACCATGTTTTAAAAGAGAGTGCCCGATCGATTTTCGCTGCATGCGCTCAATTCAGGTAGAAGATGTCATTACAAAAACGCTCAATTTTTTCAACACTCCTTAGAAGATGTAAAGCCGCTTTACGTGTGAATAGATTTGAACGCACGTTGCGAAATGCAGACGCGCCCAAAGAGATTTATATTCCATGGAATCGAGGTATGGGTGATGTACCACTCGGATTGTATGGAGTGAACCTCCGTATACGCCAGTTTTTCCCCAATACACGCATCATTTACCTTACACGCCAAGACCTCCTCGATGTCTTTGCAATGCTTCCTGGAAGTGAGGCAAGAGCGCTTCCCGGTTTGAAGCGAGGGGAGCCATTTGATTTTTCCTTGTATATGCAAAAGGGGCTTTTTCTTCCCGTTGACCCAACAAAAGATCTACCGTGGCTTCCTGGCCTTGTTGTTCCAAAACTGCTCTACAAAAAACAACCGCTTCCATGCCATCTTGAAGGACGGAAATACATTGGTATGCATGTTGACACAGAAACGGGTGGTTTTTACCGGTATGAAAAAAACTGGCCGGAGCAGAAATGGCGAGAACTCATAAAAAAAACAAGAGAAGGTGGAAATGTTCCGGTTCTTTTCGGGAAAAGAAAAGAAGGAGCTTTTGAAGGTGTTATTGATTTGAGAGGGGAAACAACACTTCAAGAGGTGGCAACCATTCTTTTTACACACTGCACAGCACTTGTTGCTCCTGATTCGGGCATTTTGTCGACAATGTACTATGTTGATGTCGCTTCACCATTACACGTTATTTCTCTTTGGAATGACCCAAATCAAGGTATTCTTCGGCAAAACGTTCGATCACCAAACCCATACCTTCAACATTTTCCTTTGATTGGGTTGGAATCTATTTCACCTGATGATGTATATTCCCACATACAAAACAATGAGGGTATACACGTATGCGAATAGGTTATCTCGGATCAGGTGCGTGGGGGTATTGTTTAGCTTGCCTCCTTCAAGAAAATGGCCATGAGGTCACGCTATGGTCAGTAGAGGGAACCATCCTGGATATGCTCAAAGCAGGAAAGGGGCATCCTCGGTTGAACAATTACCCTGCTCCAAAGGGAATGCAGTTTACAACTGACCTTGATGAAGCGCTTGAAGGAAAAGACCTTATTGTGGAATCGGTTACCTCAGCAGGCTTTCGTCCTGTTTTGCAAAACGTCTTGTCACGAGGAAAACTCTCAACTCCGTTTGTTATTACATCAAAAGGAATTGAGCAGGGAAGTGGTGAGCTTCTTTGTGAAGTTGCAGAAGAGCTGATCGGAAGTACCGATCTTATTGGGGGATTAAGTGGTCCTACCATTGCAAAAGAAGTGAATGAAAAACTCCCTGCATCAGTGGTTGCTACAGCACACGACAAGACGGTGCGCCAGATGATTTGTGATGCGTTTGGAAATACTCGGTTTCGTGTTTATCCAAATGCTGATGTAAAAGGAGTCTCTTTTGGTGGGGCAATGAAAAACATTATTGCTATCGCATGTGGGATTTCGGATGGCTTAGGATATGGCCAAAACACAAAAGCGGCTCTTATGACGCGGGGGCTTCATGAAATTCGAAAACTCTCAGCAGTCAAAGGCTGTCACCCGGAAACCTTAAATGGATTATCAGGGATGGGTGATCTTTGTGTTACATGCTTATCCGTCCATTCTAGAAACTACCGGTTTGGAACTCTCCTTGCAAAAAACACGTCAGCAGAGGAAGCTAAAAAAGAAATTGGAATGGTTGTAGAGGGAGCGTATACGGCTGTCTCTGCGTGCGAGCTTTCTAAAAAGCACGGAATTCCAATCCCAATTTCTGAAGGAGTTTACTCAATTATTTATGAGGGAGCAAACCCGAAGGATGCTGTGAAAACCCTCCTGACTCGGGCAATTAAAGAAGAGACACTGTAAAGCATGAGTTCATTCTACAAAGAAAAAGTTGTTTCAGCTCGAGAAATGGCTCGAATTGAGAAGAAAAGTTTTGAGGATGGACAGTCACCTGAGCGGTATATGACTGCTGCTGGACTGGGAATTGCGACGCGTGTCGAAGTCTATATTGAAGCGCATGAATTAAAACGCCAGGTCAGCCTTCTTGTTGGAAAAGGAAACAACGGCGGTGATGCATTTACTGCTGGAATTGTTCTTTTAGAGCATGGATATGAGGTGAACGCTTTTCACCTTTTTCCATTTGAAGAGTGCGCACCTCTTTGCCAAGAAAAAGGGCGCCTTTTTAAAGAAGCCGGAGGCGAGATATACTACCCAACCTCGCTTGAAGAGATAGCGTTGTATAAGAAAGGTCTTGTGCTTGATGGCATTTTGGGAACTGGGTTTACAGGTGCAACTCGAGGATTTCTCTCTGAAGTTATTGAGTATGTGAATGCGCAAGACTACACCGTCCTTGCAATCGATGTTCCATCAGGAGTCAATGGAAATACAGGAGAGGTAGAAGGGGAAGCCATCATTGCTGATGAAACGATCTATCTTGGCCTTCCTAAATGTGGTATTTTGTTTGGCGATGGATATGCATATTCCGGGCACCGCTCAGGTGTTGACTTTGGCATGCCTTCTTCATACATCGACGATGCGACGTCGATATGTGCCACGTTTAATGAATCCATTGTCTCAGAGCTCCTCCCAACACCACACCCACTCCAACATAAATACTCTGCAGGGTATGTTGTCTGTATAGGAGGCTCTCACGGAATGTCGGGTGCAGCATTTTTATCAACCTATGCAGCTCTTCGAAGTGGGGCAGGCATCGTGCGCCTGTTTTATGACACAACAATGGAAAACGAGCTTTCAGGAAAACCGTGGGAAGTTATTGCTGAGCCGTTTTCAACACATCGAGTTGAAAAAGAGTTAGAGCGTGCAGGAGCACTTGTTATTGGGCCGGGACTTCCTCTTACAAATGAAATGCATTCAGTTCTTACCCGTGCAAAAGTTCCCACTGTTGTGGATGCGTCACTGCTTCAGAGTGTAAAGCCAATCCTTTCTCGCTGCACTCAACCTATTCTTCTGACACCGCACAAAGGTGAGCTGCAATACCTTGTTGATATTGAGGGTGCGAGTGAACTTGAAGTGTTAGAAAAATGCCAATCATTTGTAGATGAAGAAGGCGTCTATTTACTTGTGAAAGGTGCGCCGACACTGTTTTTCCAAAAAGGAAAAGATCCGCTTGTTCTTCCTGTTGGAAATCCTGGGATGGCAACAGCTGGAACAGGGGATGTACTTTCCGGCATTCTTGGATCGCTTTTAGCTCAAGGGCTTTTGCCAAAAGAAGCGGGCCCAGTTGGAGCAGTCCTCCATGGACGTGCCGGTGATCTTGCAATGATAGAAACGGGCGAGCTCTCACTGTGTGCAAAAGATCTTATCAAGAAAGTTCCTGAGGCTATCTTGTCTTTTTCCACCTGAGAAACCACTCAGAAAATTCTGCAATGCCCTCATCCAGTGATATTTTTGGTGAAAAGCCGAGCATCTCGTGGGCTTTTGAAATATCTGCAAACGTTTCCGTTACTTCTCCCATCTGCATTGGAAGAAACTCGAGGAGTGCCGGTGTGCTTAATCCCTTCTCAAGCCCCCGTACAAGAGACATCAGAGGTTCTGAGGTACTGTTACCTAAATTAAAGACTTCAAAAGAAAAAGGGTACGTGAGGGCTGCCTCAATACCTGAAACTATGTCTGAGATGTGCGTGAAGTCTCGTCTCATATCCCCATTATTAAAAAGGGCAATGGTTTGCCCTTCTACAATCTTTTCTGCAAAAGAAAAATACGCCATATCAGGCCTGCCATATGTCCCGTACACTGTAAAAAAGCGAAGTGCACAGGTTGGAATTCCGTATAAATGATGGTATGAAAATGCGAGGTGTTCTGTTGAGAGTTTGGTCGCCGCATACACGTTGGCAGGCTGAACGACAGGATCGGTTTCAGAAAATGGAAGTTTGGTGTTGAGACCGTAAACAGAGGAGGAGGAAGCAAAGAGAAGGTGGATATTGGGAATTTTTTTGCAGAGCTCTAAAACATGAAACGTTCCGTAAATATTTGTATCAACGTAACTTGCCGGATCTTCAAGTGAATACCGGACCCCTGCCTGAGCCGCGAGGTGAACAAGATGAGACACGCCGTCGAGCCGTTGTGGATTTTGGGCAAGTTGTTCACATGTAAGTGTTTCAACCTGTATTCCTTCTTTCTCCAAAAGCTCGGCACGGTTTTTTTTAAGAGAAACGTCGTAGTATGCTGAGAAGGCATCACACCCGCGTACTGAAATCCCCTTTTTTTTCAGAGAAAGAGCGAGGTGAAAGCCAATAAATCCTGCGATACCTGTGATGTAGATCTGCATCGAATCCGTTGTCATTTATTTCCCTTCTAGAGTACTCTCCACACTCTCTGAATGCAAGTAGAAAGGAGTTCCGATGCGAGGGGTGTACGTGCTGCTTTTGGCAATTTTTGCCTTTTCGTGTACGAATCCGCCATATGCGGGGCCAGATGTTGTTGGTGCGCAAGATTTCGTTATTGACTCGTATAAGATACGAGAAGGAAAAATTGCGATCCTCGAACTTGAAGGAAAACCGCAACAAGAACTCACGCCGGAATTTCTCGAAGAATATACAGATACAATCCAAGATGGTGATACATTACGTATAGCCCTTTTTCATCCAACGAGGTCAGACCTTGTTCAGTCAATTGATTACATAGGTCAGTCTGTTGGATACACAGTACGAGAAGGTGCGCTTCGGTTGCCTGACATTGAACCGGTACACATTGAAGGTCTTACCATTTCAGAAGCCCAGGAGCTTTTGCAGAAAGAGTACGAGAAAGAAATCGCAGATGTCGAAGTCTATCTTTCCTACGGGCAAAGAGCTGTTCGGAAAATAGAGCTTGCAGGCCTTGTGACCACTCCTGAGCTTCCGGTCACCGGAAAAACGCGCCTTTTTGAGGTTTTGGCAAGAGCTCGAGTCCCCGACAATGCAAATTTCTTTAAAAGCTACGTTGTTCGAGATGGAAGCCCTCTTCCCATTGATATGCATCGATTGGTTACAGAGGGGGATATGTCACAAAATATCGTAATGCATGGTGGTGACAAAGTCTATATTGCAAGCCCAGCAGCCTCAACGGCAATGGTTCTAGGTGAAGTAAGCGCCAAAGGAGTCATCAACCTTCCGTCAGGCATGATGCCACTACGCCTTGCACTTGCGCAAGCGGGAGGACTCACAGGAAGTGCTGACCACAGGTATATCCAAATCATTCGAGGGAATATAGTCAATCCAAAGATCTACACAGTGACATGGAAGCATGTGGTACGACTTCCGACGGATAGCTTGCTTATTATGCCCGGTGATATTGTGTATGTTGCTGCAACACCTATTGCTGAGTGGAATCGGTTCGTGAATAACCTCCTTCCAACGATCAGTACGTATGAACTCCTTGCAGACAAGGTGAAAGGGGTGATTTTACCGTAATGAAACTTCCTGAAACGTTTTTACAAGAACAAGTTGTTCTTCTTGGCGATGTTGTAAAATATCTGAAACTGAAAAAAAAACGACTATTTACAACTATTCTCGTTTCAGGGTGTGCATTTGGATTCCTGAGTATTCTTTTGCCAATTCGATACGAAGTAAACGCGTCTTTTAAAAACACATCTTCCGACCATGAAAATACTGGGTCTGGGTTAAGCGCACTCAATATGCTTATGGGAGTACGGAGTGCAAGAAATTCTTTTGGTGCAGTGGCAAAATCGAGGACGATCCTTTCGAAGGTGATTTCCTCAACAGGAATCCAAATAGTCACAGAACCAGGCTCTCTGCCAAAGCGTCTTATACGCCGTATTCGAAGGAATATTTCGAGTGGATATGACGCTTCGATTGCATGGAAAGAGCAGGCAACGTTTACTCACGTCGCGTACGAAGGGAGTGTAAAAAAAGGGTTTTTCCTTAAGAAAAAAGATGCATCCAGTTTTTTGGTTCGTGATGCGAAAGGAGTGACTCGGCAAGGGGTTTTTGGAGAGCCTTTTTCTATTGATGATGTGACCTTTACTCTGACAACGCTTCCCGGAAAAAAGGCCCACTTTCAACGGTATGTGGTACTGCCAAAGCAAACACTCATTGAATCGCTGAGAAAAGAGTTGTCTGTGTACTGCTCAAAAGATGATATGAATATTGTCGAAATCAAAATGAAGGATGGAAATCCACAACGAGCGACGAAAATACTCGATACGCTGATGGCTATCTATAAAGAGTTTCTTGAACACGAGAGCACAAGAGTAAATTCTGAGCACCTAGAAAGTCTCTATGCACATAAAGGAGATGTCGAAGAGAGGATGCAGAAAGAGTTTGTCGAGTATGCAGCAGCGTTGCAAAAAAATGCGGATAAAGTTGGCTTTCTTGAAGAAGAAGAAGAACTGAAGTATTTGTATACTCAAGAAGAACGACTCGTCAAAGAAGCTGCAGAGTATGACGAATTAGAGCGAGCAATTGAGACAAAGGCTCTTTCATCTGCGAATAAATCAAGAGGACGAAATGAGTTTTTGAAAGAGGAGTTTCGTCTACGGAGTGAACTAGAGCGGCTTAATCTAACAGGAAAGGTGCGTGTCGAAGAGCAGAACCTGTTTGTTCACCGCGCAGAGGGGGTCTTAGAAAAAGCACAGAATACATCGGCTTCACATATTCTTCAGCGTGTTTTTTCAATACAAGGTCCTTTGAAAGGAGGCCCGTCTGAAGACCTTTCAATGGCATACACACTTCTTACGCCTGAATCACTTCGTGGGCATCTCCTTCACCTTATGCAACAACTCCAAGGGGTTCATGAAGCAAAAGAAGAGCTCTCTCTTGCAAGAGACCTTCTTGGAAGAGATCTTTTCGATGTGCAGTCACTGAAACTCATTGCACATAATCTGGATTTACCAAAAACAATGAACCTTGAATCGCTTCTTTTTCAAAAAGAAGATGCTGATCATTATTCAGTCAAAGAAAGAAACATAAGAGAAAAGCGAATCGCTTTTACAAGGCAACTTCTGCGCCGGTCTCTTGAAGAAAAAGGGTCTTTACTTTCCAAAAAAAATGCCCACATACGTCGTGAAATAGCATCCATTCAGTCAGCGCTTGCAGCAAGTCTTCAGCAAGAACTCCAAGGAGTCCAAAAACAAAGAAAAGCAATCGATACAGAGCTTCGCCTGTACATAAAAAACCGGCGAGAAAAAGTGCAAGCAGGTGTAGCGTACATTAAACAACGTCTTCAGCAGATCCCGGAAAAGTTAATAGCTACAAAAAAGCTGAAGCTGAGTACAGAGATGAATGAGCGTATTATGTCTCATGTGCTGGAATTTATTGAAACGAAGAGCTTAAATGAGCGCCTCAACTCAATTCAATCTCGACCACTTGATACAGCCGCTGCCTTGCCAAAACCTAAAAAGGCATCTTTTCTAGGCTTTACTCTTGGAGGGCTTGGATTTGGAGGTTTTTTTGGAAGTTGTTTTTTGCTTTTCAGTGGCCTCATTCAAGGCTTTCCTATTTCTCCATCAAGTATCCGCTTTAGAGGATACCAGTGTTTGGGATCCATAGGGGGATTGACAGGTTCCCGAATGGAGGACGTCAATAAAGTTGAACTTGAATCCATTCGAACAATTGCAGGAAAGTGTACTCCGGGGATTACGACACTCTTACATGGAAATGGGCCCGGCTATGCACCATGCGTAGCTCAGGTGCTTGCAAAGCAAGGAAAAAAGGTAGTGCTCATTCAGCTAGATGACGCCGCTCATGTACATGGTTCGGAAAAAGGGTTAATGGAATTTCTTACTGGAAAAGAAAAAGCGCTTCCTCTTGCTGAACATGACGGATACAAAATAGTAGGAATTGGGAACGCGTCGTCTTTTTATGAGGAACGTATCTGTAGTGCCGAGTTCGTTTCACTCTTACATGAGCTTACGACATCTTATTCACATGTGCTGCTTTCTATTTCTCGACCGCTTTCTTCAGAACTTTCGAGATTTTGTTCGGTACAGGGAAAAACTGTTATCGTGTCTCTACGAGATGAGAGATGGTCTGATCTGCATATGATTCGAGAAGAAGTAAAGACACGGTGCGCAACACTCTACTTTATCGAATACTAAGGCTTTTTCTGAGTAGAAAGGCAAGAAGATTTCCCTTCTTTTTTTACTATTTCACGCCACTTTTGCATCACTTGCGCTGCAAGGGGAGCGGCTTCCTTTCCATAGTCTCCGTACCGCAAATACACAATGACGACAAGCTCTGGTTTGTCCCAACGTGTTTTTCGTACAAAAGGGTGTTTGGTTAACGGCTCTTTGTAACACGCACCTCCAAACCAAATGTCTTGGCAAATAATTGGAGGCTGGTCTCTATTGAGATGGTGTTTTACTCGAAACTCGGCCGTTGATGACTTTCCTATCATATACGGTTTCATCGTTAGGTAGCTTCGGAGGAGTGTTGGATCTCTATACAGCCCGCGAATTCTGAATGGGTGCGCGGATCCTTTTTTCTCTGACACAACCCTCCGCATTGATTCGAGAAGGTAATCATGCACTTGATCGGGAAAAGGAGCTGCAATTGAAGGCGCCTTTGTATCCATACTGAGTGCCACTCGTGTATGGTTTTTAATTGCTTCAGAAAAATAGGGGAAGTGGCAATGAATGGAGGCAAGCAGGTCTTTATATTCATAGTCAGATGCATCTAATGGACTCGCTTCATCATGCTGCATAGCTGTTTTTACTTTTATAATAGAAGGAGGAGTATCCACTCCTTTATTTACGACGGTTGAAAAAAAGCGAGCAGATTGAAGGGGAGTACATGAAAACTCATGTTGTCCTATGGCAAATGCATAGAGTCCTGTTCTATTGAATCGAAGGTCATGGGGAAGGATACCGGAAAATTCATGTGGGAGCTCAACGCCTGTTTTTTTTCCAAAGCCAAATGCTTCTGCCGTTTCCCGTATTGATTCTGGATGGTTGAGAATATCACCAGCTAAAAGGGAGAAATAGACGTTTGAAGATTGCTCCATTGCGGTAAAGAGATCGGTTTTACCTATCGAAGCGTGGCTTCGAGGAAGTGTTCCCCCTTTATATTTTCTTGGAATCGGTTTTCCATCTTCTGTATATCCCAGGAGTAGTCCTTCTTTACCACCCGGATGGGTTTCATCGATGATTGTTAATGGATTGAGATCGTGAGGATTTCCCTTTTGGAATTTCTCAAAAATTCCTTGGTATGCCGTGAGAACCTTAAAAAGAGAGCCTTGAGGTGCTGCATGCTGGTAGCTTGTAGAGCGTGCAAATCCGTATCCATTTTTTGGATAAAAAGCTGTTGCGAGGTCTTTAAGGAGGGGAGGGCCTTTTCGTTTTGATTGCAGTGAGTACTTTCCATACAGTGGTGCATCAAGTGCATCATATGTAGGTAGCGCATGTAAAAGTTGTTTTCTTGACTCTCTTGAAAGGGACTGAAGGAGGGCTGTCAATGTTGTTGCATCGTGAGACAGTGTGCTCCTAAGAGATCGGAGATCATCTTGAAAAATAAACGTATGCTCATCGCTTAAAAGAGAAAGTGTCGCTTTTTGACGTTGCTCTTTCCAAAAAGCTGCAAACAGTTTTTTTTCTGCATCATGTAAATATTCATCGTATGGGTGTTCGTATGTTCCTCTTTCCTGTTCCTCTTTTCTTTTCTTCTTCAAGTAGTCTCGAAACGATGCGTTTCGCCATTTTTCGAACACCGTTTCATGAAAAAGTGTTCGAACTTTTTTCTCAATCGCTCGAGAAAGCACGGCATATTCTTGTGCAGCATCTCGCATCCGATCAAGAGAAAGAAGCGCAAGTGAGGGAGGAAGAGGATGTGGAAGCGCTTCGAAAAGTGCAGTTAAGCGGAGAAGGTCAAGAAGGAGGAGCTTATCATCAATGTGAGGGATTTTTTCTAAGACAAGGTCGAGCGGGACGCGGAGAGAGGCTACCTGGCCCGCATGTATCATAAGAGAACGCTCAATAGATTGGACTAGGGTGTGAGGGGTTGTTTTTTCTTGACTATACAGCGTATCAAGCAGTGCTTTCATAGACGGTTGTTCTGATAGGTCGAGCAGCTTTTGTGCTGAAGTGAGTAACGTATGTGCCGCGCCAACTGTAGAACAGGTAGAAAGTGCATCCCACAACGTGCTTTTAGGAGAAACCACCATGTGAAGGTATTGCTCCCAGGTCAAAAAGGCTTTTTCTGTATAGAATCCGTTTTTTTGAGAAAACTTTTCCCGTTTTAAGGGAGCTAGACCATCCCATATGTGTGCTTGATGTGCAGTTGTTTCGAGCTCAGCATGAATCGAGAGAGGATCTTTTTGAAGTGCTGTAAATGGTGTTGGATCAAAGCGAGGATACGACGCCATGGCAACAATCTCTCCTGTTCCTGGAATGAGCGCGACGATCGAGCCTCCTTTTATCCATGGATTCGGTATTGCTCCATGTGTTTTTCCATACGTCGAAAACTCTTTATTTCGCACTGCCTCATGCGTTGCAAGTAATGACTCTGCATACGCCTGAAGTTCATACGAGAGATTGAGTACAATACGGCTTCCTGACCGAGGCTTTTTTTTCGTTGGGAGCTCTTTGACCTTTCGGCCAGAGGTATCTACTTCATAGTGAACATAGCCGATGCTGCCCCGCAGCGTATCATCATGTGCATACTCTAAACCGCTTTTCCCAACGAACGATGTGACAGAATACGCTTTTTCCTTCAGCCGTTTTAATTCAGAAGAAACCTCTTCAGCACTAGTGTATCCTAAAGGGAGAAGGGCCGGGTCACCGGCTTGCCGCTGCTCTAAAAATGTTTCGAGCGTGCGTATCGTATTTGTTACTTTGTAGAATTGGTGTCTATTGATAGACCCTATATATCCAATAATATCACCGGCTACCTTGCCCATTGGATAGTATCGCACAGAGGATTGTCTCATTTGGATGCCGGGATATCGGTGCTCACACATCTTTAATGCGTAGAATGTTTTCTCATCGATTCCTTTTTTCACGATGTGCGGGGTATTTGGGAATAGGACCGCTCGAGCATAGATCCCATCGATAATCTCTTGCTGAGGTATATCAAGCTTTTCTGCGAGAAGCGCAGCTAATCTGTAGACATATTCTCGCCGTTTATACACCTTCTTTTTCTTTCTGCCTTCTCGCTCCCATACAACGCGTGGAATTTCTTTGATGTGGCTATAGATTATTGTGGCATCGTATTCAATTCGATTGATTGCAAGAGGGTAGTTAAAGCGATCTCTAATGGTGCCTCGTTCACCAGACACATACTGCACTCTTCTCCGAGGGAGTTTTGCCTTTTCAAGGTGTATCTCATGCTCGACAATGGTTAAATACGCGATGCGCATTGCGATAGCTAAAAAGCACACAAAAATAATCTGAAGTACACGATTCGCTTTGCGAGGTATGTCGGAGAGCATGTTGTGTATAGTAGCTAATATGAAAAATTATTCGAATATAAAAAAAGAGGACGTGATAAACACATCCTCTTTCATTGCATAAAGAAAAGAAAAGACACTATTTTGTTGTTTCAGGAAAATAGTGCGCAGTGAGAGTTGATCGCTCATTCACATATTCCTGCATGACCGACTTTACCTTTTCATGGAGTGGCGTAGTCGCTGCAATTTTTTCATCAGCAAGTTGCGACAAGAGTTTTTGGTCGTGAACTATTGCAGCATGTGTTGGAAAAGAAGCAAAAAACGTAAGTACTTTTTCAGAGAGTTTTGAATCAGACTCTTTAAGCGCACACGTTTTCATTTCTTCCAGTTTTTTGATCTCTAGCGCGAGTGAGTAACGAGCATATTCTCTGTCTGATACTTTGTGTTGAATATGCATCGTATCCAAGTCACGTTGCTTAAGCCAAAACTCAGTATCAATACGGATGAGCTCGCTTTCAAGTGGTGAGGTGCTCTTCTCTTTTAACTTTGCATGGAGGTCAAAGTAGTAGTCGAGGGCATCTTTTTGCTCATCAGAAAACTCAAAAAATAGTGAGTTTTTAAGAGATACAGCAAGGGGATCAGTTTCATGTGAGCGAACAATCTCAGAGAGCTTTTGGTCTCTTTTTTGGAGTAGGTCTGCACATTTTTTTGCAAACATATCCACGCCTTTTGCTGACTCAGCTTGCGCGAGTGAAGTAGCAACGTTTCCGGTCTCCCGACGGGCTTCCAAGAAGCTATCGTATGCGTGCTTCTTCATGTTCTCTTTGTACCGTTTGTCTGCGTCTTTAAAAAATTTTTCATACGCTCCTGAGAGAACATCCTCTCGTACACTCCCCACAAATGAAAGGCCGGCCTCAATTTGTGGCGTTGTGATAGTCACTTCACTTTCTGTATTTTGTGGTGCGTCAGCAGAAAGCATGCCACAGAATCCTGCTAAAGAAGCTCCAAGTATAGTAAAAAATCGTTTCATAAATTACCGATAATTAATTGCTTGAAATTACAAATTATAATAACTAAAAAAGACAAATTTATCAACAAAAGACGTTATTATAATAATATCATGAATGTAGCTAGAGTTGGGTTTTATGAAAACCTTTTTTGAAAAAAGGCGATTTTGAAAATCCGATTGCAATAAAATATCGTTATGAGGTACAAACATAACCCATCTGAGCGCCTGTAGTTCAATGGTAGAACAATAGCCTTCCAAGCTATTAGTGTCAGTTCGATTCTGATCAGGCGCTTGTCTTTATTTTAATCACATGTTACCCTTTAGACCGATTACATTTTCTCCGATCGATCGGGGTATATTTTATTATTAACCAAGACCGAAATCTGTAGAAATATACAGATGCCGTCGTCAGAAAAGAAAGGGACAAGGCTTGGCAACACAAGATCAGTCAAAAAACATCGTTTCAATAAAAGAATTACTTGAATCCGGTGCGCACTTTGGGCACCAAAAACATCGCTGGAATCCAAAGATGAAGCGATTCATCTTTGAAGAGCGCAATGGAATCTACATCATTGACCTAGCGAAAACAGTCCATCAGATCCGTAAAGCCGTACAGGTCGTAAGAGAAACGGTTGCAGCGCACAAAAGCATTCTGTTTGTAGGAACAAAAAAACAAGCAAAATCTGTGGTTCGAGAAAGCGCGGAAGAGTGCGGTGAATTCTACGTTGCAGAGAGATGGCTTGGTGGAATGCTGACTAACCTAAGCACAATCAGAAACTCAGTGAAAACGCTCGATAAAATCGAAAAACAAATTGCATCAGGAAGCCAAGCAGGACTTACAAAGAAAGAAGTATCTGGACTTGGAAAAAAACAAGAGAAACTCAACAAAAACCTTTCAGGTATCAGAGCGATGCGCAAGCCTCCTGGGCTTCTTATTGTTGTTGACCCAAGTAAAGAGCATATCGCTGTTGCGGAAGCAAAAAAACTTGGAATTCCTGTCATGGCACTTGTTGATACCAACTGTAACCCTGATCCAATTGATTACGTCATTGCATGTAACGATGATGCTCTTAAGAGTATCAAGCTCGTGCTCAGTGCACTTGCAAAAGCATCACTCGATCAAAAAGAATCGATGGGGATTTCTCCAAAGAAGACTGAGTCTGTAAAAAAAGAGGAAGCTCCAAAGCAAGCTGAAGAGAAAAAAGAAGCAACTGAAGAAAACGAGGCGTAAAAAGCATGAGTACTAAAGTGACTGCAGAGTTAGTAAAACGTCTCCGGGACCGAACAGGTGTCGGGATGGCAAAATGTAAAAAAGCACTTGATGAAACAGGTGGTGACATTGAAGAAGCGATCAACTTTCTTCGTAAGACTGGTATGGCATCAGCAGTAAAGAAAGAAGAGCGCGAGACGAATGAAGGTGCAATTGCCTTTGCTGAGAATGAATCTGCACTTGTTTTTGTGGAAGTGAATGCAGAAACCGACTTCGTAACGCAAAATGAGCGATTTAAGTCATTTATTCAAACAGTTGCTGAAACAGCATTGGAAAACAGCTGCACAGATGTTGCATCTCTTGCAAATGCAACGCCAAATGGTGCGACACAAACGATTGAAGAAGTGCGTGTTGATCAAGTACAGAGCATGGGAGAAAATATCCAGCTGAAGCGAGTGCTTTTCAAAGAAAAAAAACAGGATGCATCATACGGCCTCTACTCACACATGGGTGGTAAAATTGTATGTGCTGCTGAAATCTCAGGTGGAAAAGGGCATGATGCACTTGCAAAAGATATTGCAATGCACATTGCGGCTGAAGCTCCAGAGTACCTGCTTCCAGACGAGGTTCCTGCTGATGTGAAAGCTCGAGAAGAAGAGGTGGCACGAGCGCAAGTCGAAGGAAAGCCTGAAAACATTATCGACAAGATTGTTGAAGGAAAGCTTCGATCTTTTTACGAGCAAATCTGTCTCGTTCACCAAAAATTTGTGAAGGATCCATCGCAGTCGATTACACAAGTTGTCAAAAGTGCTGGATCAGACCTTGAGTTAACGTGGTTTTTACGTTGGCAAATTGGTGAGTAAGCAACGCATTTTGTTAAAGTTATCAGGGGAGTCTCTTGCAGGCTCCTCTGGGAATGGCATTTCATATGAAGCATGTGCATCAATTGCCCAGCGCATAGTTGAAGTGCATCGTCTTGGCCACGAGGTGGCCATTGTTATTGGTGGTGGAAATATTTTTCGTGGACGTCTTGCCGGACAGCTTGCGTTTGAGCGGGTTGAGGCGGATAAGACGGGAATGGTGGCAACGTGTGTCAATGGCCTTATTCTGGCTCAAATGCTAAGAACCTTGGGAGCGCCCTCTCATGTGTACGGTTCGATGGGTATAGAAACAGTCATTGATAGATACCACTCTGAATCTGCAAAAAAGCGGTTACAATCTGGTGAAATTGTTGTGCTTGTTGGTGGAACCGGAAACCCTTTCTTCACAACAGACACAGCTGCAGCACTCAGAGCATGCGAACTCGAAGCTGATACCCTTCTCAAAGCGACAAAAGTGGATGGTGTGTACAGTGACGACCCGGAAAAAAACAGTTCTGCAACCAGATATGAAACGCTCACGTACGATGAATGCCTGCAGAAAAACCTGGAAATAATGGACCAGACGGCATTTGCGCTCTGCAAAACGAATAGTATACCCATTCAAGTGTTTAATCTCTTTGAAGAGGGATCAATCAAAAAAGCCTTAACCGAGAGTAAGGGGTCTACCCTTATCACTGGAGGAACATGTCAGTAGAGAAAGAGACCAAAAAAAAGATGGAAGATGCGCTTGAAGCGCTTCGAGTTGAATATAGAAACCTTAGAACTGGACGCCCAAATCCTGCAATGCTTGATGCTGTCCTCGTTGAAGTCTACGGATCAGAGATGAAGATTCGAGACCTTGCAACTGTCTCCATTCAAGAGCCAAGACAGCTTGTTATTACACCATATGATGCAACGACAGCTGGACCAATAGCAAAAGGAATCGAGAAAGCAAACCTCAATCTACAAGCTATTTTAGAAGGAAATATGGTGCGCGTTCCTGTACCAGCGCTTACAGAAGAGATGCGAAAAGAAATTTCGAAGCAAGCAAAGAAACGTGCTGAAGATGCAAAAATTCAGATTCGTGATATCAGAAGACGAAGTAATGACCTTGTCAAAAAAATGAAAACGGATGGGGACATTACTGAAGATGTCATGAAGCGCGATGAGAAAAAAGTACAAGAGCTGACGGATCAATACTGTAAAGACGTTGATACGCTTTTCAAAGAGAAAGAAGCTGACATATTGTCCGTGTAGGGATGTTTTTTTTCGAAAACAGCTTGAATATAAAGATCGATTCTTTGTATTATACACGTCATAATCTTGATGCGGTTCGCAAATAGGTTATGACATAAAGGCCCCATCGTCTAGTCAGGCCTAGGACATCAGATTTTCATTCTGGTAACAGGGGTTCGAATCCCCTTGGGGTCAAATTTAAGCCTTTGCAAAAAGGCTTTTTTAGAGGCATTAGCTCAGTTGGTAGAGCATCTCCCTTTTAAGGAGAGGGCCGTTGGTTCAAGTCCAACATGCCTCAAAAAGCTCAGAGAGAAATCTCTGGGCTTTCTTTTTTTCTAGCACCGCCTCACATACTATTTCTGGATAAAATTTTTTATTAGAGCTGTTTAATAAAACGTTTTTCTTAAAATTCTTTAATTAAGAATATATTATTTTTTTAAATCCGCTATTCAAATTCACCAGACTCTTCTTTTTTTGTTTTTAATAAGGGTAATTAACTTCTGTTTCATGTTAATGTAGATGTTGAATTAATTTAGTTTGATTAAGGTGCTTACATGGGAATTTCTCCTACATTATCTAATCCATCTTCAAATCCTTATTTACCCCAAGTTGCTCAAGATGCAAGCTTAAATGAAGATCAAACAGAAGCAAGAGTTGCTGAAGTTGCACAAAAGGCGGTATCTGAGGGTGCTTCTCGTTCCGGAAATCCAGCTGCTCTCACAGGGCGGGTGTTTTGGACACCAGCTAAAGACGCAGAGTTACGGGAATGTCATGAGCTGGGAACTTTGCCCCTTTACAGGAAAAGAAACTCTTTTCTACCTAAGGACGAAATTTCTGATAGGTTATGGGAGTTGGGAATATGCACTCCTCATTATTGGACAAAGAAGATGGAAGCCAAACTGCGTGAACTGCACAAAAAAAATGCACCTCAACAAGAGTATTTAGATAATTTTCCAGGAAAACAATGGTCAGCTATTTCTAAGAAATTGTTCAAAATTGGCTTAAGTACAAGAGATATTCGTCCCGGTACTAAAAGTTGGTCAGAAAAAGACACTCAAGAACTTGTTGCGCTTATGAAAGCAGGAGCCTCCTGGGAACAGATTCAAATTAAGTTGAAAAAATGGTCTATGTCCACCCTTTTTGAAAGGGCTGGAAAATTAAAGCAAAAACTTGATAAAAGAAAAGCCTGGACGCCTGCAGAAGATGCTCAATTAAAAGCTTTTGTACAACCTGGATGTGATTGGCACATGATTGCAGTGAAGTTTCTCCCTGCACATATTGTTAATGTCTTTGCAAGAGCTTTCTTTTTAGATTTCATCACACTTGACCAATATATAGAATTAACTGAGGCGGAATTGAATGACTCATCGAGTTCTTCATCGAGTTCTTCATCGAGTTCTTCATCGAGTTCTTCATCGAGTTCTTCTTCTGTCTGGACGCCAGCTAAAGATGCTGAGTTACGCCAACAGTATTGGCAAGGAGGCTTGAAGCAGTTTGTGAAGAAATATCATCTTTCTAAAGCCGAAATAGAAGACAGACTATGGGAGTTGAAAATATGCACTCCGTATCATTGGACAGAGAAGATGAATGCCAAGTTACGTGAGCTGCATCAAAGAAATGCACCTGTTACCGAGTATTTAGAGGCTTTTCCAGGAAAAAAATGGGGGGCTATTAAACATCAATTATTGGCTTTAAAGCTTAGTTCAAAAGGAATTCGTTCGGCTTCTAATGAATGGTCAGAAAAAGAACTTCGAATCCTTACAGTTCTTAAAAGATCAGGAGGAACAGCGAAAGCTATTCAACCCCATCTTAACTCAAGAAGTCTTTCAGCTATTAGTTTTAAATCTTGTGAGATGATATTGAAAAAAACGAATCTGAGCTATTGGAAGAAAAAAAGAGACGATCTATTAAAAACTCTTGCAACGCCTGGATGCGATTGGCAAAAAATTGCAGAGCATTTTCCTGAAATAAGTCATTTAGATGTCTTAGCAAGAGCTTTACTATTAAATATCATTACATTTGAGCAGTATGAGAGATTAGAGGCCTCTGAACCTGGAGTCACATCAAGCGCATCAGCTCAGCAACAAGGTGACACTCCTTCGGCAGCAGAACGTGATATAGAGATTGGAGGTGAAACTTTAAGAGATGGAGATAGGCCTTCGCTTTCTAGTTCATCAAGCTCATCACGTCGAGTGACTCAGAGTGCAGAAAGACATCTTGTTCATGAAGCCGTAGGATTAGCTCCTTCAACGCGAGACGAAGAAGATGATGACGATGGCTTATCACTAGGCTCACATTCACGACAAGAGAGAGAGGTGGAAAGGGAGGAGAGATTGGCTTTGGAACGCGATATACACCATCGTGCAATGACTGCATCAAGTTCTTCAAGGCAAGCAGTAGCATATCGGAGTGCAGTTGATCCAATGATGTTAGAAGCGGCTCATGCTACCTTATTACCGTATGATGATGACGATGGCTTATCACTAGGCTCACATTCACGACAAGAGAGAGAGGTGCAAAGGGAGGAGAGATTGGCTTTGGAACGCGATACACACCATCGTGCAATGACTGTATCAAGTTCTTCAAGGCAATCAGTAGCATATCGGAGTGCAGTTGATCCAACGATGTTAGAAGCAGCTCATGCTACCTTATTACCGTATGATAATGAATTCCCTCAAGACGCGTATTTAGCGCTAAGTCGGGATGCTGTATCCTCCTCAAGTTCTTCAAGACCTCCATTAAGAGGGCATGCAGAGGCTGCGCTTCCAAGAAGGGGTGAAGATCTAGATAGAGAATTTGAAACAGTTCAACTTCAGCAAGAGACATCTCGAGAAGAGACAATTGCACAAAAGCGAAGAAGAGCAAATCTCGATACGGAATCTGACTCAGACTCAGAATCTGAATTCGAACCAGGCCGAGGATCTGGATCAGACTCGGAAGGCAGTGCAATCGAAGAATGGTTTTCATCAAAACATCCTAAGCTTGCAGACGAGAGATAAGGTCTCAATCAGGGGTATAAAGGTGTTTCAAAAAAGGAGAGGGCCGTTGGTTCAAGTCCAACATGCCTCAAAAAGCTCAGAGAGAAATCTCTGGGCTTTCTTTTTTTCCGCTATGAAATATGATCACTCTCCACGAAAGTCCATTTTCCAGAACCTCCTCCATATGAAAAATACACAAGGAGAAAGCTGAGCAATGACTTCATGCGAAAAAATCTCAGCCCATATTTACTCAGTTCTTTCACACCTCTCTCAATGCTTAATTATAAGATCGGAGCAAATTTGAAATGAGCAAAGCCTTACATGCTTTGGGGTCTCTCGTTCCGACAGCTATTGCGCCTAGTGCCATATACTTCCTTTCACTACCTTTTTTTCTTAGGGTATAAAAAGGACATGGGGTGAAAATACCTGATCGAATTTTTTCTTTAGTAGATTCTGGATATCCTGATAGGTTTCCAACTACATAAAAAGATTCTCCTAATAATTCCACGACTGGAGTATCCGATAGTAGGTGTTGGGAATCGATTTCAACACCTCTTTTAGACATCGAGAGGGGCTCATGTGCTGACATCCAGGCGAGATCTCTAAGCAAATGCTGACGAAATACAGAACATGTAGGAGAAGTTGTTCCGGTAAGGATTACGGTTTCCGGAGAGTATCGGCCTTGTTTTTTTGTGGGGAAAAAGCCTTCGCAACAAATATAGTCTCCACTAAGGATTTGCGCTCTTGCCTCAATATCAAATAGACGATCGGTTTTCCCAGAAAAGACAAAGCCTTCATTGCGTTTTTCTTCAAGCGGAGGGAGGCGAGTACATCGGAAAACAGGGGTTTCTGTACCGGAACCTCTTTCTGTTGCCTGAAACAGATATTCTGCAAAGTATTTTGTTGCGAGTTTAGATTCCTCCTCTTTGGTGAGATGTGCAAAGGCTTCTGCATATCTTCCTGAAGATAATCCAGAGACAAGTTCGACATGTTTCTCTGGCAAAGCTTCGTCTCCACGTCTATTTTTTTGTATAATAGCTTGAGCAGTTTCTCGACATCTATCTGCCAAAGGGCCCTTTGTATCTTCCTCCAAATGAGCAGATTTTTGATTCACCCAGGATACGGCACCTGCTAACGCACATGCTGCAAAAGCTGCAACACCAGCAGCTGCTCTTCCTGTCAAAACTCCAATAGCCATATATATCCGATACCGTTGAATCAATGAATGACAGAAATATTAAGATATGATGAAGGAAAAGTCAATTCAGGTTTTTTTGTGAAAGGATGCAGTAAAGAGTTGATATGGATCGTTGTATATTTCTCTGATTGTAACAGGTAGAGTCATGTTGATAAAGATTGGATGGTATTTCTCATGGATTTTTATGTGATTGTATAATCAGTTGTGCAGTACGCTCTCCAGACTCGCAGGCGGCTTCCATAGTACCGAGACTATCTAAATCTACTGTCGTATGCTCTCCTGCAAAATAGATTTGATTACGAATAGGTTGAAAGCATTTGCGCACAGGTATCCCATCAACATCGATGATGGGAGTAAGAATGCGTTCTTGTCCTGCTGCTATGTAGGAATAGCTTCCGCGCGAAAATGGATCTGAGATCCAACTATACCCGATTGGGCCAGAGTTTTTTTCTGAAGAGGTAGGATAGGCAATCGATAGAGATGTTGAAGCAATTTCTGGCATGGTTAATTCGTAGGAAAGCTGTATTGTTTCAGGTGTAAAGTGGCTCAATTTTCCGGAACAAAAGAAAGTCAATATGCCGGCCTCTTCGTCCAATAAGCTGACGCCATGCTGATTAAGTTCATTTTCAATGGCGTGATTTTTTTGTTTTTTGATTGGGACGAGGAATTTGCCTATATCTCCATATTTTATCGAGTTAATGGTGGAAATGACCTGTTGCGGAATGGCATTATCTTCAATGGCTATGTGCTGGAAGACAGAGCACGGGAGTGCAAGGATCACTTTACTCGCTGAAACTATTTCTTCATCAGTAAAGGTAAGAAGAATAGTATTGGTTTCACTCCGGGAAATTTTTTGTAATACCTTTTCCAAATGGACTGTATTACCTAATTGTTCGGCAATTTTTTCCGGGAGCCGTGAATTACCTCCTTTGATGGGAGAAAGCTCAGCCGTAAAATTTGATGCCGTCTTATTAGAGTGTGCAGAAGCGAGCCCACCATTAACTATGTAATAGAGGGTATCAAGGTAAAAAAGAGATAATTGATCAACGGGACCACCTTCATAGGTCTGCAAGCGCTTCTCTACAATTGCATAGAGAGGATCGTCTTTTTCAAAAAGAGTGTCCAATACCTCTTGCATTGTCGAGCATCCTTTTGCAGCCTCTATTAAAATTTCTTTACTGAAGGGTTTGTTTTGTAGTAATTCGCTGAAAAAAAGAAGCCCTTTCTCAGTTCGATATGCACAATCAATACTCAACAGACGATGCTCTAATTCAAGAGAAAACTCATCTAATAGAGCCCTTAACGTGGGAGCGTTCCCTCCATCTGATATACTTTGTCCACCTAGTTCAGCTATTGTGTTGCCAATGCGAATAGAAAAAACTCTACCACCGACACGATCTCTGGCCTCATACAAAGAGGCATCTATCCCAGCCTGTTGTAATCGGTACGCAGATGTCAATCCAGCTAAGCCAGCTCCGATAATTGCAACGTCGGTATGTTTTATTTCTGCAGACATTGTTCCCCACGAGAGTACGAAAAAAAGAAAAGTCTTTAGGGTTTTTTTATTGAAGACCTTTGAAAATCTATTTAGCTTTGGGTTGAATTGTTGAAAAATCATGTAACCCCCTGATTCTGCCCTCATTCAAGCCTTTTGTTCTATGTTGAAACCGTGTTTAGTTCTATTGTGAGCAGAATACCTTGCGACATAAAGGCAAGAACGTAACAGGTGTTTTGTTTGAGGAAAGCATTCTTTATCTTCGCATATAATTTTTTCTGGAATGAAGGTATCAGAAGTCTTTCTTTTTACCCAGAAAAAAGTGGGTTGTTTTAGAAGGAGAGCCTAAAGGATGACTTAGGCTCTCCTGGAAGGTGTTAGGCAGTCAGTTTGACTGCTTCAAATCGGTAACCGCCTTCATCGCGTTCCTCGATCGCTTTTGGCTCAAAGCCGGCATTCGATAAAAAAGCTGTTACAAATGTTGCACCACCTGAGTAAAAATGGGCTCCAAGTCCCTCAAGCATCTCTCGTTGAGGGGTCCCGTCCAGGTCTATGAAGAGGGTTCCTATAAGAAGGCCACCATCTTTCAGTGCCGCATGAATTTTCTCCATCGTTGATTTCATCGTAGATGGCTGAATGTATGGAAGAACATCCACTGCGAGAACAAGATCAGCATCTTTCCCGTACGACGGCATTGTTGTAATATCACCGGCTGTGAGCGTGAGCATGTCTTTTCTTGCTTCAGGAGGATAGGTCGCGAGTGCATATGGAGCGATTTGAAGAATTGAGCTATCGATGCCGTGCACTTTTGCGCCGCTTAAGTGCATTGGAAGTGAGTTTGCACCGTTTCCACACCCTAGATCAATGACAAATGAAGGGGGAGATTCAAAATATTTTTTAGCCAATTTTTCAACCATAGTACACGAAGCAAACATATGTTGTTGCAATTCACCTGCTGGAGGGAATTCTCTACCACGTATTACAAGGGGAGCTTTTGGGTCAATGGGAGGTGTATCCATTGCATCAAATGCGCTCCAAAAAGAATTTGTTGCTGTTTCTCTGCTTACTGCTGCTGCCATATTTTTCCTCATAGGATAAATGAATATGAGAGTAGTATATCATATTTCATGTAAAAAGAACATGTTCTCTTAAACACTAAAGTAAGTGTATTTTTTACTTTATATGCCTATATTCGTAGATGCCCAGCTTGTGCATGACCATGGGCGTGGGGAACTTCGCAAATGCTCCCTGTTATGCTGGATTTTAAAAGAGCCACAATTTCTTGTGCGGCAATGAGGGGATCGAGAAGAGAGGCTTCACTCTCATGCGGAAAATTTACTCTCCGCATTTCTGTGTTCATTCGTGGTGGAACAAGGGCATTAATAGAGAGGTCAGGGCGCTCTTCTGAAAGCGCCTGAGTAAAATTGACGACTGCTGCTTTTGTTGCTGAATATACAGACGTTTCTTTTCGACCGCGAGTATATGAAGAGGAGGCTACATTAATAATATGTCCTCCTGCAGCTATCGGAAGGTATTTACATGCATTAATTACAGCGGTTAAATTGACGGCTATTGTTTTTTCGATCACCGATTGGGAAAGCTCATGAAGGGATGCTTTTTGAAGGTATCCGACGCAATTAATGAGTCCGTCAAGAGGGGGAAGTGTTGCGGCGAGCATCTCGACTTCTCTTGCACATGTGAGATCGACAGGGTAGTGTGAAGAAGATGGAGAAAGAAGCAGGGTACGTACACCCTCCTCTTCTAAGAGCGTTTCGATTGCTCGACCCAATCCTCCTGTTCCTCCTGTAATAGCAATGACTTTGTTTTTAATAGATGTATTTGACAATGGGGCTTTTTGCGCTTGTAAGCGAAATATTTGTTCTGCATGAAGAAGGTCAAATTCAGTTGTAATTTTTATGTTTTCTTCACTTCCTAAGGAAATATGTACAGGATGTCCCATATCGTGTACGAGCTGACAGTCATCTGTTGCATTCGTTTTTGTTGTGGCGGCGTGTGCCTTTTCAATGAGTGTTTTTTGGAATGACTGTGGGGTTTGTCCACGATACAAAAGGGTTCTCTCCGGGATTTCTTCAATAGAATCACTTCCTTTTACGATTGTGTCTGTTGTTGGTATACACGTATCCACAGCGCCATACCTTTCTGCAGCTATGATGTTTTCATAGAGTATGTGTTGACTCACAAATGGTCGAACAGCGTCGTGGAGAACGACAATATCTGAAGAAGGAGAACATGCAGCAATTCCCAGTCGTGATGAGGCTTGCCTTGTCGGGCCACCAACTATACAACGAACCTTTTCAGGGACATGCTGTTCAATGTCTCTCTGCCATTTTTCAGGACAGACAAGGATGATTTCTTGGAAAAGGTGAGAGTGTACAAAAGTTTCTAGTGTGTGCCAAAAAACAGGCTTCCCTGCAAGGTGCATAAACTGCTTTGGTATTGCTCCTCCAAAACGCTGCCCAATCCCTCCCATGAGAAGTATTCCTGATACAAACAAACGAACCTCTAAAATGTAAGTGTTATTTTTTTCATCGTTTCTTTTACAAGATGTGCCCGTGCTTTTTCAATACTCGGTTCTTTCGGATGGTTCATGCTGACATGTCCTCGTCTATTTTGAAAAATAAGTGCATTAATGTCTTGATCTTGCACGCCGTGAATGAGGTTGAGGGATATGCCAAGTTTAATATCTGAGAGTGCGCGCCTTGCTTCTTCTGCATCAAGCACTTTTGAATGTAAAAGGAGACCATACGCTCTTCCAATTCTGTCTTGGAATGTTTCGATCCGCACTTTTATTGCTTCTTCACGTAACGCATGCTCTTTTTCCTGCAGGTGTTGAGAAGATGAAATAAGTGCACTGACTATTTCATCTTCAGAAAATCCAATACGGTACTTTGAGCGCAGGAGACAGATATTAACGTCTTGAAAAGCACCTGGAGAGACACATTCAATAAAATCGGGGAGTTCTTTCTGCAGCTCATCCGGATGTGAAAGGAGAAGAGGAAGGTGAAGGTAGCTCTCTAAGAGGAGGCCTGTTCCAGCATGGGCAAGTGACTGGGTTAAAAATCCATATTCTTTTGAAAATGCATATGGGAAACGCGTCCCAATCTGTGCTTCAAGGGCTTGGATTGTGTGCCATGTTTGATGAAAGAGAGGAGCGCTTGTATATGCAACAAATTGGAGGTGATCCTCATTGTGTATTATGATTGCGATATTTCCGGAGAGGTCAACAATGATATGCGGCCCTTTCTCTTCTTCTTGAGCTGGAAGGATTGCATAGTGCTCAAAGAGAAACGCTCGTTCAGTTGGAGACAGCGTATGGATGTCAAACACGTTCGGCTCTACAAAGAGGCCGCTTTGAAAAAGTGCTTCTGAAATAGTATGAACCATTTGCTTTTGTTCGAGTGGTGAAGCGAGAGGGGGAAAGGGATACAGCATTGAATTTCTTCGTAAATCTATGTGGAATCCCATCCATATTGAATCTGTCGATGCGTTATCAAAAAGATGTGAAATGAGTGAATTAGGAATCTGTTTCGTCATGAGTGTCCAAAAGGGTGTGCATTTCGTCTCGTATCGCCGCAGCATGCTCGTAGTTTTCTTGCGTAAGTGCTATGGATAAAGCGCTATTCAGCTCAACTATTCGATCTGCAATATCTGGGGCATTTCCATTTGTTGGAGCTCTTCCTCTATAATGGTGTGGTTGTGTTCGCTCAAGGGGAATGTTCTGTTCTATTGATAAAATATGCGCAATTGTTTCATGAAACGTGTCATAACATGCAAAACACCCTACTGTTTTTTCTTGGAGGATGTGAGCTTGTGATGTACCGCATCCGCCACAACAGACGTTTTCTTTTTCCAAGGTTGCGTGGTCTTCATTTTTTGCTCCAAGTCTCTGTGCAAGGAGTGGGCAAGTTGAGCAAAGTGAATAGGAGTGGGAGGTGCCACCTTCTATTGCAGTATACCGTATTGATGGAGCCTGCTCACATGCAGCGCATTCAAGTGGGCGTTCATCCATATGTGCCTTACATTTTGTCTGTTTGTATATCTTTGTTTCAGCCTCTTTTTATACACATATTTCCTCTTCTCGAACAGTTTTATAAAAAATATTTTACTTTGGATGGGTAAGTTGCTATATGGCAATTAAGAGACATTCTCGAAATATACCACAGTATGTGGAATGACATCAGGTTGTTGGAGGTATTATGAAAGCGAAAGGTGTTATAGCTTTTGCGCTTGCTTGTTGTGCATTCTTTGTTGGGTGTGAATCAAAAGGTTCTACACACGGCATGACTGCTGCTCATCACGAAAGCAGCAAAGAATGTGATAAAATGAGTAGCGAAGAGCAATCATTTGCAGCAAAGCTGCGCCCTTATAATCAAAAAGTATTCTGTGAAGAAATGTCATATAGCCAACGAAAGGAAGCTATGCGACTTGCTCGACACGGAGACTATGAGTACGGACGAGGAAAGTATTTTTCTCCAGATGCTGCTGTAGAAAAAGTGTCTGACCAACGGAAAACAACAGGCCGTTCGTACAGAAGATCTTGCCAAAGTTAACTGTATATTTGCTTTTGTCTATTTCATGCAAGAGCAGGATAACTGAATAAAAGGATGTGCGTCGTATTTACGACAAAGTGGACGAGTATGCTTGCTTCAATAGATCTTGTTGAAGTGTAGGTACATCCGTACATGAGGCCGGCGCCAAAAGCGAGGAGAAGGTATCGCACATCCTCACTTGAGATCAGATGCATAAGCGAGAAAAGGGATGCAACAAGGAGAATGCTTGCAAACCACCCCCATTTTTCTGGCAGCGCATCAGTAAGTTCTCTTTGAAGAAGCCCTCTATACAGGGCTTCTTCTGCTATACAAACGAAAAAGAATTGCCCGAGTATCCAAAGGGGTAAAAACTTTGGAAGTGAAGGATCAAAAGCCACAACAGAAAGCGCATACGCCCCTCCTAAGAGAGCGAGGAGAGATAGTACGCTAAAGAGACATATTTTTGGTGCAACTAACTTCCAGTGCATTGGATCTGAAAGGAGTGGATGGGCTACGCCAAGAATAAGGAGGCCGACAAGTCCTTTGTCATAACTCCAAAAATAGCGGTAAGGAACACTTCCATTTTTAAGAATTCCTTGAAAGAGAAGAAGATTGTTCGTTCCTTGAGAGAGATGTAGAAAAAGAGAAAAACTAGACAAAAAAGCAATAAGAACAAGAAATGCACGAAGGATTCCGTGAAGTCGTAGTTGGAGCGTTAGAAGAGACAAAAGAAGGAACGTTACCGGAACGAGAACGGGAAGATCTATGATGCCACTTGCATACGCAAGCGATCCGGAAACAAGAGCGAGAGCGCCCCAAACGAACCACTTTTTGAAAATCCACAAACTTACGAGCGATGTCATAAGTGTGAGATATGCTGAAAATGCAAGTGGGTGATTAAGAATAACGGTATATGGATGCATTAGACAGTCCTTATGGAAAGTGATTTTTGAGCAAGGTATTCATACATTCCTGTTGGGCCGCCTTCTCTTCCGAATCCCGACATTTTTATTCCACCAAATGGAAATTCGGCTGCGCTAAAAGCCCCGTCATTCATGCCAATCATTCCAAACTGTAATTCATTTGTGTAGAGCTCAGCTCGTTTCATCGATGTTGTGAATACATAGGAAGCAAGTCCGTATTCTGTATCGTTTGCAAGCATTAGAGCTTCCTCATCTGATGAAAAAGAAGAAAGAGAAACCAGTGGCCCAAAAATTTCTTCTTTGAAAACGCGCATTTTTTTTGTCACATTTGTTGCGACAAGAGGGATGTTTTTCTTTGTTTCGAGAGTGAGAAACAGACCTCCATGTGAAGTCGTATCTTCTTTTAGTTCCTCTATTCGTGTGGCAGATTGTGGATGAAGGTAGGTTGAAATATCCGTTGATTCCTCAAAAGGATTGCCCACATTTAATGTTTCAATTCTTTCCAAAAGAGCTTTTGTAAATTGTTTCTCTTTTGATGTGTGGACCAAAAAGCGATTAGCACAAATGCACGTTTGTCCACTATTGCGAAACTTTGCTTGGATAGCTCCTTCTACAGCAGCTGGAATATTCGCATCCTCTGTTACAATAAACGGCGCGTTCCCTCCAAGTTCCATTGTAACTTTTTTCAGTGTTGTAGCTGAAAGTTGGTAGAGAAGAGAGCCAATGGAAGTGCTCCCTGTAAACGAGAGTTTTTTTATGTTTGGCGCATGGGTTAGTGCTTTTCCGATTTCTTTTTCATCTCCAACAAGGACGTTGCACGTTCCTTTGGGAAAACCTGCTTCTGTAATTATTTCAGCTAAAAGCAGCATAGAAAGAGGTGTTTCAGGAGCAGGCTTTACGACGAGGGGACACCCTGCAGCAAGTGCCGGTGCAATTTTTCTAGCGCCCATTGCAATTGGGAAGTTCCAGGGCGTAATGATTCCGCATGCGCCAATAGGGTAATATCGAAGCTCTATGCGCTTTCCTTTGTGAGACGAAGGAATAGTTTGGCCATAGATTCTTTTTGCTTCTTCAGCAAACCACGTAAAATAGGCTGCAGCATAGTCTATCTCACCACGTGCTTCTCGAATGGGTTTTCCCATTTCTTGTACGATGAGCTGAGAAAGTTCCTCTTTCCGGTTCAGTAATTGCGATGCAACCTCCATGAGGAGGTGGCTTCTTTCATATGAGGAGAGCGTAGAGAGTGCAAAAGAGGGAAGAAGCCCAGACGCAATGTCGCTCTTTGTCGCGTGATAGAGTGTAGTTATGGTTTTATGTGTGATAACACATGTACGTGTTTCTTTTTCGCCACTGCAATGATAGGTCCCATTGATATAGCTCCCCATTTTTTCTTTGATCATGACGCCGCTCTCGAATGTGCTGTTTTCAGAAAATCATTTTTGCAAGGGAGAGGGTAAAAAGCAAGAGAGACCCGTATTCAAAAGGGGAACACGGGCACTCTCTTTGAGAAAAAAGAATTATTTGTTGTTCTCGAGGATGAATTCTGCAACACCCGGGCAGACAAACTCTTTCCAAGCGTCCAAGCCTTCTTCAATCCCTTTTCGGATTTTTGTGCCTGAAATTGCATGAATTCGTGCATCGACATCAACAAGTCGTGGAGAGTATCCAACACCTCTTCCCCAGTTTACTGAGTCGATGTCAGGAATGATTTGGACTGTTGCTTTGACGCCCATTTTTTTCATTCCAGCTTCAATCATCCCTTTTCGAAATTCCGGTGACCAAAATTCTTTCCCTGTGTCACGAACGAAAATAAGGAGTGGACGATCTGGATTTTCTTTTCGGACAGTGTTCATGATTTCCCAGTGACCTCTATGGAATGGGCTCCATCTTCCAATAAAGAGTGCATGTGGTTGCTGTGGGTTTACAAGGCCAATGTGATCAATTAATCTATTTACAGATTCATCGAGAGTTTCATCACTTGTATTCAGAACAAGGTCTGGATTTTCAGGTGATTCATATGGTGCTGAAATACCTGTAAATGAAGGGATTTCGCCAGCAAGTGCTTTTTTATACATACCTTTCACGTCACGAACAACACATGTGTCAACGGATGCATTTACAAACACCTCATAAAAAGTATAGCCTTCTTTTTCAAAAGCCGCTCGTGCAGCATCTCGAACGCTCTGATATGGGCTTACGCACGAGACAAGAACGGTATCTACAGATGAGAGTGCAAGTTTTGCTATCTCAGTTATGCGTCGGAGGTTTTCTTCTCGATCTTCTTTTGAAAATCCAAGGTCAGCATTGATGCTTTTTCTTACCTCGTCTCCATCTACGACAACAGACGAAGGAAATCGTTTATTGAATTCTTTTGCAATGGTCGTTTTTCCACTACATGGAATTCCTGTGAACCAAATTGCTTTTTTCTCTGCACCAACAAGTGTCGAGCTGACAAAGCTGAGTGCAAGAAAAAGTATACCAGAAAAGTACTTCATAGTATCACCTCAAATAATGTATAACGGTCGTACCATGAAATAGTTATGATAAAGATGCAAGCGAAAATTTTTCCCCACATTCGATACCCATTAGAAACATGGGTTTTTACACATTTTTCTTCTCATCCCGTGCGATGCGGCTCCTTCACACGAAATGGAGGCGCCGGTGTGTCCCCATATGATTCACTGAATGTTGGTGACACTGTTGGAGATGACCAGTCTATTGTTGAGGAAAACAAAAAGAGAATACAAGAAGCGCTTCAAGTGAATAAAATGGCTGAAATGCACCAAGTACATGGGAAAGAGGTACTTTCAATTGATGCTCCGGGAACATATACATGTGATGGCCTCCTAACGAAAGAGCCGGACCTCCTTCTTTTAGTACGGCATGCAGATTGCCAGCCTGCGCTTTTTGTTGATCCTGTACAAAAGGTGGTAGGAGCTGTCCATGCAGGGTGGAGAGGACTTACCCTCAATATATATCGGGAAGCAATACAAAAAATGCAGAGAGATTTTGGATCAAATCCGGCTGATATTCTTGTCGGAATAGGGCCGTCTCTTGGAAAAAAACATGCTGAGTTTATTCACTTTAAAGAAGAGTTCCCATCTCATTTACACCATTTTTTTGATGAGACGTCTCACGTTTCATTACGGGATATTGCCTCCTTTCAGTTAAAAGAAGCCGGAGTGCAGGAAAAAAATATTGATATATGTCCTGAATGCACCTATGCACTTCCGGAAAAGTATTTTTCATATAGGCGGGAGAAGTGTACCGGAAGGATGGGAACAGCTATTGCTCTCAATTCTTCTTCCATCGTATGATTACGCCTATGGATGAGCTAAAGATAATCGTACCGAAGGTTTTTGAAGATGAGCGAGGCTACTTCCTTGAATCGTATTCTGAAAAAACGTGTGAAATAGATTCCGTATTTGTTCAAGATAATGAATCATTTTCAAAAAAAAATGTTATCAGAGGAATGCATTTTCAGCCTGGCCAGGCAAAACTCGTTCGATGTGTTCATGGAGACATTTTTGATGTAGCTGTCGATGTTCGCCCGGAATCACCAACGTTCGGCTGCTGGAAAGGATTTGTGCTCACAGGAGAAAACAAACGGCAGCTTTTTATTCCGGATGGGTTTGCGCACGGGTTTGCCGTTTTGAGTGAGTATGCTGTTGTTTCCTACAAAGTCTCCTCATTTTACGATCCAAAAAGTGAGCGGGGATTTCGCTATAATGATCCTTCAATTGGAATCGAATGGGGAATTGAACATCCCATCGTCTCTCTGCGAGATAGGAGTGCACAGCTATTTGGTGACGTATGCGCATATGGATAGTTGGAAAAAATGGCCTTCTTGCGAGCGCATTTGCACGGATCTGTGAAGCAAAAAAGATCCCGTATAGAGCGACTTCCCGAAGTGACGTTGACTGTACTGATGCAGCTTCCATTGCTCCATTTGTCAAAGAATACAAACCGACACTGATTATCAACTGTGCCGCATACACATCTGTCGATTTAGCAGAAACCAATGAGAAGGCTGCGTATCAGCTCAATGTACTTATTCCAAAGCATCTTGCAGAAACCGGTCTCCCTCTTGTCCATTTCTCAACAGACTATGTCTTTGATGGGCTCTCGAATTCCCCCTACACAGAAGAAAGTGCTCCCCAGCCGATCAATGTCTATGGAAAAACGAAAAGAGAGGGGGAAAAAGAGGCGCTTCAAAATCCTCACACCCTTCTCGTGCGAGTTTCATGGCTTTTTGGGAAAGAAGGGAATCATTTTGTGCGTACGATGCAGCACCTTCTTGGGAAAAAAGACGCAATCCAAGTAGTAAATGACCAATGGGGGCGCCCAACGTTTGCTGATGATGTTGTCCACGCGACACTTGCACTCGTCGAAAAAAAGGCACGAGGCATTTTTCACTGTGCAAATGAAGGAGAGACCACATGGTACTCCTTCGCAGCATCTATTAAAGAAATCATTGGCGCATCCTGTGACGTCAGTCCGATCCCGTCTGAAGACTACCCGCAGGCAGCACAAAGGCCTAAACATTCAGTGTTAAGCACAGCAAAGCTTGAAAAAACCCTTGGAGTGAAGTTGCCTCTTTGGCAAAATAGGGTCTCGGAGATAATTATATGAAACTTTTAGTTACAGGTGGATCCGGCTTTATTGGATCTGCGTTCATTCGACATGTTCTACTCAATACAACATTTCACGGTGAAGTGGTAAATTACGATGCATTGACCTATGCAGCCTCGAAAGATGCATTGAAAGCAGTAGAAAATGACCCTCGGTACTCCTTCGTGCAGGGAGATGTGAAAGACATAGAATCACTTTTTTTACAACATTCGTTTACTCATGTCGTCCACTTTGCAGCTGAAAGTCATGTTGATAGGAGTATCGAGAGTGCTGAGCCATTTTTGCAAAGCAATGTAGTTGGAACGGTTCGACTTCTTGAGGCGGTAAAAAAACGCCCCCACATTCGGTTTCATCATGTCTCAACAGATGAAGTGTATGGGTCACTTGGTGAAACAGGAGAGTTTACAGAAACATCAAGGTATGCGCCCAATTCACCATATGCAGCTTCAAAAGCAGCATCAGACCACTTTGTAAGAGCGTATGGCAAAACGTATGGGCTCCATGTGACGATGTCGCATTGCAGCAACAACTATGGGCCATTTCAGCACGCTGAAAAATTCATACCTACTGTCCTTCGTGCGCTTCAAGAAAGGAACCCCATCCCGATTTATGGGTCAGGGAAGAATGTCCGAGATTGGATACACGTCGATGACCATGTTTCAGCGATTTGGACAATACTGTGTAAGGGAAAGAAAGGTGAGGTTTATAACGTTGGAGGAGGGGTAGAGTGTTCAAATATGGAGCTAGCGGAAAAGCTTATTGAACTCTTTGATCCGGCGCTGAAGCGTTTGCTTACCCATGTTGAAGATAGAAAAGGGCATGACTTTAGGTATGCGCTGTCAAATGAAAAAATGGAAAAAGATTTCGGGTGGAAACCGCAGATTTCTTTTGAACATGGCCTTGCACAGCTTGTTGAACAATGCAAAAAAAGCGTCGTTTGTGTGATTCCTGCTCGACTGCATTCGACACGTTTTCCAAAAAAAATTCTATATCCCATTGCAGGAAAGCCTCTTATTCAATGGACCTATGAGGCTGCTGTATCCACAGGTCTTTTTGATGAAGTGATTATTGCACTTGACGATGAGGAAACGAAAGCGGTTGTAGAAACGTTTACGACCAAGTATGTCATGACCTCTCCTGATTGTCCAAATGGGACAGCAAGGCTGCTTGAAGTGCGCCAGCAAAAAGATGCAGATGTGTGGGTCAATTGGCAGTGTGATGAGCCACTTGTGACGAAAGATATGATAGAAACACTGTTGCAGGGGATTTACGGTGCCCCAGCAATATGGACTCTGCGAAAGCGATGTCTTGAAGATGAGATTGAAGATAAACATGCTGTAAAAGTTGTTACGTCTGATTCAGGACGAGCATTGTATTTTTCTCGCCATCCAATTCCGTATGGTTCGACCGAAAAATGGAAGCATATTGGTATATACGCATATGCAGACTCTCTCTTAGATACAATTCAAACGTTGACTCCAAGTCCCCTTGCTGTAAAAGAAAGTCTTGAGCAATTGACCTTTTTGGAAGCGCATCTTCCCGTTGTTCTCTATACAACGGAGAAGGAAGCGATTGGGATCGATGTTCTTGCCGATGTCAAAAAAGTAGTTGATAAACTGAGCGTTTGACGAGAAGAACCATTCACGGTACAATTTTTTGCAAAAAAGGGCATTCATGAGTACTGAAGAGCTTCTCAGAGAGCGAAGCGAATACAAATTCGGCTTTCATACAGATATTGAAACGGATACGCTCCCAAAAGGGCTCTCTGAAGAGACGATCTATGCGATCTCTCGAAAAAAGAATGAGCCCCAGTTTATGCTCGATTTTCGGCTGAAAGCGTTTCGGAAGTGGAAAGAGATGACGCCTCCTGATTGGGCTAACCTCGAAATTGACCCAATCGATTTTCAAAATATTAGTTACTACTCAGCGCCAAAATCCAAAAAACAACTGCAAAGTTTAGATGATGTAGATCCAGAGCTTCGCAGGACGTTTGAAAAACTCGGCATCCCTCTTGATGAGCAAAAAAGGCTTGCAAATGTAGCAGTCGATGTCGTTTTTGATTCGGTGTCAATCGGAACCACATTCAAAAAAACGCTTCAAGATGCAGGTGTTGTGCTTTGTTCGATTTCTGAAGCAGTCCACGAATACCCAGAGCTTCTCGAAAAATATTTAGGAACCGTCGTTCCAATAGGTGATAATTATTTTGCTGCATTAAACTCTGCTGTCTTTTCAGATGGGTCTTTTGTCTATATTCCAAAAGGGGTTCGTTCTCCGATGGAATTGTCCACCTACTTTCGAATTAATGAACGTGAAACAGGGCAGTTCGAACGAACGCTTATTATTGCAGAAGAAGACTCGTATGTCAGCTACCTTGAAGGATGTACTGCACCAGCCTATGATGAGAACCAACTGCATGCGGCGGTCGTTGAACTGCATGCTGCTGCCGGAGCTGAAATTAAATACAGTACGGTTCAGAATTGGTATGCAGGAGATAAAGATGGAAAAGGTGGAATCTATAATTTTGTAACCAAGCGTGGAAAATGTGCTGGTGCACGGTCTAAAATCTCATGGACGCAGGTTGAGGCCGGAGCTGCTATTACATGGAAGTATCCAAGTTGTATTTTACAAGGAGATGAGTCTGTAGGGGAGTTTTACTCTGTGGCTGTGACAAATGGAAAAATGCAAGCTGACACAGGCACAAAAATGATCCACGTTGGAAAAAACACAACGTCAACTATTATCTCCAAAGGTATTTCAGCAGACCAATCTCATAACACGTATAGAGGCCTTGTCCATATTGGTAGTAAAGCAGATGGTGCTCGAAATTTTACACAGTGTGATTCGATGCTTGTTGGAAACAGCTGTTCTGCAAATACATTTCCATACATTGAAGCGACAACAAATGATGCGCAGGTTGAGCACGAAGCGTCTACGTCAAAAATGAACGAAGAACAGCTTTTTTATTTCCAAAGTCGAGGTATTGACATGGAAGATGCGATCAACATGGTTGTCAATGGGTTCTGCAAAAAAGTGATTGCAGAGCTTCCGCTTGAATTTGCTGTTGAAGCACAAAAATTACTTACTCTTAAATTAGAAGGATCGGTTGGATAGCGATGGAACTCATCATACAAGACCTCGTTGTTGAGGCACACGGAAAGCACATTTTGAAAGGGCTCAATCTCAAAATTGGTCCTGGAGAAATCCATGCAGTTATGGGACCAAATGGTGCAGGGAAATCAACGCTTGCAAAGGTCCTTGCAGGTCATCCACACTATGAGGTAGTTTCAGGTGACATTCTCTATAATCAAGAAAGTATCTTAGAGCTGGAGCCCGCAGAAAGAGCTCACCTTGGATTGTTCATGGGTTTTCAATATCCCGTAGAAATACCGGGTGTTTCTAATCTAGAGTTTTTACATGCTGCGTATAACGCACATCGAAAAGCAAAGGGGCTTGAAGCGACGTCTCTGGAAGTGTTTGAGGCACATGCACTTGATGTAGCGCGAACGTTACATGTTCCGGAAGCATTTTTAGCACGAGATGTAAATGGAAGCTTTTCAGGTGGAGAGAAAAAGAGAAACGAAATTCTACAAATGGCTCTTTTGAGCCCAGAGCTTGCTGTTCTTGATGAAACAGACTCAGGCCTAGATATCGATGCAATGAAGATTGTTGCTGAGGGAGTCAATAGGCAGATGGATGGAACAAAAAGCCTCCTCCTTATTACGCACTATCAACGGTTGCTTGATTACATTAAACCTGATGTAATCCATGTGGTTATGGATGGTAAAGTCGTGACAAGTGGTCCTGCAGACCTCGCGCTCCAACTTGAATCGAAAGGATACGACTGGTTATGAGTACGCTTTCTGAACTTATTGACAAGGAGAAGGTACGAGAGTCAGGACCTGTCGGACTTTTCCGAAAAAAAGCTGGTGAAAAGTTTACATCGCTTGGTCTTCCCACAAAGAAGTCTGATCCATTTGCATACATGCCTTTACTGAAGTTGTACGATGCACAGCTTTTGCAAGAATCTCTTGCTGCTTCAGCATATGGAGATATTGCATTCCACAACGGATGTTTCCAAGAAAAAACAGTGGATGGTGTCGAGTGTATGAAGCTCGAGGATGGCATAAAAAAATATGGGATGTTTCTTTCACAAGCTCTTAAAAAGGGAATAGAAAGTGAGGAAAATCCTTTTGCTCTCTTGAATATGCAACTTCATGATGAAGGTGCGTTTGTCTACATTCCACCGAATGCAAAAACGAGCACACCCCTGACTATTACCCAGCATGTAGAAACGCCGACTGCATTTTCCAAAGTGCTTGTCCTTGTTGGTCGTGGAGCATGTGTGGACCTTAAAATAGAAGCTCCACACGCGCATGAGAAGAGTTTTTCCCACTGTATGATAGACGTTCATCTTGAAGATGGGGCGTCATGTACCCTTGTTTCTGACTCATCATTGCCTCATGCAGGATGGTATTTTGAATCTGTGCGGTTTTCTCAAAAAAGAGATACGAAAAGCTGTTATTACATGGCATCAAAAGGTGGTGTAGGCTCAAGATATGATGCGGTGGCGACCCTTCTTGCTGAAGGTGCAGAAACAAATCTTTTGGGAGTGCATGAGCTGAAAGAGAAACAGCAAGTACATACCCATTTTCTTGTGAATCACTTAGCACCTCACTGTATATCTAACCAAAAAGTAAAATATGGGCTTTTCGATGCGTCTCGTTCGAGCTTTGAGGGAAAAATATACGTAGAGAAAGAAGCGCAAAAAACTGAAGCGTATCAGTTAAATAACAACCTCCTCCTTGGAAGCCGAGCTAAAGCATACAGCAAACCAAATCTAGAGATTTTTGCTGATGATGTCAAAGCATCGCATGGATCAACAATAGGACAGCTTTCAGAAGATGAGCTGTTTTATCTTCAAACACGAGGGCTTTCAAAGCAACAAGCTGAAGAGCTCCTCGTGCGTGCTTTTTTTGAAGAAATGAAAAATGAAAGGCCGTTTTCATGAGCTCTTCACTTACCGACTGCTACCGAGACTTTCCGTTTCATAAGCAAACAATGAATGGGAAGCCGCTCATTTATCTCGATTCAGCTGCAACGACACAAAAGCCGAAGCAGGTGCTCGATGCAATGTATGGATTCATGGCGAACGACTACGCACCTGTGCATAGAAGTGTCTACGAACTTGCCTCTCACTCTTCTACAGCATATGAAGAAGTGAGGCAAAAAGTGGCACAGTTTATTGGTGCCTCAAACCATCGTGAAATTGTCTATACGAAAGGTACAACGGAAGGGTTGAACCTTATTGCTCAGAGTTATGGCTCCTTTTTGGAACCAGGTGATGAAGTGCTCATCACTGAAATGGAACACCATGCCAATATACTTGTATGGAAGCAGCTTGTTTCATCAAAAGGAATTGTGCTCAAAGTGGTTCCTGTCTTGGATAGTGGTATCCTCGATATGGAGGCATTTGATGCACTGCTTTCGAAAAAGACAAAAATTGTTGCAGTCGCGCATGTTTCGAATGTCCTGGGTACAATTAATCCAATTCAAGAAATCACAAAAAAAGCACACGAGTTTGGTGCCGTTGTGGTCGTTGATGGAGCACAAGCAGCACCCCATCTGCCTATTTATGTGGAAGAGTTAGGATGTGATTTCTATGTATTCAGTGGTCACAAAATGTATGGTCCAACTGGCATAGGCGTTCTGTGGGGGCGGTATGAGCTTCTCGAAAAGATGCCTCCATTTTTATATGGTGGAGATATGATAGACTACGTCTCTTTTGACAAAGTAACCTATCAAGAAGCGCCATTGAAATTTGAAGCTGGAACCCCGCCAATTGTCGAAGTGATCGGTCTTGGTGCCGCGATTGATTACCTTCAAGGTTTTGATAGACTAGAAGTGTATGAAAAAGAGCAAAAGCTTCTTGCAACAGCTCAAACAAAGCTAAAAAAAATGAATGGTATACGAATTCTTGGGGATGGAAACCCAAGAGCAAGTGTGATCAGTTTTACTGTTGATGGGCATCATGCGCTTGATGTTGCAACAATTTTGGGCTTAAAAGGGATCGCTGCTCGAAGTGGCCATATGTGTGCCCAACCGCTCGTTCGAAGGTTTCAAGAAGAAAGCATTGTTCGTGTAAGTCTGGGAATATACAACACATTTCATGATATTTCAGCTTTTATTGAGGCACTCTCAGAAGCGAGTGTTCTTCTCAGACCCGAATTGTCATATTAGTATACAGCAAGTGGTTTATCAAAAACTTGCTGCAGCCGTTATGCCAACACCTTGTACAGCGATGTCACCCTGCTGCTGGGGGTTCGTGAGTAAAAAGAAGCGGGTATGGTTCATCCACACTTGAAGAAAGGCATCGATGGAGAGAGACAAAATCCATGACGGATATGCTTTTTTTGCAATGAGCGAAATGGATGCATCGATTCCGGGAGAAACTTTCCAGTAGTTACTTTCAACATTGATGACTTGCACAGCTTCTTGTGTATCTTTTCTCCGAACTCGATATCTTGACCATGCAAGAGACGTGGCACAGCTTCCCTGGATATCGAGATAGCTTGTGCATTCTTTTCTTGCATTAAAGCCGCACCGAAGGCCTGCACTCCGTACATCTTGTGTATTTCGCATATCAGTTCGTGTCGGATCTTTATTCGCTTCGAGATACAATGAATATGTTTCCCATGTACCAACAAATCCAAAATGAAATCGAACTGTTTGATGCTGTGTAATGAAACGACCAATTTCTAAAAAAAGAGTATTTAAAGAAAGATCGGCAGTTATCGAAGTAGGAAAGCTTCTATGAAAAGAATAGGGATAGTCGTTTGCAACCGAGTACTCAAGCGACTGAGGCTCCTCTTCACCCTGAGCAAACGTCCCGTCATTCCAATAATAGAGAAGGCTTGCATCCCAATGGTCATGGTCAAGAAGAATACGACCACCTGCACAAAACCCAGGCGAATACCCTGTATCAATAGACACAACATCTCCGTCTCCATACGCAACAAGATGAGGGTCAAGAGAAAGTGCACTCAATGTCGGTCCTGCAAACAGCTGTGCATCGACACCTTTTTCCGGAAAATACGGATGTGCACTCAAGAATGATGCGCTCATAAGTAGAACGAGCCGGAAAAACCTAGAAATCAAGACGCATTCTTAATGTAAAGCCTGTTAATGATAAATCACCAAGCGGGCCTGTCGAATTGAGTCGTATGAGTTGATTCTGGTTTAGCCAGTACTGCATTTCCCAGAGTCCAAGAATTTCAAAATGGTAGATGTTTTTGTAGAGCCACCATTCAAACTTCACCCCAAGTTCATACTCGAAACAGCTCAGGTTTGTAAAATACCCGGCTTCAGTATCGATATTCACGAGCTCTTCACTCAAACCAAGTGGAAGTAGAGTTGAGATATCTTTTCTATGCACATTATACCGTGACCACAATATGCTGTAGGCACCGTTCCCATAAAGGCTTAACATTTGGTCAAATGCCCATGTAAAGCTGGTTCCACTTCGAACACCGATCCCATACACATCTTGGTTGTTGGTCATGGTCAGTTGTTCAGCAAAAAGCTGACTAAACTGGTGTGCATAGTTCACTGTATAGTCTTGATTAAGCCATGCAGCTTTTAATCCTAAATATGGTTCCATCCGCAGGAAGTCGCTGAGATATGCAGCACGTGCAAGAGAAAAGTCGATTGTGTTGTAATCAAAGCGGAGCTGTGCACCTGCACTTTGAACCTGATTTGCTACAATGTCGTAATCCGCAAACGAGTTTGCAATATTCCACGTAGGGTGCAATACTTCACTCGTTACATTGCTTGCTTCATTGTTTTTGTAGTATGTGTACCGAGCACAGAGTCTCCAACTGTCTTTAGGCAGGAACGTTCCGACGTCCACTTTAAAGCCGGGTCTCCATCTATTTTTTACAAAACTTGTTCCGCCTTCGAGTGGAATAACACCAAACGCATCATCGTATCCGGTAAAGGCATAATCAAGGCCATCCATTCTCATTTGCCATAAAAGTAGGTCAAGCGAAACGTAGATTCCTTCTTGCCGAGGAAGGTTTCTCGGAGAGTTTTTTGCAGGAGGAGGATGGATATCTTGTGTATGCTGGGGCCTGTTTGGAGTAAGATCAGGTTTCGGAAGCGTTTGTGAAGCTCTACCAAACAGTGATGACACTGTGAAAAGAGTGATAACAAGCAGTCTAAACATAAAACGATACTCCAAAAGAATTCATGGAGTATACGATACGAAAGGAAAAAAAGTTTGTAAACAAAAAAGCCTGAACGTGAAAAACACGTTCAGGCTAAACCCCATAAAGCAAGTTGTTTTTCGTTAGAAATCGAATCTTGCTTTAACAGTAAGTCCTTGAAGTGTGAAGTCACCGTGGCTTCCTTGCTCAAGCAAAGAGAAAAGTTGGTTGAAGTTCGACCATACAGCCTCTGACCAACCAGCTTGAATCAAGAAGTGGTAGTCATCATCAGAGAACCATGTCTCATATCGAAGACCCATCTCGAGGCTCATAACAGGTTTTACAGTGTGAAAGTCGTTCACAGTGTTCACGTTCACTTGTTCTGGAGCAGACTCTGCAATCAAGCTTGAATCTGCGTCTCGACGTGTTGTTTGGAAGTTTGACCAAAGAAGTGCTAGATCAAAGTCTCCATAGATGCTGAACTCTTTTGTAAAGTGCCAGCCTGTGTCAAGACCAGTAAGCATACCAAAACCCCAGTAATCCTGGTTGTTTCTCATAGTTGCTCGTGTTGCATCAACTGCTTGTACGTTGTCTGGAAGTGTGTACTCAACTCTCCATGTTTGGTTGATCCATGCACCACGGAAACCAAAGAACGGACGAAGAGTGAGGTATTGACTGATAAAGTAGTTTCGTCCAAGTGAAAGATCGATCACGTTGTACGAAAGATCCCATCTTGAATTTGCTGTTCTAATTGAATTGTCTCCATTGCCAACATTTGAAGCATATGGATAAATTTGCGCATTGATATCCCATAGTGGAGCAAGTGTGTTGTTAAAATCTACACTGTCATTGCGCTTTGATTGCAGCCATGTGTATTCAGCAAAAAGATCCCAGCCATCATGATCTAGGCTTAGGCCAAGACCCACTTGAAAACCAGGTTCAAAGTTCCAGCTAGGTTGCTTTACTGATCCTTGAGCAACGTTTCCGATGTCGTCACCAAGACCAGTCCATGCATACGCCATTCCTTCCATACGTGGTGACCAAAGAATGAAACTAGCAGTAACAAATACATCAGCACCATTAGAAACGCGTGGTCCAGCGTTAGGAGTAATGTCTCTCATCATTCCTTGATTGTCATCTTGAATCTGACCAGCAGGACGGTTCATGTTGTGGGAATCGTTTGGAGCGCTAAATGCAGTACTGAAAAGTCCGCAAAGGATTCCAGCAAGTGGGAGCGCCTTTCTAAGTTTGAATTCCATTTACTTCTTTCTCCCTATGTTAGAAATGCAAAGTTTTTATATCTGACTTAAATGTCAAATCACTACATTAATTTGAAAAAAAAATTCTGTCAACACAAAGCGAAAAATTTATCCCGAAACATGTCCGGACTGTGATGAAAAAAACATCAGCTGTTTGAGTAAGAGGTTTATTTCTTCTACCCAATCGAGTGCATATTTTCCCATCACTTTTAAAACGAATACCCAACTTACACAAAGCAGAAGTATTCCGAGAAGCGATTTAATAGACATGCCGAGAAATGCAATTTGAACTTGTGGAGCAAGTCTGTTTGCAATTCCTAAAAATGATTCAGCCATTAAAATTGCAACGAGAGATGGTGCAGAAAACTGAATCGACATAGCCATGATTCTATTTAATAAATTAAATCCCATTTTCCAAAAGGGAAGAGAATCGTGAAAATATGAGGGGTCAATAAACGCATTGACTGGAATCGACTGGTACGAAGTTGAAACAGCTTCCAAAAACATAAATGGGCCATTAATTTCATAAAAGACGTAGATGAGTACATAGTTGTACAGTATCCCAATCGGAGATGCTTGAATTTGTGTTGTTGGGTCTTGTGCTTGAAGTTGAGATGAGCCGCGTAAAAAATCGATCAATATACCTGTTGATTCCACTATTAAAAAGGGAATGGTAGAGAGAAAACCGAGTACAATTCCAATAAGAATCTCTTTGAGTGCAAGAGCTATAAATACACCATCAAAGTGGATTTCATAGTCGACTTTCATCATCATCATCGGAAGAAAAATAACACTAATCGCAAGTGCCAGTCCGACACGAACGACAACAGGAGCTACTTTTGCACCAAAAAATGCAGCCTGATTTACAATTGGACCGATACGCATAAGGATGAGTAAGAAAAGAGAGATGAGTGAGAGTGGAGAAACGTTGGCGTAATCGAGGAAAAAATTGTAGTAACTCATAGCGACCTTATGTATGCGACGAACTAGTTGCTATGCCATTTCCAAAAGTTCTGAAAAATTGTTGATGAAAAGCTCATAATCTGTCCTCCAAGCAAACCGCCCATGAGTAGGAGCGTTAAAATAACAGCAAACAGTTTTACGGTAAACGAGAGGGTTTGTTCTTGTATTTGCGTTGCTGCTTGAAAAATAGCCACGAAGAGGCCTAAGGCCATACTAATGAGAATAGGGGGACCTGAGAGTATAAGGATGAGAAGAAGCGCTTGGTATGCAAGCTGTATGACCTCTGTCGAATAATTCATTATCTCTCCTATCTAAACGTCATAACAAGTCCCTGAATAATCAACGTCCATCCGTCAACCATCACAAGGAGCAGGAGTTTAAGTGGCAGTGCAATTGTCAATGGGGAAAGCATCATCATTCCCATTGCAAGAAGAATGTTTGAGGTCACCAGATCTATGACGAAAAAAGGTAAATAAATAAGGACGCCAACTTCAAACGCACCCTTGATTTGTGAAGTAATATATGCGGGTACGAGGACAATGAAGTCTGTTTCTTTGAGGCCTTTTCTATACTCTTCCGGGAAATTTCTGTAGGCTAGTGTGTAAAAATACTGCTCGTGTTTTTGAATCGTATTTTTCATGAGGAACTGCCTAAGCGGTTCTTTAGATTCGTCAATAACTCCAACGATAAACTGTGCAGATCGATCAGAAATAAGTTCTTGCGGTGCTTTTTCCGTGATGAATTTTTCAGCTGACTGGTACATAGCTAAGAGTGTTGGAAACATGACATAGATAGTCATGATTAGTGCGATTCCATTGATGGCTTGGTTTGGAGGGGACTGTTGCACTCCAACTGCATTTCGAAGAAGAGAGAGCACGATGACAATTTTTAAAAAAGAGGTGAGAAGCATGATTGCAAAAGGGAGAAGGGCAAGTGCAGCAAGGACTCCAAGTTTTGTGACTATGTTTGGTTGTCCAAGTGTTGGTACATTTGAATCTTGCATCGCCTGTGCAACTTCAGGAGGGAGATCGGCTCCAAAAAGAAAAACTGGGAAGAGGAAGAGAAGAAGAAAAAGACCAGTTCTCATTTTTTTGCCATCCTTGTAAAGGCGGCTTCAAGTGCTCGCCACTGGTTTTCGAGTGTTGCATTAATGATGCCTGACTCAGTTTCAATAATACATCCACCTTTTTCTATATCGGCACGCTCTTCAATAACAAGAGATTCTGCATGGTCTAGAAGCTCTTTTAACTCTGCTTTTTTTGATTCGACAAGTGTGCGATCTTCTTTCGAGACTGCAATTTTAACAGAGTACGCTTCTCGTACCGGCTTGAGTGTTTCTTTGACGATTTCAAGTATGATTTCAGGATGGAGCTCGAAGGTTTTCCCAACAATTTTTTTTGCAGCTTTGAGAGAAAAAGAAAGGACTTGATTTTGCATTTCCATTCGAATCTCTTTGAGTCGAGTGTCAAATTCAAGGAGATGTTCATTCAGTTTTTTTAATCCCTGATCATATCCATCTTCATATCCACGTTGGAGCGCTTTTTTTCGATCTTCTTCGAGTTGGATTTGAAACGCATCATACTGCTCTTGGGCCATTTCCATAAGTTCTTTACCAGAAAGGAGCGTGCCAAATTCACTGCTTGGGATTACTTTGTCGTGTGCTGAGGGATGTATTGACTCATCATTTAATAGTGTAAAAAACTTCATACGTTACGCCTCATTTGACACATGCTCAATCACTTTGAGTACTTGGCTTGAAAGTGTTTGTTGCATTTTCTCATTCTTTGGGTTTATGCAGAAATGATCAAGCATTTTTGCTCTTCCTGTATCAAGTCGATGCCTGATGTGCCACAAAAAAGATGGATGACAACCAAAGAGTGCTTTTGAAACTCGATTTATTCCTCGTAGATGCAGTGTGTTTGCAAGCTGCTTTTCGTTTCCGTCCCACAAATCTAGTTCAAGATACTTAAACGTGATCGGCTCACCTTCTTTCATCACTTTTCCAACATACGTTCTTTTGGATGGAGTAAGTGCTGCATGAATTGACTTCATGGTGTGTGACTGAACCATTTTTTTAAGATCAACTGCAAGATCGTGTAATCCAAGATAGTCAAATGTGAGGTGGAGCTTTGTTTTTGAAAGGGAAAGGAGAACATCAAGTGGGTGTTGGGGAAGTAGTTCAATTGGGATGTATTGAGGGGATTCAATTGCTATCATTCGATAGAGAGTTTGTGCATAAAAACGTTGCCCAATGTGCGTTAGCTTCATTGGGTTTTGTGGAAGGTGTAGTGCTTCTGAAATTTTAGTGTATGTACTTTCAGGAAAAAGAGAAGCAAATGCGTGGGCATCTTCTTTCGTGTATGTTTCAAGATACGGAATTATCCATGAGTAATGGATGCTCATCAATCGATCATGCGCAGAGAGAAAGCGAACAGAAGCGCTTTCAAAACCAAGGAAATCACTTTCAGCTTCCTGCTTTTCTTCTTCAGGAAGATATCCAAGCATTTGTTCACGTTTTTGTGGTGTAAAACGGTGAAGAAATGCTGAAAGTGCGAGGTGTGTTGCTCTGCTCATACTATCTCACGTTATTCTTCTTGAGCTGGTTCTTGCTCAGCTGGAAATGAAAGAGGCTTTGGAGAGATGAGCGTTTTCAGTCCACTTCGTCCATTTCTCAGGAGTGGATACAATTTCCAAATGAGCCATCCTGCCACGACTGCAAAAAGCAGAAGGAATACAGATAAAAGAAAGAACAGCACGCGGAATCGAGCCGCAGAGCTTTTGCTCATCACAATGCTCCATATGCTGACATACTCATTTCCTTCCAATGCTGCTGATTCTTGGAGTTGCTGCAGGGTAATGTCGGTGAATCGAGATCTGTCACTCACAACAGTGACATCGTTCATGTCCAGCCCGGTAATACTCCCGGAGACAAGTCGCTTAATTTTATCTTCTAGGTGCGCATTTGGGTCATCGATGATGCCTTGGTGCTTGACATAGACAGCTGCAGTTATTTTTTTCTCAGTTTGTTGCTGCCCAGGAATCGTTTCTTCAGGAGGGAATGAAAGCTGTACACTTGAGTCAATCACACCATCAATCATCATGATTGTGTTAGAAATCTGCTGCGCAAGCCCTGCTTGATACCGAATCGTTTCTTCTTTTTCCGTTGTCATGAGCCCTTGTTTTCCAAAAAGGTCAAGAAGGGTTGTTCCTTTTTTCTTCGGAAGTCCATTTTGGTTCAAGAAGGCAATTGCATCGACCATTTGGGAGTCTTTCACAGAAATATTGTACATGGGGGTTGCATCACCACCCGCTCCTGATGTGGGAGCCTTTGCTTTCGTTGCTGAAATCCCTTTGCTTTGAAGCATAACAACAATGATGTTTGCTTCTTTTTCGTCGACACCGCTTATAATTGCTTTTTTCTCCTCACACCCTGTGAATACAAGGAGCATTGTGAGGGAGCATACAGCAAAAACAAAACGCTTTAGTGAGCTTGGAGTCAATCTTCTCATGTTCGGCTTATCCTTACCTTAGACTTCAGTGAAAACACAGTGCACATAGTCTGCTTCATTCAGCCTCGTTCTCTTGCACAATGTAGCTTGGAATATGTTCAATACTACGCTTCTTTTGCAAAATTGTACATTGCTGATTGTGTCTTTTTTTTGTTTGTTGTAAATCAATGATTTTTTTAATGCAAATACCAGTGTGCTTTTCGTCTCAAAAGAAAATACCTTTTTTGATGTGAAGAACAAAAAGCATATTGAAGGATACGTGTGCGAGTGATCACGTCCCTCACTTTTTGCAACAACAGAGGCTACTGTATGTTTTCTTTTGCACGTATGTTCTTTGGACTCACGTTTATTTCACTCCACATCTACTCTGTTCAAATAAGTGTGGAAGAAATTTTACTCTCTCGACATGAAACAGGATGTAATTTTTCCGTGTATGAATATTTAAAAGAAAGGCCAGGTATATCTGAACTTTCTTTTTGTGCACTTGATTCGTCACTCAATGAAGCTGAGAAAAAATACTTGCTTTCGCAGCTTGTATTCCTTCCTTCAATAAAAACCGTACACCTGACACATGCATCCAAAGAATGTATTAAGGCGATTGGAGAAAACCCTCACATAGATCATCTCATTTGTGAAACGATAGACCTTCGCCTTCTTGAACACCTTCCCGGAACATTTACACTCACGATTAAGAGCAAAGTAGGTGATGATGTATTGCTCACGTCTGCAATTGAAAGAATGCTCTCATGTCATATCGATGCAAGTGCGCTTTCACATAAAGGGGGACATGCCCTTGTCAATGCAAAGCAGCTGCAAAATATTTCGCTCACAGGGTGTGTTTCAATTGATGTGCTGAGCATACTTTCTCAGCTCCCACAGCTACGTCAGGTCTCTTTCAACAATGGGATACTCACTTCTGAAATGCTTGAGCTTATGTCTTCAATGGAACGGGTTACCTGGTCTTTTTTTCATTGTGTACTGCATGACATTGAGGCACTCACTTCGCTCTCTCATATTCAATCAATAGCGCTTTCACCTACGCAGGTGACAGATGCGATGTTTCGAACTATTTACATGCTTCCCCATCTCGAAGCACTTTCAATTACCTTTCCAAAAGATCTTGAGAAAGATCCGTTTCCACTCCTCTCGCTCCTTTCAAACCTTCGAGTTCTTTCGCTGAATGCCGTTCCAAACGGATATGAACAATCATTGAATGCTCTCAAAGACCTTTCAAAGCTACGTGCACTCTATCTCGATGGACATGCGGATGCACGAGAGCTTTCGTTTATTTCAGAGCTAAAACAACTGGAGTCGCTCACGCTTTCTCGATGTATACTTTCTGATGGAGCGCCTTTTTTATGTCATTTACGCAATCTTCGCTCACTTGAACTACATGAGTGCAGCGTCGACGATATGTCTTGCAAAGACATAGCAAAAGTACGTCAGCTTCGGACGCTTCATCTCGATGCAAAAGAGTATTCAAATAAAGGGATTGGGTACATTGCCGGACTCAATCATCTAGAGGTTTTATCAATTGCAAACACCTATGTCACGTCACAAGGCGTTCGGCACATTGCGCAAATCAATAGTTTAAAATCGATTGCACTGTTTGGTGTTCAATTTACGCCAAAAGATTTAGAGAAGATCCTTTCTACTTCAGGCATCAGATGGTTTGGTACGACAGAAAATGTGTCATGGATGCAAGATGTTATTCGACATTTTTACAAAGAGTATGTCCATGGGTATGACACGCAAAAAAATGGGATGTTTTCAGCCTTTTGCCATGGAGACTCTCTTCTAGATGGGTTTTGCTCTGACATCGATGGACTGCCTATTCGAAAACTGTTTGCGCTCAAAAAGTACCTCTCAAAAGCAGATCTGCAAGAGGTAAATGAAAAGTATCAAAAACTCCTTCAAGAGGGGAATCCGCCATCACATGTACGGCTAAGCATGTATTACTACGCTCTTTTAGAAAAAGCAGTGCAGTACCCGCTGTGCCGAAAGCTTATGTCGCCACCTCAAAACCCTTTTTTACAAGAGTAGTCTGGCTTTACTTTTTTCCAAATCGACCCACAAGGCCGTGAAAAAAACCTTGGACTTCTGCCCACTCTATTTCTATTCGGTGTCTGTTTCGAGAATAAGGGTATTGAAAAAGATGAAGTAAAAAGTGTTTACATCGCCTGAGAGCGAATCGAAGAATACGCCACCACTCTAACCAAGTGAGCGAGGCATGCCGTTTGAGAAAAAGCAGCCTGTTTCTGGTTGTATAATACACCCCATTGGGGCTTTTCTTTCCTTTTTGGAGCGCACCCTTGTGGTAGGCAATTGCTGTTGGACAGGTTTGTACTTTACAGCCAACTTCTTTTGCTCGAAAACAAAAGTCACTCTCTTCCCAATATAAAAAATAGGGAGCGTAGAGAAGGCCTACGTTTTCGAAAATGGTCCTATGCGCGAAGAGAAGGCATCCACAAACGTAGTCAAGAGAAAGAGAGGTTGTAAACTGCGTTGCAGGCTCACAGGCGCCAACAAGATCAAAATGCAGCTGCTCACTATTCCAAATGCCTCCTAAATGGTCGAGTATGTCGTGGTTGTGTGCATTTCGAAGATGTCCGCCAAGAATTGTGTTTGTATCAGAATGCGTAAGGAGCTCATGCAGGCATTCAGGGGAAACGGTGGCATCATTGTTAAGCAAGCAGATGTGTGTAAAAGAGTGTTTGAGTGCAAACTGAATGGCTCTGTTATTTCCGCCTGTGAAGCCTTCATTCGTTGCGTTTTTTAAAAGTACTACATCCGGAAATGCAGTCGCAATTCGTGCTGTGCTGTCGTCTGTTGATCCATTGTCAACGACGAGGGGAGTACATACCACTCCAGTTGATGCGTACACAGATGCAATGCTAAGCAAAGTGTCTTCTGGATTGTTGTAGTTAACAATGATAACGGCTATGTGATCCATGGCAACGCTTTTTGATAGACTGAATCGGGACTTATTTGTTGCATGCAAAAGTTTTCCTGGCATTTTCTTCGAAGGCAGGGGCGGCACGGCGTGCGAGGAGCAAGGAGTGCGCCTTCAAAAGGACCATATGGCCCGCACAGTGCGGGATTCGTTGGGGAGAAGAGGGCAATCGTTGGACGCTTCGCGGCAAATCCGAGGTGCATAGGCCCCGAGTCATTGGTAACAAGAAGCAAGCACGATTGAATGAACGAAATGGTTTGTGAGAGAGGCATGTCCCATTTTGCAATGGCTCCAGGAATCTTGTTTGCAATGTCTTCAAGAAGTGCTCGTTCATCTTTTGAGCCAACGATATAAAGTACTCGGCCTTTTTCACAAGCAAGTCTCTTTCCAAGTTCAATAAAATGCGTTTTTGGCCACTGCTTGTATGCGTCTTTCGCGCCAGGAAAAAAAGCTATTCGTTGTTCAATGCTCTTTTCCTTTGGGTAGAACACCTCTAAATGAGCAGTTGCATCAGGCATCCCAATGAGTGAAAGGCGAGCTTGAATTTCATGGACACCATTTTGAGGTGCGCAGCGTGTAAAAAGGCTGTCGAGCCCTTTATTCCGATCGGAAAAACCAATCAGTTCAGGTGATTTTACAAGAGAGAGCAGAGGAAAAATGGGTCTTTGTGATGCATGAAAAACATAGATAGTTTCCGGCTGGATTTTTCGAATACGCGAGAGAAGAGAGAAAAAATGTGAGAATGGAGCATGGCTTGTGACATGAAGGCTTGAAATATATGGACAGTGACTGAGCAGCTCTTTCCCGTAAGGACCGGTGAGAAGAGAGACGGACTTCCCTGCTTTATGGAGCGCTCGTATAGCTGGAATTGCCCACATTGTATCTCCCAATCCAGTTGTTGAAACAACGAGGACGGTGTTCTTTCGATGCCCTGGCTTGTAAAAAGGGGAGAGGAAAAAAAGGACGCATTTTACTAAAAAATTCTTCATACGTAATATAGTATAGCACATGGACATAAGAGGGGTCAATTCCCTGAAGAAGGAACATTTTTCAGTTTGCAGAAACAAAAGAGGCGTGATAGCCTGACAACTCACCCTATGGGAATTTGAGGTTTTTTGTGCGAAGAGTTATCTCATGGTTATGCATTTTTCTCGTGCTTTTCACACTTGGGTGTGAAAAAGGAGGAGAAAATGGGTATACCATAGCTGTCGATCCATCTTTTTTTCCCCTTGATATTGAAGGGCGAGAAGAGAATGTGTATGTCTTTCTGAATGATCTCCTTCATGAGGTAGGAGAAAAGTCGGGAATGACTCTCAATAAAACAAATGTTGCTTGGGATATGGTCCTTTCGCGTGTTGAAGAAGGGAAAGTTGATGGTGCGATCTCTTCTATTGAGCCCTATGCTCATAACAAGGCGACGTACGATTTTTCAGAACTATTGCTTCAGACGGGGCCTGTTCTCGTGGTGAGAGAGCGATCAAACATCACGAGCTTTCAGAACTTTGGAAAAGGGATTTTGCTCGTAGCAAATGTTGACCAAGAGCAGGTTATACTGAGGGAGTATCCGGAAATACTTCCAAAAACATATGACCAACTTGCTCCGGCCCTTGAAAAAGTGCTGAATGGCTACGCCGATGGAATTCTTCTCGATGCCGTTGATGCTCCAGCCTACACACAAGTTCGGTTTGCAGGGAGGCTACGTAGTGCCGGCCCTCCGCTTGGGAATGGAGGGCTTCGGATAATTACCAAGAAGGGAGCACACCCAGACCTTATCCAGCGTGTCAATACTGGAATAGAAGCTGTCAAAGCGAGTGGAATGTATAAGACGCTTCTTAAAAAATGGGGTATATAACCCCTGATTGCGTCCTGATCTTCAATCTTGAAATCGACCGATTAGAAGAAGCATTTTTTAAAGTCTTATTTATGACTCGCATGTGACTTTGTCATCCAGCTTTGATTCATTAGAGGAAGGAGGAGCTGCATGCAAACTCGTTGCCATCAAAATAAAAACGGCTACAAAGACCTTTGCTTTAGTGGATTTGTTGAATCTTCGCATAAGATCACTTTACTAAAATTTTCAAAAAACACCTTTTGTTTATAGATTTAAACTCATTTTTTTTTGATAAGCAAATGCTTTTAAGACATCTGTAGCCAAGTTCATAATCCGTTTCCATTCTGGATAATCTATGAACTCGTGAGGATGGTTGTTATTATCTGAAAAAAACCTGAATCGATCACGGAAGAGCTTTAAAACATCATATTGTTTTCTGGTAACCTTAAAGTCCTTATAGTTCTCTAAAATAGAGTCACAGGTTGTAAAAAAGTCACTAACAGTATCATCAAAAGCCTGGCATTCTGATCCTTCGTTTCTAATCCATATCCTGCTTTGATATTCCTTATCTTGTATATGTTTGCTGAAGTGAGTGAAAGCAGAGGCTAAGAGGACTACCCTATATAGAATTTATCCACCAAATCTTCAAGAAGCTTGCCTTCTGAAGTGGGGTCATATTTCTCATCAAATCCTACTAGTTGCAGTTGTTCTCCACAAAGATCTCTTATTTCGTCGGCTAGATCTTCTGTGATATTAAGCTTATAGGCGTTTTCTTCCGTCCTTTCCGTAAGAAAAAAAAGCTGCCTCAACCTATCCGGAAGAAAAGGTGCTTTACAAAGATAGCTATATTCATCTTGATTTAATTTAATTACTATTAACATTTGACAGCTCAGTGATTAATTTTTCTGCTTTTTTAGTTGATGTTGGATTCACAGAAACAATTCCCCCTGTTTCTGGGTTCAGTACAACTTCCGCTTTTTTTCCTATAAAGCGTTGACTAGGCCTTCCTCTTGAATCAAATTTAACAGGACTGACTTTTAGAGGAGATTCTATTGCATCGAAGATTGCTTCTCTCGTAACTCCACGCTCGATAACCCTTTGTAAGGAGTGCTCCGTGAAAATTATGTTTTGACGAATGGTCTTAGGGACATTACTTGTAATGGAACCAATTTCACTCTCTATTACTCCAATTTTTTCCAATTGGACAATTTCCTTAGCAGTAAAGCCTAATTCCTCTGCACGTGAGGCGAATTTTGCTTGCATTACCCCTCTAATCTTTCCTCCATTTTCTAATTGAGCAACTGATTCAAGGATTAGAGTTTTTTCAGCCGTTTGTAGATTTTTGCAAACAGACGTCAGCTCTTTTGCACTCTTGATTCCCTTACTAGCAATTTTAGCAGCTACTCCGGGTGTAGCAATATCTGCACCATGCTTACCAAGGGCATATCCAGCGAGCTCTCCTCTTTTATCTGAAGAAAGAGTATCCCACTGTGTGATCAGTTGGTGAAGTTCAGGAGATAGAGCCTGCCCGATTGTTTCCAAATCATCACTACGAGCAAGATCGACCAGAGTTGTGCATGCATCAATCATTTGCCCTACAGTGTGTATAGGGTTTGTGACAAGATCGGAAACTAATGTGATGATACCTTCACCTGACTCAAGAACACCTTTAGGAAGCCCTTTAACGAAGCCTCTAGTAAATTCAGACGTAGAAAAGGGGTGTGCTTTTGGAGTTTCTGGGATTTGAGATGTATAGTGATTAAAGTCTTTTAGGGATTGGTCATAGTTTCTCAATCCAAAATTAGCAAACCCTCTTTCTAAGTATGGAAATGGGTCCGTAGGGTTGAGTTCAATGGCTTTTCCAAAGTCATCCACTGCCTGATCATAATATCCATACTGACGAGCAGCTTCTCCTCGCATCTGATAAGAAAGAGCATCAATGCTCACTTCTCTAGAAGGATCCGAGAACATAGGACCACAGTGACTAGCAAACCTCGAATCGATCTCATTATGTCCAAATCCTATAGGATTATCAGTTGCTCCTTGGGGCAAAGTAAAGTCAGGATAGGAACTCATACTGCGAAGCTCCTCTGAAAACTGAAGGTGGTTTGGAATCTGGTTGTTAAAGTAGTTGAAGCTATCGTGCGCAAAAAGCGTACCGGCAACTCTTCCAGTTTCTTCTATTGAAAGCCCCTGACCAGTCTCAGATGATTGGAAAAAGTTCTCCTCAGCGAGATGTTCTTTGAAAGAAGCAACCTGATCCTCCATAGCCCCCTGGAAAGTCGGAGCAGAGCTTGCGCTAGATTCAGCTTTGCTTGATCCAGAAGCAGATGCAGCCGCTCCGGCGGCTCCTGCTACGGTTGATGTTGCTGAGGCGGTGCCTGCAGAAGTTGCGACGACCACAGCTACTGTAACAGCAGTGACTGCAACGACGACGACTGCCCCGATTATTATGGCTTTTTTGTGTTTCTTACAGAACTTTTTGGTCTTCTTCCATGCATTGCTGATTTTGCTGCATCGAACGATGTCGTAGCCAGAAAATCCATTCAGAACTGCAGGAACAACCGTGTATTTATTACTGCTTTGCATAGAGCGGGCTAATTGAAAACCGCTGTCTTCTCCATACAGCAAATCATAGGAATCTTCCTCTAAATCAGCTTCTTCGTCAAACTCGTTCGGAAGGATACCTTCTCTTGCGAGCGTCGCCAAATATTCATTCACATGCTCTAACTGATCTGGAGGATATCTTCTCTCAAGTTCACCTGACTCCAAATCATCGAGCATGTGTGTAATCTCGTCGTACGTTGTCGGACGCGCCCATGCTGCAGTGTGCTTCTGTGCACCACTCGAGCGATCTTCTAACCAATTCACGGTTTTAGGAGTGGCTTGAGAAGAAGAATATTCAGGATAAGCTAGTAACGATGGCATTGTAGCCAAAATGGTGCAATGGGTAAAAAATTTCAATTTCCGCATGACGAGAGTCTGCATAGCTTTCGATTCATTTCGCTCTGCAATTTTATGCTCGATTTCTCAAAGTGTCAATCAACTTTTTTTCTAGTTAAGAAATACTAGGGCGTGTTCTGAAAATGAATTTTAATTTATATTTCCCCTTTATTTTCAATTGAAATCGGAGAAGTAACATGAGGACAGTTTTGTGTGATAGTGACTGGGAACAAGTAAAGAAGTTCATGCGATAGGCAAGAGTAGAGGCGTGAGCGGCACAAAGTTCATGCAATTGTTGATGGACTTGGTTATCTGATTGATAGTATGTTGACAGGGACTAATGTTCATGACTGCGTTCCTCCAGCAGACTGTATTCGAGGGAAAAAATATCTTTTAATGAAGAAGAGGCTGTTATCCTTAGTCATGGTCGAAGATTTCATGTGTTTGATTTTGACAAGCATATCTATAAAGAGAGGCACCTTGTTGAGTGTTGTTTTCAGAAGATCAAAAACTGGAGAAGAATTGTTACAAAATATGGAAAAACAATACAGATGTTCCAAGGTATGGTTCACATAGCTTGAATTTTAGTATGGATTAAATTTTGAGAACACCCCTAGGTCAAAATCAGGGATATACGCATGCGTCGTTTTGCCTATTGAAGAATTTTGCACCTGTCGTGTTCTGCATATTCATTATGGACACAGTCGTACTCTTCTTTATCAACAGGACATGGCTTGATATCCCAGATTCTCTCTGCATAATTTTTTATCGACTCATCTGTCGAAAAAGGGCCCATACCCGCTAAATTATAGAGTGCATATTCTGCCCATTTTTCAGGCTCTTTGTACAACGATTCAACACTTTTTTGTGTTTCGTAGTAACTTGGGAGATCGTTTAGGATGTGGTATTTATCGGGATATGCTCCATGAAGTAGACTGTTGTAAATTGAAACAAGCGCTTCGTGTTCGGCCTCATTTTCAACCAGTGATCGACTCTGCAGCATCTCTACAGCTTCAGCGATATTTGGGTGTTTCTCACATATGCTCTTTGGATTATATGTGCCATGCTTTGCCATTTGAAAATTTTCTTCTGAAGAAGCGCCAAATTTAAACGGCCAATATGCATCACCCACTTCTTGCCGCATCTCAACGTTTGCTCCATCATCTGTTCCGATCGTTAATGCACCGTTCATAGCAAATTTCATGTTGCCTGTGCCGGATGCTTCCATTCCAGCAATAGAAATTTGTTCAGAAAGGTTTGCTGCAGGAATTATAAGCTCCGCTTTTGACACATTGTAGTTTTCTACATAAATTATTTTCAGTTTGTTACCAACGACAGGATCTGTATCTATCGCACGAGCAAGGCAGTAGATAAAACGAATGATATTTTTTGCCATTTGATATCCGGGAGCAGCCTTTCCTCCGAAGATAATAAGCCTGTTTATTCTGTGTGATTCAGGGTTTGCTCGGATTTCGTTGTACAACATGAGTGCATGGAGCGCTTTAAGGAGCTGTCTTTTGTATTCGTGGATTCTTTTAATATGGACATCGAAAAGGGCGTCTTCAGTAATTTGATTTTGGATAATGTCGCATTGATCACCACAAAATCGTCTTTGTAATTGCTCAAAAACAAGAGGGAGGAGCCGTTTTTTATTGTTTTGTTTTATTTCTATAAATCGTTTGATACTAGCAGGATCTTGCGCGTATTTTTCCATTTCTCGAATTTTCAAAAAGTCCGTTATCCATCCATCGCCGATACGCTCTGTAATAAATTCTGACAGTTCAGGATTGCAGTTCAGCAGCCAGCGTCGCTGCGTCACACCATTTGTGACATTTGTAAATCTATCAGGATACAGCTCAAAAAAATCTTTAAAAACAGTTTGCTTCAGGATTTCTGAGTGGAGTGCTGCAACACCATTTACCTTGTGGCTTCCATAAATAGCCAGATGTGCCATCCGGATTTGACCGTGTCCAAAAAGAGACATTCGTTCGATTTTTTGGGTATCGTTCGGGTTTTTTTGTTTTATTTCATGTATGAGTTGGTCATTCAACTTTTTTATGATCTGAAACTGCCGAGGAAGAAGGTGCTCAACTCGCTGCTCATTCCACTCCTCCAGCGCCTCTTTCATAACGGTGTGGTTTGTATAACTACAGACAGCACGAACTGTTTCCCACGCTTGTCCCCATGACATATTTGCTTGGCAGAGTAGCATTCGTTGGAGTTCAGAAATAACAAGAGATGGGTGTGTGTCATTTATCTGAATGCGTACTTTATCACCAAACTCTTTGAAGTCATCCCCATGCACTTCAGTAAATTGGTCAAAAATATCTTGAAGGGAGGCTGAGACTAAAAGAAACTCTTGTTTAAGACGGATCCGTTTCCCGGCTTCATTATTATCATTTGGATAGAGTACGTCAGTCAGCAGAGTATTTTCACTTGCTTGATCTAGCTGTCCTGCGTTAAACCGTTGCAATTGGAAATTGCGAGGAGAGGATTTTGTTGACCACAAGCGAAGTGTGAGCACAGAAAAATCAGGTGCGTGGCTATACCCTATAATTGGATAGTCGTAGGGAAGCGCACGAACCTCTTCAGCACCTGAGAGGTCATGGATGAGCTCTCCGTTGCTATTTTTTTTATCTAGGAGTGTTCCTGAAAAAAGCACGTTTTGCGCATGATTATCCCGGCGAAATTCCCACGGGTTTTCAGTCAGAAGCCAGCAATCAGGTCGCTCAACTTGAACGCCACACCAGAGCTCTTGCTCAAAAATCCCATATTCGTAGCGCATACCATAGCCAAGTGCCGGGTATTTTTGCGTTGCTAAAGAATCCATGAAGCAAGAAGCTAACCTTCCTAAACCGCCGTTGCCAATACCCATATCCGGTTCAACGGAGACGACGGAGTGCATATCACGGTTCATTTTTTTAAGAACTGCGTGCACAAGGTCCATTTTGCCAATATTACTAATATTGTTTGCAAGCTGCCTTCCCGGCATATATTCCATCGAGAGGTAGTAGACCCTTCTTGGAGCGTGTTTCTTCAACGTGTGAGATGTTGCTGTCCAGTTAATCATGATTTCTTCACGAAGTGCCCAGCAAAATGCACGATAAAATTCTTCATCTTCTGCTTCATCACTCGTTCTACCCATACGAGTAATAAGATAATGGCGTATTTTTTGCGCGACTGTTTCAGCTTGTAGGTTTATGGCCTTTTCTTCATCACCTGTCATGAACTATTCCTTATGCAACTATCGTGACATATAGTACCCTCTCTATTAAAAATAAACCCTTTAGATCCATGCACCTTCACTTCGTTGACACAGCACTTGCACAGTCTGCTGGAACTGCCGATGTATTTCGCCGGTATGTTGAACTAAAAAACGTCCCCTCATTTTCAGAACTTCAGACGCTCCATGCTGCAAAAGAATCTGTGAGGCAAATACTGTTGCAACCATCACATGAAGGAATTAGAGCGATCGAGCGCACACTGCCTCATGATGCATGGGGTCTTTTATGCTTTGGGCTGTGGATAGCACATAATTGTCCAGATACGCCTGAGTACGGAAAAAATGCCCTGTATGAGTGCCCTCAACATGGTATGAATGCAAGGCTTCCGTGTATTTCTCAGCATGGAGGAACACTTTTTGAACAGCTTGCGCACTACATCCACCTTCGTCTTGTTGAAAAAGAGGCAGTGGTAAAGAAAGAGCAGCTTGAAAAGATAAGAGAACATGCACAAGCAGAACATCAATTAGACTTTGAAGGAATCCATCAAGATCTTAAAGGGCGTCTTGCGCACCTTATTTACACATCATACCACGGGGAAGTGAAAGAGTGGGAGTTTGGTGAGCGGAAACTTCGTGAGAATGCTCAGGTGATCTTCAGGCACTGTGAAGGACAAGCTATTGTAGACAAAGTGCGAGCAGAGGTGGAAGCAGACATTGAAAAAAGCCGCTACTACTTAGTTGAAAGGCCCTTACGCACCTTTGAAGCAGCTTCCAAAGAATGCACCTATGCTCAACGCGCTGCATTGTTTCATGCGCTCTCACCTGAAGATAAAAGTACTATCGGAAGGCGGCTCGATGCTCCGTACTGGGGTATTGGCATTGAATCCACACTGCACCATTTTTATGGTGCGCATTCAGGAGAAGGAAAAACAATTTTCCGATTTTTTGCGCCCCACGCGCACGAGGTAAGAATACGAATTTATTGGGCGTATGATCCTGTCGAAACCCGACCTATGATGCAAATCGGCGGGGGGAATTTTGAAACAACATTCTTCACTGAAATGGAGACAGTCCCATACGACTTTGAGGTCGTCATGAAAGATGGAAGGGTTTTGCGAAAAACAGACCCTTTTGCACGAGGACATTGTCTTCGACCGGATCCACGCGCTATCGTCCGATGCCCTTGGTTTGAGTGGAGTGACGGTGACTGGATGCGAGATCGAGCAAGTGGAGAAGGTATTCCGCGGTCGATCTACAAAGTATTTTTGGGAGGGAGAAGTGGTTGGAAAAGCTACGCTGAACATGCGCAGGAAATCGGGAGTTACGCAAAAGAAATGGGGTTTACCCACGTCGAGTTTCCGGTCTGCGAGTTTCAAACAGATGGAAGCTTAGGGTATCAAGCATTCGGTTTTTTCTCTCCAACATCCCGTTTTGGAACGCTCAACGATTTTCAAGGATGTATCAATTATCTACATAAAGAAGGTATTGGCGTCATTATTGATGTGCCAACACACTTTGTGCCGGAATGGTGGTCTCTCGATGGCATGGGGGTCTACGAAAGTGGTGACACAGAATTTGGAACAAAAGTGTTTTCATGGGGGAATCCATTCGTTCGCAATTTCTTTATTTCAGCACTTGTTGCACTCTGTGAGCTGCACGTTGATGGCATTCGGCTCGACTTTGTCGAGCACGTGTTGAGAGAGCCGCATGGACACACACTCCTTCAAGAGCTCACACGAGTTGTACATGCGCGGTTTCCCGATGTATTGCTTATTGCGGAAAATGCGCATGACACAAAAGATACCCAGGCCATTGAAGAGGGGGGGCTTGGCTTTAACAGGCAGATTGCACTCGGTGAAACCTCCATTCTTGCCCGCGTCCTTGCGTCTGACTTTCCACATCGAAATATGCATGAGGTCGCACACTGCGTTGACATGCTTTCTCGTGAAAAAGGTGTGCTTGCCTATTCACATGATGTCTATCCCTCCTTTTATGGAGATGAATGGAAACAACAAGCAGGGCGACGTCTTTTTTTCTCATGCATGGCAGGACTGAATGCAGACACACTGTGTTACATGGGGCAAGAGATAGGAACGAAATACCGTCCGGATCCGCGTCATGCACTCGATTGGGAACGAGGAAGATATGACCTTCAAAAGCTTGTGAAAGATGTGAATCATCTTCAGATGCAGAATAAAGCGCTCTGGTGTGGTGGTTCTGCGGCGGTTATCGGACTAGACGCCGAGAAAAAAATCCTCGGTATACTCCGGGTTGGATGTGATGGAGCACGCATGGTTGTTGTGCTACACTTTGGTGCAGAAGGGTATAGCCACTTCTTTTTTCGAATGCAAAAAGTGTGTGATGTACTGTACGAAGCGGTGAACACGGACGCATCGTGGTATGGAGGGACCGGGAGCTTTATGAACAACCGTATCACATGTTATGATGACGGTATTGCACTGTCATTGCCCCCACTTGCAGCACTCTTTCTGCACACGTGATGGAGACCTTTTACAGGATCGCTTTCATCAAATAGAATAAAAGAATACACACCGTTGCTGAAGACGGAATGGTAATGACCCACGAGAGAACAATTTCACGAACAGTTTGTAAGTTCAGCGCTGAAATACCCCGAGCAATACCGACTCCGAGAACCGCCCCAACAATACAGTGGGTTGTTGAAATGGGAAGGCCTAAACGAGATGCAAGTAAGATTGTTGTTGCAGCTCCAAATTCGGCGCAAAAACCTCTCGTAGGAGTTAATTCGGTAATTTTTCTTCCGATCGTTTCCATCACTCTCCATCCCCATGTCGCAAGACCTATGACTATTCCAACGCCGCCAAGCGCGAGAAGCCATGAGGGAACCACGGATGCAGAGTGAAGCGTGCCGCTTCGAAGAATTTCTAGAGAGGCCGCTACAGGCCCAATTGCATTGGCAACATCATTCGCTCCATGCGCAAATGCGATATACATAGCGCTTAAAATTTGAAGTGAGGCAAACATTTTTTCGACGATTTGAAAATCATTACTTTTTACATAGTATCCAGAGTCGTCACGTACCTGTTCAGTGACGCCTCGTAAATCACGAAGAATACTTGCGACCTCTTCTCTTCTATCACCTTTGACGCCAAGCTTGACTCGCTGAAGGTGCTTCAGTGCTTTGTTTAGCGAGTAGACGTGCTGTACTAAATTTGGTGAGGTTGAGGTTGCCTCTTTAGAAAAGCGAGCGCTCCGTACATACATTTTTGAGCCGACAAATGCAAAAAATGCAATGCCACATGAGAGAAGAACGGTCACGCCGGGAGTAATATGTACGCTTAACCCTCCAATACCCCGCGTGAGAAAGTTTAAAAAGAATGTGAGGAAAAGAAGGGCCGTAAAGAGGGGAATCGCTTTCTTGCTTGCTTCGACAGGGTAATAGGCAAATAAAATGACTTTTTGGACAACAGTAAAGAGTGCAAATGCAATAATCCCACTGAGCACAGGTGAAATAACCCAGCTCGATGCTATCTGTGCAACTTCACCCCACTCAACAGCATGCACGCCGCCGACAATAATGCCAAAACCTAAAATCGCTCCGACAATCGCATGGGTTGTCGACACAGGCCATCCAAAATAGGAAGCTGTTTGAAGCCACAGGGCGGTTGCAATAAGTGCCGAGAGCATCCCATAGAGAAGGATGGTTGGGTCTTGGGCAAACACGGAGGGGTCGACCAGCCCATTTTGGACAGTCTGCGACACATGTGAGCCTAAAAAGAAGGCCCCGCAAAATTCTAGAATCCCTGCAATAATAACCGCTTTTTTGAGCGTGAGGGCTCCAGAGCCAACAGAGGTTCCCATAGCGTTGGACACATCATTCGCGCCAATGTTCCATGCCATATAAAAGCCGGCAATAAGAAGAAGGATGAGGAGAAAAAGATCAAACGACATTACTTCACTTCAATAATCATTCGAATTCGATTTGCAAGTTGCTCAGAAATATGGGAGATATGATTTATTTCCAGTATAAGCTGATTGAAAAGATAAAAAACTGGAGTTGAAAACGATTCTCCCGCCTGAAAAAACTCCCGTTGGAGTTTGTGCATAGCCTTATCGGCTTGGTATTCTTTGAACGATGTTTCTTCAGCCATCCCTTTCACTCTTTCTGCTTCTTTTCCTCCAAACGAGGATTCGAGAAGGTCTCCCATTTCCTTAATGATCTGACGTGTAATCCAAAACGTGTCACAGTTTTTTACAAACAAGTCATTTAATCCAGAAAGGTACTTTGGAGGCGTTTCAAGGGGGTAGAGTGTAAGAAGGTGGCCGATTTTTTCAGCCTGGTCTGCAATATCATCTTGTATCGATAAAATCTCGAGCAGTTCTGCCCGATCGATCGGGAGAAATAAGCTTTTGGGAAGATGATTGCGGATATCGTTTTTTGTAAGATCAGCTTCGTGTTCAAGTTTTGAAACTTCATTGACCAGCGACTCGAGCTGATCTTGCTTCCCTTGAGCAAGCTGATCAAAAACTTCAGAGAGTTTTTTTATGCAGCTGCTTACCTTTTTCATGTGAGATTGAAGAGGAGAAAAAGGTGACTTACCAAAAAGTCGTGCTATTGTGAGCATAGTCTCAAAAAACTTGTTCTAAGGCTCGTTATTGTATGAAAAGTCGCGAAAAAAAACTACTCAAAAATCACACGTTTTTCAGTTTCTGTCATTTCTCTATATGTCCCTTCAGGAATGTCTCCAAGACGTAGACCTCCAATTCGGACTCGGTGGAGTGAACGGATTGTCATACCGGCGTTTTGAACAAGCAGCCGCACTTCCCGTTTTTTCCCTTCTTTGACCACAACCTTTAACGTGCCTTTTCGGATTTTTGCCACTTTTTTTGGTTTAATCCACGTGCCCTCAATAAGCGTCCCTTTTGAAACGGCTTTGAGGTGCTCATCAGTAATTTCCTGACCGACTTTGACGATGTATTCTTTCTGAAGGTTTGCAGAAGGGTGGATAACGCTGTTTGCAAAATGACCATCATTGGTCACAAGCAGAAGTCCTGTTGTGTCTCGATCAAGTCTCCCTACAGTAAAAAGGCGAGCCCCTTCTTCTACAAAGATATCAACAACACGTTTTTTTCGATCTTCGACTAAATTCGTGCAGATAAAACCTTTCGGTTTATTAAGAATAAAATATTTTTTCCCTGCTTTCCCGTCAATTTTTTGACCATTGACCCGAATATCATCTTTGCCAAGGGTGACGAACGTTTGAGGAACAAAAATTTTCTTTCCATTCACGGTGACATTGCCATCAGAGATAAGCGCCTCGCATGCTCTACGAGAAGCGACACCTGATGCTGCTAAAACTTTACTTAAGCGATTTTCCATGGCTAAAGTATACGGTATACGGTGCATTCTGGAAAAGAGAAAGAAATCAGTTTCATAAACTGTTTGAGCCAAAGGAATCAAAGGGAAATCTAAGTTGTAAAAAATATTTGAAACTGTTGTGTACACGTCCCAAAGGCGTCATAAGTGCTCTTTGCATGATTGCTCGTTAAAGACTTCTTTGATAGCGTATGAATACTATCTAAAAAAGTGGAAGTCATACACATATGTCTCAATTAGTTCTTATCCGTCACGGTCAATCACTCTGGAATAAAAAAAATATTTTTTGTGGGTGGGTCGATGTACCACTCAGCCGAAAAGGCATTGATGAAGCCTTACATGCTGGGGAGCGGATGAAGCATATTCCGTTCGATCACATTTTTGTTTCCACGTTGTGCCGGGCACAAATGACAGCATATGTCGCGATGTCTGTTCACGATGAGGGGAAAACACCCGTTGTGCAACATCCTGAATCGGAAAAACTCTCATCATGGGGAGAGATCCATGGAGAAGCTGCAGCACAAGATATTATTCCTGTCACAATAGCGTGGCAGCTCAATGAGCGGATGTATGGGAACCTGCAAGGGTTAAATAAAGATGATACCCGAAAAAAATATGGAGAAAAGCAGGTTCACATATGGAGAAGGAGTTACGATGTCTCTCCTCCTGAAGGAGAAAGCTTAGAGATGACTGCCGAGAGAGCAATTCCATACTTTCAAGAAACAATCCTTCCGCTCCTTGAAGACGGAAAAAATATTTTACTCTCTGCGCATGGAAACTCACTCCGTTCACTTGTGATGCACCTCGATGGGCTTTCCAAAGAAAAAGTTTTAGAATTAGAAATTCCCACAGGCGAGCCGATCTGCTATACTTTTGCGGACAAAAGATTTACGAAATGTGAGATATGACAAGCAAATACTTTGACAATGCGACTGCTGCCCGGCCGAGTGACTACGCGCTGAAGGAGTATGTCGAGGCAACAAGCAATTGGCAGTGTGTCAGTGCTCCATATGAAAGAGCACCTGTACGATCCCTTATAGAACAAAAATACGCCTCTCTTCAAACGCTTCTTGGATGGAGAGACACGGATAAATGCTTTTTTACCTCTTGCTCGAATGAGTCGATAGCGCAGATTTTTCGAGGAGTCTACAAAGAATCAATGCTTCAATATGGGAAGAATCAAATTTTGCATCTTTCTACGGATGAGGCTCCCATCCTCCTCGCAGCAGAAGAACTTGCAGAGTTTCACATGGTTCCTCAATTCGTTGATGTGAAAGAAACGGGTGGTGTGTGTACAAAAGAGCTCTTGCGTTCCTCTATCACGCCGAGAACGGCTATCGTGTCACTTTCGTGGGGACACGGCTTGACGGGGATCATTCATCCTATATGGGAGCTTGCTGAACTTTGCGAAGAGGAAGGTGTGCTTCTTCATATTGATGCGACTGAAATGTTTGGAAAAATGTACTTTCACTTTCAAGATCTACCGATAGACTACTTGACCCTTGATGGGGCGCGCCTTCATGCGCCATATGGTACGGGGCTGCTGATTTCAAAAAGGGGATCGGAGCTTCCTGCGCTGTTTCCCGATGTGCTGCAGCAAGATGGAGCTCGAGGAGGGGTATTCAATTACCCAGGATTTGCCGCGCTTGAAGCTGCGCTTCGTGAAAACGCTTCCCATGCAGACCACATGTGTGTTGAAATGATTCGACTCCGAGATCTGTTTGAATCACTCATCCAAGAAAAGCTTCCGTCAGCCCGCATCTTCTTTCAAGAGAATGAGAGGCTCCCGCACGTGTCTGTGGTCTCTTTTCCTGGAGTACACTCTGAACAAATGCAGTTTTCACTTTGCCATCAAGGTGTGTATGTCTCTCGTGGAGGGGGTGTGCACCAAGCAATAGACCGAGTCCTTGAATCGAGCGGCGTCGAGCACAGTGCAGCGTGTTCAGCACTTTCCTTTTCGTTTTCGTATGAAACAACCGAAGACGACATACGAAGTGCAGTACACCTCATAGAAGAAACCTATACACGTCTTGAAAAAGGAAGGGTAGTGACTCAATGACAAAAGTTCCATTTCTCCCATATCATCCGCTGCTTACATGCTCTCGCGCGTTTCAAAAATGTGCAGCGCTTCCTCGAATGATGGGGAAGTTGGTCCAATCAGAAGGGATGAGGCATGTTATAGGGTATTCAGATATTGGTGATCAATGCCTAGAAATTCACCTTCTCGTCGATGAGGAAGATGGTGTTGTCGCAGATGCAAAGTTTTCATCATTTACACACCCTGCAGCAACTGCTCTTGCAGAACTCGTCTGCAAAGATGCCTTGCGAAAAACATATGATCAGCTTCGAAGAATCAACGCTGACTACATTACAAACCTTGTTGAAAACACAGAAACAACACTTCCTGCAGATTTTTATAGCTACGTTAATCTTGTTGTCGATGCACTCCTTGCTGCTGCTGTGCAGTGTTTGGATATTCCGCTTGATACATCAGTCCCTCAATCACCTGTAGAATTTGATCAGTTAGAAGCGGGAGAGCTTCCAGAATACGAGTCAATGACGCATGAAGAGCGACTTGCGTTGATTCGGTATGTGCTGGATAAAGACGTTCGCCCATACATCGAACTTGATGCGGGTGGTATCGAAGTTGTCGAGCTAAAAAATGAGATTGAGCTGATCATTGCGTATCAAGGAGCGTGTACAACCTGTCCTTCCTCAATTGGAGGAACGCTGGACGCTATTACTCGAATTCTGAGAGCAAAAGTGCATCCTCATTTACAGGTCTCTCCTGATGAAAGTTTCCTTGCTCAGTTTATGGAGTCGTGAGCTAGGCAATCCGCTTTCGCTCTCCATCGATGTCTACAATCAGATAGCCCTCAGGAGTGAGCGTGTGGAAAAGAGCTGTTTTGATTTCGCCACTATACCGAAGCTGAAAGCTATCACCGGCAGAGAGGCCAAGCAGCTCCATGTACGTCTCATGAAAATGGGAAAACCCTTGTGACTCTAAGAGCGTAAGGTCTTCTTCAAGCTGTGAAAGAAGAGGCGTTCGAACGTCTAAAATAGAGACGGTTTTGCCCTCTGCTAGGAGGCTGGTTGCAGGCTGGTCGACAGGTTGAAGGTCTTTTTCTGTATGAAGTACATTGACACCAATACCAACAAGTGAGCGGTTGGAACAGCCTTCAACAAGAAGGCCCGCGACTTTTTTTCCTCGAAGTAAAATGTCATTTGGCCATTTAATTGTTGGAGTGAATCCTAACGAGTGGAGCGTCGTTGCAAGAGAAAGAGAGGCAACGAGAGCTGTTTGAGGAGATGGGGGAAAGGGGGAGAGAACGCTTAAAAGGAGTCCTTTGCCTGGAGGTGCTACCCACCCGGTTTTTCGTCTTCCATATCCACCGGTTTGCTGCGATGCAGAAACAGCAATCCATGGGGTGTCTTGAAGAGAGTCAATCCGGTTTTTAAGGTATGTTTGTGTTGAGGTGGTTTCAGATAATTCAATACATTTCATGCCGTGCAGCATAGCTTTTTTTTTCATTTGTTGGTATAGAATAACAATGCTCATAGACGTCACCGTGTTAAAGCGAATAGATATCAAGTCGCTTCCTATTCTTTTTTTTCTGATGTTAGCATCGCTCCTCATTATCTCATCTGCATCATCGGAAAGGGAGTCGGCAACGTTTTTTACACCGCTTGTCTATTCTCAGATCCGTTGGTTTGCTATTGGGACTCTTGTGTATCTTTTTTTTGCGGCCCTTGATTACCACTATTTAAGGAAATGGACCTGGGTATTATACGGTGGAATGCTCCTCATGCTGGTCGGGCTTTTTTTTACGACACCGATTCAAAATGTGCACAGGTGGTATAGAGTTCCTTTTCTTCCCATCGCTCTTCAGCCCTCAGAATTTGCTAAACTCATCATCGTCATCACATTAAGTTCTTTTTTGGAAATGAAGGCGCACACGAGAAGGGATTGGCGCATCGTCGTTCAAGGAGGCATCCTTGTAGGCATTCCATTTTTGCTCATTTTGAAGCAGCCAGACTTAGGTTCAGCACTTATACTCTATCCAATGACACTTGTGATGTTTTACTTTGGAGAAGTGAATAAAAAAGTGGTTGTGATAATGAGCTGGCTTGGGTTGCTTTTGCTTGGATTTACAGTGGCTATGCTGCTTGGTTTCCTCGATCATGAAGAGCTGAAGCCAACTATGACAACTTTCATGAAAGAGTATCAGTATGAGCGGCTGAGTCCAAACAATTACCACCAAAATGCTGCGCAGACAGCGATAGCCCTGGGGAGTTTGACTGGAAGTGGATGGAACAAAAGTGAATACACAGCACAACATTGGCTTCCGTTTGCCTATACAGATTCAGTGTTTCCGGCTTTTACAGAAGAATTTGGCTTGATAGGAGGGCTGGTTCTCCTCTTGTGTTATTATTTTTTAATTTATATGAGTTGTCAGATTACTGCTGTTGCAAAAGATTATTTTGGGCGTGTTTTGTCAGCCGGTATTTCCGTCTATATTGCCATTCATGTTATTATTAATGTTGGAATGATGTGTGGCGTTTTACCCATTACTGGTGTTCCATTATTATTAGTGACATCTGGAGGCTCATCAGTTATAGCAGCAATGATGGCTCTTGGAATTTTACAAAGCGTCTATACGAGGCGCTTTATGTTTTAGGATACGGCATGAAAAACCATACATTTATTTTTCAACCAGGGCACTGGCTTGGAGAGGGCAAGATTAAACTCAGCATGATGGATGAAAGCCTCTCGTTTTATACGAGATGGAAAATTCCTGAATCGGACAAGGGGGGAAATCTTGAATGTGTACAAGAAATTCAAGTGGCTGGTTTGTCAGACCTTATGTTGAATGAGTTTGTTTTTTCTGATATATCAAGCGGAAATTTTAATATTGAGCTTGAAAATCAATCCCTGGGTCGTGTTATAGGTTCAGGAATAAAGAGTGAAGAAGTTATTGCATGGGAATTTCGGATGCCCGAGCATGGATTCGAGGGGTTTGAATTCTATGAACGTACTCAAGAAGATGAGTATGTGATGCATGCAGAGTATGCAACAAATGACGACTTCAGAACAGTCATTCACGGCAGAGTGTGGAAGCAGGTTTCTCAATAACGAGGCACCTCCTTTTTATCTGAGTAAAGAGGGAATACAATGAAGCGACTTTTCTTTTTAGTGCTCCTTGGCTTAGCTTCTTGCAGCGGTCATTACCAGATGATGGGAAGAGAACAGTTTGCAGAAATTGACATTGGAACTCCTCAAGAAGTTGTTGAGCGGCAGTATGGTCCTCCATATGCAATTCACTCGCACAAGCACGACAGTGAAATCCTTGAATACATTGAACGCCTTGATATTGGCACACAAACAGTTCAGGTCAAACGGTATTTTCTTGTTGTCCGAGACGGCAAAGTGATCGGAAAGTATGTCAAGGTGACAAACCCGCCTGGGTATCAAAAAATATACTCTGACGACGCGTTCGAGAATTTTTACTAAACAAGCTCTGCTGCAACTCCTCCGTGCTGAGCAGTAAATAGAGCGTATTCTCCGACAGCAAGAAGTTTATATTCTCGTTCTCTCGCTTCTCTTGTCGACTCCTCACTGCACACAGCAGCGTAGAGCAGGAGAAAAGGAGAGCCAAGATTTGTAGCGAACACAGGTTTGTATATAAAAGAAGGAAGATTCGTTTCTGTAGAAATGTATTGTCCAATTGCAAGCCCGACTGAAAAAAGAGAAGCAAGAGCAAGACAATTCACCTTTGATACAGTATTCATCCTGTATTCATCCGGCAGAGAGAGGGCGTGTTCAACGATACCGTTAAGTTCATCTTCTCTCAAGCGAAAAGGGGCTCTTGAAAGCGTGTCTCGAATGACCTCTTCTTTATATGAATCAATAAAATACTGAGCAAAGAGCTCACCTGGTGTTACAACTGCCATACATCATCCTCAAAATAAAAAAGCTGCCGCAAACCCAAGGGAACGCAGCAGCTCAATGTCCTCTTAAACTCAAGTGTGTGCTCTTTATATGAGCACGGGCAATTATGCCTTAATTTTGATGTCTACCCCTGCAGCAACAGGAAGGACTTTTAACTTATCGATCGTGTCGAGCGTTGGATCGAAGATATCGACCAATCGAACGTGTGTTCGTTGCTCAAACTGCTCACGAGACTTCTTATCAACGTGTGGTGATCGAAGTACTGTAACGATCTCACGACGCGTTGGAAGTGGAATAGGGCCAACTACACGTGCACCTGTCCGCTTCGCAGTCTCAACGATATCCAATGTCGATCTGTCGAGCGCACGTTGATCGTAGCTCTTCAACCGAATCCGGATCTTTTTTCGTTCTTGTTGTTTTACTGCTGACATAGTCTTTTAAACCCTTCTATTTCTTCATTATTTCTTCTTGGACCTTTGCAGGAACACGTTCAAAGTGGCTTGGCTCCATCGAGTACGATGCACGGCCAGAGCTCATTGAGCGGAGTGTTGTTGAATAGCCAAACATTTCAGCAAGTGGAACTTCTGCATCAACAATAACCACATCGCGTTGTGTTGTTTGGTTCATGACTTTTCCACGTCGTCTGTTGACATCACCCATGATATCACCCATGTACGAATCAGGAGTTGTGATCGTCACTTTCATGATCGGCTCAAGGATAACAGGTTTTGCATCCTTACATGCTTCTCGAATCGACATCGAAGCACAGATCTTAAACGCCATCTCATTCGAGTCAACATCGTGGTACGAACCGAAGACGATCGATGCCTTTACATCGACGAGGTTATATCCGGCAAGAACTCCACCAGAGAGACCTTCCTCAACCCCTTTAATACATGCTGGGATGTATTCTTTCGGAATCACACCACCAACAATCTTACTGACGACTTCGTTTCCTTTACCTGGCTCGTTTGGCTCAATTTCAAGCTCAACGTGCGCGTACTGACCACGTCCACCAGACTGCTTCACATACTTCGTTTGTGATTTTGCTGGTGATGTAATTGTTTCTTTGTAAGAAACTTGTGGAGCACCAACGTTCGCTTCAACTTTGAACTCTCGAAGCATTCGATCTTTCAAGATGTCCAGGTGAAGTTCTCCCATACCAGCAATGATAGTCTGTCCGGTATCTTCATGTGTGTACACTCTGAATGTTGGGTCTTCTTCAGCAAGCGCTGAAAGAGCCATGCCCAATTTCTCTCTGTCACCTTTCGATTTTGGCTCAATAGCCATCGAAATAACAGGCTCAGGGAATTCCATCTTCTCAAGAAGAAGTGGGTTTGATTCAGCACACAGTGTATCACCGGTCGTCGTTGACTTTAGACCAATACATGCAGCAATGTCACCTGTAAAGAACTCATCTTTATCTTCACGGGAGTTTGCGTGCATTTCGATGAGTCGAGAGATACGCTCTTTTTTACCCTTTGTTGTGTTGATAACTGTCATTCCTTTTTCCATGATACCTGAGTATACACGGACGAATGTCAATCGACCAACGTATGGGTCTGTCATCACCTTGAAGGCAAGTGCAGAAAGAGGGCTCTCATCAGATGGCTGAATTGAAAACTCTGAATCATCCTTGATGTTGATACCCTTGATCTCTCCTCTGTCAAGTGGAGATGGCATCCATGCAACAACTGCATCAAGAAGTGGTTGTACCCCTTTGTTCTTGAACGCAGATCCGCAAAGAACTGGGTAAATAAGGTTTTCACACACACCTTTTCGAATAACTGGGTGGATCTCTTCCGGAGTCAATGAATCTGGATCTTCAAGAACCTTCATCATGAACTCTTCGTTCGTCTCATCGATCGTTGCAAGCTCTTCAAGAAGTTGTGCTCTTAGCTCGTCACACTTGTCTTTAAGGTCTGCTGGGATCTCTTCAATTTTGTATTCAGCGCCGTGCGACTCTTCGAGGAAGATGAATGCCTTCATCGAAATAAGGTCACATACCCCTTTAAAGTCGTTTTCAGCACCGATTGGAACTTGAACAGCGATAGCGTTTCCGCGAAGCTTCTCTTTGATCGAGTCGATGCAATAAAAATAGTCCGCGCCAACACGGTCCATTTTGTTGATGAAAGCGATCCGAGGTACGCCATACTTGTTTGCTTGTCTCCATACTGTCTCAGACTGTGGTTGAACACCGTCAACAGCACTGAAAACAGCGACAGATCCATCCAAAACTCGAAGAGAACGCTCTACTTCAACGGTGAAGTCAACGTGTCCCGGAGTATCGATGATGTTTACTTTGCTTTCTTTCCAGTAGACAGTAGTTGCAGCAGACGTAATAGTGATACCACGTTCTTGCTCTTGCTCCATCCAGTCCATCGTCGCCGCACCTTCGTGGACTTCCCCAATCTTGTGCGATCGACCGCTATAGAAAAGAATACGCTCAGTTACAGTTGTTTTCCCAGCATCAATGTGAGCCATGATACCGATGTTACGAACATTTTGCAGTTGGTCTTTTGCAGGTCTCTGTTTTGTTGTCATTTACGCTATCTTCCTTATCGAAAAAGTCTCATTACCATTTGAAGTGAGCAAACGCTTTGTTTGCTTCTGCCATTCGGTGGGTATCATCTTTCTTCTTGATCGTTGATCCCTGGTTATTGAAGCAGTCGGTCAGCTCTTGAGCGAGTCCGTCTGTCGTGTTTCGGCCGGCTTTAGCTCTCGCATAGCCAATGATCCATTTCATAGCCATTGATACACGTCGGTCTTCAGGAATTTCAATAGGTACTTGGTATGTAGCACCACCAATTCGGCGAGACTTCACTTCAAGTGATGGTTTCGCTTTTTCAAGCGCTTCTTCGAAAGCTTCTAGCGGGCTCTCTTTTTTTACATTACCGGCAAATTTGTCGAGGGCATCATACACAATTTTTTGTGCAATTGTCTTTTTCCCATCGAGCATAACTCGGTTGATGAACTTAGCAAGGAGCGTGCTCCCAAACCGAGATTCCGGTGCAACTTTTCGTCTTACAGCTCTTCGTCTTCTAGCCATGTTTGTAGATCTCTCCCTTTGTTACTTCGGTCGTTTCGCGCCGTACTTAGATCGGCTTTGTTTTCTGTCTTTTACTGCGGCGCAGTCGAGTGACCCACGAACTACGTGGTAACGAACACCAGGAAGGTCTTTAACCCGACCACCACGAACAAGCACGATGCTGTGTTCCTGGAGATTGTGCCCTTCACCGCCAATGTATGCGATTACTTCTTGTCCATTAGAAAGGCGCACCCATGCTACTTTTCGAAGTGCTGAGTTTGGCTTTTTAGGTGTCTTTGTTTTGACTTGAAGACACACGCCTCTTCTCTGAGGACACTTCTGAAGAGCAGGAGACTTCTTTCGTCTCACTTTTGACTTGCGCGGCTTTCTGACAAGTTGATTAACAGTCGGCATTGATAATTGCTCCTTACATCAATAATAAAATTTAGGTACTCAGACAATATACCAACGATTCAGATTTAACGCAAAGCCATTTGCATTTTCTCTGGAGCTGACGTGAAATCAAGCGAAAAAATAAAATAATTAATATAACAAGCAATTCCTTTAAATATAATTTTATTGTTATTTGTGTTATTCTTATTAATAATCATAAATTAACTATTATTGGGGTCGTATTATGGCAGCGGCAATGTGTACATATCTTGCAAAAAGCGCATATGACGGCGCTGTGGCATCTGCACAGTCAGCGTATACAAACTACAAAGAGATGAGAGGCACCGTTGCAAATGCACTCGGTCATATGTCTGCTTCTACAGAAAAAGTTGAGAAACTCAACTGCAAAATTGTAGAGGATCTATCAACAGTGCTTAAAGGCGCTTCGAAGTATGTAGAGCTTCCCGGTGCTTTAGGCGACCGGTTTGAGGAGCTTCTTTTAGACACCAGGCCTGCTTTCGGGAGTAGAGAACCGAGGCATGCTCTTTCAGAACAACTTACATCTAAAGTAGCACTTCAAAGAGAAGCTCGTGCCCTTGCTAAGATGTGGGCCACCGGAATCGATATCGCAGCGCCTGCGGTAGTGACACTCGGTGTTTCATCTACAGCATCTTTAGCATGTGCTGGAGCTCAAGCAGGCGTTTGTGCGCTTGGAGGAACAACACTTGCTTCTGCCGTGGAGACAGTAGGAATGGCATCTGGAGCTCTGGGTGTTGGGCTTACGATGCTAGGTGATGAAAAAAAACTTGGTGGAGCAGGATTACTGACAATTTTCAGAGAAGGCCTTGAATTGAATAGCCGAAAATTACTGACAAAAGCTGTCTGCGAACGATTTGATGCGTTGTGCGAGGCTGACGGCGTAACCGAAGGTGACTTTTATAACCTTCTCTATCTCATTTTTCAGGAGAGAGGAGATATTCCCGAGTTAGGAGATGCACCGACCTTAAAAACGTTTCTCGAAGTATCATTTGCTCAAAATGTAGTCCTCGCTCTTGGTGAAGGAGTCAATAAAAGTGCTTCGACTCCTGAAGAATTAATGCACGACTTTTTGGTTGTTCTTGGAAATCGCAAGGCGCTAAGCCAGTTTAAAAAAAGTGCTTCGACATTTGCAGACGAAATGATGAAGAGTAGTATGTTACAGCGTGCACTCGCATTTGGTAGTTCAGCGAGAGGTATTACTCCAGAATTAAGAGGCGAACTTACCGATGTCTTTAATGCCCTTGAGACACACTCAATTGCAGATGTTCGGGCGATGCTTCAGGGTGTTGGACTCCGTTTGGCTGAATGTATACAAAAGCGGGCTGCGCACGTCGAGGGAGAAGTTGCGAGCATTCAAGCTGAGATTTCTGCATCAGCTCCACGAGCTGATGAAGCGGCTACAATAGCAAATTTAGAAAAGCTTCCGCGAATCATGCGTTTAGCAAGCCAGTTGCAAAATGAAAAACTTCAGCTGCTTCTTGATGCTGCTGTTCAGGATCGCGTTGCAGTAACAACTCATTTTGAATGCGACTTTGCCAATATGGTACTTGCGCTTGCAAAAAGTAAAGCGGCTGAACATGTAGAGTTTTTATCAGAAATAAATGCTCTGGGACGTGGGCTTCCGAGTGAGCAAGTAGCTGAGCATACACGAGAAATTAACGAGAGACTAAGCACAGTGACACAACTCGCTCGAGCGTGCACTGAGGCTGCGAAGGCTGTTGGAGCTGGGGAAGTGTCCAGAACACTTTCTGATGCGAGTCATTTGCTGACATCTCCTTTCATGAATGCAAAAAATCAACTTCGAGCTAAAGAAGAATCTTCTTTCTCTAGAGGATGGAGAGGTCTTCGAGGTGCAGGAGCGAGTGCCGTTTCAAGAGTAGGTTCACTGTATACGTCTGCAGGAGCTGTGGTTGGAGCAGCACAAACAGTAGCAGGCGGCGCGCTTGAATCTGCGCGGGCAACAGCAGATACAGCAGCTGCATCCGCACGGGCCGCAGCCGGGCGTGCACAAGAGACTGCAGCATCCTTAGCTATGCAGGCTCGTGACACGACAACATCCTTGTTTGGAAGCGCTGCAGGAGCTGCAAGTGCAGCAGCAGGAGTAGTTGGAGATGGGACGAATGAGATGCTGCAAAGATTCCTTGGGTTTTTTGACAATGCAGCTTCTTCAGCTGCGTCAGCATCATCTGCAGGACCAAGCCTTGAATCCCTCATTCGCCAAATACATGGGAATGCAGCCCTTCAAGAAGAGATACGAGGGCACGCATCGCTTCAACAAAGGCATGGAGCAGTCGGTCAAGGACCGGCAGGACTCTTCTTAAAGCTTGTGCACGAAGTGGTGTCATCTGGAGATTTTACAGAGAGCAATCCTCGTGTTAAGTCTTTAAAAAGACGTCTTTCAGGCTTATTAGATCTTCTTGGATCATAGATTTTATCTGTAATAAGAGTACGTTGTATCAAAGCGTACTCTTATTCAATTTCATATAATATTGCATAATTGTTAGAATAATCGCTTTCCATTAATTAATTCTTTGTATATCTCTCTATTTAGAGGGGGGTACACTGCCCCTTCCTCTGTTGTCAAAAGAGAGAGGTACCCGTGCATCGCATTGCATATTTTATTTTGACGCTCACTGCGTCTGTTATGCTGTTTGGTGCGCAAGAGGTGACCTCAAAAGATGTCCGCCGGGTCATGCATGAATTATTTGCATACCACGTCCAGTCGAAAGAAATGAGCCCAGAGCTCTATAGACGCTCCGTCAAAATATGCATTGAGCAATTTGACCCAAACCATGTCTACCTTTTAGAAAGTGAAGCAGAAAAATATTTAACCCTTTCAGATCAAGAAGTCAGTAATGGGATCCGAGCTTTCTATAAAGATGAACACCCGCTTTTTGATACGATGTTTGCTTTATTTCAAAAAGCACAAGAACGACATCAAAAAATACTGAGCGCGTTGTCGTATACCAGCCTCTCCAATGTGACAATGCTTTCACCGGCATATCCAACGAATCAACACGAATTAAAGGAACGGATCTACCGTTACTACATGCTCCTCATGATTCGTGAAGCGAATAAAGTAGACGAAAGAACAAGGAATCTTAAAGAGCTTTTCGCGTATGTCCAAAGACGACAAAAAGCACATGAACATGTTTTTGCTCTTTCAAACGAGCATATCGTCATCCTCAAAGCGATGGCAAAAAGCCTTGATGCGCATAGTGGGTACTATAGCCCATCTGAAGCTGCTGATGTGAGAAAGCGGCTGCAAAAACAATTTGCTGGAACAGGTGTCGTGTTTAAAGAGACCTATCGAGGGATCTTTGTCACAAATATCATGCCTAAAAGTCCCGCAGCAAAACTTGGAAACATTCAAGCTGGCGACAAGCTTACAGCCGTCAATGGAAAGTCGGTCTATGGAAAAACGTTTACTGAAGTAATGGAAGCCTCAAGAGGAGACGAAGGATCTAAAGTTTCGTTTACCTTCGAAAGAGCAGGCAAAACATATGTCGCTCCACTCACCAGGCAGACGCTTATAGTTGACGACGCACGCGTTAAAGTGAAAACGGTTCCGTTTTCGGACGGAGTCATTGCTGTCGTGACTGTCCCTGCATTTTACGACAACGGCGATGGGATCAGCGCCACAGAAGACTTCAAAGCAGCCATTCGAGAAGCACGTCTTGAAGGAAATCTCAAAGGTGTTGTTGTTGACATGCGCGATAATGCAGGAGGATTTCTCTCGCAAGCCATTAAATTTTCAGGACTATTTATAGCAAAAGGTATTGTCGTCATATCAAGGTATTCAGATGGAGAAATCCGTTACTCACGAGATATTGATGGGAGGTATATATATGACGGCCCTCTTGTCTTACTAACATCGAAAGCGTCTGCATCGTGTACAGAAATTGTCGCACAAGCACTCCAGGATTATGGAGTAGCACTCGTCGTCGGAGATGAGCGAACGTACGGAAAAGGGTCGATGCAATACCAAACAATTACAGATCAGTACGCAAGAGCCTACTACAAAGTCACCGTCGGCCGGTATTATACAGCTTCAGGAAGATCCACTCAGCTCGATGGAGTCCTCTCAGATATTCATGTTCCAACAAGCTACGCAGCGCTCAATATCGGGGAAAAGTACCTAACATATCCAATAGCTCCGGACCACCTGAGTGGAGATCAAATTGAAACGCTCAGCGCCATGCATGCCGGCAGCTTCAAAAAAGCCCCAAGAAGTGCCATACCATACCTGCAGCCAAGGGAAACAAACTGGAGAAAAATGCGCGGAACGCTGAAAAAAAATAGCCGCGAGCGCCTAGCAAATAACAGAAATTACCAGGCATTTCTCAAAAAAATATACAAGGAAGCCCCATATCAAAATACACCGCCACAAACCTACGGCGGAAACGATCTCCAGGTTGAAGAGGCGGTAAACATAGTCCAAGACATGATCTTCCTCTCCCAGTCAATCACAGCAAAACAATAATCCACTTGCAGAAAAACCAACAAAACGAGTACGCTTTTGCACATCCACTGAGGCCAGGTAGCTCAGTCGGTAGAGCAGAGGACTGAAAATCCTTGTGTCGCCAGTTCGATTCTGGCTCTGGCCAAACCTTTCTAATTACTATCTACTCATAGAGCTCTTGAATGTTTTTAACATCAGGAGCCGCTATGCAAAAAACAGCCCAAAAACCCAATTTCCCGCATTTTTTACGCAAATGCTCTGAATCAATCAGAATCGTTTTGCAGTTTAACATTTCGGGGTCAAATCAAGCCATTTTCCTATCAAATTTTATCTTAAGTGCGGAAAAAATGCGTAAAATGTGTTGGTTTCTGCTGTTTTGTGTGCATTTCTCCTGTAAGAAAGATAAAAAGAACAACGGATTAACAATCCGATTCTCTTTTATTCCAAATTATTTATAATCGCTCTCTTAAGGAAAAATTTATGGCTAAAAGTTCAGAAACCCCGCGTTGCATACGCAAATATCCTAAAAAAGATGGAAGCTTTAGCTTTCACGCAGAAGTTCGGAGAAAAGGTGCAAAACCGTTAAGAAAAGTCTTTCGTACTCTTACCGAAGCCAAAAACTGGGTTCGTTCTACTGAAAGCGCAATCCTATCAGGAAAACTCCCCCAAGATGCGAAATCAAGAAAATACACCGTCAACAATCTCATTGAGCAATATGAAACCATTTACTTGAGCAGGTTTCCCAAGCGAATTAGGAGTCAGTCCCATCATTTAGAATGGTGGAGAGCTCATTACGGGCATAAGCTTTTAAGTGACATAACACCATCCCTGCTTGCCCAAGCAAAACATGCTCTTCTCAGTGAAACAACAGCAAGGAAAACACCCAGGGCTGGTCCAACAGTAAACAGATATTTTGCAACTCTAAGCAAGGCGTTCTCGTTGGCTTCTTCTGAGTGGGAATGGATTGCGGAAAATCCTTTCAGAAGAGTGTCCAAACTTCCCGAAAATAAGGGCAGAACACGCTTTCTTAGTAAAGAAGAACTCAGCGCCCTTCTTCGGGCATGTAAAGAACATAAGAACCCCAATTTATATGGAATGGTGCTTATGGCTGCTTCACTTGGAATGCGTTATGGAGAGATTGCTAGCCTTAAGTGGAAGAACGTAGATTTTGAACACCGTCTTATCACTCTTGAAACAACAAAGAATCAAGATGTGAGGGTTCTTCCCATGCCAGATCAAATATACAGTTTTCTGATGAGTCGATGCTCTTCTTGCCAAGAAGACTACATATTTCCGTCTAAAAATCCTTCAAAACAACCAACTTACACCATGATTCGTAAGGCCTTTCAAGCAGTTTTAAATCAGTTGGGATTAGAAGACATTGTTTTTCATTCATTGAGACACACGGCAGCCTCGCATCTCGCAATGTCGGGAGCTACCCAGGGAGAGCTCATGGAGGTGCTTGGTCATCGCTCTCCTGTGATGACGAGAAGGTATGCGCATTTCAACAAGACGCATCTTGCCAAGCTCTTGCAACGAACAAATGACAAATTAAATATTCAAGGTGACCATGAACATAATCAATCTTCCTGATGAAACCCAACAATTTGAAGAAGGACTAAAACATGCAATTACAATGGTTCAATCTTCCTGTACTGGTGCAAGTTTTTTATCAAAGTATGTAGAGCTAATTAAAAGCCTGCGCTCAAATTCTAATACAAAAGATTGGATAAAAAGCCTTGAGGAAGAAGCACAAAAGAGGACAGGGTTGTTCAACTCTGTAGCGTTGGAAGTATGTAAAAATGAGTGGCTATTTCTATGGAAATTAAACCCAACATATAAGTGTAGGCGAATACTCCTACAAGTCCTTCGTTCCATATCTAGGGGCGAGTATTCATCTCAGTCCCCCATAGCAACGGCCTGCTGCGCTTTTACGCAACTAAAAATAATTTCTCCTGTAATGAAAAAAATTAATAACATCAGAGCTATATATGAGCAATTGGAACAGACGTTTTTTCGCTGGGAAAATGGGAGGCGTAGTCAAGTATTAGCAGAACCCTCTCAACCTCATAAGAAGATAAAAGCTACACTTAGAAAAAATAGTCGAATGCTTGGCGTAGCGCCTAAGCTATATGTGATTGCTGATACAAATCTTTTAGGTAGGAAAATAAGCGTATTTGACAGTGAAATGTGCTCTCCAAAATTCAACCAGTTTTTTTATGATTATCGAGAACGGTTCTATCCTCCCGAAATTAAAAAAGAATTCATTCAGACTTCGACTGAACTTGATCCTGTTTATTTATGGGATCGGCTATGCCTTTTGGAAAAAATTTGGGAGTACAAGAGGCCTCCAATCGAAAGAAAGGTATTACCTCAGCGTTTTGAGCGGGATTCTGCCACGGTTTGGGAGAAATCTATAGAGGGCTTTATTTGGTGGACATTCCCGACGGCAAAAAATAGTCTTATTGGCAGCTTTGAAGAAAAAAACCAACAAAATGTCTTTAGAAATTTGCCCATTCTTCCAGAAGAGTTTTACTTTACTCGAGGGGATTGTAGCCGCTATTTAGATCAAATTTATGAACTTGTTGTTAAAAATCAAATCCTTGTCAAAAAACAAAGTACCGAGTTTTTACCACAAAATAGGGTCATAGACAAACCTCTTTCCAAGAAAGAACAAAGAACTCTTGAGGTAGTTGATCATGCAGTCACATATTGGAACGACAACCCTGAAGCAAAACATGCTGAGGTTTACCACGATTATAGAAAAACAAGACGCAGTGGGAAGGCATATGCATATGAAACTTGGGTGAAAATAGTGCGTGACCGAGAACTAGACCCAAGACCTCGCGAGAAAAAGACCCGTCGAAAACAAAAATAGGCAGTATTTTTTTGTACTGCTTATTTTTTTCTATAAGTATTTCCCCGATAAGGTCTCTTCTTTTTTTAGAAAAATACCAGGTATTTTTTCGCGCTTCTTACTTAAATCCAATCAATTAGAATAATTGTGCTCATTGTGAAATTAACAAGAAACAAGGAGCTTTCCAATGGATACACAATTATATCTTCCCCTAAGCACACCAATCCCATCTCAAGAAGAGAGAGAACGTCTTGTAGAAAGCAAGGCTGAGGAAATCCCTCTCACATTCCGTGATTTTGAGGCCAAATATCAGTGGCCGACTGAGCGATCCCTTCGTAAATTAGCATTTGAACGCGAGTCAAATGGATTAGCCCCCGCCTTTGTAAAATTCAAGAAAAGAATACTTGTGTTGCCCCAGACCTTGTTCCGCTTAATTCGCGGCGGAGGTGTGAAATGAAACATGGTGAATTTTACTCTCTAGAAGATCTGTTTAATAAGTACGGGTCGCGAGAAATGGTGTTAGAGCTAATTGCAACGGGTAGTATTCCGGACCCGTGGTTTGAGAGAGATGCGGTCGATGAGGATATTGAGTGCCGCTTGCGGAGAAGAGAAAGACTTCCTGCAGAGCTTGAAGAGGAGCTTAACATATACGGCACACACCCAGAAAGCGAGTAGGTATTTAATGATTTCGCTGTCTGTACTCAATGAAGTTTTTAAGGAGTATGCCGATGTAAGGATGTGGATTGTTTCCGACGCCAACAAGAAGCCTTATAATCCAATAAGTCAGGACTCGAAGTGGGGAACTGGCCCGCTCTGCACACTGCAGGAGGTGATGGAGTATATTTCATCACACCCCAATCATCTTCCATGTTTTGTACCTGTAAGAGGAAAGCTTTTAGCTATCGATATCGATAAGGTGAAATCTTCCAATGAATCCTTTCCGGATTGGGTATCAGAACTTATCGAACGATTTGGTTCCTATTCGGAACTTTCTCAAAGCGGCACCGGCGCACATATTGTCTTAAAGGCAGACTTACCAGGTGAGCGGATCAAAGGGATATATAAAAATACCTCTGTCGAGTTCTTATGTAATCACCCAATCACTTTGACGGGAAATATTATTGGAGGAAATAGACGGATACAGTCGGGTGGTAACACCTTGACTCAACTCTATAATGAGGTCTTTCCGTTAAGAGAACTCATATCAGAGAAGAAAGCTCTGGCTTCTCCTCCATTAACTGACGAAGAGGTTCTATCACGGTGCGAAGCTGCAAGCAACCGAGAAAAGTTCAAAAGGTTGTTTTATGAGGGACGGCTTAGTGAGTATAACGGTGATAATAGTGCTGCAGATCTTGCTCTTGCATCGCTATTCGCTTTTTACACTCAAGATGCTGACCAAATTTTTCGTTTAATGTCTCAGTCAGCGCTTTGTTCTTCGGATGACAGAAAGCAAAAATGGGATAGAGAAGATTACAGAAGACTCACGATTCAAAAAGCAGTTTCTGGGTGTAAGGAATGCTATCAGCCAAAAAAAGCTAATGACCGCTCTCCTGCCACTTGGGAGAGTCCTTTCCCGATAAATCAGGGAAATGCACCTCCTCTGGATTTCCCAATAGAAGTGCTGCCAAAAAGCATGCGGCAAGCGATAGAGGAAGCTGAAAGATTTGTTCAAGTGGATGCTTCTCTTCCATTGATTCCTGCATTGGGAATGGCTGCTCTGCAAATAGGAAAGAAAGCTCTTATTGAGGAAAAGCCAGGACTGCTACATCACCCGAGCTTGTTTTTGATAGGCGTGATGGATCAGGTCGAAAGAAAGTCTCAAACATGTAGCTGCATTCTTGATCCTATAAAAAATGAGATAGAAAAGGAGATGGAAGAGTATCAACAAGAGGTCGCTTCAATAAAGGCTCATAATGAGTCCATAAAAGAGCAAATTGCTGCGATAAAGCAAGAGATTCGATCGTTGAAGAAAGATTCCTCAAAGGGAGTGTCTATCGAACAATTGACAGCTGAATTGGAGCGCCTCTATCAGGCAGAACAAGAGCTTCCGGTTCATCCACGAAACTGGGGTGATGATTTAACACCAGCACGCATCCAACAACTGCTCTATGCGCATAAAGGTGCTTTTGGGCTTTTTAGTTCTGAAGGTAGAACGCTTCTCAAGCGTATTCAAAATAAAAAAGATAAAGAAGACGTTGTGTCAGCCTCTCTCTATACATCAATGACATGGGGAGATGATATAGATAGCTCAAGGGTTGGCAACAAAGAAAATGGTGAAGCAGAAGAGCGTTTTGTTCGGAAACCAGCTGGAACGATCGTTATTTTTGTTCAACGAGACCTTTGGGATGATTTTGCAAGAGATAAGACGATGCGGCAAAACGGGACGTTATCAAGAGTCTGTGTAGTTAGCCCTTTGAGTAGAGCTGGTTCACGCTTTGAAAGTGAGACAGATGAGCCATATGATCACGCCAAACTTGTTCCTTTTGTGACTACTGTACTTCGAATCCGCAGATGGAAGCCCTCACAGTCACTAATAATCAAGCTTTCTCCTGAGGCGTCCAAAGCAAGAAGAGATTTTTATAATGAATTAGAGAAGGAAATAGGTCCCGACGGAAAATTTGAAGATGTTCGGGATATTGCTGGAAGAGCGTGCTCAATAGCAGCTCGAATAGCTGGTGTCTTTGCTGTATGCGATGCTGCCGAAAAAGGAGAGCTTCCAATGGACTCTTTCCCTTTGATTACAGAGGAGCAATGGTTACGTGCACAAGCATTAGAAGAGTATTTTGTTTCTCAGGCGATTGAATGGCAGCGTATTCAAGGATTGTCCGGAGCAGAGCATCTTGCTGAAAAAATTAGTGCTTACTTGCAGGTGCATCTAGAAAAAGAAGGAGGCAAAGTACGTCTTTCTTTATTGAGCTCAAAAGTGCGTGCTTGGCGAGATACTGCGAATGATTCAAAGAAGCAACAAGCAGCAATACAGATTCTTGAAAAGCAATGTCACCTAAGAAAGACCGATGAAAGAATCCGAAGCAGCAACAACTTTTGGTATGAAATCAATCCTAAAATATTAGGTCTGGATTCAAAAAATGACAACGGTGCTCAAGTGTAATAAGCACAGTAAAAAGATAAAAATAATGAATATAGAGCGGTTTCATCTATGTGTATAAAAACGTCATTTTGTCACTTTGGAAGGGTCGTGCTATTGGGATTTTTAGAAATGACACCGCCTGTCACTTGATGTCACCGCGTCATCTCGAAACACATGACATGAATGACATGCAATGACAAGAGTGTAATGCATATAAATTACACATTGTCAATGGGTTAGAAAGGATAAATGACAAAATGACAATTATGGATAGGTAGATAAGTGGTGCTCGGAAGTGGATTAATCAAATTGAAAACCTTGAGAAATGAGGGGCTGGCTAATGAGCCAATTGCCCTTGAGAGTCAATCGATGCTTAAGAATATGGGCATTTCATATTCAGTGATTAAATCGCCTAAGGAAATAGGTTCTGTGGTTGACCAACTTCTTAAAGAAAACACTGCGTTTGGCCTTGATATTGAGACATACCCTCTCCTCGAGTTTGTACAAGATACAGATGGGGGCATAGCTCCAAGGAAATCAGCGATACGTTTAATTCAAATTTATGATGGAAAAGCCCATGTTTATGTGTTTGACGTCAAAAAAATAGGTTCAATCTCACAAATCCCCACTGCCCTATGGGAGCGACCATTGATTGCTCATAATGCTCTTTTCGAAATGAAGCATTTATTGCACTCAGGAATCGTTTTAAAAAAACTTGGTTGTTCATTGCTTGCGGACCGTGTCATAAATGGAAACAGAACGCGTCTAAAAAAAGAATGTGGGCTTTTATCATCAGCCAGCCTCAAAAATCTTTCTAAGGAGATGCTTGGATTAGATATCGATAAAGAGATGCAGACATCCGACTGGTCAGAAGATACGCTCACTGAAATTCAGATTGAATATGCAGTGCTTGATGCTGTTCTTCCTATAAAACTTTTCCAAAAGCAACGAGAGGTCTTATCCAAGAAGCGGTTAATTAAATCCTATGAGCTTTTGCGCGATGCTCAGCTTGCCATAGCCTATATGGAGAATAGTGGTATCGGATTTGATATCAGCAACCATAGGGAGCTCATTGAAGATTTAAAAAAGAAGAGTGAAGTCCTCTTGCTTGAAATTTACGAGCTGCTAGGTGTGTCTTTCAATTTGAATAGTAGCAAGCAATTTGGAGAATGGCTTTCCGATATTCTCGATGAAAACGAACTGGCACGATGGGTCAAAACCAATTCAGGAAAATTAAGTACAAGCACCCCAACTCTCAAGCAAAACGAAAATAGGCATGAAGCATTTGCTAAGATTGTCCAATACCGCCAGTTGACAAAACGAATTAGTTCATTTGGAGAAGGGCTTTATAAATTTATTGATATTCCATCAAAGAGGTTATTTGGGTCATTTTCCCTTGGAACAACATCCACGGGTAGAATGGCAAGTCGACAACCAAATATGCAAAATATGCCCAGGTCTGATTTTCGCCAGCTGTTTATTCCGAAGGAGGGATATCGACTCATTAGTTTAGACTATTCCCAGCAAGAGCTTCGCGTGGCAGCTTTGATTACCCAAGATAAAGCATTGCTTCACATTTATGAGGCAGGAGGAGATGTCCATGCCAATACTGCAGCAGCTCTTTTAAATATTCCAAAGGAATCAGTATCTAAGCCACAGAGACAATTGGCAAAGGCGGTTATTTTTGGCCTTCTCTATGGCCAGGGAGCAAAGGGGTTGGCTAATTATGCAAAACAGCAATATGGCGTTGATATGACCGAAGAAGAGGCCGAAAGACATAGAGTTGCTCTATTTCGGACTTACCAAGGACTAAGAGCGTGGCAAAAGCAAACTGGGTCACTTGCAAAGCTAACAGGAACTGCGAGTACTCCATCGGGACGAATCCGGGATTTTCGACGTGAATTAGAGGGATATAAATTTACAGCAGCACTGAACTTGCCAATTCAGGGCGCAGCAGCAGAAATTACCCTGCGAGCTATGATACGATTTACGCCGTTTCTATCAGAGGAATGCCATCTTGTAAATGTGATACATGATGAGTTGCTTTTAGAAGTAATAGAATCCCAAACCTCAACCTATGCTTCTCTCGCTCAAGAAGCGATGGAAAAAGCTTTTTTAGATATTTTTCCTAATGCAAAGACATATTTAAAGGGTCTTGTTGAGGCAAATATCGGGCAAAATTGGGGTGAATTAAAGTAAAGGAGGTCTTATGTCCAAACAGCAAATAGAAAAATCATCATCAGTTCAGGCAATTTCAAGAAAAAAACCAGAACCATTCTTGAAATGGAAATTTGAAATAAATGAAGATACAGGAGCTTCAGAGTTCAAAACGGTTGAAATGTCAGATGGCAGCAAGTTAAGCGAAAAAAAGATATCGGATGCTATGAAAAGAGCTTCTGGAGTCGATGACCTTGCAGTCGGAGAAAGAATACTTCATAAAATTGCCCGTGGCCTATCTGCAGAAAGTCTTGAACATCGTATCAATGAAGTTGCTGCATTACTTCCTGGACTTGAGCCGCAAAACGAAACAGAGGCAATGCTTTTTGGCCAATTCCTAGCACTCAATGACTCAGGAATGAAATGCCTTCGTATTGCTAACCTGCCAGAGCAGGGATTTTATCACGTTGAAAGGCTTTTTACATTGGCGCATAAATTGTTCAATACAGGCAATCAGACGATGCAGACTATTTTGAAATGTCGAACTGGTGGTCAGCAGACTATCCAAGTAGTTCATATGCATAATGAAGGTCAGGCTATAGTTGCTCAAAATCTTTCCCATCAACCTAAGGGGGAGTAGAAACTTTTTTTAAATTGAACCCCATGGATCATTGTGAGCCAGTGTACAGCAAGAAGTAAAAGGTCAGGAAAGAGATGTCTCAAATGGGCTATTCGTGGAAGAAATACTTGTCATATGCATGGTGGCAAAGGAAAGGGACCTCTTACTAAAGAAGGCAAAGAACGTGCTCGAAATGCAGCTTTTCGGCATGGAGCTTATACGAAAGAAGCTAAGAAGTTGCACAAGGATTCAATGGCTTTAATTCGAAAAAGCAAGGATTTGTTAAATTCCTTTTAAAACCTATCTTTTATTACGTTTAAGTTCATAAGCTTTCCAAAATACAAAAATTACAGGAATGACAAAAAGGGTTAAAAGGGTAAGAGAAACGAGACCTCCCCATAGAGGCATTGCTATTCGTTTGGCAATATCAGATCCAACCTTATCGCTAATCATGATAGGAATTAACCCAATGATATTCAGGCCAATAGCCATTGTGAATGGACGTATCCTCATAGTAGCTTGGGATAATGTCATCGAAACAATATCTTGCATTGATTGAATTTTGCCTTCCGCTTTCCACTTTTTATAGCCCTCTTCCAAATATACCATCATGATAGCAATTGTCTGGGCTGCAATGCCCAGTAAAGCAATCAGACCCACCCAAACTGCTACGGAGGTATTATATCCGGCAAAAAACAAAAAGAAGATAGCCCCAACCGCAGCAAATGGAACCGACAGCATCACAATCAAAGAAGGAATAAATGCTTTGAAATTCATATAAAGAATAAGTAGTACTAAAAAGATCGTTAAGGGGACCATGTAGGAAAGCAGGGTTTGAATTCTTTCGAGATATTCATATTGGCCTGTCCATTTGAGAAAATACCCTCTTGGAAGCTTTAATTCAGACGCAACCGCTTGTTTGGCAATATCTACAAATCCCCCAATATCAGATGTTTCTAGATCGACATAAACCCATCCGGAAAAATATCCCATTTCATCTTTAATCATGGATGGCCCCATAGTTACTTTGACTTCGCCAAGCTGACCTAAGGGAACATGGGCAAATTTTGACAATTCTTGTGTATCTGCCATTCTTGCCATCGGTTTATGGATAGGAACAAGAGCTTGTTTAAGAGATAAAACATCATCACGAAGCCCCCTTGGATATCGAATATTTACTGTATATCGTTCTCGCCCTTCAATGGTTTCTGTAATATCTTCGCCTCCGATGGCACTTTGTACAAACTGCATAACCTCAGCAATAGTCAATCCATACCTGGCTAGAGCATCACGGTTAGGAATAAAATCAATATAAAAACCTCCTAATTCTCTTTCTGCGTAAACGCTTCTTGTTCCAGGCACTTTTTTAAGTATTTTTTCTAGATGAGTTCCCAGCTGATTGATTGTTTCTAAGTTGTCACCAAACACTTTTATTCCCACCGCTGTACGAATGCCTGTTGTCAGCATATCTAAACGGGCTTTGATAGGCATTGTAAATGCATTTTGCACCCCTTTGAAGGTCAGGGCTTCATTCATCTCTTGGACAAGCTTATCTTTGCTCATCCCTTTTCTCCATTTATTCTTTGGATGAAGCGTAATCACTGTTTCAATCATGGATAATGGAGCCGGATCGGTTGACGTTTCAGCTCGTCCTGCTTTTCCAAATACCCGCTTCACTTCAGGAAAAGAGTAAAGGATCTGGTCTTGTTTTTGCACAAGTTCTCTCGCAGCTTCAATGGAAATCCCGGGGGTTGTAATCGGCATAAAGAGAATGTCTTCTTCATCGAGTGGCGGCATGAATTCAGATCCAAGTTTAAGATAAAAAGGGATCGCTGCAGTGATTAATACCAAAGTGGTGCAGAGTACCGTCTTTCGGTAGTCCAAACAAAATTTTAGTGCAGGCCGATAAACATACGTCAAAACTTTATTCACCGGATTTGACAGGGAAGGACGAATTTTTCCTTTAATAAAACTCATCATTAGTGCCGGAACCAGGGTAATGCCTAAGATACACCCAAAAGCAACTGCAAAAGTCTTCGTAAAGGCAAGCGGAGAAAATAATTTTCCCTCTTGCGCTTGTAAACTAAATATAGGAATGAATCCAACGACGATAATAAGTAAAGATGCAAAAATGCTTGGACCAATCTCTTTTGCGGCTTCTAATACAATCTCTGAAGAAGGCTTTCCTTCTTTATTTTCTTCCAATTTCTTATGGGCATTTTCTGTCATGATTACAGCTGAGTCGACAACGTCACCAATAGCAATAATAATTCCCGCGAGCGACATAATATTTGCTGAAAGCCCCATATAATACATCGGAATAAATGCTAGAGCGACAGCAACTGGAAGAGTTAGAATCGATATTATAGAGGAACGAAAATGAAATAAAAATATGAATATAATTAAAAAAACAAGGATAATTTCTTCTCCGAGAGCCTCAAAAAGAGTCTTCATAGAATCAATGATTAATCGGGAACGATCATAGGTTGTTACAAGTTTTACTCCTGGGGGAAAAGCGTCTTTCACTTGGTTGATTTTTGCTTTTATATCGCCGATTACTTTTAGAGGATTTTCTCCATAACGCATAACGACAATACCACCAACTACTTCTCCCTTACCATCAAGATCGACAAGACCCCTTCGTATATTTCCTCCTATTTGTACTCGTGAAAGGTCTTTTAAAGTGACGGGACTACCCATTTGATCACTGCCAACAACAACTTGTTCGATCATTTTTGAATCGGTTATGTATCCACTTCCTCTCACAGCATATTCATGCTGTGCCATCTCAATAACCCTAGCTCCAATGTATAGATTTGAATCTTGAAGAGCTTTACGAACATGATTGATAGAAAGACCATAGGACTGGAGCTTAACGGGGTCTACTTCGACTTGGTATTCTTTTTCATACCCGCCAACACTGGCAATTTCTGCAACGCCAGGAACAGCAGCTAACCAATATCGTAAATACCAGTCTTGGAAACTGCGTAACTGTTGTAGATTATATGTGCCACTCTCATCTATGAGAGCGTATTCAAAAACCCATCCAACCCCTGTAGCATCAGGACCAATTGTTGGCGTGACTCCTTTCGGCATCTTTCCTTGAAGAGAAGAAAGATATTCTAATGTTCGACTACGTGCCCAATAAATATCGGTCCCTTCTTCAAAAAGGACATAAACGAATGAAACGCCAAACATTGTAAATCCTCTTACAACCTTGACGTTAGGAGCTGAAAGAAAAGCAGAGACGATAGGATATGTCACTTGATCTTCGATTAAGTTTGGACTTTGACCCCTCCATTCTGTATAAATAATAACTTGAGTGTCGGATAGATCTGGAAGCGCATCCATCGGGGTCTTGCGAATGGTGTAACCAGCCCACACAACCATCAAAATAGTCGCTACATATATGATGAAGCGATTTTTTGCGCTCCATTCAATAATTTTTGCGATCATATGCTAATGAATCCCATGTTTCGTTTCCCCACTACCAAATCCAGAAATTCGACTCTCAGAATCAAGTAAGAATTGTGAATTTGTAACAATTTTTTCCCCTTCTTTCACTCCAGATAAGACTTGATAATATCCGTCTGCAAGATACCCTAATTCCACTTCTCTCATGACAAAGCGTCCAACACCTTCTTCAATAAAGATCAGATTTCTAAGACCCGTTTCAATAACAGCATTTTGAGGAATGGCCAGCGATTTCCCCATATTTACTTGCAATTCAACGGCTCCATACATATCAGGTTTTAAAAGATAGGAAGGGTTATCAACATCTATACGAACTTTGAGCGTGCGAGTTTTAGGTTCAATGACGTAGTTGATGAAAGAAACAGAACCTTTAAAGTGAAGATCCGGAAAAGCGGTAATGGAAAAATCAACTTCTTGCCCAAGCTTCATAAGTGAAATATCTTGTTCGTAAATATCTGCAAAGACCCAAATCCATGAAAGGTCTGCTATAGTGAGAAGGTTAATGCCAGGACCAACATTCATTCCTGAATAGGTGTTTTTTTCTAAAATGATCCCATTCACAGGGGAAAAGAACGTTAAATCATAAGAGGGCTTTTTAGTATTTTTTAACCTTTCGATTTCACTTGTTGGTACATCCCAAAGCTCCATACGCTCCTGAGCTGCTTGTAAGAGGTCTTCGTTTGATTGTTGAAGCTCTTTGGCAAACATTCCCTTTGACTGTTTTTCGGATCCTTGTAGAGCCAAAAGATACTCTTCCTGAGTGGAATAGAGTTCAGGACTGTAAACTGTAAATAAAGGAGAATTGGTAAAAACAGGCTTATTTGTAAAATCAGCATAGAGAGTTTCTATCCAACCTTTTACTTTTGTTTGAATTTTAAAAATCTTGCGTTCATCTACTGCAACGATACCAACTGTTCTTATTGATCGGACTAAATCTCTTATTTGAGCGACCTCAGTAGTAATGCCATATATTTGAAGACGGGATGGCTCAATATTGATTACAGTGGACTCTTCATTTTTTTGATTATGTTGAGATTTTTTGGAGTTTCCATAGGTGTCTTGGGTCTCATTTGAGCATCCCATAAATATACTTATGCAAAACAAGCAACTAATTATTTTCTTCATTCATGTCTCCAAGATTAACACCTACTGTTCTTTCTAGTTCTGCTAGAGCGATCTCACGCTCTATCCTTGCCTGTTCGAATTCAAGTTGATATTGATAATACTGACGAATCGTATCCAAAAGGGTTAAAAAATCACCTTTCCCTGCTTGATACTCAGCCTTCCCCGATTCGAGACTCTCTAATGTTTTTGGTAATATCCCAGATTCTAAAAGGATAATGCGCTCATCTAATGCATGAACTTCAGAGAGAATTTTTCTAATTCGCCCTCGAATCGTGGATTTTAAGCCTTGCAGATTATCTTCATAGGCTCTCATTAAAGCACCCGCCTTTTGAACATCTCTTCTCTGTTTCCACGGAATCCAAATAGGTAAATTAATTCCTATGGACACTCCCCAAGCCGTATCACTACTTCCTAAAATATGATCGAAACGGCTTCCTACAATAAAATTTGGGAAATATTCTCTTTTTGCTAAATCCTTTCGAAATTTTTGTTCTCCTATACGAGAGTCAATGCCTTTAATTTCAGGGTTATATTGGGAAGACATCCCCTCTAACGCCTTATAGTCCAGAGAGAGCTCCGATGAAAAACAAGCTTCCGGTGTTCCAAGGGGTTCATATGCTTCGCGATTTAAAATTGTATTGATGAGTGAAAGTAATCGATCCTTCATAGAGACCAGCTTTAATTTTTCGTCGTCGAGCCTTTGCAATTCAACTTGAGCTTTCACTGCTTCTGAAAAGCTATCCTCTCCTGATCGATATAAGGCAAAGGTAGTTTTAACAAATTCTGATATGATATTTCTGTTGAATTCATTAATTTTTAAAGCTGTATCGTAATAGTAAAGCTGAAAAAAAAGTTTTTTACTTTCTAGGACAAGATCTTTTGTTGTGGCTATATTTTCACTCTGAAGAAATGCCACTTGCTGACCTTCTATCTTCCCTTTAAGAGAAAGTTTTCCCGGAAAAGGGATCTCTTGAATAACTGAATAACGCATCTTGGGCTTAAAAGGACTATCAGAAGTAGAGCCGAAGGGTTGATCATGTCTCATTACAATAAATTCGGGGTCTTCCCAAACTTGAACCCTTTTTTGGAAAAATTCGGCAGCTTGTATTCTTTCTTTGGTTGCTGCTAAGTCGGGGTTTCTAATAAGAACCTCATGAACTAAATGAGCCAGGCGCAATGTTTTGGTTATTTCTAGCCCGTAATGTTCACAAACAGAGTGAGGAGCACCACAATCTGCTCTTGCAGATTGCTGATCGAACGAGGAGTCAATATTGGAGCAAACAATTGGCAAAGAGGCAGATACGCAGGACGTTAAGGCAGGCTTGGGCGACCCGGCACTGTATTTGTGAGCAGTACTGGCTAACCCACTTGATTCACTAACATGAAGCGGAGTGCTGCAAGCTGTACAGAACAGGCTCATACCAAACCCAAAAAATAGTATCATAAATTGATGGGGTCTTTTTGCCTGGAAACCCGTTTTCGATACTTTATTTATGACGATATTCTTTTTGTTTGGTAGTGCATTCAATAGAGATAGATAAACCAGTCGTATCATATCTACTCACTCGCCCTTGTCATTTGATCCTTAGCGGGTTTTACATAGAGATATGTCCATAATCCACCCTCGGGAAAAATTCCATTTTTCTGGCGCTGTGCAAAATAAGAAGTGTCATTCAAGATGTGGTGCAACACATGGCAATGGAGCCTCCATAAACCCGGATTATTTGCGATGAACTCAATATCTCGAGTCTCACCGGGTGCAATTACAACCGTCGCTGCCGGCCACTGCGCCGACTCTTGAATGGGACCTCCCTCTGTTCCTGTAATCTTAAAAGAATAACCATGGAGATGAATCGGATGAGACATAAGCCCAAGATTGCCAAAGCGAATGCGAACCAGCTCACCCTCATCAACAACGAGAACGGGAAAATTGGGTGCAGCGAGACCATTATACGTAAACCAATTTCGATCCATGGAAAGATATTTGATTTGTTCGCTACCTTCAGGAATCGCCCAATCCTGAAGCATAATGGCAAAGTCGCTACTTGCTAAATCAACGCCATCTTTAGGTAAGACAAGAAGGAATCCATCAAGACCTTTTAAAGCCTGTTTAGTATCATTAAAACCACTATGATACATATAGGTGCCCGGGTCATTGACTATTTGAAATTCATAAACCGCCGTTTTTCCTGGTAAGATTACCGGATCTGCAGTTCCCCCTGTTCCATCTTGATCATTAGGAACGATCATTCCATGCCAATGGACTGTTGTTGGTTCCGGAAGGTGATTCGATACGTGAAATCGAACGAAATCTCCTTGATTCACAATGACTGTGGGTCCGGGAATATTTCCGTTATAGCCCCATCCGTCAATTTTTTGTATTTCAACGGGGAGCTTCATTGTTGGTCCCGAATAACGGTTGTTTTTTTTAACAAATGCTTCTAAAAGGTTGATTTTTCCATTGTAAATCACCTTTTCGACGGGCTCTGCAATCAAATGAAAAACCTTTACATTGCCATCGATGACATAAGGCAATGTCTGAACACCAGGGGTTTCGACACCGTGTGGAGTAACCGCGGGTTGTTTTGCATAAATAGTCGTACACAAAAAGAATAATCCTATAAAAGCGAGTCGCATATATATTTCAAGTACCTTCTCTTAGTTTGCTTTCAAAAAACCTATTTACGATTGATCCCAGAAAAAAAATAAGCACAGCCACCCCGAGAATTACCCCCCATTCCGTTAACCCAAGCTCTACAGTACCAAAGATTTTTTGCAAAGGGGGCAAATAAACAACTGCAACTTGCAAAAGGAGAGAAATACTCAAAGCAAGGATCAACCATTTATTGGAAAAAAAACCAATTTTATAAGGCTTGCGTACCATTTGTACTCTCACCAATTCAACAACAACCAGTGTGGTTAGAGCCATGGTGTGCGCAAGCTGAGCGCTCGTTTGCAGCCCAAAATGGCAAGCAGCAAGCGTACCTGCTGCAATGATTGAACTAATGAAAAGTAATTGAAAAAACATCTGCATGGATAAAATGCCGGCAGTGGGACTTCTGGGAGATCGTTTCATAATGTTTGGGGCAGTGGGATCCATTGCAAAAGCAATGGCTGGGAACCCATCTGTTAACAAATTCAAAAATAAAAGTTGTACCGGTGTTAGAGAAAGGAATGGATTTCCTTGGGTATCTTTAAATCCCAATGCAATTCCAACAAAAATAATTAATATCTCGGCCATATTGGATGAGAGTAAATAATTAACAAACTTTATGATATTATCATAAATACCTCGCCCTTCTTCTACTGCTAGCATAATCGAAGCAAAATTATCATCGGTAATAATCATGTCCGCTGTTTCTTTAGCAACATCGGAACCCTTAATACCCATAGCTATGCCGATATCAGCTTCCTTCATTGCAGGAGCATCATTGACCCCATCGCCTGTAACTCCTACAATTTCTCCTATATGCTTCCAGGCTTTGACAATACGGAGTTTGTGTTCTGCAGAAACGCGGGCATAAATACACGTTTGTTTAAGATTTTCTTCTAACTTAGTTTCATTCCAATCATCTAATTCATGCCCTGTGACAGCTTGCAGAGTCTTTTTATATAAGCCCAGTTCTGATCCAATGGCTATTGCTGTATCTTTATGGTCTCCCGTGATCATAACAGGCAAAATCCCAGCTTCTTTAGAATGAATAATAGCTTCTTTTGCTTCCACGCGTGGTGGATCAATCATTCCTACAAGTCCAACAAATGTGAGTTTCTCTTCTTGCGGTTCCATACCTTCTTTCCCTGGAAACTCTCGGAAAGCAAGGGCCAGAACTCGGTAAGCATGGGAGGCTAGCTCCTGATTTGCTTCAATGATTTGCTTGCGGTGAGATTCATTAAGATCTGTTGCTCCGTCTTTGAGCAATAGCTTATCGCATAAATCGATAATGATATCCGCTCCTCCCTTAACATAAAGGACACTCCCTTCACCTGACCGCCTCAAAACACTCATTCTTTTTCGTTCTGAATCAAAGGGAATTTCCGTAACAAAGGGATGGCTTTGGTCTAAGGTCTCTTTATTTAGATGGGCTTTTTTGCCTAAAACTAGAAGGGCCGCCTCAGTAGGATCTCCTACAATCTTCCATTCCTCATCTGAGTAAGATAAAGAGGCGTTGTTACAGAGCAATCCGATTTCAACAAGTTTTTGAACACTTGAGGTTAACCCTTCCTGAATCTCTTCTGAAGGATCATACCCAGACCCAGACACATCTAACAACCCTTCACTCGTCCATATTCGTTTTACGGATAGCTCATTCTTTGTCAGTGTACCTGTTTTATCTGTGCAGATGACGGTTGTGCACCCCAGTGTTTCCACAGATGGTAGCTTGCGAATAAGGGCTCTATGTTTTGCCATTTTTCGAATACCAATGGCCAAGGCTATTGTTACTATTGCAGGAAGTCCTTCTGGAATTGCAGCCACTGCAAGACTTGTTGAAACCAATAAAATATCAACAAAAGGGAAGCCTTTTAGATATCCAATAAGAAAAACGATGCCGACAATGCTCAAACAAAAAAAGACAAGTTTATGACCCAGCTTACTTAAGCGTATTTGAAGAGGCGTTTGTTGCCTTTCTTGTTTGTGAAGAAGGGAAGCAATTTTCCCAAGTTCTGTAGAATGCCCGGTTCCCGTGACGATTAGCATTCCTTTACCTGTACTCACAGTAGTTCCCATAAATCCCATATTTTTAAGATCACCTATGGACATTTTTTCTGCAGAAAGGGGAGTTGAAATTTTATGAATAGGTGCCGACTCTCCAGTTAAGATAGCTTCTTGTGTTGATAATTGAATGCAGTTGATGATGCGTCCATCAGCAGGAATGATATCTCCAGCTTCTAGAGCAACAAGGTCTCCGGGAACGAGGTCTTTTGTTTCAATGGTTTGTAAATTACCTTCCCGTATAACCTTGCAAGTAGGAACAGATAATTTCTTTAATGCTGATATGGATTTTTGAGCACTAAGCTCTTGAAAAAAACCAATTATTCCATTCAGTATGACAATACTTGCTATCGCTATCGCATCAATCCATTCATTTAAAAATCCGGAAATAATAGCAGCAATGATAAGTAGCCAAACGATAAAGCTAGAAAATTGGCTTAAAAAAAGAAGGATGCGAGATGGAGGCTTCGTTTCTGGTAGACGATTCTCTCCATATTGTTTCAGCCTTTCTGCTACTGTCTCTTTAGATATTCCCTTTTCCAAATCAGTGTGCAAAACAGCTGCAAGATCGGCAAAAGAGAAATTCCACCAAGCTTTTTCTTCCATAGACGATTATTACCTTGCATTGGCTAGGGCTCTCCTTATTTCCTCATACATGCTAAATATTTTTTTATCTAATCAAAAATGCCAATACAGTCGTTAACTAAAGAATTTATTATGTGTGTCATTCTTCCATTCATTTACTGAAAATGATTGTTAAGGCTTTTTTCCGCAAAATTTCCGCAAATGATCTGAATTTAAAGGGATTTTTCTGCATCAATCAGGATAAGATCAATTCACTCTTCCCTAGAAAAATTGGCTCTGGCATATTCTTATGTATTCAGAGTTCTATAGTAGATGGGTCTGAAAATCCTTGTGTCGCCAGTTCGATTCTGGCTCTGGCCAAATTTCATGTAAAAAGATAGCCTTTTGAACGATTTCTCCTCGGGTGTATCACATATACTACCCTCGTCGAAATCCACCAAAATCCACATCTTTTTCCGATGAAAGTACTTGCTCTTTCCTACGAAATTTTCCTCATATCCTGCGTTGCTTGAATGTTCTCTCCTCGGCCGTACCACATGTACTGCCCTCGTCGAGAATCTGTAAACTGCCCTTCTTTTTAAGTTGAAATTACACCACTTGCCAACCCAAATCCGGAATATATCCGGAATCATGAGATTACCTTTAATTACCCAAACGGGCTTTTCATGAACTTCCTCCACATGGTATGCTCATTTTTTATAATAAATAAAATGTGGTTTTTTTTATTAGTTTATGCATAATTGTGCATCGATTATTCGTTTTGGAGGAAAAATAATGTCGGCTGGTACAATTATTGCTGCAACGTATACAGGTGTTACGGTGACTACTGTTGGAATAGGGTATCTTTGTAAAGAAGGTGGTGCAGCCTTTGCTAGAACATGGCAGGCTGAGGCAGGAATCACTGGGACTGTGTGTCACACTGCTGGAAAAGCAGCTGAAGCGATAGGGGGCGTGCTCTTCGCTGGAGGCAAGGGTCTGTTTCTTGCAGTTTCTGTGCCGGTATACACATTAAGCTACACTCTGCCCAAATATGCCCTTTGTGTAGGACTTCCTAAAATAGCTTTACTTGCTTTTAGGCACATTGTACGACCTTTTGTTGATGGGATGATTAGTCTAGCAGACCATCTCCAGCCCTACTTAGAAGCTTGTTTTAATGGAATAATGCAGGGTATTACCCTTGTTTCTCGGATATTGGCTCGTGTAGAATATGCGATACGCCCTGTTTTGCAGCTTGTGTCGAACCTTTTGAATTTCTTGCATCAATGCAGAAGATATATTATCGAGAAAGGAATTGAATCGATTCAATTTTTGAATACGTACATTCTTTCTCCGTTGCTTTCACAGCTTATGCGCGTCATACAGCCGTGTCTTTCTCTTGTTGGAAGGGTGAGCTTGATGGCATGGGAGCAAATTGGTTCTCCTATTGCGCATATTGTTGGAAGAGTTGCAAACGTCATTACAAATCTTGTTGCTCCAGTTGTATCAACTGCTGCGTTTTTCGCAGGAAGAGCAACCGTGCTTACACTTGCTGCGGCTGGGGTTGCCATGATGGCAACACACGATGTCGTACAAGGAATTGCAAATGCCGTTTTCAGCGGGAACGTGTCTTAAACCAATGAGAAGAGGGTGCAATCTCATAGGTTAAAGGTAAAGAAGAGCTGTTTAGGTGTGGGGAGAGAGCTTCTGTACCTACACCTTGCATGTCTGATGTGAAACATAAGGTCTTCTTCTGTAGACGTTGTTAGCATGCTACGAAAAAGTAACATTTTGTTGTCTCTACGCAGTGGTTCCGTCTTCGCCTTTCACATCTTCAATTCTTAACTGCATGTTATACAAATTTGCATAGATACCACATCGGTCAATCAATTCTCTATGGGTCCCTTCTTCTTCAATTCCATTATCAGTTAATACCAAAATTCTCTTGGCATTTTGTATAGTGGAAAGGCGGTGCGCGATAACTATCGTTGTTCTATTTGTTATTAATTGCTCTAGAGCATTTTGCACAGCTTTTTCACTTTCGGTATCAAGAGAGCTTGTCGCTTCATCAAAAATGAGAATGGGAGGATTTTTCAAAAATACCCGAGCAACACTTAACCGCTGTTTTTGCCCTCCTGAGAGCTTCACTCCACGTTGTCCAATGTCTGTTTCATATCCGTGGGGCAGTGACATGATAAAGTTATGAATATTGGCTTGTTTTGCAGCCCAAATAATTTCTTCTTCCGTAGCTTCTAATTTGCCATAACGAATATTTTCTAGAATTGTTCCGGCAAATAAATAGACATCTTGCTGGACAAGGCCTATTTGCTTTCGCAGCGATGTAAGAGTAATGTCTTTGATATCTGTTTTATCAATAAGCAGCTCTCCTCCATCAATTTCATAAAATCTAGATATTAAAGAGCATAGGGTGGTTTTCCCAACGCCAGACGGGCCTACCAAGGCAACATACTCACCTGCTTTTATGTGTAAAGACAGGTTTTTTAAAACGTGATTATACCCCTCTCTATACTTGAACTGGACCTTTTTAAAGGTTATATTTCCTTGAACCTGAGAAAGCTCAGTTGCATCTCTCGCATCTTTTATATCTGGCTGAGTTTCTAATATCTCCATAAATCGATGAAAGCCCGTTGTTCCTTCTTGATAGAGTCGAATAAAATTGCCCAATCGCTGTATAGGTTCTATCAAAATCGTGATATAAAGAAGAAATGTCAAAAGATCTGCTAAATCCAAAGAGAGATTAACTATGCTCACTGCTCCAAAAATAACAACAGCAACGGTCATGAGTTGAGTGAGTGTCATTAAGCCATTGTAAAAATAGGTCTCACTTTTATAGCCCTCTCGTCGACTCTCAACAAAACGGGCATTTTCATTCTGAAATTTGCTCGTTTCAAAAGGTTCATTTGTAAAAGACTGTACAACTCGAATACCTGCAAGTGTATCTTCTGCCTGCGCATTAATATCGCCAATTCTATCCCTGCTTTTCCGTAATGCATGATGCATCTTTCTGCTAAAATAAACCCCATACAAAGCCATGATCGGCAAAAAGAGAAGCGATATAAAAGCGAGCTTTGCATTGATAGTCATCAAAATAATAAAAGCGCCAATAGAGTTTAGAGAGGCAATAACAATATCTTCAGGGCCATGATGGAACAGCTCAGCAAGATCGAATGTGTCATTAGAAATACGAGTCATAAGTTGCCCTGTCCTATGATTATCATAAAATGTAAAAGAAAGTTTTTGACAATGCTCAAACAACTCATTCCGCATATCTCTTTCCATGAAGACGCCCATCATATGTCCCTTATAATCAACAAAGGCATGGCAAGCGACATGAATAGCTACTAAAACCAGCATAACGGCACTCATGACATAGATTTGGGTAAGTGCATCAGGGGAAAGATCTTCTAAATTTTTAGTGATGTATCGAATGCATAAGGGGATTGCAAGCACAGTTATGGATACGATAAAAGAGCATACCATATCCGCATAGAAAAGCCTCTTATATGGCTTATAATAAGAAAGGAATTTTCGCAGACGTTGGGACATTAGATTTCTCCAGAGGAATCGGAGGAGGCACTTGAATTATTATCAGTATTTTTTAGAGCAAGCTTTCCTAGGAATACTATGGCCAAGTACCCGTATAATACGATGAGAAGAGATGTGAAAGATGAAAAGGGGAGGTAGCCCATTAACGCAACGCTGAAAACCGCAGCGCCCATATTGATAAAGTTCATAACACCTGATGCACTAGCTCGGTCTTTGGTATTCTGAAGAGCTAGGAAAGATGCGCTAGGGAAAAGCCAGCTCATAAAGAGATAGAGAAGTGTAGCGGTCGAGAAAAACCAGATGTGATTTTGTGAATAAATGACTCTTTGAATAAAAAAACTAAGAAAGCCGATTCCAAGTAAAATCAGTGTTAAGGTAACAACTCTGTTAACATGTATTTTTTTTATTAATTGAGCGCCTGTTATGCTTCCAAGAACCATTCCAAGCATAATTGAAGTGTTCCAAGTACCATATTCAGCTGCATTGAGAGTTAAAAATTGTTTGGCAATCATCGGCGCAGCTGTAGAATAACAATATGAAAATACTGACGTCACGCCAAAAATGGCAGAGTAAATAATTAATTTTTTGTTTTGGAGAACATTAAAATATCCCATTACAATTGTCTTTGGATGAATCGGTATTTTTTCTAGATGTGGTTCCGAAAATAGCCAGGTCGACGCAAATAACAGTATTCCATGAATAAGAAGCACAAAGAAAATAGCTCCCCAATGGAGATATTCAGTAATAATTCCTCCGATAAAAATAGAAAGACCAATACCTAGTGTGAAAGACAGAACAGAATAGGAAAGTGCTTTTTTTGCTTCATCTTCTGGTAATAGCTCGTGAATCAGAGTGAAAGTGCAGCATAGGCCAGCAGCTGCCCCGAGACTTGTGAATAATCGTGCACATATAAGACCTAAAAAACTTCCCACATATACAGCAAAGAGGGAAAGCAATATGCCTATTATATTAATCAAAAAACCAATACGGATAGTTGGAAGTCTGCCGTAGCGATTTGATAAAGGCCCATATATAAGCTGCCCAAACATATAACCTAGAAGAAATAACGTAACAATCCATTCTACTGCACCAATAGGTAGATCAAAACTTTTTTCAATTGTTGGTAGTGCTGGGGTGATTATTGCTCCTGATGCTGAAGCGGTGCTAATATAGCTTAATAAGGTCGCTTTTTTACTTAAGTTCATGAATTAGTAGCTTATCCAAAGGTAAAGGGTTCTTATGCTCGCCCTCTCTTTATACCCGAATCACAGAAAATCAACAATTTTTATTCTAAAGAATTCCCCTTGCTGATGCATTGATTTTGTTCTCCGCTTCTATTTATAAACCTGCATGTTTTTCCGCAAAATTTCCGCAAATGCTCTGAATTTAAAGGAATTTTTCCGCATCAATCAGGATAAGACCAATTCATCCTTCCCTGGAAAAAACGACTCTGGCATATTCTTATGTATTCAGAGTTCTTTTCTGAATCCGTACGAGAGTACTGTCTTCAGAAAAGAAGTAAGGAGCTAAAGCTCCTCTCTCTGAAATTACTTGCTCTTTCCTACGAAATTTTCCTCACGGCACATGTTAGTTTTCCAGATTGCATTTTTTGAATTTTTGTTGTTCCACCGTATCACATTTGTGCTGCTTCTCGTCGAAATCCTCAAAAATCCACACCTTTTTCCGCTGAAATTACACCACTTGCCAACCCAAAATCCGGAATATATCCGGAATCCTAGATTATCTTTAATAACCCAAACGGGCTTTTCGAGAACTACCCAAACCAGAAATCATTCATGAAAAAATGCCTTTTCTTTGTATGAAATTCTTCTTTTCCTGAAATCATAGAAAAGGTATCACCCATATAAAATTTGTTGAAATACATAAGACTGTACTTAGTGCTAAAAATTAAAAATAAGGAAGGTTTTGCTAAATGAGAAAAATAATAAAAATTACATGTTTTGTAATGGTTTTCTTAAAGTTGAATCTTTTTTCTGAAGAACGGTTTATTTTACAAGATAGGGAAGTAGAAAAACAATTTTACCAGTTGGTGAAACAAAGCCTTGGCCCTTTTGTCCATGGATTTTCACACAAGGATATAGATGCTGTTGAAAACACAAATAAACGGTTGGGAAGGTATGTTGTACTAAACAATCAATTATATGTAAGGGGAATGGAGAGCAGGGTAATATCTTCAATCTTGTTGGCTTTAATAGATACTCCTGAAGGACTTCCTGATCTTGATTTTTTGTTTTTTCATAATGATGGGGCAACACATGAGTTTGGGCATAAAAAAGTGCCAGTTTTTTGCACGGATAAGGCCGCACATTTAATTTCTGCTGTTCCCTTGCACGATAGAGGGTGTCCCTTAAATAATGCCCCTGAAAAATGGTTTAAAAAATTTTGGTTTAGAGATTGGTATCAAATTTTTAAAACGGTCAATGAATCTCAAATCGATTGGGATAATCGCAAAGATCAACTCGTTTGGAGAGGATCAAAATTTACAAATGGCTATCCAAATTTACCTAACAGCCCGCGAGGAAAAATATGTCTCCTATCCAAGCGTTATCCAGACCTAATTGATGCTCAATTTGCCTCGGCTATCAATTGTTTTTCAAAGAATCACTCTGCAGAATTAACAACAAAAGAACAACTTCAGTATAAATTTCAGATACTTTTACACGGAGGAGGGGGCTGTTTTCCTGGAGCGTATTGGAGGCTTCTATCTGGGAGTCTAGTTTTTTATGTAGATGATGAGAAATTATTACCTTGGTTTTTTCCATTATTGAAAAAAAATTCTGATTACATTCCTATATCTTACGAATCTATAGAAAACATTCCACAACTAATCCAACACTTTCTTACTTCAGGAAGAGAACAGGCGAAACAGATTGCACATAATAGTAGAGTTTTTGCACTTAACTATTTAACTCATGAAAGAATGAATTTGTTTGTGAAAATGATGTTAAACGAATACGCAAAATTATATACGGATCACCCTGCAATAGATTCTACTTTTCGTTCTAGAAGCGGCTTTAATGAAGATGATTTAAAAGAACATTGGTATAAATAGGAGGATTTTATGAGTAGGTTGATTTACGTATTTTTGTTCATAATTTCGAGCCCAATACTTGCATGGGATTATGATTCAATTTCTAGGTATATTGAAGAAAGGTTTGAACATGCTGAAATATCAGCCGATCCATTTCCTCATATCGTTATCAAAGATATTCTGCCTGAAGACTATTACCAAGAGCTCTGCAATAACTGGCCTTCTAAATCCTTTGATAAGCAGTCTCCGACATGGAGAAAATTGGTACAAGTAACCAACACTCAAAAGTGGGGAAAGGGGAAGTCTCAGGCTAAATGGATTAAATTTGCTCATCTTGTAGATAATGTTATCAAGAGAAAGCTTGCTGAAGTGTTTTATCCATTGACTCCCGATCGGTTTGGATACTCTCTTCCTTCAGGCAGCTTATGCAATGCTGCTAGTCGCTTTGAACATCGTCTGTTTCAAGATTATCACCACGGAGTGGGCATTCACATTGATAAAGCGTACAAATTGGCAGCTGTAATGATTTTTTTCCCGATAGATTATCGAGAAGAGCATAGCATTTTAGGAACGGTGCTTTACCGCCATAAAAACCACAAAAAATCGCTTGATTTTTTGAGAGCAAATAACGACGATTGTGTTGCCGTAAAACGATTGCCCTATGCTCCAAACACTTTATGCGCATTTTTCCAGGCACCACATGGATGGCATTCAGCGCCTATGGAGTCATCCTATCAAAAGGTTAGGAATACTCTATCGTCCAGACGTTCCTATTTTACAAATATTTATCTAACACCAACCTTCATGAAGAAAGCATATGGTGAGATGTTTGGTTTTAAGGAGGATTATTTTGATGAAGAGGCAAGCTATTAGTGTGTCTAAAAATTGCTTTTTGCTGATGTTTGTTCTTTTACTTGGTAGTACATCTTTAAATGCAGACAGCGTTGTTGAAGGCTATACAAGCCGTCAAATTCAGGAAGCTATTAATAAGGAGGCTGCTAGAGGTGGTGGTCTCGTAGTGTGTCCTGAAGGGGAGTATACATTACGGAATGCTATCTATCTAAAAAGCAATGTTACATTAAAGGGACAGGGAGCGACTACGGTTTTCAGAAAATGTCCTAGGTTTGCATCTCCTATTATCAGTGAAATAACAAAAGGTGATTATTGGATACAAATTGAAGACGAATCATCATTTCAATGTGGGGATGGGATTACTATTTTTTCTCAGTCATTAAAGCCTGCTAGGGCATGGGTAACAGAAGTTATTGAAATCATGCCTGGAGCACTCTGTTTGAAAGATGCTGCCCCTCTTGATGTTCATCTTTCATCAGATCCGTTTGTTTTTTGTTCCTTTCCTTGTTTGTATTGTCAAGAAGTAGAGCATGTTTCAGTTTGTGAATTGTTGATTGATGGAAATCAACAAGAAAATCCCGTAATCGATACATGGTGGGATTCGGGTATTGGCTGCAGAGATTCGCGGAACATTGAGTTTATTAATGTTAATATTATGAATGCTGCTGGGGATGGGATTTCTTTAAATACCTCTCACCACATCAGAATCATAGGTTCCAAAATCAATAGTTCAGCACGTTTAGGCGTACACGTCGGAAGCGGTTCTCTATATACCTATATTGGTAATAGTGAGATTTGTAATTCTGGTTTAGCCGGTGTTATCAATGTTGATGGTCTATACCTCTGCCATAGTGCTGCTTTCGGGCTCTATGAAAATAATGTGATTACAGGCACTCGAGGAGCAGGAGTGTCTATTGGCCGTTGGGATTCAGGAAATATTTTTTTAAAAAATAAAGTATTTTCAAATGGTGCAGGATTATTCTTAAGAGGAGACTCTTTTGAAACCTCAAATCTAACGTTTTTGCAAAACGAGATAGTAAACAATCATTCGTGGGATTTACTGATGAGGAAACCTGTGTATAACATTTTTATGGATGTGTGGCCTGAGAAGCGATCAATCCATCCACAAGCATCCTTTTTGTATTGCTTTGATTTTTGCAAAAACTCTTGGTTGAGGTTTCAATAGATTTTTTTTGTCTGTTATACCTGAGTCAGTGAAAATGAACAATTTTTATTGTGAAGAGTTCCTGTGCAGATTCTTTACTTCATCTATTTTCTTAGGTGTGTACACTATGAAGTCAAGTAGTGAGTTTTCAAGTAAATAAGAAGGAAGTGCATCATGAGTATAGATATTCGAGCGCAGATAGCTCAGGCTGTTGAAGGGATTCATCCTTTTGATCAGGAAGAAATGAGGCATAAGCAGTTTGTGACTGAGTGGATAGATTCTGGTGCGGACCTTTGTAGAATTCAAAAGCCGGCTACTCCAAAAACACACCTCGTTTCCTATTTTATTCCGTTTGATGAAGCAGAAGGGAAAGTTTTACTGGTACACCACAAGAAAGCAAACTTGTGGCTTCCTCCAGGTGGACATGTTGAGAAAGATGAGCACCCAAAAGAGACTGTTCTTCGGGAAATGGAAGAAGAGCTTTTTACGAAAGCTGTTTTTCACTATGAGGAGCCCCTTTTTTTGACTGTCACTGAAACGGTCAATGAGCTAAATCCGCATACGGATGTGTCACTGTGGTATGTAGTGAAGGGCGATTCAAAAGCCGTGTATTCGTTTGATGAAACAGAATTCTATGAGGTGCGCTGGTTTTCACTCGATGAGATCCCTTCTGAGAAGCGGGAGCCACATCTATCCCGATTCTTACACAAGGTACAAAACCTCATGAGTAGTATCGAAAAAAGATAAAAGATGACTATTCAGTGAGTTTTTTGCACGCTGCTTGTACATAGAGGTCCATACTGTCGTATAGTTTGACATCTAGAATGTTGTCGAGAAGAGGCGCTAGGGCAGCGCATCCAAGAATGATTGCTTGAGCACCTTGTCCTGTCATTTTTACTACGATTTCGCTTAGGGTTTTTTTGTCTTTTTCGCTGCACATTTGTACAGCTTGGTTAAAGACTATCCGATTGAGACTATTTTGATCCTGTTCAGAGGGGAGTATGCACTCGATGTTTTTTCTTTTGAGCACTGGTTGGTACAGTGTGTGTTTAGCTGTAACAAGAGACGTTAGTAAGCCAACTTTTTTTTCAGAAATAGCAGACACTGTTTCCTTAATGATGTGAAGTAACGGAATGGAGGAAGACGCATCAATGGCAGAGTGAAACAAGTGGGCTGAGTTGCAGGGAAGGGCAAGAAAGGTGGCCCCAGCGTTTTTGAGTCTTTGAGCTCCATCTATAAGTAAGGGAAGAAAAGTGCTTCCGTATTTTCCGTGCATGATTTCATGTTCTTCATCTTCATACGTAAGAGGAAGATTCCAGATAACTACAGCTGGTCTATGAGCACTCTCTTTTATTTCTGCACATGCCTGGATAAGTTGTACATAGAATCGAGCTGTGCTTTCTGCTCCTAATCCCCCAAGAATGCCACACACATTTTTCATTTTAAGGAACCTCATAGTAAAAGGGAGAGGCATCATTCTCTAGGTAGACTGCCTGAACTTGAGGAAGTAAGAATACCTCATATAATCTTCGAATGCGAGCCGATTCAAAAAGACTTTTTCCATTAAGTAAGGACTGTCTTGATACAACTGGTACTCCATTGTACGGTAGAAGGACATTTTTTTTGTTCGTCATGTGAAGAGGTAGTTGTGGTGCGCTTTTTGGATGAACAGTGCAACGTACTGCGTGAGGAAACCTTTTTTCAATGATGCATAATTTTTTAAATGTGAGATGAATTGCTGCATATTCAATTGCCGCCCGGCGAAAAGATGAGAGAAAAGGCTCTTTCAATAGTCCATTCCCTAACGAATCCCGAGCTTGTTCATATGACATGTTAGGAAGCTGAACGTAGAAAAGAAATCGATGAGTAAGATGGTCAATCCTCTCTTGAACCATCGGAAAGCTTTCGTGCATTGCCTTGAGAGTCGTTTTTATTTCTTCATTTTGTTCAACCCATTCAGGTTCATGAAAAAGAATCTCTTTCATATCGATGAGTGATACGTCATTATACAACCCATATGCATTTTTAATTGCCTCACAACGAGCTTTATACCTGCCGGGGCCATTAATGTCACCTCCAACAAAGATGTCTGAAAAGAGTAATCCATCGCAGAGTAGTGTTAAATGTGCTCCTTTCTCATACACTGCTTTGATTGCGTCTAGTAAGCGCTTAATTTGTGCAAAATAGCAATACTCTCCTAAATCTGCATGATCAATTCCAGCCCCTGTTCCAAACGGGCTTTGGTCTTTGAAGGGGAGGCTCGGTAAAACAAGTGGTATTGGCTGGTTACGTTCAATTGAGTGCTCAACAAGTGATTTTATTTCATTAATAAATGGAGCTATGAGATGTTTTGGGCCTCTGCGAATTGACTTTAAAAAAAGAACCTGAAGAATTTGTTCTGCTATAGAAAAATCCTTTTTTTTATATGTAACTGGAGGAGCTTTGGGTAAAGAAAAGGGGATGGTAATTTTTTCCAGAGGTTTCCACTTAGGAATGGTGTATGTAGCATTTGCGTGGCTATCATTGAGATGGACGGTTGTCTTAATAGTTTCTGCAATCCACTGTTCAAACATGCAATCAATGACTAATTTAATGATAAGAGCCATACATTTTAAAGTGAAGGGGTATTAAATGCATTGCAAAATTAAATTGAAATAATTTGCAGTTTAAGATAAAAATTTTGTGTTAAAATTAATCAGCGTATTCTCATGGACATTCATACACCTCCATCACTTTCTGTCGATCTGATTGAATCGGCATCCTCATTTCTTATGAACAAAATCAGAGACACTCCCATTGAACCCTCGCCAGTGATTTCAGAAATGATGGGTTGTCCAGTCTCTTTAAAATTAGAGTTTCTCCAATTGACAGGCTCATTTAAAATTAGAGGAGCTCTATTCTATTTATCGAAATTAAACGAGGCTGAACGTAAATGTGGTATTGCAACGTGTTCTGCAGGAAATCATGGTTTAGGAGTTGCATATGCTGCCAAGATGATGGGAATCCCTTGTGCTGTCTATGTTCCTCAAAGTATTGACCCAGTAAAAGAGCGAAAAATTATGAAACTGGGTGCAACTGTGCATAAATCAACCTTTGAGGGGTATGATGAGACGCTCGTTTGGGCAATGAATGAGGCGGAAAAAAATGGCCAACCCATGATGAGTGCTTTTGAGCATACCTTCGTTATGGCTGCAAATGGAGGTACAATAGGGCTCGAGATTTTGAAACAATTGCCTTCAGTCGAGAACATAGTTTTTCCTGTTGGAGGTGGCGGGCTTGGGGCCGGTCTTTCATACTATGTATCTCAGAAAAAACCTTCTGTTCGATTGATAGGTGCTCAGCACAAAGAGTCGCCAGCATTTGCACTTTCTTTAGATCGTGGGCATGCTGTAACTGCCTTGCCTGCAATTGAAACAGTTGCTGGTGGAATTGAAGGAGGTATCGGAGAAGGCTGTTTTGAAGTGCTAAAGGAATACTGTAAGGAAGTTTCTCTTGTTACTGAAAAAGAGATATATGATGGGGTCTGCTGGATGCTTGAGAATCATCAATATCTGTTTGAACCATCATGCGCACCACCACTTTCAGCCTGCTTATCAGGGAAAATTAACGATGTAACAGGTGAAACGGTTCTGGTATTAAGTGGCAGAAACGTTGCATTTGAGACGATTAAGAGGATTATAAATACATGAAAGTACTGTCGCTCTCAGAAATTGAAGAAGCTATTAACTACGAGCACATTTTGAAAAAAATTGAAGATGGACTCGTAGCTTACACAAAAAAAGAAGCTTCATTAGCACCCGTTTCTTTTTTACATTTCCATGATCTGCCAGCTGACGTTCATATCAAGGCTGGTGCTTCGCGACATACTGAATATTACGTTGTTAAGATAGCATCAAGTTTCTATCGGAATCCGGAAAAAGGTCTCCCAAGTAGCAATGGAATGATGGCATTGTTTTCTAAAAATACAGGTGAATTGGTTGCCGTTTTACATGATGAAGGTAAACTGACTGACATTCGAACAGGTATTGCTGGGGCAATAGCTACTAAACACATTGGTCCCAAGTGCGTTGAACAAATTGGGATCATTGGAACAGGGACGCAAGCCAGGCACCAACTCCACGCTCTACAATGCGTTACGTCGTGCACCAAAGTGCTTGTCTGGGGTAGAGACCCTAAAAAGGGGGGCGTATTTCTCAATGATTTTAAAAACTCCCCTTTTCAGATACAGTATGTTTCTGATCTACAAAAGGTAGTGAGTGAATGTAATCTTCTTATTACAACGACACCTTCCTCGAGTCCATTACTTTTTGGTGAAGATATTATGCCCGGCACACATATCACAGCAGTTGGAACAGATGGAAAGGGAAAGCAGGAGCTAGATGCGAGCGTTTTTGAAGTCGCTGAACACATTGTGGTGGATAGTTTTTCTCAGTGCTCAGAGTACGGTGACCTTTCGTATGCTACGAATAAGACGCAAGCAAGGGCTAAAGAATTGGGACAGGTGATAAGTAACCCTCTTTTGAGAACCTCTCAAAGTATTACTGTTGCAGATTTAACAGGTATTGCAATTGAGGACCTTATGATTGCTCAAGCTGTTTATGAGCAAGTAGAAGGCGTTGTTAAAGCTCCACGTTAACCTAGAATTCTATTTTTTGATTGCCAAGTGCTGGGCGTCATTTTTTCGTCTTTCTATGATATCTTTTGACTAAAATTTGTTAGCTGTATAGCTTACTTTACTTTATGTAAAGATTTCGTAAAAATTCTTTAAATTATGTGGGTGTTTTATGATTAGGTGTTTTATTGCGTTGCTGTGCATGTTCTTAAGTTTTTTTCCTGTCAGTTGCTTCGGAATAGAGGTGTGGAATTCAGCTGGAAGTTTTAATAAAGTAATTCCCTATCTAAAAAAAGCACAAAATGGGGAGATAAATCCCTACAAAAATTTAGAGGACTCGATTGAACTTGCTCATGAAATTTCAGTGTTTCTGCCTGTAAATATAAACTCAGCGCTCATCGACTTAAAAGAAAACAAGAATGCAAGTGGATATGTCGTGTTTAAAGGTTTGCCTCAAGATGAAACACTCCCTCCGACCCCAAATCAGTCTTTCTCAATACCACCTGCTGGGAAGGATTCTTTCGTGAGTGAATTTATGCTAACGATGATTGGTTCCCAGCTTGGAGAACCTTTCAACTACATACAAGAAGAACAAGGAAATATTTTCAGAAATATTCGCCCGACAAAAAAAAATAGAGCACTTCAAACATCTGATAGCTCAGATGTTGTTTTACAATCTCACACTGAAACAGCGTTTCATATAGTTCGTCCTGATTATCTTTTACTTTATTGCTTACGTAGTGACAGGAATAGAGAAGCATACACTCTCGTTTCAAGTTTACAAAAAGTGTTGGCACTTCTAGATAAATCAACGATTGAAATCCTCAAAAGAAAAGAGTTTATAACGGGAATTGATGTATCGTTCGGTAACCCTGATAAAAGTTTATTCAATCCACAGGTTCTTGCTGTGCTCTCTGGATCAGGTGATGATACCCAAATTATCTACGATTTGGATCTCATGAAGGGTTTGACAGAAGAAGCATCGGAGGCGCTGAAACAGTTGCAGCAGGCGATTACATCAGTTCAAGAAAAAATATTCTTAGAACCTGGTGATCTTTTAGCATTTGATAACACGCGAATTATCCATGGCAGGACAAACTATACCCCATATTTTGATGGAAAAGACAGATGGTTGCAAAGGGTATACATTACAAAAGATAAAGAGTTTAACAAGCGCATTGCTTGTGTTGATAGAGTAATTACGTACACATTTTAGGAGGTATTTATGGCCGCAGCAACAGGAGCAGTAAAAACTGCCGAAATGACGCTTTTACGTGGACTAGAAGGGGCAAGTGCTCGAATTAGTTATCACGTAGGAATGTTTAAAGACAGTTCAAGGGTGGTTAATGTGATCAGCGGATTCCCTGACAAACGAATCGGGTTGATATTAGAGTCAACGCCGTTTCATCCGGTAGATTCAGCGTGGCCTGATCAACCTGCTGACAAAGGAGAGATATCAGTTAAATCTCACAGCTTTCCTGTTGAAAGTTGCGAAATTTTTGCAGTAAATACGACTACACAGGAAGTTCAAGAGCGTTCTTCTATTCCTAAAAAAGAGCGAGAGGGATGGTCTTCAGTGATTGTTCACGTTATTGATCCTACGGACGTCGACCCAGGTACTTTGTTAGATGAAACAGCAGAGTGTACTGTTGATGCCGAATTCAGAACACGACTAAATCTTCAACACTCTGCATGCCATCTTGCAGCGTTTGCTTTGAATAAAGCGTGTGCCGAACTCTGGAAGAAAGAGGTTCCAGTTGACTCATTAGGGAATGGAGATTTTGACAGTCAGTTTAATATTAGTTCGCTTCTTTCTGAAGCATCTGCTGAGGATGTGTATAGAATAGGGAAGTCAGGAAAAAAGACGTTTGATGTAGCTACTCTTGAGAGCACGCTTGATACAGTCAATGAACGGGTCAATTTGATGCTGCAAGAATGGATAGCAAGTGGGGTTGATGTCACGATTGAAGCAGATGGTGACACACTGGATGATAAGAGAGTGTGGAAATGTATGCTTCCAGACGGTGAGGCAGTCATGCCATGTGGTGGAACACACGTGCGTTCTCTCTCTGCATTTGAATCAATTGCATATTCGTTAGGTCTTGTTTCTTCAGGAAAAGAAGTACGTCTTCAAGCAACAACGACAGCAATACCAAGCGCAAGAGAGTAACTTTGTTTTAAATCCCCGAATTTTTCTTAAGATGAAATTCGGGGTGTCATGTTTCTTCTGTTAGAAATGGGGTTTAGCATCTCGACATTCTAAAAAATTGTGTTAAAATAAGCTTGAAATACATAGATTCTCTTTGATTCTTACAAGAAGGTGTCTGATGGTTCGAGTGGTTCTTTTTTTTAGTGTGCTTTGTATGCAGCTCCTTTTTGGTGAGGGAGTGCTTCGTCCTGTGCCGTGGTTGACAGAGGGGGCGATAGCATTTTTGGAAGAGTTTATCGAAGACCATCCAGAGGCAAACATTCTTGAGTTTGGAAGCGGCGCCTCTACGGTGTGGCTCTCAAAAAAAAACGTCAATCTCTATTCTGTGGAACACAATCCAAAGTGGTATGGCAAGATTACGTCTGTTTTGAAAAATGATCCAGACTGCCGGCCTATTCATTATTTTCTTCGTCAACGTCCGTACTACACAATTGCTCGATCGTTTCCTGATAATTATTTTGATCTCATCATTGTTGATGGGCGGAATCGAAAAGGCTGTATTTTTTTTAGTTTGTCGAAGTTAAAGCGGAATGGGGTATTGATGCTTGATAATGCTGAAAGAAGGTACTACTCTTCAGTTTTTTCCCACATGTCGAAGTGGGAAAGATGTGATGCGTATCAAACATATCCTGATTCATGTGGATTTTTTTATAATGGGTGGCTCACAAGTTGGTGGGTCAAGCCGTAATGCAAAATCAAATGTATATTTCATTCAAGTAAGAGGTGCATTTTGAAGAAACAAATGATTTTCTTTTTGCTATTGATTTCATCAGTCTGTTTTTCGGAAAGAGATGATTCACTCCCTCCTCCGTATAATACGGTCGAGATATTGCCTCCATATACATTTGAACACTGGTTTGTGAACCAGAAACAGCTTCGTACTCTTATTTCAGAACACAATGTGTCTGAAATTGTGGAGCTAGGTAGTTGGCTTGGTGCCTCAGCCATCTGGATGGCAAGAGAAGTTGGTCCTTCTGGAAAAATATATTGCGTTGACCACTGGAAAGGGAGTGTAGAGCACCATCGGCCAAACAGAAAAAATATACGACGCCTCCTTCCTCGTCTGTATCAACAATTTTTATCGAATGTTATCCATGCGGGGTTGACGGATGTGATTGTGCCGGTGAAAATGTCAACTGCACTCGCTGCACAAAAATTAGAGGTGATCCCAGATCTTGTCTATGTTGATGCAGCACATGATGAAATAAGTGTCTTTCGAGATATTACTCAGTGGTATGCAAAGCTTCCTTCTGGAGGAATTATGTGTGGGGATGATTGGCCAAGAGAAGGGGTCAACCGTGCTGTGAGACGTTTTGCAAAAAAACATGGTATTCGTTTCCATTCGAGTGGGAATTTTTGGAGCTTCCCTCCAAAATAAAACGTGCAGAAATATTTTGAATACTGTATGGGGATAAATAAAAGGTGGTAACATGGTTGCTGGAATATTTTTCCTCTTTACAATTGTGCTCATTCTAGCCTTCCTCAAATACCGGATGGCATCACTTGTTCTTGCATGCATGACACTCGTGCTTGCCACATTCCTTTTTCTTCATCATATTACAGAGGCGTTGTCAATACGATTATGAAAGTCCGGAAGAGCGTAGCAATTTTCTTAAGTGAACTGCACATCGTTATTTTATGTGGTGTGCTGACAGGGGCGTTTGCCTACGAATTTATGAAACACGAGCTTCCATGTCCGTTGTGTTTTTTACAAAGGATGGGGATGATTGCTATGTCACTTGGTCCTTTATATAATCTGCTTTTTGGCTTTCGTGCATCCCACTTTGCTTTTGGGATTGGTGCATCTGTTTTTAGCGCAAGTGTGTCTATTCGACAGATTTTACTCCATATTTGTATGGGTTTCCCAACATATGGTCTTCCTGTATTTGGTTTCGAGTTGTACACGTGGGCATTTATCGTTGCAGTCTGTTCATTACTTGGCACGATGCTCCTTCTCTTTATGTATGATCCGAGCGAGGCGTATTGTCGTCCTGAGAAATTGCGACCATTTGGATATGTGGCTATTGGACTTTTAGTTCTGCTACTTGTGGCTAACCTGTGCGCATCATTTCTCGAGTGTGGATTGACCTTTTGCCCGGACGATCCGACAAAGTATGTCTATTAATACACCTTTGTTGTGCTTGTTAAGATAAAACTGCAAAAGATTGCATCTTTAGAGCTCTTCCTCTAGCCTGTACACGTGTAACTATCTAGAACGTGTGCTGACATGCTAAAAAATAGAGCAAAGAACTACTGAGTCGTTCAGAGTTTGGAAGAAAAGTTGAACGAGCACTTCGACGCAGAATATCAATTTTTCATCCGGCATAAATAGCCCCCTTCAAACCACTTGATTCAGTACGTAAAAAAGAGAGTGGAGTTTTTTCTTGAGTAATATGTATACAGAAGGCTAAATTTTTATTTTTATGAAGGTTGATATGGATTCTCAGTCAAGGGTTGAACTGCTTCAGACTCTTTTAGATACAATTATTCAAGACACAGATAAGCATGCACGCTTTATTAATGCAGTGTCATATTTAGAAAATTGTGGTGCAAGAAAAATTGCAGCGTGCGAGCATCCAACGCTTGTTCGGGAAGAAATATTAAAGCACGCATCTGAAGAGTTTCGTCATGCGCACTACTTAAAAAAGCAAATTGGACGAATTACAGAGAAAGTACTTCCGGATTACTCTTTGTCGAACATCGTTGGAGGATTTTCAACACTCCACTACTTAAACAAGCTCGATATCTTTGCTTCGAGATATCTTCAAAAAACATGTGGTTTTTCGAAAGCGAAGACAATTGATATTGCATACCTACTTGTGACGTACGCAATTGAGCTTCGTGCTGAAGAATTCTATCCGGTCTATCATGACCTCCTACGAAAGCATTCATCGAAGATCACTGTAAAATCTATTTTATTAGAAGAAGAAGAGCATCTTGAAGAAATGCGACGTGGCATTGATGGTATCAAAAATGGATACGCCTATGCAGAGGTGATTTGTTCGTATGAAGAAACGCTGTACTCCGCTTGGCTGCAGCACGTGTATAATGAAATATGTTCTCCTGTTTTAGCTTAACCTTGTTGCATGAGTGCTGTGTGGAATAGTCTTATTTATACGTTTCTATCGTGTGGTCGGTTTTGTTTGACGCGTATTCCTTTTGGCTTTCAAGCAAGCTGTATTCGAATGTTCGCTTTTCTTTTATGCGTACCATACGTTTCTATGTGGAAGAGGCGATATAAAGAGAAAAGTTGGTACGAGGCATACATTTTAGCGTGGAGCCACTTGGTTGGAAGGTTTGAGCGGCAAGTCTGGAGGCTAAGTTTTACTCCTCACACATGCCCTGATGTCACGATACATGGGAAAAATCATCTTGATGATGCACTTGGAAGTTCAAAAGGAATTATTTTTGCTTCTGTTCACCAATCGTATATGCCACCCTCTGTCTATTGGTTTTTCTCAAAAGTGCCCCATCTCAATCCAATTATTGTAAAAAATCCCACAGAGAAAAACCACCCATCAACGTATTCTGTGTTTTTTTATAAACTCTTGGCAGGCTACCAAAAATCTTTTCATCAAAGAGGCGGCTCACTCTCTCGGCTTGTTAAAAACTTGAAAAATCAAGGTGCGGTTGTATTGCTCCAAGATGAAGAAAAGCCTACAGAAAAAGAAGTGCTTTTGTTTGGAAAAAAAACGCGGCTTAACTTAGGTTCGCTTCGGCTTGCACAGATGGGAAATGCGGTCATCGTTCCCTACATACTGGGAAATACAAAAACCGTGTTTGCTTCAAGCAAGTGGGAGATGCATTTTTTACAGCCCATTGACCCTGATGAAAAGAATGCAGAAGATAAATTGCTCACATCTCTTGAAGAAATAATGTGTCTTTATCCAGAGCACACAGAAAAACTCCATATCTATGAGCCAATTGCTCAAAAGAAGGTGACAAGGTACAGCATGCAAAAAGCATCATAATTTACCGGTGTGCGTATGGAGTCGAATCCTGCGGGTATTTTTCTAAGAAATAGGTGCTTATTTTGTGTTGTGAGTGCTCTATTGTTCCAAACATATGATAGTCAGAATAAAACTGCTCAAACAAATGAGAATCATGATGTGTTGGATTTAAGAGTTCCAAGAGTGCAGCAAAAATTTCGTCACCGGTTGCATTGACTGCTTCATACTTTTTAAGGTCTAAATCATCTCTATCTCGAGCACTTTTTTCTATAAGCTCAATTTGCTCTTTCCAAGTAAGCAGCGCACCAGTTTTTTTTACTCGTACGCGTGCAGGCAGCATCAGTGTCTTTTCAGAAAAAAGAAAAAAGGCAAGGTGCCAGGAGTTTATATAGAGAAGAGGAACACCTAAACAATCAGCAAGATAGCTGATGCCTGACCCTCCAACTAATGCAAGCGATGCAATATGAAAAAGGGCGATGTCATTTTCGAAAGATGCATGCTTCGAAGAGGCATAATCAATGACGTCCAATGAACGAAAGAGTGTCGGCATATTTTCTCGCCCAACAAAAACTAAAGTATACCCTTGATGTTTCAAAAACTGAAGAGAGGGAAGATAGGAATGCGGGTCTGTGGGTGCTCCGGTTGCATTTCCAACGCCTTCTTTTAGGTGGATGAGGCACAATCGTTCATTTTGTGAAAAAGAGAAAGCAGCTCGCAGTTTTTCTATTGCTTTCTGCTGCTGCTTTTTTAGAAAGTATCGCTCTTTTGTTTTTTTTCGAAGAGCAAATGAGAGCGCATATCTTTTGTTTCCATCCTTAAAATAGTCTAGTTGGTAGAGTGCGTATGGAAATGAGGTAGGATGAGATGGTCGATCAAGAGAATCTTTTTCAAACCATGTTAAACGTGAGTGCCCAATATCTATACATAAAGAGGGAAAGAGGAGGGCCAATGGCATGAAAAAAGCAAAAGAAAACCATCTGTATGTCATGAGATAAAAATCATCACCGTACCATCTGTATGCACCCTTTGAAAGTGCACACGGATAGAGAAGAACTGCACACCGTTTCGTTGGGATGTTTTCTTCTTCTAGCAAGCGGTAGAGGTAATCAAGTTCTAAAGCGACATGGCCAACTCCTGGAGCACAGTTTATTGCAAAATACATGCCGCGTTTTTTAAAAAAATAGGCAAACGGAGCATACAAGAGCTTGAGTCTTCTGGATGCAAAAGCGATCCATTTTTTTAACACTGTTTGCTTTAATCTGAGTACACAATGGTAGCAAGAGCGGAAGAGAGCAAAAAGAAAAGTAGAATGTCTCAGCTTTTTTTTTATGAAGAGAACGCTTGAGGACATGAAATACCTTCCTTACTGAGACACTGTTTCAAAAGCGTGCTCTTGTGATGTTTTCTTAGAGGTATGCCCCAAAAGTACATCAGCAATCACTTTTGCTCTATGGAATAGAGTGTGGGTTGACAGTGTTTTTTCTTGTCCTGCCCGTGCAATTTTTTCAGCTTCCTCAGGATGAGCTGTAAAATAACGAATTGTATCTATCGCTTCATCGTACGTTTCATACGTCACAATTTCTTTTTCGGTATCAAAAAGCTCCTGTAAAACATCTTTTCTATCGGAAAGGAGAAGAGCTCCCATAGCGGTTGCTTCATAGGTCCGCATATTCCCTCCTAAGTTTGGAGAGTCAGTGTGCGTATTGATCACTATTTTTGTCTTTTGAAGTGCCTGCTCGTACAGATCACCAAACAGGGCTGGCTGTACTCTTTCGGGAAACTCTTGATGGAGAGGAATGTGTTTTAAGTACACCGGTGGAGCTATTTCGTGTTTTTTTAACTGAAGCGCGAGATGAAATGCTCTCGGCTTGAGAGGGGAATATGCTTTTCCAAGTGCAAGAAGGCCTTTAGGGAGGAATGAGAGTCCATGAAGGAGTGCATATTTATAGTATTCGGCTTTTGGGTATGAGGGTGTATCACAAAAAAGTGTAAATGCGTTATCACGGCATGCTTGGCGTAAAAAAAGATATCTTTTTTGATGATCTATGTAGCCATACCCTGATGTGCCATAAAATGCGGCATCGATGGAGCGCTTTTTAAAAGGGAGGAAAGGGATATCTTTTCCATCAAAGCTACTCCGCAGAACGGTAGTAGTCGTTGCATCTCCAATGAGCTTTCCAAGTGAGCGGTCAATGGTGAACATGTGTGTCAATGGACGAAAAAGACGCCTGTCATAGTCTGCATTGAGCTGAGCGCCCCAATACCCGGCAGACATTCGCACGGAAGAATTAAATGTATACTTCCATTTCTCAGGGACTTTTGAGATAGCTGATCGTTCATAGTACAGAATATCTGGACTGTGGTACCGGATAAAATGTGCAAGTGCTTCCAGTGGAGTTTTCCCGAAAAAACGTGTGAGAGCCGGGCAGTCTATGACGAAGTCGAAGACTTCAAAGCCAAATGTAGCCATAGCCTCTGGAAAAAAGTTTGGATGAAGGATTCTTTTTTTGCGGAACGTTTCGAGAATAGTTTCATACGAAGCGTCGTCGGGAAGTGTAGGTAACACAGCATCGACAGCGGCTTGAATATAACTCACCGTAAGAATTCGGACAATTTTCATAGAAGCATCCAAGTAGAATTGAAGGCACGTATTCTTTCTATCAAAGAATAGTTTTTCAAGTGAAAAAACTGTGCTGCACGTTTTCTTTGAGTGAAGAATAGTACTTGATAAGCGATGTCATGTGTATGTAAGGCCAATATGTTTGTACTCGTCGCATGTCGTTGACTTTGTATAGATATTCAATGTCTGAACGAATGCTTTTTCCGTCGAAAAGAGGAGAGTGTGTACATACAAGTGAGTCTGCTGTATCAAGCATGAACGTTTTGAGTTCTGGGCTTGCAAACCAGCTTGTTGACGGGTTTGTAAATCCGAGCTTTTTCTTTCGTAAACGAATGGTGTTGGGAAGCATTGGTTTCATTGCTTTTCGAACAATATATTTTGAGAAACCTCCATTCAATTTATAAGAGAGGGGTAATGCATGCGCGAAACTCACCATGCGATAATCGAGAAAAGGAGAGCGAACTTCAACTCCATGTGCCATAGAACATCGGTCAAATCGACGCAAAATTGCCGGGAGGGTGTTGTAGTGAAAATCTGTAAAAAGCTGTTGTTCAATAGGGTTTAAATGTGAAATGTCTCCCTCTTGAAAAACTGGCACATAGGGTGTCATTCCTTTGGACAGTGCATGGATTCCTCGAGGAGAACGTTTCAAAACAGAGCGGCATTTTTGGGAAAACGTGTGTGCGCCATATGCCAAAACACCACCACGTGTCATTCCTTGAAGAACTCTGAGGCTCTCTCCCCAGTCTCGAAAAGAGAGTGAACGAGCCTTTTTCCCAAGTGCGAGAAGAGGGTAACTTATGTAGCCTCCAAAGAGTTCATCTGCCCCATGGCCATCAAGAGAAATCTTTATTCCATTTTGTTTATATCGTTCATACAACAGGTAGGGGCCTGTAGGAAGTTCAAAGCCCTCTTCACATGCTTGAATGACTGAAGAGAGTGAGGTAAAGGCGTCTTCTGCTGTCAGGGTGATTTTTTGATAGGGGACTTTGTGGTAATCGGCTAATGCTGTTGCAAAATGGGTTTCATCTTGGGCAGTATCCGGAAAATCAGCAATAAATGCTGTCAGCGCTCCGGTTCCAAACTTGGTTGCAACCTGTGCTACAACACTTGAAGAGTCAAGGCCGCCGCTCAATGCTGCACCGAGAGGAACATCCGCTCGCATCCGCAATCGGCACGCATCTTCAAAGAGCGTTTGGAACTGTGCAATACACGATGCGTCATCTTTGGGAAGCTCCGGAAGGTGATCGAGTGTTCTCCACCATTTTTGCGTTGCGATATGCCCGTGTGAGAATGTTATGCATTCACCAGGAAGTACTTTTTCCACACCTTGAATGATCGTTGGACGAATATTTTCTGCACGTTCGCCCCGCGTTAATTGCGTGTACACAGCGCGCTCATCAATCTGCATTGTTTCACCGAGAAGCATCGCGAGGGGAGCAATCTCAGAAGAGAAGGCAAGCATTGTTTCATCGTTGTAGATGTAGAGCGGCTTTATCCCATACCGATCTCGTGAGAGAAAAAGGGTGTGTTTTTTTGCATCCCAGATCGCAAATGCCCACATGCCATTGAATTTTTTTTGACACGCATCTCCCCACGCCCTGTATGCTGTGAGAAGGACTTCTGTGTCAGACGTTGTGGTGAAAGTATATCCTAATTCTTTGAGCTCATTTTTTAGCTCGAGGTAATTATAGATCTCGCCGTTAAACACAAGCGTGTATCGACCTGTTTGCTCTACAAAAGGTTGGTTCGCATCTGCTGAAAGATCAATGAGAGCGAGGCGAGTATGCCCCATCAAAACCGAAGGCGAGGGAGACGAGATACTCTGATGATCCGGACCGCGGTGATGAAGCTTCTTTATACACGTAGCAAAGCGATGCTTTACCTCAGGTGTTACGTTTTGTTGCTTTGAAATGTAGCCAAAAATTCCACACATAGAGTGCTCGTTGTTCTTTGGAGAAAAGAGTATGCTGTGGTTTCTTTTTTGCAAAGAGTCAAGCTCTTTTACTCAGTCAACGATTCCGTTTGTGTAGCGCTAAAGCTGCCAGCACCTTCAGGTGCCTCACGTGAGCTACTGCTGCTTGCACTTGCATCCGTGGGCATTGCACCAGAGAGAAGTTCTGGATAGACATCCTCGATGATGGAGCGTTGCCACAATGGAGGGAGGAGAGAGCTCAAAGAGCGAAAAAAAGTTTCAGACGTTTCGTAAAGATACCCTTCTGGGTTTACGGCTCCCCATAAAGCTTCTGGGAGCGTGGCGGCTAAGGCATCAGGAAGAGGAGAGCTTCCTCTTTCGTCAGAAAATGCATCGAGCATATGTTTGTTAAAAAAAGAGGAAACGCTCGATGTACTGATTCGAAATGCATGGATCGCTTTGACATTTCTTCTGTCGAGATCTACTGGGATCAGCGCTCGGGTTTTTGTGATCATTGTAAGGATCAAGAGTGCCAATGCATAGACTTCATCCTCGATGAGGATTTTTTTTGGAGGGGTTTTCCTTCGCATTATATACTCAGCTCTTTCTGGAGAAAGGGACATGGTCGTCCACACATGTGATGAACTCGAAAAATCAATGAGGCGAACTCTATCAGAAAGACCGGATGGATCTTTCTTATCCGGAGTGACAACGATGTTATCTGGCTTGATGTCGAGATGTAAAAAACCTGCTCTATTCATTTTTGCTACAAGGCCAGCTACTTTGATGCCAATAAGTAGGGCTCGGAGTTTTGAGGTGTTTTTTCGGGTAAAATCTTCACCGGAAAGCCTCATTCTTTCCATAACAATATATCCTCCGGTTAAAAGAGGAGGAAAAATGCGGTACGTTTGAGGAGCAATATGTAAAGCATCCATAAGTACTTGTACTTCACACTCTCGCAAGCTACATTTTTTCTTCACAAGATGACGAGCGTGTTCTCCTGGAATAGAGAGTGTAGCAACAGACGTCTCTTTTTCCCATGATGCGGAGAGGATGAGGGAAGGAAGAGACATCTCTTGGAGCGTGCTGTCGATCATTTTTGGACCGAGAGAAGGGAGTCTTGGCGGCAAGGGCTCAATAAAAAAACCTTTTCGAAAAAGTGTTTCTCGCGCTGCTTCGGGAAGAGCAGTGAACAGCTCATGGAAAAAGTGTGCTGCCGTGTCCCGTGCTTTCGATGCTTCGGCTGAATAGAGCAGAGAATCGAGAGCCTGCGATGTGTGTGATTTTACCGGTTCAGGGCGAAGGTGTGACAGGACTTCCCTGTTTGGAACGCCTTTTTTGCGAATCAAATGAGGTTCAGGGCACAGCAAGCTTGCTGCAATAAGGCGCAAGCTGTAGACATCATTTGCTTGGAGCTCTTCAGAAGACAGTGTGAGACCGAGCCTGCTGCCTATAATTTTTTTTGGTGAATGGCCACGAGAGCTTTTCATATGCGTGTCTTGTTGCGGATCGGTAAAAAAAACTGCTCCATCAATTTCAAGAAGAGTACTTGGTGTCAGGTTATTATGACATGCACCTGACATATGCAGACGATGCAGTTTCCATGCTGCTTGAGTCAAGAGAAGAATTCGCGCTATCCGATTTGTCGTTTTTGAAATATCTACAAAACGAGTGTACTTAGGATGAGCACAAACGATACGGGACACCCTGTCAGGAAAAAGAACCCGTTCGATAGCCGCTTCGGGAAAGCAGCAAAGCTGGGCGTGTTTATTCCACAGAGCTTCCATTGCCTCGGACAAGAAGTAGATCGTCCAGTCACCATTATTCAATGGATGCTTTACCTGTGCATGACCACGCTTTTCAATCCGTCTAGGAGCCTCTTCAAGTGTTTGAAGCGTGCGCAGAACAGGGATTGCCTGCAGCTCGACTCGTGCAATAGCCATTTTCTAAACTCCTCAGCGTATAATTGCTGAAGAGTATACCATGTATGGTTTTAAAAGTGTACTGTTAGATTCTATTGCAAGCTGTTTAAAATAAGCGATTTGCGTTTTTTTTAAAAAGTTTATTATGCCGGTTGATATTCTCTACAATTTTATCTCGATTTATAAAAAAAAATTTGTCACCCTTCCCTTAAATACTGTGTGAGGTTTTTTAATGAAAAAATGCACTTTTTTTGCTCTCGTTTGCTTTTCCGGTACGCTCCTTCACGGAGCTGATCAAAATGTCGCAACCTACTTGGAGCTGAATAATGCAATTATTCAAGCAGAAGAAGGGGACACGATTACACTCACTGGTAACCTTACCTATAATGGTCCTCCCCCGGCGTATATACATCCTCTCAATATCAATGACGCATTTGTATACCAAGGCCTCTCATACACAATCGACGGCGGGGATAAAACGCTTAATAACAATGGAGCTATTCGCGGTTTTTTTGTTGGGGGTGACACAACAGGAGCGCCAAGCGGCGGAACGATTACAATACAAAACCTGACTATCCAAGCCGCAAGAGCGCTCGGCGGAGCCGGTTCAAATGGAGGCGGTGGAGGAGCAGGCCTTGGTGGTGGTGTCTTTGTTGCGGATGGAGCCAAAGTGATTCTCTCTGATGTTTCGTTTACCTCGTGCGAGGCCATAGGAGGGAATGGCGCTCCATTTCCTCCGTCATTTGAAATGGGAGGTGGAGGTGGAGGTCTCGGTGGAAGTGGAGGTTCTGGTCTTGCGTACGGTGGAGCTGGTGGAGGCGGGCTTTTCTTTGATGGTGGAGCAATTGATACCTATGGAGGTGGCTCTGGTGGAGGAAGTGCTGCTGAGATGGGGGAAGAGCCAGTAGGTCAAGCAGGGGCAGCCGGTGGAGATAACTTTGCCGGAGCGGATGGAGGTATCGGTGGAGCTATAGGAGGAAATCCAGGTAGTGCTGGTACAAATGGTGGTGCCGGCGGCGGTGGAGGAGATGGGAACAATATTGAAAATGGAGGCGCTGGGGGAGATGGTAGCTTTGGAGCTGGAGGTGGCGGAGGCGGTGCTGGGATTCTAGCTAATTTTAACGGAGGATACGGTGGTGCTGGAGGCACTGCCGGCGGCGGCGGCGGCGGCGGCGGCGGTTACGTAACGGGAGGACATGGAGGGGACGGTGGACTCTTTGGAGGTGGTGGCTCTGGAGCGTTTGGGCAAAATGACGTCGGTGGAGATGGAGGCGACGGTGGATTTGGTGCAGGTGGTGGAAGTGGAGGGACAACCAATACTGCTGGAGTAAGTGCTGGAGGAGATGCTGGTTGGGGTGGCGGTGCTGGCATCGGAAATGGCGGCGGCGGCGGTGGCGGCGCTGGTCTCGGTGGTGCCCTTTTTATCATGCAAGGAGGAGAGGCCGAATTACAAGATGGAATTGAATTCACTGGAAATAGTGTAGTAGCCGGTACTGGAGGAGGGGGTGCTGATAGTGGTCAAGCTTTTGGAAATGAAATCTTTATCATGCAAGGAGGGACGCTCACTGTTAACATCGGAACGCCCCTTGAGCTCACAGACATAGCTGGAGATGATTCGCCAGGCGGTATGTCAGGAGGAGGACTCGTCAAGCAAGGAAGCGGAACGCTGACCCTCTCAGGAACAAGCAATACGTACAAAGGAAGTACTACTATTGAAGAAGGTACGCTCAGTATTTCACAAAATAACAACCTTCCTGCGTCTCTTCCATTGAATCTTTCAAATGGGACATTAGAAATCACGGCTCCAATGACCCTTGACACAGATATTGTGTTGACCGGTGGAAATAATGTTATTGATTACGGAGGAAGTACCGTTACATTAAGCGGAGATATTTCTGGAACGGGTGGTGTTGATTTTACAGGGGGTGCCGCACTCTCCTTGACGGGAACAAACACATATTCCGGAGCAACAACTATTCCAGTTGGAAATTTTACCATTGCGGATGAGGAGAGTATAGGAACGACGTCATCCATTTCTTTTGCTGGGAGCAACCAGGTATTTACCATTACAGAAGATGGAGCAAACATTAGTGCAGGCATCGTGAATAACGGAAGTACGTCGCTCAGTGTTTCAGTTTCACCCGGTGAAACCGTGACACTCTCTGGGGCACTTTCCGGGGATGAAGGGATCACGATGGCAGGTGGAGGAACACTTGCATTGACAGGAGCAAGCACCTTTTCAGAAACGCTTACCATTCCACCTCTTACAGGAATTGTTGTCTTAAATACACCTGATGGAGAGGGGTTTTCTGGTGCCACGATATCAAATGCAGACACGCTTCAGCTAGGCAGTGACCAGGAAATTGGCATATATAGCGGTACCGGAACGATCGATACAGATGGACATACACTGACTTTTGCGACCGGTTCAAGTACAATTTCAGTTGGAGGGAGTATAAATGGGGCAGGAAATGTCACCGTTGCAGATGGAGCAACGCTCTCGATCCAAGCCTCGAATGCGTATAGTGGCACAACCACTGTCAATAGTGGAGGAACAATAGTCGTTGATGTGAATGGAGATCCGCTCGGGGTTGGAACTGCTCTCGTGAATAACGGAACAATTCAAATGGAAGAAAACTTAAGTGTAACAGCACCAACAGGATCAGGGGAATTTCAAACAGGAACATCGGAGCTAGTCATTAGTGTCAGTAGTTCATCGACCCTCTCTACAGATGTGACAGGAGATGGTTCTCTCAGCATTATGACTGCAAATGATACGATTGAGTACACATTGTCTGGAGCAAATATCTATACTGGAGGCACAGCGTTCGCTGGTGGAGGAACGCTTTCCGTGACAACCGGAACATTGCCGGGTGATATTACATTGACAGAGAGTACGCTTCTTTTTGACCAAGATACGAATGGAACGTATGTTGGAGTGATAAGTGGAACAGGTGGCCTTGAAAAACAGGGAACAGGTACTGTCACGCTTTCGGGCAACAATTCCGGTGCTACAGCCGATACAGCAATATCTGGAGGGACGCTCACCTGTGCGACGCCAAGCACAGGACTTCCTGATGGCTCTGTGAGTATTACAAATGCAGCGTTTGAATTTGCCGGAGCCGGAGATGATACTATTACAAATGCATTCCCACTGACGGGAAATGCAACGATCAATGTTTCGAATGCTTCGGGAAATCTCACGCTACAAGGAGCAACATCCGGAACAGGGACACTGATTAAATCTGGAAGTGGGACGCTTACGATAGAAACAGCTGTAACACACAGCGGAAATACACAAATTTCAGCGGGTACTCTGAGCTCAACGCCGACTGTTTTGGCAAATGCAGGGACCATAACAAATAGTGGTTCACTTGCGCTAACGCAAGCTGCAGGTAGTGCAACGTTTTCAAATGACATGACAGGAACCGGAAGCTTTCAAAAATTGGGGGCTGGAAGTCTTACACTGAGTGGTACGAACGATTTTTCAGGTGGTATCACGATTGATGCAGGAACGCTTGAAGGAACGACGGCCAATCTTCCCGGAAACATCACAAACAACGGGATATTGTCGATTGCACAAGGAACGAATGCAACACTTTCCGGAGACATTACTGGCACAGGTGCTGTTGTGAAAACGGGTGCAGGGACAGTGACACTCTCTGGGGAAAACACCTATAGCGGAGGAACAACTGTTTCAGCAGGAGCCCTTCGAGGAAGTCTTGCTGCACTTCAGGGGGATATCACGAATAATGCAGGGATCATTTTTGAGGAATCAGGCAGTGGAACCTACAGCGGCGTGATGGATGGAACAGGGACTGTGGCCTTGTTGGGAAATGGAACGGTAACATTCTCTGAAGACTCAACCTATAGCGGAGCAACACAAATACTTGCAGGACGGTTGAACGTGAATGGAAGTATTACAAGTGATGTCTCTTTAACGGGAACCCTCGGTGGTGTTGGGACCGTGACAGGAAATGTCGTTGGAAATGGAGGAACGGTTCGACCAGGAAACTCGATAGGAACACTCACCATAGATGGAGATTTAACACTTGGTGCAGATGATACACTCGAAATAGAGCTTTCTCCAACGGAAACGTCTCTTGTTGACGTCTCAGGAAGTGCAGATATTACGGGGTCAACACTGAGTATTGTTGAACAGTCGGGAACATATATTCCGGGGACTGAATACACGATTTTAACCGCCTCGTCTGTAGCAGGGACCTTTGGATCTTTTGCAGAGACTATTGGAGGTCTTGAGCTCACTATTGAGTATAGCGATACCTCAATTATGCTTTTTTTAGGTTCTATCATTTCTGGAGAAACAACTTTGTCACTCTCCGGTTTAACAGGAAATGAGTTGCACGTTGCAGAGTACCTCAATGAACTTGCAGGCAATAGCATATACAGTTCATTTCTTTCTGATCTTGCAGCGCTTCCTGAGGCTGAATTGAAGACAACGCTTGATGCAATTTCTCCTGCGAGAAACGCTGCCATGCCTTTTGCTCTCCTATCACTTGGTGATGCATTTGTCGATGTCATACAGGGGAGAATGCAGGGTGGATTTGTCACGGAAGGTGGGAATGCTCCTGTTTCTTTTACCAGGTATACTTCGTTTAGGCAGCCACTGTATGCTGCGCAAGGAATGCCGGTCCCTTTTGAAGAGACGGGAAAAGACAAAAATGGGATCTATGCAATGCCGTTTGGGTTTTTTGCCAATGAGCATGCAACGCAGCAAAATCCGGCCTTTTCAATACATTCAGGAGGCGGTATTGTTGGGTATGACAGAGAGTTTGAGCGTGGAAAAGCGGGTGTGAATGGTGCATATGCATATTCCCGAATTGTGCAGGAAGAAGATGGTGGCGATGCTCGTATGAACTCGTATCTCGCATCACTCTATGGTGTGTACGAGCCAAGTGAAGTGGCATTAGATATGAATATATGGGGTGGATACTCAACCATTGATCAATCAAGAACGGTGAACACACTGCTTGGTGATACAGACGCAACTGCCAAAAGGAATGGATGGCAATTGACACCTCATCTTGGTATTGGCTATAGAATGCCTGTGCATTTTGGAACAATCGAGCCGTATCTTGGGCTTGACTATGCAATGGTATGGATGAGTGGCTATACTGAAGATGGAGCTGGAATTTTGAATGTAGAGCAAGAAAAGCAGTTTGCATCTATGGGGCGCATAGCGCCTTCTCTTCGAGCAGCACAGTTCTTTCTTCAAGAGCATGGTGTATTTTATATTCGTGAAGCGCTTGGATATGTGTACAGACATGTATTTCATGCAGGAGACGTTACGACGTCATTTGTGGGTATCGATTCAACATTTACTGTTGAAGCATTGACAACTGATGACCATCTCTTTGCTCCGCAATTCATTGTTGGCTACGAAAGTAACAAGGCATTTGAGCTTTCGCTTGGCTACTCAGGAGAATATGGAAGAAGCTATACAGCAAGCCAAGTGCTCTTGACTGTGCGAAAATCCTTTTAAGAAATAAAGAGAATGGGTACGTTCTTCTTTAAAAAGATGATACGTACCCTTTTTCTTCTTATTCTTTCCTCTACATGTTTTGCTGGATCCTATGATGCATTTAAAGATGAAGTGATCGCTTTTTCGTATCCTAAGTCAGGAACGCATCTTTTCATGATTTTGTTAGAGGAGCTATTTGATGGAGAATTACAAGGCTCAACGCCGGGCATCAAGAATGATGCTGAGCATGATACTTTCTACCTTTTTCACCACTATTCCCTCAGGCAACTTGCTGACTTACCTCTTTTTACACACCGCATGGCTCATGGAAAAAAAACGTTTCTTATCGTACGAGACCTGCGAGATGTCGTGTGCTCTCTCAATACATTTGTAGAAACAAAAGGTGTTTTATTTACGCCGAATCTTCTCATCTTATTCCTACACGGTTTGCTTCCAGAAGACCCTTTTGAAGTTGAAGCTGTTGTGCAAGACGTCGTCCAAGCGAATAAAAAGATGCTTAAAAAAGAGCGGGCTGAGCTTGTTAAAAACTGGCACACCTATCCTCTCGATATGCGTCTTTCTGCGCTCACAAAAGTGTTAGCCTATCAATGGAGAGACGTGCACGATCTGTGTGGACTTGGGAGGTATATTGAAAGTGGACTCCTTTCTTTTATTCGTTTCGAAGATCTTGTGGATGAAGTCTATGGAGGAGAAAAAGTGAAGCTGGAGAGAGCAATAGAAAAAACGGCTACTTTTTTATCTGTACCGCTCTCAGAAGAGAAGAAAGCACGTATTGTAACCCGCTTAAAAGCACATCCAAGAGCGTGGTCAATGACAAACGTCCAGCGAAAAGTAGGCCGGTGGAAAGGTGAATTTTCTGCTGAAAATGGTGCTCTTTTTGAAAAGCTTCTCAATAAGACGAATGCCCTTCTTGGATATTAACCGCTATTCAGCAGAGAGAAGATTCCATGGAGCCACAGCTCCATTGCTTGTTGGTGTTGTTTGCACTGTATTGGTCGCGAAAAAATACTGATAGATCACGTAGTTTCGTAAAGGAATTGGAAGAACTCGACCGTTTGCATCAAAAAACACAGCCGTTGAAGCAGCATTACTTTTTGATTGAATCGTTTCAATAAAGTCCATGAAATCACCGAGCTGCCAATTCCCAAAAAAAGAGAGAGGCGGGGTATAGTTCAGACTAAACATCCAATAGATGCTGTTCACCATATCTTGTGTAAGATCAAGTTGTGTGTCCCATGCTGTTGTAATCTCAGTTCGTTCAAATTTTTCTGCATCTCCTGAAAAAGCAGCGCCAGGTGCACCTAATGTAAGCGATGTGTTTGATCCTGTAGACTCGACAACACCAATTTTATTGTCATCTTTGATTTGACTGTCATACGCAAAAAGGATTGGATCTGAAAAAGAAGAAAACTCTGTACCCGCTCCAGTCACTTCGGTTTCATGTCGGGTAAACGTAATTTTCCCTTTCCCTTGAATGTACGGCTGGTCTCGAAGCAATTTATTGAAATACGCTCCGGCAGTTATTCCGTTATGTCGTCCACTTGAAGGTGCGTATCCACGAGCAAAGAGAGCTGGAATAGCTTCTTCATAACACTGAATATACACCGACTGAAGTAAAGGGCTTGTTTCCTCACCACCTCGATCCCATGAAGGTTGTGGATTTGCGGGGAAAGTAGTGATGTTGCCGCCGTACACAGCGTTGACAGGAAAGGAGGAAACATTTGCATACGCTATTTTTGATTCATCGATACCAACCGTTGTCCCAAGGCGTATATCATCCAAATTATTCAACCATTTGTATTCGTCACTGTAGTTATAGACAAGCTGTTGTATGTTTTTATTTGCTCCTGCAGCTTCCGGGTCAAATGTAATTTCAGCAAGAGATGGAATCGCAGCATGCATTGCTTTCGACCAATCGAGCATATTTTGTAGGTCAGAAAAATAGCCTGCAAGCTCTGTTGAAGGAAGTGGATTGACTGTCGGTACGGTGCCTGCTGCAGCACTACTTGTGAAAGCACCAGTTTCAAAAAACACGGCGAGCTCAAATGAGCTGACGACACCTTCCATCGCAGCTGCGAGTGCATTCGCTTTTGCAATAAACCCGTCAGCATTTGAGGGGTCGAAAAAAGAAAAGGTGTTTGGGTCAGGAATAAACATGATGACCCGTTGAATTTTTCGACGAGTGCAAAGCGTTGTGAGCTCTTCAAAATGTGTTTCATACTCATCGACATGAAACAAGTAGTCCCACAGCATAAATTGCTGTGCTGTAAATCGGGAGAGGGGTGAAGTGGTATTTACTGTGGCAGGTGTTGCAAGCCCAGGAAGCTGTGCCCTTCCTTCGGAAATAAAATCCTCGTAGAAGGATCGGATTGAATCCGGATCAAAATGTGCGCATACGAGTGTACAGGAAAGAACAAAGCTAGAAAGATATCGTAGCAGCAAGGCGGCCTCCATACTCAATGTAGTCCTGTGCCTGGACTCCAAGTGGCATGCCCTGTGCCGTCACAGCCTTCGATGACCCCGTATTTGATGTTTGAACATACGATGTGAGTTGCAGCGCATATTTTCGACAGCGCTGGAGTGTCAGCGTGAGTTCTGCATACTGGTCACCTCGACGTGAGAGCTCCCAATACGCCCCATCAAGCACACTTATTTTAAGGCGGGGAAGAATATCAATCTGGTATTGATACAGCCCTTTCAAAGAAATATGTCGCGTAAAAGTATAGGCAAGTTGTGCTCCTACAGGAATATACGGCATGTCAAATGTATATGTGAACGGGGAAAAACCCTCAATCGACTGCTTTTGCTCAATCCAGGTGCCGAAATACCCTGTATAGGGAACAATTTGAAACGAGTTATTTTTGCCAAAGGTGTATACATACCCAAGCCGAGTACCGTAATTCACCTGTGTATTTCGCATACTTGATGAAGAGTCTGACATTTTGAGGTGGCCTGTTGCAGCACGCACCACCGGATACGCATACAAACCTCGATCGCGTGCATATTCGTACGCAGCAAAGCCGCCCCACATACCACCTCGAAAGGTTCCGACGCCGGTCGCTTTGAGCTGCGCTGCACCAAGAGAAGGGCCGAAAAGAAGTGTGGAGTTATATCCAAACACAAGGCATGCGCAGCAAGAAAAAAGAAATGTACAAAAGGTTTTCACTGATTGAGTATCCGTAAATAAATTATTCAAAAACTGTAACACAAAAAAGTTTTTGACATGTAGCTTTTTTATACGCTACAAACAAGCTTTCAATTTTTTCGGAGACATCCATGTTTCGTTTTTTATACGTGTTGCTCGTGAGCCCTGTACTTGCGTGCGCTGGGTATCACTCGCAGTTTTCGCAAGATCTATTTATTAATGAATATCTTTTCCAAGGAAAAAGAGACGGTGTGTTTCTCGATATTGGAGCATCCAATGGAGTTCAATACAGTAATTCCCTCTATTTTGAGGAAGAGCTAGGGTGGAGTGGGATTGCGTTTGAACCAATTCCTGAAACATTTCAAAAGCTAAAAAAGAGAAGAAGCTGCCATTGCATCCAAGGATGTATCGGTCCACGAAATGAAAAAAAAGTACCTTTTCTGCAAATCAATGGGACTGGATCCGGTTTTAGTGGGCTTGTACGAGAATATTCTCCTGCGCATAGAAAAAAAGTGAATAGAATTTGCGCTCAAAAAAAAGGGAAAGCGAAAGTTATTTATGTTGATATTTTTGTATTAAATGAGGTGCTTGAAACATATGGCGTTTCTCATATTAACCTTCTCAGTCTTGATACAGAAGGCGGTGAGCTCAACATTTTACGATCCATAGACTACAAAAAGTTTACAATTGATGTGATTACAGTTGAAAACAACTATAAAGATGGGCGGTTTAATGCGTTTTTACGGAAACAGGGTTTTACCCGTGTTGCGTTTCTTGGAGTGGATGAGGTTTATGTTCGAAATGAGGTGCTTGAAACAATTCCACCTCTGCCAGCTTCTTTTATCCCAACCACTAAAAACACGAACTATAGACGGCTGTACTCAAAATGATACATCGTTGTACGCATCCAATATGGCTTTTTTTATTTCTATTCAACATTGTCTACGCTTCCCCATACGATGATGTACAACATGTTATGCCGTATCGTGACCATGGCTGGTTTTCTCCATATGTAAAAGATGCGCTTACTACCATTTTTACAAACAGAGAAGTACAGATCGTGATTGAACTTGGTGCATGGATGGGGCAGTCTACTGCATTTTTTGCAGAGGCTGTGGGCCCACATGGAAAAGTATATACAGTGGATCATTGGAAAGGATCACTCGAGGAAAGAGACTGCTACTCTTCATATATTCCGACGTTATATACACAATTTCTATCGAATATGATCCATCTGAATCTAACAGAGAATGTGGTTCCTATTCATGCATCAACAAGCGAGGGAGTACATCTTCTAAAAGATATTTTTGCAGATCTCATTTTTATTGATGCTTCAAAAGATGCGCATGAGGTGTATAGAGACCTCTCTTTGTATATTGATCATGTACGTCCAGGAGGGTGCATATGTGGACCTGCGTGGTCATTTGGGGAGGTGTTTCCTAATGGATTACACTCTGTGGGATATGCAGTAGAAAAATTTTGTCGTGAGCATGGCCTTAGGTATGAAACAGATGGGTGGTTTTGGGTTATTTATATATCGTAAGTTTACTTCTTTTCTCAGCGCACCTTTCTTCTTTTCACGTTGATGCAGATATTGAGAGTGCGCTTGATACAGTTATTTCAAATGATTTTAGAACGCTTCAAGAAGCTGATATCAGTCTTGATGCAATAGAGAAAGCATTGCGCTACAAAGATGAACTTTCCTCCCGTATTCAGCTGGTTGTCATTAAAAATAACATTGTTTATTCAGTCCGTGGGCTCCAAATTAGTGTGGCCCTTGCTAAAATACGTCGTCAGTATGGTCATCTCCCTGAGTGTGCGTTTTTATACTTTGATGGACCGGGGCCTGTCCGTCCGGTTTGCGCGTATGATGGATTCAAACCACATATTTTTTCCGGAAATACTCTTGAAGGAGAGGAAAATATTCATTTTTTTCTCGATAGAAAAACAATGCTTAAAAGTATTTACAATTTGGAGGCTTCTACAAGAGAAGCGCTTCGAACACCTGCATGGAAAAACAGAAAAAAACAGCTATACTGGGTTGGGGATTTTACAGATGATATTGTTCGATATAGAGGGCTTGTATCTCATGAAGACTGTCAAAAACACCTTGGGAAAGACTATTTTTCAACCCGCCTTGCTCTTGTCCGTCTTGCAAAAGAATTTCCGGAAGAAATCGCGGCACTTTTTTGGCTGAATATGGGAAATGCCCATGGGAAAAAAATTGTCAGAGAGGAAAATCTTCCTTGCACAAGAGAGCGTATATCCATACGAGATCAGCTCAGGTATGCGTATCAAATTGTTCTTGATGGTTGGACTGCAACAAATCCGGGGTACACGTGGAGGCTTGCTTCCGGAGCGTGCGTTCTCAAGCCGCATTCACCGACAAAACAATGGTTCTATGAACTCCTCACTCCATGGGTTCATTATGTGCCTGTTGAAAATGATCTGACAGATCTTATTGCCAAAATAAAATGGCTGAAAAAAAATGATCGAAAAGCAATGCGAATAGGAAACCGAGGAAGACAATGGGCCGTTCGTTTTGCTCGTGAACCGGTCTTTCTTCATTTTGGATTCAGAGTCCTAGAGCGACTGCATGCACTACAAAAACGAGAGGAAGGGGCTCTCGATGCATTGATCGAACGTCATGGCCTTCATACAATCTACTAAACCTCGTTGGTTTTTTAGAGCCTGTTTGATAGGATATCTCATTTTTTTACAGGAGATATCCAATGGCAGCATCAACACAATCTATTTCATGTCAACCAATTAACACATTCAAGGTAGGGGATACACTCGCTCTTTGTAAAAGAGGGGGCTTACATGAAATTGGAAAAATTGTAGAAACAAAAACTGGAAGTGTTCTTTTTCAGGCAACAGGTGGTGTGCGACTAAAGCTAGATAACACAGTACATGCTACGCGGGTGATTTCGCTCCATGACACAGAGTTTTCGGGTGTTCCGTGTTCAAAAGTGCACGCCGCGTTCTTAAATCATTGCACGTAATTATTTAAGAGGAACATGCGGTCTTATCGAGTAAGGCATAACCCAATTCCACACTGGAGAAATGAATCTACCACATTTCCAAGTGTGATAAGTAAGAGAAGAAGTGTGCCAATATACCCAAGAGGACGGATGCGGTGCACTTTTTCTTCCTCCTCTTCGTGCAAAAGAAGAAGACATGTGATGCCAAAGAGGCATATGCAGGTCAGAATAAATGCCCAGGTATACAGCTGAAGCCCAAATATTTGAAATGCATAGGGTGAAGATGAAGGGCATAAATGTATGAGGATCTGTCGCACAGATATTGATGAAGAAAAAAGTATCGCGAGAAGAGAGACTGCATAATGAGACGTTCGTATGCCAAAAAAAAGGTTAAAGAGGAGACCGAGTGCAATACAAGTAATGCCAAGTCGTTGCATATAGCAGAGAGCGCAGGGACTATTTTTATACCAAAATTCAAATGCAAAGGCGCCAACTAAGAAAAGTGAAAGCATCACAAGCAAGAGCTCGTTGAGGAGTTGGGCCGCTTTTTGTTCACTGGTCATAGATCAACTCTCAAAGGTGGATTAAGAAGAAGTAAAAAGACAACAAAGGCAAGGAGTAGTAGAACGATGCTCAATAATAGAGCCGTCCTTCGTGCTTTTCCTAGAACTAATAGAAGCACAAACGTGCACAAAAGAAAGAGTCCCGCAATCATATCTTTTGACGTAGCAGGATCTACAAAAAATTAATAGTATTTTATTGTTGTAGCTTGTGCTAGTGATCGAAGGCGCTGTGTAAACGCATCAAGATTCTCGCCGGTAAACGCAGAAATCTCAAAAATATTTTCGCGCTCTTCTGGAAACTTCGTATAAAACTGCTCAATGTGTTCTTGAGCTGATGGCTCATCCATTTTGTTGAGGCCAATAATATATGGTCGCTCAATAAGGCGTATGTCATACGCTTTGAGCTCATCGCGAAGCACTTCGAAATCTTGCGCAGGTGTTCGTCCATCGATACCTGATGCATCAAGAAGATACACAAGTACTTCTGTTCGTTCAATGTGCTTTAAAAATGCAAGGCCAAGTCCTCGGTCATTACTCGCCCCCTCAATGATTCCGGGGATATCAGCAATATGGATTCTTGAAAAATCATCGAACTCAATAAAGCTTACATTCGGCTGGAGTGTTGTAAAAGGGTATGCTCCGGTCTTAACTGGAATAGATGCGAGAGAAGAAAGGAGGGATGATTTTCCTGCATTTGGAAATCCAACGAGTCCGACATCAGCAATTACCTTCACTTCAAACTCAACTCTGAGCTCTTGACCAGGTTTTCCAGGAGTGCATTTATGCGGTGCTTGGTGTGTGGATGTTTTGAAGAACGCATTTCCGAGACCGCCTTTACCACCCTCAAGGAGCATAATCGATTGGCCGTCTTCTGTAAGATCGACAATGACCTCACCCGTTTCAACTGATCGAACGATGGTTCCAAGTGGAACGCGAATGTTCAGGTCTTTTCCTGTGCGCCCCTGTCGTCTATTGGGACCGCCTTGGACGCCATTCTCGGCCGCCATTTTTCCAATACTTACAAATTTATCGAGGGAGAAAACATCTTTTGATGCTTCGATGAAAACACTGCCTCCAGGGCCACCGTTCCCGCCGTACGGGCCACCTTTTGGAATGAACTTTTCACGACGCCACGCAACAACACCGTTTCCGCCTTTCCCGGCAGAAAGTGTAATTTGAACTGAATCAACGAACATAATGCGTACCTCTTCTCCCCTTAAAAAAAATCCCACCCAGGCTTGCCAAGGTGGGATGGTAGCTTTTGCTTACCCTTCAACCGGTGCTATAGAAACAAATGTTTTCTTGGCGCTTCGGTATTGCACAATGCCGTCGCAGAGTGCAAAAAGGGTGTCATCCTTTGCTCGGCGGACATTTTTTGCTGGGTGCCATTTTGTTCCTCGTTGACGAATAATAATGCTTCCAGCTGTTACGAACTCACCATGGGTCGCTTTGACACCAAGTCTTTGTGCGTTCGAGTCTCTTCCGTTTCGGCTTGAACCTTGACCTTTCTTATGGGACATTAATTCTCTCCTTTGCTCACGATCTCAACGATTTTCACTCGGGAATACTTTTGTCGGTGCCCAATCTTCTTATGGAAGCTTTTGCGTCGCTTGTATTTATAAGCGATTACTTTTGGACCCTTCACATCACCAATGAACTCACCTTTTACGAGTGATCCGTTAATGTTAGGAGTACCGACGAGTGCTTTTTTTCCGTCATGAACGAAAAGAACGTTTGAAAATTCTACTGTGCCGTCTTTCGTATCAGAAAGAAGTTCGACATCGATAATATCGTCTTTTGTGACTCGGTATTGTTTTCCACCAGTCTGAATAATTGCGTACATTTGACCTCCGGGCGTATAGAATTTATTCTATACGAACTTCTTTATGCTTCGTGTAAAATGAAATAGCGCAAAACAGCACTAATACACTGGCAAATAGGATAGAGGATCCTCTTCTTCTGGTCAACAAAAATGCGCGTTCATTGAGGTGTATATCAAAATTTTCTTTTGCGGGAGGAAAGAGGAAGCGCAAGCATGTACGATGTTGCTGAGGTTAAAGCAATTGTGGCACCTGGCGGCCAATTGATTGTAAAAGAAATGCTTAACCCAATCAGTGTTATGCTAATACCAAGTGCAACAGCGAGTATCATCATCTGAGGAAGGGACTTAGAAAAAATATTTGAAGCCGCAGCTGGGAGAGTTAAAAAAGCAATAACAAGAATGGCTCCGACGATCTGAATAAGTAACACAACGGTTAACCCAATTAAACCAAGAAGAAGAAGATAGAGTGGTGCAACAGGAATTTTTTGAAGTCTCGCTTGCTTTTCGTCGTAACAAATTAAAACAAACTGTTTATAAAAGATGCCAACCGTGATCAAAATAATCCCATTCAAACCGGCTAGAATCAGAATATCTTGTGAACTTGCCCATAAAATATTTCCGAAAAGAAAATTCATGAGCTCTACATTATATCCCGGCGTGACGCTGATAGAGATAACCCCAATCGACATTCCAAGCACCCAAAGGGCGGCGATCACAGTATCTTCTCTTTCTTTGTAGTAGAGGCGGATCAGTCCAATAATAATAGAGGAAAGGAGTGCGGCAATGATAGCTCCCCAGATGGGAGTCATCCAGGAAATGTCGTAGGTGCGTCGAAAGAAGAGAAAGAGTCCCATTCCTCCAAGAACAGCGTGGGAAATACTCCCTGCGATAAAAGCGATTCGTTTGACAACAACATACGAACCAATAACACCAGCTGCAACGGATGCAAATCCACCCGCAAGAAGTGCCATGACAAAAAAATGAGAAGAAAGCAGGGGGGTCATGAGCGGTCCTTTCTCGGAGGATGATAGACTCCGATTGCATAGTGATTACACAATTCCTCTGGCTTCAATGAAATAACCTTTTTTTGAAAAAGCAACACTCTATCTACATACTGAGTGATGGTGTGAAAATCATGCGTGACCATCAGAATAGTTTGTGTCCCTTTTAATTTTTCGATGAGTGAAATAATGCTTTGTTCTGATTCAGTATCAACGTTTGCAGTTGGTTCATCGAGAATGAGGACATTTGGTTCAGAAACAAGGGCTCTGGCAATGAGTACTTTTTGCGCTTGGCCTCCTGAAAGTGTCCCAAATGGTCTTTCGGCATACTTTTCCATTCCAACGCGTTCAAGGGCCTCATGGGCTTTTTTTCTGCCTCGCTTTTGAATCCCAATAAATGGGCGGTAGTATTGAGTCAGTCCCATTTCAACAATATTCAGAGCAGAAACAGGAAAGGCTTTATCAAAGTGTGGCGATTGTGGCACATATCCAATTGAAGTATTTTGAGAAAAGGAAAGACGCCCTTTTTGGGGTGTTAAAAACCCCATGAGAAGGTTGAGCATCGTTGTTTTTCCGCTTCCATTTGGCCCAATAAATGCGAGAAATTCACCGTGCTCTATTTCAAAAGACACCTTTGACAGAATTGGCGTATCTCTATACCCAAATGTGAGGTTATGACATTTAATCTGCGGCGACATGGCGTGTTGGTTTGCATCCTGAAATAACAGATGCTATAAATCTAAGGTTCGTAAGGTAGTCCGCTTCAAGCGGGTCGATTCGAGCTATTTTGAGATCTAATTGCTTGGCAATTTCAACAGCGCCCTTATCCTCAAACTGAGGCATAACAAGCATGCAAGAGATGCCGGCTTCATGCACTGTGGACTCAATCTTTTTCAGTTGATGAGGGAGAAGCGCTTTCCCCTCAACCTCAATGGCAAGCTGATGTAAGCCAAAGTCATGACAAAAGTATCCAAGTGATGCATGGTTCACGAGAATTGAATCACCGCGGAATGGAGCCAATGCTTTTTCAAGGTCACGGTTGAGTTCTTTAAGCTCTGATAGAAACTGAAGATAGTTCTCTTCATATAGCGTGGCAAACTCCGGGAACATATCGACAAGCGCGTTTTTAATATTTTTTGCTTGCAAGAGTGCAAGCTTCGGGCTCATCCATATATGTCGATCATATCCTTCTTTGCTGCAGCACGGTTTTTCGTCATCGTGGTGATGGTGGCCATCATCTACGAGCTGCTTCGTATCTTCTGTAAACTTTATAAGAGGAACTCTTGTTGTCAAATCAAGGTATTTAAATGAGGCGTTGTCTCGTTGGAGGATAGGGACAATTTTCTCTTCAAAAGGTTCGTGTACGCCAATCCACAAAGAAGCAACTGTGAGTTCATTGAGTTTCCCTGGAGTAAGTTCAAAAACATGGGGGTCATATTGGTCAGGAACCGCAGAAATAACATTGACCGTCTTTCCTGCAATTTTAGTCACAAATTGTTTGTAAGGCGGAATGCTGACAACGACAAGGGGAGGTGATCCGGAGGGGTTTGGTGAAGGAGTTTTTGTACACCCAGTCAAGACGAGAAAAATCGAAAGAAGGAAGTACGCGGCTATTTTGCGCATGCAACGAGCTCTTTTTTTGACCCAACATACAAGATATGGGAGAATATTGCGAGTTAAAAATCGAGGGAGTACCGCAGCGCCTTTTGTCGAAGAACGTGTAGGGGAGTGCTTCCTCGTCGTTTACTAAAAACTGTCAAAAACATACCATTGACGAATTAAAAATTTCGGAGATCAGCTAGTGTCACCCCCTCTACAAAGTCACACGTATTCTAGTGCTTTAGATATTGTGGATCCTTTTGAAGGAGTATTGCTGGATGCGTATGGTGTCTTTTGGGGTGGAAAAAGCTGCGGACTGTTCCCGGGCTCAAAAGAAGTGATGGAAACGCTTGTTTCTTCAAATAAAATAGTTGGAATACTATCGAATTCTACGCAGCGATCCCAAAGCGAAATGAGCAAGCTCAAAAAACATGGCCTGATTCAGGGAATACATTATCATTTTTTGATTACATCCGGGGAAATAGCAAAACAAACCTTTGCGTCCGAAAAATTGCCTTTTGAAACGCCCAAGAAAAAATTTTGGCTTTTCGGTGGCATTCATCCACACTTCTCTTCTCCCTTGGGTCTTTTCGAGGGTTCTCCGTATACAGAAACAAAGGATGTATCGTGTGCTGATTTTATCTATATCTCGATACCACATGTTGATGGAGAGGATCAAACTGACCCGACTGTTTTTCTAGAAGAGGTCAAACAATTACGAGAAACAAATCTCCCAATGGTTTGTGCAAATCCTGACCGATTTGCTCATGAAGGCTCTCCACCACGAGCCGTTGTTCGTCAAGGAAGTATTGCGCAGCTTTATGAGGATCTTGGGGGACACGTTGTGTACATAGGAAAACCGTATGCTGCAGTGTACACAAGCGCGCTCGCTTTCTTTGAAAAAGAAGGGATTTCCCGACCTGAAAAAATTGTTATGATAGGTGATACGCCCGAAACGGATATTCGGGGAGCAAATACTTTTGGGCTTGCGTCTGCGCTGACAACAAAAACAGGAATCATGGCAGAGAGGATTCAGAAACACTACTTTGAAAAAAAGCATGTCCAGCTTCCTCTCTCTGATACGCCTCAATTTTTTATTGAACGATTGTGATTAACTATGCCTTTTCAACTGCATCCTAATTTAGCCTCTAAAACGTATATCATTGACCTGCCTCTGTGCTCGGTCTTATTAGAAGATAATCACTATTACCCCTGGATTTTTTTGGTGCCTCGTCGAGAAAAAATTGGCAAGATAATGGATCTGAATCCACAAGATCAACTTCAACTCATGAAAGAATTAGATTGGGCTCAAAAAATACTGTGGAACACATTTGATCCAATACAAATCAATGTTGCAGCGATAGGGAATAAAACGCCCCAACTGCATGTCCATGTCATAGCAAGACACTCGGGCGATCCTGCATGGCCCGGCACAGTCTGGGACCATCCAACGTCAGCACCATATGCGCCACACGAAAAAGAACGCACCGTCCAGCAGCTTCTACTCGATTTCACTTCCTACATAACAAACGAGTTGAAGTAGCACTCTCAAAAAAGACGGCAAGCCCAGCGTCTCAGCCATTAGGAAATAAAGAGCGCAATATGAGGAATCGGAGGGAGTGGTTGGGTGCATTCAGAACTTCTGATTGGGCAAAAGTAGTAGAGAAATACCCTATTTTTTCACAAGAAAGTTGAGATCGTTCGATTTTCATCCTTGCCAATTTTTAAGCATTTTGTTAAAAATTGTGGTATGGTAAAATTAACAGAAAATCCCTTTAAATTTGGTAACCCGGTTCATGGAGATTATTACTTTCCGCGTCCTGAGCTAACTAATACAGTTCGGCAGTTTTTGTCGAATCATATCCATGTCGTGTTAATGGGGCCTCGAAGATTTGGGAAGACTTCGTTCGTATTTGATTTGTTTGAACATATTGAAAAAGAGGGATATGTTTGTCTTTTAGTGGATATTTTCAATGTGACATCTCATCGTGATTTCCTTCATCAATTTCTAAGAGCCTTAAGAAAAAAGCAACGTCTTAAAAATAGACTGAAGAACTGGTGGAAAAAAATAGGTCGTTTAAAGCCTCATCTCAATTTAGAAATTGACCCTCACACAGGAAGGCCAAATCCAAGTCTAGGGTTCAGTTTGGGTCAACTTGATGAAGAAGAGGTGAGGGCAGGAATTCAAGATTTACTCGATGAATTGACAAATCTAGGTGATAAGGTAGTTATAGCATTAGATGAATTTCAGCAGATTTCGCAACTTGAAGACAAGGGCTGGCTTGAGGCGACAGTTCGTACTCATTTTCAAAAGTTACCCAATGTTTCTTTTCTCTTCACTGGTTCGAGGAAAGGGATAATTTCAGATATGTTGAACGACCCATCTCGCCCCCTGTACCGTTCTTGTCAGATAATTGAGTTTCCTTCTTTTGGGTCAAGCTTTTCTGATTGGGTTATCTTGCGTTTCAGAATGGTAGGGGTTAAATGCAGCACAGAAGCTATCAATCATCTTAGAGCGTTAGTTCAGGATACACCGAACTATGTTCAAATGGTTTGTTTTCATTTAGTTGCTCTGGCGCGAACGGCAGTAGATATTGACGATGTAGAAGAAGTTCTAGATACCGTTGCTAGACAAAATGCTTATGCCTATCAGACTCTCTTGAATTCGCTTACATTGGCGCAGCAAAGGGCGTTAAGACTTGCAGCTAATGAAAAGCACTCGCTCTTTCAAAAAGAGCAGCTTGTAAAGTATGAAATATCAAGTGCGCCTGCCCTTCATAATTCTATTAAGGCACTAAAAATCAAAGGAATTTTAGACGAAGAAGGGACGGCAAAAGGGAGAGTTTTATTCGACGACCCTCTTTTTGCATACTGGTTACGGATAAGTTTTCCAATGTAAAAAACTTAGCAATTTTTGCTAAGGTTTTTTGTAAAGCTTGAGAGTGGTTACATTTGGCTTTTTTACGCGCTAAACCGCGTCAAATCAGCGCACAAGTCATTCGTTCCTCCTTAAGAGTGTTGCGGCTTCTTTTTTGTTTATGTGATTTTCAGCGCGCCTCTCTAGTAACCAGCCTCTATGTTTTTTATGAGCGAGTGTATCAACCGGTTTGATCAGTGTTCCCTATACGCATAGAAAACCATATTGGAGGTATCGTGGAGGTGAACTTTATGAAGTAGGTAAACGGCCAGTTAACATAGAGAATAGTATAGGTAGTGTAATTGGAGTGCAAGTTTGTATGCCAAAAAGCAAATTCATAAAAGCCTATTTATTTGGAGATGTTTTAGGTTTCCCTTTAGGCTTTTCAGATCTTGGGGCAAAAGGAGCTGAAGATCTCATTTACACAGGAGAGTTTATTCCTATTCCCCGAGTAGGCGCTGGAATTCAATTCTAGGAATCTGTTGGTAATAAAAATAAAAAGACGGGCAGTCCAGCTTCTTAGCTCTGAAGGATAAAAATATGAGAAAACGGAGGGGGTGGGATTCGAACCCACGATACGTTTTCACGCATACTCGCCTTCCAAGCGAGCGCTTTCGGCCACTCAGCCACCCCTCCATATTGGAGCCTCAAGATTCTAAACGATGAAAGTGATTGCTGTAAAGCGCCCTGTTACGTCATCGTGAGAATTAAAAGACTCTATGCTTATATATTGGTTTCGCATTCTTTGTTTTATTTCCTGTGCAACACTGTCCTGTTCCTATTCTGTGACAAAATGGAAGGGGGAGAGGGTGCAGCCGCATGGAAGGTCTGGTGAGATATACGTCTGTACAGCTGAACGGACCGGAACAAATCTACTCCTTTCAATGCTCTCGAGCCTTACACATGAAGGGTGCGTGTGGACGATTGATCCCGGATGGAACAACCTCTTCGCGGTGTCTGTAGATGATACGCCTCTTCGCAATGATTTTTTTGGGACGCATTGCCCCTCTGCGTTTGCTCCCTTCAAGGATTCAGGAGGAATGCTCTTTATTACCTTAAGAGACTATAAAGAAGTCCTGCTTCGCTGGGAGCGCTTAGGTTGGACAAAGCCGCAAGCTCAGGTTATTCAGCAGTACTACAGTGTGCTTGAGCTCTATGATCAATGGGATCCGGCTCGAAGGTGTATTATCACGTATGAAGATATGATACTCCGGCCGCTGAAAATACTTTCAAAAATGAGTGCGCTGTTAGGCGTGTCTCAATCAGATACTTTTGTTGCTAAAAAAAGATTTACGTTTCTTCGCCGAGAGGTCTGGATGTCGTATAAAAAACGCATGAAAACAACGAATGGTGGTGTTGATCCTTTTTTTTATCAAAAAAAAGTGTCCTTGCAAAAGCGTACAAAATTAACGCAAAGAATGAGAAGGGCTAATGAGTTGTTGTTTGATAAATATCTATTAAATTACAAAAATAACTATTAAATAGTAATTTGTTTTATTCAGATAGTAATTCTATATGTAGTATACTGTGGCTAATTATACTCTTAAGGAGGAGAATAATGAATGTTGCAGCTCATATAGGGGCATCAGTTTCTCATGCGTTTTCTGCTGTCGGGCGGTTTACAGTCGAAAATCCCGTAGCTCGAAAAACAGCAATGCTCGCGGTTTCTTATTTTATTGGACCGTGTGCTCTTGCTTGTACCGCTGGGTATATTGCGCTCAGTGCACTCGATACTCCTGACGTAATGGACAAGATGGGAGTGAAAGACCCTCGGGTCAAGTTTCTCGCTAAAGTTGGAGTGACGATTCTGGTTGGTGCAGCGTGCCTGGAGCTCATTAGTGCCTCGGCTACGGTTGCGAAAATTATTGCGCTCACTGCATTTACCTTCTATGCCGCGCCAGAAATAACTGCAATGATGACAGGTTCATAAGCACCTTCTATGGCCTAATGTAAAGAGCTCTTCAGAAAGAGCTCTTTTTGTTTTTCTTTTTATTTTTTTTTGATATAGTCCCCGCCACTGATTTTTGACTGGAATAATAATATTCCTCTCGAGTAAGAAGTACCTCCTAGTAGAGGGTGAAAGCTCATAAGGTATCGCGTATGAAGTGTCCGTTTTGTCGCCACATGGAATCAAAAGTTACAGACTCAAGATATGCCAGCGAAATGAATGCGATTCGGAGAAGAAGAGAGTGTCTCAATTGTGGGAATAGGTTCACTACGTTTGAGACGGTTGATGTTTCAATGCAAGTACTGAAAAGAGATGGAAGATATGAAGACTTTCACATCGAAAAACTTATCAGGGGAATATCTGCTGCAACAAGGCATACGCGGATAAGCCATGATGAGGTGAGAGCACTTGCAGCAAAAATTAGTGCAGAACTTATGGAAAGGCAAGCACGTACTATCGACTGGAAAGAGATGGGAGAGCTTGTCATGAAACACCTTCAGCAGCTTGATACTGTTGCATATATACGATTTGCTTGCGTTTATAAGCGGTTTAAAGATATCGATGAGCTCGTGGAGGCGATCGAAAGTACGCACCCTGGTAAAGAAAAAGTAGAAGTTAATTCGTAATTGAGGTTCAAGATGACACTCACTAGCAAAGAAATCGAAAGTTTTAAAAACACACTTCTTGCCCTAAGAGCTCGTTTGACAAACAGTGTCAGTTCAGCATCTGAAGATGTGAAATCAAATGATGAAATGAAAGGATACTCTCAGCATCAGGCTGATGAAGGAACGGACGATTTCATTCGTAATATCAGTCTTGAAGTGACGGGGAAAGAAGTTGAAGTGCTTCGTCAGATAGATAGAGCTCTTGAGAAAATTGATGAGGGGACATACGGAAAGTGCGACCTAACAGACGAAGATATTCCTGTGCGACGGCTTGAAGCGATTCCATATGCAACAATGACAGTTGCTGCGCAGGACAAGCTAGAAAAAGGGCTTATACAGTGACAAGGCGAAGCATCCTTTTTCTCCTTTTTGGGGGGGTGCTTGCGATGGATGTGCTGACCAAATGGGCGACGAAGACATATCTTGTTATGCCTCGGAGCTCCTTTGGTTCATATCCGTATGGCGGGATCGGCATATTTCAAGATTTTTTTGGCGTATCACTGTCGCTCACATACGTCGGGAACACAGGTGCTGCTTGGGGCATGTTTTCTCAATATTCTTTTTTACTTCTTGTTGGGCGGTTGTTTCTTGTTTCGATTCTTATTTGGTATGTCCTTCGTTTCAAAGGGCCTATGCTCCGGTCAGTTGCGCTTACCATAATAATAGCTGGGGCTATCGGGAATATTTTTGACATGCTCTACTATAAACATGTCATAGATATGGTAAAATTTGTCCTTTGGGGGTATCATTATCCGGTGTTTAATGTGGCTGATGTCGCTGTATGTACCGGCATTGGTTTATTGCTCCTGGATAGTTTTTATGGACGTAAACTCCCTGCTTGAAAATATTCCTTACAATGATTCTCGTGACTTTGGTGTGATGCACGTCAGCAAGTGGCAGCACTTTCACCTGAAGCTTTCGTTAGAGGGCCTTTCCTCTTTGTTTGATGCGCTCTCGCTTCACCATGCGTACCTAGTTGGCCAGCTTTGTACACGTGATGCATGTATTGAGTCTCTAAGTAGATTCACTACAACATATGCACAATTTTTACAGGCTGAGGAAGAGAATAAAACAGCGTTTAGAAAAGCGCTCACTGTCGGTCTTTCGCAAGATCCTTCGGTGTTCTCCTTGAAGCGCCTTGCATCAGGTGTGATTGTGACTCCACATCTTCCGTATATACAAGTTCGATTGAGTACGTACACAGTTTCAGATGATTGCAAAGTTCACCCGGGAACGCTTGGGAGTAATGCCGCCCCTTGGGGACTTCAGTTTTCGTACCCCCTCCTTTTTATGAATGAAAAAGAAGGAATCGGAAAAAATGTACTGACCGAAGAAGGGTTTGTGAATACGCCTCTCTACAAAAAAATGCAGAAATGGATACGGGAAATGACCAAGCCTGCAAAAGTTTTGGTAGATGGCTCTTTGGTCCAAACGACACTGCGGAGTATGCGATGAAAATAGCACTGATTTCTATTGGGAGTGAGCTGTTAACAGGAAAGACGGTAAACACAAATGCCGCATTTATAGGAGATCAACTTCTCCAGGCTGGGTATAAGGTAACATTTGCTCAAACCATTTCGGATGATGCTGAAACAATCGCTCGTGCGCTCAGTGTGGCATGTGCAGAAGCAGATTTTGTGATTACAACAGGTGGGCTTGGCCCAACAGGTGATGATATTACAAAAGAAGCTGTTGCGAGACATTTTGCTGTTGGTATGGAGCATCACCCGGATATAGAAAAAATGCTGAATGAGCGCTTCCCTTTTTTACCAGATAACGCACATCAAGCCACGTATCCTGCCTCTGCGACACTTTTCCCAAATACACATGGAACGGCACTCGGATTTGTTCTTCATAAGAAAGTTGCGTCTTTGCCGGGCGTTCCTTCCCAAATGAAGCAGATTTTTCAAGAGGGTCTTTTGCCTTACATCAAAACATCTTTTCCTTCAGAATTTTTTGCCCGTTCGCTGTATCTCACAGGAGGTATTGAAAGTGATTTTGATCCCACAATTCGAGCTATTGAGACCTCTTTATCAGGAATAGAAATTGGAATATGTCCCTCCTGGGGACGGCTTTCTATTTATTGCCTTGGAGTTGATGAAAAAAACGTCATCGAGGCACATCGACTTCTGAAAGAGGCTTTTGCAGAGTGTATCTATTCTGAACAAAGTTCAGATATTAGTCTTGCTGTCCATTCAGCAATGTTAGCAAAAGGAATAACGCTTGGCTGTGCAGAATCATGCACTGGAGGTGCTCTTTCATCACCTTTAACAAGGCATAGCGGCGCTTCAGCGTATTTTATGGGATCGCTTGTCACGTACTCAAATGCAGCAAAAGTAGATGTTTTACATGTGGACGAACATGTTTTATCAACATGTGGTGCTGTGAGCGAGGAGGTGGCATGCCAAATGGCACAAGGAGCATTGAACGTGCTTCAGTCTGATCTTGCCGTTGCAACAACAGGTGTTGCAGGTCCAACTGGCGGGACAGATGAGAAGCCGGTCGGTACGGTGTGGATTGCACTTGCAGAGAGGTCTGGCCATGTCGAGACAAGAAAGCTAACTCGCAAGGGAAGTAGAGAGACAATTATAGAACATTCTGCGCATGTTGCGCTTGAAATGATTTGGAGGAAGTGTCAATGACGTATGCGCTGCTTGCATCCGGTGATGAGAAAAAAATAGAACAGTTTGGACCGTATATTATAGAGCGGCCCTGTTCTGCGGCACTTTGGAAACTCCCAAAGCACCCTCAAGTTGATGCCTCATTTTCTCGTGAAAAAGAAAAAGGCTGGGAATATGCAAAAAAACTTCCTTCGGACTGGACTGTTGATTTCAATGGAGTACTTCTCAAGTTGAAGCCAACGTCTTTCGGTCATCTGGGAGTGTTTCCGGAGCATGCAACACAGTGGCCTTTTTTAAAAAAGCATGCAAAAAAAAGAGTGTTGAGTCTTTTTGCGTATTCGGGAGCGACAACGATGTTTCTTGCAAAGCAAGGGATTGAAGTATGCCATGTTGATGCCTCAAAAGGGATGATCGATTGGGCAAAAGAAAATGCACACATTAACGGGCTTGATGATGCTCCCATTCGATGGATAGTAGATGATGTCATGAAGTTTCTTCTGCGCGAAGCGAAACGTGGAAGTGTGTACGATGGTGTTCTTTTTGATCCTCCATCCTTTGGTCGAGGGTCGAAAGGGCAAGTATTTAAGATTGAGCGGGATATTCATAAGCTGCTTGGAGCTATTCGAAATGTGCTTTCTAAAGACGCCTCTTTTGTGCTCTTTACATGTCACACGCCCGGCATTACTCCTTTGACTATTGAGAATTTGTTACGCGATGCATTTGGTGAGAAGGGCACCGTTGATTCAGGAGAGCTTGTATTGGATGGCGCACTCCGAAAGTTGCCTGCAGGTACTTTTGGGAGGTGGTTCCAGTGATACTGACCAGTGCACAAAACCCAAGAATTAAGTCACTTGTTAAGCTGCGTGATAGAAGAGCTCGCAATAAGGAGAACCGATTTCTCATTGAAGGATATCGTGAAATCCTCCGAGCGTGTGAGGGGGGTAAAAGCATTGAGGCAGTCTATTATTGTCCTGAATTATTTTTAGGAGAAAATGAAACTGCCCTTCTTGAACAAACCGGTGCCGAGCTTTGTGAAGTCTCGAAGCATATTTTTGAAAAAATTTCGTATAGAGATCGCCCTGATGGGCTTCTTGCAGTGGCGCCAATGTTTTCGACAACGCTAGAAAAGCTGCCTTCCACTGACCCCTCATTTTTTATTGTTGCAGAGGCGATTGAAAAACCGGGTAACCTGGGAAGTATTCTTCGCTCCTCTGATGCAGCAGGTGTCGATGGACTCATAGTGTGTGATCAATGTACAGATATTTTTAATCCAAATGTTGTTCGATCCTCAGTTGGGACACTTTTCACAGTGCCTGTTGCCGTTGCATCTGGAGCGGAAACGCTTGCCTACCTTCGGTCAAAAGGTGTTCAAATTCTTGCAGCAACTCCAGACGCACAACAGGTGTTTACTGAAGTCGATGTAAAAGGCCCTGTTGCACTCGTTGTCGGAACAGAGCAGCTTGGTCTTTCAGATTTTTGGATGCAAGAAGCTGACATACAAGTTCGAATTCCAATGCGAGGCTGTGCAGACTCATTGAACGTTGCTGCAGCAACCACCTTGTTGCTCTACGAGGTAGTGCGCCAAAGATGATACACATTCTTTATGAAGACAACCATCTTCTTGTACTTGATAAGCCACACGGCGTGCCAACCCAAGGTGAAGGAAGTTTAGAAGAAGCGGCTCGACAATATATTAAACAAAGAGACAAAAAGCCCGGGAATGTGTTCGTGTATGCGGTGCATAGAATTGATGCGCCTGTGGCAGGTGTTGTTCTTTTTGCTAAAAGTAAAAAAGCACTCTCTCGCTTGTCTGAAATGCAGCGCTGTTCAGAGATCGAAAAAAAATATATTGCCTCTGTTGAAGGAAAGTTGAAAGAGCCGCGTGGCACATGGACAGACACTTTGTTGAAAAAATCACACTACAGTGTGGTCGCGCCCTCAGGTAAAAAATCGACGCTGATGTATGAGGTGAAAGGAAACCTCGTCTATATTACACTCCTCACTGGAAGGTACCACCAAATACGCGTTCAGTTCTCTTCTCGTGGGCATCCAATCTACGGAGATACAAAATATGGAAGCACGCATACATATAAAAATGGGATTGCGCTCATTCACAGAGAGATGACGCTTATCCATCCAATACTGAAGAAAAAAATGACTTTTCGGACGAAAAATAAGCTGCAATCGGTATAATCGTCACGCATTCACAACGATTGAGGTGGACACATGCATCAGGAAATATTGAAATCAGCAAAAGAAGCTGTGCAAGCAGCAGAACTTCTCACATCCGATACTGCGGTGTCGTTTATCGATGACGTTTCAACCCTCATAAAAAATGCGTTTGTCTCTGGAAAAAAAGTGCTTGTCGCAGGGAACGGAGGATCACTTTGTGATGCAATGCATTTCGCTGAAGAATTTACCGGATATTTTAGAAAAAAAAGAAGCCCTCTTCCTGCCATCGCACTGGGAGATCAAGGAGTAATGTCATGCGTCAGTAACGATGCCGGATTTGAATTTGTGTTTTCGAGACAAGTAGAAGCATTGGGGCAAGAAGGTGATATCTTTGTTGCACTGACAACAAGTGGCAACTCAGCAAACCTTGTTCATGCCATCGCTTCTGCGAAGAAAAAGTCTATGAAAACAGTTGCTTTCTTGGGAAAGACCGGTGGAGCACTCAAGGGAGTTTGTGACTTTGAGTGGATTGTTGAAGGATTTCCATTCTCTGATAGGGTGCAAGAAGCCCACATGGCCTCCATCCACATCATTATAGAAATGGTGGAGAAAAAACTGAGACAATCTCACAGTGAACTACTCAACGAGCTTCTCGAAGATACGCAAGCGCTCTTATGAACCTGAAAGCAATGGTTGAGCACAGGGTACTCTCAATACAAGCAAAAAAGTGGAAGCATCCGTTATTTTATTTGCTGATTCCTCTGAGTGGATTGTATCGATTTTTTGGGCTCATGCATAGATGGCTATACACAACCGGTGTCTGGAAACAAAAACGGGTAGCTGCACGTGTGCTTTCAATTGGAAATGTCATTGCAGGTGGTGGAGGAAAAACCTCTTTTATACACCTTCTCTGCAGTGCGTGTGACAACATTGCAATTTGTGCGAGAAACTTCGGAAAGACCCCAGATCAAAAAGTCTATTCGCTCCAGTATGGTACATCCGTTCAACCTGAAGAAGTTGGTGATGAACCGCTCCTGCATCTTCGTCATCTGCCACAGGCACATGTGTATGTTTCGAGAAAAAAAGCGGATGCAGCAGGCGTTGCAGCAAAGCAGCACAACACACTGATTGTCGATGATGGCCTCCAACACCACGCATTGAAAAAAGATGTTGAAGTTGTGTGTATTAATGCAAAAAACCCCTTTGACAATGGGTGGGTGTTGCCTGCAGGCCTTCTTCGGGAAAACCCGAAGGTACTCAAAAAAGCAGATTATGTCGTTATTACCCATGCCGAAAAGTACGATCCAGCGTTAGAATTAGCGATTAAAAAATACACCTCAGCGCCTCAAATTGGTGTCGAATATGTTGTAGAAGGAGATCTCCCGGAAAAAGCGGTGGCATTTTGCGGTATAGGATACCCTAAGGGATTCTTTTCAATGCTTGAAAAAAATGGTGTTTCACTTGTTGCACAGCATGCATTTGCAGACCATGCATTTTTTGAAGAGGAGGAGCTTAGGCGCCTTGCGCAAGAGGGCGCGCGCCATGGAGCAACGGCTCTTCTCTGTACAGAAAAGGATTTCCTTAAAATCTCCCCTCATTTACAATCCGAGCTATCTATCAGATATGTAAAAGTAAATCTTGATATTCGTTTTGGAAAAAAGAATTTTGATAAACTCCGCTCGTCTATCGGGTAACCCGCAATTCTAAGTTATCAATATGAAACCATGGCTTCAAATTTTACTAGGCCTTTTTTTAGGGCTTCTTTTAGGTATACTGGTTGGTAAACCAATACCCTTGCTTGAGCAAGTTGGAAAAGCGTTTATTGACCTTTTGAAAATGCTTGTTGGAATCATTGTTTTCTCCTCGCTTGTCAGCGGTATTTGTCATATTCATGATCCAAAAAAGCTTGGAAGAATTGGCTTGAGAACACTGCTTTACTATGCAGGATCAACAGTGATTGCCATTACACTTGGTCTTATTTTTGCCTACCTTCTACTTCCAGGTGAAGGGCTTAATTTACAGGTTCCAAGCGGGGCAAATAGCTCAGCTTCAATCGGAATCGTCGACTTTATATTTTCTGTTATTCCGTCAAATCCGGTTGCGGCCTTTGCAGAGGGGAATATTCTTCAGATCATCGTGTTTGGTATATTCTTTGCATTTGCTATCACAGTCACAGGAGAGAAAGGAAAGCCCGTTTTAACATTTTTTGAGTCTGTGTGCGAAGTGATGTTTTCGTTGACGCACACGGTAATGAAGCTTGCGCCAATCGGGGTGTTTGCACTCATTGCATCCTCTGTTAGCTCTATTGGGCTGAAAGTGGTGCTCCCTTTATTTAAGTTTCTTTTGTGTAATTACATAGCGTGTATCTTACAGATCGGAATTGTGTTTACTTTGTCACTTAAACTGCTTGCTGGAGTAAAAGCCATCCCTTTTTTCAAAGGAATGAAAGATGCAATCGTTCTTGCATTTTCAACGAATTCAAGTTCGGCAACACTTCCGGTTTCACTAGAATGTGCTCGAGATCACTTGGGTGTTTCGGGTGATATAGCAGGATTTGTACTTTCGCTCGGTTCAACAATCAATATGAATGGAGCTGCAGTAGGGCAGGCCGTTGCAGCCGTCTTTATTTCACAAGCGTACGGAATAGAAGTGTCATGGGTTAATATTTTAGTGCTGTATGTTACAGCGCTGATTTCGGCGGTTGGGGCCGCTGGAATACCTGGAACAGGGATTATTATGCTTTCTGTTGTCCTGAGCGCAATGGGGCTTCCTATTGAAGGCATAGCGCTTGTCGCTGGAGTAGATAGAATACGTGAGATGATGTCCGCTGTTGTGAACATTCTGGGTGACGGTGTCGCTGCTGTCTACGTTGCGAAGAAAGAAAACCAACTCAACACGAAGAAATACCACGAAGTAACATGGCTGTAACAACCGAAATTACTCTTCCTAAATTGGGAGAAAGTATCGTTTCTGCGACAATTGTACAATGGCTCAAGAAAGAGGGTGATTTTGTTCGCCTTGATGAGCCTCTCGTGGAAGTCGCAACAGATAAAGTGAATAGTGAAATTCCATCACCAGTTGAAGGAATCCTTGTGTCGTGTATCGCAAACGTGGGAGAAGAACTTAGTGTCGGGGCTGCAATCGCAACGATGCAAGGTGAAGGTGAAGCGCCACAACTTCCTGCTTCTGTTCCGGAAAAGAAAACGTCACCTACCACTGAACCTGTAGAAAAAAACACATTCCTCTCACCGGCTGTGCTTCGTCTCATGCGCGAGCATGGGATTTCACACTCACAGATAGAAAAAATTGACGGTACAGGTTCCTTTGGACGTGTAACAAAAAAAGATATAGAGGCATTTGTCTCCAAGAGAGCAGCAAAGCCAGCCCAAGAGGGCGTTGTGCAGCTCAGTCCAATGCGGGCTGCAATTGCGTCGCATATGGAGCGAAGTGCTCAAGAAATTCCAGCAGCTACACTTGTTTCTGAAGTAGATGTGACAGGGTTGATGGCTCATATATCAAGAGAAAAGCACCGATTCTTTACCCAACACGGCGTTAAGCTGACCCTTACCAGCTATTTAATTGAAGCACTTGTTGCGACGTGCGTCGAGTATCCCTTTATTCATGCGACGTATCTGGAGGAAGGAATACGAAAAAATACGCACGTGAATGTTGGTGTCGCAGTACACGTTCCGGACGGTCTACTTGTGCCTGTAGTGCACAGAGCAGAAACGCTTCCCTTCGGAAAAAAAGTCGCTGCACTGGCTAACATAAAAAAGAAAGTGCAGCACAAACAGCTTTCTCATGAAGACCTGGAGGGAGCGACAATTACAATCACTAACTTTGGTATGTCTGGAATAGAGCTTGGAGTACCAATTATTCCACATGGGCAAACGGCGATCTTGGGTATTGGAAGCGTCCAGAAAAAAGTAGTGGCTTTGCCATCAGGTGGAATAGGGGTGCAAGACAGGGTCTCACTTACTCTCAGTTTTGATCACAGGGTAGTCGACGGGATCTATGGATGTGATGTATTATCAAGTATCAAGCGTCACATTGAGTCATTCTCAAGCTTGGGTTGAGGGCCGTCGATCACAGGAATGACAAAGGCCTCACCTTTCTTGATCTTTTCCCATTCTTTTTTTGAGACTGTTATGTTCCAATCCATCCACTGTTTTTCATATTGAGATTTCATGTCATCAGTTACAACATGAATTGCTTCGTCGCTTTCTATTCTATCAGGAAATCGAATGCCGTCTAAGTGGTCAATCATTTGTTGGATTGTTCGGGCGAGAGCACCTGAAAATTCCTCCACAACAATTTCTCCATCAACAGTATATGCGCAAAGTTTGATACAGTTATGACGTGGAACGATTCCAGCAAATGGATGGGTAGTACATGAGGTCTCTCTATCTAATGAGGTTTCTTTCGATTTCCAAATGATCTGCGGGTTGACATAGGTTTCATATTGGGGAAGTGTCGCTGGGGAGTGCAGTTTTTTTTCAGCATTGAGATCAATTGTAATAAGACGCTCAAAAACACCGATTTGAGGAGCAGCAAGTCCCGGTAAAGTGCCGTACTTTGTGCACGATTCTTTCAGCTTTTCTCCTAGCGTTTGGAGGTGTTTTTGACCAAACTGATCATGCTCGATATAGGTTGATTCGGTTGAAAGCCGCACATCATGTGGTGGAAGAAAGGGTGAAGTGCAAAATGCGTGGAAAGAAAAAAAACAAAATCCAAGAAACAGGCTGATTTGTTGCATCAAAAACCTCCAAAGAGATGAGATAGTAGCAAACCAGCCTGTGTCTATTCAAGTATTACTTTGCAATATCTTGTGCATTTGAGTACCCGGGAGTGCCATCAATATCAAAAAGATGCTCGAGTTTTATAATGTCGACACCATCTTCGGTGAGTTCTTTTTGTAGCGTAATGATATCGTGCAGCGTACATTTATCACGCATAAATCGTAGCCTGAACTGTTCAATACAAAATGTTTGCTCCATACCATTTGGATAAATTTTAGCGCCTCGGTTTCCGATATACTTGCATGTCATCCCACCGATTGTTCGACCACCGAATCTATCACTGAGGGCTTTTGCAGTATCACGTGAATATATAAAAACATCAGTACCAACAAGTTCACGAGAATGAACCGTTTTTGGATCTGAGTGTGAAACGTGTTGTGAGCGTGTTTGAGGTTCATAATGGACTGCAGGAAGTTTTTTAGGAAGAGATCCGAGATGAGAAATAACAGCATCTGCAAACTCTTTTGTGCCCACTTTTTTCTTACTGATCCCTTCTTTGAAAATATCGTAGGTGTGGAATCCATTTTCAATGGTTGCGAGCCATCCATTATGCACTTTTGAAGCAACATCAGGAAGGTTCAAGTGTAGCAGCATAAGAATTGCCCCATGAATGAGTCCCGAGGGGTTTGCCATGTTTTGCCCAGCGCGACGAGGAGCAGATCCATGAATTGCTTCAAACATAGCGCCGTGTACACCAATATTAGCAGAGCCACAAAGGCCCACTGAACCGCTTATCTGTGCTGCAACATCTGATAAAATATCTCCATATAGATTTGGAAGAACGACAACGTCAAAATTCTCAGGTGTATCGGCAAGCTTTGCAGCTCCGATATCAACAATCCAATGCTCATTTTCAATAGCAGGGTATTCTTCCGCTACCTCTTTAAAGACTGAAGTGAAGAGCCCATCAGAAAACTTCATGATATTGTCTTTCGTAAAGCAGGTCACTTTTTTACGGCCGTGTTTTACAGCATACTCAAAAGCATACCGACAAATTTTTTCTGTCCCTTCTCGTGAAATAAGCTTAATTGATTCATTGACATGAGGCGTCTGTCTATATTCTATGCCGGAGTAGAGGTCTTCTTCATTCTCTCGTACAATGACGACATCCATACTTGGGTGCTTTGTGTCGATATAGGGAGCATATGAGACACACGGACGCACATTTGCATAGAGCCCAAGTGTTGTGCGGACTGTCACATTTAAACTTTTGAACCCTCCACCTTGAGGAGTTGTGATCGGCGCTTTTAAAAAAGCATCAGCTTGTAAGATTGTGTCCCAGGTCTTTGGATTAATTCCGGTCTCGTGTCCTTGAAGATAGAGCTTTTCACCAATTTCTACTTCGTTTATTTCAAGCTGAGCGCCAGCTTTATCTAAAATTTTGAGTGTTGCATCCATAATTTCTGGACCAATACCATCCCCATGTGCAACTGCAATTTTTGCCATATTCGCCTCTTGAAAAATATTTCTTTACTACGAGGTTTTTATATGAAATTAAAGGGGAGATCAAGCAAAATAGCGTCTGGTATGGAATTAAAAACGCACTTTGATACACAACGAGCAAGTCTTTCTCATTTTTTTCAAGAAATAGATGAAGCTGCTGTCCAGAAAAATGTCGATCGAATACTGGAAACATCAGGAACAATTTATTTCTCCGGAGTTGGTAAAAGTGGATTTATTTGCCAGAAAATTGCAGCCACGTTTACCTCTATAGGAAAAAAAGCTGCATTTCTTTCTCCAATAGATGCTTTGCATGGCGATATAGGAAGTGTTGATTCAAAAGATCTGGTTTTTTTACTTTCAAAAAGTGGGGAAACAGAGGAGCTTATTAAGCTCGTTCCATTTATACACTCCCGTGGTGCGCATACCATCTCATGGACATGTGCCAAGGAGTGTCAGCTATCATTTGACACACACGAAGCGCTCTTTTTGCCTCTTGATCAAGAACTGTGCCCATTTAACCTTGCTCCAACAACATCTGCAACTTTGCAGCTCATGGTCGGTGATGCAATTGCAATGGCAGTTATGGAGCGGCTAGGAACAACAAAAACAGAATATTATAAAAACCATCCTTCTGGAAGTATTGGAAAAAAAATGAGTATTACTGTGCAAGATTTAATGCTCAGAGGAAACGATATTCCAACACTTTCTGAAACCTCATCTCTCAAAGCCGCAATTTTGCTCCTAACAAAATCTCGAAAAGGGTGTGTTCTTGTCACAGATGAACAAGGACATCTTCTGGGAATTTTTACGGATGGTGACGTGAAAAGAGTGTTAAGCAGCTCTGAACACGGAATGCTCGATAAGGAAGTAGGTGAGCTGATGACACGGTCCTACATTTCTCTTCCAGTCCACATTTCAGCTTGGGAAGCTGCACAAAGAATGCAGTCTAACCCAGACAAAATGGTTCAAGTCGCTCCTGTCATAGACAATGGACTACTCGTCGGCTTGATCACCATGCATGATATAGTCAGACAAGGCATCCGCTGATTTTTCAGAAAAATAGGGAAGAAAAAAACGGTCTAACGTTCTCGTTAGGACCTCTATACCATATATGTCACCACGAGTAAGATACGAAAGTCGGAGTATATCCGTTTTTGGCAAGAGGAGGGGCTCTTTTCCTCTTTTTTCATAGAGAAGGCCAGACGAGTGAAATGTAATTTGATGAGGAATTCGTTCAAGTCGTTGGATTTTTCGAAGTGGGATCATTCCAAGTGAAATGAGACCAATTCCTATTGCAAAAATCAACATTCCCCACTTCTCAATCAATGCTTCCGTTCCCCACACAGAAAAAATAAGAAGTATTGATATTCCTATGGAGCCAAAAAAAGAACCTCGAAGAAGGAGTTTTCTTTTGAGAGGTTGTGTCACCGTTGTAAAGATAGTTTTTCTCATAGAAATCTATTCCTTGTAAGAGTAAGCTTTCAGCCTGCTTATGTTCAGATAATTATTGCAAGAATAAAATAATTTTTTTATTCTTATTCATCTATAACCTATAGAAAGAAGTATGAGTACACTATTTAGTCCACACGTCATTTTATTGATAGTTTTTGTTCTTGGTTACGCGGCTATCATTTTCGAATACCAAATTAAGGTGAATAAGACCGCCGCCGCATTGATGCTTGCCGCTCTTTGTTGGATTGCCTACGTTATTGGTGATCAAGTCCCAGTTAAGGAGGGGCTTGAGGTGCTCTCGCATCACGTAAGCTCCGTTTCCCAAATCCTATTTTTCCTGCTTGGGGCGATGACATTGGTAGAGCTTATCGACTCACATAAAGGGTTTGATACGGTCGTTCATTATCTGCATACGCACTCGATGAGAAAAATGCTATGGGTTATTTCTTTCATTTCATTTTTTCTCTCCGCGATACTTGATAACTTAACAACAACTATTCTCATGATCTCTCTTTTGCGCAAGCTGATCCCAAAAAAATCAGAGCGTTTTTTGATGTCAGTTATGGTCGTTGTGGCCGCAAATGCAGGTGGTGCATGGACTCCAATTGGGGACGTGACAACAACGATGCTATGGATTGGTGGACAAATTACCACGCTTTCAGTCATTAAAGAGATCTTTTTTGCCAGTCTTGTATCTATGATTATACCACTTCTCTACTACACATTTACAGTGAAGGGAGAGAGCACAATTCCTAAAAAAGATATTCGAGCAATTGAGCTTGAGCCAGGTGCCCACCTTATTTTTGTTCTTGGTATTTTATCCTTCCTTTTTGTTCCCATTTTCAAATGGCTGACGGGGCTTCCTCCATTTATGGGAATGATTTTTTCTCTCTCATTTATGTGGCTTGTGACGGATATCATGCATCACAAATACGAGCAGCGACAGCACCTGCGCGTTCCGTTTATTCTTACGAAAGTTGATGTCTCGAGCATCTTGTTTTTCTTAGGGATACTTTTGAGTGTGAATGCTCTTGAAGCGGCTGGTATCCTGAATGATTTAGCAGACTGGCTTGATGCCAACATTAAAAGTCTTCCTGTCATAGCAACGGCAATAGGAGTTATGTCGGCGATTATCGATAATGTTCCTCTGGTCGCTGCAACAATGGGAATGTATAAGCTTGAGCAATTTCCTGTAGATGACACGCTATGGATGATGATTGCCTATGCAGCAGGAACCGGGGGGAGCATGCTGCTTATTGGGTCTTCTGCAGGTGTAGCATTGATGGGAATCGAGAAAATTTCCTTTTTTGCCTACATGAAAAAAGCAACGATTCCGGTTGGAGTTGGCTTTCTTGTAGGAATGGGCGTTTATCTCGCTTTCTAAATAATGCCAGCATATCCATTGGAAATGACATTTCTACGCAATGTCATTTCCAGGAGAAGACAACCCAAGCGCCGTGAGTGACGACACAACAATCAGCACCAGAACAGCTATTGCAAGACACTGATTCTCTAAGCGTGTCGTATTTGTATCCCTAATTCTTGAGGAAAAAAGATCTGGCCGCGTGTCTGGAATATGTAAAATATCATCATTTCTTTTTCTCATCTCTTCAGGAACAAAAGGTGTGTTACTCGATAAAGAAACAACCGTGTATCCACGACAATGCTTTGATCCACTGATTCCGTACACTTTTCCAGGATACTTAATTTCAAGTGTCCACGTCTTATCAGGGAATAGTCTATCTAAATTTTCCCTGATGAACCGATCTATGAACACAGCATACTTCTCGTGCGGGCTTAAGCACGCTGCGTAGCAGGGAGATCGATGAAGGAAAATAACCTCTCTTGAAAGAATGTGTACAAACCGCCTGACTGAATCAGGAAGAGCCTCTGAACGACCATTCAATATAAAAGTGCATTCTGGTGTTGAAATTGCTGCTGCCATAGTGTCTTCTCCTTGAATTCACAACGTATTTGTTTATTTATTCTGTTTGCGTAGGTTCATTTGTATTGAAAAGAAGCCATGAGACAAAAGCCAAAAGTGCAAGGCCAATAACAACAAGCCCGGCTTTTTCCCTTTGGGTTGTTGACCCATTCATTGTATCAATGTCAAACCGAAGGCCTTCCCCGCTTGGCCGCTCAACAATGAGGCAAACTCTTTGAGACAGAGGCTTAGGAGCATATGGCTTATGGGTTTCAAAGACAAGGTCCTCATGAGGTAGTTTAAACGTAAATTTCTGCGGGATTTCAATACAATGCCGCTCTAAAACCTTTCTTACCTTACATTCAAGAAAATATGCTCGAGCTTCGCGTATCTCGCCTTCTGATAAGTTCCACGGAATCCGATCTGAAGCAGACTCTCTGAGGTATTCACGTAATGCAGGGGTGATTTCTCGTCGCCCTGCATACTCTCTTCGTTCGTTGAAAGCGATAGTCGTTTCCGGTATGACTGCCATGAACCACCTTCGAATTGTTTGTTTTTTGTAAAGAGAGGGAAGATAGCGAGGTGTATTAAAAAAAATCTAGACATTTTTTTAGAAAGCAGGCGAGAGTATTCTCAACAAAAAAGAAAGCTAAACTCTAACTCCAGAGGTGTTCAGTGAAAAAATACATTCTACCGGTAATTATGACAGTGGGCGCAATGCGCTTTGTTTCAACAGAACTTCCAGAAGATGTACGGCAGCACGTACATGAAATTACAGCAGAAACCGAAGTGGCCCGCGCTGAAAAGGTTTTAGAGTACTTAACAGAATACAAAAAAAATACAAAAACAGGACTACACAAAAATCCGGAGCTTACCTACAGAATTCTAAAAGCAGAAGAAGATATTGTTGAAAACTCAAGTGAGTCATTTCCTGAACTAAAACAAAAGTTCGGACGATTTTATCGGAAAGCTATGTTTCGACTCAGTGTTCTTAAAAGACAAGCAAGAGGAAACGTGAAAAATACGATCGTAGCCTACTCTACGCGACTTTCATCAATTTATAAGGCAATGAGAAAAAGTGAAAACGAAACGACGTTTGAGCAAAACCTCCTTGCGAATCTGCCAAAGAAAATCGTGAACATGTTTTCACTTAAAGGTGAAACTGCAAAAGAACAGAGAGTGGAGCTATATCAACGAGCACAGGCTGATGAAAACACTAAGCAAAAGCTCGCATCTGTGTTCTCGCTTATCTCTGATGAACCAGAAGTTTCGCTTGGATACGTTCCTGTCGAGAGATGCGAAGTAAAAATGGAGGATCCAGCAGGATTTTTGCACATTTCTATTTCATGGAAAATGGGTTCTACAAGCCATACAGAGACATTTGAGCTATAAAATACTATTTGAAAACCAAGAAATACAGAAAAATACAAAAAAAAGTAAAAATGCCCTTGTGAAAAAATCGAGGAATTCTGTATTGTCTTGGTTACTTTCACGCTGAGAATCAGAATGAAAGAAAAAAG
>JAUIEV010000006.1 GCA_030429605.1 Chlamydiia bacterium | reverse complement strand
TCTCTCCAATAGCTCCTACTCGGTTCGTCAGCGTATACACATATACTCCTCCCTTCCTGCGCTCCCCATTTCTCCACTCCTACACTCATCAACACAACAACAGGCATCTCTCCAATAGCTCCTACTCGGTTCGTCAGCGTATACACATATACCCCTCCCTTCCTGCGCTCCCCATTTCTCCACTCCTACACCCATCAACACAGCAACAGGTATCTCTCCAATAACCCCTACTCGGTTCGTCAGCGTCTAGAAATAGACATCTATCTTTTGGTATTCGAACGAAATGAATAAATTGTTTGTTTAGTTCACAAGTATGCACTCGCTCACAGAGTGCTGCTGTGCAACGGTGAGTTTGGTGTTTTTCTCTAAGACAGCGCGGCTTTTTTTATGTGCAAGCTCCGGATTATTACACTCTTCTGAAAGGTGTGCTAAACAGACATGAGTGAGTTCATCATGCGTAATATGTGTTAGAAGATCACAGCACATATCATTAGATAAGTGCCCTTGCCTTCCTAGTACACGCGTCTTATACACTTGAGGCCTCGCAGATGCATGCACCATGTTTGGCTCATGATTTGATTCAATGACAAGAGCTTGACATCCTTCTAAATGTGATTTCACAAGTGATGTCACATACCCAAGGTCTGTACACACGGCCACCTTCACTTCATTTTTCTTAAAGGTAAAGGCAACAGGGTCCATTGTGTCATGTTGAATGCTGAAAGGAAAAATATTGAGGTCCTGGTAGATGAATGGTTCATCTGTGGTGAAAATGGTAAAGCGAATGTCCTTCATACCCATTTCTAACAGGGCTTTTGCCGTTTCAACGTTTGCAAATACGGGAATATCGTAGCGTGAGGCAATCGTTTCTACACCTTTTATATGATCAGAGTGTTCATGTGTCACTAGAATTGCAGAAACATCTTCAAATGAGACGCCGACTTCTTTCATTCTTTCTTCTGCATTTTTTGCAGAAACACCGACATCTATTAAAAGCTTTGTTGCGTCTGTTTCTAAAAGAAGTATATTTCCTTTTGAACCTGATGCAAGAGGAGTAAGTTTGAACATACTTGACAAATTATAATTATTTTTATTATGTAGGAAAGATATTGTACACTGTAGTCGACTTATTGAATAGCTGCAGTGCAATAAAAAGTGGGGGTGCATAAAAAAAGACCCTCGAAAAAACATATCCAGGTGAGGGAAGGAATGGTTATGTTGGAAACAAGCGATGAAATACTACAAGATGTGGATGACACACTTGATCGTCTTATCGAAAACGCGAAAGTCTTAGAAGATATTGGTGAAGATCCTCTTTTTTCAACTGAGCGAGATGCACTAGCAAAAACGCAAGAAAGCCTTCTTGCGCACCTTGTTAATATGGAGCCCATCCTTGAAAAGGAAACACCAAAGCGAAGACGGAAGCGAAAAGAAGTCGTTGAAAAAATAAAGTCTGTAAAAAGGCGTGCGCACAAAGAATCTGTTAACTATGTGCAATCTCTCGGAGCTTTTCAATAATATCTTGTTTCTGCGGCAAGACTGCGTCTTCAAGCGCTTTTGCGTATGGAATAGGACACATTTTGGCGGTAAGTCTCATCGGTGAGAGATCAAGATACTCAAAAAGCTCGCTTGTTATACGTGCCATAAGTTCTGCTCCAAATCCACATGTAGACACAGCTTCATGCACAATAAGCACTTTCCCCGTTTTTTTCACAGAGCGGGCTATCGTTTCAAAATCAATTGGACTGACTGTTGCCACATCAATGTGTTCAACAGAAATCCCTTCCTTTTGAAGCTGCTGACATATTTCGTATGAGATTGATGAGAGGTAACTCCACGTAATAAGTGTTACATCCTCTCCCTCTTTTCGAATTGATGCGTGTTGGATTGGGAGCCGTGATGCCGGTGAAGGCTCTTTTTGCGCGGTAAAGACACGTTGCCGATAGAGCGCCTTATGTTCGAGAAATACAACGGGATTTGGATCTTCAATTGCTGCCTTAAGCAGCATTTTCGCCTCATCAGCTCTACTTGGAATAACCACTTTGAGTCCCGGCACGTGACAAAGATGTGCCTCGATACTTTGCGAATGATATGGACCACCTTGGATGTAGCCGCCATACGGCATACGAATAACGACAGGACATGTCCATTCTCCCCCAGATCTATAATGCAGCGTTGCGAGTTCATTAAAAAGCTGGTTGACTGCAGTCCACATGTAATCACAAAATTGTATTTCAACGACGGGCCTGTACCCAAACTGTGAAAGACCTATTGCAACACCAATGATAGTCGACTCTGCAAGTGGAGAATTAAAGCAGCGAGTTTTCCCAAATGTTCGACTGAGGCCTCTTGTTATTCCAAATACACCACCTTTCCCGTCAGCAACATCTTGACCAAACACAAGGACGCTTTCGTCTTCTTCCATTGACTCATGGAGGGCGTGATTCAGTGCATCCATGAGAACGATTTCTTCTCCCGTCACTTCGGTATGAGGCTCAATATGTGATGGAGCAAAAACATTCTTTTCAGCGTCTGATGCATCAGGGTGGGGAAACGTTTCTCCAGATTTTGCCGCTTCTTCAACAGCTAAAAAAACCTCATTTCGTATTTGACTGAGATCTTCTGGGGTAACAATTTCATGTTCGAGAAGGTACGATTCAGCTTTGACTATCGGATCATTCAACGCATCACTGCGCATGCATTCTTCAGACTTATATTTTTTTGGGTCATCACTACTGCTGTGTGGCCCAAGCCGTGGGATTTTTGCAACAACAAGAACTGGACCATGTAAGGATGCATGTTCTCGAGCTGTCGCAGCTGCTTCATGCATGGCAACAATATCTGTTCCATCGACAACCAGTGTACGAAGTCCTTCATATCCTTTTCCATACCTACTGCAACATCCACCAGCAGTCTGCTCATGTGTGGGGACTGAAATAGCCCATTGGTTATCTTGAATAACCACGACAAGTGGCAATGCATGTAAACACGCAAAGTTTAGCATTTCGTGAAAATCACCTTGAGATGTTGAACCATCACCCCCTGAAACGTAGCAAACGTGCCGTTCACCCTTCAATTTAATCCCTAAAGCAACGCCTGCTGCCTGCAGAAATTGTGATCCAACACAACTTGACTGACATGGAATTCGGAGCGCTTTATGAGAAAAATGATCTGGCATCATCCTTCCACGAGAGTGGTGTGGCACTTCCCTTGCCAAAAATGCTCCAAAGAGTTCATCAAGGTCACATCCAAGACCGATCGCAAAGGCTCTATCTCTATAATATGGAACTCCCCAGTCTTTCCCAGACTCAAGCACATGCCCAAAGCTTGCTCCAACGAGTTCATGCCCAAGCGCGAAGAGGTGGAATGCCCCTCCCTTATTTTGACGAGCAAGTTTGCTCATTTTATCATCAACAAAACGAGCAGTCAGCGCTTTTTTATAGAGTGCTAAAACATCAGTTCGAGTCGATACAGCCGGCATGATCAATCCTTTCGATTATGACTTCTTTTTCTTACGAGTCAGAGGTGTCACCATTTTGCTGCCGGCCTTCTTTTTCTTTTCCATATATTCCTGAAGTTCTTCAGGTTTTTTTGGGACATTCCCCTTCTTTTGTGGCAATGCTCCTGAGAAAAGAGACTTCATTTTATCATCATCTTTTGAAACTTTTACATCGCTAAAGTGCGATGTATCAGACACAGCTTCTATAACACCTTTTTCTCTTCCAATATTTAAGTCGTCGACGCCTTTCAATCGATCTGAAAGGTGGCGAAGTGACTCGAGTCGAAGAGAGAGCGCCTCAAGTTTCGTATCGACCTTAGCTCTCGTTGTTCCTTTGAGAGATGCAATAAGTTGCGCTTCACTATCAAATTTTGAAGAGAATGTAGCTGCATTTGCAGAGTAATCCGGCATGAAAAGAAATGGCCTGCATGGTGGCGGAACTGTCTGGAACATATCCGAAACAAGCTGCGGCTCGAGCTCAACTTTTGCTGTTTGCTTTGGAGGCCGCCCTCGCTTAGGACGTGGATTCAGAGCTTCGTTTGAGTAATACGTCTTTGCCTTTGCTTCAAGCTGGTTTCGAGCCGTTTGCACATCTTTACTCACTTTTTCATCAAAAATGTACTGCTTCAGCTTCTCAACAACGGGCTTTACAATATCAATATCTTCTTCAAAAACGAATTCAACATTATTATCTCTTAGCCATTCAATGACACGAATCCGTGATCTTTCATGGTAATATTGTTGCCATTTCTCTAGCTCAGTGAGGTGATCGTAAATGAATTCAAGAAAGTTTTCACGAGCTTCACGAGACTGAATAATATCGAGTAGCTTTTCTTTTGTGTCGATATCATAGACCTTTTCATTCACAAAGCCTTCCATAAACTTTTTTGTTTCATAAAAGGTCATTTTGGGAATGAGGCAGTATCTCCCCTTGTGGGCATCAAGCTCTTTTTGCAGTCTGTCAAGGTCGTCGGTTCCTTTATCTAGGTCAGCGTAGAGCATGAACCCTTCGACCGTGTCGAGGTAAAAATCCCGTTCATCATCAGACTTTGCAAAGGCATCGATAAGTCTATGGAATCGGAGTATTAATGGGTTTTGAGCTTTCGGGTAGTTTTCCGCCATGAGTCTCGTCATCTTTTGAAGTTAATAATACCTCAACATCTTACAGGAAAGATCAGCTGAGGAAAAGTCTTTTTTTTCTTTTGTTTTATCCATATAATGCTAAAATTTTGGTGCAAAATATGAACGGAAAAGATCCATGCTCGACATAAAATTACTTCGCGACAACCCAGAACATATAGAAAAAAAACTTCAAACGAAAGTTCCTGAAGCTTCTCTTGGAACGATTCTTACGCTTGATCATGAAATCAGGACCCTTAAATCTTCTGTTGAAGAGCTTAAAAGTGAGCGGAATACCTCCTCGAAAAAAATTGGAGAAATGAAGCGAAAAGGGGAAGATGCATCTGAAATAATGAAACGTGTCGGAGCAATCGGTGATGAAATTGCAACGATTGATGAGCTTCTCCGAAAGAAAGAAGCTGTGTTCTTTGAGGAAATGGGTATGCTTCCAAATCTCCCAGAGGATGGAATCCCGGAAGACCTTGATGCTGCAAATAATGTGTGTCTCAAGACGCACGGAGAAAAGCCTACCTTTTCTTTCCCATTTAAGAACCATCTTGAGCTGAATGAACTCCATGATCTTTTTGATTTGAAAAGAGGCGCAAAAATTTCTGGTTCAGGATGGCCTATTTATAAAGGTCTTGGAGCACAACTTGAGTGGGCCCTTATCCAGTACATGCTGAGCATTCATATTAAAAACGGATTTATGCAGTGGATGACTCCACTTCTTGTTCGCCCAGAAATTATGCATGGTTCAGCTCAGCTCCCTAAATTTAAAGGGCAATTCTACGAACTTCAAGACGACGACTACGACCTCTACCTTGTTCCTACTTCAGAAACAGCACTCAACGGACTGCACAGGGATGAAATTCTTTCTGAAGAAGAACTCCCAAAAAAATACGTCTGTTATACACCTTGCTTTCGAAGAGAAGCAGGCGCTGCAGGCGCGCAGGAACGTGGGCTTATCCGTGTGCACCAATTTAATAAAGTTGAAATGTTTGCATTTGCAAAGCCAGAAGATTCAGATGCGCTCTTTGAAACATTTGTTGAGTCGGCTGAAGAAATTCTCCAAGGCCTTGGCCTCCACTATAGAAATATGCTTCTCGTGACCGGTGACATGTCCTTTGGTGCAGCAAAGACTGTTGACATCGAAGTATGGCTTCCTGGACAAGACCGGTACTATGAAGTCTCGTCTGTATCGAACTGCACTGATTTCCAAGCACGCCGTTCTAAAATACGATTTAAACGTGGCTCTGAGAAGCCAGAATTTGTCCACACACTCAACGGATCAGGGCTTGCGACCTCACGGCTTATGGTTGCCCTTTTAGAAAACAACCAGAAAGAAGACGGATCAATTGTGCTTCCAAAAGTGCTCCAACCATTTCTTGGTGGGATATCTGTCTTGACGCCAAACGATGTGAACTCATAAAGTGAAGAGATGAGTAGAGATGTTCCCGATTTATGCACGTTTTTAGATTCAGCGCCTACATCCTGGCACGCAGCGGAGTGCGTTGCCGATATGCTTACAAGCGCAGGGTATAAAGAGCTTTTTCTCAAAGAACGATTTTCGGTTAAAGCCGGAAATTCATATTTTGTTCGAAAAGGAGGTGCGCTTTTTACCTTTACGATTCCGAAAAAACAGATTGAAAAACTTCTGATTTTTACAACGCATACTGACAGCCCTGGATATATGCTCAAAAGGCATCCAGATATGTTCGTCAATGGATCTCATCTCCTGAATGTTGAAATGTACGGCGGACCGCTTCAAAAAACGTGGCTTGATAGAGACCTTTTTTTAGCAGGGAGAGTGTTTACGTCAAAAAATGGAAAACTCAAACAGCACCTTGTGACTCTTGAGGAATTTCCCTTTACAATCCCCTCACTTGCAATCCACCTCGATCGAAAGCAAGAAGCGCCACAAAATAGGCATATGCACCTTCGACCACTTTTTGATATGGAAGAAAGTGCAAAGATAGAAACGCTGCTTCGAAAAAAATGCAGCGGCGAGACTGTACACTCTTTTGAACTCCTCTGCATTCCGTCTGAGCCAGCTCGAAAACTCAATGGAAATCTCATTGCAAGTTATCGACTTGATAATCTTGCAAGTGTTCATGCAACGGTCACAGGTCTGCTTGAAGCAGAACAACCAAAAGACACGCTTGTTTGTCACGCACTCTTTGACCATGAAGAGATTGGATCTGCAACAGCAGAAGGCGGGATGAGCTCCCTTTTTGAATCACTCCTTACGAGAATAGCTCATGCAACAAGCCAAACTGAACTGGTACTTCATGAATGGAAAGCGCAAGGGTTTGGCGTCTCTATCGACATGGCACACGCATTTCACCCAAACCACCCTGAAAAATATGATGCACAAAATTCCCCTCTATTAGGTGGTGGTGTTTCACTAAAACATAACGCACAAAAACGGTATGCAACAAACGCATATACAGCTTCTTACATAGAAGTGGTTGCAAAGAAGCATGCAATTCCTATTCAGCATTTCACAAGCCACTCTGATGGATCATGCGGATCAACTATTGGGCATTTCTTATCCCACCTTTCAGGTATTGATGTTGTAGACCTTGGCATTCCTCAGCTTGCAATGCATTCCGCAAGAGAGCTGATAGCAGAGAAAGATTATGAATCCCTTAAGACGTTAGTAAAGGCACTTGTATGACACATGATCACTTTGAAGGAAAATCCGCCCATGAGCATTTGGTTGAAGCGAGAAAAAAAGGCGCACAAGCAATGCACGAACACCATGGCACAGAGATTTCCGGCTCTATGTCTTCTGCTATCGATACAGCAAAAGAAGTATCCTATGTCTTTACTTCGATATTTCTTTTGCTTACCCTGTTTGCATTTCCCCTGCAAAAAATCCGCATATTCATCTACCTTTTCGGATTTGGATACCTCTTTTGGAAAGTTGGGCGCTCTGCACTGCTTGGATGGGTTCGACTCGAGCGAGTCCACCGCCTCATCGACGAAGAACGGCTAGAAATCAAAAACAATCGAGATCAAGAAAAAGAAGAATTGAGTGAAATGTATAAAGCAAAAGGCTTTACAGGAAGCCTTCTTTCCCAAGTCGTTGATGTGCTCATGGCAGACGATAATCGCCTCCTAGAGGTCATGCTACAAGAAGAACTTGGTCTCACGCTCTCTTCCTATGAGCATCCACTGAAACAAAGTTTTGGTGCAGCGTGCGGCTTTCTCTCAGCTTTCATTCTTCTCACTATTGGAGAAGTTTTTGGAAGCTTTTACGGTATATTTATTTCAGGCATCCTTGTCATGCTTATCACAGGATATCTCAGTGCAAAACTGCAAAACAACGATACCACGAGATCAATGGTCTGGAATATAGCAACATTCTTACTTGCAATTGGCATAGGGTATTTTTTCGCAGAATTAGCTCTTACATGGTTTCTGTAGATGGGTCACGCACACGAAGCAAATTTCGACGAATTTTTCACCTCTGGGCAAGAAGAGAGTATTAGTCCATTTCTTACTCCTGAAGCAAGAAAGTGGGCAAAAAACCTCCCCCTTCGATCAGCTTTGCTTGCGGGTCTCTGCCTTTTTTTTGCATACCTCTCTTCTTTTCACAGTGTTGCATTGAGCAATCTCTTTTTATGCTTTGTGTTTTTTATTGCAGGAACACCTGCAATCGTCCACACAATAGAAGACCTTAAAGAGTTTGAGATTAATATAGACATCCTTATGACACTTGCCGCCTTTCTCTCTGTGTTGATAGGAAGTCAGCTTGAAGGCGGTCTTCTACTGGTCCTTTTTAATTTTTCTCATGCAATGGAAGATGCCGTTTCAAAAAAGGCAATGGGTGCACTCCATAACCTTCACCACCTTTCCCCTTCAAGGGCTGTTGTTATTGATGAAACAGGACATGCATATGAAAAGTCTGTGAAAGAAATAACTATTGGCACGCATATTCTTGTCAGGGCAGGTGAAGTTGTTCCTCTTGATGGAACCGTGATCAAAGGGAACTCCTTCGTTAACTTAGTTCATCTTACGGGTGAGAGCGTTCCTGTCTCTAAAGGAAATGGAGACATTGTCCAAGCAGGTTCGATGAATCTTGACGGGACACTCACTATTAACGTAAAAAAAACATCTGCCGAGTCAACGCTCTCTCGTATTATAACACTTATAAAGCAAGCACAAGAAACAAAACCAAAGTTGCAGCGGTTTCTTGATCGATTCAGCAAAACGTACGCAACGTCTATCATCTCCCTCTCTTTTTTCTTCGCCCTTGGGATGCCATGGCTTTTTCACATTCCCTACATAGGCCTTGAGGGCTCTGTGTATAGAGCGCTTACGTTTCTTATTGCAGCCTCTCCCTGCGCACTCATCATTGCCACTCCAACTGCGTATTTAAGTGCTATTTCTGCGTGCGCTCGCTCTGGCGTATTAACCAAGGGTGGAGTGACTTTAGATGCTCTGGCCCGGTGCAAAACAATTGCTTTCGACAAAACAGGCACTCTGACAACCGGAGCGCTTTCACTAGCTCGCATACAGAAGGTACAAGGCAACGAAGAGATTTCAGAGACTGTTGGATTATCTATAGCAGCCGCCCTGGAACAACACGTTACCCACCCGATTGCATATGCCATTTGTCAAAAAGCAAAAGAAGAAAATACACCTCGTATGGAGGTTGAAGGATTTTCGAATGTCCCTGGATTCGGAGTCAAAGGAAGTGTCACTGTACACGGATCTTTAAAAGAGGCTTTTATTGGAAATGGAGCGTTTATAGCACAAAAGACAGCCCATTCCCTTCCCTCCACTGATGCAACAGCTACGTATCTGCTCATCGGTGACACAATTTTCCTTTTTGAATTTTCTGATACGATACGACCAAACATGAAGGAGGTCATTGAAACACTCTCTCAAAAATCAGGCGTTACGCCCATCATGCTGACTGGCGATCATTATGCCGCTGCGAATCATGTTGCAAAAGCGCTTGGAATTGACGTGTTTCATGCAGACCTCCGGCCTGAACAAAAGCTTTCTTTAGTCGAAGAAATAAATGAAAAAACCGACCTTGCCATGATTGGGGACGGAATAAATGACGCTCCAGCCCTTGCTCGTGCTACAGTAGGTATTTCACTTGGCCAGATTGGATCTGCAACAGCAATTGATGCATCAGATATTGTTCTCCTCAAAGACTCAATGACAACGCTCCCGTGGCTTGTCCAAAAGTCACGAAAAACTATGTCTATTATTCGACAAAACCTAACGCTAGCGCTTGCTGTTATCTGCCTTACCACAACGCCGGCACTCCTCGGGATTGTGCCCCTTTGGCTCGCAGTCATCCTTCACGAGGGTGGGACTGTGCTTGTCGGATTAAACTCGTTGCGCCTTCTTCGCAAACATACAGAGCCTTAAGTAGTCCATTTTGTTTAAAATAATTACTTTATGTATTACGATAAAGTATATGAGGACGACCATGCTCGCAGGGTTGTTGTAATTAATTGAACAAGAACTGGTTAGGTATATGACTCGGGGAAGACCTTCAAAAGATCAGCTTGAAGCTGCTATTACGCATGAAAGTGAGCAGTTCAAAGAGTACTACACCTGGCTTGAACAGCACATGCCCCCTCTTTTTTTTGAAGAGATCGAGCAGAATGAGCTTATGCTCATTGTACACAACCTCATCGGATTTCACCTTCAAAACTACTTCTCTCAAATTTTTATAAAAGATGCTGCTTTTGTCCTTCTCTTAGATAGTCCAGATGTAAATATTCGTATTCTCAAGCACTATAATTTATATGGAATACGCAACTATCAAACATTTGTTTCTGACGAACCACCCCCCTTTCCCGGAGTTACAAAAAAGCTACGTATCGCTGCGATTTATTTTTCTGAAGCTGATGAAAGAAAAACATCGTGTGACATGCTCCTCTCAGAGGACCTTCTTCAAACGACATTTAAAGAAATACATGCAAGTCATCCAGAACTAACCTATACACAGTTTCATGAACTTGTTTGTAACATGAACAACCGATTTCTTCGTTCGTTAAGTGATAACCGGATTTCTATTGCTCTTGATATGTATTTTCGAGCGAAATCGAGAGACTATTGCCAATACCATGTGCAATATAATGAAGATTGGGACGGATCAGACCTCAACAAGCCTTCAATGCGCATTCTTCTTGCCTGGAGAAATACACCGAAGCACCGTTTTTTATATAGGCTTGCAAAAACCATTTTCAGGCACGGCCTCTCAGTGACACGAATCAATGCGACGTATGTAGATCCATACAGCAAACGAAGTATAATAATTATGGGAATAGGCCTGAATGGAATCAACGGGAAACCAGCATGGGAAGAAGCCAATATTAAAGATTTCCTCCAAGAAATGGTTACCCTCAAATATTTTGATTACTCAGACCTTGTTGAAAAAATCTTTGTCGACTCTGGTATTATCCGAGGAAATCTAGGAAATTACCTACGTACATCGATTAGCTTTGTGCATCAAGTCTTAACCCATGCTGACCCAAACCTCTATTCGTACTCCAATATTGAAGAAGCATTTTGCAGGCACCCTGATCTTACAAAAGGAATCCTCGATCTATTCGAACGTAAATTTGAACCTGAAACACACGACGCGAGAAAGTACGAAGAGGAAAAAAAAGCATTGCTCACATTAATTGACGAGCTTGACACAGGAAACCAAATAAACGATGAACGAAGAAAAAATTGCTTTATTCAAGCAATTAACTTCATAGAATTTACGTTAAAAACAAACTTTTATCGAAACAACAAGTCAGCATATTCTTTCAGGCTTGATCCTGAATACCTAAACCATGTTCCTTTTGATCGAAAAGAAAAATTTCCTGAAGTCCCCTATGCAATTTTCTTCGTAAAAGGAATGCACTTTATTGGATTCCACATACGCTTCAAAGATTTAGCACGAGGTGGACTGAGAACAGTGCTTCCTCAAAAGTTTGAACAGATGGTTGCTGAAAGAAACAACGTGTTTATCGAGTGCTACAATTTAGCATACACACAGCAGAAGAAGAATAAAGACATCCCTGAAGGAGGCGCAAAAGGAATTATTTTTCTTGAGCCATACGAAAGACTCCATCAAGAAATGGATATTTTTCGAAAAGAACTCATAAGCAAGGAAAGTACAGAAGAAGAAATTCAGTCGCAACTCCTCACGTTTAAAACAGAACAGAAACTTGAGTACCTTTATCAAACCCAGAGAGCCTTTATACACAGCTTGCTTACCCTTGTGAATTGCCTACCAGATGGAACGCTTAAAGCAAAAGATGTTGTAGACTACTGGAACAACCCTGAGTACATTTATTTAGGTCCCGATGAAAACATGCACAATGTGTTGATTGAATGGATCTCTCACTATAGCGAGCTCTGCGGCTATAAGCCCGGTACAGCATTCATATCCTCAAAGCCTGGCGCTGGGATTAACCACAAAGAGTATGGGATTACTTCGTTCGGCGTGAATGTGTACATGATTGAAACACTTAAATTCATGGGTATTGATCCGTACAAAGATACATTTACAGTTAAAATTTCCGGCGGTCCAGATGGAGATGTTGCAGGAAATCAAATCCTTAATCTCCAACGATTTTTTCCAAATACAGCGAAACTGCTCGCCCTGACTGACATATCCGGTACAATATATGATCCACAGGGACTCGATTTAGATGTCCTTGCAGAAATGTTTCATACTGGGAAATCAATCTCAGAATACCCTCCAGAAAAGCTGAATGAAAACGGATTTCTACTCAACCTCACGGAAAAAAAAGAGCAAACGAGTTATTCACAAGTGACCTTGTGCCTCAAAAAAAGAGAAGGTTCTCTTATTGAAGAGTGGCTGAATGGAAATGATATGAACCACCTCTTCAGAAGCAATCTTCACCAAACAAAAACAGACATCTTTATTCCAGCAGGTGGCCGTCCACGTACACTCAATGAATATAATTATACAGACTTTCTTGATGAAGGTGGTGCTCCAACATCACGTGCAATTGTGGAAGGCGCAAACCTCTACCTCACTCCTGTAGCCCGACACAAACTTGAAGAACTTGGGGTTATCATTATCAAAGACAGTTCAGCAAACAAGGGCGGGGTTATTTGTTCTTCGTATGAAGTCCTTGCCGGATTGACTCTGTCAAAAGAAGCCTTCCTTACTCAAAAGGCAGAGCTTATGGATGATATTTTAGCACTCATTAAAGAGCGTGCAGAGGATGAGGCAAAGTTACTGCTCTCAACGCACAGTGAAACAGGGGCATTTTTAACTGATATTTCTGAGTGGGTTTCAGAGCGAATAAATACATACACCTATGAACTCCTTGAATACCTCATACCTATTGAGTTAAGTCAAGATGAGAATGACCCACTCATTCAAGCACTTCTGCAGTATTGCCCGCCATTAATTGTGAAACAGTGTAAAAAACACATTATTCATGACATACCTGACATTCACAAAAAAGCAATTATTGCATGTTACATCGCTTCTAAAACAGTCTACAAAAAAGGATTATCTTGGTCTCCAAGTATTGTTGATGTTCTCCCATTAATCTCAGAAGATATGAAAATAATCGCTTCCCATGTCCATATTCGCAAACGGAACTCGAATAAAGCTTAAAGCATTGTACAGATACACGCAGCCTTCGGTGCTTCAGGCGATCTTGGAGCACGAAGCACATATAAATCATTAATCGCTTGTCTAACTCCTGTTCGCTCAAACCCTCTATTCCTGTAAAACGGGATGGCAGAATCAAGCGGATCGACAACAATATCTTTTCCGTATTCTTGAAGATTCTTAATTAATGCCGATCCGGCCCCACGTGTTTGCCGCTCTGGAGGAACAAAAGAGCAAGGAATATTCGAAGGATTTGAAACAAGCAAATTGAGCTCAAGATGTGTGTCAAAAAGGGTAACAAGCGCTAACGCTTGAATTTTACAAGCAGTATCGAGAACAGCATAGCACCGTTTTGAGTCATGCGGCTCCTTCTCTGACACCCACCCTCCGGCAACTTCATCATACAACCCATCAAGAATAGCAATTGAATCACGAAAAATTCTCTTTTCAGGCGCTGAGATTGATCTACTAGCAACTGCATCCCAACTGACACTTCTCCATATTTCAACTGTAGAAAGAACCACTTTTTTTTCCGTCTCAAGCACACGGTAAAGAGAGAATAAGGGAGGACTTTCTAAGGGAGCTACAGCATCCATACGACTCCATGTCGTTTATTATACACTCTTAATTCCACAGGACGCCTCCATACTTTTTGTAACAACCGCCAGTGACGACGGAGGAGACCATACAAGAAAGTTACCTATAAATGCACTCACATTTGATGGTGAAAATCCATGTCGAGTGTAGTATTTTTTTGCTCCCTCTAAGGGATCAACGTACACTTTTTTACCAAGTGATTTCAAATACGTTATTATTGCTGTTCCAGCTCCACGAACCTGTGATTCTACGGGAATACTTGGGTGGGAAAAATTTGCAGGATTTCCAACGAGTAAATCAAGCACAATCGCAGATTCCCTTTCGTGAGAAAAACACGGAGAAAACTCGACCATTGCGATTGCCTGGACTCTGCGAGCGACGTCTTTTACAACAAAGGTTTTCATACCTGGTGTCGCTTCAGTTTCAGTTTCCCAGTCATCTGAAAGTGAAATAACAAGCGCATTAATAATCCTGGATGCATCAGCATAAATAGCACCTTCTCTTGCACCATGCTGATATCTCCACGCGTCACTTTCCCATGTCGTGAGAATTGTTAGTATGTCTGTTTTCTTGTGTTGCATCAAGGGTTCAACAGAAAATCCCGACGGAACGGGTATGCTTGAAGTGACTGCTGCTGCCATTTCTCCTCCTTCCTATGCGCACTTCTTATCATCGGTGGCAATAGTTGCGTCAGCAGCCTTAGAGGCTGCTTTTGGCTCATCTTCCACAGGAGAAGGACAGACAAGATATTCTGAAGGCAGATCCGAAGCTTTAAACCCTCGTCGAGTGTAAAACGCTCGTGCTGAATCAAGTGGATCCACCAAAACATCTCTTCCAAAGGATTTTAAGTGCTTTATCGCAGCGCATCCAGCCCCACGAACCTGTGGAGAGCTTGGATACAATCGATGAGGGTAGTTTATAGGATTTGAAAGAAGGAGCTCGAGTACGACTGCAGGCTTTCTAGCAGAAGATGCTGGCCTAAAAAAGCGCACTGCTGCCATTGCTTGTATTTTTTTTGCAGTATCTCTGACGAGAAAAATTTTTGTTCCTGGGTATGACTCATCAGTACTATGCCAAGGTATACTCAATTGAACATGCATTGATGAGAGCACACTGAGAGCATCTCTAAATTTCTCCGGTTCTGTACTTGTCTTTATCCGATCGCTAATCACACGAAACCAGCCGACAAGACATTCATCGACCCCCTTTTTTTCACTCGCCGTTATATACGAAATTTTAAATCTCTCTGGAGTCGGTCCTCCACAAAGCGCTGCTGCCATTTCTCACCTCTTTACTTGCTCAACTAGTATACCAATATTTCCCTTTTTTTTTAAGTTAATTAGCTCTCCTTCCATTGAGAAGGAATGGGTGAATTTTGCAATCGATCGCAATGACTGCTAAATTTCTTGCGAAGATTTTTTTGGTTTGGTACACTAGTCTTATATTTAGCAATATCAATTTACAACTGCTAGAAAATGGCTCTAAAAAAGAAACAACGTCAAGAACGAGAACGACTTGTACTTATCGGACTCGTAGATCTTTTCCTCGCGACCGGAAGACCGATCGGATCACAAACCCTTAAAGAAGAAGGGTTTAAAGATTTGAGCTCTGCCACGATCCGTAATTATTTTGCTAAATTAGAAAAAGCCGGCTACATTATCCAACAACACTCTTCAGGCGGCCGAATTCCAACATCTCTTGCATTCAAAGAATACGCAGATCAGTATTACGAATCACACGTAGTCTCAGATGCCGACAAGAAAAGAATTGATTCCGGCCTTAAAGAAGAGTCTCGAGAGATGGCCGGGTATATGCAAAGGGCTGCAGAACTTTTAAGTGAGCTCACTGGCTGCGCAACCTTTCTTTCCGCCCCCCGATTCGACCAAGACTTCATTGTAGACGTAAAGCTTGTTGGCATTGATAACAAACGATGCCTCTGTGTTCTCATTACCGACTTTGGGATTGTAAACACTGAAATCCTCTACACGCCAAAAAAACTGTCCAACTTCTCCCTAAAACGGATCGAGCACTATTTTCACTTTCGGATGACAGGGCTTGACAAGCCGAAGCTTTCAGAACAAGAAGAAGCACTTGCTATTCACTATTACAACGAAGTCCTTCTCAGGCACATTGTTGGATACTCTAACTTTACGGCTGAAGACCTTTATAAAACAGGGTTCTCAAAACTCCTTGAGTTTCCTGAGTTTAGAGACGCGACAGCACTTGCATACGGCCTTTCACTCTTTGAGGATACTTCCCACATGCGTGCACTACTGTCCGACGCAATGGGAAATACGGATATTTCATTTTGGATTGGAGAGGAGCTGACTAAATACACAACAACCGCATCACACTGCGCAATCCTTTCCATCCCATACAGCATTAACCAAAAAGAAGTGGGCGCGATTGGCCTTCTGGGCCCAAATAGAATTCCGTACAAAAAGCTGTTTGGCATTTTGCGATATTTTGCCGAAGTGCTCAGTGAAACGCTAACTGCAAATATGTACAAATACAAAATTACCTACAGACAACCTACACCTCCCGAGCTTTCTTTTGAAAGTAACGGGCCATCTTTTCTTGGCCAGGTGCAGTATCTGTCATTAGAAGATCAAACGAAACACGTAAAGGAATCGACGAATGAGTGATCAAAAACAACCGGAGGACCCTTTGACTGAAGAATTCGAAAAGTCAGAAATCTTCGCTCCCGAAGAGCCGGTGGAAGAAACACTTCATGAAGAAAACAATGAAGAGGCTCCTGAAGAGGAGGATGCAACAACGCTTGAAACTATCCAGCTTCGCCAAGAATTAAAAGCGGAAAAAGACAAGTACTTTCGACTCCTTGCAGAAATGGAAAATACGCGAAAACGAATGCAGAAAGAAAAAGAGGATATGAGCCGATTTTCTCAAGAGAAGGTGATTGTGGAATTCCTCGCCCCTCTGGATAATTATGAAAATGCACTCATGTTTGCTGAACAGGGATCGGAAGAGGTCAAAAACTGGGCAAAAGGATTTGAGATGATCCTGACACAATTTAAAGACATTCTTGCTGCGCACAACGTAAGTCAAATTACGACAAAAGACAACAAGTTTGACCCACATCTCCATGAAGTGATCGAAATGGAAGAAACCGATGCATATGAAGAAGGTACTATCCTCAAGGAATTTGCAAAGGGATACAAGTGTGGTGATCGAATCATTCGACCCGCACGTATAAAAATCGCAAAAAAGCAGCAAGCTGAAACAAACGCTACAGAAGAACAAAAAGAAAAGGAGCAAAACAATGAGTAAAAAGAAGAGAGTCATCGGTATTGACCTTGGGACAACAAACTCATGTGTTGCCATTATGGAAGGAAGCGGCGCAAAAGTGATTGCGAACGCAGAAGGCACTCGGACAACACCATCTATCGTGTCCTACAAAGATAATGAAAAGCTTGTTGGTGTTCCTGCAAAACGGCAAGCTGTGACAAACCCAGAAAAAACGCTGTTTTCTACGAAACGATTTATTGGACGAAAGTTTTCTGAGGTAGAATCAGAAATTAAAACAGTTCCATACACAGTAAAAGCTGGTAAAAATGGAGACGCAATATTTGAAGTCGACGGAACAGACATCACTCCAGAAGAAGTTGCTGCTCAAGTCCTACGGAAAATGAAAGAGACTGCTGAAGAGTACCTCGGCGAAGAAGTAACAGAAGCTGTCATCACAGTTCCTGCATACTTCAATGATTCACAAAGACAATCAACAAAAGATGCTGGTCGAATTGCCGGCCTTGATGTGAAGCGAATCATTCCTGAGCCAACAGCAGCAGCCCTTGCATACGGCCTTGACAAAGGGAACGACAAGAAGATTGTTGTTTACGATCTTGGTGGTGGTACGTTTGACGTTTCTGTCCTTGAGATTGGTGATGGCGTATTCGAAGTGCTTGCAACAAATGGTGACACACACCTTGGTGGTGATGACTTTGATAATGTTGTTATTCACTGGATTCTTGATGAGTTCAAAAAAGAAAACGGCATTGACTTATCCAAAGACAAAATGGCACTTCAGCGAATCAAAGATGCTGCCGAAAAAGCAAAAATTGAGCTTTCCGGAACGCAGTCAACAGAGATCAACCAACCATTTATTACAATGGATGCAAGTGGACCAAAACACCTTGCTCTCACACTGACGCGTGCTAAATTTGAAAGTTTAGCAGCAGACCTTGTTGAAAGAACAGTTGAGCCATGTAGAAAAGCAATGCAAGATGCTGGAGTTTCTCCAAGTGACCTTCACGACATTATCCTCGTTGGTGGTATGTCAAGAATGCCTGCCGTTCAACAGAAGGTACAAGAGATCTTCCAAATGGAGCCACATAAAGGCGTCAACCCTGATGAAGTGGTTGCAACAGGTGCTGCAATCCAAGGTGGAGTTCTTGCCGGAGATGTAAAAGATGTCCTTCTTCTTGATGTCATCCCTCTTACACTTGGGATCGAAACACTTGGGGGCGTACTTACACCTTTAGTTGAAAGAAACACAACAATTCCAACACAGAAAAAGCAGGTCTTCTCAACGGCTGCAGACAACCAACCTGCAGTGACAATTGTCGTTCTCCAAGGGGAGCGCCCAATGGCAAAAGATAACAAAGAGATTGGCCGCTTTGACCTGACAGACATTCCGCCTGCTCCACGTGGAGTTCCACAAATTGAAGTTGCTTTTGATATTGATGCAGATGGTATTCTTCATGTTTCTGCAAAAGATAAAGGCAGCGGGAAAGAGCAGAAAATTAAGATTGAAGCAAAATCTGGCCTAGATGAAGCTGAAATCGAGAGAATGGTAAAAGATGCTGAAGCGCATAAGTCTGAAGATGAAAAACGAAAGAAAACCATCGAGACGAAAAACCAAGCTGAAGCAACTGTCTTCCAAGCTGAAAAAGCACTCAAAGACCATGGCGAACAACTTCCTGATGCACTGAAAGGTGAAATTCAAGGAAAAGTTGATGCGCTGAAAGAAGCTATCAAATCTGACAATGTTGATAGCATTGAAGCTGCAATGAACGAACTCTCGACACACATGCAAAAAATTGGTGAAGAGATGGCAAAACATGCAGGAGCTGCTGGAGCGCAACCACATGCTGGACAGCAAGAAAGCGCACCTTCACAAAATGCAGCTGATGACATCGAAGATGCTGAGGTTGAAGTGCTCGACAAAGAAGAAAAGTAATTTTCAACTTGAGTATGCTACTCAATTTTTTTCTGACGTAGCATCATTTTAATCACTTCTTTATACTATCCCCTAGAACATTCTAGGGGATTTTTTTATGGCAGCAGCACTCAGAGGAGCATTTCAAGGACTTGGAGCCCTTATTGGATTTGGAAGAGGATCTAGAGGAGCCCATGAACCTGCCCCTTTTCTTCCACCATACGAAGAAGAAGAGAGTGTAGACTCCCTTGAAGCGTTTCTGGAGCGAAAAAGAGCGTTTTTAGAAACGTCTCCTTTTCAAACTGAACGTCCAATCCTTCAAGAAATTTCCCTGATGTCCAGTGGATCCCCCTGCCCAAAATTTGATCGAGTCGTCAAAGATTTTTTCAAAAACAATAGAAAAGAAGCTGCTCATTTTTTTTTGTTGAGAATACGTAGTATTAATCAAGTTATTCAGACGCTTTTGGGTTCGTACCATTCTCTTGAAAGATCTGGAACCGTAGGATTGGTTCATCTCGCTCGCACTGGACAAATTGGGGATGTTAATCTTGCACAAAGAGACATGAAAAATGCTATTCCGGAGCTTGTCAAAATAGTGCTTCAAGGAAAGAGGACAAGAGAATACGATCCGTCATTTGTTCAGAAAAAGTTTAGACATATTCCCCCATCTGCATTCACTCTGCCAAATCTCTATGGTCTCTCAAGAAGCGCCTTGGAAACACCATTTTCATTCCCTCCTATTGGACTTACTAATCGGTCCTCGAACTGTTGGGCTGCAGCTCTTTTCCAACTCCTAGTACACTGCCCTCAATATAGAGGAGCAATCCTGAATAATCTCCCAGAGGAATACAAAGAGCTTGATTTTCTTGTTCGACAGTATTTTTTAGACCAAGGGATGGGAAAGAATGTATCAGACACAGATATAACGGGGCTTCGAATACTACTACACCGAGCTTCAGGTGGTGTTGTAAGTGACCGTGTTGACGTAAGTGAAGATGCGTCTGAAGCATTTAGCTATATTAGCTCAGCTCTTCCAAGCTTTCGAATACCTGAAGGTGAATCTTTTAATCCAGAGAGACACCCCCGACTTTCCCCCTTACCTACCGCGCTTCTCTCAAAAAAAACATATGCTACTCCTGGTGGTGGAGCGCTTCCCGCAGAATTAGGAGCAGATGGCTCAAAACAGCGATGGTTGCACGAGATGAAGTGGGAACTTCCGATCCCAGAAATAGCTCACACGTCTTTAGAGCTTCTTCTAGACCGCTTTTTTGACGATCCTTACTGTGCAATTGTAGATGACACTGTTCGGTTTGAGGCCATTGCTGTACAGCCTGTTTCCCACACTCTTCGTCTTGAGGACTTACCAGCAAGCTTCACCCTTTCTCTTTCACGATTTCGGTATGATCCACTTCGACATACGAAAAGAAAGGTACATACAGAAGTTGATGTCCCTCTTACATACATACTACCTCCTGAAAAAACACTGACTGGAAATTCAGGTGAATACATATTGAACGGTTTCATTGTCCATGTAGGCATCCCGACCGGAGGGCATTATATTGCATACGTTCGAAAAGAAAATTTTTGGTTTCAATGCAATGATAGCCGTATCTCGCAACTTGGAAGCACACAAGAAGAGAGTGAAGCAATTGTTCGGAGACTTGCTCAAAACGCATACCTCCTGACCTACAAAAAATCTAGAAGCATATCACCAGAGGAAGGAAGAAGAAAAGAGGCGGTTCGAAGAGCATCTTTTCGTCCGCTTGGCGCCCTAGCAACCCATTCTTCTTTTTCTCCTGCGGTCCGAGCTGAATACGTTATTGCACTTGCAGAGCAATTCATGAGAGCACCCTCTCTTGAAAACTTGAGACGATTTCCTGGCCAACTGCAAAACACTCTTCATTTCATTCGTTGGGTTGAGGATGGCACACCTGACGAATTAGAGTATGGAAAAAATGCAAATGAGCGTGATCCAAGGCGACTTCTTGACATTACAGCACATTACTTTGGGATGACAGGAGGAAATATCATCGAGCAGCTGTGGGCAAAAAATGTAAAGAAGGCGTGGTCTCCTCGAGCAGTTGTTGAAGATGAACCTGCTCTCTATAGAGAGTGGCTTGAAAGAACAGACTGTGATGGGCGGAACCTTTTTTCAGATTCACAGCTCTTAAGTCTAATGACCCATCTTGATGTGAAAACGCGAAACGAATTCGCGTATCAAGCATGGGATGCTTCAGGCAAACCAGATGGTGATAAAGCTGGTGAGCGGGTCTTGGAAGCAAATCCTCGGATACTGTACCGAGAAAAGGGAAGAGGAGAAAAATATCTGGATGCAGCACTCCACCGTCTGCTTGCATAGACGAAAAGGGAGATTCCCCTTTTCGTCTCTCAAAATGCTTTTACAGAAGCCGCATTATGTCGTTGTACGTAACATAAATAAAAAACAGTATTAAAAAGACGGCAAATGGAATGATGAGCCGTTGCATTGTCTTTGCGGAAATTCTTTTTCTTGTCACCATTTCGTAAAGAGATATCATGATGTGCCCACCATCCAGCACTGGGAGAGGGAGCAGGTTTAACACACCAAGATTCACACTAATAACAGCAAGCCAATACATCGCCTCTTCAACACCTTTACTCCAGCTTACATGCATCATTTGCATGATACCGACCGGACCACTCATCCATTTTGCGCTGACTTGACCTGAAGTAACCGAAGCAAGTGTTTTTCCCATATCTTGCACAACCATTCCCATCATAACAAAAGGATTTCGATTCACGCGAACCGCAGCATCAGAAAGCGATGCTCCAAGGACAAGCACATTTTTCTGTTGAGCAATCTCTTCTAGCATCTGGGAACGAATCTCTGGGTTTGATTCTTTTTGCGCTTGTGCCGTCATCGCATCAAGCATTTGCGTATACCGAGCAGCATCAGCTTTTGAAAAAGGATACTCACTCATTGGAACAGGTTCAACAGGCTGCAGCAAATGTGCAGTCCCCTCTGATTGAAGAGCAGAAGAGGATCCAATTGATGAAACAAGCGTTGCAGCACCACTCCAATCAACTGTATCGATATATTCCTGATTTGCTTTTGCTAAACTGACATTGGCAAGCTTCTCTCCTCTGTCGACTATCAAAGGAACTCGTTTTTTTTGTAGCAACCGAAATACCTGGGCGCCTGAGTCAACGCTTTTCCCATCAACAGCAACTATCCGGTCACCACTTTGTAATTCTGTTGGAGTCTCCCACTGCTCACTATCGAGTGTCATATCAACTGTTGGCTGCTTTTGCAGAGGAATTGGTGCTATAACCACCCCTTTTTGAGAAAGTTCATAGGGGATAAAGAATGACGAATCTTGACTTCGTGCCTCAAACTTCCAGTCAGCTAAGTTTTGCTGAGCAAAATCGCTGTGTGATAACTCTTGAATAGCTACTCTAGGCACTCGAATCTGCAGACGTTTTCCATCCCGTTCCACTGAAAGTAATGCCATTTGCTGATTAATGAGATATGAAAGCTGTTTCATTGAAAAAACATACTCTCCATCAGCCCAAACAATTCTATCTCCGACTTCTATACCAGAACCAAAAAGAGGAGACTCTGGAGAAATATCACCTTCTACGACAAGGTATTTTGCAGGCGCAAGGACGCCAATTGTTTTAAGATCACCACCTGGAAATCGAGGGTCATCATATACAGGAAGTGTGTAGCTGAACGGTGTTTTCTCACCAAGTGAGTACACTCTTTTCTCACCTGAGATTGCTATTTTTTTTGCGTTTGAAACAGATGCCAACAGTATGTCTTGGTATCTGTAGTATGGTTCGCCATTATAGGTTGAAATTTGATCTCCTGGCCGAACTCCTTTTTCATACAGTTCCGACTGAGGATCTACAAACCCAATAATGTTTGTATACTCCGAAAACGGTTTCATACGTCCACCGAGTGCCCAAATCCCTGCAAACACAAGCAAAGCAAAAGCAATATTTACAAGAGGACCGGCAAGCGCGACTTGTATACGACTCCACGGTGATTTTCCAAAAAAGCCATCCTGGATTTCGTGGGGCTCTTTCCCTTTTTCAGGTTCCATCCCTGCGATTTTCACAAATCCACCAAAAGGAAGTATACCAATTTGCCACTTTACACCATCTCTCATCCACGAAACGATCGGCCTTCCAAAACCTATACTAAATGCCTCAACTCGCATACCAACCCATTTCGCAACAAGGTAATGCCCAAGTTCATGGATGAAAACGAGAAAACTCAGTCCTAAAACGGCTAATACAACATACAGAATTTGCATTCTTTTTTACTCCTCTTGTGCACGACGCTTTGCTTCAGCATCGACAGACAATACGTGCTCAATGTCCTCAATTGGCTCAGCACTGTATCGGGTCATTAAACGTTCTAATTTTTTTCCTATGTCAGCCCATCCGATTTTTCGCGCAGCAAATTGTGCAACTAGAGATTCATTTGCTGCATTCATAAAGCAGGGCATCGTTCCACCAACGTGGACAGACTCAAGCGCAAGGCGTAAACAAGGAAAAGCATCATATCTTGGTGGATAAAACTCAAGCGTTCCCATTTGTGTGAAATCAAGCGGCTTCACAGTACCAATATTCCTTTCTGGGTACGTCAATGCGTATTGAATAGGAATTTTCATATCGTTTGCGCTAATTTGCGCCTTCGAAGACCCATCAACAAAATTCACAAAACTATGAATCAAACTTTGGGGATGAATAACAACATTAATTTTTTCAAGAGGGATCTCAAAAAGATGGTGGGCTTCAATTACCTCAAGCCCCTTATTCATAAGGGTGGATGAATCAACGGTATTTTTGACACCCATGGTCCATGTCGGGTGTTTCAGCGCATCTTCAAGTGTAATCGAATGAATTTCACTTTCTGGGACTTTGTAAAACGGGCCTCCAGAAGCAGTAAGTGTAAGAGAGTGAATCGCCTCTTTTTTTTCTCCTACAAGGCACTGAAACAAGGCGCTATGCTCGCTGTCAATTGGGAGTAATGTGCTGTTTCTTTCTCGAGCTTTTTCTGCAAGGATCTGTCCTGCTGAGACAAGTGCTTCTTTATTTGCGAGTGCAACTGTCGTCCCTTGTGAAAGCGCCGCAAAAGTTGGCCGAATGCCTCGTGTACCAACAATAGCCGCAACAACAATGTCTGCTTTTTGCTCAGCCAGCTCTACGACACCTTCTTCACCAAGAAGGACCGGGCAGTCCACTTCTTGTGCTAAGGCTTTCCCAGCTTTTTGATCAAACACCGCCACTTTTTCGGGCCTGCATGCAGCGATCTGTTCTTTAAGAGCAGTTGTATTTGAATGGACCGCAAGTCCAACAACATTGTACCCGAGGTGCGCACATACGTGAGCCGCATTTTTACCGATCGAGCCTGTACTTCCAAGAATAATGACACGTTTACTCATGGACAGGGAGTATACCTCGGTTTGTGATCCTCTGCAACCTAGAATTTTTAATACACAGCGCACTGATATAACAAAGACCGGAGAGCGTGACAAACACCCCAGAAGTGGAGACTGGAACCATATAGACAGAAAGGATGTGACGAGACAGCGCAACTGAACAGATCGAAAAGAGTGCACTCAGTCCTATATGTAAAAAAAGAATATGTTTGAGTGAGTGGCAAAAGAGCCGGACGGTGAGCATAGGTGTCACAATAAAAGACAAAAACAGAAAAACACCTACAACTCGAAAAGATGCAACCGCAGCAATAGATGTCATAAGCATCAAAATACGTTGAATGAGACGTACTTTAATTCCTATTCCTTGTGCGAATAACACATCAAACGTCATAATTTTCAGTGGATAATACAGCAATACAACGAGCGCTATCACCCCCCCCGCACATCCCAAAAGGAGGAAAAGATCCTTTGGTGTGACCGCATCAATATTTCCCATTATGAGCTCAACCCCTAAATGAGTATTCCTAAATAACAGTGTCACTGAAAGTATCCCAATTGCGAAGAGTGCAGAAAAAACAAAGCCGATGCTTGCATCTTTTTGCAAGCGAATAACCCGTACCAAAAAATCTGTTGCACTTGTTGTTACAATACCTGCAATAGTTGCCGCCAGTAAAAAGCCGGTCATTCCTAAGTCGGTAAGGACTGTCACACCAGAAATAAGTGCAACAGCAACGATTCCTAAAAGAATCGTGTGAGAAAGTGCATTTGCAACCATTGTCATTTTTTGCAACACAAGGAATGTTCCAAGCAATCCTCCTGCAACACCTGCAAAAAAGAGCACGAGCATTTGCAATTCATCTGAGTAGAGGTTTTGCTGTTGCCCAGTTAAAATATGGAAGCATCGAACAAATATATGTAGCAACACCTCAATAAATGTCATTCCCATGTATGGATTCAAAAAGCCCCTCCATGCCGAGGAATCGGCTTTTCGTGCGGATCACTTGTAGAGCCTCCAACAAATCCAACAAGTTCAGCTTCAAGTTCCGGGGTCAATATATGTTCAATTTCTTCTGCGCTTCTGTGGACTTTTTTAGCGGACACACCAAGGTGCGAAACCAGGTATACTTCCCACAGCCTATGCATACGCACAATGTGCACGGCCTTTCTGACACCATCATTTGTGAGCTGAACATCTTTTCGACACTTTTTATGAAGCCACCCTTCTCTTTTTAACCTCCAAAGAAGGAGAGCGTAATGCCATGAGGAAACTGAGTGGTATTTTTTCAATGCATGGACATCAACCATACCGTCTTTTCCGGCCTTCCAGATAGATTTTATCAGATTTTCTTTTTGACACTGGAACTGAAACGTCATGCTTCTATACATACGAACAATGAGACCACCCGTTGGAGCAAACAGCATTGCTAACACAGCCATTGCCGTTGCGAAAAGCAGTATAATTGGACCGGGAGGAAGGGAGATCCTCGCACCTGAAGCAAGGAGCGTTGTAGAAGTAAATGCATACACTGTTCCCCCAATAGATGCCACAGTAGAGAGGAGTGCTGCAAAAAAAAGCATTTTCGGGAATGAGTGGGTTAATTGCCTCGCAGCAACCGCTGGCGCAATCAGCATTCCAGACATCAAAATAACCCCAACACTTCTAATTCCCACAACGATAGAGAGCGCAAATAGACCCATGAGAAGCGCATCAATCCACTTGAAAGGAACACCTATTGTTCGGATATATGTCTCGTCAAACAAGACAAGTTCTATTTCTCTAAATCGAAGTGTAACATAGAGAATGATCCCAGCTGTCAGCACAAAATAGACGATACTGTGTGTATCCGAAAGTGTGACAGATTGACCATACAAAAACCCTTGAACTTTTCTGTACCATGTAGGGCTCTCTCCCTGAAGAATACTTGCTAAAAGCACTCCAACGCCCATTGAAAATGCCAGCACAAAGCAGAGTGCACTATCTGGATCGATTCCACCTTTTTCTTCAATAAAACGGAGAAGGTAATAGCCAAGAAGAGATGTAAATAAGGCACACAAAAGAAGTAATACCGGAGAAAGCAAATCTCCAAACGCGTAGGACGCAAAGCCTCCCAAAACAATCCCAGGATATGCAGCATGCGAGAGTGTTTCTCCAACAAGCGCACGCCTTCTTAAGAAAACAAGCACACCCGTTATACTTGCACATAAACACACAAGAAATGAACCTATGATTGGCCCGCGAACCGCTGGATCAAATAAAAAATTCATACTTCAATACCCATGCGCTTCGCATGAGAACGACGACTTGCAGCTTCAAAAAGTGAGACGTCAGCCCCATATGCTTTTGCGAGATTTTCCTGAGACAAGACATCCGAGGGATGCCCGGAGGCAAGCAGGCTCACGTTCAATAGCAAAACCTGGTCAAAGTAGTGTGCTGCGCTCTCAAGGTCATGATGCACTACAACAACTGTCTTTCCTTGGTCTCTCAACGCATGGAGTGTATCGACAATTGCTTTTTCGCTTGCAATATCGACTCCTGCAAAAGGCTCATCAAGAATGTACACTTCTGCTTCTTGAAGAAGTGCTCTTGTAAGGAACAACCGCTGTTGCTGGCCTCCTGAAAGCTGTGCAATCTGTCTTTGCGCAAGGTGGCTTAGCCCCATATGCTCAAGTGCATGCAGAGTCGCTTCTTTATCTGCTTTTCTCACCCACTTCAAAAAACCACGTTTATTATGCCGCCCCATCACCGCAACATCAAAAACAGAAACAGGAAAAGTCCAGTCGACATCTCTTCTTTGTGGAACGTATGCTACTTTTTCTCGAACCTTTGCAAAGGGCTTTCCAAAAAACGTGGCCGCACCTGACAATGGATGTACTAAATCAAGTGAAGCTTTTAAAAGCGTTGACTTACCCGCTCCATTTGGCCCGATGATACCAACCATAGTGCCTTGCTGAACTTCAAATGAAACATCCCACAAAACAGTTTCATCTCGATAGGAAACAGAGAGATTGTGCGCAGCAAAAGGATTCATTGAACCTCCGCAGATAAATAGCTATGAATAGTCCGGGCATTACTTCGCATCATCCCAACATATGAATCAGCATTGTCTTTTTTGCTTCCAACAGAGTCTCCGTAAAGAGGCTTTGTGCAAATCAGTACAGGAAACCCTCGCTGCTTACAGACTGACGCAACTTTCCGAAGGGAATCCGGGCTTAGGTTTGACTCAGGGAACACAACAGGAATTTCATGTTCAACGAGGTAATCACAAATAGAAAGAATGTCATGCATGCTCATTTGACTATCCGGAGCTAGCCCTTCAGGCGCAGAACATCGACTCATCCAACTATTTCCTGTGACTTCTTCTGCCTCTGATAAATACCTTCTTGTAAAGTACTGAAAGGCATCATGAGTCGTCACAATATAGCGGCGTGACGCAGGCAGCGTATGAAGAAGAGCTGTAATTTTAGCATCTTCCTCTTCGAGAAGTGCGTGCAGTTCTCGCGCTCTTTTCTGAAAATCTGCAGCATACTCAGGGCGTTCTGCACTCAGAGCCCCCACAACAGGTTCAATCGTTTTTTTCCATAAAGAAACATCCATCCAAACATGCGGATCTATCTGATCCCCTTCTCGAATAAGCGCTTCATCGGGAATTGCTCGCGTGACTCGAACTGCATGTGAGTGGAGATGTATTTGATTGTAGAGGCTTGCACCATGCTCTAAGCCAAGGCCGTTAAAAAACACAACATCGGCAACTGCAAACTTTTCTGCATCCCCTTTGACCAGTTCATAGCTATGCGGATCGAGTTCACCACAAATGAGTGTTAACGTATCAACATGCCCGTCACCGACATACCGAACAATGTCAGAAATCATTTCAGTCGTACACAACACTTTTACCTGCTCATTTGGAGTCATCCATTCACGAAGCGCATACCCTCGCTTAGTTGAACTCCCACATGAGGTGAAAAAGAGCGCACATGCACAAAAAATGCCAACAAGATACTTTATCATTTCCCTTGAGCCCTCCCTAGACGCCGCAACATAGAGTATGTATAGACTCCCTTTGTACATCCGGATGTAAAAGAAAAAACAAGTCCATAACGACCCTTGGTCTCAATTGAAGAAATCATAACATCTTTTGGAATATCCCTTCTTGTTTTTCGACACTGAGCGCAAGGACATTCACGTTGCAAAGTGACAAGGTCATATTCCATAACGAGCCCATCACGCCACGTGATTGTGAACGTTTGTGCTCCTGTCTGCTCAAGTTGTTGTGGCTGCATACTCTTTTCTCCATTCCAATTTCAAACTGAAAGGTGCTTCAACATCTTCAACAGCGCTTGGGATTTTTGCTGCGATAGATTGCAGCGCATCATTCATCGTGCCGCTGAGTTTTGAAAGAGGACTCGCTTCCTCGCTATTTATTGAACCAAACCCTTTTTCTATTGGCAGCTCTCCTATGAACCGTTCTCCATGTGCATCTGCATATTTTTTTACTTCACCTACACCAAAAGGCCCTACGCTTCCGTCTGGAAAGCGCCCCATATTCTCTATAAAGCCGAGCGTGGGGACATCAAGCTCTTTCCCCATTTTGTATGCTTTATCTACGTCAAGTAATGCGATTAATTGCGGCGTAGAAACATATAGCATACCTGATATATCCAGGGTTTGCAACGCTGTTAAATGTATATCTCCTGTTCCGGGAGGAAAGTCGACAAGTAAAAAATCTAGGTTACCCCATGCGATTTCAGTTGCGCACTGCTCGATAACCTTGTTTGCAATCGGAGCCCTTAAAGCCGCAACCCCCTCTTTAACAAAAGAGAAGGAAAAAAACGATACTCCTTGTCCAACTGCAGGAGCCACAAACCCACTTTTGTTCTGCGGAGGAGTATCAACTCCTAAGAGAAACGGAATAGATGGCCCGTATATATCTGCATCTAAAACACCTACTGTGTAGCCAGCTTTTTTTAAAGCGAGGGCCAGTAAAAAAGTGAGTGTTGATTTCCCAACACCACCCTTTCCAGCAGCAATACCCACTGTATATTTTATATTTGGAAGCAAAAAAACCTCTCGAAAAACGGATTATTGTGCGGCCTTTATAATAGTAAGGACGAAAAAAATCAAAAAAAATACCTTACTGATGCGCTTGCAGAAAAAAAGGACATTATATAAAATCCTCAAATCAAATGAAAATAGTAAGAACTTGCAGCGAATAATTCAGGTTAATTTCCCGATTATGGGATATTCCTCGCAAATTATTCGAGTTAATGCGGAATACTGCAAGACAACCTCCGTTTTTAACGAAAGGATAACACAATGAGCTCTACTGGCGACAAAGCTAAACAGTACAAAGAACTAGAACAAACCATCCAACAAGCTATTGAAAAGGTAAAAGGTAAAAAAGAAAACGATCTTTGTAAATACATCCCTGTTGATACAGGCGGATACATGCATCATTTCACACTCAAAAAAATGAAAAACAAAGATCCTTCCGAACTTGAATCACTTATTGAAAAGTTTATTATTGACCCTCCTAAGCCATCCGCTGTAGCTCCAAAGCAAAGAGCAGCACGTGGCTCTAGAAAACGCCGCGACCTTTTCCAATTCTCTAAAAATCAACTCGATCGACTCCTCAATATTGCCCGTCTAGCAGGAGATAAAGAGATGGTTGCTCTCCTTAGCCCAAAAAAATCTTTATCTTCATGCAAGCGACAGCTTATGAACTCAATCAAAGACAATGAAGTTCGACAAGAATACTGGGATGCATACGTTGAAGCTATTCAACAGCAAAAAGCAATTCAAAATTCTATTACAGAAGCATCTCTGTAATTAATTTTTTCTTTTATCCGGAATGATCACGTTTGGTCATTCCGGCAATTTTTTTATAAACAAATTTCTCGAAAGACGAAAATCAGTCTTGAGAATAACCACCGCGCGTGGTATTCTTTTAGTGAAAAAGTGATAATGTCTAAACGAATCACACTATAAATAATCCCTGCGTAATGCTGCGTAAGCGCTTTTCAGTATTGTTTACAAAGGCATGATACAGGACAAAAAAAGGTTATTATAACTATGTCTACAAAGGAAGCGGAATTTAAAGGCCTGCGAGGGATCCTTTGGCCGATTCATAACTTCGAGCTGAAGAAATTCCTGCCAATGGGGCTTATGATGATGTGTATCCTTTTCAACTACACTATCCTTCGGGATACTAAGGATACTCTTGTGGTCAACTCTCCTGGTGGCGGCGCGGAATGTCTTTCATTCCTTAAGCTATATGGAGTAACTCCATGTGCCATTTTATTCATGGCAATGTTCATGAAATTGGCAAACGTTTTTTCTCGTGAAAAACTTTTTTATATTGTTTTAGTACCATTTCTTGTGTTCTTTGGGGCATTTGCATATGTCATTTACCCAAACACTGGAATTTTCCACATGAGCCTGGAAACAATCCAAGGACTCCAAGCGAAGTATCCAAATGCACACTGGCTTGTTCCAGTCATTGGCAACTGGAGCTTCAGCCTTTTCTACATTCTTGCTGAGCTATGGGGATCTGTTGTCCTTTCAATGCTTTTCTGGCAGTTTGCTAACCAGATCACGAAAGTAGAAGAAGCAAAAAGATTTTATGGTCTTTTTGGAATGCTCGGAAACGTCGGACTTCTTCTTTCAGGACCAACAATCATGCTTGCAGCGAGCTATGCGAAAACACTCCCAGCAAGTGTGGATGCGTTTGGTGTAAACCTAAAAACGTTGATGTCGGCAGTCGTTATTGCCGGTATCGTTGTTGCTCTTACATACCGATGGATGAACAAAAACGTTCTTACTGACCCACAACTTTACTCTCCGGACCAAAAGTCTTCGAAGAAAAAGAAAGTGAAAATGTCAGTTGGAGAAAGTTTCAAGTACATCATGAAGAACCCGTACCTTGGGCTTATTGCTGTTCTCGTTCTTTCTTACGGTGTTGCAATCAACCTCGTTGAGGGTGTTTGGAAAGGACAAATCAAGGTCGCTTTCCCTGATAAGAACGACTACAACATGTTCATGGGACAATTCTCAACGTGGACTGGCGCTATCACAATCCTTCTTATGATTGTTGGTAACAACCTTCTTAGAAGACTAAGCTGGTTTAAAGCTGCAATTATTACTCCTGTGATGGTTCTGATTACTTCATCAATCTTCTTTGGTGTTGTATGGAATGGAAACAACGTTTCTCCATTCACTCCTTTCCTCGGCGTGACTGTAGTACTTGTAGCTGTCATCGTTGGACAGATACAAAACGTTCTTTCTAAAGGAACAAAGTATTCACTTTTCGATTCTACAAAACAGATGGCATACATCCCACTTGACTCTGAGATTAAAACAAAAGGTCAAGGAGCTGTTGAAGTAATCGGTGGTCGAGCAGGAAAGTCTGGTGGAGCATTCATCCAGTCTACACTTCTTGCATCGATCGGTGGATCCGTATCACTTGCGAGCTTAACATTCATCCTTGGACCACTCGTGATCCTTATTTGTGCCGGATGGATTGTTGCTGTATTCGGTTTGAGCAAACGCTTCAACACACTTGTTGCTGAGCAAAAAGCTGAAAGCACAGAAGAAGCCGCTCCTGCTAAAGAAGCCGCTCCTGAGCTTGCAACGACAAAAGCATAAATCATACCTTGTATTTATGCAGAAAGCCCATGCCATTCGCATGGGCTTTTTTTTGATCCCAAAAAAGAACGATTCCCACTAGTCAATAATCGATAAGACGCATAAAATACAGCCATGAACGAATATAACCCAAAAAATATCAGAAACTTCTCTATCATTGCCCACATTGACCACGGAAAGTCGACCATCTCTGATCGCCTTATCGAGCTTACACAAACTGTCACCTCAAGAGAAATGCAAGCGCAACTTCTCGACGACATGGACTTAGAGCGTGAGCGAGGAATTACCATCAAAGCCCATCCCGTCACAATGTATTACAAATCAAAAAGCGGCGAGATATATCAAATCAACTTCATTGACACTCCAGGACACGTTGACTTTTCATATGAAGTCTCTCGCTCTCTCGCAGCATGTGAAGGAGCGCTTCTTGTCGTTGATGCAGCACAAGGTGTACAAGCGCAAAGTTTAGCAAATGTACACTTAGCAATTGAACGAGATCTGGAAATCTTTTGCGTTTTAAATAAAGTTGACCTTCCCGCTTCTGACCCGGAGAGAGTAAAAAAAGAAATTGAAGAAATTATTGGTCTTGAAGCACAAAATGCCGTGCTTTGCTCAGCAAAAACAGGAAAAGGGTGTGATGAGATTTTAGAACGTATTATCACCGAAATCCCCCCTCCAAAGCCTCCAGAAGATGACATTTTAAGAGCTCTCATATTTGACTCTCACTACGATCCATATCGCGGTGTTATGGTTTACGTTCGTGTAATGAGCGGCGAACTCACGAAAAAGACGCCTATTAAAATGATGATTTCAGGCAAGCAGTTCGAGGTGCTTGAAACAGGTGTTTTTGCACCACAGGAAAAGCCCGTTGACTCTTTAAAACCGGGTGAAGTGGGTTATATCATCGCGAACATAAAAAACACCTCAGATGTCAAGATTGGAGATACCATCACGCACTCAAAACACAGTGCGCAAAAACCTCTTCCAGGGTTCAAACAAATTTCCCCGGTTGTCTTTGCAGGAATATACCCAATTGACTCATCTGATTTTGAAGCACTCCGCGATGCACTCTACAAATTGCAGCTCAATGATGCCGCACTTGCTGTTGAACAAGAAAGCTCTCACGCACTTGGCTTCGGCTTCCGTTGCGGGTTTCTTGGACTTCTCCACTTAGAAATTATTTTTGAGCGACTTCAAAGAGAGTTTGACCTTGATATTATCACAACATCTCCAAGTGTTGTCTATCAAGTAGAGCTCACAAGCGGAGAGATAAAAGACGTTTCCAATCCGGTCCATTATCCAGACCCAACACATATTCAGCGAATCCTTGAACCATGGGTCGAATGCCATATCATGGCTCCTTCTGATTACCTTGGCAGTATCATGGGACTTGCCACAGAGAAGCGAGGAGAGCTTATTAAAACAGAGTCATCAGGAACAAATATGCTTCTTTTGACGTACCTGTTTCCTATGAATGAAATAATCACGGACTTTAACGACAAATTAAAGTCTGTTACGCAAGGGTATGGCTCCTTTGATTACGAAATTGATGAGTATAGAAAAGGTGATATCATCAAGCTTGAAATTAAAGTAAATGATGAACCGGTCGATGCTTTTTCATGCCTTGTTCATAGAGACAAAGCAGAATCAAAGGGAAGGGCTATTTGTAAAAAACTTAAAGAAGTTATTCCAAAACAAATGTTCAAAGTCCCTATCCAAGCTGCAATTGGAGGGAAAATTATTGCCCGAGAAACTATTTCGGCTCTTTCTAAAAATGTAACTGCTAAATGTTACGGCGGTGATATCTCACGGAAGCGAAAGTTATGGGAAAAGCAGAAAAAAGGAAAGAAGCGGATGAAAGAAATTGGCAAGGTAACAATTCCACAGAACGCATTCATGGAAGTTCTTAAAGCAACAGAGTAATCCTGACTTTTTGCTTAGATGTTTTATAAAAAAAATGGCTACCTCAAGGTAGCCATTTTTGCTAAGAGATCTTACGCATTGTACGTCGATGACGACACGTCACCACCTGTACCTGTCCAGTTCGTATGGAAAAACTTTCCTCTTGGCTGATCAAGTCGCTCATAGGTATGGGCACCGAAAAAATCTCGCTGCGCTTGCAATAGATTCGCTGGCAACCGCTCACATCTGTATCCATCAAAGAATGCAAGAGATGTACTAAAGCACGGCGTTGAAATACCATGTTTTGCTGCAGTAGCAACAACTTCTCTCCAGCCAGATATACATCCTTGAAGTTCCCCCTTAAAGAAGTCATCTAAAAGAAGACTCTCTAAGTCTTTGTTTTTGTCATAGGCAGCTTTAATCTTCCCTAAGAACTTACTTCGTATGATGCACCCACCTCGCCACATAAGAGCAATGGAGCCGTAATTCAACTTCCAGCCAAATTCTTTCGCCGCAGCCTGCATAAGCATAAATCCTTGCGCATAGCTGATAATTTTAGAGGCATAGAGAGCCTGTCTCACTTCCTCTATAAATTCCTTGGAATCACCCGTAAACTCTGGAATTTCCTCTGGGTAGTGCTTCGACACTGTCACTCGTTGCTCTTTTAATGCAGAGAGGCATCGAGCAAAAACTGCCTCACCTATAAGTGTCAGCGGCATTCCCATATCGAGCGCACTAATCCCTGTCCATTTTCCAGTTCCTTTTTGTCCGGCAACATCCAGAATCTGGTCAACAAGGGGCTTTCCATCTTCTTTATAAGCAAATATTTTTGCTGAAATTTCAATCAGATAACTGTCGAGAGGGCCCTTATTCCATTCTTCAAAAATAGGCGCGAGGTCATCTGCTTCCATTTTTAACAAAGATTTCATGAGGTGATAACTTTCACAAATAATTTGCATATCACCATACTCAATCCCGTTATGAACCATTTTCACATAGTGCCCTGCACCACCATCACCAACCCAGTCACAGCATGGCTCACCGTCATCAGATTTCGCAGCAATCGCTTGAAAAATTGGTCGTATTTCTGGCCATGCAGATTCATCTCCACCGGGCATAATTGATGGGCCATGTCGCGCACCTTCTTCTCCTCCAGAAATACCTGAGCCGATAAATCGAAGCCCTTTATCTTTTAGATATTTATACCGTCTTTCACTATCAGGGTAATGGCTATTGCCACCATCAATAATTATATCTCCTTCTTCCAGGTGCGGTACAATTTCTTCAATTAGTGCATCAACAGCTGATCCTGCTTTAATCATAAACATCACTTTTCGTGGACGTTTTAATGATTGGATCATTTCTTCAATTGAATGAAACCCTATGACATTTGATCCTTTCGCTGGACCTTCAAGAAAGGCATCGACCTTTTCAGTCGTTCTATTAAAAACTGCAACGGTAAATCCATTATCGTTCATATTCATGACAAGGTTCTGCCCCATCACTGCGAGCCCAACAAGTCCGATATCAGCTGTAGCTTCCGACATAATTTTGTATACCTCCGACGACGTCATTTTAGAGAGGGTTATACAGAATTCACTTTAATGCTGCAATGCTTCTTGAATGAGTTCATGAGAAAACCCTCGTCTAGCAAGGGCCGGGTAGGAAGGCGTTTTTACTTTTCTTAAGGCAACTAAAAGCGCATTTCGCATCTGAACTGCTGAGCATTCTTTCTCAACCCAAGCAGAAGCTTCGTCGAATGTGAGTTTCAGTGTTTTTTGCATATGCGCCTTAATATACATTGGGCCATATCCTTGTGAAAGCTTTTGCTCAATGAATGAGCAAATACGTTTAGAATCATTGAGATATCCATACTCCTCAAATTTTTTGAGGGCGTGAGCTATTGAAGCACTTTCAAACCCCTTTCCCTTCAACTTACTCGTAAGCATTCCAGACGTGTATGCTCTTGCCGACAAAAGCGTCGCAACATGCGAAACACAGATTTTTTGCTCAAGCTGCATGTATTCATCATCTTGAATCGATTCTTTTCCGGCTAACTCTTTCTTAAAAAGGGACTTAGGAACTTCCTTCCAAAAAAGCCCATCTTTTTGCAGCGTAATTTGTTTTTCAATAACCCATGTGATAATCATAGTCTATTCTATATCAATAACTTAAGATTTCTTTATCAAATAATAAATTTATACTATAATAAGAGTATAGGGGAGGTTACTATGGTTGATAATATCCAATCAAGCAATAGCCATCATAAAATGAGCTCACAGGAAGCTGAGGCATCAGCAAAAGACGAGCTTTTTCCAGGTGCGGCATGGTCAAAGCACGATGTCCACAAATGTATCGGGCAGTGGGTCAATAACATTATCCACACCCTAAATCACGATGATGCACAAATACGACAGGCAAACAACCAGTTGAAAGAGTCTGAAAAGGGGGAATAATGGATCCTTTGCATGGCGTTCAAAATCCGTTTGCTCAAAAAATGCAAAGCCAGGGGCATTTGCCTCCTGCGCTTGAGAAATGGCGAAAAGAATTTAATAAGTCTTTTCCTAGTCTAGGACTTAATCCTAAACAGTTTATGAAATTCATTCACGGAATTGAAAAAATGATTAATACGCAAATCAAACGTGAACAAGAGCAAATGAAAAAAGCGAATGAGAAGTTAAAGCGAGCAGAAACTGGAAAGGATTAAGGTTTCCATGGTACACTTATTTCCATGGAAACAACACTCACGCTGAGCGAGCAAGATATTGCATTTGGACGGATTGATAAAATCCTTTCACATCTTTTTCCTGAGCACTCAAGAAATTATTTACATTTTTTATTTGAAAACTCTGCTGTTCTTCTAAACAACGTTCCATGCAAAAAAAGAATACTTCCTCAATGCGGAGACACTGTCTCCATCTCATTTCTTCCTCTTCCTGAAATAAATGCACAAAAAGAAGACATTCCATTAGATGTACTCTACGAAGACGATGCACTCCTTGTTATTAATAAGAAGCAAGGAATGGCCGTCCACCCTGCTCCAGGAAGTCCTCATGGAACAGTCGTCAATGCCCTTTTACACAGATACGCCTCGTTTACTGATTTTGAAGACACGATACGACCAGGGATAGTACATAGACTCGATAAAGACACGACCGGTGCTCTTGTAATTGCTAAAACGCCTTTTGTTCAAAGTGAGCTATCGAAGCAGTTTGCAGAAAGAACGGTGAAAAAGACATACCTCGCTGTTGTTCATGGAAAACCGAAGGAAGGGCTTGTCGATGCACCTATCGGCAGACACCCTGTCGACAGAAAAAAAATGTGTATCAAAGATGGCGGAAAGCCTGCTCAGTCCATTTTTCGCCGCATCCACAGCACTGACGACTGGTCTTTGCTCGAGGTGGAAATTTTAACTGGAAGAACGCATCAAATTCGTGTTCATGCCCTCTCTCTTCGCTGCCCTGTTATTGGAGATCCAATATATGGCAGCCAAAAAGTGAATGCAACCCACAAGGCATCAACACAGTTGCTGCATGCTCATACGCTTACGTTTACCCACCCAATTTCTAAAAATGAGCTTTCAATTACTGCCCCTACGCACAAAGCCATGGAAAAATATCTTTCGCTGTAGTAGTGTTAAATGTATCGCTTTCTAATGATACCGGAGATCGAATAATGAAAGAATTTGTTGAATACATCGTAAAAAATCTCGTTGACAATCCTGATAAAGTACAAATCAATGAAATCGGTGGAACGCACACGCTCATCATTGAATTACGCGTAGACAAAGCTGATATCGGCAAAATTATTGGGAAAAGAGGAAAAACTATTAATGCTGTTCGGACATTGCTTATGTCTGTTGCAAGCAGAAACGGAATGAGAGTTAATCTCGAAATTCTTGAAGAGGGTGCCGAATCAGCTGAAGCTGAAGAAGCATAATTTTTTTAGTTAGATTCTTACTCTTTGAGCACAGGTAGTAACCTGTGCTTTTTTTATGTACTAGAGCGTGTCGGAAGATACGGCGCAATTTTCGCCTTTCTAGAATTTAATACTCCTGCAGGAAACTGAAGGACTATAGCTTGGTATGGCGTATCCACTTTCAATGTATGCTTAAGATCTAAATAACTCTCTTTAAAAAGAAGCGACCAGCTTTTGGCTTGGTTTCCATATATTGTAAGCGTAAGTTCATGAATATATGGCGAGAGGACGGGCTTAAAGGCAGACAAAAAGAGCTGCATATGCTCGATGGCCACACTTGAGTTTGGTATCCAAAACCAGAGCTCATCCTTATGATCGTATGTGATAGCCACACCCTTGTGGAGTTCTTCAGCACTACGTACTGTGGAAACCATATGCATGTGAAAGTCAATTTCTTCAGTTGCAGCAGTGATTTCTGCAGCTTTTTTCACCCACTGTTGAATCAAAAGAGCTCTGTTTGTATCAAACGAAGCATAGTTTTTTGCAAAAATCTTGGTCTGTGAAACACGATTGATAGTCGCAAGCACTTTTGCATCTGAAAACAGGGCTGCATAATCCCCAGAGAGCGCTTTTTTAATATTTTCCTCAACAGCCTCTTCTTTTGATGCATAGACTTTACTATACAAAGAAAAGAAATCTTCATTTTGCAAAAGCCGTTCTGCAGCTTTTTTGACAAATTGAGGGTCTCCTTCAAGATCACTGAAAGAGACAATCTCAGTTTCTTGACGAAGCGAGAGTGTTTTCATTCGATTAAGCAGTTCTGCCACGCATTCGACATCACGTCTTGATACCTTCGTTAAAAGATCTGTATCATCAAGAATAGCGTACACAAAGTGGAGATATTCTAAGTACTCACGTTCTGGGCGAATAGAGTACCCACTTTTCATTCTCTGAAGCGCCTTTTTCTTCGTGATAAGTCGGCTGTAGATATTTAAGTTGTGATCCGATTCTTTGAGCTGCGCTTCTATCTCTTCTTCAGACATACCAGCCGTTGAATAGTGATCGTTAATTGCAAATGCCAGCTCAGCAACCGCAGCATTCGAAGACTGGGCATCAGAAATGTGTGCTGTGACGGGAGTAGAAGTTGTTAACGTCGCCTTATGGTGGTCAATCACACTTATAATCTCAAGATACGTTGGTATCTTCACTTCTTCCCGGTTACAAAAATCTCTGAGGGTGACCGTTCCGAGTATTTTTTTCTGTAAATCAGAAGCATAGACAACTCCGACTGGAATAAGCGCTCCATCATCACTTGAGTAGTTCACTGTTAAGTGGGTGTACCCATTCATCTTCGAACGAATCTCTTCAACGTCTGTACGATGCGTCACATACTGTGGAGCGTACCCAAGCACTTTTGTTTTTATCTGAAGAGCGATATCGAGTGATTCAACATACTGCCTGATTTCTTTAAATGTTTCAGAGAGTTGAAGAACTATTTTTTTTAGCGTAGTAAAAAGCGCAGGCCTTTTTATTGCTAATCCACCATTTCCATCAAAACTCGATTTTTCTGAAAGCACTTTAAGAGAAGCAAATACACCACTAAATGCAGTAATGTCTCGTTGCTCCATACTTTCAGCAAACTCTGCAAACGTTGCATCCAAGCCTTGAGGAACATTCAGTACGTGCACCAGATAGTCTTGTAAATATTTTTGCTGACGGAGAGTAAACTCTCCTGCCGGTTCGGAGGAATGAAGTGATTGATTGAGCAACCCTTCAATAACTCGAGATGCTTTGTCTTCAGACACTTCATCTTTTGCAAAAAGGGAAATTAATTCGATGTGGAGATGGCTCTCCATCCAGCGAAGACAACTATTAAGCGACATAATTATTTGACGAACACCTTCAACATCGATGCTGCGCCAGTCACCTAGAAAATACCCCTCATCATCAGTAAGGATAACTGCACTGCTTTTTCTTTCGTGATCAAAGCTCATTGCCTGGTCACGAAGCTGCTTACGTAAAAGCCCCTCTTGTGTCACAAGGTCAAGTGCGGAAAGGTTCAAAGCTGTACGGTTTTTTGCAAGCGCTTCAAAAACTGGAGATCCAAACGGCTCATAAAAAAGAAGTCCCATTTCCACAAGAGATTTAGGTGCTCCACCAGGAATATTCCAGATATGAAGACCTTCAGAAACTCTGGCTCCAAACGCATCAACAAACCCCCAAAAAGAGGCTACCGTCGTATCAAGATCTGGCGAAGTATGTGCTGCAACAAAATGGCTTCCAGAGTACCGCTTCCCTCCCCCGATTGGAAAATACCGTTGGTATGCATCCCGAGGAATCATCTTTCCAACGATTTTTCCACGAATACGGCTATTTTCCTCATCGCTTAGGTGTGAAAAATTATTCAACCAAAACTCAAATGCAGTAAACGTGTATTCAGGGAGTATACCTTCCTCTCGAATGAGTCCAATAAATTCAACAACAGCAGGCAAGAGAAAACACTCCTCTTCTGTCGAGACAATACACTCTAAGAGCTGTTCGCTGACTTTATCGTACTTCACTTGCTCATGAAGCGATGCAAAATTGGACGTCTTAAATCGTGAAACGATTTCTTGAATGCCGGTAAAAGAATGAAAAGTAAGGCTATAATCGCCAAGTAGAGAAGGTTTGTTCATTCCTCAAAAAAAGTTACGGATTGAGCAGGACTCGAACCTGCGACCGTCCGCTTAGAAGGCGGATGCTCTATCCAACTGAGCTATCAATCCGCAGTTTATCATTGATGCAATTGATATCAAAAAATGTGCCTTGAGTCTATCACCAGTCTCTTTTTTATTCATCTAGAAATTTATTTTTCTTTAAATTCATCTGGGTGGGCGTTTTTGAGCATGACAAAATTTCAAATAAGGCGTAGCATATCAGGCATGAAAACAGTCTCGATTGGTCCATTTTCAGTTGGTAAAAAAACTCCTTTCACACTCCTTTCCGGCCCTTGCGTCATTGAATCCCGGGAGCACGCTTTAGAAACAGCACATTTCTTAGTTGAGTGTACTAAAAAACTTGGCATACAGTTCGTCTACAAGTCTAGTTATGATAAGGCAAATAGATCGTCGATTTCTTCTTTTCGAGGCCCGGGGATTGATAAGGGGCTTTCAATCTTATCAGAGGTCAAATCTACATATAATATTCCCGTCGTCTCTGATATTCACCTTCCGGATGAAGCACCTCTCGCAGCTGAAGTACTTGATATCATTCAAATCCCAGCATTTCTCTCACGCCAGACAGACCTGCTTATCGCAGCTGCAAAGACAGGCAAAACAATCAACGTGAAAAAAGGACAGTTTCTTGCTCCCTGGGACATGAAAAATGTTGTCGAAAAAATACTTGAAGCAGGCAACCACAATCTGATTCTTTGCGATCGAGGCACAAGCTTTGGATATAATAATCTCGTCAGTGACATGAGGTCTATCCCTATCATGCAGTCCTTTGGGTTTCCTGTGTGTTATGATGCGTCTCACTCAGTCATGCTTCCTGGAGGACAAGGCACCGCTTCCGGAGGGCAGAGAGAATTCATTCCCCATTTAATGAAAGCTGCGATTGCAGCGGGTGCAAATCTTATTTTTCTTGAATCACACCCTCACCCAGCAGATGCAAAAAGTGATGCTGCAACCGTCTTCCCATTTGATTCCCTCGAACGACTCCTTCAAGAAGCGAAAGGGCTCTATGACTACATCAACAGCATTTAAAACCGGCGTATGGATTTTACGAGCTCTTGCAGGACTTTCAGGCGCTGCTGTGCTTTCCATTGCCTCTGTACTCCCCATTCCTTCGCTTACTCAACTCAAATCCTCTGAGAAAAAACCCTTCACCCAAATTCGTCATGGCGTGGAAAAGCAGATTGTCTCAACGACAGATACCCAGAAGATTGTGACTACCCTTACAAGTCCTTTTTCACTCTTACACTCAGGTTCTGCTGGTATTGTTGAAACACTCTATGACGTTCGTGGAATCTCAGTCGAAGGAAATGAAGAAACTCGGTTCTTTTCCACACAAGAAGCACGCTTTGTCACGAGCGAACGCTCTCTGACTGCTGAAAAAATGAGTATTATTTTTGAAAAAGGGGTGAAAAAAACTCCTGAAGCCCCCTACTACTCGGGCATTGGCACTCATTTCTGCCTGAACTTTAGAGAAAACTCTCCGCAAATTTATGCAGAATCGATTGACGGAGTTGGAACGATCCCAATCCGCGCAAAAAGCGAGGAGAGCGATGCTTCTTAGTGTTGAAAACCTCACAAAAATATACGGCGGAAAAAATGTCGTCGACGGACTTTCTTTTCATGTGAAACCAGGCGAGGTTGTTGGGCTTCTCGGACCAAACGGCGCCGGGAAAACAACCGCATTTTATATTACTATCGGCCTTATCTCTCCATCTAAAGGACGCGTCTGTTTTAAAGATCAAGATGTGACAAAACTCCCAATGTATAAGCGAGCTCGAATGGGAATGGGGTATTTAGCCCAGGAGCCCTCTATTTTTCGGCAGATGAGCGTTGAAGACAATATTATAAGCATTCTCGAGATAACTACTCTATCGAAGAAAGAGCGCTCTGAAAAACTTGAAGAACTCCTTGAAGAGCTTTCTCTTTCCCCACACAGAAAAAAGCTTGCTTGCACATTATCAGGTGGCGAACGAAGAAGACTTGAAATTACAAGAGCACTCGTCACAAGCCCATCCCTACTACTTCTCGATGAGCCATTTGCAAATATTGACCCGCTGTCAGTTCGAGATGTAAAAGTATTGATAGCACACTTAAAACGGAAAGGAATCAGCGTGTTGATCACTGATCATAACGCGAGAGAACTCACGTCTATTGTAGATAGAAGTTATTTGATCCAAAACGGAAAAGTTCTTCTCGAGGGAACAACAGAAACGCTTCTCCAAAGCGAGCTTGCTCGAAAAAGTTATTTTGGAGATGATTTTGCCCCCGAGATGTCTTCTTCATCTCATTTAACACTCTAAATGTGCACACGCGTCCACATTCTTTAGAAGTGCTTCTATAGGACCCAATAACTCATCCGATGTTATCGCTTGTAGACAGTCAGCAATACCGGTATTTGCACACCCTGCCCGAAAACATGGCCTACATGGAAGGTCTTTTTTTACTATAATAGCATGTTCATTTCTCCAGGGACCCCAGTTTTTTTCTGAGCTTGGCCCAAAAAAAGTAACTACAGGTTTTTTTAACGCAGATGCCATATGAAATGGCACTGAGTCAGGACAGATAAGCATCGATGCATGGGCAATGAGAGCACCTAACTCTTTCAACGTTGTTTCTCCTGCGAGGGATTCGACAGGAGAAGTAAGGCGAGATTGAAGGGCAGAAATATATGCACACTCTTCTTTTCCAGGACCACTACTGAGAATGATCTTTTGCCCCTTTTTCTGGAGCGCTTCTATACATTCAGCCATGACCTCAATAGGAAGCGCTTTAAACATCCATCGTGACACAGGATGCACAAGGATGTACCCTGTACCGACACGGTCTTTTATCTTTGATAAAACAGCTTCCGGAATATGAAAAGTCACCTCTCTGCAGCTTTTCGATGGAGAAATCCCAAGCACTCGCAGCGCATCAAGATTTTTTTCTACTGTATGTTTTTCATGAGGACAATGCTCTACTAGATGGGTATAGATGCGACGTTTTCCCCAAAAACCACTTCTTCCTGGATCAACTCCGACTTTGATTTTTGCACCGCTTAAAAAGCACGCAATCGCCCCTCTATCTCCTTCAGTAAGGTTAAATGCATGAGAATAGGCATGCTTCCGAAACAAAAAACCATCTTCTTTAAAAAAAAAGCGCGACACACAGGGATGCCCCTCCAACATTGGGTGGGTTTCCTTTGCAAGAAAAACATCTATTTCAGCCAAAGGAAATGCTTCCCGAAGTGCATACAAAAAAGGAGACGTCAACAAAACATCCCCGTGGTGCCTCAGCTTGCAAACGAGTATCCGCACACGCTCACCTCTATTTTTTCTCAGTTGTATATGGTACTTTTTTCATGACTAAAAAACCAGTAGGATACATCCACTAGCAGGTACTGAAAAACCGGTCTTTACAGAAGAGATTCAACAAAGTACACTATATGCGTCAAAGTATTATAGGAGTTACCCATGGCAAAAGAACGAACCCTTTCTATCATTAAACCAGACGCAGTTCAAAAAAAACATATTGGCGATATTCTTGCTCGTTTTGAAAAAGCTGGACTCACGATCGTTGGAATGAAACTACTTCACCTTACAGAAGAGCAAGCAGGTGAATTCTACGCAGTACACAAAGAGCGCCCATTTTACGGTGACCTTGTCTCATTTATGACCTCTGGTCCAGTTGTTGTCTCTGCTCTCGAAGGAGAAGATGCAATTGCAAAAAACCGTGAGCTTATGGGAGCTACCAATCCTCAGGAAGCTGCACCTGGAACGATCAGAGCTGATTTTGCAGAAAATATTGATGCAAATGCAGTGCATGGTTCAGACGGACCAGAAACAGCAAAAACAGAGATAGGCTTTTTCTTTAAAGAGAGCGAGCTTGTTTCACACACGACTGCATAAGTAAGTATTGGGGAAGTTGCAAGAGACTTCCCTTTCTCCCCCTCATTGCGACCTAATCAAAGCCTTCTGCGCTCTCTATATAGCGGAGGTTTTACTGCTCTAACAGTATGGTTACCGGTCCATCGTTCACAAGCGCTACATCCATATGGGCTCCAAATTCACCCATTTCACATGCACCCACAAGTGATCGAATCTCTTCGACAAAAGCTTCATAGAGCGGTCTTGCTTTTTCCGGTCTTGCTGCCTGGATGAAGGAAGGCCTCTTTCCCTTTGCCGCATTGCCGTAGAGAGTAAACTGTGAAACAACAAGAATTTCCCCATCGACATCCTGAACCGAGCAGTTCATTTTGCCGTCACTATCTGGGAATATTCGTAGATTAACTACTTTCTGAGCTAGGGATTGAGCATGCTCAAGCGTGTCTTCATGGGTGATCCCAAGAAGAATAAGAAGCCCATGATCGATCTTTCCAACTACATTCGAATCCACAGAGACACAAGCTGAGCTCACTTTTTGTATTACAACTCGCATAATTTTTTATGAAGGCTCTCTATTTGATCTGTTATCTCTTTTGGAAGCTTGTCCCCAAACTGTGAAAAATACGCTTTCATTTCATCTACTTCTTGTGTCCACTTCACAGGGTCAATCTCAAAAAGACGTGGATCTGCTTCAATACTACCTACAACCGGCAAAGAGCCTATTGGGCTTTTTTGTGCATCGACAGCGCCATTGCACCGCTCGAAAATCCATTGAAGCACTCTCATATTCTCCCCAAAACCAGGCCACAGAAATGATCCATCATCACTTTTCCGAAACCAATTGACATGGAAAATTTTGGGCATTTTTTTCCCTTTACCGCACTCAAGCCAATGAGAAAAATAGTCTCCCATATGATAGCCACAGAAAGGAAGCATTGCAAATGGATCATGTCGAAGTTTCCCTATTGTGCCTGCTGCTGCTGCCGTCATTTCTGATGAGAGGCAGGCTCCATAAAAAGTGCCATGCTCCCAATTAAACGACTCCATGACAAGTGGAAGCGTTGACTCTCTCCTTCCCCCAAAAATAATCCCCTCAACAGGAACTCCATCCACATCTTCGTAAGAAGGATCTATACATGGGCATTGAGAAATTGGGGCTGTGAAACGTGCATTTGGATGGGCAGCTTTTTCTTCGCTTTCAGGAGTCCAGTCGCGACCCTTCCAATCTATAAGATGTGACGGAGTCGTATCTGTCATTCCCTCCCACCAAACGTCACCCTCATCAGTGAGCGCTACATTTGTAAAAATGGTGTTTTTTGCGATTGCGGCCATAGCGTTTGGATTTGATGCATTCGACGTCCCTGGGGCAACCCCGAAAAATCCAGCTTCAGGATTGATAGCATAGAGCTTTCCATCTTTTCCGAATCGCATCCAGGCAATATCATCTCCGACTGTCTGAACTTTCCACCCGGGGATTGACGAAGAAAGCATTGCGAGATTCGTTTTCCCACACGCACTTGGAAACGCCGCAGTAAAGTACTTCGACACACCCTCTGGATTTGTTATTTTACTAATAAGCATATGCTCTGCAAACCACCCTTCATCTCGGGCTTTCACAGAAGCTATGCGCAGTGCAAGGCATTTTTTCCCAAGCAATGCGTTCCCACCATATCCAGATCCAAATGACCAAATTTCACGTGTCTCAGGAAAATGAGTAATATATTTTTCGTCGTTTCTGCATGGCCACGCAACGTCTTTTTGCCCCTGTTCAAGCGGAACACCAACTGAATGAACGCATGGGACAAACTCACCCTCCTCACCAAGCATATCAAGCGCTTGATTCCCCATTCGTGTCATAATTTTCATGTTTGTGACAACATATTCTGAATCAGTTATTTCGACGCCTACGAGGGAAAGAGGTGAATGTAACGGCCCCATACAAAAGGGCACTACATACATGACTCTCCCTTTCATACATCCTTTAAACAGTCCTTTGAGAATCTTTTGCATTTCATCTGGAGATTTCCAGTTGTTTGTTGGACCGGCATCTTCTTTGTTTTTTGAACAGATAAACGTGCGATCTTCGACTCTTGCAACATCATTTGGATCTGATCGACAGAGATAACTATTTGGGCGAAGCGCTGGGTTGAGCTTTACAAATGCTCCTTTTCGAACAAGAAGGTCGCATAGCCTAGCATACTCTTCATCACTTCCATCACAAAGAGTAATTGAATCCGGCTGACACAGTTCTGCTATTTCCTGTATCCAGGCATTGAGACGCTTGTGGTGTGTGTATGTCATTCTCTCCTCCATTTTTGAGGAAAGCATGAGCTCACTTTACCTTATGCGATCGCTTTTACGCGCTTGAACCGCTCTAAGTAATCGAGTGCTTTCCCTGTTCCGAGACATACTGCGAGAAGTGGATTTTCGGCAACGATAACAGGAAGCCCAGCAGCTTTAATGAGTGCTTTATCGAGCCCCTTAATTAATGCTCCACCACCAGCAAGTACCATACCACGCTCTACAAGGTCTGCAGACAATTCAGGAGGACATTTTTCAAGGACAACTTTCACCGCTTCAACAATCTGTTGAATAGGCTCTCCTAAACATTCTCGAATTTCTACAGAGTTGATTCGTTTTGTGATTGGAAGCCCAGCTACTTGGTCACGGCCTCGCACTTCCATTTCAAGCTCATGCTCTCCGAGAGGATATGCAGAACCTATAGTCATTTTGATTTCTTCGGCTGTTCGAGGACCGATCATGAGATTATACGTTCGACGCATGTAATTAATAATGCATTCATCAAACTCATCCCCCGCAATTCGAAGTGAACGAGATTCAACAATACCACCGAGTGAAATGATTGCAATCTCAGTTGTACCACCACCAACATCAATTATCATGTTTGCTGAAGGTTCATGAACAGGCAGATCCACACCTATGGCAGCAGCCATTGGCTCTTCAATAAGAATCACTTCTTGGGCCCCAGCTCGAAGTGCAGAATCTTCAACGGCGCGCTTTTCAACACCAGTAATGCCTGATGGAACTGCTATAAGAATTTTTGGACGGAAGAGCGTTCTTGCTGGAGTGACACGAGAAATAAGCGCTTTCAACATCCCTTCAGCAATTTCGAAATCTGCAATGACACCGTCTTTCATGGGGCGAACTGCATGGATTTTTCTTGGCGTTTTTCCAAGCATCTGCTTCGCCTTATGACCTACGGCAAGCACTTCATTTGTTTGGGAGTCAACAGCCACAACAGATGGCTCTGCTAAAACAATACCCTTGCCACGGACGAACACAAGCGTATTTGCTGTCCCAAGGTCAATACCAATATCACTTGTAAAAAGACCTGAAAGTCTCCCCCATTTGGTATACAGCTCTTTTCCAAAAGTTCTCACCAATTGGGTTGCCGAACGTCCAACACTCATCCAATTTCCTTCTCATGTACATGTCAGATGAAATCTATCACAACGGGAATTAAGTTTGCAAGAGCTCGAGAACATCTTCCCAGGTTAATTTAGTGAGGACATCATCATCACTACTTACAATCTTTTTCACAATGCCGCGTTTTCTATTTTGCATCTCGACAATTTTCTCTTCAATTGTTCCAAGTGTCACAAGCTTATACACCGAAACTTTTTGGTCTTGACCTAGTCTATGAACTCTATCAGTGGCCTGGTTTTCAACTGCAGGATTCCACCACATGTCATAATGAATAACAGTATCAGCTCCAACAAGATTCAACCCGGTACCACCAGCTTTTAAAGAAACTAAAAATACAGACAGACTCTTATCTTCATTAAACTGTTTTACAAGTTCAAGTCGGTTTTTGCTCGATCCATCGAGATAATTAAATCGGATTCCAAGTCGTTCAAAATCCTCTCTCATAATTTGCAGCATTTTCGTGTATTGAGAGAAAATGACCGTTTTATGCCCACCTTCAACCAGTGTCTGCAACAGCTCGAGCAGCATATCATATTTTGCTGAGTCGCCTGTTTCAGGATTTTCTTTTGCAAAAATAGCTGGGTGACAACAGATTTGCTTGAGTCGTGTCAGCGTCGCAAGAACATGTATTTGAACTTTATCAAAACCATCTCTTTCTACAAGTCGCACAAGTTCATCGCGTGCAGATTGCGCATAGGATGTATACAACTCTTGCTGCATCGGCGAAAGCTGACATCGATAGGTAATTTCTGACACAGGAGGAAGGTCTTTTAATACGTCTGTTTTCATTCTTCGTAGAATAAAAGGCGATACCTTTTTCCTGAGGTACTCAAGATTACTTGTATGCTCATTCCCAGATGAACGCACATACTTCTCAACAAATCTATCGTACGAGCTTAAAAAGCCCGGCATGAGGAAATCAAAGAGAGACCACAGCTCATCAAGTGAGTTTTCAATTGGTGTTCCCGAAAGAATAAGCTTGTGTGCCGCATTCACTTGTTTCACCGATCGTGCATTTCTTGTCCCTCGATTCTTAATGTGTTGTGCTTCATCGAGAACCATGTAAGAAAATCGAATATCACAGTAGAGCTCTACGTCTTTTTGCAATAGACTATACGAGGTAATGACAACATTATAGTCTAAAACTGAGTCAATCAGCTTTTTCCTCTGATGAGGCATCCCATCAACGACAAGCGTTGTGAGCAAGCTATTAAATTTGTGGAGCTCTTCTTTCCAGTTATACAAAAGAGAGGTAGGACAAACCACAAGCGCAGGAGGCTTATCAGGCCCAACATGCTGCGTTAGCGCAACGATAGCCTGGAGCGTTTTCCCAAGCCCCATATCATCTGCCAAGATGCCGTTGAGGTACATGAGTCGAAGTCGCTCAAGCCAATGGACACCTTCAACTTGATATTCACGTAGAGAGGCGTTGACCACCTCAGGAATATCCGAAAATTCAAAGTGTTTTTCACCAAGCATCTGCTTACGAATATCCATAAGCTGCTTTGTCATACTAAACGTGATTGGCAAACCCTCACACTGAGACCCATCGATATTTGCTAAACTCCAAAGAGGACGTTCTAGTGTGTGATTTTTTAGCATCGTAATGCCAAGTTCATCAAAAAGCTGGACAATCTGTGAAGTTTGTTGTAGGTCAAGCACGAGGATTTTCGGAATCTTATTCCCAATACTCGATCTCGTTGACTCAAGCTCAACATAGGGTCGACGAGAAACAACACAGTCCCATAGCCGGTCCATACTTACGCCTCGAAGCGGACCGTTTACTTCCATTTTGATTTTGTAGACATCCATCCTACTTGTATGAGAGAGCGTTAAAGTATACGATGTCTCATCATAAATAAACTGATCGAGAAGATTCTGAGGACAATTAAATTCAACAGACTCTTGAAAGCGAGGAATAACTTCAGTCATGAAATCAATTACTTTACGCTCTGTTTTTGCAACGTAATGCTCTTGATCAGACTGGTAAATGAACCCTTGGAACAACTCCTCAATAAGCTGCTCTTCTGCTACAAGATTTCTTGCCAAAACACCTTCATCACTGACAAACGACTCGATATCTTCGTAAGACAAAGCCTTCTGAGAAGCCGGGATATTTTTGTCACCATACCTAAAGCACAAACGCGCTTCCAGCTCACCGTTTAAGTATGTTAAATCACAGACACCCTTAACCTCGTTAACAAATGGCAGTGTTGAAATTGACTCTAGAACTTCTGTGTTGCGCAGCTTTGCATATCTCGAAAGCTCTGGAATTGCATTTTCGACAAATGAGCCAAAAAGTGGCTCAGGAACAGTCATCTCTCTTAGACGGGAAATAGCACGCAAATGGTTTCGAGAAATCCCTTTTGTGAAGCTATAATACGTCGATTGATACAGAAGACCAGGCGTCTCACAGTCAAAAAAGAGGACCTCTTCAAGCTGAATAACATCTCCCTCAACTTCTATTTGAGGATTTAAAAGCACTTTTGATGTTGGAGGCTCTAAATATTCGATTCCAACCGAAAACTGTGCGTTTGACAATGAAAATGAGAGTGGATTTTCAAATCCATCTGAATAGAGTGATGGCAGTGGCGAAGGTTCATCACTTTGAAATGCTTTTCCATCTTTCTTTAGACGCCCATACCCGTATTCAAACGCCTTTGCAAGAAGTACCCCAAACGCTTTAATGTCAAGACGCCCAACTTTCTGAGCTCTATCCGGAGCATTCACATCAACAAGTGCTGCTCTCGACATAACGTGTTCAAGAAAAGTTCCTTCTATTTCAGAAAAAGACTCTCTCGAGAAAAAATACCGTTTCCCGCTCATGTGAAGCGGTTCTACATACCGGTACGCCTCAAAAAATTGCCGAAGATTAGGAACAAAAAGCGGCTTTGATCTTGATGGAAGCCGAAGAGCTATCTGAAATTCAACAAAAGGCTTATCTGATTGAATTGAGCTAAAAATAAATGAGGCATCACAACGAACAATCTCTTTTTCCTCATGTGGAAGAAAGAAGGGTGATTTTGAAAGCTGCTTTGAAGCAACACAGTACTCTTCAAGAATTTCTCGCCTAAATTGTTCGTCTCTTCGCTTTTCTTCTTTTGCCTCAGCTTGTTTTACCGCTTCAATGAGCTGCTCTTTTTCGTCATCTTCGAGCCCATGTTCACCGGTAAGCTCATCTAAATCTGTTTCCTTTGAGTAGGAAACAAGGATTTCATCGAGGTGTTTCTCCAAATAAAAAAGCACTGCAGCAATATGTTGACAATCAAATTGATACGGACAGTCACAATCAGAGTCAATGAGCTCACTTTCAAGTCTATCTATCTCAATTTCCGGAGAATACGTGTTCTCATATTGCCCAATAACCTGAGCCCCTACTCGAAGGGTATCTCCATCCAAATGAAGGATTTTTGCAGATCTGACTGCATCATCATCAAACAGCTCCTTTCCTTCCTTGAGAACATTTGAAGATATATCCTGACGAAGCTTCCTAAAATTTAACATGAGGCTACCTTTACACTACTGATATGATGAAACACTTCTTCCATATCCTAGTACACACTGCAAAACCTATCCAAAGAGCGTCTGAGAATAGAAATACGCAATGCTTTTTTTAAATGTGATCGTTTCACTCAGCTCACATCATCTATACAAATAGATTTGACACAAGCCTCTGGAAGATACGAAGTGTGTATTTTTTCTACCAGTAAATATACAACTTCGAATCACTTTCCAGATGGAAAACCGGCGTACTTTATAAATCGGCTCCTTATTACACAATTTACTTTACAGCTTCAAGAAAAAAATCCCCTCAATGCAAAGAGAAAAAAAGGATGAAAAAGATATTGCTTGAAAATCACTGAGAGAATATAGTGATCGACGTTTTTCAAGCTGACAGGAAAGATATCAACATATCAACCTGAACAAGCATGCGGGTGTAGCTCAGTGGTAGAGCATCACGTTGCCAACGTGAGGGTCGTGAGTTCAAGTCTCATCACCCGCTCCATTTTTTAAATTTTCAATTGCACGTATAGGATCTTTCAAGCATGACTAGCCTAGAAGACAAAAATCTCAAGTCGAATTCGGTTGACGTAACCGTTTCAAAAAAGCCTAATTGCCTCGTAGAACTAGTCGTCAAGGCCTCTCCTGACCTTGTCAAGTCGTGCTATAAGAAAGCCATCAGATCCATAGCTAAGCAAGTAAGTATTCCTGGATTCAGAAAAGGAAAAGCTCCAGACAATCTTATCGAAAAAAATTACCACAGACATTTGGAAGATAAATGGAAGCAGGAAATTGCTGATGAGTCGTTTAAAGAAACACAGCAACTGGCTAAAATTCCTCTTCTTAATGGGAATGCCCGAATTTCTTTTGACATGAAGAATCATTCAAAAGAAGATGGCGCAGAGATGACGTTTGCATTTGAAACAGAGCCAGACGTTCCCCCGGTTGATCCAAAAACTGTAGAAGTCGTTGATATTGAACCTGAAGTGATTGGGGGAAAACAAGTCGACGAAACAATCGAGCAAATCAGATCATTTTTCGGAACATGGGAAATTGTAGAAGACAAAGCCGTTGAACAAGACGACTATGTCACAGTTGATATTTTTAATATCGAAGCAGATCCAGAAGAGAAAGCGCTTGCAAACACTCGATTCAAGGTGAATCGTGAAAACATGGCACAATGGATGTATGATCTTGTTGTTGGCATGAAAAAAGGTGACGCAAAAGAAGGCGTTAGCACTCCGGATGAAGATGCCCCAGAAGAATTCAAAAATGAAAACCCTCCGAAAAAGGTCCGAGTTGAACTACTGACTATTCAAAAACTCAATCTCCCTGAAGTTGACGATGAACTCGCAAAGAAAGTCGGAGTGAGTTCTGTCGATGAAATGAAAACTCGTCTCCAAACCCTTCTTGAAAAACGCGCTCAAAAAGAAGTGAAGGATAGACAACGTGACTTTATCGCAGATAAGCTCGTTGAAACCTGCTCGTTTGACCTCCCTGAATCGATTATTCAGAAAGAAGTTCAGTTCCGTGTCAAACAAATGACAAACGACCCTCAGTACCAAGAGCGTCTAAAAACTATGTCAGAGGAAGAGAAGAAAGAGTCTGTAGAAAACATTAAACAGCATGCAAACAATGCTGTCCGGCTTTTCTATATCTGCAGAAAGATCTGTGAAGAGCAGAAGCTTGACGTCACTCCTGATGATCTTTCTCCTGCAAAAATGGAAACACCCCTTGACGCAATGTTTGTAGATAGAAACGACTTCTATGACTACAAAAGTCTTTCTCAAGAACAACAAGCTATCGTTCTTTCTCGAGTTATGCTTCATAAGGCTGAAGACTTCCTCATTGAAGCTGGAACGAAAGTTCCAGAAGAAAAAAAGCCAGCAAAGAAAGCAAAAGCTCCAACGAAAAAGGCTGCAAAAAAAGCAACAAAGAAAACTTCAAAGAAAGCCGCTTCAAGTGATGCAACTCCAACAAAAAAGAGAGCAGCACCGAAGAAAAAAGCTTCTGAAGACTAATTTGAACTGATTTATTTTTTGCTCGTAATTCACTGGAGAAAAATCCTCCAAGTGCGTTAGCCTGAGGCCATAATTATAATTTACTATGTTTGAGGACCACATGAGTAAGAAAGAACCAAGAGCCTACCTAACTCCATATGTAATTGAAGATACTGGTCGTGGTGAACGATCGATGGACATCTACTCTCGTCTATTGAAAGATCGGATCGTCATGCTCGGGACCGAGATTGATGCACATGTCGCAAACTCTGTGATGGCTCAGCTTATCTTTCTGAAAGCAGAGGATCCAAAAAAAGATATTAATATATACATCAACTCCCCTGGCGGTTCTGTTTCAGCTGGGCTCGCAATCTACGATACCATTCGATACCTTGGCGTTGATGTGAACACATACTGCATTGGGATGGCAGCTTCTATGGCAGCAATTCTCCTTGCTGCAGGAACAAAAGGAAAAAGACACATCCTCCCCCATAGCCGCGTGATGATTCACCAACCAATGGGTGGCATTGGAGGCACTTCAGCTGATATGCACATTCAAGCACAAGAAATTCTTCACATGAAAAACAACCTTGCTCAGATTCTGGCAGAGCATACGGGACAGAATGTTGACAAGATTATTGAAGACTCTGACAGAGACTTTTTCATGGGAGCGAAAGAAGCAAAAGAATACGGCATTGTAGACAAGGTCGTTGAACCAGCAAAATAAGGCATTATGAGTACAAAAAGTAACGGAAGCGACGTCGCAACATGCTCTTTCTGCGGAAGAACAGAAGATGCAGTTGAAAAATTAATTTCAGGTCCAAATGCGTTTATTTGTGACAAATGCGTTCGCTTATGTCTTGATATTGTTGATAAAAAAACCGTTCAACATGAAATCAAAGTTCTTAAACCAAAAGAGATTAAAGAACGGCTCGATGAGTACATTATTGGACAGGATCGAGCAAAAAAGACAATCTCTGTTGCTGTCTACAACCACTATAAGCGGATTCGATCCCTTTCAAAAGAATCAAATGAAGTGGATTACAGCAAATCAAATGTTCTCCTTTTAGGTCCTACTGGTTCAGGAAAAACATTGATTGCAAAAACACTTGCTGAGGTTCTTGATGTCCCTTTTGCCATTGCCGATGCAACGACATTAACAGAGGCCGGCTACGTTGGTGAAGATGTTGAAAACATCATTCTTCGACTCGTTCAAAATGCCGACTATGATATTGCACGCGCTGAACAAGGCATTATCTACGTTGATGAAATCGATAAAATCCGTAGGTCCACAGGGAACGTTTCAATTACACGCGATGTCTCTGGCGAGGGCGTTCAGCAAGCGCTGCTCAAGATTGTTGAGGGAACCATTGCAAATGTCCCTCCTAAAGGTGGACGAAAACACCCAAACCAAGAATATATCAAGGTAAATACGCAAAACATCCTATTTATTGTGGGTGGTGCTTTTGTCAACCTCGATAAACTTGTTGCTAAAAGACTTGGGAAAGGCGTTATTGGCTTTGATGCGACTGAAGCACGGAATTTTGATCCAACTGAAAAAAACTACCTTCTTTCAAAAGTTGAAACAGAAGACCTCGTTCAGTTTGGTTTAATTCCTGAATTTATTGGGCGTTTTAATAGTATTGCGAATTGTAATGAGCTCACTTTAGAAGACTTGATAGAAATCTTAGTGAAGCCCAAAAACGCTGTGATCAAGCAATACATCCAATTGTTTGTAGAAGATAATGTGCAACTGACATTCACCGAAGATGCCTTGCACGTCATTGCTCAAAAGGCAAAAGACACTGACACTGGAGCGCGGGCACTTCGACTTATTGTTGAAAACCTCTTGACTGATCTCATGTACGATGTTCCTTCTGACACAGGCATCAAGGAAGTCATCATTACAAAGGAATGTGCTGAAGGTACCGCGCAAGCTGAAATCGTCAGAGATGAGAAGGAAACTGGATAGTCTTATGCTTCGGGGAACTCTGCATTTCCGGCAGCCATAATTCGCCTATCAGCTTCTGCCACATCTCCTGGGAGGTCTGCGCGCACTTCTTGCATTCTGACACGTACAGATGTATCCATTCCTTCAAGAAACACCCTTCTCGATTCATCTGATGAAACTTCTTGCATTCCTCCAAGCTGGGTATCGAATGCTTTTGCGATATTTTTAAGATGAGATATTTCATTTTGGTTCATGGTGATTTTTGAGTTTTTCTTGTCTTTAAAAAGCGCCTCAAGCGACTTATTTTCTGGCCGACTTTGGAAAAGATGTGTCGTCATTCTCTCTTCCCCTGTTTCTGAGGAGACTGTTTCGACTGTAGAACCAAATGTGATGTGTAGTGGCGGCTCGCCATCTTCACCTCTAAACGCTTTTTGAAGCTGCTCTGCTGTTTTAAACCGTTTTTCAGCTGCTTTCAATGCTGCGCCGAGACCTAGAATGACATTTTGCGTTGATTTATCGACAAGGTCAGCACACAGTTTAAGCGTTGTTTCTTCGCCTCCAACTTTTACTCGTATTTCAAGCTTTACAAATTCATATGGTTTTCCGGATGCTGTTGTATAGGTACCTTTCCCTTTACACTCCCACTGCATAAACTTCAGGGAAGCTGGGGTTTGATGTGCGTTTAAACTACCTGTTCTTGGATCCATACTCTGTAAAGCCCTCATCTATGTGTACAAATTATGAGCCTTACCGGTTTTGCAGTAAGGCTCTTTTTTATCCTTTATCTCGTTCGCAACCTTGAATACGTATCAATGACTGCTTTTGCATTTAAAGATGCAGTCAGCATTCCTTGCTCTCCATGACCAATGTTCGTTGCGTACGTTCCCATTTTTTCTTGGGTGATATTCGCGTTATTCTGCGTGTATTGCATTTCAATAAGCTGTGACTGTGATTCCGAGCCTGCCGCTTGGAGTGACTGTAGACTCGATGTTGACTTGAATGATTCGTACTCTTTTGCAACCTCTTTCGCTTCTGCTGACTGTGCGTTGAGCATTGCAGCATTCCCTTTATTCGCACTTGTAATAGATTTCATAACAGACATCATTGCTCCAACAAAAGCAAATATACCACCCTCTTTGTGTGTTGCAAGCTGTGTTGATGGCGCCTGAGCACTCTGTAACTCACTATGAGCTTTTGTATGTGCTGAATGTATTTCCATATTTTTACTCCTTCTCTACCCTCTTTAATATCCCCCTCATAAAAAGGGGGACGTTTACCTCTTTCTTTATGCAGCGAGGTTATCCACCTGCAGCAGCTCGTGATGAACCGTAGACGCCACCAGCAGCTTGTTGAGCTCCGGCAATCGTTCCTTTTGTTGTATCGTATGCATCACCCATCGTTCTCTCACCTGTTTGAACAAGTGTAGAGTTTGCCTTATCAAGAGACTGGTTCGCATTCTCATTTTCTTTTGCACTTCCAGTAAACCCTCGAATAAGCGATGGAAGTGTGTTTGTCGCTGTATCGCGGAGCGCACGACCGTTGTCAAATTGCTGTCGCGCGTGCTCTTTTCTGCTATCCAGGTCTTTGCGCTTATCTTTAAGTCTTTCTCTCTTCCGCTTGATTTCAGCACGTGTTTGCGGTTCAGCTTCACGTCGAGCTCGGAGCGCATCTTCATCTCCGCCTGCTGCACCACCTTCAAGAGATCTTTCTTCATTATCGATTGACTCACCTTCCTCTGAAAGCCCTTTTCCTTCTCCTGCAAATCCGATATTGTCTTCAGCAAGTTTTGATCCTGCAGAGATACTTGCAAGTCCAACACCGGCACCAACAACACCTGTTGCAACCCCTTCGAAAAGCTCTGTTGTACCAACATTTCTTTGGCTTTGCGCTGCTGACTGCTCATTTTGAGCGAGTGACTGCGTAAATGCTACCTGGTTCTTTCTCAGTTCTTGCATCACTTTTTGAAGGTTCGCTGTGAGCGGCCCTAAAAACGCAGCAACAAGGTTCTGCGCCCACTCGCCAGAGTGTTGAATACTTACATTAAAGATCTGATTTCCACCGCTTGCTTGTGCTGCGGTTTGAGCTTGAGTTTGTGTCATACATTCTTCCCCTTATTATGTATTACTACCCTTATTTTCCTCTTTGCGCCCGGCCATATGCCTGGATCGCTTCTGCTGTCTTTTGACCAACAAGTGTTGTCGCTTTTGAACCATCTTCAACAGCTCCTGATATCGTCTTCTCAGTTGAACTTGTCAGCTTTGTTGTTGCACTATCAAGTCCTGACTGTGCTAGTGATTGCTGAAGGTTGTCTCTGAGCACACCATTATTTATCTGAAGCGCTCCTCTTGTAACACCGAGACCACCCGTCATACCCTCTGCAAGTGGCTGAGCCATTTCTAGAGTTGAGCTTGCAAATCCTAAGCCTCCAACAGCTGAAAGCCCTATGCTCAAAGTCATAGCAACTCCGAGAATTGTCGAGACGATTGTCGCCGCAGTATTTCCTGTCTGAAGCTGATTTGCTAGGTTGTCTAGCTTTGTCGACTGAGATCCAAGGTCACTATTAATCATTTGCATTTCACCCTGTGTCTCATTCGAAGCCTTCATAGCACCTAGCTGAAGAGTGTTTTGGCTACCTACAGCGTTTTCTAGTGCTCTGAGAACCATTCCTTCCATATTTCCCCCAAACCCATACGGGCACTATTATTTATTAAATTACATATACTCTGTGGGTTATGATCCTTTTTCTTTCATAAGATAATGAAAAGCAGAAGGTCCACGCTCCCTTATATATAATTATACCACATAATAAATAAATTTTAAAGTATTTATATTAATATAGCATTACATGTTAAAATTATTAACACACTAAACTACAATGACTTATGTATTTTACATAAAAAAAGCCCAGTGCAGTATTCTGCACTGGGCTTTTTGTCTTTATTTTTCTGACATTTAGAACATGTTACCAAGGCTTTGTACCTGCTGCATATCTGATGCTGCAGTTTTGATAAACGATGCTGCAGATGTATTTGCATCAAACAGCTGTGATTCAGCAGTGTTTTGCTGCGTAATATCCTGGTTGTACATGTTCAGGATGTTTGTGTACACCTGTCCTTGTGTTGAGTCCGCTGTAATCTGCGTGCTCAGCCCTTGCGCTTGATTGGTGTCACCTGATGCTTTTGCTGACTCTACTGAAGAAGCTACGGTACAGCTGAGTGCCCCTGCTCCTGCAGCAATAAGTCCGGCCTTACCGATAGTTGAACCCCACATTTGTGTAAAGCCGCGTCCGATACATCTTGAAACTCGTGAAGCTGCATTTGAAACCTTCTGGAAAAACGTTGTTTCAGAAGATTCAGCTTCCGATGCCGCGCTTCCACCTTCTGAACCTGCATCTGCAGCACCATCTGCTGCTGCATCACCAGCTGCCTCTCCAAGCGTCGATGTTGCATTTCCTCCAGCTGCTGCTGAATCACCGGCAGCTGATGAACCACTACTTGCTCCGCCAGATGAGCTTCCTGCTGCACCACTACTACTTGAAGATCCAGCTCCGCCAGATGAGCTTCCTGCTGCGCCACTACTACTAGAAGATCCAGCTGCTTCTCCAGCTGCTTCTCCAGCTGCTTCTCCACCTGCTTCTCCAGCTGCTTCTCCAGCTGCTTCTCCAGCTGCTTCTCCAACACCTTCAGCAGCGCCAAGAGCAACATCTCCGGCACCACCTGTAACAAGGCCAACAACAACAGCAACTGCTACAATTGCCAATATTGATCCTAACATCCCCCAAAAACATCCTTGTGATGCTTCTGATGACTGCTGTGCTTTCACCTGATCGTCATGCTGCGTTTTGGCATTTGACTGCATAGACGTTGCGATACTTGAAAGGTTTTGGTTCATAGAAGCCATTTGGTTTTGGTCTGCTTGCTCAACAGACATTCGGCTTACAAGTGCCGCTTGGTTACCATCCATCGACTTCTCTTGCATCTGTGCAAGGAACATAAATACGTTTCCACCGTGTCTTTTATCTTCAAACTGATCCCCTAACTGCTTCAATACCGCAGCTCTTTTTGACGGCTCCATAGTCTCTAGCTTTTGAGCGATTCTTCGAGCAACAGTCGCGTGTGTAATTTCGATTTGTGGAACTTGAAACGTCTCTGCCGTCTCTCGTAGTTTACGAGATTTTCGAACATTTTTATCTGTATCCGCACGCACTTGTGCAAGCGTTCCATCGCGGCTCTTGAGCTCGTGATGATTCAGTGCTTGCTGTAAAAGTGTCGGGTTTTTTACTTCCATCATACTTGCTTGATGTGAAACTGAATGAATTGCCATTTCAACTAACCTCTTTTTACTATTATTAATTTTTGTACCACCTGCTCTCTCAGGTGAACTACTGGTGATTTCTCACATGAACAATGCCCAGTAGTAGACCTGAAAAAAGCGGTTTTTACTCTCTTTGTTCAACAAAGAGCATCCCTTATATATCATTATAGCAGTACAGCCATTCTTTTTCAATATTTTTATTGATAAATTTTTAAAATATTCTCCCTTAACTATTTATGTAAATAACTAATAATAAGCAGGATATAAAAAAGGCGAGCTACTGGGAGAGTTGCTCGCCTGGGACAATAGGGTTAGTAATTTTTACGCTGACGTTTGTGCGTTGATCATCGTTGTTTGTGCTTTTTTCACCGCTGTAACAATTGACTGTCCAATTGAATCGTATGAATTTACTTGTGTTGTATCAACCTGTGCTGTTGCCGAGTTCTTCTGCGTTTGCGTTTGAAGCTCAGATGTACCCTGCGTTGATGAAGTATTCATGTTCGAAAAAAGAGAGATCGATGTGTACTGATTCGTTGAGCCAGAGATATTTGGCATCACTGACGAAGGTGCAGCACCACTTGATTTTGTACCATATTTTTTCTCTAAAAAGTCTGCTACCATATCAGCAAATGGCTTCAGTAGGTCAGAACCGTTAAATCCATCAGATGCACTTCCTTCAATCACTGAAAGAAGCGTTTCACCTTTAGGTGCATAATTTGACTGTAGAAGCGACGTCATATTTTGTATCGCTTCTAGTGGAGGATTCGCATCAAATGCACCGAAAAGGTGTGTGAAAAGCGTTCCGTTTGTAAACTCTGTAGCGTACTGCCCTTTAAAGTCACCTGCAGCATCAACCATGTACGATGTATGGTTATCAATAATTGTTTGCAGGTTCGAAATAGCCATTGCAGCATATATTGGCATGTGTTGCCCTGCAGCACCCTTAGCAACAGATGAAGGGAGTGGTATCCCTGCTCCGCTTCCACCAAATACGTAGTTATTGAGTGATGTCATGAAAGAATTCATAACATTCCAGCTTTGTCCATTTGCTGCACCGTTCTTTGTAAATGGTTGAATTTCTACATATCCACCACCTGGTCGTGGAAGAGACAGTGTAATTTGATTCCATCTCGGTGTTTGCGCTGTAAAACCACTTGTCGACTGTCCATTAAGGAGTCCATACACTGCTTTTTCAAATGTAGAGAGCGAGCTTGTTGACAACGCACTTGAAAACTCCGCGTTCTTTCCATTCCAGTATGCGTTTTGCTCAACTGCAGCGATCCCTTTCTGAAGGTCACCAAAAGCGCTCTGTGCGTGTGCAACCTGGTCCTGAAACGTACCAAGGTCTTCTAATCTACTAGAAAATCGCTCAATACCGATATTTGCAATCGCATTAATAACGATAAGCGCGAAATTCGTTTTTTTGACATCGCCTACAATATGTGCTTCATTCACGCTAATCAGCTTCCCTAGGATAGTTAAAGTCTCTCCGTGTGGAAGCCCTTCTCCTGGTACTTGTGCTGTTGCGCTTTGTAGTTGATTGTCTGTCATATGTATTCCCCCATTATGTCCCTACACTTATTATAGCATTACAGCAATTCTTTGTAAACTTATTATTTTAACACAATGGACATAAATAACTCATAATAAGCTATTTATAAAAAAACCCCCGGGAGAAAAATCTCCAGGGGGCGAGGACATTAGGGTTGGAGGGAAGTTCTGTAAGTTGCTATGTTGCAACTAGTAAGAATCAGAGTAGAATATTCCCCCTCTTTTTCCAACTTTTTTTTTATAAAAAATGAAATTTTTACTGACATCACCCTAGAGAATGATTGTATCTCTATTATTATAAGCATGTTACAAAAAAACTTATCTCATTATAGATGGTTAGTAAATAATGATAATTATTTTAATTAAAACTTTAAATTTTAATTCGCATGTGTTAAAATTATTTATAGGGAGAATGGGCTTCTCAGAAAAAAACAGCAAACTGTTCTTTTCGAGTTTAATAAAAGGTAATAAGGTTAGTTATGGAAACACAAACACAATCATCACACCTTGACGTGCTCAAGGTGACTTTACAACTAAGAGATAATGCAGAGCTTGAGCTTGTTAAAGCAAAAGGCGCTGTTTCTTCAAGTAAAGCTGTGAGCGCAACATCTATGGGATGGCTTGCGCACCTTTCAAAAATGCTCACTATTTTTGAAGCAATTGATAAGAGTAACAAGCTTACAAACAGCGTGCATACAGAGTTGAATAAGGCTGCATACCTAAAGCAGATCATTTATAATTCAGTGAAAGGGTGCTCTACTTTGGATGAGCTTAACGACTATTTATCAAACCTCAAGAAAAATGCAGCCGGTCTCAGCAAAATCGATCCTGCACTTTCAGGTCTTATTTCATACTTGGGAGATACTCGTTCTGACGGAAAGACCACTTCAAATGGTGAGATAACGAACGCTATTAATTCGTTTTTAGGTCAGGCTGGATGTAAGAAAAATACAGCGACATACCAAAACTGGGCGCAAGAAGAGCTCCCACTTTTTCAAAACATGTTTGACGGCTTAAACCTTGAGGGTTCTGCTTTTACAAAAGCGAACCAAGCTTTCGCCAAGAACGCGGAAGGTGAATCAAAAACACTTAACTCGGCAATGAGCACACTGACCTCAATGAGCGTGGATTCATTAAGTGATCCAGGTGCCTCGTCAGGAATTGAAAATAGAGACACGTAAGAATCACGTATCTCTAGAAATACAGTATGTCCTCAACAATCCATACCTCTGTACTCCGTACAGGGGTATTTTTTATAGCCTAAGACTTACGATTTTACCCACTTTTTCTTTCTTTTTTTAGGACCAGTCGATTTTTTCGCTTCTTTCTCTCCCGGCTTTGGTGTGCCTAGTATCCCGGAGATTTCGTCCGCTTGCTGTCCAATTGTATTTTTGGCACTTTCGATGACTTCCCAGTCTTCATCTTTGAAATTCGCTTTATTGTTCGCAAATGCCTGCAGCTCTTCGTCGTTCAATCCTGTAAGCTCTTTTACTTTAGAGGTTTCTTCCTGAAGCTTATCTTGCATTTTCTTCACCTGATCAAGCATAGCTTGTTTTTCTTCAGGTGTTCCATTTTGCATGGTGTACTTGAATTTCTCAAAAAACTCGATAGACTCTTCAAAGACGTCCTTTAGATGATCACCTTTCTCTTCTGCAGGGAGCGTGAAAAACTCCATAATCTTCTCAAATTCATTTGCCATAACAGACCTCCCTTAAGTTCTATTCTATTTTTTTTTTAATATATAGGCAAGTCTCTCTTGATTTTTTGATACCTAGATCGTATGAAAGGCCTATAAGAGCGTGTGCCTCTTGGAGCGCGCCCCTCTTTACAGAATATTAACTTGAGAGTTTTCAGTGAGTCGAAAGACAATGGTTGAGGAATTTTTAGATACGTTAACTTCTACATTAGAAGTGGCGCAGCCAGTAAAAGATGAAAAAACCAATACGTTTCCTCTTATCATTGGCTCACACAACGTATCAGTTGCTGAGTTATCTCCTGGGTTTACATTCTGGAGCCGGATTGCTGAACTTCCGGAAGGTGATAAGGAAGACTTGTTTATTCACTTGATGCAAGCAAATTTTCTAGGCCAGGGCACGGGTGGATCGAGTATTGGAATTGATCCTGATGAGAAGTTCTTGACACTGTCTTTTGCAATGCCGTATGAAGTGAATTACGATGAGTTTAAGGAACACTTAGAAGATTTCTTAAACTTTGTGGAGTACTGGAGAGAACAGATTGATGCTTTTACCAATAAAGTATCAATCATGTGAGGACGGGTGAGATGAAAGGGTTTTTGATAGCGGAAGAAGGGCCATTTCCTGGCCTGATAGTCCGTTTGGATGAGGGAAATGAGTGGATTCTCGGGAGAGATCCTGATGTATGCTTTCAGGTCATTGAAGATCCGATGGTATCGAGAAAACATGTCATTGTACGTAGAGAAGATGAAGAAGGTTTCATTGTTGAAAACCTCTCTGCAGTCAATCCTGCTCAAATAAATGGCGCACAGATTACTGAGCCTACTCCCCTGAACGAGGGAGATATACTCCAGGTTGGCACCGTTGGGTTCCGATTTAGCCACACTGATCCTATTACAAGCTCAACACCAGAAACACACGACGAAGATCTCAGTGAAGAGCATTCTACAACAGATAGTATTTTTGATGAGAGTGATAGACTTGACGCTTTTACCTTTACAAGTGATGAGAAATCGAGATGGATGGTGAAAGTCTCTTCCGGGCCAAATATTGGTGCTGAATTTACGTTAAGTCGAGGATCAACACATATTTTAGGTAAAGATCCTCACAGCGCAGATATAGTTTTCCAAGACATGAGCATTTCGAAAGCACATGCACGGATTGTTTGTGATGAAAACAATGCGCTTGTTATTGAAGATATGAAAAGCCGGAATGGCCTTGCACTGAATGGACGGCTTATTCATGAGCCTGTCCAGCTACAAGGGCAAGATGTTATTGTTATTGGGACCACGCACCTTGTCGTCATTGACACAGAAGCTCCCCAGGATACAGTGGTCTCACCGCTTCCGATTCTTCCTGAGGAAGAAGAACTCGTTGAGGAAGCGACGACTAAAAAAGATGATTGGAAATCGACGATTATTCCTTTTCGCCATATAGCTGTTGGTGGTGCTTTTTTAGCTGCAGTCTTTCTTGTGACAGGCGGCTTAATCACGCTCTTTAGCAACTCTGAAATCATCGTGGAAAAAACCGCTGCTCCAGAACAAATCGCTGAAAAACTGGAGAAATTTCCAGAGGTACACTACTCGTTAAACGAAAAGACCGGAAAACTCTTTCTCCTTGGAAACGTGATGACAGAGGTTGACCACCAAGAGCTGATGTATACTCTGCATACGCTTCCTTTCGTACGAAGCATTGATGACAATGTTGTTATTGATGAGCTTGTATGGGAAAACACGAATGCAATGCTTATCAAATACCCAAACTGGCGAGGCGTATTTCTTACGTCAGCACACCCGGGTGATTTTGTCCTCAGAGGGTATGTAGCAAATACTGAGGAAGCAGGAAAGCTTGAGGACTGGATGAATACGAATTTTTCGTACATCGAAAAACTTAAAAATGCTGTTGTCGTAGAACAGACACTACAAACTCGCATTCAATCACTTCTCCTTTCAGAAGGATTTTCAACTGTTACATTCCAACTTACAAACGGTGAGATAGTGCTTGCCGGTCGCATTCCAACAAGAAGAGAGAGTCAATACAGCGCACTTGAAAACAGCTTGAAACGAATCGATGGGGTTCGTGATGTCAAGAGTTTTGTTATTTTTACGAAAAAAACCAACGAATATATTGACTTAAGCGACAAGTATACGGTAACAGGTACATCTAAACTAGGAAACATAAATCAGTTTGTCGTGATCAACGGAAAAATTCTTTCCCAAGGTGAAGACCTCGATGGAATGAATATTATTAAGATTGAGCAAAATGATGTTTTCTTAGAAAAAGATGGATTAAAATATAAAATTAACTACAATCAGCAATAAATCTTTCTATGGCTTTTTTAGCCATATGATTTGACTGATTAAAACCACAGAGTAAGGGTACGTATGCTAGGTGCGGAAAAACATAAACCTCAACCTTTCGAGTTTGATCTTGAAAAGGAATTGAAGGCTGATCCAGCAAAAAAGAAAGAAGTTCTCGAAACTGCTGATCGTTGCTTAAACGAGATAAAAACAGCTTTGAGAGAAGGTAAATCTGATAGCTTTGATGACTTAGGTGAGCTTATGCATGGGTATGCGGCACTCCAAAAAGTTATCAGTAAAGTTGGCAAATAGGAAAGGAGTAAATCATGAACGAACGATGGGCATCACTCTCTTTTAGCTCACTTATTAAAGGTTACTCTGCTCTCCAAAGCAAGATTATTAAGCAGGTAAAAGCACTTTCAAGTAACATCTCAAGTGCAACACCTGGTAAGTTTCTTCTTCTCCAATTTGGTATGTCGCAGGTAACACAGGTTGGTGAATCGATTTCTAACCTTATTTCTCAGGTGAATTCGATGATCAATAACAGTGTTAGAAACCAGAAGTCTGGTTAATAGGGATCTCGTAACAAGAAGGATTATACAATGTCTAGTGTTGAACAATATAAAGATCATTTCGTGCTACTTCTTGAAGCTGGCTTCATTGCTGTTAACCAAGCTGATGAAGATTCTGCGCGAAAACTATTTAAAGGAGCACAGCTTCTTAACCCGGAAAGTAGCCTACCACGAATTGGTTTAGGATACCTTCACTTTCACAAGCTCGAGCTTGCACAAGCAGTTGCCGTGTTTGATCAAGTCCTTGAGAAAGAACCAAACAATCAAATGGCAATGACGTTTAAAGGAATGAGCTTAAGCTTAACTCCAAACAAAATGGATGAAGGCGAGAAAATCCTTAAGGAAATTGCTGAAAAAGCTGCGACCGGTGATGTCAAAGAAGTTGCTGATTCAACGATTCAGTTTGTTGATAAGTTCATCAAAAAAGCACCTTCACCAGCTGAAATAAAAAAGAAATAAGACGAGTCATATAGTATGGAGAAAAAGCTTCCAGAAGGGGTACGAGGAATAGATGGGATCAAGCCGGCAAAACCTATTCCAGATGGGAAAGAGGAGCCGAATTCTGATCAGTCTTTCCAGTCCTACATGGATACCACTGGAAAAACGGCGCCAAAAGCACCTGGTGAACCTGGAAGCACCGCTCCTACCCCCTTTGATCTAGCTGGAGGACAAAAATCGTTAGCCCCTCCAACTGAAGAAACGGTTGCTGAGCAAATGAACTCAGCCTCTGGTGTTCTCGGGGATATTCAAACTCAGCTTAAGACAAAAAACTTAAAACTCAAGCCATCTCAAAAGTACTTGCTTCGCAATAAACTGAATGAATCAAATTCAATGATTCGCTCTGCAGCGACAAAACTTGGAGTAAAGGTTGGTGCCCCACCAAAAATGATGTCGAGGCAAAACCCTATTGCTCGGTTTTTATCGATGGTGAATGATTCTCAAGTGCAGCTTGAAGCTGCCCAAAATAAGATAAAAAATCTGAATAAAGAAGGGAAAATGAATCCCGGTGATTTATTACTTGTTCAGATTAAAATCTCAAAGGCGCAACAAGAGCTTGAATACTCCTCAGTCCTTCTTTCAAAGGCTGTTGAAGATGTGAAAACGCTCTTCAACATTCAAATCTAAAAGGAGGCATACTCCTATGCCGGATGACGCAGATTTTGATCAAATACTCGACCATCTCGATGAGATTGAACTGACGACTGTCCACGGTCGGATTACTGAAGTTGTCGGAATGCTTATTAAGGCAATTGTTCCTCAAGTGAAGATGGGTGAGGTGTGCCTTGTCAAACGTGAAGGAGAACCACTGATTGCAGAGGTTGTCGGGTTTACCAAAGATGAGGTTTTTTTATCTCCATTAGGTGAAATGACAGGCATCGGCCCTTCTTCTGAAGTGATCCCGACAAGAATGCCTCTTCACATAAAAGTTGGTCCTGAGCTTCTCGGACGAGTCCTGAATGGTCTCGGCAATCCACTCGATGAAGAGACGAAAGGTCCTCTGAATGTGACTGAAAACTACCCTGTGATTCAACCCCCTCCTGATCCTTTAAAGCGAAAAATGATCGATACGCCGCTTTCAACTGGAATTCGGAGTATTGATGGTGTGCTTACAACAGGTGTTGGGCAAAGAGTTGGTATTTTTGCTGCAGCAGGTGGAGGTAAGTCAACACTGCTTGGCATGATTGCTCGATATGCACGAGCAGATGTCAATGTGATTGCTCTTATTGGTGAGCGGGGACGTGAGCTCCGTGAATTTATCGAACATGACCTTGGTCCAGAAGGGGTTGCTCGCTCTGTTATTATTGTTTCAACATCAGATCAATCTGCCCAATTACGACTCAATGCGGCGTATGTTGGTACTGCCATAGCAGAATATTTCAGGGATCAAGGCAAAAGCGTTATCCTTATGATGGATTCTGTAACAAGATACGCTCGAGCAGTCAGGGAAATTGGGCTTGCAGCTGGAGAGCCACCGGCTCGTGCCGGGTACACCCCCTCTGTTTTTGCAACGCTACCAAAACTTCTTGAGCGATCTGGAAACTCTGATAAAGGCTCGATCACTGCATTTTATACAGTACTTGTTGCTGGGGATGACATGAATGAACCTGTGGCAGATGAAGTTCGCTCTATTCTTGATGGTCATATCATCCTTTCTGCAGAACTTGCTCGTCAATACCATTATCCTGCTGTTGATGTGCTTTCGTCTGCAAGTCGTATTCTCAACAAAATTGTTGACCCATCTCAACTTGAACTCATTGGGCAAATTCGAGAAGTTTTAGCGAACTATAAGAAAAATGAACTTCTCATTCGAATTGGTGAATACAAGCCCGGTTCAGATAAAAATGCAGATTTCGCCATAAAATATATCGATAAAGTGAACCGATTTTTGAAACAAAAAATCGATGAAAAATGCACATTTGAAGAAACCGTCGAACAACTAAAGATTCTCTTTAGGTAAAAGCCAATGGCGAAATACCCGCTTGAACAACTTCAGCTCATCAAAAAACGTCGCCTCGAAGAAGCTGAGAGGCTACTAAAGCAAAAGAAAGAAGAGCTCGCTCAAGAGCAAAAAAAGCTCAAGACGCTTGAAGAAGAGCGTAATATAACAAAAAAACACAGACTTGAAAAGCTTGAGCAATTAAGAGAAGACATGGATGCCGGTGCCGGGGCAGTAAAAATTGAAATTGCGAAGAAGTACCTCGAAACTGTCGATGTTGAACTTGAAAAAAAAGAGCGCGCTGTTAAAGAACAAGTGAAACGAGTTGAACATGCGGAAAAGGCTGTTGAGGATGCCCGGAAAGATATGCTACAAAAGCAACAGGACGTTGAAAAGCTGAAGGAGCATAAGATTGAATGGAAAAAAGAGGCTCGAGCTGAAGAACAGCAAAAAGAGAACGTCCTCTCAGATGAACTCGGTACTGCAACCTATAATTTAAGAAAACGGAGAAAGTAACTATGGTGGAGCCAAGCAAAATTCGGGGCTATGTTGGAGCCCATGACTCGCTCCAGAAGCCAAAAGACGACGTTGCTGACCCTGAAAAATTTAAAAAAGTCTTAAAAGTTGAATCTTCATCTGAATCGGAGAAACGAGAGCAAAGAAAAAAGAAGCGCTCGGATCACGAAGGTGAAACAGAAGAAGAAGCTGACGTTGGGCCAAAAGCGCCTGAAACACCCCAGGCTGAAACAGCATTTAGTGACGTTCTTTCTGACAAACCTGAAAAAGATACTCTGTTTGAAGGTGGAACAAAAGCACGAACGCCTCAGTCTACACGTCTAGATGGAGAAACAGACCTCGAATACAAAGACGCCCCAAGTCAAGGTCTTCGAAAAACAATCTACTCAGCTCCCGAAGCCCCTCTTGAATTATCAGGCGGAGAAGAAAGTGCACCTCCTCCTGTAGAAACAACCTCAGAGAATACACCTCCCCCACCTGCAGAGACAACTTCAGAGACGACTCCGCCTCCCCCTCCACCAAGCGAGCAGACTCAAGCACCTGCAACACCACCTCAAGATGAACAAGGTCCTCCCACCTCAAAGCAGGAGGATAGCTCTGCTCAAGTAAGCCAAGCAAATACGTCAGAACCACTTGGTCCAACTCTTGAAGAGCGGCGCCAAGCACATGCGAAAAAACAGCCAAGCGGTGATACATCAACAAAAGACCAGGGGGATACAATTCCAGGTCTTGCTCCAGAAAAAAAACGGGTTGAAACGTATAAAGAAAAGAAGCTTCGAGAAAAATTTGAAAAGCAAGAAGCTGCTCAGAAAGAGGCTCAAACAACAGACACCTCGAAAAAGCACACACCGACGCAAAGAGAGCAGCCTCCATCGGTGAAAAACGAAAAGACTGTTGCAGAAAAATCAGATGATATGCGCCATCACCCAGCCTCTCAGAATAAGACCGAGCAGAAAGGCGTTATTCACTCCAAGGGAAGTGATCCAAAAATACCAGAACAACAAGAGCTCGACACAAGAGAACAAATACATGGAAAAGCACCTGTTACCGATGGACCTATTGGAGTAGATCAGCCTCAACAAGAGAAAAAAGGGGTGCCTCGAACAAAAAGCAGCACCTCGCGTGGACACTCTACTTCTGAGCTCAGTGACGAAAAAACACACACTCCCCTCACTCAACAAGAAAAAGATTCAGGTGGTGAAAGGCAAGGGAAAGATGAGAATACGGATGCTCTTTTAGATGAAATCGCCGCAACATACCAGTCTGAAAAAGTGATGGAGTTTACTCCCACGAAAGAAGCAGAGGCTCCAAAGTCAACGTTAAGTGCGAAAGTCTATGAGCTCTTTGAAAAAATGGTGGGACTCATCACCATCCAAAAAATTAACGGCGTCGAACGAACAACCGTTACGGTCGATCTGAAGGGCTCTGTCTTTGATGGAGCTGAACTCATTCTTGAAAAGGCCGACACTGCACAAGATACGTTCAATGTAGAATTAAAAGCCTCTCCGGAAGCCGTCGCTTTATTCAATCAAAATGCAGATGATCTTGCTGCCGCCTTTCAGAAAAGAGATTTTGATTTTAAAGTGCATGTCAAGAAAGCGAGTATTCAAAAGCGGTACGCAGTACAGAAAGGGAAAGGCTCACAAACATCCTGACAGAATACGTCGCTTCATGATAGGATCCTTTGCATGCCACAAAAAGTACATCATAGCCAGCCTGTTTCACATCAAGAGAAAAAAACGGTCTCAAACACACCGAAGAAAAAATTCTTACTCAAAGAGGAAGAAAAAACACCTCTTTCCCCTTCTCCCCTTATGGCCTTTCAAACGATGCTCTTAGATACTCCTACTGCGCTGATTCAAGAGAGTGGGTCCACTCCAATCGATGAGATTTTTTTCAGCCTCTGTGAAAAAGTTTCTTATTTAAAGAATGAAGGGATAGAAGAAACCACCATTACATTATCTCAAGAAATGGGCGAAATTACACTGCAAAAGTTTGACACTGCTCCAATGCAGTTCACCCTTACCTTTTCGCTCACAGAACAAGCCACTCAACAGATTGCTGCACACATTCCAGCACTACAAAAAAGACTCTCTGAGCAATTTGATACCATAGAATTTTCAATGCATTCGCAAGTCTATCGCACTCGAAAAGAAGAAAAAAAATACACTGTTCATAAAAAGCAGCCTCTTTAATCGTGTAGCGTATTCATTCTATTCAAGGCTTTGAGAAAACTCCTTTGAGGAATATACTTTAATCTATTATGGTCTGAAAGAAACGAGAGTTGCTTAATGACACGCGACACCCATCCTCCATTTTGGCTCCCCTCTTTACAAAATGCACTTGAAGAGGCTCAAGTTATTCCGATGTGGGAAGGCTCATTTTCTTTTTCTTGGGATGAATGTACCCGCACGCTCCGAGAATCACTCGGGCTCGACGAGTTGAATGTCATCGAATCGAAAGCAGAGTGGATATCTGAAAGTCAGCTATTGGATTCACTTGGAGATGCGCCGTATATACAAGGATTCGATATCCGCCCCTTAAATGAAAAAGGGTTTCTTGTTATTCCACAAGACGATATTCATGAAATAGCATCTTGGATCTTGGTTGAAGAAGGAGAAAAAGAAGGCCTTCTTGATGAAAGTATTCGCAAGGGATTTACCACGTTTCTTTCACTCCTCGTGGCTGATGCATTCAGAGCTTCGACTGGTGGAGACCTCGCACCAACGCTGCAGACAGCTTCGCTTCCACAAGAAAACTGCTACTCTGTAGATGTTCAACTTACAAACAAAAATCGATCTATCTGGGCAAGGCTCCTTCTTCCAAAAAGTATGCAACATGCTGTAGCAACTTTATATGCACAGAAAAAACCTTCTCTTATCGAACGTGCTGAAAAAAGTGAAATCCCAATAACCACAGCAATCACGCTTGGACACGTATCACTGCCTCAAAAAGCCCTCAAAAGTATTTCTGAAGGCGATTTTGTTCTGTTAGACTATGCAAGTTATTCTCCTCAAACGGGCAAGGGAACCTTCCAGCTCGTCTTTGAAGAAACACCTCTTTTTCAAGTCAAAGTGAAAGACAACTCGATTAAAATTCTTGATTACCCATTCACACTGCAGGAGAAAGCGATGGATGACACCTTTTCTGACGAATCATTTATGAGTGATCTTCCAGAAGACGCTCACAAAGAACCAGCTCACGATGAGAGCTCTAAGGAAGAGCATGACGCGAAGGAGTCAGACGAAGAAACGTCGAGCGAACAAGGCTCGCCCCTTGTTCAGGCACAAGATGTTCCGCTTAAATTAACCGTTGAGCTTGGCCTTGTTTCAATTCCCTTATCAAAGCTCGTTCAACTTGCACCTGGGAACGTGATCGAAACAGGTATTCATCCTGAAAAACCTGTTCGCCTTACAATTGCTGGCCAACCAGTTGCGGAGGGCATGCTCACTCAAGTTGGTGAGTGTATTGGTATTCAAATAACCAAAACTGCAAAGCATGATTGAAGAAGAGTTTTATAAACAAACAACCCTTCCTACATTTGGAGAAAACACTCCTCCGACTGCACTTCCACCTGTTATTGGACCATATAAAATTGAAAGCCTCCTCAGTAAGGGAGGAATGAGCCTCCTCTATCTTGGAAAAAAAGAAGACGACACAGCTTCTCTTGCTATCAAAGTGCTTTCCCCGCAATTTGTACAACATCCAGAGCTAAAAGAGCAGTTTTTAAATGAAGCTCATATCATTCAACTTGCTGACCATCCAAATATAATTAAACTGTATGGCGAAGGTGAATGGGAGGGCGGCCTCTACATTGCTATGGAATTCATTCAGGGCATTTCCTTAAAGCAATTTATTCTTCAACAATCACTTTCATTAAAAAGCGCCCTCGATATTGTGCTACAAGTTTCATATGCTCTTCTACACCTCCATACGCATGGAATCATTCACAGAGATCTGAAGCCGGAAAATATTCTCATCACAGAAACAGGTGCTGTGAAGGTGATCGATTTTGGCATTGCACAAGTAATGGATAATGCATCTGATGCACTTGCAAAAGGTGGTAGAATGCTTGGCACACCAAACTATATGAGTCCTGAGCAAAAAAAGAGCGCAAAAAATGTTGTCACTGCCTCTGATATCTATTCTCTTGGCGTTATTGCATATGAACTCCTTGTCGGAAAATTTAGTTTTGGTACGTTTCAGTTTTCTTTACTCCCTCCCAACATACGAAATATCATTCAGAAGATGCTTGAGCCCAAAGTCTCAGACAGATATCAAGACGTCGTTGATGTGATTACAGATATAAATGCATATATCTCCTCTGATGCGCTTGAAAAGGATCGCTCCGGAAGAGACCAAGTTACTGAACTTTTTGAGCAGATTCGAAACTGCCACATGGCACTTTTGTCAGACTCCCTTCCAAATTGGAATGAATTAGAAGTTGGTTTAGGACGATCGAAAACGATTTCTTCTCTCGGCCTCTTTTATGATTTTGTTCGATTTGGTAACGGAAGTTCACTTATCTATTGTGGAGAATTTCATGAGAATCAGGTTGAGTCGCTTTCTCATATTGGATACCTGATGGGATGTGTTCGCACACTCTATAGCGAACCACTGAATGAGCCGTTGAAAAAATTTCATCCAACAGATTTTATTCAAAAACTCAATGCGCGACTTGCCCAAGATAAGTTTTTGCCTGATTTTTCTTCTCTTTTTCTCTATATAAACCCTGAAGAAGATACCTTCGAATTTATTTCCTGTGGAATGAGCCCCGTGTGGCATATCCCTTTTGGAAGCAAGTCAGCACGCCTTCTAGAAAACGACAACCCCCGACTTGGATTTTCAAGCTCCACAGACTACACATTTACATCTGATAATTGGAAAGAGGGAGACTCTCTCTTTTTACACACATTCAATACGTCACTTGATCAAGAGGAAGAAAAAATCCTCGATCTACATACTCTTATAGAAAACAATCTTGAAGAGTACATGGAGCTCGCTCCTCAAAAGCAAGCAGTTGCAGTCTATAAAGAGCTCGCATCCCACACAAAGTATGGGTTAGAAACATCACCAAAAGCAGTCATAACTCTCCAAAGAATTATGTAAGGCATATACTGCCACAACGCAGGATATTTTTTACAAAGTCTCTTATTGCATAAATAACGACCTTTACTTTAGCATGAGCCTTTACACTCAATATTTTTTTTTACCTGATGAAGGTTGAAACTATTGTGTGAAACATGTCGTAATAATAGCTGGTATGTACATGAAAAAGAAGCAGCCCTTTTCTGCTGAAGTATCGATTAACAAACCACATAACCGTCGAAGTATGACATTGTCTCAGTGGTTTTCTGGAAATAGCCGATTTATTTCCTCTGCTATTGCATTGTCACTTTGTGCAAACCAATTTTCTTTTGCAGCAAAGAGTAGTGCAAATCAAGTAACTATCGAAGAAAAGTTTAAAGAGCTCAATAGCGAGCCCGGATACACTATCAATTTTAATAATGTACCAGCATTAGAAGTTGTTAAGTTCTTAGCAAAAATAGGAAAACTCAATTTTCTCTATAATGAGAATGACCTAAGTTTTCCAATCACAATGACTTCTGAAGGAGAAGCATCCCTTCCAAGTGTGGTCTCAGCCTTTTACCAAATCTTACGAGTCAATGGCTTCCGCATAACAGATGACGGAGAAAACATACTTTTGCACAAAAGTGAAGCACTTGGTGCAATTGCCCCTGTCGTGGCTGATGACACAGTTGTCGGAGAGAATCTCCCTGCAATATTAACGCGGGTTTTCGAAGTAAAAAACTCCAATCCACAGTCTGTAGCCCCCATACTCCAACAACTTCTTTCTCAAAGCGGAATCGTCTCGAACGTTCCAAATACTCGAAAAATCATTGTTACCGATATTATCGGAAATGTTGAAAAAATTAGTGACCTACTCCGAGCGCTTGATGAACCGGTCCCCCCTCTCGTCCTCCAAGCATTTGAAATTCGAAATGGCGATTCTCTGACTGCAGAAACAATGCTCAGGCAGCTTCTTACGCCCATATCTGAAGGGAATCCAGTCATTATTGCTGCACAGCCGGAAAGTAACTCTGTCTTTATTCTTTCAACACCCTTTCTTGTAGATGAAGCGGTTACGTTTTTAAAAGCGATCGATAATGACGGCCTTTTAAAGCGAAAAAAAATGTCTGGAGATAATGTTTTTATCTACAAAATTCAGTACCAGCCCTTTTCCGAGCTAAAAGCATCTCTCCAGGATATTGCAAAAGATTTAGGAGCCTCTACCTCTCGAAAACCAGCACTGTTAGACACGATCAATTCGATGAGGTACGTCAAGTCAAGTAATTCGATTGTTTTTACCGGGACTAAACCATCACTTGCGGAAGTGAAGAATTTACTAGCAAACCTTGACACCCAGGTATCAAAAACCTATCTAGGACTTGGGAAAAGCGATTTTTTTATATACAAAATCAAAAACTCAACTGAAGAACAGCTTGATGCGTCTATTGAACATCTCTCCGATAACCTGCAAAAGGCTCCTCAACCAGACAAGCAACTGATTGAAACACTTGAGTCGATGCGGTACATCCCAGAAACACACTCTCTTGTTTTTTCTGGACCTAAGAGTGCTATAGATCGCGTGAAAGAAGTGATTCCAACGCTCGATGTTAAGCCAGAAGAATCAAAAAAGCCGCTCAAAAAAATGCCGGTGAGTAATGAGTTTTTCGTATACAAACCTAAAACACATGATCCTGAATCACTCCTTGATTCTCTTGAAGAGCTTGGCGATAGTTTAAAAAGTTCCGGTCTTGCGAACCAAGAGCTAATCACGACACTTGAGACAGCACGATATGTCGAGAAGTCGCATTCCATTGTCTTTACCGGAGACAAAGTTTCTATTGCTCGAGTCAAAGAAATGCTCCCAACGATAGATGTTGCAGAGACTGTCTCACCACGAGCAACGGATTACTTCGTATACAAGCCCAAAATGAAGCATGGAGAAAAACTCCTTTCTGAACTGAAAGACTTAGCTCGAAGCTTCAAAGGCGCAAAGCTACAAAACAAACAGTTTATTGAAGCACTCAACAATGCACGATATGTCTCATCGACAAACTCCCTTATTTTCACAGGAACAGAAAGTGCTGTAAACGAGATAAAAACGCTCCTTCCTACTATAGATCACGAAGCTCCTTCAGAATCGAATATTTTCATATACAAGATCAAAAACAGTACAAAAGCAAATATTGAAGAAGGGCTTGATCAAATTTCAGCCGGATTGCCAGACGATGATCCATTGAAAAAAACGATTCGCTCCCTTCATTACCTCCCCTCTTCCAACTCTCTTGTTTTCAAGGGTGAGTCGAGTTCTATTTCTCGAGTCAAAGAATTACTGAGCGTAATCGATGAGAAGAAACAAGTTAAAGATTACGGGTATGCACTTATAAAACTTGAAAACACGCCCGGTGCAAAAGTCATTAAAGATACAAAAAGAATGTCTGAGCACTTAAAAGAATCTGGAGTGCATAGCGAGGGATTAATTCAGACGCTTGATTCTGCACACTTTGTTGAATCAACGAATTCAATCTACATTGCAGGACCTAAGGGAAGTGTTGAAGAAGCTCGAAAAATTATTGAAGGCTTCGATGCAGCAAAGAAGAAAGGTGCTCCTGAAGAAACGTTTGTCATTTACAAAATTGAGAATAGTAATGGCCCCAAAATGCTTGAGGACATCCATGAAATGGTACGTCATCTAAAGCGTTCAGGCGTAGATGATAGTCAACTTATTGAAGCCCTCGAGTCTGCTCAGTTTGTAAAATCTTCGAATTCAATCTACATATCAGGACCTGCAAGTGTCCTTGACCAAGTCAAACCAATCCTTGAAAACTTTGATGTGACTCAAAAACCAAAGGATGGTGAAAGAACGTACTCGATCTACAAACTGAAAAATGCTGAAGGCGAAACAGTGCTCGATGATCTTAAAAAAATGAGATCAAACATTTCAGCTTCTGGTATCGACAATAAAGCGCTTATCCACTCTCTCGAAAGCGCTCGCTATATCTCCTCTACAAATTCTATCTATTTTACAGGAGATAAGACAACCATCGAAGAAATGACGAATATCATTGAAAACTTTGATGTTCCGCGGAAAGCTATCCCGAAAAATTCTGCATTTTTTATGTACAAACCTGTACATGGATCTCCAAAAAGTGTGCGAACAAGTTTGATTTCAATTGCAGAAGAACTTCGCTCTTCTGGTCTTGCTGATAAATCACTTATTGAAACCATACGTAATGTTCGAGTTGTTGATAAAACAAACTCACTCCTTTTCACAGGCACGGAAGCAAATATTAAGGAGATTAAAAAACTTGTCGCAGAGGTAGACAACCCACTTCAAGATGTTAAAACAGTTGGGAAGACGACATTTGTCGTGTATAAAATTAAATATGCCCCTGCAAAGCAACTCATCGCACATTTGAAATCTGTTGCTGGAGACCTTTCTGCATCAAGCGCTCAAGATGAGCAAATGGTTCGAACAATTGACGGCCTCCGATATATTTCTGAAACGAATTCGATTGTCTTTACAGGCACGAAAGATACGCTTGAAAAAGTGCTTCAGTTGGTTTCTAAATTTGATACCAAAGATCAAGAAAGTACAACACCGGTTGTTACACCTGAAACGTATGTTATCTACAAGCCAAAGTACCTTTCAGGTGAAGAGCTTGTCCAAATATTGAATGACTTTGAAAAAAACCTGATGTCCTCAGGTGTCAAGGATGATGAGCTGTTTGGGACCATAAACAACATTAAATGGATGCCTCGAACATCCTCTATACTTGTTTCAGGACCAGATGATGCGACGAAAAAAGTAGAAGCGCTTTTAAAGCGATTTGATGTGCCGGGAGAAGGCTCTTCAAGTAAGCAGAATATCGAGACAATTAACGACCTCTCCTTCTTGATCTATAAGCTGCAATTTCACCAAGGGAATGAAATCGAATCTGCACTCAGATCGATTGCACAAGATTTGATTCGCGCTCCAAACGCTGACAAAAATAAACCATTGATCGATGCTATTAATTCTATTCAATGGATTCAGGTGACAAACTCACTCCTTGGAACTGGTGATGCGACAACGCTTGCACGGTTAAAAGACCTACTTAAAAATATTGATGTTCCCTTAAGACAAGTCTTTATTGAAGTACTTGTTGTTGAAACACAGGTGACAGACAATACTGAGTTTGGCCTGAGATACGGCTCACAAGGTGTCTATAAAGAGCGGTTATCGTATGGAACCGGCGCTTTGCCAACGGCAACAGGCGGGACTGATCCATATTCAACTTTCAACTCTGCACTCCAAAATATTACAGCATCGACTACACCGACGGGCCAAGACGTCCCTCTTGCAAGCGGTTCCTCCAGTCTTGGAGTTATTGGTGATATCATTCTCCATAAAGGAAAAAGCTATTTTGCACTTGGATCTCTCGTCAATGCATTGCAAACAGACGGAGAGTCCACCGTTGTCTTGAACCAAAAGCTGATTACGCAAGACAACCAACAATCAAATATCTTTGTTGGAAATAACATCCCATATGCTGGTTCTGTGGTCAACACAACACAAAACGGTGGAACACAAACAAATACCAACTTAGAGTATCGAGATATTGGTGTGAATCTTACTATCACGCCCACTGTTGGTGATGGAAATATGCTTACCTTAAATATTGATCAGGAAATTTCAGAGGAGGAAGAAGACTCTTCTGGTGGGGAAATTCAAACCGGTCAAGTGAATGGTATTCGAACGTCTAAGACAACAACATCGACAAAAATCACGATGCCGACTGATCATTTCCTTGCTATAAGTGGCATGATCAGAAACCAAACTGTTGTCACAAAAACTGGTATACCATGTCTTGGTGGTCTTCCGGTCCTTGGACTTGCTTTTAGTCAAAATGATCGCAGAAAAGTCGCTCAAAATATTATAGTGTTTATCAGACCTCATATCATCAATACGTTTGAGGAATATAAACAAATAACTGAACGACAAGAAGACCTTTACAGAGCACAAGCGCCTATCGAGCCTTTCGATGAAGCGATTGAGCTTGTAAAAACACCAGATGATGACTAAGAAACTAACACTTATTTGTACATGTATTGCATTTCTCTGCACAGGATGCTACAGAGTTCCACGTAAAATTGAGCCTGAGCTTTCATTTGCAGCGCAAGACAGTTACATTAAAAGCCTTCCTCCCCCCTTTCCTCCCCTTTCGTTTTCAGAAAGCCAAACAAACTGGGGGCAGGAATATACTATCGGACTGGCTTTTGCAGAAGACCTTGATCTCTATCGCGCTATCTCAACACTGAAGCGTGCTGAAATTCTTATTCCTAAAAAAAGCACGCAGCGAATTGAAGAAATTCAGTACTTGATTGTTTTGTGCTACTATTTAGGGAAACGATATGAGGATGCTCTCTACGTCTTTGAGCATAGTGAACTGAAAGAGGTGAACCACCACTTTCCAGCATACCTTGACCTCTTACTTATCCTTTTTGAGTCATACAGAGAAAATGAAGAACCCAAAAAAGCAGAATACATTTTCGAACTGATTAAGGAAACCTACCCTAAGACCGCTGAAAAACTGCTTCTTTCAACAGCGCTTCTTGAAGGAAATATAGACGACCTAAAAGAGGTAAAAAAAAAACACCCAACAAATGTTGATATAGCCTCTGTCATATCCCACTATGAAACGAATAAAAAATCGATTGCGAAGGCAGAGATGCTGAACCTCATACCAGGCGCCGGCTACCTCTATGTTGGACAAAAACAGTCAGCGCTCACAGCTGCTATGATCAATGGCCTTTTTATTTGGGCTGCAGTCCATTTTTTTAAAAAGGGCAATACGGCAGCTGGAATTATTGCGACAAGCTTTGAAACAGGCTGGTATTTTGGAGGGATCTATGGCGCGGGAGAAGCAGCAAAACTGTACAATGAACGGATTTATGAAAAAAAAGCATATGAAACTCTTTCCAAAGAAAAACTTTTTCCTGTGCTTATGTTGCAGTATGGTTTTTAGCGGCACTCTTTTTTCAGCTCCTGGCTTTGAAGAACCGTGGGGAAAAGATGCATATCTCTCAAAACACAAAAAAACAGACATCCCTCCTGTTCCCCCTACAAAAAACCTTTTCACATATCTTGCTGAAGGATTCATTTCGTTTCACCAAAACCATCTGTCTCCTATTGATGGCCCTCGAAGTCACTTTCGCCCAACAAGCTCTCAGTATATGCGGATTGCAATGAAGCGACATGGCTTCCTTAAAGGATTTGTCATGGGATGTGATCGACTGCTGCGTGAGAATAAAGAGGCGTGGGTCTATCGAACAAAAGTAATTGATGGTGTTGAATACAAATGGGACCCTACGTTTTCAAATGCGAAACCGGCTCTTCACCTTAGAAATGAAAGAGAGGAAAATTTAACTCTCGATGAAATTGCTGATGCGGCATTTTAACCCGTAGCATGATACAAACTATAGAAGGTCTTCTGCAGCAGTCTCAGCGAGTAGATCCTCAACATGGAGCGCATCTTCGAGAAGCTCTTCATGTACTGTTTCTTGCTGCTGTCTTGGACGTGGTTTAAGCGCTGCCCGTTCTTGTTGCTTCTTTTTATCTCGAAGCATAAAGACAAGAGGTACACCGTCAAATCCAAACGTTTCTCTGAAACGGTTAATGAGGTATTTCTTATATGTATCACTCATGAGTTCTGAGTGGTTTACGAAAAGCAGGAAGCGTGGTGGGTGGTTTTTCACCTGGGTCAAGTAGTAAATACGAAGACGCTTTCCTTTGATCATTGGAGGATGATATCTATGCATCATTTCCTCAACAAAACCGTTCAGCTTACCTGTTGTGATTCGCATCCGCATACCGTCGTACACTCGGCCCACTGCATCGAAAATCTTATTCAGGTTTCTTCCTTCAAGTGCGGAGATAAAAAGCATTGGACAATGAGCGAGAAATGATGCTTCCATCTTCACTGCTTTTATGCAGTGTTCCATCCGGAAACCTTTAACAAGGTCCCATTTGTTGAAAAGAATAACACATCCTTTTCCTTGCTCTTCAATCATTTGTGCAATCCGCTTATCGTGTGCGGTAACCCCTTGCGTCGCATCGAGAAGAAGAACACAGACGTCAGCTCGTGCAATCACTTTTTCCGTTCGGACAGCAGCAAATTTATCAACTGCTTCTTTTTCGCCTTTCTTTTTACGAATCCCAGCTGTATCGATGAGCGTATAATGAATCCCTTCACTCTCATACTTTACATCAATCGCGTCTCGTGTGGTTCCTGCCTCAGGACTTACAACACACCGCTTTTCATGAAGAAGATGATTCATGAGCGTTGATTTTCCGACGTTTGGTCGACCTATAAACGCAACTTGAATCGATTCATTTTCTTCGTCAAGCGTTTCGGGTTCAACATCTCTTAGCGCTTCTTCAAGCATCTCGGCTACATTGTGCCCGTGGTGTGCAGAAACAGGGAATAAGTGTGAAATGCCGAGGCCATAGAACTCTGCCGTTTCAGTAACAAAATGCTCAGCATCTACTTTGTTGACGGCCAGAATCACTTTTTTTCCGGTCTTTTGGAGAAGAGATGCTACATACTGATCGAGTGGGGACACACCAACTCGGCAGTCCGTGACCATAATAATGCTATCAGCCTCTTCAATTGCAATCTGAGCTTGAAGTGTAATTTCTTCTTGAAATTCATCTTCTTTCAAAGAAGTTTTGATACCACCAGTATCAATAATTTCAAATTCTGTGCCAAAAAGCTCTGCTTTTTCGTAGAGTCGATCCCTCGTCACGCCTTCTTTTTCGTGAACAATCGCTTTCCGCCTTTGACAGATTCGGTTAAAAAGTGCTGATTTCCCAACATTTGGGCGCCCAACAAGGGCTATTCTAATTGGCCGTTTCATATTGCCATCAATTGTATCGAAAAAGGCGATAAAAGGAAATGGAATAGCTCTACTGCAAAAACTAAAAAATTTAGTTTATTCTAGGACTTGCCTCTCAAAAGGGTTTCAAAAAATGTACGATGTTTTTCAGCACTTTTCTCCCATGTATATTGGGGCACATGTTTTGCCCCCTTTCTTATAAGCTCGCTTCGGTAGGCACTGTCTGTAGCCAGAGTAATCAGGGCGGTTGCAAGTGAGGCCTCATTTGTTGGGTCAATGTAATGCGCTGCACCTTCACACACCTCAGGAAGTGATGCTACATTGGAAACTATGGCGGGGCAACCATATGACATGGCTTCGAGTGGAGGGAGACCAAATCCTTCGTACAAAGAGGGAAAAACAAAGGCAAGCGCTTTTTCATAAAGATGTGCAAGGTGCTCATCTGAAACAGCCCCAAGTAATTCTACCCGATCCTCAAGGCCTAGTTCACGAACAAGCCCCTCGATTGAAACGTGTGTTCGCATTCCCTTACTCTGCCCACAAATCTTCATATGTGCTGAGTGAAACGCTTTGCTTTGGGCAAATGCAGTGAGAAGGAATGGAAGGTTTTTATGCGGTTTATGCGCTCCAACAAATAAAAAATATGGAGCATCGTCTTGAAACGATGCTGTCCCACTTTTTTTTGTGGAAAAATCAATTCCGTTATGGATCACTTCGATATCATTTTTAAACTGTGTCTGCGTCGTAATTTCTGATTTTGAGAACGATGACACCGTAATAATGCCATGAAACCGCCGCAGAATATGTGGAAATAAAAAACGCATATAGATTTTTTCAGACACTTTTAACGAATGAAAAAAACGAAGATGGAATGTGTCATGCAGCGTCAACACCATCTGCTTTGCTTTGGGGCGAAGGAGTGGCCCATTAAAATGAGGCGCCCAAAAGAGATCACATTCAGGTATCTCACGATGAAGAAATAACAGCTCACGTTTCGAAAAGACTGCATACGGCAGCTCTTTCACCTCAACATTTTTAAGAAAAGGAACATCAAGCGGCTGTGAGGCGCTCGTCAAAACAGTCCATTTATATGGAGCTTGAAGAAGATGAGGAAGAAGTGAAGAGAGGTACCTTCCTATACCTGAATGGCCTAGAAGGCGCGCATCAACACAGATATGTTTCATATGCATCAACGATAGTGAGGAGGCTCACTTTTTGTCTATCTACTCGCATCTCCTTACGAAGAAATATCCTCATGGATCATCTGCATGAGCGCTTCCAAATCTTGATGAGAAAAACGTTTTAAGTGTGTCTCTTCATCATATCCCAACACCCCTCGCATAAGATCTATTTTTTTTCGTATAAGCTGATCAATATGCTCCTCTACCGTATTCCTTGTGACAAGTTTAAAGACCTGGACGCCCCTCTTTTGCCCAATACGATGCACCCTGTCTGTGGCTTGATCTTCCACAGCAGGATTCCACCACCGATCGTAGTGAATTACAACAGATGCAGAAACAAGATCAACTCCAACACCAACAGCTTTTAATGATGCGACAAATACTTTACACTGGGGATCTTCTTTAAAACGCTTGAGTTCGGTCTTTCGGTCTCTTGTCGATCCTCTAATTCCGGCAAACTCGATTTGTGAATCTTCTAGGTACCGTTCAATAATATCTAACATCTCAAGATATTGAGAAAAAATGACAACTTTCTGTCCACTTTCTCGAATTTCTTGCATGAGCTCGATGAATAAATCCCATTTTCCGCTTGAATGCTTGTGGTACTCTCGGATTGAACCGGAAAGAAGCGCTGGATGATTGCAGACTTTTTTTAGTTTGGTCAGAAGGGAAAATATATGAAGGCTATCTCCTTTTTCCATTTCTTCTCTGACCTTTTCTTCATCTCGTAAAACAATCTGTTTATACAGCATTTTTTGCTCATCTGAGAGCATACAATGCGACACTTCTTCAATTTTTTCAGGAAGGTCTTTTAATACTTCTGTTTTTTTTCTTCTGAGAAGAAAAGGTTGGATCATTTTTCCAAGGAGCTTTTTCTTTATAGCGTCATTATTTTTCTCAATCGGCACAACAAAAAGATCCCTAAACTGTGCATGGGAAGGAAAATAGGTTGGCACGACCACGTCGAATAATGCTTTAAGTTCTATTAATTTGTTTTCAATTGGAGTGCCCGTCAATCCAAGACGCATGTTTGCACGAAGTCTACGTAACGTTTTGTGTGTTTGCGAAAGATGGTTCTTTGCCACTTGGACTTCATCAAACACAGCAACATCAAACAAGGTTTTTTCCAGCTCACTTTTTTCGTTTCGAAGCGTCCCATACGATGTCAAAACAAGGTCGTACTCTTTTTTAAATCCTTTAAGTGATCTGGTTGTCCCATAATAGACGAGTACACGTAGTTTCGGAAAAAAATCTGCTAGAAGATCTTCCCAGTGGTAAATAACTGATGTAGGGCAAACAACAAGAAATTTATTTTTTTCATTCTCAGCATGTGCCGCAGCTAAAAGTGCCATAGCTTGATGCGTTTTTCCAAGACCCATTTCATCACATAAAAGGCCAGACAATCCGTTCATGTATAAAAACCACAGCCACTGAACACCCACTATTTGGTATGGCCTCAGCGCACTTTTTAAATGCGTTAGGTCCGGCTTTGAATGCGTTACCATTTCTTTTAACTCTTTAAAGAGTTTGTTGCTTGCTTGCGCTTCCTCCGTCCTTCCCATTGGAGGTCTCATATTTTCAGTAATAGTAAGCCGCATCCAATCAAGCGTTCTTAAGCGTACATTTCCGTTTTCTAAAAAAGAGGTTTCATCAAGGTCATGGAGCCAATTAAACCTGGTATCTTTAAAAAAGATGAGTCCGGCTTTGCTCTTTATGTACCCTTTACTGGTGTGAAATGCATCGACAAGTTCTTCAAGTGAAATTTTTCCGAGTTCACTCTCATAATACAGATCGAGAACCCATTGTTTGTTCTTTTTTTCAATTTTTTTAATTTTCAGCTGCAGTTTTGCAGGTGTAGTCAACCTTTTGTCTAATGACAAAATGTGCGGCTTCAGCTTTGCAAGTTCGCATGTGACAAAAAAGGCTTCTGCAGATGAATCGACAGTTTGTTTTGCAGCATACTTCGAAGGGACCCGAAGAGGAGCTGGAATTTCAAAAAAACCTTCCCCCTCAACGTAGGTATACTTCCCCATGAGTGCCACTTGAGATTTTTTATAGTTTGGGTAGAAAGAAAGACGAGGCAGTATTTCGATTTCATCTTTTTTGTTCAGTGATATTTCAACTCCAGATTTCGCAATGGGACATGTTGCTGAAAAAAAGCCACGAACTGTCTCTAAGTCTTCTTTGTGTGCATCAATGAAGTTAGGCACTTCCTTTTTGGACACAACATGTCCTGCTGACAAAAATGCGTGAGAGCGACCGAGTTGCTTTGAATAAAACCCTTTGGAAGGCATGTAGATCCAACTTCCCAGATCAATAATTTCTTCACTCTCTCCCAAAAAAGATGTTTCTGAAGAAAAATGAAGATTCTTCTTTCGGTCAACACTGTACACAATGCGTGTTTCTACATTTGAAAGATGGGTCTCAAATCCAGGATACTCGTTGAGAAAGCTTCTATGAATTGGTATGAATTCCGGTATTTTTTCTTTCGGTATTGTTGTCGAAATGTCTGAAAACACCGCTGTTTCTAGAGCGTAAAACCCTTTTTCTTCTATGTACACCCAGTTTGCATATTTTCGAGCATACGTCGTTTGAAGGTCTCCTTCCTCAAAAAGATACATATCAATATGAAGTGTGTCCTTTTCATCAAAATAGAGGCTAAATTTTGGTTCATGTTTTCCGGGATGTATACGTGTATTGTGACAATATTGCTCAATGAGGAGTCGGTATCGATCAAGAAATGTCGGCACAAAACGTGGTTCAATGATCTGCTTTGAAAGGAGTGGATCATTTTTTTGGGGGAAAAATCCTACACCTTCTACATAGACAAACTTTCCATACTCGCTTTCTTGTTTTGGCACTGCAGCATTTTTTCGAATTACATGCAGGCGAAACTGCCCAGTTTTTTCGTCATACAGAATACGATCAAATGCGACATTCACCATTTCATGATACTTATATGGTGATGCAATGGTTGCAAGCGTTGGAATCAAACTATTCCAATTCGACTCTGCAATATAGATGGAGAGATCCAGATCACTGCTCACTACATGCGCCACTTTAAAGCGCTCATCCTCTTTCTTAAACTCAAGAGAATAATTCTCTCCAAAATGCTGACGTAAGAATAAAAATTTTGCGATATCTGACCAAAAAGACAAGTCATACTGTAGCGCATGGGAAGGTGTTCCTTTTCGCCAGAGCTCAAGCTCATCGAGGGGAAGATTAGAAAACTTGATAGATGTTTCTTCGGTTTCTTCCACTCTTTGACGAATAAATTCATCGAGAAACTGCTCACCTCTTCTGCGAAGACTTTTCAAAGCAAAGAGACGCCGTCCTGAATTTGATTCAATATAGAGCCCATCCTCATCTTCAGAAAGGACGCCTTCATCATACCCATGCCGTTTCGCTCCAATGAGCCCAAGCGCATTCCAAAAAGACTCTTTAAACCGAACATGAAGAGGGAGACCTTGTGGCGTTATAGTTATGTATGCAGCGCCGAGGTGCTCACATTCTTGCCCTTTGACACAACTACAAAACGTGTCGAGCAGTTCGCCTTCATCATCAATTTGAATAAAAGGCCAGTACTCTTCCTTTGTCTCTGGGTCGACAATTTGAACTTGATAGGTTCCATGTGAAAAAAGGACATTTTTTATGGCATGGAGTGAACATAGCTCCTCAGCACGCTGAGTTATAAATGAGGGAGTGTTACTCATAGCCCTTCGTTTCTCACATCAAAATTCTTCTCGTCATACCTTGTTTTTCGCAAAAAGGCAAGAGGCATACATTGAATAGCTCGTATTTTCTATTCAATATCACACTACACAAGAACAGTTTCAGGAGGGTGGTATTCATATCCAAGGTCTAATGCAACATGTTGGTTTGTTACTTTTCCATGGTATACATTTAACCCTGGAGTCAGCCAAGGGTTCTCCAAAAGCGCTTTAGCGTACCCATGCTTTGCAATACTTAATGCATAGGGCAGTGTTGCATTTGTAAGCGCTTCTGTTGATGTGCGAGCACATGCTCCAGGCATATTCGTCACACAATAGTGGACAACGCCATCTTCAATATATGTCGGATCGGAATGCGTTGTTGGCTTCGCTGTTTCAACGCACCCTCCCTGATCGATTGCGACATCAACAATCACAGACCCTTGTTGCATTGATTGTACCATCTGCTTTGTCACAAGCTTGGGTGCACTTTTTCCAGGAATTAACACCGCTCCGATAACAAGGTCAGCCTCAGGAAGAAGATCTCTTATGTTTTCTTGTGTCGAATACAAGGTTCGAATACGGAAGTCAAATGTTTCATCGAGCTGCCTGAGTCTGTCCAGAGATCTATCTAAAACTGTCACAGACGCTCCCAGCCCTACAGCCATTCGTGCAGCCTGAGTCCCTACAACACCGCCGCCAATAACGACAACATTTGCAGGACGAACTCCAGGAACACCTCCTAGAAGCACGCCTCTTCCTCCGTTAGCCATTTGAAGCGCTGTGGCTCCCGCTTGGATTGAAATTCGCCCCGCCACTTCACTCATTGGGGTGAGTAAAGGAAGGCGTCCATTTGCATCAATAACTGTTTCATATGCAATTCCAACAATGCCAGCTTCGAGTAGTGCTTGTGTTTGGTGTGGATCTGGAGCAAGATGTAGGTATGCATACAGAATTTGCCCTTCTTTTAAGAGCGAATATTCTTCTGGTTGGGGCTCTTTTACTTTTATGATCATTTCTGCGTCATACACCTCTTCCGGTGTATCAACTATCACTGCACCAGCGTGTCTGTATGCCTCATCAGAAAAACCAATTTTCTCTCCGGCACCTTTTTGAACAACGATACTATTTCCAAGTGAATGGAGCGCATGAACGTAATTAGGCGTTGCCCCAACTCTATATTCGTGATTTTTTCTTTCCTTCGGAATTCCAATTTTCATGTTGCTCTCCATTCAATATAATGGGCAACTCTACCAGATAGGAAAATAAAATTCATCTTGATAAAAGCACTGATTGTGCGTTGATGCTAAATGACTGCTTCCGTCATCTTTGGTATCGTTCCAGAAAAAACATGCTCGACTATGCCAGACTGAAGTATGCTACCATCTTGATACCTTTGCGTCAGCTGAGTGCCCGACGCAAACTGTGCATTGAATGCTTCAACCCCATCTCGAATGTGAAAGTAGGCAAGCGCTGCAGCCGCACCCGTACCACACGCATATGTTTCATTCTCAACACCACGTTCGAACGTGCGAAGCACTCCGTTTTCAATACAGGTCACATTGACACCATGCGGTGCAAAAGAGTCATGGTGACGTATTTGTGAGGCATATTTCTCAAACCCACCCCCCTCAAAAACGGCATGAGGTACCCCTGTATCAATGACCGCCACTGGGGGAAAATCCCCTCCTGAGAGCAACAGTCTTTCATGAATAATGTTAGGAACTCCCAGGCTGACCTCAACTCTCTTTCCATTGACCGTGCACTCATGCAGTTGCTTTGGTGATTCAATCGACAGAATCGGGCCGTATCTGCATGCAATGGAGTGCGCAATGCACCGTAACCCATTGCCACACATTTGAGGATAAGAGCCATCGGAATTTATGATTGTAAAACGAAAAGAAGAGCCATTTTTTTTCCAGAGGAGCACTCCATCCGCCCCCACACCAAACTGCCTATGGCAGAGTTTTGATGCTTCTTGAGATGAAATGCTTTCACCCTCTGGGAAAATAATAAAATCATTGCCAGCACAGTGGTACTTAGCAAATTCGATCATGAAATGTCTTTATATGACGTAACAATTTTGTCTATTAGACCAAATTCCAGTGCCTCATCAGCCGTCATCCACATGTCTCTATCAAGCGCTTTTGCAATAATGTCTTTATCTTTACCTGTCGCTTGAACATACATATCAATAATCTGATCGCGTGTTTTTAGAATCTCTTTCGCTTGTATTTCAAGATCTGTTGCCTGTCCTTGAATGACACCATGTATAGACGGTTGGTGAATCATGATTCGAGAATTGGGCGTTGCAAAACGCTTTCCCTTACCTCCTGCAAGACTGAGAATGGATCCCATTGAAGCAGCTAGACCTGTGACAAGTGTTGTGACAGGTGATGTGATCATTTTGATTTGATCCCATAATGCAAAACCAGCATCAACAGATCCTCCCGGCGAGTTGATCACAAGAAGAATTGGTTCACCTGGAGCCTCCTGTTCGAGATACCACACTTTTCGAATTGCATCAGCCATGCTCTCTGAGTCAACAGCCTGTGACAAGAATATGCGGCGCTGTTTCAAGATCGATTCTTCAATCCGCTCGTCAATTGATCGTTTCCCTTTCTGTTCAGTCATGTCAAAGCCCTTATTTTATTTTACTTATAGTACGCAATTTCCTTCACTCACACAAGACATTTCCAGTTCAGGATACAAAGGAAATGCTTCGGTTAGTGTGTCCACTCGAGCTTGTACCTCCTCCAGAACATTTCCTTCAAATGATACTTTTGCACGAGATAGCTTTCCATCTTCACCCTTTTGAGGTTTTGCTGAAGAAAGAAGAGTGACAATACAGTCTGCAATCTCTTCCATTTCTTGAGTTCCCATACCTCGTGTTGTCAGAGCCGGTGTGCCAAGCCTGATACCTGAAGTATACCAAGGTCCTTCTGGATCAAAAGGAATTGCATTTCTGTTTACTGTTATTCCTGCTGTTCGTAGCGCAAGCTCAGCTTGACGCCCCGTTATGCCAAAGTGACTCGCAATTTTTGCAACGACAAGATGGTTCTCTGTCCCATCACCAAAGAGCGGAACTCCCCGTTTTTTTAAGCCTTCTGCCAGTGCGTGCGCATTTTCAACCACTCGCGCTGCATACACTTTGAAGGAAGGGAGGTTTGCCTCCTTGAATGCAACTGCTTTTGCAGCCATAACATGAGGAAGTGGTCCTCCAATAACAAGAGGGCATCCTTTGTTGATAACAGCGGCGTATTCATTCGTACACAGAATCATCCCTCCACGAGGTCCGCGTAGGGTTTTGTGTGTCGTTGATGTCACTACGTGAGCATACGGAACAGGATCATACTCACCTGTAAATACTTTTCCCGCAACGAGCCCTGCAAAATGCGCCATGTCAACAAGGAGTGTTGCTCCAACTGTGTCAGCGATAGCTCTCATTTTTGCAAAATTAATTTTCTTTGGGTACGACGAATAGCCCGCGATCAAAATAAGTGGTTTTTCTTTTTGCACTTGTTGTTCAAGAGCTCTGTAATCAATTGTCTCTGTGTCCGGATCAATATCGTAACTGACAGACTGCATCATTTTTGCAGACACATTGTGTCTGTATCCATGCGTGAGGTGTCCACCGGAGTTCAGTGAAAGTCCCATGACCTTTTGGTTCACAAGCTTTTGCCTGAGCGACTCATACTGCTCACTTGTCAGCGCGTCCACGCTTTTGAGCCCATGCTCTTCCAGCTCTTTATCCTGAATCCTGTGCACAAGTATTGCCCAAAAAGCGATCAGATTTGCATCAGCACCCGAATGAGGCTGTACATACGCATGCTCGGCTCCAAAAAGTTTTTTTAACTCAGCGCATGCATCTGTTTCAATTCGGTCAACATTCTCACACCCAGCATAAAAACGACGTCCGGAAAATCCTTCACTATATTTATCCGTCAAAAGATTTCCCATTGCGAGCTGGACAGGCAGCGAGGAATAATTCTCTGAAGCAATCATTTTAAGGCACCGTCTCTGGTCCTCAAGCTCAGAAAGAATGGAAGAAACAATTTCCGGTGAAGATGTGGCAATAGCTTCTAGCGAAGCTAAATACGCTAGGGCTGCTGGGTCATAATTCTCTCCGTGAGCTGCTAGATATGACTGTACAAGCTGCATAGTACCCCCAAAAAATTTTTCCGAAGTATCGCAAATGCGTGTCATAGTTGCAAGATTTTAGTGCCTTCAAACCCCTGATTGTGACCGAATCCATGCCTTTTGCTCTTCGCTTCGCCTATATTTTCCACCTACTCTCCGGAAATGAGATAGGGGCGAAATCAGAAGCAAAAAACTTTTTCATATAGCAAAAAGAGCTAAGAGTGAAACAGATATCACAGCACGCATATCAATTAAATTTATCCTTATGCGAAGAAGAATAGGTACATGTAGCCAAAGTATTGTTTTTTTTTTGTAAATGGGCTACTATTTCCACATCTAGAAAATGTACGAGTAACCACATGCATCATTCACTTAAAACCATCCTTGAAATTCAAGAACTTGATATCAAAATGATCCGGCTTATGCGGATCAAAAAACAACGAAAAAAAGAGCTTGAAGAGATCGAATCTCTTTCCATTGAGCTTCAAGAGCAAAAAACGCTTAAGGAAGAGGAAATTCAGGCACTCGATCAGAAGGTCAACTCGATTGAAGAAGAAATCGTCGCATTGACAGGAAAGATCAAAGAGCTTGAAGGGAAACAATCAAGCATAAAAAAAGTGGATGAGTTCAACGCCCTTACTCAGGAAATGACGGCTGTTGAAAGGCAAAAAATCAACCTTGAGCAAGAGGCCTCAAACCTTCTCGACACAAAAAGTGCCGAAGAGGAAATTCTAGAAAAAATTAATGAGAGCTTAGCAGCGACAGCACAGAGCAGCCAAGCTCTTAAAGATGAAATTCATTCTAGCATCGGCATGATCAATGAAGAGGGTGTTGCACTGAAGGAAAAGCGAGATAGCCTCGTAGCTTCAAGTGACAAAGACGTTCTTGCAGTCTACGAAAGACTTCTTCGAAACAAGAAAGACCGTGTTGTCGTGCCTGTTGAAAACAGAACATGCAGCGGATGCCATGTTGGAATCACTATCCAGCAAGAAAACCTCGTTCGAAAAGGGGATGGAATCATTCATTGTGAGCATTGCTCTCGAATCCTCTACTGGCCAGAAAGTGAACTTGCTGAAGCGGCTATGCCGACAACAACTGGACGTCGACGAAGAAGAGCTGCTACATAATTTTTTACAAGGGAAAGCATGCAACCGCTTCCAGCTATACAGCGGAAGAGGAAAGTCTGGACTTCGCAGGGAAGGATACCAGTGAAAGACTGGGGGCCGAAAGGCTACGGAAAGTGTAACAGAAAACATTCCGCTGAAGTTATCTCCTTCGATGGTGAGTATACCACCATAAGACTCCCCTAACCCGGGTACGATGATAGAGATCCTTCAGACAGGCTGAAAATGCGCACTTTAGGAGTGCGCCTCTCTGACAGTAATGCAGAGAAGCTACAAACCCTATCCGAAGCAAGAGTGAAGAGCTAAAACACTCTTTTCCCGGGAGAGCTCTTCGACTGATCGCTTGAGAGACGTGGTGACGCATCTCCTAGATGAATGGTTGCACTGAAGGTTCATATGTTCCTTCAGAACAGAATCCGGCTTACTTGCTTTCCCTCTCTTTTTTTTGTGCCAATGGATGCACTCTCTCATACACCTCACGCTTAAAGCTTGCAGACACCTTGGTATAGATCGTCGTTGTCGAAAGACTACTGTGCCCTAAAAGCTCCTGAATCGTTTTGAGATCCATCCCATTTTCTAAAAGGTGTGTTGCAATTGAATGCCGAATCGTGTGCGGAGTGATGCCATGAGGAATACCAGACTGAAGCCGGTACTTCTCAAACAGCCTATCAACCGAGCGCGTTGTGATGCGCCCGCCAAACTTATTTAAAAAAAGTGCTTTTGTATTTTTAGGAAGGCGAGATGGGTGAGTGAGATATTCTTGAATCCACCTACATGCATTTTCTGTCATTGGAACGACTCTCTCTTTTTTCCCCTTTCCCATGACATGCAACAGCCGTTTTCCACTATCTACATCATGTAAATCAAGACCTACAAGTTCACTCACCCGAAGCCCTGAACTGTAGAGTAGCTCCATAATACTTCTATCCCGCAGTCCTAAAAAAGTTGTTACATCCGGCTGAGAAAAAAAGAGGTCTATCTCCTCAAAAGAAATAGGATGTGGCATTGATTTTTCTCGCTTCATTGGGTCCATAGCATCAAACGGGGTTGTCAAAACAACACCTTGTTTAATGAGATATGAAAACAACGAACGCAATGCTGAAACTCTTCGAAGCTGCGTCTTTCGGCTATCCCCCCTTGCAGCAAGAGCCGCTAAGAAAGATCGAATCTCTTTTTTCGAAATATTTTCTAACGGAATGAATACGTGCTGTGAAAAAAGATCAAGGTCTCTTTGATAATTTCGTATGGTGTGTTCCGAATACTTTCTCACCACTTCTAGATAGTGTAAAAAATTTTGAATTGATTCTGTAAGTTCCACCTTGAGTCTCAATCTTTGTTTTGTTATCCTTTTTATCTAACTATAACGATTTTGCAAGCAATGATTACATTACAAGAAATTTCAAAAAAAATTGGAACTCGCGTTCTTTTCGATAACGTCTCGGCAACATTCAGCCCTGGGAATAGGTATGGTTTAACCGGTCCAAACGGAGCTGGAAAATCAACCCTTCTTAAAATCATGATGGGTGTAGAAGATCCAACGAGCGGATCTGTTTCTCTCCCCCCTAAAGTGGGTTTTCTTCGACAAAACATTGAAGACTTTCAAGATGTTGTCGTTCTCGATGCCATCATGATGGGGAACGAGCGCCTCTGGAAAGCACTTGAAGAGCGAGACGCGCTCTACGAACAAGAAATGACTGATGAAGTCGGCATGCGCCTTGGAGACTTAGAAGAAATCATTGCTGATGAAGATGGATATAGCGCTGAAGCGAATGCTGAAATGCTCCTTGAAGGAATGGGTATTGAGCAAGAACACCACAGAAAAAAACTGGGCGAAATCCCGACAGACCTTCAATTTAGAGTCATGTTAATTCAAGCACTCTTTGGAGCGCCAGATGCCCTTCTCTTGGATGAGCCAACAAACCACCTTGACTTAGATTCTATTGGATGGCTAGAAACCTTCCTTCTGAACTACCAGGGAACACTCATTGTTGTCTCTCACGATAGACACTTTCTTAATGCAGTCACGACGCATATAGCCGACATCGACTACGACACAATCATTACGTACCCCGGAAACTATGATGAGATGTTGGTAGCAAAAACAAGCGTCAGAGATCGAACCGAAGCTGAAAACAAAAGTAAAGAGAAGAAGATCGCCCAATTAAAAGAGTTTGTCGCAAAATTTGGCGCAGGTTCCCGAGCATCTCAGGTGCAATCACGCGTCCGGGAAATCAACAGACTCCAACCGCAGGATCTAAAAAAATCTAATATTCAGCGTCCGTACATACGGTTTTATCTTGATGAGAACAAATCAGGGAAAATCACCTTTAAAGTAGACAGTATCTCAAAAAGCTATGAAGACATTCACGTCTTTGGCGATACTTCTTTTGAAATTATGAAGGGGGATAAAATTGGTGTTATCGGTCCAAATGGAGCTGGTAAGACAACCCTTTTGAAACTTCTTGCAAACCGACTACAGCCTGATTCAGGTGAGGTGTCCCCTGGACATGAAGTACAGATTGGCTATTTCCCGCAAAATCATAATGAAGTGGTAGATAAATCGCAGGAAATTACTTGTTTTGACTACCTCAAAACGATTAAGTCTGATGCGTACGATCAAGATATTCGAAGCGTAATGGGAAAAATGCTTTTTCCAGGAGACGATGCATTTAAAGAAATATCGAAGCTGTCAGGTGGTGAGACAGCTCGGCTTATTTTCGCAGCACTTATGCTCCTGCAAAACAACACCCTCATTCTCGACGAACCGAACAACCATTTGGATCTCGAAGCCGTTTCAGCACTCAGCTGGGGACTTGAAAATTTCCCTGGAACTGTGGTGCTTGCATCACATGACAGATCCCTTATTGATGCTGTTGCGACGAAAATTATCGCGCTTGAAAAAGATGGAATTCATTTCTTTGACGGTCCTCTTGAAGAGTACTTAGAAAAGAAAAAGAAATGAAGCCCACTTCTGAACAATGGATGCACAAAAAAGCCGCTGAAGCTCTTGAACGAAGAGATATGCTTGCATATCGAGAGGTAGAGCAGTGGCTTTCTTTATCCCCTGTTGAGGAAGACCATGAGTCTTTAGCGGACAGGTTTCACCTTCACCTTAAGGCTGCTCACCTCGCCCGTAAAGAGCACAATCTTCTCCATATCACAAAACATGACACTCCATCAAACACTCCATACCTTCCGTATGTGATCTACTTGGACTCTTTACGCTCTGGGTTTAATGTTGGAAATATCGTACGGACGACAGAATCTTTTCGCTTGGGAAAGCTCGCCTTTTCATCCGACACACCGCCTCTTACAAATAAAAAAGTGAAAGATGCAGCGATGGGCACAGATGTCCATGTGCATTCAGTGATAACTGATGACCTTTCAATCCTGCCTCGCCCTCTAATTGCAATTGAAACGTCTTCTGATGCTATTCCGTATACTGAGTATTCTTTCCCCGAAGCTGCGACCCTTCTTCTTGGAAACGAAGAATACGGCCTCTCCAAACACTCATTAGAGCAGGCTGATGTTGTCGTTTCTATTCCTCTTCACGGATGGAAAAACTCTTTGAATGTAGGAAATGCATTTGCAATTTTGGCAGCCCACATTTCCCATACCGTACGTAGCACAAAAAGTTGATGTAAAACCGGTTTACTTTTGCATTAACTGAAGAAGCTCTTTACAGAAAACAGATATCTTGAAATAGAAAATGGTATGGTTGATCCAATACAAGGCAGTCGCCCTTCACATCCTGCACCGTCTTCGCTTCCTGAAGCATTTCATGCACTACAAGGACATCTTCTCGACTTATCTGATCTCCTCAGGCGAGTCGCTCAAGATGGGAGCGTTTGCGATGATGACCATTTTTGCCACCAAGTCTCTCATGCAATAGCACACCTTCATACAAATGCTTCACAGGTAAAAAATGCGAATAATGAAATAATGAGAGATGTTGCGGTCAATACCTCTTTGATCGTTTCTCAAAAAGTACAGACTGAACTGGGGACTACCTCCTTAGAAGAGGCTGCAAAAATGTATGAGAAAGACAAGGGAAAACTGATGCATGAGGTGCTTTCTACGTTTGCAATGCATTCAAGCGCAACAGAAACACTCGCAAGAGAACTTCATCTTATTGCGACGTCAACTTCACGATAAAACCCCTGATTGCGAACGAACCAGGAGTCAAAGAGATTTATCTATCAAAAGAAAAGCGCATAAAATCATCTCCAGCAAAACTATTTGGAAAGACGGTTCTTGCTTCTTCTTCAAAAAGAGACACATCTTTGTATCGGGCTGAGTAATGTGTAAGGATGAGTTTTTCTACCTCAGCTTGTTTTGCGATCTCTGCCGCCTGCTTTGCAGTAAGGTGTAGATGTTTTGTTGCAAGGTCTTTATGCTCTTCTAGATATGTGCTTTCACAAAGGAGCATTTTAGCACCACGTGCTGCATCGATCGCTTTTTTTGTGTATTTTGTATCAATGACAACAGCAAACGTATCCCCTTTTCTCACCCAACTTACATCTTCCAGGCAAACCTTGTGACCATCGATAACAACACTTCCTGCTGACTCAAGCTCTTTCACAAGAGCGCCTTTCACTCCTGCTGAGTGCAGTTTCTCTTTGTCAAATTTTATGGAGTCATCTTCTGTAATACGCCATGCTAAATTATCCACTCCGTGAGAGAGAGAATACGCCTCAACTGTAAAACCTTCAAATCGATCTACAAGCCCTTCTTTTTCAACAGGATGTTCTATTACCTCAATCTGCTCATGGTAAATTGTCCCAAACCTCAGTCGATCAAAATATGCCTTGCCACTTGCTGGATAGTAGCAATGAATCGGATGAGTCACACGATCAAGATTCAAGCGCATGAGCATTGATCCCAACCCTAAGCAGTGGTCACCATGGAAGTGGCTAACGAAAATCCTCGTTACGGTCGGTGGAGCTATGTCAGCAAAAATAAACTGTCTTTGCGTTCCTTCACCCGGATCAAAAAGAAACCCTTCATTATTCCAACGTAAGAGGTATGCACCATGATTACGAAGCCTTGTTGGCTGTTGAGATGAGCAGCCTAAAATTGTGAGATCTCGAACGCTCACGTTATCCCCCTCTTAAAGAGAGACATCCTTCCAAGAAGCAATCCAACAATGCCACCAGAAATATGCGCTGTATTTGCTATGTTTATTTCAAACTGTGCAATATTGAATGTTATAAGAATAAACGATGTCAGCTGCAAAAGCGCCATTCCAACAACAAATATCATAAGAAAAATGAGCGTTGCCCGTTGCAGCGGATATCCTTCCCAGGGAGCTTGCACTTGTCGCATCCAAATAAACCCTGCAAGACCAACGACAACACCAGAATACCCCATGAAAAAAGGCCCACTCATGACATACTGCAGCGTATTCGAAACAACAGCAATACACAACGTCATCCCAATATAGCGTGCAACACCAACCCGCTCTTCAACCATTTTCCCCAAAAAGAAGAGCCAGAGCATGTTAAACAGAATGTGAAGGAAGTCAACATGGAGAAAAATGGGGGAAACCAATCGCCACACTTCCCCTTTTCGGATATCTCCAAAAAGAGGCTGATTGAGATTGTTTTCTGCCGACTCAGGCCGAAGAGCCCAAAAATATATTCCTTTCCAGTACCCCGTTTGATCGAGTGATTCAATTTTCTTTCTCGTCACTTCTGGAAGCGCTTGAAGCTCTTTCTGGGTCTTTACACCCGTCTCATCAAGCATTTTTGTGAGCTTTTCCATTGATGCTGGGTAATCGTATAAAAGCAGTTTTGTCGTCGGTGTCAAACCAAGAAGAATTCCACTTGGAGTCGTTCTCTGAGTAAACGAGGTAATAAAAAGAAGTGCACAGATAACTATGAAAAACGTGGTAACAAAAGATTTTTTCTGTGGCAAAGATGCATACGGCCGAAGTTTAACCTCAAAGCTGTGGTCATGCGGAACTTCCTCTGCAGTTTCTGGAACAGACGAGGACGCCTTTTCTGGATCTGCAAGAAACTGTTCATAGAGAGCTCTGGCTGCATCATACTCATCTTCATCGAGCACCCAAATGTGGACCTTATCTCCACTTTCTTCAACTTTGGTTTCAATCGAATTGGCTGTTAAAAAACGTGCAATGTTTTTTGCTTGAGATGCTTCTGTGCACGTAACTAAGTGACGCATGTTGCTACTATTTTTTCAAGGAGTTGTGTTGTTGACAGTCCTCCCACCTTTGAGACAAGATGTATACTCCCCCCATGTGAACGAACCGTTTCAGACTCTATACACTCTTCACCATATTCTGCACCATTTGCATGAACATCCGGACGGATAATCTCAAGTATTTTTCGAGGGTCTGTTTCTGAAAAATACGTGACATAATCAACAAATGAAAGCGCTGCTATCATTTGCATCCTATACTCAAGTGATACAATCGGCCTCTGAGCTGATTTATATTGTTTTATTGATTCATCAGTATTGAGCGCGCAGATAAGAATGTCACCCTGCTGTTTTGCCTCAAAAAGCTGATGTAAATGTCCGGCATGCAGCACATCAAATGAGCCGTTCACTGTAACTATTTTTTTTCCACTCTCTTTGAGTTGTTCTATACTCTGCGAGAGCTCATCAGGATGCAGCACTTTCGTTTTGTACTCATCTGCCCAGCTGCTCATTTTTTCTTACCCATTTTTTTATCAAATGCAATGTGGTACACTTCGTTATAGTACGAAACAAAGTGAACCTTGAGTCCTTTTTTCAGGTACGCAGGGAGCTCATCAAAATCTCGCTTATTCTCTTCAGGAAAGATGAGTGTTTTCACTTTTGATCGTCTTGCCGCAATAAGCTTCTCTTTGAGGCCCCCGATAGGAAGGACTTTCCCTGTCAGTGTCAATTCACCTGTCATCGCAAGATCAGGCTTTACAGGTTTATCTAAGAGAAGAGATAAAAGCGCCGTTGTCATTGTAATACCGGCAGACGGCCCATCTTTTGGTGTCGCTCCTTCTGGAATATGGATGTGCACTTCACTTTTTTCAAAAAACTCAATTTTTGGAGCAAACTCTCTCTTTCTTGAGTGTAAAAAAGACCATGCAATTTGAGCTGACTCTTTCATAACATCACCGGCTTGCCCAGTGAGTTTCATTGTTGTTTTCTCACTTGGCGTCTTTGATGTTTCAACATAGAGCGTTGCTCCACCAAGGGCAGTCCAGGCGAGACCCATGCACACACCAACAGGAGGCCTATCGTAATACTTGTCTGATGTATAGACAGCCTTCTTCAAGTATTCTTCAAGGTTTTTGTCAGTAATGGTGACTTTTTTGGTGGACTTTTTCTGCACACCTTTTTTCTCTTGATCTCGAACAATTTGCACCGCTACTTTGCGCATGATTTTTTTGATGTTTTGCTCAAAGAATCGAACGCCCGACTCCCGCGCATACCCATCAATAATACCTCGAAGCGCTGCATCTGTAAACGCCACTTGACTGGCTTTGAGCCCCATTGATTTTCTCGCTCTCGGAACCAGATATTTTTTTGCAATCTGCACTTTTTCCTCAAGAATGTACCCTGAAAGACGCAGGATATCCATTCTGTCCTTGAGCGGCCCTGGAATTGTGTCGAGCACGTTTGCAGTCACGATGAAGAGTACATTTGATAAGTCACAGCGAACGTCTAGATAGTGATCTAAAAAGTCTTTATTTTGCTCAGGATCGAGTACTTCAAGAAGTGCAGACGCAGGATCACCCTGAAAGCTTGATCCCATTTTGTCTACTTCATCAAGCATGATGACAGGATTCATTGTTTGGCACGACTTTAATGCTTGAATCATTTTACCAGGCATAGCACCAATATATGTTCTCCTGTGCCCCTTGATTTCCGCTTCATCTCGCATTCCCCCAACAGAGAATCGATAGAATTTTCGATCGAGTGCACGCGCAATACTTTTTCCAATACTCGTTTTACCCACCCCTGGAGGTCCGACAAGGCATATGATACTCCCTTTTACACCGCCAGAGAGTTTACCAACGCCAATAAACTCAAGAATCCGTTCTTTAATATCATCAAGTCCGTAGTGGTCTTCTTCGAGCACTTTTTCTGCACGCTTCAGCTCATGGCATTCTTCGCTACTCATTCCCCATGGAACGATGGTTAACCAGTCGAGGTAGTTTCGACACACAGCATATTCTGCTGATTGAACCTCAAGTACATTCAGCTTCTCAATCTCTTCCTCAATGACATGCATAACATCATCAGGAACTTTTCGATCATTTAACCGCTCTTCAAATTTCTCGATATCGCACGTTTTATCGTCTTTCTCAATTCCAAGCTCTTTTTTAATTGTTTTGAGCTGCTCTCTTAAGAAAAATTCTCTCTGCGTTTTAGAAATTGTCGCTTCAATTTTTTGATTAATACTGCTTTGCAGTTTGCTCAAGTCGAGCTCTTTTTTTAAGAGAATCAAGGTTCTGTCAATACGAGAAAGTAAATCAAAGCTTTCAAGTACTTCTTGCAGCTCTTCCCTTCCCGCAGTTGTCAGCGCAACAGCAAAGTCAGCAAGTTTTCCGGGCTCTGTAAAGTCAGAGTGCCCAAGGAAAATTTGAAGCTCTTCCTTGAAGAGTGGATTGAGCTTCAGCAAGTCTTTGATCGTTGTAATGATACTAATCGAGTACGCTTTAATCGTTTTAGAGTCTCTATCAGGTGTTTCATCACTATGGTATGAAACGCGAGCTTTCAAATACTTATTTTTGATCGGCTTTTCTATTTTGATTCGTCGTTCCATATTGAGAACAACTTGCGCTCCACCTTGCTCGAGTGGGACAATGCGCAGAATACTTGCAGCAACACCAACATCATAGAGATCATTGTGTGACATACCATATATATCAGCATGCTCATCTTTGGTGAGGAAAAGACCTAAGACTTTCTGATCTTCTTTTGCTACCTTTTTTAATACCTCATAGTACGGCCCCGTTTCAATAACTAGTGGCGCCGCCATACCCGGGAAGAAAGGTCGTCTCGTTAAAGGAATAATAAACAAGTCATCAGGGAGTGTTGGCTCCGGTGCTCCTTGTTTTTTTGTATCAATCAATTTTTCGATGTCATTATCAATTTGCTCTTCTAACGATGCGAACTCATCATGTTCATCAAATTCATTGTCTCTATCTTCTTCGTCCACAAACAACCTTCTAGTGGTTTACGAGTACATCCTATCAAGCCTGCGTGAAAAATTCCAGTAGGAATCTCTTGAATAATCTTGGACTATTCCTCAGCAGGATTCTTTGCTTTAGCATATATTCGTTTTTGTATATTATGTACCCATCTTTAATCAAGAACCGATTCATAAGAAGGAGTGGCAATGAATATTCTCATAATTGACACATCCGACGCGAATTCTTTTGTCGCGCTCTATACAGAAACCGGATATGACATACGTCACCTCGACCCCGAAAAAAAACAGTCGCAATCACTGCTTCCTACTATGATCGAACTCCTCCAAAAAAAGAATTTAAGACCAACCCAGCTCGATGCTATCTACATTGGCAATGGACCGGGTTCTTTTACGGGAACTCGAATCGGCGTTATGGCAGCAAAAACGCTTGCATATGCAAGTAAATGCCCTCTTATTTCCTTTTGCAGCCTTCAAAAATACGTTCCTCAAAGCGATGGCGCATTTTGTGTCGTTTCTGATGGAAAGCGGCACGGGTATTTTGCGTTGAAAGGTGTGAGAGAAGGCTCTAAATATTCTTTTGATACGCTTCCTCGTTTGATCTCAAAAGACAACCTTCCCTCAGAAGTGTTCTGCATTACAGGTGATGCTACGCTTCCATCTCTTGGGAAAGCCGAAATGAACATAGACCACCTCTACTCTGCTGCAACGTATGCTGTAAAGAGAAAGCGCTTTGTCGACCCAATGCGGCTCAATGTCACATATCTAACTTCTCCATAAAACGTACACCCCTCTTATACCGCATCAATTATTTGAAATTATTGTGAGTTCTCATATACCATAGTATCTACTGGAGGAGATTCCTCTCTATCCTCACGACATAAAATGAAATATATTGATTAATATGTCTGTGAGGGGTAAAATTTCAGGCCTAAGAAAAACGATCTATAAGGGAACGATTACATGCCAAGCGTTAAAGTTCGAACTGGTGAAAGTATCGAAAAAGCACTCCGAGCTCTCAAAAAGAAGCTTGATAAAGAAGGAATCATGCGTGCAGCTAAAGCCCACCGATTCTACGACAAACCTTCTGTTAAAGCTCGCGCTAAATCTAAAGCAGCTCTTAAGTACAAACTGAAGAAATCAGGTCGCTAAAAGCACCTTTTCTCCAGAATCTTTTTTCTTAGCACTCAGATTGCATATTTGCTAGTTTTTCCTTTTGAAAAATCATACTGAGTGCTAAAATCACATCTCTAAGAACCAAGAAATTAGCGGGCTATGAGCGATTATTACCAAACTTTAGGACTCTCCAAAGGAGCCTCAAAAGACGAGATTAAAAAAGCCTACCGAAAACTTGCCGTCAAATATCATCCTGACAAAAACCCAGATGATAATGACGCTGAAAAAAAGTTCAAAGAGATCTCCGAAGCCTACGAAATTCTCTCTGATGATCAAAAGCGTCAAATGTATGACCAGTACGGTAAAGATGCTTTTTCAGGAGGAATGGGCGGCGGTGGCCCTCAAGGATTCTCCTCTATGGAAGATGCGCTTCGAACATTCATGGGCGCGTTCGGCGGCGGCGGTCGCGGTGGGGACTCTATTTTTGATTCAATATTTGGATTTGAGGCAGGCGGCCAAGGCGGCTCTCACCCTCGTCAAGGGATGAGTAAAAAAGCGTCGGTTACGATCTCATTTGAAGAAGCTGCAACCGGTATCGACAAAGACCTTTCTATTTCACTCAATTCAACATGTAAAACGTGTGACGGCTCGGGAGCAAAGTCTGCTTCTGATATCAAAACGTGCTCAACGTGCGGTGGCGCAGGGCAAGTTCACCAGACTCGCGGATTCTTCTCCATGTCAACGACATGTCCACAGTGCCATGGTGCCGGAAAGATGATTACAAATCCATGTGGAACATGCCACGGAACAGGAAAAGAAAAGAGAAAAGAACGTGTTTCTATCCATATTCCTGCAGGCATCGATGATGGCATGCGAATAAAAATGGGCGGCTATGGTGACGCTGGTGAAAATGGCGGTCCAGCAGGTGATCTCTATGTGTATGTTCGCGTCGAACCACACGAATTTTTTGAACGAGATGGCGATGACCTCCACCTCAATGTTCCCATTAGCTTTTCTGAAGCGGCACTTGGTGTGAAAAAAGAAATCCCTACCATCAACGGAAGTGCAGTAAAACTCACTGTTCCCGAAGGGACACAAACAGGCAAGGTCCTTCGTATTAGAGGTGAAGGGATGCCAAATGTCCACGGACATGGCAAAGGAGACCTTCTTGTCCACTTGACCGTTGAGACACCTGTGAGTCTATCAAGTGAGCAAAAAAAGCTTCTTGAGGAATTTCAGGCATTAGAAAATCCAAAGAACTCACCGAAGAAAAAATCCTTTTTTGAAAAGCTGAAAGTTTTTTTTTGAAGATGCTGATTCAGTGTAAAAATATGTTTTTTCAGAAGAACTAAGATATGAGGAGGCCTTACTCCTCTTCTTTTTCTCTATAATAGAAAACAAGGTGGGTATCAAACGAATCGATCCCGAAGTTTTTTGTTGGACTGACGATAAATTGAAGCGATTCTGGATGATAGTCTTCATCAACTCCAAGGTTATCGATTTTTTTCTTGAGCGTAAGCAGCAATGCGTGCATTTTTTTTTGCGATCCATCCGTTCCGATACATGAGCATTCCAGCAATCCTTCTGCTATCATGATGGCATCCAGCGCTTGCTTTGTTTTTACACTTGCTGTTTCAAGAAGCTCATTATCAGTCCCTCTGTATTCCTCAAGATGGGCACCATCTTGAATAAACGCTGAAGCTAAAACAAGAAGCTCTTCGACATGTGAAAGAAGGAGCTTCACTCCCTCTTCAACAGCTTCTTTAGAAGGATGAAATGCATGGGCAAATTCTTCAATTGTAAAAAGGTCATTGTCTCTCATTGTGACCTGCTTGGTGCTTTTTGTGTCTATGTCGTATTAAGTAGTACAGACCAACACCTACAAGTACTGTCAGAGGAAGCATTACAGAAAACAGGTATTCTTCAACAAAAGCCGCAGCACCGGCAAAAAAACCAAGCATAATACCAATAACAAGAAAAGAATAATCAACGTAGATCCCCACTAAAAAAGTCGTGAGCGCAAGGAGCGTGAGAACAAAAAGACCTGCCTCAAACCGGCCGATTGTACCAAGATGAACATAAAACCAGACAAGGGCTACACTTGCTCCAAGTCCTACCCAGTGAAGCACTTCATGCCAAATACTGATTGGCCTGATCACAGTGATTGTTCTTCGTATGTACAGTGAAAGCCCCAGACACAGTAGCGCAAAGACAGGTACCATAATCTGCCAATACGTGAGCGCACCATCCCTTCGGATATCTGTGATAACAAGCCCTACAAATGCAAGTGCCAGCATAATAAGCGCAACAAGTGCTCGTGCCCTAAATGGATGTTTTGGATGTGATTGAATTTCTCGGTGCATGACCAATCCTCTCTTTTCTTCTTTGTCGCAATGGAGAATTTTTTTTACAATAAAATCTTTTACCTGCTATTTCAATACAAACAAAAAGAGATACCAAGGACGTCCTTACATGAAATTCTTTACATCAATTGCAACACTTGTAGCATCTATCTCTCTCTTCGCTGCAGATACAGAGCCTGGAATATACCAAATTTCAACCATGAATGCGATACATGCAGGTGTGTTCGATGCACATTTTCCCTACAAAGAAGTCATGAAGCAAGGAACACTTGGCGTTGGATTCGTGCACAACCTAAAAGGTGAAATGATCGCTGTTGATGGACACTACTATCATTTACACACGTCCGGAAAAGCGGAAGTATTGGATCCTGACGAAACATGTCCTTTCGCTCGAGTTGTTCCATTTAATCCAGAGACGCACTTTGTGATGAGAAAAGAAAAAGGCTTTGCAAGTGTCACACGCCGCATTATGCAGCAATTTCCATCACACAACACACTCTACGCAATCAAAATTCAAGGGATTTTCCCACGTGTTAAACTTCGCGTTCTTCGTGAAATGAAGCCCCCGTACACTAAACTCGAAGAAGCAAAAAAAGATCAAAACGAGTTTACACTCTATGATGTGAAAGGGACTGTTGTAGGATTTTTTACGCCACAATTTCTTACATCTGTGTACGATTCAGAGTTCAATTTTTCATTTATCTCCTCTGATTTTAAAACTGGCGGTCATGTCCTTGATATGTCCGTTGAGAATGTCAACGTTCTTATCCAACCCATTTATAAAACTGAACTCATCCTCCCTCATCATTTAACTTTTCAACAAGCGCCAATCAGCGGTGATTAATGCATCAAAAAGGACAGGTTCTTTCACATTCTAGAGCATAATTTGCCTTTTTTCTAATCCCGTGATTTTTCTTGCGCTTTACTCTTTGGATGCCGTATGCACACAAAGTGGTACGTTATGAAGTATATATGCCTTGTTTTACTATCATCTCTTCTTATTGCAAGTGAGCCACTCCGTCTTTCTCTCAAAGATGCAGAACAACTTGCCCTTGAAAACAACAAATTACTTTTGGACCTCAAAGAGCAAATATCTGCCGCATCATCCTATAAAAAAGAAAAAATCTCTAAATGGCTTCCACAACTTCGAATGTCATATTTCATGTACCAGGATACTATAGAAAACCCTCTGTCCGGTGCGAAGAGTAATTTTTTAACCCATATTGGATTGACGCAACAGCTTTTCCATTCTGATACCTATTTTGGCATTATTCTTTCAAAATATGGCGTCCAACTTGCTCACGATTTATACACAAGTGCTGTGAACGATGTGCTCCTTGCAGTTCGAACACAATACTATAAAGTCCTCACAGATTATCACCTCATTGATGCAGCCGAAGAACACGTCGCACTGTTAAACCAACTCGCGCAACAAATGCGAGACCGGTATGAAATAGGAACCTCTATTGAATACAACGTAAACCAAAGCATGGTCGCTGTATCAAATGCCCTCCAAACGTACTACTCAGCAAGAAAATCGTTGAAAAACGACGTGGATGCACTTTCAAAAGTCCTTGGATTCACTCCAGGAGAGCTTGAGATTACACTGACTGAAAATGCAATCCCACTCGAAGAGATTCCATTTCTCTCGTCTAAAATAGACCGGGTAGACACCCTCTTTACTTCAAATGGAGATGAAGGCCCAATCTATACACCCTTTTTTCCGGGAAAAGAACGAAGTATACTGGCTCACCTTTTTACTCACCCTGAAATGCTCTCATTAAATCAGAAAGCACTTGCATCAAATCCCGTGTTACACAAAATCAAAACAGAGTTTTCCATTGCACATGAGGAGGTAAAGGCTGCGTACGGAGCCTATGCACCAAAGCTCAGCATAAGCGCAAACGCCGGTGGTATTCCTGATCCTTTTGAGTTCTACCCTTCGAGTCGATTTTCAAACATGAAATTTGATGCAGGAGTTGGGCTCAACTTTTCATGGACACTCTTTGATAGCTTTGGAAGAGAACACCGCGTACAGCGAGCAAAATACAAAAAAAATGCAGCTCGTTTTCGTCTAGAAAAAGAACAACAAGAAGTGATTCAAGATGTGCGCGCTCAAATACACTCCCTTGAAGAATCTATGGCTCAATTTACATCAGCACGATCAAACGACACACTTGCAACACAAACTCTGTATCAATCAAAAGAACAGCTTGAAGTCGGATATATAGATATTTTTGACTATCAAATAGCAGTCAATGGCCTTATACAAGCAAAAACAGCAGCTATTGAAGCTGAGTTTGATGTTATCAAGGCATACTATGGGCTCTTACATGCGACAGGAGGAGAAAAAATAGATGAGTAGTACCGTAGAGAACACACCGAAACCGGCTCGATCAAAAATTGGACTCTATATTGTAGGCCTCGTTATTCTTGCAATGATTGGTATTCCACTTACCTATCTTCTGTATCGTGAAAACAACTACGTGTGGACAAATGACGCAGAAATAGAAGGGTTTTCAGTCGATCTTAGCCCTGATATTCTTGCTAGAATTATTACTCTTGAAGTCGACGAGGGAGATTTTGTCAGTAAGGGACAGCTTATTGCTCAATTGGACGACAGTATCCTCATGTCTCAAAAAATTGAAGCTGAAGCAAACATCATTCAACAGGAAACAGAGATTGCATACCAAGTCGCACATTTAGAAAAGGTACGAAACGACTTCATTCGAGCTGAAAAAGGAATCATGGAAAAAATCATCTCCGGACAAGAGTATGACCATCACGAGAAAAATTTTAAGATGGCAGAGGCATCTTTAAATAGAGCAGAAAGTGCATTACAGCTCGCAAAAACAGAGCTTGGAGTCATTGATGCCCACCTCCTTCATACGCTCGTCTTTGCTCCTCGGAGTGGATACATTGCAAAAAGATGGGTTTTGGCAGGAGATGTCATGAACCCGGGACAAACAATGTTTACGCTCTATGACCTCGAGAATATTTGGGTCCTTGCAAGACTTGATGAAAAAAAACTACAACATATTCGCGTAGGAGATACAGTAGACATTTCAATTGATGCATACCCTGATTATACGTTTCATGGGAAAGTGTTTGTTATCAAAGGAGCTGCAGCGTCTCAGTTCTCACTTCTTCCTCAAAATAATGCGACAGGAAACTACACAAAAGTATCACAGAGGATTCCTGTAAAAATTACGATTGAGAGACCACCTAACTTCCCGAAAGAGCAACCACTCTATCTTCTCCCGGGTATGTCAGCTGAGGTAAACATTCGCGTACGCTCATGAGAGTTTTCTTCCAAAAATACCTTGACAAACCGTGCATTGAGAAAGACAATCCAATACTCCCGTGGCTGATTCTCGCTGTTATTATTTTAATTACTCAAACGGCACTCTTTGCATCTGTCGGCGTCAATATAGCGACACCTGACATTCAAGGATACTATAACTTAGGCGTTACAGAATCAGATTGGATCACAACAGCCTATCTCATGATGCTTGCAACAACAATTCCTATATCAGCACGCGTAGGTGCTCAATATGGATTCAAGTATACATTTTTTCTTGGCTGCTCCTTGTTTTTCTTTGCAAATCTCTGCGTTTGTTTTGCTCCAACCTATGAACTCATGCTGTTATGGCGATTTGTTGCAGGAGCCGGATCAGGCATACTTATGCCGCAATCAATCAGTATTCTTGCCTTTACGTTTTCTAAAAAACTCCTTCCTCTTGCTCTTTCACTGTATACGGCACTGGGTTTTGGAGCCGGATTTACATTCGGTGCCTTGCTCGGCGGATTGTATTCACAAGAGTATCCATTTCAAGGAATCTTTTTTTGGATTTTTATTATAGGCGTTGTGTCTCTTCTTGGCATTCTCCTCTTTTTCCACGAGACCAAACCAAAAGAGGTGTCCCCTTTTGACTTCCCTGGATATTTAGCCTTTCTTGGCATTATTTTTTCAGCTCTTCTCTTTACAATGAATGTGAAGGCTCCGTGGAATACACAAGGATGGTATTCTTTTTATTCAATTATGCATGCCTGCGTGATCGTCGCATCACTTATTGGATTTATTTACTGGGAGTTGACGACAACGCATCCACTTTTTCTACTAAAACATTTTGCCATTCGTCCATTTCTTCTTGCATCAATTGCCATGTTTTTTTTAGGAGGACTGGTGTTCGGCACACCTGTTTTTTTCTCAAATGTACTCCATACGGACCTTATGTGGCCAAACATTCAAGTCGGGAGCCACTTTGCTGTTTTTGGGATTGCAGTGGGAATCTCTGGTGCTTTGACTGGTATTTTTGTTTCAAGAATAGGCATTCGTTGGCCGACAGTTCTTGGACTTGGCCTTGTTTGCTACAGCTGTTTCATCAACCACAGTTTTACAATCTATAGCACGCACCTTGACCTATACGCTATCTTGGTCACCCGAGGGATTGGAGTGGGCATGGCACTGGGACCTGTCACTTCTCTTGGATTGATGAAAATCCCCCCCAATTCAAAAATCGAGCTTGCGAAAGCAACAGTGATGCTCACGATTCTTCGGCAAATGGGTGCTGCATTCTCAAGTAATATTCTCGGAATACTCATCACAGAAAGAACGGTCTATCACACTGAACGGTTTAGTGAAATGATTCGTCCTATGGATGCTGCGTATCAAGACGTCACCTCTTCACTTATGCAGCGCTTTACAATGGAATACAGCCTTCCTTCCAAAATAGCATCCATTCATGCATCACAAGAAATCGACAATCTACTTCAACGCCAAGCACATATTGCAGCATTTAATGATGCATTTTTCGCAGCTGGTGTTGTTTTGACGTGCATGACCTGCTTACTTGTTTTTCTAATGCTTCGAAAGTATGTTCTACGAAAGCTTGGGAAAAGCTATGCCTAGTGAAACGGCCGCTTCTTGAACTCGTTTCAAGCACCACCTCTTTAAAAAAATTTGAAAGGCCTTTTTTACCAAGAATCTCTCACATTATCTTGAGATGGCTTCATACTTTTCATCTCCTCTGCTGGAGCCTCAGATGCAATTTCATCCAGAAGGATCATTCGCACGTCAAGGTTTGAAATTTCATGTGCAATGCAGGTCGCTTTTTCGAAATTATCGCTTTGTATGTAGTCAAAAGCAATAACCTGCAGCGCTTCATCCTTTAGTTCAACTTCAGGTATTGAACGGGCTAATTGTAGCGCAAGTTGACTCTCACCTAATCGAAGAAACTGATACAAAATATGAACTTTCATTCGAGGAGATGCTTCAGATGCAGCTTCAAGCGCCTTTCCTTTCTTTCCCACACTTAGAAAATCAAGGGCAATTTCATCCAATGTAGAATCAGGAAGAAGTGATGCTGGAGCCGAACGAGCAAGGGTAAGAGCTCTTTCTCTTTCTCCTAAATCTAAAAGGCTGGCTGCTGCTTTATCAAAATCTTCAATTGAGAGCTCGTCGATTGAACGAAGTCCTGCATACACTTTGAGTACGCTCCATATATTAGCGCACATACCTCTTGGAAGAGAGGCTTTCTTCTCACATGATTCAATCATCGGAATATCTATACCTCTCAAAGCATCGATTATCGCTTCTTTGAAGAGGACTGCATGTTTTTTAACATCTCTAAGTTTATGAAAAGTAATTTGAGTACTCGATGAGCTAGACGAACTTGACGAACTCGATGCACTTGGTGTAAACGAACCGAGCACTCGTTGCAATGCTTCTCTTTGCACCGCGTATTTTTCATCGTCTCCAAGTTCTGCACAGATTCCTTGAATAAAGGTTCTTGTCTGACCAA
>JAUIEV010000005.1 GCA_030429605.1 Chlamydiia bacterium | reverse complement strand
GAGTGATGCTGGAGGAGCAGTATTCTGGGCCGCGATTAATGAAAAGCAGCAATCTATTGAAAAAGTCGCTCCTGCAGGAGTTACGCATGAAGTCGCCTTAGCAGAATTTGTAAGAGAAGAAGTCCTCACAGGTAATTGTGAGCGACTCATAGGCTGCCTAGACGCTGGCCTTTTCTCTGTTGTACATGATGTGCTCTTTTTTCAAGGACGTTTTAGAGAAGGTGTCTTTGAACAGTTTACAGCTCAAATAGTTAAAAATCTTTTTTTGAAATCAGCTGATAAGGGAGCTCCTCAACTTCTCACACTCTTACTTGCTCAAGATCCATTTCTTGCCCGGCTTTCTTCTTGTGATTGCAAACAAGCATTTCGGGAAGCTGCTAAAAAAGGACATCTAGAGTGTCTCCTTGCTTTACTTTCTCACAAAGGCATTGTTGATCGAATTGATAAATATGCTTTATGGGATGGATTGCTGAATGCTTCTGCAAATGGTCATCTTGAATGCGTACAAGCGTTTCTTCCCTTCGAAAGCCTTTTTGATCCTTCAGTAAATATGTCAGGGACAGTAATGTATTATACTGCTCGAAGTGGACATCTTGAATGTCTAGAAGCTCTTCTTTCTCACAAAGGCTTTGTCGATCAAATTTCTGAACGTAAATTAGGGCAGGCATTGTCGATTGCTGCTAAAAATGGACACCCTAAGTGCCTAAAAGCTCTCCTTGACCACGAAGGCCTTGTTGATCGAGTTCCTGATGAAAAGTTAGAGAGAGTATTTAAGGCAGCTGTGGAAAAAGGCCATGTTGAATGTCTTCACGCCATTTTGGCCAATGCGGCAGTCTCTGCACGAATTCCAAACCAAGAGCTAGTGGCAGAAACGAGAGCCTGGCTCGCAGTTTAGTCTCACTTTTTCAACTAATATGAAGATGATGTCATGGCTGATAATGGTCATGACTTCAGCTTTAAAATTCATACACAAAACACGCGTTTAAAGAGTGCATGAAACGTGTTCTTGTTGGCTATGCACGTGAAGATGGTGATTCAATCCGTAAGCAGAAAGCACAGCTTTTCTTCAAAAGCATTTGGGAACGGCACGGTAGTCCAGAAACTGAAGAGGGCCTCGATTTCGCCCCAAACCACATGTGGGACTCACTTCTAGTCTTTGCTAGAGCATTTCTTGACTGCCTTATGGAATAAAATATATCTTATTAATTCTTATATGGTTAGATTATCGCTCTAAAAAATAGAAAAAAAATTTGTATATTTAAAGCGTTACATAATGATATACTTTTAGGTAAATAAAAGTATGAGGAGAAAAAAATGGCAGCTATTTCAAGTTCATCAGAAGCATTTAGTCTCGTCAGGGCTCATTGTGCAGCTGAAGAGTCTGCCGGAACAAATTCAGCAGTTAAAAAAGTTCAGCAGAAGCCATCTCACCATCATTTTCTCTCTGGACGAGTGGCATTGTTTCTTGGAGCACCCACTCGACAAAATGGCCAATCTGGTATGAGTATGCTTCATCGTGTTCTTAGAAGAAATGAAGCTGCTCTAGAAGAAGTCTGTAACGCAATAGAACTAGAAGAAATCTGTCCGGAACATATTCCAACCAATGAAGTCGCATTAACACAATTTGTTCTTAAAGAAGTACGATCAGGCTATTGCGAGCGACTCATACGGTGCCTTGACGCTGGTCTTTTCTCTGTTGTTCATGATGTGCTCTTTTTTCAAGGACGTTTTAGAGAAGGTGTCTTCGAACAGTTTACAGCTCAAACAGTTAATGAGCTTCTCATGAAATCAGTGGATAAAGAAGCAGCGCAGCTTCTTACGCTCTTACTTGCTCAAGATCAATTTTATGATCAGCTTACTGATGGTGATTTCAGACAAGCATTTCTGGGAGCTACTGAAAATAGACATCTAGAGTGTCTTCTTATTTTTCTTTCTCAGAGTGGACATCTGGAAAGAATTGGTAATGAATGCTTGGGACAGGGCTTGAGTCGTGCTGCTCGAAATGGAGATGTTAAATGCCTACAAGTTTTTCTTTCTCATGAAGGCCTTGTTGATCGAATTCCTGCATATCAATTAGGATTAGGATTGGAGAATGCTGTTCGAAATGGGCACCTTGAATGCCTACAAGCTCTTCTTTCTCATGAAGGCCTTGTTGATCGAATTTCTGATGATCAATTAGGATTAGGATTTGGGTATGCTTCTCTAAATGGGCACCTTGAATGCCTACAAGCTTTTCTTTCTCATGAAGGCCTGCTTGATCGAATTCCTGAATACTATTTAAAAATGGCATTTATGGGTGCTGTTCGATATGGACAGCTTGAATGCCTACAAACTCTCCTTTCTCATGAAGGACTTCTTGATCGAATGTCTGAAGGTCACTTAGGATTGGCACTGCAATTTGCTGCTGAAAATGGACGGCTTGAATGCTTACAAGCCCTCATTACCCACGAAGGCCTGCTTGATCGAATTCCTTTGCATCAATTAGGATCTCTATTGAGAATTTCCGCTGAATATGGACATCTTGAATGCCTACAAACTCTCCTAGACCATGAAGGCCTTGTTGATCGAATTCCTGAAAATGTTTTAGGAAGGGGATTGGAGAGTGCAGTTCGAAATGGACAGCTTGAAGCTCTACAAACTCTCCTTTACCATGAAGGCCTTATTGATCGAATCCCTGTACATCAATTAGAATCGATATTGAGATTTGCCACTGAAAATAGACAACTTGAATGCTTACAAGCTCTTCTTGACCACGAAGGCCTTGTTGAGCGAATTCCTAGTGATCAATTAGGATGGGTACTCCAAAAAGCTGTTCTAAGTAGATATTTTGAATGCCTACAAACTCTCTTTTCCTACGAAGGTCTTGTTGATCGAATTCCTGAATACTATTTAAGAAAGGCTTTTATCGATTCTATAGAACTTGGTCAAATAGACAGTCTTCAAGTTCTTCTTGGTGATAAATCTGCTGCTGCACGCATTCCAAACCAAGAACTTGTTACCCTACTTAAACCTGTGGTAGCTGCAGGTTCTCGCGAAGCACTAGTTGTTGCAACAAATGCTCGAATAGTCTTCGGTGTATATTCACAATTTTCTTCAAAAAATGCACACTCCCTTCTTCATGAGTTTAACCTCCTGTTTTCAACGGATATGACTCACGATGTCTTGGCTCTTTATGGTGATGACTTTCCAGTAGTAACTCCAAAGCAAAAACACGCGTTTAAAGAGTGCATGAAACGTGTTCTTGTTGGCTACGCCCGGGAGGATGGAGACTCAATTCGTAAGCAGAAAGCTCAGCAATTTCTCCATAGCATATGGGAACGGCTCGGCAGTCCTGAGACTGACGAAGGCCTCGATTTCGCCCCAAACCACATGTGGCGCTCACCTCCAGTCTTTGCTGGTGCATTCCTTGACTGCCTTATGGGATAAAATATATCTTATTAATTCTTATATGGTTAGAAAATGAGTCTAAAGAATTAAAAAAACGCATTCTTAAATCGTTACATCATGATATACTTTTAGGTAATTAAAAGTATGAGGAGAGAATAATGGCAGCTATTTCAAGTTCATCAAGTTCATCAGGAGCATTCAGTCTCGTTAGGGCTCATTGTGCAGCTGAAGAGTCTGCCGGAACAAATTCAGCAGTTAAAAAAGTTCAGCAGAAGCCATCTCACCATCATTTTCTCTCTGGACGAGTGGCATTGTTTCTTGGAGCACCCACTCAACAAAAAGGCCAAACTGGCAAGAGTATGCTTCATGGAGTTCTAGAAAGAAATGCAGCTGCTTTAAGGGAAGTCTGTCCGGAACATATTCCAACCAATGAAGTCGCATTAACACAGTTTGTTCTTAGAGAAGTACGATCAGGCAATTGCGAGCGACTCATACGGTGCCTTGACGCTGGCCTTTTCTCTGTTGTACATGATGTGCTCTTTTTTCAAGGTCGATTTAGAGAAGGCGTTCTTGAACAGTTTACAGCTCAAACGGTAAGTGAGCTTTTCTCTAAATCAGCTGATAAGGGAGCTTCTCAACTTCTCACACTTTTACTAGCTCAAGATCCATTTCATGCCCAGCTTTCTGATAATGATTTCGGAGAAGCATTTCGAGGAGCTGCTGGAAATGGACATCTTGAATGCCTCCTTATTTTTCTCTCACAGAGTGGACATCTGGAAAGAATTAGTAATGTAGCATTTGGATTTGGATTGGCGAATGCTGCTAAAAACGGACATCTTGAATGCCTACAAACTCTCCTAGGCCACGAAGGCCTCATTGATCGAATTTCTGATCATCAATTAGGATGGGCATTGAATTTTGCCGCTAAACATGATCATCACAAATGCCTACAAACTCTCATAGACCACGAAGGCCTCGTTGATCGAGTTCCTGATCATCAATTAGGAGCTGGATTTTGGCATGCTGCTAAAAATGGACACCTTGAATGCCTACACGCTCTCCTTTCTCATAAAGGCTTTGTTGATCGAATTCCTGATGTGGATTTAGAAATCGGATTGACATATGCCGCTCAAAATAAGCACCTTGAATGCGTTCACACTATTCTTGCCAATGACCCAGTAGCTGCACGTATTCCAATTCCAAAACTTGTTACCCTACTTAAATCTGTGGTAGCTGCAGGTTCTCATGAAGCACTTGTTGTTACAACAAATGTTCAAACGTTCTTTTTTGCAGGCTTTGTATCCTCCTCTCGATCCATATATTCCCTACTGCATGAGTTTAATCTCCTGTTTTCAACGGACATAACTCGCGATGTATTGGCTCTTTATGGTGATGACTTTCCTATAGAAACTGCAGAACAAAAACACGCGTTTAAAGAGTGCATGAAACGTGTTCTTGTTGGCTATGCCCGAGAGGATGGAGACTCAATTCGTAAGCAGAAAGCACAGCAGTTTCTCCATAGCATATGGGAACGGCTCGGCAGTCCAGAAACTGACGAAGGCCTCGATTTCGCCCCAAACCACATGTGGCGCTCACCTCTTGTCTTTGTAGGTGCATTCCTTGACTGCCTGTGAGATATAAAGCTATTACACTGATATTTAGCGTGTTAGACAATAACTGTAAATTGATTCTCATTTAGCAATGAAAATGGTATACTTACGCCTACGAAAAAGAGGATGGATACATGGCAGCTGCTTTAGGAGCATCAACACCTTCAGATGAATTGAGAATCAGGGCTTTATGTGCCGCTGATGCCTCCAGAGGGACTTGTTCTGCAAAAGAGGATCTCGAAGGCTCTGGGTCAAGAACTCTCTCTAGAATTGGCGGAAGAGTTGCTCAGTGCCTGTACGGAAAAGACTTTGATGCTGTAACTGGCTTGAAAGGGACAAAAATGTTGAATGGAGCTTTGTGGCTTCGAGAACAGGCTCTTAAGAGAGTGTGCCCCCCAAGCGCTACCAATGAAGTCGCATTAACTCAATTTGTTCTCAAAGAAGTTCGTGCTGAGGATTTTAACCGTCTAAAGCGCTGTATTAAAGTCGGCATGCTTTCTGCTGTTTTTGACGTCCTTTTTTCAAAAGGAGCACCTCGTGTAGATGTTCTTAATAAAACCCCCGCTGAGGTTGTTGAAACATTTTTTGGTATGGTTGTTCAAAAAAAGCATATGCCTATTCTTCGTGTGCTTTTAGACACACCTGCGTACATGGGCAGAATGCCAGCGGACTCTATGGGAAGGCTTATCAAGCGCGCCGCGGTAACAGGCTGCATTGAGCCTCTACGAGTTATTCTTTCACATAAAGACACTGTAGATGGTGTATCAAGTATTGCATACCACGTTGCAATTGCACGTGCACTGTATACTGGTCATTTTGAATGTGCTACTGCACTCCTTGAGAAAAAAAAGAAGGTGGCAGAACTTCCGGACGAGAATATAAATAATTTATTTAGATACTGCGCGAGAGATGGCCACCATGTAGCGCTTGAAATCTTCTTGACAGACAAGCACCTATCACCGCGCATTTCGGCTGAACAGCTCAGCTCCTCACTCTCTCTTGCATTAGAAAAAAACCATATTGCGAGCACTCTTGCTGTACTCGACTCAAAACGTTTCATCGATGTAGCCACAGAAGACGTTGTAGGAAAGCCTTTTTTATATGCATCTGCTTTAGGCCGTACTCCAAGCCTACACAAAATCGTTTCTCAAAAAGAACTTGTGGCTTGTATTTCTGGTAGAACACTTGAGCAAACACTCTTTTCAACGGCTGCGCGCGGGCAGACAGAAAGTCTTCGCCTCATCATGTCCTGTGAAGAACTTGCAGGCCAGATTCTTCCCAAAACAATAAGAACAATGGTTTCAAAAGCAGCAAATAATGGACGTTTTGAGTGTATTCAAGAAATATTTAGTCATCCTGATCTCATTGCTCGGACACTTGACAAAGAATTTATTGAAGCTCTTGCACCTGCTGTTCGATCGGGCTCCATTGAAGAGGTACAAGCAATACTTCGTCGCCTGTAATACTTTTACTTGAAGTAGACATGCAGCAACTATCATGCTAAAATACTGCGAGTTTTTTTAACTTGGAGAACATTTTGGCTTCACATCCACTCGCCCCATCACCACTGTTTTCAACAGCCCTTGTACTTGAAAAGGTCGGAACGGCTGTACAATCTGCAAGTTGCATTCCCTTTGCTATCACCTCATCAATTGGGACCCTTTTACCCTACACCACGCTTGGACTCCCTCTTTTTTATCCGTCTGCTCTCGTGCATCGAATTTCAGGTGGAGACATAAACCTAACTAATAGATTTGCATGGCTCTCTCCAACCATTGGGATGCCTCTTCTCACTTTGGCTGGACGTGTAGCTTTTGATGCAACATCAAGCCCTTTGCTCCGAGGCCTTGTCCATGGCGTGCATACCTCAGCTATGTGTCTACTTACAAATTCACCTGTATCGTGGTCTGGCATGATTACGCTCCGACAAGCACTTGGAAATGCTGTTGGACTCCCTTCAGCGGTTGCCCCTCTTTTGGACGGCGAAAGACAACTTATTGTGATTATGAGCGAAGTCGCTGCAAGTGCTGCTTTTCTTACCGCAAGTCTTGGATTATCCTTCTTCGGCGGTTTTCACGTTATTTCAGCCAATGTACTCGGTCACGTTGCTGCGGCTGTGACAGCTGTTGCTGTTGCTCGTCTCGCGGCAATTCCTGCAACCAGGGACCCGGCTTACGCTTAAAGAGTGTGTCTTTTCCCCTCATCTGTTTTATTCAAACGTGAGTGCAATTGTGTCATAGATCAGCGTGAGCTCTTCTTGTGTGATGCAATACGGAGGAAGCACATAGAGAACGTTTCCAAGTGGCCGTAACAAGATCTTCTGGTTAATGAAAAAGTGATACAGCTCGTTGCTCAGTGTTGAAAAATAGGTAGAATTGCCATCTTTGTATTCTATAGCTAATATCGTTCCTAGAGACTCACACCGTGTAAGCCTGGGATGATTTTTCCATTGCTTAACAAAATCGGCATGTGAACGTGAGATCATTGTTCTTTGCTTCGTACACTCTTGTGCTAGTAAAAGGTCAAGACTCGCTAGTGCACTCGCGCAGGAAATTGGGTTTGCGGTGTAGGAATGTCCATGTAAAAAAGCCTTTTGTTTCTCTTCAGAGTGGAACGCTTGATAAATTTCCTCTGTGCAGGCAGTCGCTCCCAAAGGAAGAAATCCTCCCGTAATCCCTTTAGAAAGGCACAAAATATCAGGCTGCACATCAAGTATTTCGCTTGCGAAAAGGGACCCTGTCCTCCCGAACCCAGTCATCACTTCATCTGCGATCGTGATAATTTCGTGTTCTCGGCAGATTCGAAGAAGATGGCTTAAGGTTTTGGGGCAATGGACTACCATCCCAGACGCTCCTTGAATCAAGGGTTCAAATAAAAAACAGGCTATGTTTGACGTGGCAACAGCAGCTTCCAGTTCCTCAACACACTTCTCTTCAAGGACTCTACTTGGTGGTGTAATTGTTATGACCTCAAACAGATGGTTCCAAAAAGGACGGTTAAATGGTGTTTTTCCTGAGGCTGACATAGTGCCAAACGTATCTCCATGATACCCTCCTTTGAAGCTCACAATTTTTGTTTTATTTTTCTTTTTGTTATGCCAGTACTGAAGGGCTATTTTCAGACCCACTTCTACAGCAGTCGATCCATTATCTGAATAAAAAAGCTTTCCCATTTTTCCTGGCAATAAAGGGAGGAGTCGATCCGTTAATTCTCTGGCAGGAGGATGGGTGAAACCTGCAAAAATGACATGCTCAAGCTCTGATGCTTGGTCTGCAATTTTTTTTGCAATATATGGGTGTGCGTGTCCATGCAGGTTAACCCACCAAGAAGAAATGGCATCCAGATAGCTCGTGCCATCACGCGTCAGTAAATATGCACCTTTTCCCCTCGTAATTTCAATAGGAGCTTGTGCTGTTTTCATTTGAGTAAATGGATGCCAGATTGCTGCCATTGTTTCGCGTACCTCTCAATTGTGGATAAATCTATTCTTTTTTCTGGCAAAACCCTACCTAAAGCACGCGTGTTGGAAAAGTTCAGAATGGCACGTTCACTATCTGGATTGGGCTCTCCGTTAAATATAAGTCCTAATAGAGGAACCTCCCTTATTTTGAGCGCTTCAATCGTGAGGAGTGTGTGATTAATGCTTCCAAGGTAGTGTTTTGAGACAAGGATCCATTTTGCTTCCCATGCTGCAAAAAGATCGATACTAAGAAGGTTTTCTGAGAGTGGGACAAATATCCCCCCTGCCATCTCAGTGATCAGTGGGCGGTGTGAAACAGGAGGAGTAATTTTGTTCAGCTCAACTGTCCTGTTTTCTAATCGCGCAGCGTGATGAGGAGAGAGAGGTGCTTTAAATGAGTACGCTGAAGGGTGAATGATGTGCCTTGGCGAAAGGAGCTTTGAAACTACGTCTGAATCCGGATCGACATCACCGCTTTGAATTGGTTTCCAATAGTCTCCATCAACAAGAGTAGTGATAATCGCTGAAACAACCGTCTTTCCAACATCTGTATCAATTCCAGCAACAATATAATTAACCATATCTCTCCAGGCGTTGAAGTAAATACGCGAGTTCATGTTTTGAATTAAATGCATGAAGCGTTACTCGTATGATCTCCTTTCCCCTTTGGACTGTTGGGCTAAAAAGTGCACGAATATCGATACCTTCTTTTTTCATTTGTTCTACTACACTTCTTGCCAGCTGAGGATGTAAAACAGGAAACGGTTGAATATGGGTATACGAGTACATTCCACAAGAAATAAGCGCTTTTAATTGAGTCCTTTCCTTTTCTAGGCATGGAAAGAGGTCATAACTGCATTTGATAGCAGCTAATACAGAAAAAGGAAGCGCTGTTGTGTAGATGAAAGGCTTTGAGAAGTTAACCAGCACCTCTTTAAGAGAATGACCTCCTAATACAATGGCTCCAAAAGCTCCAAGCGCTTTGCTAAACGTGACAATTTGAGCAAAAATTTGTCCAGAAAGGCCTGCTTCAAAAACAAGCCCGCGCCCTTCTTTCCCAAAGAGTCCTACTGCATGAGCCTCATCTACGATCAAGTGGGCATGATATTTTTCACAAAGAGTAAAAATTTCAGCAAGAGGAGCAATGGAGCCATCTGTCGAATAGATAGATTCAATGCAAACATAGATAGTTGCTTGGCACGTACGTTGTTTCAATCTCTTTTCCAAATGATTCAGGTCGTTGTGCCTAAAAGGATACGCCTTGGCTTTTGCTAGATGAATACCTTCAAGCGTGGAGGCATGAATATGACTATCAAAAAGAAGGATGTCTTCATCCTCTGTTATGGTGCTGAGTAACCCAACGTTTGCCATGTACCCAGAGTTGAAGATAAGTCCTGCCTCAAATCCGTGAAACGCAGCAATCCGTGCTTCAAGCACTTCCACATAGCCGCTATTTCCTGTCAGAAGGCGAGATCCTGTCGCACCAATTCGGTCTAAAGATTGCCATTCCAAGAAAAGCGCTTGTTTCAGCTGCTGCGATCTTGCAAGTCCTAGATAGTCATTGGAAGCAAAATCAATACGCTCTTCTTTCTGCTCTAAACACCGAAAATTTCCGTGTAGTTTACGCTTACATAGGAGTTTATTCATACGCATACGCTCGCCGTTTCTGGAGTCCTAAAAGGGTAAACATGTCTTCATCTGAATCTATGGAAGTATTTCCAACCGTGAGTAACTTTTCCCCAGCAAAAATGGAATTTGCTCCTGAGAGAAAGCACAGGGCCTGTTCTTGAAAAGAGAGGTCAATTCGTCCTGCAGAAAGACGGATCATCGATTGAGGCATAAGGATTCTTGCTGTAGCAACCATTCTAATCAGTTCCCAGGATGAGAGTTTGGGCTGATTCTCAAGTGGAGTTCCGGGAATGGGACTGAGCAGATTGATAGGCACGGATTCCGGATGGGGGTTTCTCTTCGACAATGTAAGAAGAAGCTGTAGTCGATCTTCTCCTGTTTCCCCCATACCAATAATCCCACCACAGCACACACTCATCCCAGACTTTTCCACAATATCAAGCGTATTAAGCCGGTCTTGATATGAACGTGTAGTAATAATTGTATTATAAAACCGCTCTGATGAATCCAAATTGTGATTGTAGGCATAGAGCCCTGCCTGTTTCAGCTTCTTCGCCTGATCCTCACGTAAAAGCCCCAGCGTGCAACAAACTTCCACACCTAAATCAGCAATCCCCTGAATCATTCGTAGGGTTTCATCAAATTGTCTGCTCTTTCGAACACCCCTCCATGCAGCTCCAAGACACACTCGTGTCGCTCCTCGTGCTATCGCTTTTTTTGCACCAGCAATGACCTCTTCATACGTCATCATGGGTTCTGCTTTAACACTCGTTTGGTATCGAGACGATTGAGCGCAGTATTTACAGTCTTCGGAGCATCCACCTGTCTTGATGGAGATTAAATGGCAAACCTGGATCTCGCCAACTGCATGGTATTTTCTGTGGATACCCATTGCTTTCACGATCAACTCAAGAAGAGGTGTGGAATGCACTTCCTGAACTTCACGAGCTGTCCAATCTGATCGAATGGTCATAATTTCCTCAGTTTTTTCGCACGAGTGTACGGAGCAATTTTCTTAGATATCAACCTCGATTTTATTCGTATAAACCTCAAAAAGGTTTACATAAATTTGTATTAAGCCAAATAATACTCAACTCTTCTGCAAGACTGAATGTTCGAAATTAGTTTATGTAAACTAAAATGAGGTTTGTTTTTTTGTATGTTTGACGTGCTGTTTGGAAATAAAAACGTAGAAAAAATCCTCATTTTTCTCTTTGTGAATGGAAGATGTTATGGAGCTCAATTACACCGCATTTTTGACACACCGCTTACACCACTCCAAAAAGTTCTCATTCGCTTAGAAAAAGGCGGATTGCTCAACAGTCAGTATGAAGGAAAAACACGCATCTACCGATTCAATCAGGGATTCCCCCTACTTTCAGAACTGGAGCAACTGCTTAAAAAAGCATATACGCTCCTTCCTTCCAACGAAAAGAAGCTCTACTATTTAGGAAATGATATCCGAGGCTTTCGACACAACAATACAATGAAAAGCCTTCATACCCTCTTAGGATTTTGGGAAACACTCTCCACAGTGAAAAGACTCTCTTTTCACGCTCACTCTAAGTCCAAGGTAAACTCAGGTTGGAACGGACGAGGAACCGGAGACATCCACGTAGAAAAAACAGGTTCGCATGTTCTTGTATTTAACGAAAAAGGCATTTGGAAAAGTACAGACAACCAGGAAATGAGTTTTACAAATATATTCCGCTGGACACTAGATAGAGTGTCTGGAGTGGTTTCTCTTGAGCATTTACGCCGTGGAATAGACAATCCTGTCTTCCTCTTTCACCTGGCACCCTCCTCGGCCCAATCCCTCTCATCTGTTGACTCACATTTATGTGAAGGTGATGCATACTTTGGAAAAGTTGACTTTGATCAGCACTCTATAAGGTTACATTGGCGCGTTATCGGCCCAAAGAAAAATGAAGAGATCGAGTATAGCTATATGTAAACCCCTCCAGATGTTTATTCCTTTCAAAAAAAAAGAAGCCTGATGGCTTCTCTTTTTTTTTTTCGGAAGAGGAGGGATTGACTCGCTCGCTTCGCTACGGGGCGAACCCGGGTTCTCACCCTCCCTCTTTCCCCCAAAAAAAAACACGCCAAAGGGCGTGTTATTTTCGGACGCGACTGCAACCAATTCGAACCATCCCCCTTACCCTCAAAATTCCATGCCATGAATCCACCCCCATCTACCGCCTTCTCTCCCCAAAAATCAAACAACTCAAAGCCCTCGGCCTCACCAACGACGACATCGCCACCAAACTCAAAATCAACCGAAAAACAGTAGCAAAAAGCTTACAAATTCACTAAAAGAAAATATTCTTTTGATGACCTGTTTTTTCCATCAGCTAATAGCATGGTTAGGATTAATAGATGATCTTTTCCATTACCTCGCACCACTCTTTTGATTCAGGATACTTAATTTTTCTCTTTTGAATTTGCTCATCAAAAAAAATCTTTATATCTATGTAGCTTTCATAAAAATCCGCTTCTTGAAGTGGCGTTTTAAAAGAAAAAAAACGATCAGCTAAATTGATGTATCCAAATAACAAATAAAGTAAGTGATTTATTACTCCTTCAGCTAAATTCGTATTGAATTCAGGAAGCAAAGAAAACGTTTTTTCTAAATTGAGTAAAGCGTTTAGCCTTGGAAGACTAGAACCGAAATTCTTGTGCTCAAACATAGACAATAAACGATAGACTACTTTCCGGGAGTCTTTTCCTGCAACGTACTCAAAGGCTGTCCTTATAGTAATCTTGTTTCCTTTGCTATCTTTCCCATCGGTCTCGTAAGCAATAATTTGCTCCTTATGATCAAGAAGATACTTATATTTCACGAGATTTTCTAAAATTGACCTACAACAATTCAGCGAATCATGATAAAGCCCTTTTTCCATCAAAAGGCGGCAACTTCTGAATGAAAGTGCTATTTCATAGTAGGTATCCAGAACAAAAAGAATGAACCGATACTCATCTGATTCTTGATCACCGGGAAGGGCGCAATTGTGATAACACAACTCTAATATAACATTAATCGCTTGTTCAAATCTTTCAAACCACTTTCCGTAACTCTTGTACGTTTGGTCCTGTACGTTGCCTTCTTCCATAAGGATCCCTGCAAAAGATGCATGCTTTTTCGAGTTTATTACATTAGTATTATCCATTCCTGATGTCTCCTGACCTATTATAGAGTCATTGTAAAATTTTAATGCTGTTTAATCTATTTTACAAGTTCGTTTAAGTGATGTTCAGAACCAATTGATTTTTGTGATATTTCATACACAATCTATAATTGGTTTCGTTACTTTATAGAGATTTGAAAACAATATGATTGGAATGTTACAATTTATATCTTGCTTTTTGGGACTCATTTTTTTAAGCAGCAACCTCGTCTCTGCTGAACTTTTACAGCTTGGGGCTGTTCAAGGAGGAAAAAATGAGAATGATAATCGCCAAACGCAGTATCATTCTCTTTCTAAATATCTAGAAGCATTAACCAATGAAAAAATTTCAACCTTACTTTCAGAAGGGAAACCTTTACATTCTGGTTATGGAACTTCGGTAAAATTGCAAATAAATGGAATTCGAGTATTTGTAAAAAAATTACCTTAAAATACATTAGAAGGAAACCCAGATAATTTAAGTTCCACGGTAAACCTATTTAAATTGCCTCTCTACTACCAATATGGTGTGGGTTCTGCAGGCTTTAGTGTCTGGAGAGAGGTATCTGCCCATATGATGAGCACCAACTGGGTCCTTTCTAACAAAACTCAAAATTTTCCATTGGTCTATCATTGGCGCATTCTCGATACTTCTGAAGTAAATGAGCCTCTTGATGAAGGAGAGTGGAAAAATTATGTTGAATATTGGGACGGCTCAATTGAAGTAGGTGAAAGGGTTAGAGCAAATCATAATGCCTCCGCTTATATTGCTTTATTTATTGAATACTATCCAATGACGCTCAATAAATGGCTTACTACAAAACTATCTGAAGGATCCACTGCAATTGACAAAGCTATTGAGATGGTCGAAAAGGAACTCCTAGAAACAACATTTTTTATGAATACAAATGAGATGCTACATTTTAATGCTCACTTTCATAATATTTTGACAGATGGTCAGGAAATCTATTTTTCTGATTTTGGCCTTGCTACAAGTTTGCAGTTTTCTCTTTCAAATGAAGAACTTCAATTTTACATAAACCATCAAAACTATGACCGTTGTTACGTTGCAACTGCGCTGACTAATTGGATTGTTTCTAGATGCTTTGAAAAAGAGCGAAGAGAAGAGGTCTTGAAGGAATACGCTAATGGAAATACACCGTAACTAGTGCCTGAAACACTTACTCCATACCTTTCATCGGTAGTTAGCCGTTATGCTCTACTCGCTTGTAGAATGAATGCATTTTTTAAAACCCTTAGAGAAGAAAGTAAAAAAAAACCATATCCTAAAGAAGAACTAGAAAACCTTTGGACTGAATCTACTTCCAAGCTTTAACAGAAGATTTCAAGTTTCTTTATAAATATGGTAGAACATGATCATCATTTGTGATTTGTTGAAAGATCTGTTGTCTAAATCCTTAAAGATAGCATAAGCTTTGATGTTTGAACAAATTCTCCAAATTTTCAGTAGAATAGACTGTTGGTGGTTGAGGTAATATGAAGGTATTTCCAACTATTTTGAAGGATTAGAGTAGAAAAATCGATGAATAAAGCACCTATAATGAGTTTTGAAGTTGTTCCCGTACCAACAGGTAGACATTGTGTAGGGACAATAAAGTACGATCTTGAAGATACATATCGGAAAGATTTCATATTCCCGAATGGACGACTCATTCCTGTTCAAATTTATTTTCCTATGCAAATGGGTGTGCACGAAACTTTTCCAAAAATTTTCGAGAATAGAGCACCTGGTCCATTTGAACCACTTAAGGTGAAGGTTCACAGCAGAAAAGCGGATCTTTCTCTTCTTGAAGGGAGTAATCTTCCTATTGTCTTTTTGAACCATGGAAGTGCAGTTGCAATGACGGATTATTCCTTTCTTGCCGAAGACTTGAGCTCCAACGGTTACTTAGTAATTTCTATTCAACACGATCTCAAATCAGATCATGAGGGGCCTAAATTTTGGGAAGGTCGCAGCTGTTCAAGAAATGCTAAATTGATCGATAATCTGCTTTTTGTTTTCGAGTGGTTAAAGGAAAAACAAAAGACGTTATTCAATGGAAAAATTGACCTGAAGAGAATAGGCTTTATAGGACATTCTTCAGGTGCTAACTCTCTGCTTTTCTGGTCAAACAGAACCTTAGACTCATTTTATAGGGATACGAGGACTGCATTACTTTCACGGCCGGATCAAACAGATGTAAAAGAATGTTTGATACTAATGGAATCAACTCGGTTTTCCTTTCAGCTTAACTGCAGTTATCCTTTATTTTTCCTATTGTCTGGGGATAGGGGAAATTATCATAAAGAAACCGGATGTGACGACCATATTGCTCTTGCTGGTCATAAAGTAAAGTATTATAAAGGGGCTACCCACATAAGCTTTATGGACCACGGATATATCAACCCAGAAGTCAAGCTTAAGCTTCCAGAACCGTATTTTGATGGAACTTTAGGAGAGAGGAAATCCTTCTTTGATGAGGTTCGGAAGGATATTCGAGAATTTCTAGAAGAGCATATCGGTAGAGGAAGCCTCTAACCTACTAAATGGTGAAGTGAGCTTTAGGGTCATTTTTGCTTTCTTGCAATGGTCAGAGTTCTCCCATTTTAATATCCCCCTGTGAACAAAAATCAATTATCCTTTTCCGGAGGTCATTTATGGAAATCAGAAAGTAAAGTTAAATTTTTTGAGAAACTCTCGATTAAAAGCATACAAACTTGCATTACTACTGTTCAATGTATCACTTTTGACAGTATATCCAATCACCGCAAGCGATCTTCCTAGCTGAAGTAACGGCATTATCCTTTGATAATTTGGAACCGGGCGAATACTAGAATAGCCATCCAGCAAGATTTTCTTATAACCTGCATCTGGAGTCCAGCGAAAATGTTCCAGTGAACAAAAATCTTGCTCAGCAAATCCTGAGCGGGCGCTAGACCAATCAAGAATGCCTTGCAACTTCCCATGCCTGACGATCATATTCCCTGGCCGAAAATCACGGTGTACTAAACAAGGACCATCAACACCTGCCAAAAGGCTTTGGCAAGCCTTAAGATATGAAGCACAGTTTTCAATAACGTTTTCTGGAAGATGTCCTTTACATTCGTCAAGTTCTTCTTCAAACTTTTCATTGAAATATTGATCTGAATTTTGAATTAAAGCTTGAGGTTTTGATACATCTCCATACGCCTCGGTTCGATTACTATGAAGATGAGCTAAAGCAATGCCAATTTCAAAAGCAAAATCAGGCGACCAATCATCAGTTTCAAGAAGCTCTCCCTCTAGATATTCCATTAAAATAGCACCAAAATGGTCGTATGAGGGTTCGAGAACAGAAATAATCTGCGGCACTGGGATGCACCCATTGAGCTGACGGAGAAAATACGCTTCTCGAAAATAATCCTCTTTTCGAGGACATATCTTCAGAATAAATGATTTTTTGTCTGATGTAACGACTTTATATACTACTGCAATAATTGTATCGACATGGTCAATGCGAACAAATTTTGCAGACTCTAAAGCAAAGTGTTTTTGATAAATTTCTAAATCAATCTTCATCTCAGTTTATAGATCCTCTAAAATCTCCTGAATGAGATGAAGCTGTAGCTTTGCTTGTTTGCCTGTTTTATCTTCGCTGCTTTCTAGAGTAATTAAAGCCTTCCAAAGCGCCCAGCCCCGTGCTCTATTCCATGTGTCTTCATCCAGAACTAAAGCTGATTTAAAAGTCTTGCGACTATTCCCTTTAAAAAAGGTCCAGGCGATACATAAATCACAAGAAGGATCTCCTACTGCCATTCCTCCAAAATCAATAATACCAGCAAGTTCCTGCTCATTTATAAGAATATTTCCAGTGCTAAAATCGCCATGGATCCAGACAGGCTTCTTCTTCCAACTTGAATGAATCGCTCTTTCCCAAACTTCAAGAGCAGCTTTTACATCAATGTACTCATATAAGTTATCGATAGAGGACCTGGTTTCCGCATCATAAATGATCGGAGACTCTCCTCTATAAAAGTTATGAGATCCTGGCTTAGGTCCATCACTTGCGTCAATTGCTTGCAGCTCTTTTAAGAAGTAAGCGAGCTGACCAGCCAAACGGTCCAATTCTTCATCGTCAAAATGACAAGTATTCAAAGTTTGCCCATCGATCCATCCATAGATAGACCAGTACCAAGGATATTCTGCTGATGGTTTCCCTAGAGCTATTGGTTTAGGAATAGGCAATGACAAATGGGTCGCCAAGTATGGGAGATATTTGTGCTCAAGGGATACCTTTGCTGCATACCTTTCTGCACTAGGCAATCGAACACTCATTTCACTCCCCAATCTAAATGTTCGGTTATCCCAGCCGTTAGGTTTTACTTCATTGATTGGCAAATTGGAGTACTCTGGGAACTGTGTATAAACAAGACTTTCTACGACTTGTACAGGAATTTCTATCTGCGACGATATCTTGCAGTCTAGCCACGTTGAAAACAGCTGGAATGTTTGCTCACGTGTGATATGTGTGTTATTGATAATCTTGTAGTTCCTTTGCTGACATTCTCTTCTTAAAAATGCAGCCCAATTCATCATATTATCATCTGCAAGCTCTGAGTGACCTCTGTTCACCAACCTCCTTTTGCGCTCTTCATCAAAACAATCAAATAAGAGAACATCATATGCAGCTCCATGCGCATCACATGCTTCAGAAATAAAAGAAGGTCTAACCTGCGCATCGAAAACGACATGTGATTTCAAAAGTTCTTCTTTTGCAAGCTTTTCAACCCATTCAAATGTTTTGACTCTTTGCCATTCTTCAATACTGCCATACTCCGTCTCCATCTCTTCAAAGGAAGGCACTCCTATGCTGTCAAAATGAATAAGGCGACAGTGATGTGGCATCGCTTTTTCAAGCAGCTTTAACGTCGTTGTTTTTCCAGATCCAGATGCTCCAATGACAAAAAAGATCTTATACCCAAGAGCTTTAAGAAGAATTTTTTGGAAGAAGGGCAATTTTTTCGCTCGGTATAATGCTCCATCTTCATCGACTTCATCTGCGCTCTTTTTCTTTAGTGCGGCATACTCTTGGACAACTTCAGGATGAGCTCTTAAATAATTGCGGAAAGCAAGTAAAGTTTTCCATTCAATACTTTCAGGAAAAGTCACATGCAAATGATACCGTCTCACTCCCTCTTCACTATCAGGAAGGTCAATGCGAAAAAATGATCTTTCTTCAGTTGACCCGCTCTCACGAAAGATATACCCTAAATCAGCTAATGTATGAGAAACATTTTCGATATCTCCCTTCTTGACGGCCACAGCAATATCAATGATTCCTTTTCCTCCCAGACCAGGAACCGCTGTGCTACCAACATGCTGGATCTCCAAAGATTCATTTCGCAATACGCCGAGTATCCTTGCTTTTTCTTGTGTAAATAACGTATCAAATAGCTCAGTGTACGGTTTGAACACATATTTTTTGTTCTTTTTCATTCGGCTGCCATAAACAACATATTAGTACACGGATCCTTGTCTATCATATGATCTTCTCCAGTCATTCTTGAGGTTGGTTACCAGTTAATAATTTTAGAACCCACAATACTTTGCTTTCCGAAAGGAGATTCAAAAACCTTGCGAGTGAAGAGTAAAACAGGGATGGATGGGAATGGGCTTTTCCTTTTTCCGCTCGATCAACCATATATTTTGCCATTTTTTCTGGAGGCCACGTGAAAGGCAATGTTCCAGCAAGTCCAGGAGTATCGACTGGACCACAGAAAACGCTTATAAATTTAATATTGCTACCAGCATGAGTGACTCTCAAACCATCAAATGCTTTTGAAATAGCTGCTTTAGAAGCAGAATATGCAGAACCTCCGGGAGGAGCAAAAATGGCATTGATTGAACTCGAAACAATGAACGTAGCTCCGTTCTTTTCTTTACAGGTCACAAGCCACTGCTCTATAAAGTTCAATACTCCATAATAGTTCACTTCAAAAATTTTTCTATGGCACTTCGTATCTAATACATCAGTGGGTTCCATAGCAGCCTCTCCTGCTACCCCTGCATTCAAGAAAAACATATTTGGAATATATCCTTGACTCTTGAGCTCAAAAGATATCATTTCAACAGCAGACATATCAGCAACATCACAACTGTAAACATGAAAATACGGGTTGTTTAGCTCATGTTTGACTCGGTCTAAACGTTCTTTAGAGCGTGAAACTCCGACTACCTCATAGCCACGATTTAACAATTCCACGACTAAATTTTTACCTATTCCAGATGATGCTCCAGTAACAAGCGCACACTTTTTCAGTTCCATAAATTTACCTCTTCCTTCAACCCCATAGGAAAAAAATGGGACTGAGAAAACCAGCATACACATGATTCTTTTTTTCATTTTTTTCCTATAAATTGATTTTCTTGATGATAGAAAAATAGAGTGTTTCTATGTAGAAAAACCTTCTAATAAAGAAGGATGGTTCGACTTGCCCATCGGAAATTCATGAAGCTTTCATCAAAAAAAAGAAGCTATCTGGCTTCTTCTTTTTTTCGGAAGAGGAGGGATTGACTCGCTCGCTTCGCTCGTCTCGCCCCTTCAGGGTGACTTGCTACAGGAAAGTCATCACCCTCGCTTCGCTGCGGGGCGAACCCGGGTTCTCACCCTCCCCCTTTCCCGCAAAAAAAAACACGCCAAAGGGCGTGTTATTTTCGGAAGAGGAGGGATTCGAACCCCCGGTCCCGTGAAGGACTTCTGTTTTCAAGACAGACGCAATCGGCCACTCTGCCACTCTTCCATTGAGGATACGAGATTTTTTCTCGTTTTGTGGCGTCATAGTACCGTAATAACCCCTTTATTATCAAGCGCTACATTGATTTTTTTTTATGAATACAGATTTTTCATCTATAAAGAGTGTAAAATAATTATTTGTAATGGTACAATATATATAATAAACTTTTTTTGAGATTTAGTATGGCTTGTTCTACATTAACCTATCCTATTCAGTATAAACCAAATGGCGCAGGCCTGTCATCATGCCATGCCCTCTATGCTCAACCCCTTAAGTACAGTGATATGCCTCACACATTTGCACGATATGTACAAGAGAGTGAGGTTGTAGGTAAAAAAATTTGCTCTTTTACCTTTTTTAAGTGCCCTTCTTATTCCGAGGATTACCCCCATTCAATTCCGTTCTTTCCTGTAGAAACGATGAAAAAAGTGTGTTTATTGGTTCAAGAGGCGTTTGGATTTGAAATGGATGTGTGTAGGAATGAAGAACTTCCTGAGGTGATCTCTGCTCTACATTCTAGTAAGACTCAAACGAAAGCCTTGCTTCTTACAGACTCCGGAAACCATCACTACGGTGCACTCGTGTACCACCGAACTTCAGACGGCTCTCCTCTTCTTTTCTCTTTTGATTCAGCACATGAGCTATGTGCTGAAGACTTGGGTATAACGGACGATACATTTACACAGCACTTCGTCTTCAATAACGATGAACCTCAAAAAGATCTATCGACGTGCTCACTCTATGCACTTCATTTTGCTACGTCCGCAATGCACAAGATTGGAAAATTGCCCGAAGATGAACTTTTACGTGTCGCAGAATCAATGAAAACAGACGATGAGGAAGCTATTGTTCATTATCCACGTTCATGGCTGCCTGGAAATCAGACGATTGACACTGAAGCGGATCTATCGGTAATGACGTTTGATTTAACACAGGGAAAAGAAGTTTCTCTCGAGGCATTTTATGAACGACATAAGACTGAGATGGCAATTGAATATTCTATTGAAGCAGGTCTCGTTGATGCAAGTGGATCAGTAGAAAAAATCGAGAAGAAAGGAAATTACGTCCAAGTTTGGAATACGTACCTTTATTCTATGGGTATGGCTATTGTTTCAATGCTTGAAGAGGAATGTAAGGGCAAAGAAGCAGCTTAATAGTAGATGTAACATATAATGAGGAGAATAAAATATGGCAGCCAGTTTATCTAGTTCAACACCTCAATGCATCTTCTTTGAAAGGTATTATTCAAATGTACGACGAACTTATCTTGATGAGCCTGTTGAGCACAATTCACTTCAGCCCATATTCAAAAAATTTATTTCTGAAAGCGATGTCGCAAGCAAAAAAATTGTAGATGCTGAGGTGTCATGGGAGCTTTCTCCAGGTCAAGAGGGTATAAATTATGTGCCTTTTTTTCCATATGAGACCATGCAAAAGGTGTGCTCTCTTGTTGGGAAGATGTTCGGATTTACGATTGAAGTAACTTATGCACATGAGTTAGCAGAAACGATTGCGGCAAGAAGTTGTGAACCATCTTCTACTCTAGGCATTGTCATCTCTGATGAAGAAAACCAACACTATAGTGCTCTTGTATGCCATCAAACTGCAGCAGGCACTCCGGTTCTTTTTTCATTTGATTCATACGAGGTACTTTCTCGAAGTGACCTTGCGATCGGGGATGAAACTTTGAAAAAATTTTTGGTAACAAATTCAGATCTACCACAAAAAGATATATGTAGTTGTGCTCTCTATGCACTGCATTTCACAACGAATGCAGTGCAACGAATAAGATCGATGGATGATGAAGAGCTTCACAGAATGGTAAAAACAATGCAAGAAACGGAATTCGGTGATGAAGTTGCCTACCCTCTTTCTTGGCTTCCTGGAAAACAAAGCATCGAACATGATTTTGAAGACACCATGACGTTCGATCTCACTGAAGGAAAAGATACTCCACTTTCAGCTTTTTTCGCGAAGCATCACGGTGAAGTTGAGATGAAATACACCGCAACTGCAATGCTCGCTGCTGAAGACGGATCAACAAGTTCTCTTGAAAAAGCGGGGTCTTTTTCCAAAACGTGGAATCTCTACCTTCGTAACATGGGAATGATGCTTGTTTCAATGCTGGAAGAGGCTGAAGAGGTGGATCAAGCTGCCTAGTGAAACTCCACTATTTGTCTTTCCAAATATGAAAGAAAAGAGTTGATCTCTGACTCAGGAATCCATGGATGTGGATATACAATGTGAAGTGTTGCGACATCTTCATAAAGAGAGAACGAAAGATGGGGCGCATTCATTTCTGGATAGGTAGAAACAAAAGAAATATCTGATACCAGTTCTGCTACGCTTCCATCTGAAAAGCGAATAATGCCTCCATCTGAAAGTGCAAAACAACTCCCGATTGAAAAAAGATTAATTTCCCCTTCTGAAAGAGCGTATGCCTCTTTGTACAGATCAGCGCTTTCTATTTTTGCTGCAAGAACACCCGCATACTTTTTTGCAGTAACATACTGTGGATCACGTCCATCAACGTCAAAAAAAGAGGTCGTATAGACAACTCCGGAAAACACGTCTTTGTAGCCTGCATCTTCAATGAGCCTTCGTTTCATGTCTACTGCGGTAACGATACACGCACTTTTTTTGTCTTCTGCAGGGGTCATTGCATGCACGAGGCATGCTGCAAAGAGCGCGTGCTTTGAAACGGAATGCTCTTTTGCAAAGGCTCTCAAAGTACTCATTCTATCAGCTCGTATTCTCACAGATTTTCTTTTGAACTCAAGTTGTTCAAAAGGGAGCTCTGGGTTTTCTATTAAAAACCTACATGTAGCTGGGTGCACATGCTGATCGTGGTATTGTCTTGCATACGAGGAGATCTCATCAGAATGAGGGGTATAGGGAAAAAATGTATCTATTGGATAGTGGCATGGAAGTTTATTTTGAGGAACATGTGGCATTAGAAGCCCTCTACACAAGTCTTCTATGAGCGCTACACCAGAAGTCACATCCCCTATTACTGTGTGCAAAACGAGTACGCAGTCCATTCCATTTTCTTTCAAACAACAAAAGAGGTGAAACAACCCATTTCCATCAAGCTGAGAGAGTGGAAGAATGAATGGAGCTTCGAGCGATTCAACGAAGGTTATGTAGCCTGATGGTTCTATTGTATCAAGTTGTATAAAGACGGTATCATTAAGTTTTGCAGAAAGAAGTGGATGTCTGCGCATCACAAGTGTTAATGCGTGTAAAAAAGCACCCTCAGTAAACTGATCTGCAAGAGTGAAAAAAAAGCTAAGCTCGGATTGAGAGGCAATACACGTTTTTTCAAGACGAGAAGCCTCTCTTAGTACTTCCATGTGCTGCTCCGTTTACGGGAACTGTGACAGAAATCCCATGTTATTCTCTGTAAAAAGACGAATGTCAGTAATCCCATGTTCTAACATACACAATCTTTCAATACCACCCCCCCATGCAAAACCAGAGTAGACATCAGGATCGAGGCCACCGGTTTTCAACACTTCAGGATGGACCATTCCGGCTCCGGCCACTTCAAGCCAACCTGTGTGCTTACACAGTTTACACCCTTTTCCTCCACAGTTTGTGCAGGAAATATCCACTTCCATTCCAGGCTCAACAAAAGGAAAGTAACTCGGACGAACTCTCAGCGTGATCTCTTGGTTAAAGAAGCGTGAATAAAACTCTTCTTTTGTTGATAGCAGGTCTCCAAAGGTGACTCCCTTATCAACGTAAAGCCCATCAACTTGAAAGAAAAAGACGTGCGACCTTGTTGAAATCGTTTCATTTCTGTAGCATTTTCCCGGAGATATTGCTCGTATTGGAGGCGTCGTTGTTTCAAAAATGCGTTGTTGGAAATTGGTTGTATGAGACCGAAGTAGCGTATTTTTGTCTAAATAAAAGGTATCCTGCATATCTCGTGCCGGATGATCTTCTGGGTAGTTTAATCCCCCATAATTGTAGAACTCACTCTCTATCTCAGGCGAGTATTCTACAGCAAAACCCATGTCTTTTAAAATAGAAATAGCTTTATCTAAAGACTGAACCACAGGGTGTTTTCTTCCAAGCGGCTTCCGCACTCCCGGCAATGTCACATCCACGCGCTCTTCGCTAAGGAGTTTTTGCATTGCAGACTCTTCCGCAACTTGCCTTTTTGCTTCAAGTGCCTCTGCAACAAACCCCTTCAACTCATTGATTTCTTTTCCAAGAAGAGGCCTTTCTTCTTGAGAGACGTCTCTGAGGTGCTTCATAAGATCTTGGATTGGGCTTTTGCGTCCCAAATACCTTACTCGAAGTTGTTCTAACTCGCTTTCAGTTGAGTGCGTTTGAATATCGTCTTGAAATTGTTGTTTTAGGGCGTGTATTTTGTCTTTTACCATTTTTCTCGAGTGTCTGGATACTAAAAAGCCCACATCATATACGATGATGTGGGCTTTTGTAAATCAACTTTCTACTACTTTCTTAAGCAAGTGCAGCTTTCGCTGTATTAGCCACGGCAGAAAATCCTTCCGGATCTCTGATTGCCATGTCAGAAAGCACTTTTCTATTCAGGGCACACCCTGCCTTTGTCAATCCATGTATTAGCTTGCTGTACGAAATTCCATTGATTTTCGCTGCAACGCCAATTCGGATAATCCAAAGACGTCTGAAGTCATTCTTCTTTTTCTTTCTATGCTCATAGTTGAAAGCCATAGCTTTCATTACAGCATCGGAAGTTAACTTCACGTGGTTTTTCCGGTCACCCCAGAATCCCTTAGCTTGCTTAAGTAATCGTTTTCTGCGTCGGCGAGATGCAACTGCATTTGTAGCTCTAACCATGATTACTCTCCATCGTCATTATAGGGCACACATCAACTCTTTGTATCGTTTTAGCTGATTGCTATTTACAAGAGCTGGGCTTCCTAGTCTTCGTTTACGTTTTGATGACTTCTTCGTCAGAAGGTGTCGTCTTCCTTGTTTGTAGCGAACAAGCTTTCCTGTACCGGTCTTCTTGAAGCGCTTCGTCAAGGCTTTTTTTGTTTTCATTTTTGGCACGGTTTGTCTCCGTTTGTTTCTGTATATCTCGTATACAGGTTATTTCTTCTTCCCAATTGGTGCGAGTACGAGCGACAGGCTTCTTCCAACCATTCGAGGAGGAGCTTCAACCTGTGAAACATCAGACAGTTCTTTACACATCCTGTCAGTCACTCTCCGACCAATTTCTGGGTGAGCCATTTCCCTTCCGCGAAAGGTACACGTGACTCGAACTTTATTTCCCTTCTCCAAAAATTCACGTGCACGTCTCATTTTGGTTTCAAGATCATGCTCATCAATATTTGGTTTGGTTTTAACTTCTTTCAGCTTCGCTTGATGCTGTGCCTTTTTATTCTCTTTCTCTTTCTTCGTTAGCTGATAGCGATACTTCCCATAGTCAATAATCTTACATACCGGAGGATTCGCATTTGGAGCTATTTCAACTAAATCGAGGTTTGCTTCTTCTGCCTTACGCAATGCTTCGTCAGTACCCACAACACCGAATTGGCTTCCATCTTCAGCTATAAGGCGCACTTTAGGCACCCGGATCGCTCTATTAATTCTCAAAAGACTCCTTAGCACGTTTTTTGCATCACAAATCTCTCAAGGGACATCCCTGGGGAAATTCGGATCAAGCATATACAAGCACGATTTTTTTTTCGATTCTTTTTTTGCTAAATCCGCTCAAGCATGAGTGCACAAACTCTTTCAACCGAAAAAAGCAAAGAAATTTTTGTAAAAACTCCTTGCTTTGTCTTCTCTTCTATCATCTCAGAGACTTTCCACTCAGATCCAAAGATATCTTTGACAAAAAGCCCCTTTCCTTTTTTTTCGTAGACAGCAAGTTTTCTTTGCTCAAAAAATACTTTCATCTTTTCTAAAAGGGAGGTGATTTTCTCATCTCGACCTGTAAAATAACTACAGTCACGTTTGCACCTGTTTTTTGAAAACAGCGGTTCTTGCACAGATTGAAAAGAAAAATGACCAACTTCCCATGTTCCGGATTTTGGATATTCTTTTTCAGATAACCCTACTGAAGCATAGAGACCTCGGACTTCATCTTGAAGGGCTTCCTTGTCTCGAATTCCCCTTTCAAGCCACACCACTCCATCTGGTGTATATTCAAGGTATTTTTGCCGCAAGCCCTTTACCTGAAAGGATGAGCCTACTTTCCTGGTCATTTCTTGTTTTTCAGCATTCAATTGTTGTGCTGTTTCTCTACAAAACCCAACTAGTAGCCAGCGATTTTCTAGTTGCTCAAAGCACAGGATTCCCTGATTCCAGCCTTCTGCTTCAAAATCCTCTCTTTCAACATACGTTTGACCAAAAAGAGAGCATAATGAAACCAGTCCATTTCCATCTTTTTTGAGCTGTACCGCGAGTTTTTTTTCATTCTCCGACTCAAGGTAGTCTCTCGCGTTTCCTTCAAGCATGCCGCGGACGGTCGTTTTTGAGGCAATTTCATTTGCTCTTTTTTCTAAATATGGAGCAAGCGAAGGACTAATAGGATCTTTTGTAGAAAAAACAATTGTGTATGTCGACTTTGAAGAAAACGTCGTTTGGACGCGTGCTGACGGAACAAGCTCGGAGAGCGTGTGCTCCATGCAAAATCGTGAAAATGCAGTATGTGGTAATGACTCTTTCATAGAAAAAATGGGATGTAGCTGACTCGAACAGCTGACCTCCACGATGTCAACGTGGCGCTCTAACCAACTGAGCTAACACCCCAAAGTAATTATTTGCTCCAAAAATATACGCAATTACCCAATTGCATTCAATCAAAACTTATCGGAAAATACATATATGTCACACACTGAACTTACACATTTTTTTTTAACAAAGCATGTTCGCCGAGGCGACACTGTTATTGATGCAACATGCGGGAACGGCCATGACGCGCTTCATTTAGCAAACCTTGCCCTCTCGCCTACCGATGGTACGCTCTATTGTATCGATATACAAGAAGACGCCATTGCATCCACGCAAAAACGACTTGATGAGCACCCTTCTCTTTCCCGCATCATTTTTTTACATTCATCTCATGAAAACCTCCCTGACTGCTCGCCGAGTACCATCGTCTACAACTTTGGCTATCTTCCGGGTAGCGATCATTCCATAACAACTCGTGAAACGACGAGCTTACAGTCTCTTTCAAAAAGCATGGTAATACTAAAGCCTGGTGGTGCAATTTTCGCTACATTCTATCCGGGACACTCTGAAGGAGCTGTTGAGCTCAATGCATTTATGAAACAGCTTCCATCTATTGAATCGAATAATTTTAAAATATTTACTTACCATCAAATTACATCGAAAACTGCTCCTCAGCTATTTATTATAAAAAAACCTTTCACAAAAACTCACACGCAAACTATACAGGATTTTCACCTAAAGTGATTTTATACATAGTATTACTAATTAAAAAAAAGAATATGTTGTTTTGAAATTATGAAAGAGTTAAAATATAGGTGGGAGCACCTATCATATGTCAGAAAGAGTTCAATTACCATTTGCAGCCCTCAGGGAGTTGCAACAAAAAGCTGAAACTACATGGGGAGAAGTTACGTCTTCTGTCCTGCATGGTCCACGTACACTTGAAGTACTGACTGGATCCATTGAAGAACAACTTCAAGCAGTGCGTGCTTTTGAAGATACGCATGGGACTGGAGTTGCTTCTATTACAGAAACAGCCATTGATACGCTTAAATCAGCACATAAAGAGTGTTCTGATCAGTTTATTGATAGGTGGGTAGAAGACATTGCCACTCGGGCAATTGATTTGAGATGCACGTCTTCAACGTTATCTCAGGATGATCGAATGAAAAGAATTCGAGATATTCGTGGGACAATTCTTGATTTACGAGAAAACCACACCCTTGATGATGAGAACAGGCAGTACTTACGTTTTGCTGAAACGCTCTTACAGCAGTTAGAAACAAATACCCCCCGTTCTCTTCACAACACTATTTCTAAAAAGCAAATCCAAATTGATTTTGGAAAAACTGAGCTTAATTTAGATCTTGCAGAGACTTTGTGCGAGATGTCGCATCTTTTTTTCTTAGATAAGGTAGAAGAGGCGCTTGCCAAATTTTCTCTTTTACCTCAGCAGGAGCAAAAAGAAGTTATTTCAATTGTTACAACCCTCGGTTCTTCTTTGGATGATTTGACTTCTGATGATGAAGACTGTTTTCTTGATGCTTCTATGGCGTTTGCAAGAGCCTCTATGGCTCGTTCTAATCGTTATGCTCAGAATGGAGAGGATATCCCTGATGAGGGTGATATTGCACTGCTATTTGAGGGTGGATACTAAGCTCCGCATCGGTTCCATGATATAGGCGCTCCCACAGACAACATATGGGGGTGCCATATCATGACTGAGGGAAATCGCTTCTTCAAAATTTTTCACTTTAATTGATGAAGAAAGACAGCGCTCTATATAGTCTTGGGCATAGAGTCTCTCACTTTTTTCAGTAGGTAAAAGAACGATATTTGATGCTCTTTTTTGAAGGAGCTCTACACATGTACGAACGTCTTTTCCTTTAGAGAATCCAATAAAAAAAGATGATTTTTCAGGGAGTTGATCTAAGAGCGCTTCTATTGCTTCTTTATTATGGGCAATATCGAATATCCACTCACCAATTGCTTCAAACCGGCATGGAAGCGTGCTCTGAACTGCTCGCTTTCGAAGATCAATAGGAACCTGAAAATCTTCTAATACCCGGTCTGCTAAATGGATATTTTCCTCAACAAAAGAAGTTGCCTCCTCAACTGGTATCGTTTCCCATTCAGGACTTTTCATACACTCAAACTGAGATGCAGTTGGCCCAAGAAAAACTTTCTGTCCAGCTTTCAATATGCCTGCTTTTTGCCATGCTATCTCTTCTACAGTTTCACCTAATAAATCTTTGTGATCAGTGCCAATAGATGTAATGACAGCATGTGTGCTCGACAAACAGTTTGTCGTATCAAAACGCCCCCCAATTCCAGCTTCAATGACAGCATAGTCTATAGAGTGTTTTGCAAAATAGGCACATGCCATTACGAATGCAGTTTCAAAAAAGCTGAGCTGAAAGGGGTGTAATTGATCTATGTAGTACAACACTGTCTCTTCTGAAATCTGCACTCCATCAATAACTATCCGTTCACAAAAAGAGGAGATGTGTGGTGAGGTAAAAAGACCTACCTTCTTGCCTGAAAGCGTTAAACCCTTCGCTATTTTAGTTGAAACAGAACCCTTGCCATTTGTACCTGCAACGTGGACCGATAAAAACTGTTTTTCAGGATGCCCTAGTTTGTGTAATACATGGTGAAGATGCTCTTTTGAGGATGCTCCCCGACGTGCTCCAAGCTCAGCAATCGTTTGTGCAAAAGAGCGCATCAACAGCCTCCTTTGAAATCCAGGAAGAGCCGAGTTTTGCATGGACAGAGTCATGGCCGTGAAAGTCTGATCCCCCTGTAACGGCAACGCCATGTTCTTCAGCGAGTGCAATCCATCTTGCATCCTCTTCTTTTCGAAAGCTCCCGTAGTAGCCCTCAAGCCCTTCTACTGGAAGCGCTAGGAGTTTTTTAACAAATCGACGTTTTTTCAAAAGGTGTGGATGAGCAATTATCGCTTTTCCTCCAGCAGCATGAACAGCTTCAACAGCTTCTTGTGTTGAGATAATCTCCCCTGCGTCATAACACGGCTTTCCCTCTCCTAAAAACCGAGTAAATGCTTTTTCTATGGTTGGAACGTATCCTTTTTCAACCATAATTCTCGCAATGTGTGGACGGCCAAGCTGCTGGAGTGATCCGAGCCGTTCAAGCTCTTTCTCGGAGATTGGGAGTGCGCATCTCGCTAATTTATCGAGAATTGATCTGTTACGCTGTACTCGTCTCATTTGCAGCCTTGTGAGAAGCTGTGTAAGCGCTGGGCTCTTTAAAGAAACATTGTATCCGAGTAAATGGACAGACACGTGTTCGTGAAATGTAGAGAGTTCGACGCCAACAATAAGTTGCATGCCTGCTTTTTCAGCGATTTCAAAGGTTTCTTGAGTGTATGCACTGAGTGTATCGTGGTCTGTTATTGAGAGTCCTGAAAGGCCTGCACTTTTTGCTTTTAGAATAAGTTCTTCGGGGCTAAGCACTCCATCAGAACAGGTTGTATGCGTGTGTAGATCATATCTCATTGTCATATGATGCGCTTAATGTAAAAGGAATTCGACGAACTTCATCATGTAATTCAACACCTGTTTTTTCTTTGACAACACGTCGAATATGCGAAATTAATGCTTCAATATCGGATGCTGATGCTTCTTTTGAATTCAAAATGAAATTTGCGTGCTTTTTTGAAACGGATGCCCCACCTATCTGTGCTCCCTTCAAACCACATTCTTCAATAAGTTTCCCTGCTGAATGCCCTGTAGGATTTCTAAAAATACACCCTGCTGATCTTTCTTTGTACGGTTGTGTTTCAACTCTATAGGATACAATGTCTTTTTGCCGGTGTTGTGCTGTGTCATCAGGAATAAGAGCAAATGTTGCTTCAACAATACACCCTTCGAGAGACTGAAACGGAGAGGTTCTATACGAAAAAGAAAGTGCATTTTTTGTAAACACTTCTAGCGTGCCTGTGGAGTGCAGAAATGTGACAGATGAAATGACGTCTTTTGTTTCACACCCGTTTGCCCCAGCGTTCATGAAAATTGCGCCTCCGACAGAGCCGGGTATACCCGATGCAAATTCGAGTCCGCTCAGCCGTTTTCTCGCTGTTTTTGCTCCCAAAAGTGAAAAGCTTGCTCCTGCACCAGCAGTGACTAATGTGCCGTCAAAACGGATATGATCGATTTTACAAATAATGACAACCCCTTCAAATCCACGGTCATCAAAAAGTGTATTGGATCCTTTTCCTAAAAAAATATATGGAAGTTGTTTTTCACGAGCAAATTGCAGTGCCTCTTTCAGCGCATCGATTGTAGATACTTCTATACAAAACTGGGCGGGACCGCCAATTCCAAATGTGGTATATGGCGCAAGTTTACACTGCTGCTTGATGTCCATTTAGTTCCTTGTAAAGAACATCTAAAAGAGCATTTATAAACTTAACAGCACTTGATGTACAAAATTTTTTAGCCAAGCGGAGCGCTTCGGCAATCGAGACTTTATGAGGAATTCCAGCGTCGTATACCATTTCAAAAAGAGCAAGACGTAAAATATTTTTTTCAGCTTCTGGTATGCGATCAAAATCGTATTCAGTTGATTTTTCTCGGATTTTGCTGTCGATAGTCTCTTTTTGGTCTAAAAGTGCATGGACTCTACTTAGGGCTAGTCCTGCATATTTTTTGCTAATTTTAAGCTGTTCTGCCACTAAATCAGGGGTAGCTGGAGATCCCCCACCTACTGCGTGGGCAAAAAGCGTAATAAAAACTGCTTCTCTAAACTTTTGCTGCGGTAACGTCATGATACAAGAAAGTATATAAGGGGATCGAAATGAAGTAAAGGGGATAACGACTCTATATAACTTATTCAGAATATCCATTAAATCTATTGACCTTATACCTACAAATTTGTCATAAAAAAATTTTATGCATGGAATACTATGAGCTTTTCTCAAGAGATTTTTTACATTGGTCATGTTTTTTTAGCAGCAATTTTAGGTGCTGTAATTGGCCTCGAAAGAGAGCGCTTTGTTGGCCTGGCCGGCATTCGAACATACGCTACTGTTGCACTCGGTTCATGTCTTTTTGGCATTATTTCCCTGTACGCCTCTCCTGCCTCTGATCCCTCAAGAATTGCCGCCCAAATAGTGAGTGGCATCGGTTTTTTAGGTGCCGGGGTTATACTCAGGGATAGAGGAAATGTAAAAGGCCTCACAACGGCTGCAACCCTCTGGGCTACAGCATCCGTTGGTCTAGCTGTTTCTCTTCAAATGTATGTAATTAGTATTTTTTCAACATTTGTTATTGTTGGGTTGCTTGCGTTACATAGAGTTCCTGGATGGCTTAATTGGAAGTTTCAACACAGAGAATCTAAAGGTGAGGAATGAAAGGTATTTTTCTCGATACTGAAGCAAGTGGTCTCGATCCTTTTATTCACTCTATCCTTGAGATTGGCATTAAAGCCATCGATCTTTCATCAGGTGAATGCCTTGGAGCCTATTCAACTGCAATCTACCTTACGCCTGAAGAATGGGCAAAGAGCGATAAAGCAAGCTTGCACGTCAATGGGTTTTCATATGAAATGGTAAAAGATGCACCAAAAAAAGAGGCTGTTGCAACGGACATCCAAGCTTTCTTTAAGACGCATAAATTGAAGCGTACTCACGCTGTTTTTATTTGTCAGAACCCTTCTTTTGATAGAGTCTTCTTTGGACAACTCATTCCACCGAAAGAACAAGAAATGAGAGCATATCCATATCACTGGCTGGATCTTGCATCGATGTATTGGGGCATTTCGTTAAAGCAATCGCCCCCCTCTCTCCCTTGGGAACGTGGGATTTCTAAAAACAAAATTGCAGATACATACAGTATCCCTCCTGAAGAGATGCCGCACAGAGCGATTAATGGTGTTGACCACCTCATCGCTTGCTATGAAGCAGTCGTTGGATTTCCTAAGAAAACTAGCTGATTGATAGGCTCATCCCTTTTTGAATGAGCTTCGCAGTTAACCCTTCAAGTATCGATCGATTTTTAAGATGAAACTCGATTGAAGCATACGCCTCGTGTATAGCCTGTATTACATCTGATAGTTCAGGAAGTGTATATGTTCTCATTGAAGCGTATACTACAGCATTTTCAGGAAAGAATAGAAGTGATGTATCATCCGATGTTCTCTCAAGAACAAGATCCCTAAAATAATGAAGCACAAGTGTGAGAACGTGTTCAATATCAACTTCCTCAAATACTTGTATCATACGAAAAGCTTCTTGAGGGTCTTGTGTGACAATTGCTTTGCAAAAGTTAGAAACATCTCTTTCGACTGCTATTTCTGATTCAAAAGCAAGTGCTTTTTGTATGCTTCCTTGAGAAGCCTTCACAGCTTTTGCTCTTTGCTCTTGAGTCATCTCACTACTTGAAAGAAAGTGGTCTACTTCTTCATGTGTAAGTGCTCTAAAAGGAACAAGGCACGCTCTTGATTGAATAGTCTCTAATACCTGCTCAATTTTTGTTGTCGTTAAAATAATGAGTGTCGAATCAAGAGGCTCTTCTAACGTTTTGAGTAGTGCATTTGCTGAAGATGGAAGCATCTTATCTGCCTCTTTGATGAGTAGCAGTTTTCGATCTGACTGAAATGGATGCTCTCTTGCAGCTTTTTTTACCTGCTGCATTGACTCTATTGTGTGGATATTCGCTTTTCCTTCAGGTTCGAAGCAAGTTATATCAACAGGAGAGATGTCTAATTCACGAGCAAATGCAAGGGCATATGTCGCTTTCCCTACACCCTGGGGTCCATGGAACAACAGCGTATGATGCACACGGTTATGCTCGATCATATGAGAAAGATAGGTACGAGCCTGTGAATTCCCTACTATGTCTTTAAGGCGTTGCATAAAATGAAGTTAATTGAGGTTTTAACACCGTAATAATTTGCTTGAATACATCATCAATTGAAAGAGAAGCATCAATGACGTGAATTCTTTCTTGATTTTCTTTTGCAATCTTCAAAAATCCTTCGCGTACATTTTGATGAAACTCGAGTGACTCTTGTTCAATTCTATCAATTCCATCTCGTGCTTTGGTTACTCGCTCAAATCCGATCAACGGATCCAAATCTAAGAGAAAGGTGAGATCAGGAGTCAATTCCCCTGTAGCAAAATCACACAATTCTGACACCATTTTTGGCTCAAGATGTCTCGCCACGCCTTGGTAGGCTTTTGTTGAGTCTGAAAAGCGATCGCATAAGACAATCTGTTTTTTCTCTAATGCAGGACGAATAACTTCCTCAACGTGTTGTGCTCTATTCGCAAGAAACAAAAGAAGTTCTGCTTTTTTAGCAAGTGCCTCACTCTCAAGTAGGAGCTTTCGAATACTAATACCAAGATTGCATCCACCCGGCTCTCTCGTTTGTATGACAGCTATTTGCTCTCCTGAAAGATACTCGTTTACCATGGTGATGAGGGAGCTCTTACCTACTCCCTCTCCACCTTCAAACGTTATGAAAAGACCTGGTCTGCTACTCTTCACTCGATTCTTCTGCTGAGACTTCAATTTGTTCGATTTTTTGCATTCCGACTAAGTGGTCTTCTAACTTGAGGTTAACAACTCGTACACCTTGAGTTGATCGCCCCATCACTCGGATATCGCCCATCTTCATTCGAACTGTTTGACCTTGTTTCGACATGATAATCACACTATCATCATCTCCGACAGCAAGCGCTCCTACAACCGGTCCATTTCTTCGGTTGACGATAATAGATCGAACTCCCACTCCGCCGCGGTTTGTCTGTCTAAATTGCTCAACACTTGAACGTTTTCCATATCCATTTTCACAGACAATGAGGAGTGTTTCATTTCCCTTAACAACTGCAGAAGAGACAACTCTATCCGATTCATCTTTCAGCTTCACACCTCGAACTCCTCGAGCCACTCGACCAATTGGACGGACTATTGATTCCTCGAATCGTACAGCCATTCCGCCTCTCGTAAAGAGCATTATTTGCTCTTCGTCATGGACGAGGTGAGCATCCATTACCTCATCCCCTTCGTCGATGTTAATTGCATAGACACCTTTTCGTCTTGGAGAGTTGAATGCACTCAAAAGAGTTTTCTTGATTATTCCCTTTTTGGTTGTAAGAAGGATTGAAGCTTGATCTTCAAAATCTTTTACACGCAAGACAGCTGCAATTTGCTCTTCTTGCTGAACGCCTTCAAGCAATGTTACAAGTGGTTTCCCTTTAGATCTTCGACCTGTTTCCGGGATTTGCCATGCTTTTAACCAGTAGCACCTTCCAAAGCTTGTGAATATAAGGAGGTGATCGTGTGTAGTCGCTGCGTAGACATCTTTGAGCGCGTCACCCTCTTTTTTCATGTCCATTCCAATGACGCCGGCACCACCTCGCTTCTGTTCCTTGAACGTCGTTGCTGGCATTCGCTTAATGTAGTCATCTGTAGAAATGGTAATGACAATTGGCTCATCAGCAATGAGGTCTTCCATAGAAAACTCACCTTCAGCAGCTACAATTTTCGTTTTTCGATCAGATCTACTTTGCGAAGTAACGCTTTCAAGCTCATCTTTGATGATATCTCTCACCATCTTCTCAGATGCAAGAATTGCTCTAAAATGGGCGATTTTTTCTTGAAGATCTTTATACTCATCTTCAATTTTTGTTCTTTCAAGTCCTGTAAGTTGGTACAGTCGTAGCTCAAGGACAGCATTCGCTTGTCTTTCAGAAAACTCATACCGAGAAATCAATTCTTTTTTCGCTATATCCTTGTTATCACTTGCTCGAATCAATTTCACAATTTCGTCAAGATGATCAAGTGCTTTCAAGTACCCTTCTAAGATGTGTGCTCTTGCTTCAGCTTTCTTAAGCTCATAGCGCGTTCTTGCTCTCACAACATCAATTCTATGGTCAACCCAAGCAGACATGAGCTGCTTAATATTCATGACTCGAGGCAGCCCTTTATCTAGAGCGAGCATGTTACACCCAAATGTAATCTGCATGTCAGTGAATTTATACAGCTGATTGATCGTTACATCAGGAATTTCTCCTCGCTTTAGATCAATAACTATTCGCATTCCATCTTTGTCTGATTCATCGCGAATATCCGAAATACCCGTCATTGTTTTCTCATTGACGAGCGAAGCAACTTTTTCAATCAGTCGAGACTTATTCACATTGTATGGAATTTCAGGGATAACAAGCCTTTGTCTATCACCTGGGCCGGGCATATCTTCAACTTGAATTATTCCTCGGAGTGTAATTTTTCCACGCCCTGTGTGGTAGGCTTCTTTCACACCTCTGTACCCACAAATCATGCCTCCAGTTGGGAAATCTGGTGCAGGCATAATTTCCATAATTTGATCAATAGTCATTCTTGGGTCATCGATAAGCTGAAGCATAGCTGTTGTCAACTCACCTAAGTTGTGCGGAGGAATGTTGGTCGCCATACCAACAGCAATACCTGAAGATCCATTACAAAGAAGGTTCGGGAATTTCGATGGAAAGACTGTTGGCTCTTTTTTCGTTTCATCATAGTTCTGGACGTACTCAACCGTCTCTTTATCTAGATCTTCCATCAAAGCCATTGATGCTTTTGTCAGGCGCGCTTCTGTGTAACGCATCGCAGCAGGAGGGTCACCATCAACCGATCCAAAGTTACCCTGACCGTTCACGAGTGCATAACGCATTACCCAGTCTTGGGCTAGACGAACAAGCGTCGGATAAATGACAGACTCACCGTGAGGGTGGTAGTCCCCTGAAGTATCACCACAAATCTTCGCACATTTTCTGTGCTTTGCTCCTGGTGATAAGTTTAGCTGTCTCATTGCAAACAGCACTCGCCTTTGCGATGGCTTGAGGCCATCTCGAGCGTCTGGAAGAGCACGAGAGATGATCACTGACATTGAGTAACGGAGATAGCTCTCCTTCATCTCATCTTCAACATTTCGTGGTAGTACTATTTCACCTTCAGTATATGACATGGATCACCTTAAATATCTAAATTCTTAACAGAGAGTGCATGTGTTTCTATAAATGCTCTTCGGGGTGCTACTTCTTCACCCATGAGCATCGTGAACATATGGTCTGCCGCAACAGCATCTGGAAGGGTAACTTGGATGAGTGTCCGCTTTTCTGGATCCATCGTAGTTTCCCAAAGCTGGTCTGCGTTCATCTCACCAAGACCTTTATATCTTTGCACCTCAACACCTTTTCTTCCATTTTCACGAAGGAACTCAATAAGTTCTTTCAAAAGAAAGACCGGGTGAGCTTGTTCACTATCGTCAATAATATCAAGCAGTTTGCCGTCAGCTTTTGTGTATTGCTCAAGTGAGAAGCTAAACTGAGCGAGCTTTTCTTTGATTTGAATGAGTTTTCCTGGTTCATAAAGCTCCATGAAACTCAGTTTCTTTGGAGTAAAGACCTTCATCTCTTCCGTTCTTTCTTCTTCCGGAATTGATGCTAATGTTTCCTCAAACTGTCTTCTTTGTTCATCTTCTGAGTCTTTTTGCAAAGCACCAAGTTCTTCTGGAGTATATGCGAACCGGGTTTCGTCACCAATTCTCACAAGATAGCTTGGGAACTCCCCGTCATCGTTTTTGGCAAGAAGAAAGTCACGGTACGGTACACCTTTTCGCTCTATCGAATGAATGAGTTGCTCTACTTCGAGAATCGCGTAAACGAGTGCTTTAAATTCATCCGTTTCGATGGCTTCATTGTGTGATGCCAAACGAAGGTCAACATCACTCATACCTAAGCTGAGGAGGTATTCATCCATCTCTCTCTCAGAGTGAATGTAGCGCCCCACTTTTTTTCTCGTCACGCGGTAGAGGGGTGGCTGAGCTATATAGACATAGTTATTTTCTATAAGTTCAAGCATATGTCGATAGAAAAATGTCAATAGCAGGGTACGAATATGGGATCCATCAACATCGGCATCCGTCATAATGATGATTTTGTGGTAGCGAAGCTTCGTGATATCGAAGTTGTTTTTACCTATTCCACAACCAAATGCAGAAACCATCGTGCCAACTTCTTCGTTTTTCAATACTTTTTCAAGTCGCGCCTTTTCAACATTCAAAATCTTACCACGAATAGGCAGAATCGCTTGGTATCTTCTATCTCGCCCAAGTTTTGCAGACCCTCCCGCAGAGTCCCCCTCAACAATGTAAATTTCACATTTTTCAGGATCTCTCTCTTGACAGTCAGCAAGCTTTCCTGGAAGGCGACCGCTATCAAGTACAGTTTTACGAAGTGTCAACTCTCGAGCTTTTCGCGCAGCTTCTCGAGCTTGCGCTGCAAGGATTGCTTTATCAACAATTGTTTTTGATGTTGAAGGATTTTCATCGAGATACGTTGAAAGATGTTCTCCAACTATTTGTTGAACGACTGACGCAACTTCACTATTTCCGAGTCTTTGCTTGGTTTGCCCTTCAAATTGAGGATTAGCAATTTTGATTGAGAGTACTGCGACAAGCCCCTCACGCATATCGTCGCCCGAAACGGAAACTTTGGAATTTTTTAAGAGATTGTTATTTTTGATATACCCATTCAGTGATCTTGTGAGTGCTGATGAAAATCCACTGACATGCGTTCCACCTTGTCTTGTTGCAATGTTGTTAACGAAGCTATGGATTGTTTCTGAGTATGTATCATTCCACTGAAGAGCAACTTCAAACTCAACTGGGCCATCATGGAGTTCTTTTGAACCAGATATAAATATTGGTTTATCAAATAACGCATTCTTATTTTCATTCAAGTAGCTTACAAATGATGAAATCCCACCTTCATAGCAGAACTCGACTGGTTCTTTTGAGTCATCACGCTCATCTTTAAAAGTGATTGTAATTCCTCTGTTGAGGAATGCAAGTTCACGGAGTCTTTTAGAAAGAATGTCATAGTCAAAGTCAAGAACACTAAAAATCTCATCATCTGGCCAGAAAGTAACTTTTGTCCCTTTTTTATCCGAATCTCCAGTGACTTTAAGCGGCTTTACAACCTTTCCACGAGCAAAATCAATTTCGTGCTGCTTTCCATCTTTATATACCTCGACATGCATTTTTTTAGAGGTTGCATTCACACAAGAAACCCCTACACCATGCAGTCCGCCTGAGACCTTATACGTGTTTTTGTCAAACTTCCCCCCCGCATGGAGAATAGTCATAACAACTTCTACCGCAGAAACATCTCTTCCCTGTTTTTTTGATTCGCGCTCATGCTTTCCAACCGGAATCCCTCTTCCGTTATCAGAAATAGTAGCAGCTCCATCTTCATGCAGGACAACATTAATTTCGTTACAAAAACCGGCCATCGCTTCGTCAATACAGTTATCAACGACTTCGTAGATAAGTTGGTGAAGCCCGTTACTCGCGGTGTCTCCGATGTACATTCCCGGTCTTTCTCGAACGGCTTGCAACCCTTCTAAGACCGTAATCGAACTAGCATCATACTCTGGAGCTTTTGTCATTTCGTATTCCTTTACCCTATGAAGAAGTGTAGTTTCGCGATACCTGCCCCTGGAAACCTTTTCCTGAGCAGTGTCAGTATCTTGTTTTTCTCAGGACCCGACAAGAGGCTTAGGAGTGTTGAATTGGTCACTTTAATCTTAACCGTACCCTGTTCAAACCCCTCTATCCGGGTCATAGGAGCAAGCTTGCTCCCGATGATTTCTGGCCAAGCATCAACAAGATGTCTGAGCTTTGCCGCTTGCATTTTTTCAAATCCCTGAAGAACCTTTGGGAGTAGATCTTTAATCTGTCGCCCTGTTGGCTGAGATCCTCTGTAGTTCTTGGGTATTCTGGCCATAAGTATACACAATTGTCGCTTAAGTGTGCACCTGTTTCGCACATGATTATCCCCATACAATGAGTCCCCTTTAAACAACACATAGTGAGCAAGATAGTCTCTAGTAGACCTTGCACCCATGGGGTAAAAAAGTAGGGTCTAACACGATACGATATCGGTAAAGCAGGAATATAACTTTCTTCATTCAAAATAGCAAGCATTTCATTGAGACACTCCTTTGAGTACGCTCTAGTCCACTTTTTCCCAAGAATATATCTTGAGAAGGACTACTTGAATAAAAAATTAAATTAACTATTTTTTAAACCACTAGCTATTAGTAACTTGCGAAAAACCCGTAAAATCAGACTAGATTCTATTGTCTCTACTAGCATATGATTTCTCGAAAAAATGGGATTGCTATGTATCTACCAGAAAAAATTCGAAATATTGCGATTATTGCGCACATTGACCACGGAAAAACAACACTGCTCGATAGTATGCTCCACCAAGCAGAAACATTCAGATCGAACGAAGCTATTCCAGAAAGAGCAATGGATAGCTACGAGCTGGAAAAAGAGCGTGGTATTACTATTTTCGCTAAACACACATCAATTGCATACAAAGAACACAAAATCAATATTATTGACACCCCTGGACATGCTGATTTTTCAGGTGAAGTAGAACGAATCCTTGGAATGGTAAACTGCGTTCTTCTCCTTGTGGATGCTCAAGAAGGGCCTATGCCTCAGACACGGTACGTTCTCTCTCAAGCGCTGAAGTCAGGTCTTAAACCAATTGTCGTACTCAACAAAATTGATAGACCGCATGCAGATCCAGACCGTGTGCTTAATGAAACATTCGATCTTTTTGTTGAACTTGGGGCTCAGGATGATCAACTTGACTTTCCGTACATCTATGTTTCCGGCTTACAAGGCTTCGCAAAATATACTGTTGAAGAAGAATCTGATTCAATGAGACCACTTTTTGATTTGATCATAGATAAGGTTCCTGCGCCGACTGGAAATACAGAGCTTCCCTTTCTTATGCAATGTAGCACAGTTTCGTATGATGACTTTGTTGGAAGACAAGCAACAGGACGAATCCTCGAAGGGGTTATTCGAAAAAACGATAGCTTCACACTTGTAACAATGAACGGCGAGCACACCCAACACAAAGTTGTAAAAGTGGAAGGGTATCATGGACTCAAAAAAGTTGAAATGGATGAAGCTGGAGTAGGAGACATCGTCAGTATTTCTGGTGCTCCAGAGGTCACGATTGGCGACACGTTGTGCGCTCCAAATGAAATCAAGCAACTCCCTCCAATTTCTTTAGGAGAACCAACACTTTCTATTGAATTCATGGTAAACACCGGTCCTTTCGTTGGGAAGGATGGAAAGCATGTCACCATGAACAAAATCCGAGATAGATTGCAAAAAGAACGGCGCGCCAACATCTCGCTTAAAGTTGACGAAATTGATGGCCGGGAAGATGCTATTCGTGTCAGCGGAAGAGGTGAATTACATCTTGCCGTGCTTATTGAAGCTATGAGACGAGAAAGCTTTGAATTTATGGTCTCCAAACCAAAAGTTCTTTTCAGAGAAGAAGACGGCGTTCGAATGGAGCCTCTAGAATCTGCTCACATCGAAGTCCCAGAAGAGTTTTCTGGAACAGTTATTGAAGAACTGAGTAGACGAAAGGGTGAACTGAGAAACTTACAAACAAATGAGCATGGAATCACTACTCTTGAGTTTTTGATTCCAACGCGTGGCCTTATTGGGTATAGAAACGAGTTCATGACCGTTACAAAGGGTATGGGCATTCTTACTTCAATATTTGATAGCTTCACACCTCATAAGGGTGAAATTCCTTCTCGAAAAAATGGAGCACTTATCTCGATGAATCAAGGGAAAGCAACTGGATATGCGTGCTTTGACCTTCAAAGTAGGGGTACACTTTTTGTTTCTCCTGGTGATGAAGTGTATGAAGGGATGATTGCCGGAGAACATTCAAGAGACAATGATCTCGTCGTCAACATCACTCGAGAAAAAAAGCTAACAAATGTTCGCGCATCTGGATCTGATGAAAATATTCAAATCACACCAGCTCGAAAGCTTGAGCTTGAAAATGCAATTGATTTCATCCAGAACGATGAGCTTGTTGAAGTGACTCCTCATTTTATTCGTGTTCGAAAGAAATATCTCACAGAAAATGAGAGAAAACGAAAAAAAGACTAGTTTCTGTAGGTTTTTTTCTCTTGCTATGCTAAAAAAATGTCCATGAGTACGAAGCTAGAGAAAAAAACCATCTCGCAAACTTTCAACAAAATATCCAAGCGGTATGATCTCATCAACCGGGTTTTATCGTTTGGAATTGATATCTACTGGCGGAGTGTTGTCCGAAGGCATCTTCCGATCCATCCGTCGATGCGCCTTTTAGATCTTGCCACTGGAACTGCTGACCAAATCATTGCCCTTATGAATAGAGCAAAAAATATTCGATCAGCAATTGGTATTGATCTTGCTGTCGACATGCTCTCAATCGGAAAAGCGAAGATTGCTCGCACACCCTACAACCACCAAGTGTCACTTTTAGAGGCTGATGCCTGCAATATCCCTTTAAACAACGAGACAACAGACTGTGTCACAATGTCTTTTGGAATAAGAAACGTTCCTGATGTTGGGAAATGTCTTCGTGAAATGTATAGAGTTTTGACCCACCGGGGTCGCGCACTTGTTTTAGAATTTTCGCTTCCCAAAAACCGTTTTTTAAAATCGCTCCATCTTTTTTACCTCAGAAATATACTTCCAAGAGTTGGAAGACTCCTTTCTAAAAATGACGAAGCCTATACGTACCTTAACGAGACTATTGAAACATTTCCTTCAGGAAGGTCGTTTTGTGCACTTCTTGAGGAAGCTGGGTTTTCAAATGTACGGGCGATTCCACTGACTTTTGGGATAGTAACACTCTATGTTGCCGAAAAAATGAGCTATGACAGTTAAAGAAGCTGCACATCTTCCTCTAAGACTAAACCAGCAAGAAACTTCATATTACCGAACAAAAGTTTCTCATTCATTTGCATCGCCACTTGCTTGGCTTAAGAATTGTGATCACTATCCTAAGTGGTATATCCAAAAGCCTGGATCAGCTCCAATCGCTACCTGTGGAATGCTCACATCTTTTGACTCTCTTCCGGAGTACTCTCTCACCTCACAAGTTGAATGCCCACCAAAAATTCTAGGAGGGCAGGATTTTTTTTCCCATCCGAGAAAAACCGCTCTCTGGGATGGAATTCCTTCTCAGCTGTATACACTTCCTGCGTACGAAGTTTTTGGAAAACATGTCTATTGCTACGCTGAAAGCCAGTTTCCATCCCCTCCATCGTATTCGCCGAAAAAAGAGGAACGCCTTTCACATTACAATGTACAAACTACTCCTTCGTTTCTGGACTGGTGTAAAGGCGTCAATTTATGTACACAAGAGATGAAAGATACTCTCTACGAGAAAATCGTCCTTGCTCGGGTTGCCTCATACTCATTTGCATCTTCCATTCCTCTCTATTCACTTCTTGACTACTTCACCTCACAAGCACTCAATGCAACAGTCTTTGGCGTTATTTTTTCTGAAGACCTTGCATTTCTCGGCGTGACTCCTGAAACGCTCTTTTCTACACACGGTCGAGAGATTTTTACACATGCCGTTGCAGGAACGCGTCCGAGAGGACTGTCTCATGAAGACGACTCCAAGCTTGCTCTGGAGCTTCAATGCTGTAAAAAAGAATATTCAGAGTTCAATTACGTTCACACTGCTATTTATGAAGCACTATCACCTCTTTGTGAGTCACTTTCTTTATCAAATGAAACTTCAATTATCAAAACAAGCCAGGTTCAACATTTACACAAACAATGTAAAGGAATACTCAAACCATCGATTTCTGTGTCAGATGTTCTATCACACCTACATCCAACACCTGCTGTTGGTGGCTTTCCAAGAAAGCCCACTCTTCAAAAAATTTATGCTATAGAATCATTTGACAGAGGCTGGTATGCTGCTCCTTTTGGCTACGTTACACATAACGAAAGTCATTTTAGCGTCGCCATTCGTTCTGCTCTTGTAAGAAAAAATGTGCTTTCTGCATTTTCAGGAACAGGCTTAATTGATTCTTCAATAGCTGAAAATGAATGGGAAGAACTGAACAATAAAATAGCGCACGTAACAAAATGGATGAACAAATAACATCGTGGTCCTCTGTCCTTATAGACCAACTCGTCTCGTCTGGCGTTCGCAATTTCTGTATTGCACCTGGTTCTCGGTCAACTTCTCTCGTTGATGCAGCAGAGAAAAACCCACTTGCTCATACAATTGTGCACTATGATGAACGTGGGGTTGCATTTTATGCTTTGGGGCTTGCAAAAGCGCTCTCTACGCCAGTAGCCATTATCACTACCTCAGGTTCAGCGCTTGGGAATTGCATGCCTGCAGCGCAGGAAGCATTCCATTCGCAAATTCCACTTCTTCTCCTAACTGCCGACAGGCCTCCAGAACTCCAGGATGCAGGTGAAAACCAAACATGTTCACAAAAAATGTTTTTTGGGAATTATACACAATGGGAAACCACGATTCCTCCATATGACCCAACCATCGATTCTTCTTATATCGCATCACTTGCTTCCTATGCCGTATACCGTGCTGTTTCTCCAAGTAAAGGTCCAATCCATATCAACTGCATGGCAAGAGAGCCTTTTTTTCAAGACTCGTGCACCCTCCCTTCGAAGCCTAAAAAGCATTTTTTCGGCACATCACATCTACCCGATGAAGATGTAGAAAACCTTGCTGATACAGTAAAAAGGTATTCTCGAGGTGTCATATTAGTGGGCGAATATTCAGAGCCCGAACTTTCTGAATATATACCCATGCTTGCAAGAAAAACTGGTTGGCCAATTCTTTCATGCATATCTTCGCCCTTGAGAGCTCATGCTAGTTCGTGGCATGTTGAATATGCTGAGCTTTTGACTCACATTCTTCCATTCAAAGATGTACAGTGCGTTCTACAAATCGGCTCGAAAATTGTTTCAAAAAATGTACCGAGTGCACTTCAGGGTGCACCTGTCGAAGAATGGATGCTTTTTTCTGAGACAACTATGCGAATGGATCAAAATCTGGCAGTTTCTACTCAAGTTCACGCCACATTGACTCCAACCATTCAAACCCTTGTACAGAAGTTAAGAAATCCTCAAAGCACTACTTGGATGAATCAGTGGAGCAAAACACGCTCTTTTGTAGAAACGACGCTCAGCGACTTTTTTTCTGATCATGCCACACTTTCAGAATATAGTGTTTTTCACATACTCTCCTCGGTTGCGCAAAAAGACTATGCATTCTTTTTTGGAAATAGCCTTTCCATTCGATGTGCTGACATGCTTTTTTTCCCAAGAAAAGATCAGCGAATACATTCTTCTCGCGGTGTATCTGGAATAGATGGGCAGATAGCAACGATTGCAGGGATTGCACGTGGGCTGAACACACCTCTCGTTGCTGTTATTGGTGACCAAACCTTTCTTCATGATGTAAACTCACTCCCCCTTATACAATCCTCTCCTGTTCCAATCCTTCTATTCGTTCTCAATAATGGAGGGGGGAATATATTTTCACACCTTCCGATTAATAATTACCCACGCCTTTTTGAAAGATACTTTCTTAATCCTCATTCACAATCACTGCATTCCCTTGCTTCGGCATTTAGTTGTCCAACAAAAAACACAAATTCGAACAGTGGCATTTTAGACGCACTTCAAATCTTTCAAGAAAAGAGCGAGTCGATCGTAGTTGAGGTATCCATCGAGCCTGGGACATCCGTCAAACAATATGAGGCCCTCCATGCCCTCTTCTCCAAAAAAATGCAGCCCATTTAACATCCATTTTTTTCATGGTTTTCTTGGATCTCCGAGTGATTGGGGATCAGTAACCAGCCAACTCCCTTCATTCACACATACCTTTTCACATCTTCCTGAACAGGCTGATTTTCCTGACAACTCAATTCTCGTAGGATATTCAATGGGAGGTAGAGCAGCACTTGAAGCATACTTTGCAGCACCCTCGAAGGTTGCTGGGCTCATCCTCCTTTCTTCAAATTTAGGACTTCGCTCTCGAAAAGAAAGAATACAAAGGCAACAAGAGGAAGAGCGTTGGATAGAACACATGACGGTAAAAGGGATGCCTGCCTTTATAGACTGGTGGTATGAACTCCCGATTTTCCGCTCGTTTAAAGCACACAACAACTTTCAATCGATAGCACAGCAAAGAAAAACTCTGTCTTCAGATGTAGCCATAGACCAGCTGAGAACGTACAGTATTTCTCGTACTACAAATTACTGGGAAAAACTTTCTGAAATCACCATTCCTATATTTTTTTTATTCGGAGAAAATGATACAAAATACTCAGCAATATATAAAAAATGCGGAAGCATGCAGAAGCGTTTTATTCCATCTTCTGGACACGTCCTCCATATAGAGAACCCTCAGGCATGTTCTGCATATATTAATCAATTTATCGAGGTGCACTATGGATAGCTGGAACATTTGTGGTTCTTATGAAGATATTATTTACTCAAAAAGACCGGGTATTGCCAAAATTTCAATAAACAGACCACACGTTCACAATGCGTTTCGACCACAGACTGTGGAAGAAATGATCAATGCGTTGCATGATGCTCGTCAAGACCAGTCAATAGGGGTAATCATTCTTTCTGGTGAAGGAGGAAGAGCTTTTTGTTCTGGTGGTGATCAAAAAATTAGAGGTGATTCCGGCTACACTGATACTGAAGGTGTTGATCACTTAAATGTTCTTGAGTTCCAAAAAGGGATACGAAGCTGTCCTAAACCTCTTATTGCTATGGTTGCTGGATATGCAATTGGTGGTGGACATGTCCTGCATGTTATGTGCGATCTCACGATTGCTGCTGAAAATGCAGTCTTCGGACAAACGGGCCCTAAGGTTGGCTCATTCGATGGCGGATTCGGGGCTTCATATTTGGCGCGAATTGTTGGGCAGAAAAAAGCTCGAGAAATTTGGTATCTATGCAAGCAATACTCTGCACAAGAGGCGCTTGAAATGGGCCTCGTAAACACAGTTGTTCCACTAGAAGATCTGGAAGACACAACGGTTGAATGGGCGGAAAAAATACTGCAGCACTCCCCGCTTTCAATTCGATGCCTTAAAGCGGCGTTTAATGCTGAACTTGATGGGCAATCAGGCATTCAAGAGCTCGCAGGCAATGCGACGATGCTCTATTATATGTCTGAAGAAGCTCAAGAAGGCCGGAATGCATTTTGCGAAAAACGATCACCAGAATTTGAGAGCTTTCCATGGCGATCGTAACGTGGGCAATTGGAGCCCGTCCAAAAACGCTTATTGCAAGTATTTCACCTGTACTTATAGGAGCCTCACTTGCATTGGAAAAGGGCCCGATCTCTTGGGCTCTTTTTGTACTCCTTCTTCTTTTTGGTGTGTCCACCCAAATCGGCACGAATTTTTCCAATGATTACTACGACTATATTCAGGGGGCCGATACAAAGAAAAGAATTGGACCAAAAAGGCTTACGCAAGTAGATAATATCGCACCTCATGCGATCTTGTTTGCTGCATTTCTCATGTTCACTTTTAGCTTTCTTGTGAGCATTGCCATTGCTTCTTTCATTGGTTTTTTTGCAATTGGAATAGGTGCTGTATCAATACTTTTTGGTATTCTATACACTGCAGGTCGATATTCACTTGCATACAATGGACTTGGAGAGGCCTTCGTTCTTCTTTTTTTCGGAATCATTGCAACATGCACTACTGAATTCGCTTTAAGTGGAACCTTTTCATTGGTTGGACTTATTGCTTCTATGGGTCCAGGCCTTCTCTCAACAGCTATAATTGTTGTAAATAATTTGCGGGATATTGAGGAAGACACTCAGGCCAAAAAAAAGACGTTAGCAGTGAGGTTTGGAGCACTTTTTGCACAGTTCGAATATATCATTTGTATTTCAACAGCGGCATTAATTCCTGTAGCTTGCTTTGCACTCCTTCCCGAAAAAAAAGGGATCCTCCTTGCAAGTGGCATCATTCTCCCTTCAATACCACTCGTCTCCACACTTCTTTCCTATAAAGACCCGAGCGAATTAAATAAGCTTCTTGGCCAAACTGGAATTCTTCTTTTTCTTTATACATTTCTTTTTGTCATTGGGATCATTGTATGACGTATGCCGCAGTCTATGAATACGAGACTCAATTTCGAAGCGGAAAGAAAAGAAAAGGACTCCTTCTTGAATGGAATGGACGAATAGTTGAAGCGTCTCCTTTAGAAGGCTTCAGTACTGAAACCTTTTCTGAAGCAAAGGAAGCCCTACTATCCTTATTCACGGATAAACCGAATGCCCCACTTCCTGCATCAGTCGCCTTTGCTCTTTCGTGTCTTTCCCTCCCAAAACACCCTGTTCAGCACTGGAAAAATGCGGGGCTTATCCAAAGTATCGACGATATTCCTCAAGAGCCATCATGTGAGAGGTACAAGCTCAAGCTGAAAACCTTGAGTTTAGATGAAGCTATTCAATTTGTTAGTACAGCATACAAGGTGATAAAAAAGCCTCTTCGAATTGACTGCAATCAAGGATGGACCTTTGAAAAAACAGTCAGCTTTTTGAGCTTCTTTAATACAGATGTCATTGAGTATATCGAAGAACCAACACCTTGCATCGACACAAATACTCAAATAGCACGCTGCACGCCTCATACTGTTGCACTGGACGAATCGCTCAACAAAATCCCAAAAGACCACCTTGCGGACATCGCATCACAATTTGTTTTTATACTGAAACCGACCGTGCTTGGACCAATTGAATCGTTTATGGATATGGATGCTAAAAAATGGGTGTTAAGCAGTGCGTACGAATCAGGGATTGGTCTTCGCTGGATACTCAATTATTTGTATGAATATCCATGCATTGACCCATATATTGGACTTGGAACCTCAAACTATTTACAATCAGATCCAGCCCCGTTATATACAGGTGAAACATCGATATGGAATGTCCAATTAGGAAGTGGGCTCACTGTGCTCCACAAAGGCCAGCTCTTCACTTCAATGGAGTCACTTACTCATATTTAACACTCGATAGGGAAGTTGAAAAAAGAGTCTCTTTCTTCAAGAAAGGACAAATTTATCCTCTTCTCAAAAAAGATCCTATTTCCCTTTTTTCAATTTTTAGAGCAGGTGCTTGTGCATTCCCTCTCAATGAACGCCTTCCTCCGTTGTCGAGAGAATCTCTAGCAAAAGCGTATCGTGAAAAACACATAGACAGTCGTATTTCAACGCTTATGCAGACATCTGGATCGACCGCTTCCCCAAAACTTGCTTGCCATACATTTGAAAACTACCTCTCCTCAGCAGAGCAATCAACGAAGGCATTGAAGCTTACAACGACTTCTCGTTCACTGATTACCCTCCCTCTCTATCATGTTGCTGGACTCACTGCGCTTTTTAGAGCTTTGTACTCTGGCGGGATGGCAATTTTTCCAGAAAACTCACATCTACAAAAGTATGCTCCTACACACGCATCTATGGTCCCAGCCCAAGTCGAACTCTTTGAAAAAATCCAAACCCCAATGCAACTTCTCGTAGGTGGTTCAGCAATTCCTGAAACTCTTCATACCAGATTGAAACACCACAGGGTACTCACCTCGTATGGAATGACTGAAACAACTGCAATGATCTTTTGCAATGGCATTCCACTCCCTGGAGTAACACCCTTTATTGGAGAGGAGAATAGTCTTTGGATTAAGTCTGCCTCACTTTTTTCAGGATACTACAACGGACGCGAAATACTTCCTCCTCCTCTTGTCAATGGCTTCTATCCAACCAATGATATAGCTGAGGTGAATGAAAATGGGGCCTATACAATACTTGGCCGTAAAGATGGTGTCTTCATCAGTGGAGGAGAAAACATATCACCTCGTGAAATAGAAACGCATCTTATGGCCCATCCATCTATTCTTCGTGCTATTGTGAAGCCAATACCTCACCCAGTATGGGGCTGTGTTCCCGTTGCCTATATTTCACCAGGTCTGCCGCAAGTAGATGTAAAAAAATTTTTAGAAAAAACCTTACCGAAATACAAAATTCCTCATAAAATTTCTCCGATCGAAGAGCTCGGATGGAAATATACAATAAATTTTTAGTTAAGCATTTTTTCCTAAGACATTGTTTTTAAGAAACTAGTCGTTAAGATGCTTCAAATGGATCGATAAAACCATTTTTTTTGCGCGAAGATCGATTGTCGAAAATAGCCCCCTTCCCTATAATCCGACAGCTAAATACAAACCCATAATACGAGTAAATCTGTATGAAGAACTCCCCTTCTCTTGACGGTGTATCAGAAGCACAGGTACCAAATAATTATTCGACGTTTTCTCAAGATTTTTTTCAGCCTACCATTGGAAAAAATACGCAAGAAAATGCATTGGACCTCGCTCACGAGCTGCAAGCAAAAGGAGAAAAATATCTGCTTCAGGGAGATCTCTCAGGTGTTCAATTTTTTACAATGGCAACAGATTTACAGCCTGAAAATGGAACACTGTACTATTCGCAAGGGTTAGCCCTTTTTGAGTACGGTTTAGCACATAATTCACTGAAAGAACTCCGTTCTGCAATAAAGATGTTTCGAAAAGGATCGAAGTATCTCACTTCGTCTATGAATTTGTATCAAGCATGGGGAAATACGCTCTATTCACTCGGACAGTTGACAAGCAACCATGCGCATTTTATCACAGCAAAAAATAAGTACAAAAAAGCTCTCGCGCTCTCAGAAGACCAAACGAATGATGTTATCTCAGAATTGCATTGGGACTATGGAAATACCTGGACAAAAATTGCTGAAGACTCAGGTGAAGCAATTGATTTGAACATTGCGATTCAGTCGTATGAGAAGGCTTCTTCGCTACAAAATGATATGCCACCGGAATTCTGGCAAAATTATGGAGAAGCAACGCTAAAACTCGGTCAACATACAAACGATGTTCGATTGTTCGTCAAGGCAATAGATTGTTACAAAAACTCTATATCTCTCTCAATTTCTTCATACGAGGGATGGTTTGAGTTGGCAAAAGCACTTGTTGAACTCTATACATTTACACAAGATGAAGACCATTTTTCTCAAGCGAACGAATGTTTTTCAACAGCTGCCAAGTTTCAAGCAAATCATGCTGAAATATGGATAACATGGGCTCAGCTCCTTTTAGAATCAGGATCTAGCCTTAAGGATAAAAAGAAGCTGTATTCTGCAATTGAAAAATGCCAACGCGCATCACTTTGTGACCCAACATCTGCAAAGGTTATTTTTGTATGGGCTGAATCTTTATGCAATTTAGGCGTCCTGACAGACACTCTGGAATATATCAATGATGCAGAAAATAAAATTGCATCTTTGAAACTTTCTGAAAAAACGCCTGAATTCTATCACGCAGAAGGAATGTGCCTTCTTTCGCAAGCACACTACTTCCAGGACCTTGACCTCTACTACCAAGCGATCGAAAAGTTTCAGACTGGACTGAGTATTCGAAGATCCTACCATAAACTCTGGTTTGCACTTGGGTATACATACCTTCAATGCTACCCTCTAGATAATGACCCAAAAATTTTAGAGCTTGCTTCTAAATTTTTTGGAAAAGCTCTCAATCTTCACCTCTCAAGCAACTATCACTACCATTTTGCTCTTGCGAATTTCAAGTTGGGAGATATCCAACGAAACGAACAACTTGTTGAGAGTGCTGTCTCTCACTTTGAACACGCCTTTTCTCTACAAAATAATGCAATTTACCTGTATCCAGAATGGACGTTCGAGTATGCATGTGCACTAGACACACTTGGTGATTTTACAGACGAACACAGCTACTACGCAAAGTCTCTTGACATACTCAACCATGTGTTGATGGTAGATCCAGATTTCCCAGGCATACATTATCAGATTGGACTTGTCTATGCACACTATGCCGACCTCATTTCTGACAAGGAACTTTTCTTCCCAAGCTTTCACCACTTTCGGCTTGCGCACACAAAAGATGCTGAAAATGACCAAATCATTCTTGACTGGGGTCTTACTATTATGAATTTTGCGCTGCTTACCGCAATTCCGAACCAAGCAACATCATCATTACAAGAAGCAGAGTGTAAACTCATAAAAGCAGCGAAGTTAGGAAACGAGCAAGCATATTATTATCTAGGCTGCTTGTATTCACTTTTACAAAAGTATGAAAAATCACTTCAGTTTCTTATGAAGGCACACCAGGCATCTGCACTCCCTCCTCTTCAAGAACTATTGCAAGATGACTGGCTCGATAACATGAAGTCCACAGAAGAATTCAGGGATTTCATCTATCACATCGAGCAAAGTGCACACTCAAGTGAAGGATAAATTTCAAACAACTTTCTGTGTTGCCAATTGAGTTTTATTAAACACTCTTTTATCATTCCTAAAGTTAAACCAGCCTAGGACTCCCATGGACAGACGAAGTATTCTCACTGTTACTTTACTCACACTCTGCTTTTTTGGTATCAACTACTATTTCGATATGAAACGTGTCGACAATACGAAAAAACAAGAAGCTCTTGCTCAGCAGAACTATTCGACAGCGCATTCCCTTTCAAATCAAGAAATCCAAAGACGAACAGCTCCATTAAGCGCATTTAATCTTGTTGAGCTCTTTTCTGGCGAAACCTCTCGTGAATTCATAGGATTTGGATATCAGCAAGGCAATAGCTTGCTTACATTACAATGGATTGACACCCCACCTTCACAGGTATACGTTGGAAACTCGACAACAAAACCTGCACTTCTCATATCAGAAGATGCAGAAACTGGATCTCCAATTGTCTATGCACTTGATTCAAAACAACCGCTGACAACTATGACACTGCCTCAGATTGGCGTCTCAGATGTTCAAGTCGTGACAATGAATCCAAAACCATCAGTATATTTAGGACAGTACTATGATGGGAATATAGGCTTTCCAGGAGATGCTCCAAGCGAAAATGCGATCGTTTTCTTCTCAAGAGGAGGACACTACTACCCTGTTGGCTTTTACGATCTATCATCTGCAAAATACATTCCACTCAGTGATGTTCAGGATCTCGCGACAACGCTTCGATACATCTCTTCAACATCAACTCTCGCTGCAGAGACAGAAGAGTTTTATGTACTCGAAAATGAAACTATGCAGCTTGTGATATCAACTGCCGGCGGATCACTATCAGAAATCAACCTCCCTCTGAGGAGCAAACAATTTCCTAACTCAATTGTTAGACCCATTGCAATCGACAAAACGATTGAAGAGAAGTATCCTTCTAATGCTCTTTTTCCAGAAAAAAAATATCGAGTTATTACTGAAGATGGTACGACCTCGCTGATGCCCCCTAAAGATGGAGGGTACTACCCACTCATCCGAAGAGGAATTTACGGCAGACTTCCAGGCCAATCAATGGATGCTCCGGTTCGGTATAACGGACTGAATCTTGTCACAGATGATCCAAAATTTTCCTCTTTAATGTACACAGTCACCCGATTTACTCGTGATGAACTGATTATGGAAGCGACATATAAAGGGCAGAAAATTCGAAAACACTATGTCCTCCCAAAGGACACTGAGAATAGTCCGTATATTTTTGACTTCTACCTGACGTTTAACGGTATGAACACCCCTGTTTGGCTTACTTCAGGTGTACCAGAAGTTGAGCTCATTTCCGGAAGTTTTATGCCTGCCCTCAAGTATACAAAAACGCAAAACGGAAAGCTCTCGACTGATCAAATAAAACAACCAAAGCCATCAACAACAATACGAGATGCAGAAGTACAATGGGCGAGTAATGGAAATGGATTCTTTGGTATAATCATCGATCCTCAAAATGTTTCTCCAACCTCGGTTCAAGCAGGTCAAATTCCCGGTGAAGCAGACCCATCTCGAATTTCTGTAATTGATGCTAAGTACAACCTGTATCCAGCAAAAGACTATCCAGGATACGAACTCTTGCTCCCTCTTCAAGGTACTGGGAACGAAACACATTTTAGAGTTTTTGCAGGCCCCTTTGATGGCAACATACTAAAGAAGATTGATACAACATATACTGATCCATCAACTGGTATCGGTCCAGGGTATATCAACACCCAATCCTTCCATGGATGGTTTTCCTTTATCTCAGAGCCGTTTGCTAAATTTCTTCTTCTTTTAATGAACCTATTCCATGCTGTTACGGGTTCATGGGGACTTTCGATAATTCTCCTTACAGTAGCCCTGCGAGTCATGCTTTTCCCGCTGAACAATTGGTCTATCAAGTCGATGTCGAAAATGCAGGAAGTTGGCCCAAAAATCGAGCGAATAAAAGAGAAATACAAAAAAGACCAGCAAAGAATGCAGCAAGAAATCATGAAACTTTACAAGACCGAAGGAGGAAACCCTTTTTCAGGCTGTCTACCACTGCTCATTCAAATGCCATTCCTTATTGGAATGTTTGACCTCTTGAAATCCTCTTTTGAACTGAGAGGGGCCTCATTTATTCCTGGATGGATAGACAACTTAGCAGCACCAGATATTCTCTTTTCTTGGAGCTATCCAATTCCATTTATCGGCACATCTTTTCACCTTCTCCCTCTATTCCTAGGTGGAATAATGTACATTCAGCAGAAAGTGTCTCAAAGTAGATCAAAGCGTAAGCATCAAGCTATGACTGACCAACAAAAGCAAAGTCAACAGATGGGAAAAGTAATGACTCTTATGTTTACTGTTCTTTTCTATAAATCACCGTCAGGCTTGAACCTCTACTGGATCTCATCAATGGGACTTTCAGCTCTACAACAGTGGTACACAATGCGAAAATTGGATACTAATAAATAGAAAATGAAAACTAGTATTGTCTTCCAATTATTAATTCCCTACAATCTCCTCCAAAAGATTTTATGTTCGTTCATTCGAATGTAACGAAATTATGAAGGATCGTATTCCGCATGCAACAGTGGAATGATGTAGTCAGAGAACTTGAGCAAGATTTTGGAAAAGCCACAACTGATGTTTGGATCCGCTCTCTTGTTGTTATTGGCTTTGATGATACAAACTTGTATTTACAAGCTGCTGACCATTTCCAAGCACTCTGGTTCGAAGAGCACATTCGTCCGCGTCTCAAAAAACGCCCTTTGATAGTCTCTGGAAAGAAGCTACGCGTTCACCTAAAGGTGCGAAATGAAGGAAATAAAAACAAAAATGATGCAGCCCAAGATGATGAACGGATAACGTTTACAACTGACTCTGTTGAATCAAGTAGTCATTTTTCACAGTTTATTCCCGGAAAGTTAAACGAGCTTCCTTTTCGATTAATTACAGAGCTTGCTGGATTTAATCCAGAAACTGGTATGTTCGGAACCCCTGCTCTCATGTTAGGAGAGTTGAACCCAATTTATCTTTACGGGGCAAAAGGGCTTGGCAAAACCCATTTACTTATGTCTCTTGCGAACGCATTAAAAAATCGTGGAAAGCGCGTACTCTATGCAAAAGCGGAGACATTTACTGACCACGTGATAAAGGCGTATCGAAGTTCTCTTATTGATGAGTTTAGAAAAGCATACAGAAATGTCGATGTTCTTATCATTGATGATGTCCACATTTTTTCTAAGAAAAGCACAACTCAGGAAGAGCTTTTTCACACATTCAACTACTTACACACACGTGGAAAACAAATTATTGTGACAGCTGACTGTGCCCCAAGATCTCTCGTTGATGTTGAAGAACGTCTCGTAAGTCGTTTTGAATGGGGTGTTTCTCTTGCTTTGGAGAAGCTCTCTAAAGACGAACGTCTCCTTCTCTTAAAAAAACGGCTCGAAGGACTCGACTTTACTCTTTCTGATGCATCTTGCAGATTTTTAATTGAAACATTTTATTCTAACGCGTCGTTGATCAGAGCAACTGAAGCTATTATTCTTCGAATTCACGTCGACGCAAAGCTAGGGAAGAGGCCAGAATTTTTAACACCAGATGACTTGTCTCTCCTCCTTTCAGACCTTATCGAAACCGAACACAGACAAATGATGACCCCTGAAAAACTGCTTTCTCTTGTCGCAAAAACCTACCAAGTCACTCCCGAGGATATTTTAGGAAAATCTAAGACGAAAGAGTGTGTTATTCCGCGCCAGGTGGCTATGTATCTTTGCAGGAAAGAGCTCGGTTTGCCCTACCTTCGGATTGGATCTATTTTTTCACGAGATCACTCAACCGTTATGTCCAGTGTTCGACTCGTCACAAAAGCTATTGAAAAGCAAGATAAGCGAATAGTCGATCCTCTCGACAATCTACAAAAGCTCGCATCCAGCGCATAGAACCCTATTACATAAAAAAACCGCTTATACTCAGCATATAAGCGGTTGAAATACAATCAATACGTCTTCAAAATGGCTTAGATTTTGATAAATCTATCACCTGGCTGTGGTTGATCACCACCACCTGAAGAACCATTATCAGGTTCACGACCTTCCATAATATCTTTAGCTTCCTTGCGCCATTTCTCAACACACTCAACAAAGAGAGGGGCAAAGCGTCTCAGAGAAGCTGCATCAGCATTCGCCATTTCAAGTACGCAGTGCATTAAGATAAGCTCTTCTTTAACGGCTACACCAATACCACCGCCGGCCATTTTACCACCAAGCATTGATCCTTCTAGAAGGTGCTCATAGAGCTTCAGCTTCATTTTATCGTCTTTTGGAAGACCGTCAAGAATTGGAGAGTAAAGGTAAAGCCTATCAGAATTTGGCTCATACGTTAGGTGTAGCGAAAATGTATTGTCGATTCCAAGGATACAGGTATGGTTTTCGTCAAACTCTAATCCCTCGAGATTAAGCTCCTTGCCAAACTCTTTAAGATTCGCTTTGGCATTTTCAAGTGACATGTAGGGTCCTCCTTACAAAGGGTTTTCTGTGCCTACTCTCATCAAGCAGGAAATCTTTAATTTTTGAAACAAACTATACATCGTCTCCACTTAGGGAGCAAGCGCAATTTTTTTTACACTGACTCTTTTCAAAAAAAATTGCAACGCACGTAGAAATGCTGTATTCTTTTTTTTTACAAGTGAGTTCTATGGATGTCAAGAAAGGAATGCCTAGCCCGCTAGGTCCTACAAAAACAAATGACGGCTTTCATTTTGCGGTCTATTCAGAAAATGCGACTCAGCTCCTTCTTTGCCTTCACGAAAACAGGAGCACATCTCCCACGAAAGTAATTGAAATGTGGAGAACAGGCAATGTTTGGCACTGTGAACTTGTGTCACCCCCTCAAGGATTTTCCTATACATTTAAAGCATGTGGTCCAAATGATAAGAAAAACCTTTTTTCAAACAGCAAGCATCTCCTTGACCCATACGCACCATGTACAACTGCTTCAAAAAAATGGGGGCACTCAACTGAGCTACTCAGCGGAATTCCAGAGCTTCCTTCATTTGACTGGGAAGGTGTTTCATCACCAAAAATTCACAAAGACGCTTTAATTATATACGAAATGCATGTGCGAGGATTTACGCAAGCCCCATCAAGTTCAGTGAGCCACCCCGGTACATTTTTGGGAATGATTGAAAAAATTCCTCACCTCAAGAAATTAGGCATTAATGCTGTTGAGCTTATGCCAATTTTCGAATTTAACGAGAGAAGCCACGTCCATTTTAATAGCGACTCCCCTCTTTATAATTTTTGGGGATATTCCACAGTGAGTTTTTTTGCTCCAATGAACCGGTATGGTGTGCATTGTGCCGGAACAGAGTTTAAAGAACTTGTGAAAGCACTTCATTTAGCCGGTATAGAAGTTATACTTGATGTTGTATACAACCATACGAATGAAGGAAATTCGATATCGTATTATGAGTCATTTCGCGGACTCGATAATGCTACATACTATATTTTAAGCAATGAGGGTGAGTACCACAATTATTCTGGTTGCGGGAACACGGTTAACTGTAACCATCCATATGTCCGAACATTTATTATTGACTCTCTCATTCATTGGGTCGAAGAATTCCACGTTGATGGATTTAGGTTTGACCTTGCTTCCATTCTAACAAGAGGAGAAGATGGCACACCTCTAAGTGCTCCTCCTCTTATTGAAGAAATCTGCAGTCATCCAAAGCTTCAAGAAACAAAACTTATTGCTGAACCGTGGGACTGTGGCGGCCTGTATCAGGTTGGATCATTTCCACGTAGCGATCGATTTTCTGAATGGAATGGTCACTTTAGAGACACCGTTCGACGCTTTATTGCAGGTGATGTCTCTACAAAAAACTCTGTAAAAGACGTCCTCACAGGAACCCCCTCAGTATATGGTCTTAATGCTGAGAATCGAGCTATTCACTTCGTCACTGCGCACGATGGATTTACTCTCTACGACCTTGTTTCGTATAACGAAAAGCATAATGAAAAGAACAGAGAGGACAACCGTGATGGGCACAATGAGAATTTGAGTAGTAATTCAGGAGTTGAAGGAGAAACCAATGACCCAGCCATCCAGCACATCCGCTTATGCAAAATGAAATCTGCACTAATTCTTCTTCTTTTTTCCAAGGGTATCCCCATGCTTCTGATGGGAGACGAATATGGCCATACAAGATCAGGAAATAATAATGCGTGGTGCCACGACTCGACAATAAACCATTTTTTGTGGGAGAGATGCGAATCTTCTTCTCCTCTTTTTCAGTTCATCGAATCTCTCTGCTTGTTGCGAAAGCAACATACCAATTGCTCAGGTGAATATGAATTTATGTATGAAGAGATAGATGGTGTGCTTGCATGTTTGGTTAACAAAACACTTTTTTTTGCAGTAAATGTCTCGGCTTCTACAGCCCAGGTAGAGATCCCAGAGGGATTTACACTTTTACTCAATGAAGGGTTTGCACAAAATACTCTTGATTCATACGGATCTCTCGTTGCAGAAAAGAGATAAATTTGGTACTTTCAAATAACTTATCACAAGGAGTATTGCACAATGCGCTCAGCTTTACCATTCATTGCAGCTTTATCTCTATTGGCTGGTTGTTCTACAACTTCATCTGGATCTGATACTATTACTCGGTTTTATGATGATGGAAGAGCGAAGCCAATTGTAGCCATACTTCCTGTCATTGATAATAGCGGACAAGACTTCCCATGGAATCTTTCAGAAGAACTCTCCTATTCCATATATAATCGGGTAGCAAAACGTGGAAACTTCTGGATTGATAGTTTCGTACAGAATGCTAAAGTAGCAAAAAACCTTCCACGACATATTGACCTCTTCGGGAAAGATATTTCGTGGGTCAAAACTCGCTTCCCAAACCATGAATTTGTTACCGTTTTAGAACTTATTGAACACGATATTCATGAAAAGACTTCCAAAAACTCTTTTTTAGATAAGGTCACTCCTTCATGTGAGCTAGATATGGCAATACGCGTCAGGGTTTTTGATGTTCGAAGTGAAAAACCTGAAATCGTGTTACAAGAGGTAATTTCACAGTCCAACCTGATCCCAAGACAAACAGGCCTGACTGATAAAGGAAGTGATCGGTGGAGACAAAAAACATATACTGTCTCACCACTTGGATTCTCTCATTTGCAACTTTCTAAAGAAGTTGTTCGGAGAATTGAAGAATATGTCCACCTTGCCAAAAGCAAGCACTAAGATATGTAGGTATTCTACTGAGCCTTGATCAGATCGTACTCCTAGGTTTCTTTTCGATTGGAATCAACCTTGTATTATTACGTAGGCATTTTTTTTCATTTGGCAACGAAGTGCCGAGAAAAAACCCTGTTTCATACATTATTCTCTTTGCTTTTTTTACTTTTTGGATTCTTGCACAATACATTCTCCTGCCCTTCTTCTTACGCTGTATCACTCCACTCATCACAACTTTTGCAACACTTCATGAAACACGTATGCTTCTTATCGGCTTTAGTCAGATCGGATACGGAGTGCTCTCATTTCTTGGTTTTGGTCTCCTTTTCTTTTTTCTACCAAAACGAATTCAATCAGCAATTGTTGGCCCTTTTGTATCGTCTACAAAATTCATGAAAGATATTGGATTCGGACTCCTTATACTCCTTATAGCCCTCCCACTCGTTTCATTTCTCGACAGCTTTCTTGAGTACGTATTTGACCACCTCCTTAATGCACCGCTTCCTCATCAAGTCGCGGTCCAGTATCTCATCGATACGCGTGGAGATTCATTCGCGTATTATTCGATTGCTTTAACAGCTGTATTTGTGGCTCCTGTTCTTGAAGAACTACTCTTTCGAGGTGTTCTCCAAAGATACTTTCGGAACTACCTTGGACCAAAAGGCGCTGTGCTTCTTGCTTCATTTCTCTTCGCACTTTTCCACTTTGCACCGGCTCAAGAGCTAAGCAACATCCCTTTGATCATAGTACTTTTTATTTTTGCCATGTATCTTGGTTTTTGCTATGAAAAAAGAAATTCGCTTGTGGCTTCTATTGTTCTCCACATGGCATTTAACGCAACAAGCGTGCTACGAATCCATTTTTTTGAGGCATTTCTATGTACATAATGCGCATCTTGCTCTGTTTTGCGCTCTTTTTGACTTCGTTCATGGGAGCTGTTTTAAAAAAACTTCCAAGAGACATCGCTAAAGCAACAAATGATTTTGGTTTTGAGCTGTTTTATATGCTCAATCAACCAGGAAAAAATGTTGTTCTCTCTCCTTTTTCCATCAACTCCTCACTGTACATGTCATATGTTGGTGCTGGTAGAGATACCATGACCAATCTGAGAAAAGTCTTAGGAATTACTACATCTCAAGCTACACTTTCCCGCACTTTTGGGGAGTACCTAACTTCTCTTACTTCTGCCTCTCATCTAACAGATGGGTACAATTTATACTTGAATAACGGAATGTGGATTCAGTCAGGATTTACGCTTCTTAACAACTACAAAACAACAATACAAGACAGTTTTGGTGGATACGTTGATGAAGTGAATTTCAAAAAAACAAGTCAGGTCATTTACAAAATCAACAACGAGATCTCAAAAAGCACCTCTGGACGAATCACAAATTTTCTCACGCAAAATGACATTGACTCTGGAATGCGGATTCTCTTAACAAGCGTCTATCTTTTTAAAGGTGAATGGAAATACCCTTTTTCTACAGCGAATTCAAGACAAGCGCTTTTTCATCCTTACGATAAAAACAAGCCTGTAATGACCAGGACTATGTTTGGCGAATTTATGCTTCCGTACTATGAAGATAAATTTATCCAGGCTATTGCACTTCCTATCAAATCAAGAAGTACTCAACCTGACATGGACCTGATGGTCATTCTTCCTAAGAAAAACACGTCCACTCCCCCTTTTAACTATCTCTATAACGGAAAGAGCCTTGATCAAATTGCCCTTGCTATGAAATCTGAAAGGGTAAAAGTGGCACTCCCTAGATTCACCTTCACTATTCGCATACCTCTTCTTGGGTCACTTGAGCTTCTTGGTATGGACAAACCATTTTCTCCTGAAGCAGACTTCTCCAAAATAACTGGGAAGAAAAATCTGTTCATTTCTGAGTTTTTAACAGAGGCTTTTTTCTCGGTAAATGAGGCAGGAGTTCTTGCTGCAGCTGGATCAGCAGCCGGATTTAATATTAAGTCTACGTATGTACACAAAAAACCAAAAACCTTCACAGCAGACCATCCTTTTTTATATCTTTTGAGAGACTCATATTCACAAGTGGTCCATTTCGTAGGTGAATACGACTCACCTACTCCAGAGCGATTCGAAACACCTCGTGTTACGCTTCAACCTCAAGCCCCAAGAGAGCAACAACGCCAAGATGCCGAAAACCCACTTGAGGAAGGTGATGTGAACGACCCATCTCAAGTTGAAGGAAACCCAAGTGAGGGAACCTAATGCTGGAGACGCTTCCAAAAATTGAAAGCTTCGGCGCGACTGATATTGGGCTTGTCAGATCAAATAACGAAGATACATGGCATCGAACGCCTGAATATGGTTTTTTTGCACTTGCTGATGGAATGGGCGGGCACAAAGCTGGGGAGGTTGCGTCCCATCAAGCAATTCAATTTCTATCTTACTCTATTGAAGAGCTCCTCCTCATACAAGAAGAGGAATGGGATGTAGAGGATATGGAGGGTTTTTTACGGGTCCTGTACGAAAACACCAATGCGTGGGTTCATAATTTATCGTTAAAGAAACATGCATATAAAGGTATGGGAACGACACTTTGTAGCCTTCTTTTTTTTAAAGGAAAAGCTATTATAGTGAGTGTTGGCGATAGTAGGATTTACAGGTTTAAGGAAGGAACTCTTCAACAAATTACTGAAGATCATACACTTGAAACTACTTTACTGGCTGAAGGACAACCTCACGAGATAGCTACTAAATCAAAAAATATTTTAACAATGGCGATCGGAACCTCCCTTGAAGTCCATCCAGAAATAACTGTTGTTTCTCCACTGCCAGGTGATGTATATTTGTTGTGCTCCGACGGGCTTTCTGACTATGTACCGCATACTAAGATAGAAAATATTGTGGGACAAAATTGCTCTCTTCAAACTACAGCGCACGCGCTGATTGAAGCTGCAAAAGAGCACGGAAGCTCGGATAACATTACAACTGTACTTGTACGCATTCAGGATGAGAAACGAGACGAAGAGAATATACCTTGATAATAACGCAACAACGCACCTTGCTCCCGAGGTAAAAAAAGTCCTTGTTGCGCTGTATGATGAAGGACCACTTAATCCATCATCTCTGCATGCGAATGGGCTCCGAGCAAAGCAACACCTTTTCAATGCTCGAAAAACAATTGCCGATACCTTTTCCGTTTCGACTGATTCAATACTTTTCACTTCTTCTGCAACTGAAGCTGTCAATCAATTGATAGCCACTTTTGGGAAGGGTGAGATTATCACGACTCGTGCAGAACACTCTTCCGTGTATGAATCCTCAAAAGCATCAAAGAATGTTCGATTTGTTCCAATTGAGCATGGCCGTCTACGAATTGAAGATGTCGAGTCTACTATTACTCCTGCGACTTCCCTTCTGTTCTTTTCTTGGGCTCATAGCGAAACAGGTTCTCTTTATCCTGTAGAACAGCTCGCTGAACTTGCCCAACGATCAAATATTCCACTGGTTTTAGATGCTGTTGCAGCGTTTGGAAAAACACCGATTCACTCTATACCAGATGGTGTGACTGCTGTCGTTTTTTCTGGGCACAAAATTCATGCTCCTGTTGGAATTGCCTGGATGTATTGTGCTGATCCTAAGGAATTGCAACCGCTCCTTTTTGGAGGAGGTCAACAGCAAGGTGTGCGAAGCGGAACAGAAGCTGTCCCCCTCATTGCTGCACTCGCACGGGCTGTAGAGCTGATTGACGAAAAGCATATCCAACACATGCAACGCCTCAGAGTCACACTTGAGACGAATATTGTGCGGGAGCACCCCGAGACACTGATCCTTGGCGGAGATATAAGGGTAAGTAATGTGACATGTATGGCGTTTCCTGGTATTGATGCTGAATCACTGCTTATTCGCTTAGATATGCTAGGTATTAGCGCTTCACATGGATCGGCCTGCGCCGCTGGCGCTCTCGAACCTTCACGGTCCTTAAGAGAGATGAACTACCCTCTTGACATTGTGAAGTCAGCCCTTCGATTTTCTGTATCAAGATTCACAACAGAAGAAGACATCAAACAGGCTAGCGCACTACTTACGCAAGCTCTCTCTGAGCAAAAAGCCTTCTTATAGAGAAAATGATTAATACACGGTTCTAATCGTTATGAAACGACCATTAATCAGGCTGCTTTCCGAAAGCTCAAGCTCATACTGGCCGATTTGCACCCGCTGCCCTGGTTCTGGAGCGTGACCTAAAATCTCTTCCATGACATCTTCAAGCGTTTTTTCCCCATCTAAAGGGAGCTGGATGCCGTACGTCTCATTGACTACCCGAACAAGCGTTTCACCAGAAAATGATCTATCGACAAAGACATTATGTCTCGTTGGTAAAAATTCTGGAATAGAGACCCAATGGTCTTCTTGTCCAAAAATTTCATCAACAATTGAGTCCAGCGTGAGAACACCCACTGCTATACCAACTTTGTTGAGTACAATCGCAACTGTTTGATTGTTTCTCTTAAACTGCTTGAGGATATGAAGTGTTGTAGTTGTTTCTGTAACAAACCATGCAGGGCGGAGGTGATTTTTCACCTTAGCAGCAGAAGAATATTGGAGTAGATCACGAGGATAAATAATCCCGACGACATTCTTTTTTTGCCCTCTGTATATAGGCATAAAAGGCAGAAAATCTTTCTCCAGTGAGCTTCTTACATCGGCAACACTACTCTCCTCAGAAATCATGAAAATACTCTCAATCGGCTCCATAACTTCTTTGGCAGTTTTATTTTTTAAGGAAAAAATATTTTGCAAAACTGGATCAATTGTTGCCTGCTCTTCACGCCCTTCTATAGCCCTTTGCAATTCGTCTCTTGTCAAATAACTCTCATGGGTCCCGACTATGCCGAAAAGTGAACTAAAACCGCGTACAATCATGTTGAGGGCCCAAATAAATGGTCTAAGCACTTTCGAAGCAAAGAAAAGAATTGGAATACCAAGCATGGAAACATGCTCTGCATATCTTCTGGCCGCAAACATTGGAGAGAGCTCAGCAAAGATAAGGACAACAAATACCTGGGTAATAGGAGCCCAATCTGGGCTGAGACCAAGGGAAGAGTAAAATTGTCTCGAATACTCAGAACCAAACTGCATTGCAGCATTCACACCTATCAGCGTGGTACCAAAAAGACGTGATGGTTTACTAAGCAAACTACTTAACCACATTGCTCGTCTATTTTTATTTCGGACGTAGTATTGGAGGCGAACTTTGTTAAATGAAACTGTAGCCATTTCCATCATTGAGAAAAATGCCTGTATTATAAGGCACATTAGAGTAAGCAGTAAAAAAGTGAACCATTCATCACTTCTCATTCTTTTTTCTCACATGTCTTTGGGATTTTGAGTGGAGTCTTCTTACGTATATTCGTTGCACCCTATTTGGTTCTGCCGCAAGGATATGGAACAAAAAATCCTCATGAACGAATTTTTGCCCCGTTTTTGGAATATCACCCTCTTGCTCGATGAGCCATCCTCCAAGCGTTACCATGTTATTATGCGACGAGAGCTTTACATCAAAAATTTCCTCTAGCTCTGCTAACTCCATTTTACCGGAAGCAATGAGTACGTCTTTTCCAACAACAGTATACGATTTTTCCTCATCTCGTTTATCTTCAATTTGCCCAACAACTACTTCGACGAGATCTTCTAAGGTAACAAGCCCACAAATCGAGCTATATTCATCAACAACAAGAAGTAACCCCTGCTGATGCTCATAAAAAAGTCGAAGCGCATCTCGAGCTGGCATTGTCTCTGGAATAAAAATAGGCTTATCTAACAACGGTAAAACATCTTGAGGGGTGTGAACAGTATGCCTGTTAAGGAAAAATGTTTTGCTTGTGATGACACCACGAATATTTTCAAGAGAACCCTCGCACACAGGAATTCGGCTACACTCCCTTTCAGTAAAGTGATGTATGAGAGAGGACACAGAGTCTGTAATATCGTAGTAGATAATCTCTTGCCTTGGGCACATAACCTCTTTTGCAACAAAATCTTCCAGGTTTAAAAACCCCCGGACAAGGTTGGCTTCATCCTCTTCTAATACACCATACGATTTTGAGGTTCTAAGTGCATGCTTTAACTCTTCTAAAGAGATATCTTTTTCTTTTTGCAAAAAAAAGAAAAAAAACCGTGAGATGGGATTGGTGACCCGAACAATAAAATCTCTGACAGGACGGAGGACTCTTTCTGTAAATGAAAGGAGCGGTGCAACACGATAGGCTATTTTTTCGTTTGTAACTATAGCAACCGTTTTTGGAATCACTTCACCAAAAATAAGAACAAGTAGAAGAGGAAAAATGACAGTGAGAAGCCATCCTGAAAGGTTTCCGAAAAGACTTGATACAACATTTTGAACAAGAATGTTCACAAGAACATTCAGCATTAAAATTGTTACAAGTAATTTTCTCGGTTTTGAAACAAGCTTTGCTACTGTTTGCCAACGCGGGTCTGAGGATGACTTGTACCCTCGAACTTTCATTGATGAAAGAGAAAAAAATGCAGTTTCTGATGCTGAGAGTGTCCCTGATGTAAGAACGAGTAACACCAAAAAAAGTATAAGACCGGTAAAGAAGAGCGTACTCACTGAAACGTCACCTTTACTTGTCCTTCTTCTACAAGACCTAGGTTTTTCATAAGAAGGAGCTTCACATACTCTGGGTCGTTTCGACTTGCTCTGTGTGCAAGGAGCTCTTCGTTACTTTCGATCTCATGGAATTTTTTCTCTTCCAAATCGGTGACAATTGATCTAAGAAGAACCAGTTCCTGCCGTTTGGAATGCATCATATGAGAAAAACCGCAAAACACAAGTGCGCAAAAAAGAACAACCCACCAGTACTCTGAGAACACCTTCCAGATGATTCCCCTAGAACTCGAAGCAAAATAATTACTATTCAGCTCTTTTGTTGACACTCTAACCTATAGCAGCAAGAACACTAGCCGCCCCTTTTATTCCCCTCACTTGTTACATATCAAAAGTGAGGGAATTATGCAAATCGTTTACAAAGAGGGTACTGTGATCCCAATTTGGTTCATATATTTTCCTTTTCTATCGGCGTATGAAGTTCTACACACTCGGTTCGATTTAAGGAACACAACTTGAGCTATTCCTTCATTTGCGTAGATCTTCGCCGGAAGAGGTGTTGTATTTGAAATTTCTAGAGTCACATACCCTTCCCATTCGGGTTCAAACGGAGTGACATTCACGATGATTCCACACCGAGCATATGTCGATTTTCCGATACATAAAGTAAGCACATCTCGTGGAATTTTAAAATATTCAACGCTGACTGCAAGTGCAAACGAGTTCGGTGGAATTATGCATTCATCTGCTTCAACATGGACAAATGAATCTTCTGTAAACTCCTTTGGATCGACTATCGAGTTATGTACGTTTGTAAATATTTTAAACTGATTTGAGACACGAATGTCATACCCATAACTTGAGAGGCCGTAGCTTATGATTCTTTTGTCATCAACTTGTCTTACAAGGTCTGATTCAAAAGGGGCAATCATCCCTTCTTGGGTTGCCATTTCCTCAATCCATTCATCTGGTTGTAAACTCATACTTTCGTCCGTCCTTGTTTGTTTTTCTCATCTCCTCTTCTCACACGCAGTGCTGTGAATAAAAAAGGTCACTAATAGATATAGCTTTTGAATTCCTTTTCTTGCTACTCTTTTATGCATATGATACAAGGGAGAACATGTCATCTGAGTATATTGAGTCATCATTAACAGTTGCAGACACGCAGTTCGAAAAGAAAATTCGTCCTTCATCTCTCTCTGAATTTGTAGGACAAGATCCTCTGTTGAAACGACTTTCTGTAACTATTCAAGCTGCCCGAAAGCGAAATGAGCCTGTTGGCCATACGCTTTTTTACGGTCCACCCGGTCTTGGAAAAACTACGCTTGCAACAATTCTTGCTGAGGAGATGCATTCTCACATAACCGTTTTATCAGCGCCCTCAATTGATAAGCCGGGTGATTTAGCAGGAATTCTTACCTCGCTAGAGCAAGGTGACGTCCTCTTCATTGACGAAATCCATAGACTTCAGAGAAATATTGAAGAATACCTCTATGCAGCAATGGAAGATTTCTCACTTGATATTTTACTCGATGCAGGGACGTCAGCACGTTCTGTCAGTGTGCAAATCAAACCGTTTACACTTGTTGGAGCAACAACACGACTTGGCCTTTTATCCAGCCCACTTCGTTCCCGTTTCTCAAATCAATACCGTCTAGACTATTACACTCCTGACACACTCTCTCAAATAGTACATCGATCAGCACCCATTCTTGGAGTGACAATACATGAAGATGCTGCTCTTGAAATTGCATCTCGAGCACGTGGAACACCTCGAATTGCAAACAACCTGTTGAAATGGATTCGAGACTATGCACAAATCCACCACGACGATGATATATCCTCGAAGGCATGTCTTGAAGGACTAAAAATGATAAATATTGACCAACTTGGTCTAGATGAGATGGACAAAAAATTCTTATCCACTATTATTGAAGACCACGACGGTGGACCTGTGGGAATCGGAACTTTGGCGGCTGCTCTTGGAGAAGATGCAGATACCTTAGCAGAAGTTCATGAACCATACCTCATTAAGCAGGGCCTTTTAAAGAGGACTTTGCGAGGAAGAGAGGTTACACGCAAAGCATATGAACACTTAAGAAAAGAGGTTCCAGACGCGACATGCTAACTCATAACAATTTCAAGTCACCACGACCACGCAGAATGCATTTAGCTTTTATAGCACTCTGTATTTCGCTTTTTAGTACACCATCCTTATTTGGGTTTCGTGCTGAATATTCTGGACAGACACGTGATGAAAAGCCGGCCACTATCAAAGTTCTCTTAGAACAAGACATGGACGGAGCACTCTTAGAGGTGAAAGGTGGATTTAAAGTGCTGGATCCAGTGACTGGAAAACGCCTTAGTTCAGGAAGCCGAGGAAAAAGATATTTTGTCTTTCCTATGTCTGAAGGAATAAAGTGGGGAGAAGAGTTTCTTGGAATCCATCAAATTTCAGTCGTGCCTACCTCTTCCGATACAACTTTCCTCCTCAACGGAACGCAATTTAGAGGCGCTATTCATATTTATATGATTGAAGATAGACTCAGCTTTGTGAATGAGACTGACGTCGAACATTTTCTTAAAGTCTCTCTTGCGCATTCCCTACCTGATTCAACACATTCCGCAGTACGAGATGCTGTAGCTATAATTAGCAGAACAAACGCGTATTACACAGCGCTTTCCAATCATGATGCGTATTGGCATGTTGATAAAAAGAATGCAAAATACGAAGGATACATCAAAGCGTTTTCTGATTCAGAAATGGATCGTAGTATTGACAACACAAAATACTTAGTGATGACATACGACTCTCAGCCTTTTGCAGCTGGATGGACAGAGAACTCTGCTGGACATACTGCAAGCTACGCTACTATCTTTCGAAAAAATGTTCCGACACCAAAAGGTGTTGAAACAAAATTTGCTCTGAAAGATCGATCTGACTATCAATGGAAATACGCACTCACTTCTTCAGAATTTGCGCGCCTCTTAAAAATTAACAGGGTATCTGAGCTAGATCTTTTTGTGGACCATAGATCGAGTAAGGTTTATGGCGTACGAGTCAAAGATGGATCGCATGTCAAAGATGTCGGCGTCGTTCAACTCAGACGTCTTATCGGCGATGAAAACCTCAAAAGTACGGATTTCTCAGTCAAACTTAAAAATGGAAAGGTTTCTTTCAGCGGCTACGGGAAAGGTTTAGGAGTTGGTCTTTGCCTCTATAGTGCAACACAAATGGCAGAAAATGGAGAATTAGCTCCGCGTATTCTTGCAGACTTTTTCCCCTTTACACACCTTGAAAAAATGCGGTCATATCCAGACATGATCATCAGCCCATCAACAGAGTATTTCATTGCTCCGAAAAAGAAGCGGCACCCAGACTTTGACGAAAAAGATATGAAGGAAGGTACACATGAACCAACTCGTCTCAAGGCATAGAGCACAATCTCTTGGACTGGCTCTCTTTTTTCTAGGACTTGCTATTGTCTCTTTTGCAGATGCATGGTGGCCTTGGATAATGCTTGTTATTGGGATTCCAATTTCTTTTCGACAACTTTTGTTGGGTAGATACTACGACGCATTCGTTACACTCGTTGTTTTTTTAGGGATCTTTGGAGCCTACTCTTTCCCTCTCAACAAAGAGTATATCCTTCCAATTGTCTTCCTCGTAAGCGCTCTTTTCATTCTTGTTCGAGAGTTTTCTGAGGGATACAGGCATCAGGAAGACGAGGAAGAAGAAGATATCAATCACGAGATTGAAGAAGAATCAAATGAGGATTAATACCTTCTTTTCCAGGAAAGATCAGGTATACATAGAAACTGTGTAATTAATCTGCATCACGTCTTTGACTAATTTGAGCGTCTCACTTGCACATTCGTTTGCTTTTGCTGTACCTTCTTCAAGAATCGAAAAAACCTGTGCCGGATCTTGCTTATACAAAGCACGTTTTTTACGTATCGGAGAGATAAACGCCTCTAAGACCTCCATAAGGTACTTTTTGACCACCATGTCACCTAAGCCCCCTCTTTGGTAATGATCTTTCAGTTCTTGTATTTTTTCATGGTCAGTACCAAAAGCATCAAGGTAAGAAAAAACTGTGTTCCCTTCTATTTTACCGGGGTCTTCAACTCGTATATGATCTGGATCGGTATACATTTTCTTCACTTTTTTAAAGAGTGAATCCGTTTCCTCACCAAGGTATATACCATTCCCGAGAGACTTACTCATTTTTGCTTGACCATCAATCCCCGGAAGCCGAGCAATTTTTGGGATGACAGCTTTTGCCGGAATCAAAACATTTGTATCATAGATGCGGTTGAATGTTCGAACGATTTCATTTGTTTGTTCAATCATCGGCTTTTGATCTTCTCCAACTGGGACAAGATTTGCTCTAAATGCAGTGATGTCAGCAGCCTGCGAAACGGGATAACACATAAATCCTGCTGGCACACCTTCACCAAACTGCTTCTGGGTGATCTCAAGTTTCACCGTTGGGTTATGTTTCAGTCTATTGATAGTCACTAAATTTAAAAAATACACCGTTAATTCGAAAAGAGCCGGTATTTGTGATTGAATAAAGATGGTCGTTTTACTTGGATCTAATCCAACAGCAAGGTAATCACATGCAACTTCAAAAACACTTTCCCTGACCTTTTCCGGCGTTTTAAAGTTGTCTGTTAATGCTTGCGCATCAGCAATCATAACAAACTGTTCAACTGTAGACTGCAGCTCTACACGAGATTGGAGTGAGCCAACAAAGTGTCCTAAATGGAGTGGTCCTGTAGGTCTATCACCTGTCAATACTCTATCGCTCATTTTACTCCTTTGGATTTTTGGATATTTTTATACCGTTTTTGCAGCTCATCCGCAACTCATAACTCGAAAATATCTCATAATCGCATCCAGTGTGCACGTAATACAGAGTATCACCTCTCTTAAGATATCTCGGAAGCTCGCCCTCCTCTCTCGATGGGGCACGTGAACTCTCTCTTCACTCACTCTTGTCTCATCTGAAATTCTTCCATCAGTTGCTCTTTCTGAGTGCGTGGAGCGCCTCCCTTCTTCTGCAGTAGTAGCATAAGGTCTGCTTGGTGGGAGGCTTCTCAAAGGGATTGGCCTATGGATAGCATGCTCCTCAGGAACGACTCTAAACCAATTTAAGGTTGTTGGAGGGAGGTCCCGAGGTGTTTGATATTTGATCGGACCTTCTCTCATTCTTTGATGAAGCGCAGGAAAAGACGATGCAAAAAGTAAGCTGTGCTCTCTCACATCTACATCTTCTGGGTTAAGTGAACGTAACCGAGACCCATCGACTATCTCCAGCTTTGACAGGTCGATGAACCCATCTTCTGTCAAAAGGTCCCCTTTTAAAAAAGTAAGTGCCGAAGACTCGACAGATGCTTCAAGTTGGGAGAAAAAGCGTTCCTTATTCACAGAACCATTTTCATTAAGAAATGAAGGGAATGGCTTGTTTATAATCGTGTGGAAAATTGACGTTATGAGTTGCATGCGGACTCTATCAACTTCGTTTTTAACGACAACATATGGATGAGCAATTGTGCTGGTACCAAATGAATTCTCTACTCTAACATCCCCCGGTCCAAATGGATCCCCAATACTACTCATATTTATCCGCCTAAATAATTTAGGACGATAGACTATATTGCCTTCCTGTTTTTTGCAAAGACTGACCGTTTTTTTCTTGCGATATGAACCTCTAGGAAGATAGGATGACAGTATGGAAAATGGACGTTTGGGCAAATATACACTCATTTCAAAACTCGCAGAGGGTGGAATGGGTGAAATATATATAGCTGAAGACCCAGATTGTGAGCGAAGAGTTGCCCTCAAGGTTATAAAAAAGAATCTCAAAGAGTCTGAAAGAGTCCGATCACGATTTATTCGTGAAGCAAAGCTTGCCTCGAGACTGACACACCCGTCCATCGTCCCTGTCTATGCTTTGCATATTGAAGATGAATGTTACTACACAATGCCCTACGTCAAAGGAGAAACACTTAAGGCTATATTACGGCAGACTGCACAAAGTGATACCCCACATCCACTTGGTATATCTATTCCTCAGCTCATCCGCACATTCTTAAGTATATGCCAAGGGATTGATTACTCCCACAATTCAGGCATTTTGCATCGCGATATAAAAGCTGAAAATATACTCGTTGGGACCTACGGTGAAGTACTTATAATAGATTGGGGGCTTGCTTGCTTTAAAAAAGAGCCCGACGACGACCTGGACATTCTTCCAACATCCGAAAATCCTGAACTTACGATGCCTGGAAAAGTAGTCGGCACAGTTGCTTATATGGCACCTGAGAGGGCATTCGGTCATCCGGCATCTGTTGCCAGTGAAGTCTATGCGCTTGGGGTTATCTTATACTACTTGCTCACACTGCATCTCCCCTTTTCACGCAACAACCTGAAGGATTTTAGAAAAAAAGCCCGTTTTGAGAAAATCATTGACCCAACTGAAGTAGCGCCGCACAGAGACATCCCTGCACAACTTGTGAAATGCGTACATAAATGCCTCGCTTTTAGACCAGAAGATCGGTACCAGTCTGTGCATGCTCTTATTCGTGACATTGAGCAGTATATTGAAGGAAGCCCAGAATGGAGCTTTTCACGAAAACTGTCACGAGAACACCATGATGATTGGGAATTCCAAGAAAATATTTTACTCGCAAAACACATTGCTGTCACTCGCGTAACAGACGTTATGGAATGGGTCATGCTTATGATTTCGAAAGAGTCATTCACAGGCAATGCCCGCTATGAATTCACCTACTCCCCTCAATCTGCGCATTGTGGAATTGGTTTTTTATGCAACATCCCGAAACCTCATGAAAGAAAATCTCTGGAAGATGGATACCTCGTTTGGTTTGGTGAAGAAAATGGGAAAGGGATCTCACTTTTCCGCTCAAATGTTGAAGTCTTTTCAACAACGGATTTGACATTTCAATCTGGAAAATCATACAAAATTTGTGTAGAGAAGATCGATAACCTCATTCGCGTATTGGTTGATGATGAAATACGCCTCAATTATCTTTCCCATATTCCTATGGTGGGTGGCCACATTGGACTTCTTTACAAAGATGCCCAATTTGATGTGAGTCCAATTCATGTTCTCACAGGAAGTCATAGCGTTATGGTAAACTGCCTTTCAGTTCCAGATGCATTCTTAAGCAGCCATGATTATGACACTGCTCTTGAGGAATATCAAAAAATTGCTCGTTCCTTTCGAGGAAGAATGGAGGGGCGAGAAGCTGTTTTTCGTGCAGGCTTAACCTTACTAGAAAAAGGGAAAGCACAGCCGTTTTCAAATCTAAAGTCTCATTACTTCTTAAAAGCACTTGATGAATTTAGTAAGTTACACAACACCCCAGGAGCTCCACTTGAGTATCTAGGGAAGTCAATTGTCTACAAGGCTGAAGAAGACTTAGAAGAAGAGATTAAATGTTTAGAGTTTGGTATTCGACGATTTAAGGGTCATCCCCTCCTTTATATGCTTGAAGAACATGTGCTCTTTAGACTACTTGAATCTGCTCGATCTGAGCGAAAGAAAGCCTATTTTTTTGCACTACTTTCCCTTCTACACCTTCCACGAATTTTACAACATCAAGAGGTTCAGCGGTTTTTTGATTCGCTTTCAAGGCACATTGAAATACCCTATTTCATCGAAGTACCCAAAGCGTTTTCTTCTCAAGAGGAAACAAACTATTTTAATGCTATACTCCTTGCTTTTTGGCTGTGCAAACCTATCACTCTTTTCGAAATTATTAATACTATGCCCCACGCACTTCCAAATAGAAGCATGCACCTTGCAAATGCGCTCTTTGCTCTTTTTGAACTTGGCTGTGAGACACTCGCAGAAAAGGTCCTTCTTGAATGTGAAAACGAACCTGATTTTTATGCATATAAAAAGTGGATGCAAATAAAGACCCTCGATTCAGCTCTCTTGAAACTTCCACAAAAACCAGGATTTAATGAGGTGCGACAAATCATTTTTCTTATGCGAAAGCACCTCTTACCTGAAAAAGTTGAAAATATCCTTCCTCTTTTTGAGTCGCTTAAAACACATGAATTTGAACCTAACCTTATGGTTTGGATAAAGCAAACGTATGTATGGAGCCTTCTTCTCAGTGGAGACTATCAAAAAGCAGGAGAAATCCTCAGGCCCTATACACAACACGCTATCAAGGACTACTCCTCACCATTTTTCTCCTTGTATGGGTGCTATCTCTTTGTTACTGAAGGTGTCGAGATTGCTGAAGTACATTACCACGGCGTCTTAGAAACAAAAAATCCCCCAACCTCAGCCCTCCTGGCCCACTATTTACTTGGTCATATTGATTATACGAAAGAAAACGATGAATGGATTAAGGGTGCTTTTGTATGGGAAAAAATTGAACTCTACCGATACCTTGCCCTTCTCTTTTCGTGCCAAAAAAAGAAACGAAAAATTACGCATGTCATAAAACTTTTAGAACAAACAAAAGCAAATATACAAATCCCCCTTGATTTCCTCTAAAAAAGTATGGTATTTTCTCTTGCCATGACAGAGCTAGAAAAAACATACACCCCAGAACAAACTGAGAAAAAATGGTACGACTATTGGATGGCAGGCCATTTTTTTGAAGCAGATCCAAAGTCTACTAAGCCTCCTTTCTGCGTAATGATACCTCCACCAAACGTAACGGGCCACCTCCATATGGGCCACGCTTTGGTAGACACGCTTATAGACATAGTCACGCGGTATAAGAGAATGAAGGGGTTCGAAGTTCTCTGGCAACCTGGAACTGACCATGCAGGCATTTCCACACAAACTGTTGTAGAAAAGCACCTCATTGCTCAAGAAGGCAAAACCCGAAAAGAATACCCAAGAGAAGAGTTCGTATCGCATATCTGGAGATGGAAAGAGCGAAATGAATCACACATCCTCTCCCAACTTAAACGACTTGGATGTAGTGCCGACTGGAGTCGACTCAAGTTCACCATGGATCCAGACCTTTCAAAGGCTGTTCGCCACGTTTTCAAAAAAATGTTTTCTTCAGGGATCATTTATCGAGGGGACTATCTCGTTAACTGGGATCCTGTTTCTCAGACTGCACTCGCTGACGACGAAGTGGAATACGAAGAGCATGATTCATTTCTGTGGCACTTTAGGTATCCAATTGAGGGTGGTGGAGAAATAGTGATTGCAACCACACGGCCGGAAACAATGCTCGGCGATACCGCTGTAGCTGTTGCTCCAAACGATGAGCGGTATGCGTCACTTATAGGAAAACATATACTCCTTCCCCTTACAAAGAGAAGAATACCCATTATTGAAGACCATTATGTTGATAAATCCTTCGGAACAGGTGCTGTTAAAATTACACCTGCACATGATCCAAATGACTATGAAATAGGTATGCGACATACTCTTCCCATGATCAATATCATGACACCCGATGGGAAAATTAATGATGTAGCTGAAGAATTTGCCGGCATGTCTATGCAAGAAGCTCGAAGGGCTATTGTCGCAAAACTTAAGGCAGAAGGAATACTTGTAAAAGCCGAACCTCACAAGCACCGTGTTGGCGTTTCATATCGATCTAAAGCTATCATCGAGCCGTACCTTTCAAAACAATGGTTTGTCAAGTTGTCAGCATTTAAAGACACACTTTTGTCTGCGGTCAAAGAAAAAAAAGTCACGTTGACACCTCCACATTGGGAAAATACATACAACCATTGGATTAATAATCTAAGAGACTGGTGTATTTCACGGCAGCTCTGGTGGGGACACCAAATTCCTGTTTGGTACAATAAAAATGATCCAGAACAGGTTATATGCTATGACGGTGAAGGAGTTCCGCCTGAAGTTGAAAAAACCCCAGACCTTTGGGAGCAGGACAGCGACGTATTAGACACATGGTTCTCTTCCGCTCTCTGGCCATTTAGCGCACTAGGCTGGCCGGAAAAAACACCTGAATTAGAAACTTTTTACCCGAATACGACGCTCATCACAGGACATGACATTCTTTTCTTCTGGGTTGCTCGAATGATTTTTATGGGTGAATATGTTATGGGAGAAGTCCCGTTTACACAAACGTTCCTTCATGGACTTATTTATGGTAAGTCGTATTGGAGAATGGACGAAGCATCTGGCATCACCTACGTATCCCCTGATGAAAAAAAGAAATATGACATGGGAGAGCCTCTTCCAAAAGATGTGCATTCAAAATGGGAAAAAATGTCGAAGTCTAAGGGGAATGTTATTGATCCAATCGAGATCATAGACACCTACGGTGCAGATGCAATGCGCATGGCCCTTACGTCTTCTGCTACTCATGCAAGACAGATTGACCTTGATAGACGTCGATTTGAAGAGTACAAAAATTTTGCGAACAAAGTTTGGAATGGTGCACGATTTGTTTTCATGAATTTAGATATATCAGCTAAGGAGCTCTCTTTAGGAATAGACAGAGCTATTCTCACTTTAGACGATAAATGGATTCTTTCAAAAATGAGTCGAACAATACAGAATATTTCTGAGAATATTGAGTCATACTCATTTGACAGTGCAGCAACTGGAGCATATGAATTTTTCTGGAATGATTTCTGTGCACGATATGTTGAATCTACAAAACCGTATCTTTTTGGTAAAATTGGTGAGCCTTCACAGGCATTGAACAAAAAACGTATCCTTGCTGTTGTTTTACTCGCAGCCATTCGACTCATGCACCCTATGGCACCATTTATCACAGAAGAATTATTCCATAAGGTTAAAGAGCTTTTCCCGCATTTAGCTACAGAATCTGGGTGCCCACATATAGAGGAAATGGCACACGCTCTTCAAGCGCACTCCTGCATTGTAGCCCCTTATCCGGAGGTCGTTTCAAATGAAGACATTTCCCATGATATTGAGCATGAATATGAAACTCTTTTAGACTACATTCACATAGTTCGAACTATTCGAGCTGAAATGGGCTTTCCTCCGGCTGAAAAAAGCGAAGTCTTTATTCAGGGAAATCCAGCTCAACAACAATTTCTTAAGGACAACCAAGGAACTTTTTTTGCATTGGTTCCTATTCATTCAATTCATTTTGATCAACGTTGTCCACAAAAAATTGTGTCTGAAGGTGTCAAATCGGGAATCACAATAACTATTCCTCTACCTGAAACCTTGCTTGAAAAGGAAAAGAAACGCCTCCAAAAAGAGCGAGATAAGCTGACAAAAGCAATTGAAGGAAGTAAGGGAAGACTTGCGAATCCTTCTTTTGTCGAAAGAGCTCCAAAAGAACTTGTTGAAAAAACACAAAAAGAATTGAAAGAGGCTGAAGCTGCGCTCCAGGCAATTAATGATACATTGGGGTCATTCGAGTAAGGAAAATACCACTCACTCGATTGGTGTGACTACTTTTGCTTCACCATAGCATGTCTTCACTTTTTGTCCTTAATAGCGGTGAATCGCACTCTTCTTCATCGTCCATTGGCACCCATTTTGCAATAGCTTTTGGCTCATCATCTACAGGTGCAGTCTCATTCGAAGGAGTTGGTGATCCTCCAATTCGCTTGCCTTGCCGAAAAGACTCAAGCAAAAGACGAAACAAAGCAACCGCTTCGTAATATCCAAGTGATCTGATTTCATCAAACATGTCTATAGGAACAATGTCTTTCAATTCTGAATCAGATGTTCTTCGTAAACAATCCCAAAAAAACCGTATGTTCTCTAGTGTGACTAAAGAGCGCCTTGCTGTAAAGCACCCATAAACGAGAAGTTCGTAGCACTTTATCCGTATCGAATACGTTCGAGGATTAGGTCTTGGCGTTACATCTGATACATGAAGTGTTCTTGCTCTCGTTTCTAAGCCTTCAAAAAATCGTACTGGAGAGAACGATTCATACGATACTTTCCGACTTCTAAAACTTTCAAAAAATGGTGCATCTTGCCCATACAGACGGTGTACAAGAAAATGACCGAATCCCCATAATATATCGTGCTCTTCAAAAATCGTTGCTTCTTTTATACTTAAACTATGACCAATTGAAGGTGACATTTCTATATGCGGGGCACTCAGCATTGGTGGCACTCTGTCACTCAGCATATGCTCATGTGCATATAATCGGAGTTCATCACCATACAATACAACAGTATTCAGTGGAGTTCGAGTAACATAGACACCGCGGTCTTTTGAAAGATGTGTTATCAGTCTCATATAATCTGAAATAAAACGAGTGAAAACGGAAGGTCCTTTCCCACTCAATGCAAGATGTAAGGGAACGGCCCCTTGCATAGCTTGAAGAGAAAGAAGGTAATGAGATCCAGTCCTTCCTTCAATTTTTGGTACAACAACACTACTTAAGCCAGAAAGCTTTCTCCGAAGGCTTGATAGATGCCTCTCATATTCCATCCTATCGACTGATTGAGGAAGACGCAATACCGATAAGGTATGCTCTTCTAAGGTTGAAAAACCGATGAGGCGAGTTTTATGAACATCCTCAGGCAATGGAAATGCTCGAACTGGAATGCTACGACCAGAAGCAATAACCCCTACAAGAACATCATCTTTACCTGGAGAATGGAGATATAGCGCGCCCCTTTTTTCAAACAGAGCAACCTCGCTTCTTCCAATGACATTCGTAAAGCGCAGTGCAGAGTGGGGAATATTATCACCAACAAGAAGCGCTCGTAATAAGATCGACGGGTCACCACTAGGCGCGTGCTTCGCAAACAAATGATGCAGTGTTGCGTACGCAGGATCAGAAGGCTTTAGATCAACAATTCGGCTGCATATTTTTTTAAGTTGGCTTTTTGAACACACCGGATTACAAAGCTGGTAGACACGTTCCAACCCTTCAGGTAATGAGATTTTAGGAAGTAAAATGATGATCTTTTGAAATGCTTCTAAAAAGTGTTTGTTTGCTTGTTGTTCTCTCGAAAGTATTGGGAGTACATCTTGAAGCAATTTTTTTGATTGATAGACAAAAACATCCTCTGAGATATCTCTTCCAATTTTTTCACCATCAAGTACGATCCCCAAAGACTCGAGAGCTTTCATTTCAACTTTAGCATAGATCTCATCATGGCTTTCTTCCCGGGGGGCTTTTACCACATACACAGCGCCTGAAATCTTTTTGTCTCTTTCTAATGCTTCAGCTTCATTGGCTGTAAGCTGAGATGCTGGCAACGTTACCTCAACTTTTCTGGAGACATAAAGAGAAATGGCTCCCTTGCTTTCGCCGACTCCTTGATGATACGAAAGAGGTAAACAAGGTCTTACAGAATCCGGCACAATCGGCCTCCCCTTTTTATTCTTTAAGATTCTGTTAAGATATAAATTTATGAATTTCTTATCAAGATTTTTTTATTGACTCATGCCGAACAATCGCGTCAAAAGCAGTCGTCTCTCTAGAAATGATTCCGGACAGAAGGAATAATCCTATCAAATTTGGCAGTGCCATAAGCCCGTTCATCATATTGGCAAACCCCCACACTACATTGAGTGAAAGGACTGCGCCTGGGATAACAACAAGTGTGAAAATAAATCGATAAGGCATAACCATTCGCACGCCGAATAAATACTCTATACATTTTTCACCGTAGTATGCCCAACCAAGAATTGTTGAATAAGCAAATGGGATAAGTGCAATAGTAACAATAAGTCCACCTGCAGGAAGTACTTCATCAAATGCATGCAATGCAAGTGCGGATCCATCGAGAACACTCCCATCAGCTCCTTGTGAACCAAGCACACCTGTTATTGCAATCACAAGACCTGTAATCGTACAGACAATTCCGGCTGTAATAAACACACTCGACATGGATACCAATGCTTGACGACCTGGAGTATCAGTTTTTGCAGCAGCAGCAGCAATCGGAGAACTCCCTAACCCTGCTTCCGAGGAAAAAATACTCCGAGAAACACCCATTTGGACTGCCTGCATGACTGTGGCACCTAAAAAGCCTCCGACAGCAGCCTGTCCTGAAAAAGCTGCACGAAAAATTGCATATAATGCCTCTGGTACATACTGCCATTTCATAAGAATAATAATGAGTCCGCCACCAATGTAAAAAATAGCCATGGCAGGGACAAGAAAACCTGTAATTTTACCGATACTTTTGATTCCTCCAAGAAGGGCCCCTCCAGTAAGGATCATAAGTAGTATGCCTGACCATATAGGATGGATACCAAAAAGATCATAGACTGCCGATGACACGGAATTTGCTTGAACCATATTTCCGGTACCAATTGCAGTAATAGCCGCAAGAGATGCAAACAATACAGCAAGGGGCTTACTTTTTAACCCCCGCTCTAAATAATACATCGGGCCACCACACATCTCATTATTTTCATCTGAGACGCGATATTTTATCGCCAGAATTGCTTCACCATACTTTGTCGCCATGCCAAAAAACGCTGCGACCCACATCCAAAAAAGTGCACCTAATCCACCCGAAGCAACTGCTGTAGCAACACCGGCAATGCTGCCTATACCTATTGTTGCAGCAAGCGCTGTCATAAGAGCTTGAAAATGGCTTATATCACCCTCAGCAGAATCATCATGGCGAGTAAAAGCAAGTTTATGAGCATACACAAGATACCGAAATTGAACCCCTCGAGTCCTAATAGTGAGAAGAATCCCAACGACTACAAGGAGAACTATAAGCGGCGTCCCCCAAATCCACTGATTCAGAGTTTCTATCCATAATTCTAAAGAATTCATTTAGTTGCTCATATTATTTTACTAGTAAAGCTGGACTAGCATGCCATACCAGTGAAAAAATGACTACGATTTTTGTCTTTGGTTATCCGTTGGTCTTGTAATGAGAGGAAACCACATAAGGTCTTTCCATTCAGCTATACACCGCTGCCCTCTTTTCACATCAGCTTTATACGTTAAGATACCATTATTTCGTTGAAGCTCATCTTCACGTATCCGAAAGGAATAGGAGCCATTTTTCCGAGTTAAGTTCTTTTTGTATTGCTTAATTGTCATATTTCCAAAAAGCACATCTACAGTAAGATACGTTTCTTCTCCAGTTGATGCAGGAAGATTCCACTGAACGTAGAGCAGATGAAAGCCTGGCGACTCTTTCTCTGGGTCTGGGGATCCAACAAATACAGAAGCCCTCTCATCTGAGGTTTCAATAAAATGCTGCACACTCAACCGGTTTTTTGTACACCCTGCAAAAAGTACGCAAAAAATTGCTATGATAGACAGTTTTCTCATTGTTCCTTTTCGAAGCATCTTTTACAATCAACATACAATACTATGGAAAAGAATCAAAGCGTACACACAATAATTCTAAATCAATCAAAAGACCAAGTTCTTCTTGTAAAAAGACGTGATATTCCTGTTTGGGTTTTACCCGGAGGAGGCATTGACCTTAACGAATCACCTGAAGCTGCAGCTGTTAGAGAATCCCATGAAGAGACTGGCTTGAATGTGGTTATAGAGGAGAAAATTGGTGTCTATACTCCAAGAAACAAACTCTCCAATATAAGCCATATTTATGAATGTCGAGTTGAGTCAGGTAAAACCGTGTTGACAACGGAAACACAGGCAATTAACTGGTTTTCCATAGAAGACCTTCCTCCAATGCCACCTCCATATCCTGAATGGATTTCTGATGCACTCACAAATACTCTCCCTAGACCGTTTACGAAAAAAGTTGTTTCCGTTAATTACTGGGCATTCGTTAAACATTGTATACTTCACCCAATTCTTATGGGACGCTTTCTTCTCTCAAGGATTGGTATTCACCTCAACTCGTAGAGTTTTATGTTTAGTAATAAACGTTTTGTTGATCTTACTCATCCCCTCGATGAATCAGTACCAAGCTGGACTGGTCGCTGTGGCTTTGAAGCATCCAAGAAGTTAGACTATGAACAAGGGTGCCTAGTCTATGCATATAAAATGCATGGAGGAATCGGAACGCATATTGATGCTCCTTCACATTTTTTCCAAAATGGAAGCACGATTGCGGAAATGGATGTAAAGCAATTTTTTGCACCCGGTCATCTTATTGATGTACGGAAGAAGTCTCATGCAGACTATTTTATTTCAAAAGAAGACATCGTTGAGTACGAGTCAACATTTGGCTCTATCAAGCCGCATAGCATTGTTTTAGCGTATACTGGGTGGCTTGAGAGATGGAGCAATACAACCACATACAGAAATGAAGATGAAAATGGAGATATGCACTTCCCGGGTTTTGATGAAGAGGCCGCATGCTATCTTATTGAAAAAGATATCAATGGAATAGGCATCGATACACTCTCACCAGACGGAAGTAATATGAGCTTTCCGGTCCACAAAAAAATATTAGGAGCTGGAAAATTCATCATTGAAAACGTGACAAATCTCTCAGCTATTACCGATGAAACATTTTCAGTGGTTTCTCTACCTATACGTGTCTCTATTGGAGCAGAAGCAGCCTGTAGAACTGTGGCAATTCTCGATTAAAAAAACCTTACAGTCAAAAACGAACCATTTTTGAAGGGTCAATAGCTTTATCAAACTCTTCTTCAGTCAAATAACCTAAATCGATTGCTGCACTCTTTAATGTAGTGCCTTCAGCATGCGCTTTTTTTACAATCTGAGCAGCCTTATCATACCCAATTACTTTATTCAGTGCTGTTGCCAACATAAGTGATTGATCAAGAAAATGGGCTATTCGCTCATGATTTGGTTCGATTCCAGAGATACATTTTTCAACAAAGTTTTTTCCGGAATCAGACAGTAACTGAATTGATTGCAAAAGATTGTATATCATCATTGGACGATACACATTGAGCTCAAAGTGTCCATTTGCACCTCCAAATGAAATAGCAGCATCATTTCCAATGACCTGGCCACAAACCATTGTCACTGATTCACACTGTGTTGGATTCACTTTTCCTGGCATGATCGAAGATCCCGGTTCATTTTCAGGAAGTTTGATCTCACCAACACCACATCTAGGACCTGAAGAAAGCAACCGAATATCGTTTGCAATTTTGTGCATTGAGACGGCAACTCTTTTAAGTGCACCACTCATTTCAACAATCGCATCGCTAGCAGCTAACGCTTCAAATTTATTTGGAGCTGAGCAAAGAGGAAATCCAAGAAGGTTTGTAAGCTCTTCTGCAACTGCTTTTGCATATTCAGGATGTGAATTCAACCCGGTTCCTACAGCTGTTCCACCAAGCGCAACCTCTTCGAGAGTGGAAAGCGCCTTTTGAATAGCTGTTATACCATGAGCTATTTGTGCAGCATAACCAGAAAATTCTTGCCCAAGCGTCAAAGGAGCTGCATCCATGAGATGCGTCCGTCCAGTTTTAACAATAGAGTCGAATGCCTGAGCTTTCTCATCAAGTGCCGTGTGCAGCATTTCAAGATGCGGTATGAGCTCACGACGAATCTTTATTTGCGCCGCAATGTGCATTGCAGTTGGAAAGGTGTCATTTGATGACTGAGACATGTTCACATGATCATTTGGGTGAATAGGGTCTTTAGACCCTATTACCCCTCCTCGCTTTCGGATGCAGTAATTACTGATGACTTCATTGACATTCATATTTGTCTGGGTTCCAGACCCAGTTTGCCATACTTTCAATGGAAACTCTGTATCGAGCGTTCCCTGAATTAATACATCACACGCTTCAGAAATGAGGTTTTTTTTCTCTTCATCGAGAAGACCAAGCCGACAGTTCACAATGGCGGATGCCTTTTTGACATAACCAAAAGCATGCACGACTTCAATTGGCATAACTTCAGTACCAATCGGAAAGTTTGTAAGAGAGCGCATTGTTTGAGCTCCATACAATCGATCCTCCGGTACATTCACTTCACCAAGTGTGTCTTTTTCGACTCGATGCCCCATATGTAACAGTTCTCCTTATATAAGCAAGAGTGCAAAAACAAACGCAAAGAGAGAGAATGACTCCACAATCCCGAGCGCAGCAAAGCACTTACCAAAAACCGCAGGCTGCTTAGCTGAAGCTTGAATTCCAGTTGCAGCACACATTCCCTGATAAATAGAGGAAATAAGAATAGCTAATCCAACAAAAAAACCAATTCCCAGACCAGTAAGCGCAGAAAGCGAACCTTCTCGAATACTGTTTGCCATGAGAAGCATTAATACAAATGCATAAATCGCCTGCGATGAAGGCACGGCAGACATACCAATAAATTTACCGTGATTCTCATCAACTCGACTCATTACACCGTGTGAGGCCATACCTGCAATACCGCAACCAATAGCACTCCCGATACACCCAAGACCAAGTACGATTGCTGGTCCTACCATATCAAAATTCATGATGTACTCCTTTTTAACAATTTAAGGGGGTTAAACAATTTCCCACCCCCGACAAAGCAGTAGTGATACCACTCTAGAAAATTGAGACGTAGACCGTGTATAGTTCCTCCCATAAGGCCAAGAATCATATTCGTTCCATGTCCGACTACAATAATAAGCGATCCAATTGCATATCCAACCATCTCACCCATATCATTAAATGTAGATGCCAAAATCATTCCAGCAAGACCAAGCGCATACAGACGAAGGTAGGAAAGGATATCAGCGAAAATCTGAATCCCTTTTGTAATCTCACCTATTCCACCTTTTTTATGCTGAATCAAAGCAAGTATCATTGCTACAGCAACGCCCCCAAAAAGCATCTGCAAACCAAAGTACTCAGCATTTGTTTTTGAAACAACACCTAGAAAATTCATCATAGATGTTCCTTTCAGCATCGAAGGAAAGAAAAGATAGCCACCAATAATACACGAGACCCATCCAATTCCAGCCCAGTCGCGTAGAAGATAGCGAAAAAGTGAGAGACAGATATGAATGACACCAACTAAAATAGAAAACTCGATGAGGATATTATCATTGAATTCGTCAACTATTTCATATTTGAGTTTTCCCTCTTTCTCTTTGACACCACCGACCAAAAATTCCTGCCCAGTTTTTGCTGTTGTAAGCTTAGGAAATTTCTTCGTCCAAAACTGATAGACATCGTCCTTTTTACTCATATGGTATTCAGCTTTTTTCACAGCTGCTAAGTGGAGTAGAGAAATTGAATTTGCGGGATTTTGTGGAGAGAGGTCAATTCCAAAATACGAACCGGTAAGAACGCCCCAACCAACACAAAAAGATGCAATCATGAGGACCATCGTAACAAAGCGGCGAGCCATTCCCTGAAGTTTTTTAAATCGCCACTTAACAATAAGCCCTCCAAGTAAGTACAGCATTCCATACCCTGCATCAGAAACAATCATAGCAAAGAAGAATGAAAAAGCCCAAAGCACCCATATTGACGGATCTTTATCTGTTGTTGCAGGTGTATCGTAAATGTGCACAAGATCTTCACCAACAGCAGAAAGCCCTGTATTTTCCATATATGTTGGCACAATATCGCTCTCTTCAACTGCGACAACATCTGAAAGTACGGGAAGGCCTTTCGTAACTGCTTCAATTTTTCGAAGCTTATTTTTCGGAATCCACCCTTCTACAAAGAAGAGCGCATCATCAAGAGCTAGCTCCGTTCCATCAATTGCGTGGATAATATTAAACGCATTTGACTGGTTGATCAGATGGAGTTTAAGAATATCCAGATAGGCTGCAAGCTCTTTTAATTCCTCGTGAACTATTGAATATTCAGCTTGAACTTGATCTAAATCTTGGTACAAAGTCGACAGTGACTGTTCAGTATGGATTTCTAAAAATTCAGGGGCCTGTACTTCTTTTTTTGAAACAGAGATAAAATATTCCATCCCGTATTCGGAAGAAATGTGATACAGCTCAGGAGGTAGATCAACTTTTTCCAGCTTACTTGATTTGATTGCAAAAAAACGAAAGCGAAGCCCTGTCTCACTCCCAATTTCTCGAAGTTGCTCTAGAGAAAAGTCACCAAGTGGGTATACACGAGCTATTTCAGCAAAAAGATATCTTCTTTTTTCTTCTAGTCCGTCGTGAAGCTCTTTTGCATGAAGCACCTCTGTAACGAGCTCATCTCTATCAACATCAGGTGCTTCTTCATACTGATCTGCAACAGGTTGTTTTTTTAAAACTTTGATCGCCTTGAGCGTGTCTTGAAGGGGTTTGGGGAGCTCACCTTTCTTTGAACGTTTTGAATGAATAAATTCAATTATCCCTTCCTTTTGAGCTCTTTTAAAAAATTGATCTCGGACATCTTGAGATCCAACGAAGACAACTTTTTGAACGTCAATTATCACGAGCTTTCCTCTTCTCAATTTTAGCTTTTGCAACTTTTGCCTGAGCGACTGATGCAAGCTGCTGATCCCCTAGAAAGACTTTAATTTTCTTAATGTTACTCTCTGTTCTGGGAATAAGTATTTTTTCAAAAAGATTTACACGAATGGATACATCGCGAAGTTCTTTTTCAAGAGCTCGTTTTTTCTCTCGGGCAACTTCAACATATTCTCTTGCAATAAGAAGTTGTTTTGCTTGCTCAGTCGCACTATCAACCCAAAGAGGGGTATCAAAATAGCTGTACGCTCGTTGAGCAAAAATAACTTCATCTAATTCCGGACATTCGACTCCAGCAATATTTTCATACTGTTTTCTTACTTCTGTAATTTCAAGTGATGAAAATACATCCGCAACATGCGTATCACAAAAAAGACGAGATGACCTCTCGAGTACCTCTTTGTATGCATTCATTTCACGAATGCGCTCCGCAATTTTCATTTCAATCTGATTCACCTCAACCTGAAGAAGAGCCTTTTTCAACTGAAGAGTTGGTAAGTACTTCTTCAATTGAGATTGTTTCAATTGTTGCGATCGAAGTTCATTTTTTGTGAGCTTAATGTCTGCCACAGACTATGCCTCATCCATTTTTTGGCCAATATTTTTCAAGCAGTTCCTGCTTAATACCAACTTCTTTTTCATCAAAACATTCAGAAAGCGTTTTCCAACCCAAGTCCAACGCCTCTTCAACCGGAATATTTACTTGGAGATTCATCATTCGCTGTTCGAATAAATAAGAAAAATTGAGGAGTTTTTCATCCCAACGCGATAACTTGAATCCCATACTCTGTCTTTCTCGTGCTTTTTTAGACTCTGCATAGAGCCTAATTTGAGCATTAGCAATGTCTCCGTGGTCTTCTCTTGTGACTGAGCCGATAACTTGTTGTTTCAGTCTCGATAACGACCCAAAAGGATCAATTCTTCCGCCATGGAGGTAGTATTGTCCCTCTGTAATGTATCCAGTATTATCCGGAATTGGATGTGTTACATCACCACCGGGCATAGTTGTTACCGAAATAATTGTAATGGAACCACTCCCATCAATATCAACCGCTTTTTCATAACGAGAAGCCAAGTCGGAGTACAGAGATCCAGGGTACCCTCTATTTGAAGGGACCTGGTCCATCGTAATCATGATTTCCTTGATTGCATCTGCAAATGCAGTCATATCTGTTAAAAGAACAAGCACATCTTTATCACGAGTTGCAAACTGCTCTGCACAAGAGAGCACCATGTCCGGAACGAGCATACATTCTACTGCTGGATCCGTTGCTTTATGGATAAACATGATCGTTTTTTCAAGCGATCCGGATTCTTCAGCATTGTCGATAAATGCTTGATAGTCATCATATCGCAGTCCCATTCCACCAATGATGACAACGTCAGCATCTGTCTGATTGGCAATTCTCATAAGAAGCTGGTTATATGGTTCCCCTGCGATAGAGAAGATAGGGATTTTTTGTGACTTAACTAAGCAGTTAAACACATCAATCATCGGAATGTTTGTTCGAACTTGCTGATGAGGAACAACCCGTTTTGTTGGGTTAAAAGAGGGTTGCCCAATTTCAACAGACTCCCCAACTGCATCCGGTCCATCGTCAATAGGATCACCCACTCCATTGAAGCGGCGGCCAAGAAGTGATGGGCCGTACGTTGCTTCAACTTGTTTACCTAGGAACGTCACCTTATCTCCAGTAGATACACCTCTCGTGTTCTCAAATGCCTGAAGTGTCACTTTATCATAATCGATACTAAGTACAGAAGCATACGTTTTCTGACCTGACTTTCTGTGAATAAAAGCAAGTTCACCAAGACCAACGCCTTCTGCTCGTACGGTTATAAGATTCCCTCGAATGTCAAGGATACGGTCGTACACTTTATTCATTTCCTCACCTACCTACTCATTGCCGCAACTTGCTGAAGTCGCTCTTGAACTGCTTTAAATTCTCTCAGATATTTATCTGATTGAAATGGAATATAATTTAAATTCTTCACCTGGTTTTGCAAACTGAGGAAGAAATTTCTCGCTTCTTCGTGTGTTGAGAAATCAAATTCAGTCTCAAAAATTTCTTGCACAAGAGCAAAAAGTTCAATTTGTCTATCAAGTGGACAGTATGCATCCTCTTTATCAAATGCATTTTGCTGAAGATACGAAAACTCATATAATTCAGCTTTTAGATATAAAAGAAGATCTTCGATTGTAACGCCTTCCTCTCCGACTACTTCCATCCGTTTCCCGATCTCATCTCCATCTCGGAGTAGTTTAGCCGCCGCCTGTGTCTTCTCTCCCCAGTTGGGGTATCGAGCTTCTAATTCAGCTCCAACTTCATCCGTGTACTTTGTCCAAGAGATAAGCGGGTCAATTGCAGGATATTTTCGTGCATCTGATCTCTGTCTCGAAAGTCCATGAAAAGCACCTACAACAGAAAGCGTTGCCTGCGTAACAGGTTCTTCAAAGTTACCACCAGCCGGTGATACCGATCCACCAATCGTCAGCGAACCTTTTTTCTCAGAAGGGAGTTGAATCACCCCCGATCTTTCATAAAAGGATGAAATTCGAGAAGCTAGATAGGCCGGAAACGCTTCTTCGCCAGGAATTTCCTCTAGTCTTCCAGACATTTCCCTCATCGCCTGAGCCCATCTAGAAGTCGAATCTGCTAAAAGCAAGACGTCGAGACCCATTTGTCTGTAGTATTCACCAATCGTTGCACCCATATAGACCGATGCCTCACGGGCAGCAACCGGCATAGATGATGTGTTACATATGATTACAGTTCTGCTTATGAGTGATTCACCTGTATGCGGATCTGTCAAATGTGGAAATGTCTGCAGTACTTCAACTACCTCACCGGCTCGCTCACCGCAGGCTGCAATGATGACAATATCCACAGAAGAATACTTTGATAAATGGTGCTGAATAACTGTTTTCCCAGCCCCAAATGGACCCGGAATACAAAAGGTTCCCCCTTTTAGTACAGGGTATTGTGTATCGAGAATACGACAGCCAGTGTCCATCATCCGACGAGCTTTTACCTTTTTCCCTGCCATAAGTGGTGCTTTAACGGACCACTTTTGCATCATTGAAACATCATGCTCATCACCATGAGGGCCTTTGACTCTCGCTACAGGTTCTGCGACAGTATATGAACCTGCCGGAGCCATCCATGTTATTGTATACTCACCATATAAAGCGAATGGCAACATAATCGAATGATGAAACCGCCCTTCCATGGTAAAGCCAATTTCATCTCCTCGAGAAACAACGTCACCAACTTTTTTTGTTGGAGTGTAGTCCCACTTTTTCCTTCTATCCAAGGAAGGAAGATAAACGCCTCGCTTTAAAAAGAGCCCTGATTCATTTGCAACCTCTTCGAGGGGATTTTGTAGGCCATCAACTATAGAGCCAATCAATCCAGGACCAAGTTCTGCCTCAAGAAGATGATGCTGAAATGCAACTTTTGTCCCTTTTTTGATTCCCACAGTATCTTCAAAAACCTGAAGCTTTGCTATAGACCCTGCTATTTCTATCACTTCAGCACGAAGCTTGAGATCTCCAATAAGCACGTCAGCAACTTCACCTTGCCTAACATCTCCGTGAAACTCAACTTGTAGAAGGTTTCCGAATGCTTTTACTACTTCACCGGTTGCGTATTCAACGTCATTCACAATTATACCATTCCTTCTATAATGCCTTTACCTGTTTCTTCACTCGTTGCCTCCCAGTTCTCCACTGCAATAAGCTGAACAAGGTATGCAAGGAGATAGTCGAGAGAAAATACCGAGTTTTGTCCTTCCCCTTCTGCAAAGGCAAACTGATGCTCAAAAAGAACTCGATATTCGTCTATTGGATTTCTTGCTTGCACAAGTTGTTCAGTGAGCTCTTCTAGCTCAAAGGGAAACTCAAAATGAGTTGTATCTTTTTGTGCGATCAAAGACGCAACGAATGGGTCTCTAGGATCCTCAAATTTTAGTTCTTCAACAATATCACCACCTCTTTTAGCACACCTGTACCCAACAAGAGAAAGGCGTAAAAGTCGTTCGTAATAAAAATATTTCCTTGTAAACCCTGATGTCTCTTCTGATTTAGCAACAAGGTATGACGAAAGAAGCTCAGTAAAATGCTTTAGCCGTTCTTCTCTTGATTCATATGTGTAGAGAAATTCAAGTACAGCAGAGTGAAATCCTTCACATTCAACGACGCACCGATCGAGTTCTTTTTCAGTTTTTACACCTCTGTTATCAATTGCCTGTCCCTTAAGAAGACGTTTAATATTTAAAACGTCTAGAAATTCTCGTATTTCATTCACCCTTTCAAATTCTTTTGAAGAAAGATTTTCCTCAAGAACTTCAAGTAAATGAAAAAAAGTTATTTCTGGCTGAACTCCACAGTAGAGTTGCGGTAAGGATGAGGCAGTGTAAAAAAAATGGCTCATAAACCTACGCGTTAAAAATTCGTTCTCTTAATTCCTCTCGGATATACTGAGCAATAAGCTCTTTAAGCACTTGGTCCGAACAATCGAGCACAAGGTTTTGATCTACAATTTTCACCCTAACACCACCTGAAAGATGTTCGTCATTGATGAGTTCAAGTGCCTCTTTGCCAACTACTGAAAGGACATGCTCTTTTGAAATGTGTTTCGGCAAATATGCTACGACCTTTCCGTCAATACCTGCATCTTGAATAGAAGCAATCAGGGCCTCTACAAGTTTACCTGCAGTTTGTTCATCTGTAGTTGTCTTTTTCACTATTTCCTCTATACCTCTATTGAGAATGAGATTCTCAACCTCTTGCTTTAAAGATGAAATAGCTTGTTTTGCAGCTAAACCTACCGAAGTTTCAAAAACTTTCTTCTCTTGATCAATGCGCTTTTTTGCTTCTTCAAATTGAAGTTGTGCATTTTGCTTTCCTTCCTCGATAATCCGTTTTGCTTCAGCATGTGCATGTTCAATGATTTGTGCTGCTTCCTGCTTGGCAGGTTCAAGAGTATCACTCTTAAGCACCTCACAAAGCTTTTTTACCTTATCATTCGCTGTATCGAAAGCTTTCATTAGAGTCTCACTTATCAGATTTGTTTCAAGAGATATTGGCCGAAGGATACTGGATCAGTTTTTAAATGACAAGGAAACTCCTGCTCTCTGGAGCTCCTTCACACTTAACTTCTCCAAAATCGATTCAGTAAATGCGTATGTTTTAAGTAGAGTTGCAACTTCCCGATTGCAGAAAACGCAGCGGTATGTAAACTTAAACTTTTGAAATATAAATTGGTCGATTTCCCAAAATGAAGAAAATCGTATGGCTTTTTGCAGTTTCAAGCTTTTTATCATTACGTATACTAGCACTTCCTCCTGCATATACTTCAGAAGAAGAGTACGATGAAGATGACTATTATGAGCGCGTGGGAATGAGTTCATCCGCTGCGAATTATACTGCGCTCAGCAATTCTATGGTTGCATGGGGAATTGGACTGGCAGTTGCTGTTACCGTTCTTGCCGTACTCATCGATCCAAGTACTGACGATGGCGGTGGCGGTGGCGGCGGCGGTGGTGGCGGCGGCGGGAGTACTCACTCGCATGCAACACATTAAACAGACACTTCTCTTTCTTCTTTTCATTTTTTCGAGCGCCTGCAGTGAACACTTTGTTTTCACACCTCCGAAAGGGTGGAATCTCCTTTCACCTCAAGGAGATGCACCATGTATTATTTTGACATTCGTATCACCTTCAAAAAGCTATCCTCCATCTCTTTCTCTTGCGAAAGAAGCGTATACGGGATCTACAAAGTCATATCTCGGAGCGGCAAAAAAACTCTTAAAGAAAGATGCAGCTGCTTTCAGGGAGCTGGGAACAGAAAAAACGAAAGCAGGAAATGCTACACTTTTTCAAATGGAATACTCAACGCCCCATGGCCTGTTCTCAACACTCGTTGCCATTTATTTCTCACAAACAAATGCATACACTCTCTCTTTTGCTGTAAAGAAAGACGCATTCTCCCTTCTCGTAGAAGACTTTAATACAACTATCTCTTCAGCTGCTCTTACCCAACATCTCGGAGACGTCTTAACCTCTATTCAACGCTCCAAAATTGAGCGTATTGAAAAGAAATACTTTTCTCAGCTTCCACCATTTGCTCATTCATCTCTCAAAGAATATCTCCAAGAGCATGCTTCTACAAAAAAGCTCTTCTCAAGTCTAGAGCATGAACTTTCAAACGTTTTAGGAAGTGGAGAGAAAGTACTTTTATATTACACAATGCAAGAGTGCTTGAAAAAACTAAAAAGTGAATTATCTTTCGCTCAAAAAAAGCTTGAACATTTGCAGGTCAATACTGCAAAGTGAACTGAAATTACTACGAATCCATTTGAGGTTTTATGCGAGCATTTCTCTCGATCACAGTATGCAGTCTATTCATTCTTTTTGCTTCCTTATGTAGTTGCTCTTCTACTGGACGAGGAGACGTGAATACACCTTCCGCATCTACAGTTCATGCACATTAAATAGGTTCGTACGTTATTTCACGTGGTAGAAAAAAGCAAAGTTACATTTCCGAATTTTAACTAGAGAGATAAGGTATGAAAATAGTAGCAAAAGTACTTGTTGTAGTGACACTTGTTGGGATGTTTACAGCATTTACAGGATGCGGAGGAAACGGAAGTTCAGCAGTAACAACTACAACAACTTCGCATTAACTCTTTTCGGGAGGATCTACATCCTCCCACCTTCTTAGCCAATGTTTGTTCCGTACATAGCACACTCAACTCTATTATCATGCCATGAGGTATTACACATTTCACAGCATTCAGCACTGGAAAACTCTTCAATTGTTGGTACAATGCTGCTTGAGATATTTTCGCTTATAATGTGATTTTTTCTTGAATTTTTCAAACATGCGACGTAGGCTTTCACCATTTAAATGAGGAATTCTATGAACGCTATTCGGATATTATTAGCTGCTATTTTTTTACCTACTGCTGTCCTGTCTGCTGCTCAGACGGATGCACCGTCGCAAGAACAAGTTGAACAAGCAGAGTCCACTGAGCAAGCCCAAAAAACGACTCAAGAAGTTACAGTGAATGGGGTTGGAATTACTTTTATCGTTCTGGCAATTGGAGGAATCCTCTTCGCTACGCTTCAAGATGGTGGCTCAATTGCCCATTAAATGGGGATTCTCATCTGTTCTACTCATTCTTTCTTGTTTTTCAGGGTGTAGTTCGTCTACACCTTTTTCATTTTCAACAAACGGAATTAATTCAGGTCCGTATGCAAGCAAAAAGATAGAAACAATACTCTCAAACAAAATAGAAACATTTACACTCCAGTGGTTACTCATAGAAAACACATGGTACTGCAGAATTATATCAAAACATCTAAATGATCACCCAAACGGCCTCACCCTATATGTTACAACACGCACCAAAAAACACTCGTTTCATTTTTTTAAACGAAATGGTGGCGATGTTTTTCGGCTTCCAATAGAAAGTTCACAAGTACTTATTGAGCTCCTATCACAATCAGATGAAACCGTTTTGACGCTAGAAGGTGCCCACACAAGATTCACCAATGATTCTTTTCTTTCAGAAATAGAAAAATCAACTCGCTTGCTCCCTTTCTCTTTTTAGAATTGAGAGTCTGGTCAAAAATTTGGATATAAATTATGCGTGCTGTTTTGCATAATATTCTATTTTTTGTAGACTGATACCAAAATGTAAGAGGTACACTCATGTCTAAATTTGACGAACTAAAAAAACTGACAACAATTGTTGCCGATACAGGTGAAATTGACCAAATCAAACTCTATAAACCAACAGATGCAACAACAAACCCTTCACTCATTCTCGCAGCAGCTGAAATACCAGAATACAAACACCTAGTAGAAGAAGCTATTGAATATGGCAAAAAGAAAGGTAGCTCACAAGACGAACAGATAAACCACGCGATTACAAAAGTTTTTGTAAATTTTGGTGTAGAAATTCTGCAGCATGTACCTGGAAGAGTTTCAACTGAAGTTGATGCTCGCCTTTCATTCGATGTCGAGGGATCACTTGCAAAAGCGAGAGAATATATTGCTCTATATAAAGAAGCTGGCATCGAAAAAGAACGTGTCCTTATAAAATTAGCATCAACATGGGAAGGAATTCTTGCAGCACGAGAATTAGAGGCTGAAGGAATTCACTGTAATATGACACTTATGTTCTCTCTTGCTCAAGCAATTGGCTGTGCCGAAGCAAATGCCACGCTCATTTCACCATTTGTAGGAAGAATTCTCGATTGGTATAAAAAAGCTGAAGGAAAGGATGGATACCCACCTGCAGAAGATCCTGGTGTGGTTTCTGTTACATCCATTTACAACTACTACAAATCATTTGGATATAAAACCCAGGTGATGGGAGCTTCTTTTCGGAATATTGACGAAATATTAGAGCTTGCAGGGTGCGACCTACTCACAATTTCCCCAAAACTACTCAAAGAATTACAAGAAACAGAAGGCTCTGTACCACAAAAACTTGCCTCAGAAAAAGCCGATAAAGTCTCAGTAGAAAAAATTGAAGTCGATGAAAAAGTATTTCGATGGATGCTTAATGAAGATCAAATGGCTACTGAAAAGCTTTCCGAAGGAATTAGGAAATTTGCAGCAGATACAAGAAAGCTGGAAAAAAAGCTTCTTGAACTCTTGTAACAAGAAGAAAACATAACCCCTTTATAAAGAAGGGGTTATGTTTAATGTAAAAATATTCTTTAAAAAATCTACTCAATAACTTCTTTTTTTGATATACTAGATGTAATCTTACATAAGTAATATTTTAAAAGAGGAAGATATTATGGCAGCATCATTAGGCAGCTTTGCCCCACTTTCTGCAGGGAGCTCTTCAGCTTCTCCAGAGGTTTTAGAAAGAATAGGCTCACCACACGAACTCGCTTTTTCACCAACCGACAGACCTTTTTCAGTACCCTCGACTGTAGAGGAAGAAATAGATTTTCTTCTTTCTAAACTCCCGATGGTTACAATAGAGCAGCTTACCAAATTGCGCCCCCCTGCAACATGTCGACCTCTTAGAAGAAGAATGTATCCTGGTCACGACCCCAAAAAATTTCGTCAAATTGTAGCTCTTACAGTTGATGCATTTAGAAGGGCAGATAATTCTTTCACAGCGAGGAAATTTGACCCTGCTTCTCCTAAAACACATAGGCACATCTATCGACCTGGTGACCACACTGTAAGCGGATCGTCTGATCCAGATCCTTCTCATTTTTCTGTTTCAAATCTCACAGTTGTTGTTCGAGACACGAACGGCCATCTACACCTCGTTATGCCAAAAAAATCTGATCCAGCTGATTCCGGATCAACAAAGGAAGTGTTTGAAGCACACTTCATCACTCTGACAAAAACAGACGAGCTTGGAACTCGATTTATACTTCAACAACCACGTTATGTGAGCGAGTCAGATGGCTCTGAATCGCCTATTCCTACAATTTGCGAAGAGGTTTCTCTCGTCTCTTCGATACCTCCATCTCCATACCTTCCCCTTCCAGAATACTATTTTAAGGGGACTGTTCCTACTGATAAAGGGGACAAAAGATGCTCTTTTGCTCTTCAAGAGGAACTAAAGTTTTTACATAGAAATACACCTCCAACTTTTGAAGAGAGAGCCCTTTCAATTGCCGCTGCGGCAAATGGATTAGAACATCTACATAGCCATGGACTCGTCCATGGAGATGCGAGACTTGATAACTGCTTAAGTACGCTCGCAGGAAGACCAGGTGGCATTTCTGACTTTGGTGAAACGGCTCGGTTCGAGTTTAAAGGTGCAAGGCAAGCAAAAGCTATCGGACACCTTGATATGAGCCAGCGTTCATATGAAGAGCAACTTTATTTTCTGCTTGCAATGAGCAGAATTAATCCTGAATTTGAGCTCTCTGAAAGAGACAGAGAAAAGTTCATTACAGGGAATGAAGATGGAACTCCACCTCTTGTTCACCCTGAGTATTTACCTCAAATAGAGGCAGACCTTGAAGAATTGCTCCCATTGTGTGGCGAAGGTACACCTGAAGAACAGCTCGAACGACTTCATTTTTATGTTCGCCCTGAACAGGATATCTTTCAGCTTGCAGATGCAGCTGATAGCATACTGCGCCGGTTCATTCGGAGTGCTCAAGAGTCTGGATCAGAAGATGCTCGCTTTGAGCGTGCAGACGCTTTCATTGCTCAAATGAAAGATTCGCACCCAGCAAACAGACCTTGCGCAGGAGCAGTGGTTGCATTCTTTGAGAGTCTCGCACCCTCAGCAGGAGCAAGTGCTAGTTCCGCATCAGCCGGTAGTGCATAACAAGTCAAAAAAAAAGGCCGCTTTAAGGGCGGCCTTTTTTTTATTCTGCAAACGCAAAGTCGAGGATATCCTCTTCATCCGGTTCGATGAACTTCTTGACTCGCTTCTTATAGTCAATAAATCCTGTTCCACCTGGGATCATATGCCCCATGATAAGGTTAGATTTAAAGTCGAGAAGGTAGTCTACTTTTCCTTCACACGCTGCATCTGCAAGTACTCGTGTTGTCTCCTGGAAAGATGCCGCAGAAACAAAAGAGTCGGTTCCAAGAGAAGCCTTCGTAATACCAAGGAGAACTGGCACTGCTTTTGCAGGTTTCCCACCCTCTTCCATTACTTTCGCATTTTGTTCATGGAAATTCTTTCGATCAACAAGCTCTCCGTATAGGAATGTTGCATCACCTGGATCTGTAACGCGTACTTTCTGTAGCATCTGGCGTACAATGATCTCAATGTGCTTATCGTTGATATCCACACCTTGAAGCCTGTACACTTCTTGAACCTGATTAACCAGGTACTTTTGAAGCTCTCTAACGCCACAAATCTCAAGAATTTCTTGCGGTACAACAAGACCATCTGTTAGCTGCTGTCCCTTCACAACATAATCACCACGCTGCACTATAAGGTGCTTTGTCAGAGGAATAAGATGCTCTTCTTCAACACCTGTGTCCTCATCTTTGACAACAACGATTCGATTACGTCTTTGGATTTCTTTAAACTCAATGATACCATCAAGTTTCGCAATCTCAGCAGCTTCTCGAGGTCGGCGTGCTTCAAAAAGCTCAGCAACACGAGGAAGACCACCGGTGATATCTTTAGTCTTGATCGCTCCGCGTGGAAGACGAGCAAGAATAGCACCCGCTGCAACATGATCACCATCTTGTACAGAAATGAACGCTCCAGATGGAATTGCATACGTTCCAACAAGCTCAGTACATGCTTTATCAGCATAAATAATGATCTGTGGATGAAGCTCACCCCGGTGCTGCTTCACAACAATTTCAGACTGGCCAGTTTGCTTGTTGACTTCTCTGTGTGTCGAAATACCCTCAACAAGATCTTCGTACTTAACGTATCCAGGACGCTCACAGATGATTGGAATGTTATGTTGTTCCCAGTTACCAATTTTTTCGTTGGCCACGACAACATCACCATCTGCTTTTAAGAGCTGTGTCCCGAGCGCCACAGAATAGGTTTGGATTGGTTCGATTGATTTAGAGCTTAAGAGCTTCTTATATTCCTCTAAAGATCTCCCTTCATCACGAACAACATGTAAAAATCCATTCTTGTTCAATGCAAGGTGAATGCCTTCTTCGTTTTTAACGGTTCGAAGGTCTTCATAAATGACAATACCAGCCTTCTCTGCAACAAGCTCAGGACTGACCTGGGCAGATGCAATACCACCAAGGTGGAAGGTTCTCATTGTAAGCTGGGTTCCCGGTTCACCAATTGACTGAGCAGCAATAATACCAATTGCTTCCCCTTCAGCAACAGGGCGGCCGTTTGCCAAGTTATGTCCATAACACTGGCTACATACACCACGCTTCGTCTCACACGTTAGTGGAGATCGAACCTTCACACTTTCGATACCCGCATCTTCAATAGCTTTCGCTTGAATCTTTGTGAGAATATCACCTGCTTTAGCAAGCACTTTCGTAGAATCACCAGGTTGTAGAATATCATCGCAGACAGCACGTCCAAAAATTCTATCCCGTAAAGGAAGGAGTTCTTCTTGACCTTGCTTGATTGCTGCAACTTCAATTCCATTAAGTGTTCCACAATCCTTTTCAGTCACAAGCACATCTTGCGACACATCAACTAAACGACGTGTCAAGTATCCTGAGTCAGCCGTTTTCAGAGCTGTATCGGCAAGACCTTTACGAGCACCGTGAGAAGAAATAAAGTACTCAAGAACAGACAGACCTTCTCTAAAGTTTGATGTAATTGGTGACTCAATAATTTCACCTGAAGGCTTTGCCATCAGACCACGAAGCGCACCAAGCTGTCTCACCTGAGATCGGTTACCACGAGCACCAGAATCCATCATGAGGAACAGAGGATTGAGCTCTCTTCCTTTCGGCTTACTGATGATCTTAAACAATTCATCAGAAATCGTCTCAGATGCTTCTGTCCAAAGACTAATAATTTTAGACTTTCTTTCACCATCTGTGATGATACCGTCTTCATACTGCTGGATGACTGCTTGCATCTGCTCTCCTGCTTGATCAAGCATCTTCTGCTTCTCATCAGGAATTGCAATATCTTTTGTTCCCATCGAAAGAGCAGCCTTTGTCGCTTCAGCAAATCCAAGTCGCTTCAACGCATCAAGAAACTGAACGCATCGCTCAAGACCAACCTTCTTATGTGTCTCATTAATCAGCTCTTGAACCTTCTTCTTCCGAAGTGCATAGTTTTGAAAGCCCATTTCTTTTGGAACGATGGTATTGAACAGAACTCGCCCTGGAGTTGTTTCGATAATACCGTCTTCTAGTCTAAGTTTGATCTTTTCATGAACATGAATACCACGGCCATAGTCATCTACACGCGACGTTTCTTCTTCAGACCAGTTGAAACTACCCGCAGCGTAGTACGCTGTTAACACCTCTTCAGATGAGCTAAACGCTTTAGTCGTCTTTCCATGCTCAGCAGGATCATAGATAGGATCATGCATCAAGTAGTACAGACCTAAAATCATATCCTGCGCAGGTACAGTGACCGGTTTTCCTGAAGATGGCAGGAAGATGTTATCAGGTGCCATCATAAGCAACTTCGCTTCAAGCTGTGCTTCAACAGAAAGCGGAACGTGAACAGCCATCTGGTCACCATCAAAGTCAGCGTTAAACGCTGGACAGACGAGAGGATGAACACGAATTGCCTTTCCTTCAATCAGGACCGGCTCAAATGCCTGAATCCCAAGGCGGTGAAGTGTTGGCGCTCTGTTTAGAAGAACAGGATGCCCTTTAATAATTTCTTCTAGAACGTCCCAAACCTCAGCATCTTTCCTTTGAATCATTTTCTTAGCAGATCTGATTGTATAAACCAGCCCTTTTTGCTGAAGTCGTTTTACAATAAATGGCTCAAAAAGCTCGAGTGCCATCTCTTTAGGTAAACCACACTGATTAAGCTTGAGCTCCGGTCCAACAACAATAACTGAACGGCCAGAGTAGTCAACCCGCTTACCAAGAAGGTTCTGACGGAAGCGACCCTGCTTTCCTTTCAACATCTCAGACAATGCTTTGAGCGGTCTATTACCCGCCCCCATGACAGGATGTCCGTGACGACCATTATCGAAAAGCGCATCAACTGCTTCTTGAAGCATTCGCTTCTCATTTCGGATAATCACTTCTGGAGTCTTCAACTTAAGAATCGACTTCAGTCTGTTATTTCGGTTAATGACTCGTCTGTATAGATCATTGAGATCAGATGTTGCAAACCGTCCCCCATCCAGTGGAACGAGCGGACGCAGGTCTGGCGGAATGACAGGAACGAGCGACATAACCATCCAGTCAGGACGGTTTGGTGAAGAAGCAAAACTTTCAACAATTTTTAAACGTTTTGCAATCTTCATTCGTGCCTGCATAGATCGTGTCTTGCGAAGCTTTTCCTTCAATTCACCAACGAGAAATGCGAGGTCCTCTTTTTCTAGAAGCTCTCGAATAGCATCTCCACCCATGATAGCGCGGAATGAGTCAATACCCCACTTCTCTTGTGCTTCACGATACTCGTTGTCATTAAGTAGTTGTTTTCTTTCAAGTGTTGTTGTGCCTGGATCGATAACTACATACTCTTCGTAGTAGATAACCCGCTCTAGGTCTGCAACACTCATTCCAAGAATATTACCTATTCTTGATGGCTGGGTCTTGAAAAACCAGATATGAACGACTGGTACAGCGAGCTCGATATGAGCCATTCGTTCACGTCGCACCTTTGAAAGAGTGACTTCAACACCACAGCGATCACAAACAATCCCTTTGTGCTTAATCTTTTTGTACTTACCACAAGCACATTCCCAGTCTTTCGTAGGTCCAAATATCTTTTCACAGAAAAGACCACCTTTTTCTGGCTTAAAAGTTCGGTAATTGATCGTCTCAGGCTTTTTAATTTCACCACGTGACCAATCATTTCTAATTACATCATCAGACGCAATTTGTATTGTCAATTTGTCAAATTCTGAATCTAACAACTCTTCTTGCACGTATGTCTCCTGAGATTACCCTTCTTCCGCAGCTTTCTCTGCTCGAACATCGAGGCAAAGACCCTGCATTTCTTTTACAAGTACGTTAAATGACTCTGGCGTTCCCGCTTTGAGCATGTTATCGCCTTTTACGACTGATTCGTAAATTCGCGTTCTTCCAGCAACGTCATCTGACTTCACTGTTAACATCTCTTGAAGAAGATGAGCTGCACCATATGCCTCGAGCGCCCACACTTCCATCTCTCCAAATCGCTGTCCACCCATCTGAGCTTTACCACCAAGTGGCTGCTGAGTTACTAGGGAATACGGACCAATCGCACGAGCGTGGATCTTATCAGCAACAAGGTGAGAAAGCTTCAACATATAGATGTAGCCAACGACTACACGGTTATCGAGTTTTTCACCGGTTCTTCCGTCGAAAAGTTCCATCTTTCCGTCTTCTGGATAACCAACGTCTTTCATCATTTCCCAAATTTTATCTTCTGGGAACCCTTCAAAGACTGGTGCTTTTACATAAATGCCTTTCTTTCGTGCAGCAATTCCAAGATGCGTCTCAAGAAGCTGTCCCATGTTCATACGGGACGGTACCCCAAGTGGGTTCAGAATGATTTCAACAGTTTGTCCATCATTCAAGAATGGCATGTCTGCTTCTGGAACGATGTTAGATACAACACCCTTGTTACCATGTCGCCCAGCCATTTTATCACCGACTTGAAGCTTACGCTTTGTCGCAATGTATACTTTAACCTGTCTGATTACACCTTGATCAAGCTCTGCATCACCTTTACGCATAAACTCAATCTCAGACTTATGCTGCATTTCAAGTTTCTGCGTTTCTAGCTCATACCATCTCAAGATCTCTTTTAGCGTATTGTACATCTCATTGTTAGGTATAATGAGATTATCTGGATTTTCAGATTCTAGGTACTCAAGAAGATCTTGTGTGAATGTATTCCCAGCTTCAATAACTGCATCACCAGTAATTCGATGCAAAATTGGCTCTGGAGCTTGCTCATTAAGAAGAAGGGCTCCAAGCTTCTCGTGAAGCTGAAGATTGAGCTCTTCTTCTTTTTCTTTGTACTCTTTATGGATGTCCTTAATCCGAGAAGCTTCTTCTACCATCTCATCGTCAGTCTTAGATAGGCGGTCTCTTCGACTAAAGACTTTTACATCCATGACTACACCTTCTGTTCCTGGAGGGACAGTTAGAGAAGCATCTTTTACATCAGATGCTTTTTCTCCAAAGATTGCTCGTAATAAGCGTTCTTCAGGTGAAAGCTCTGTCTCAGATTTTGGTGTAATTTTCCCAACAAGGATATCACCTGGCTTAACTTCAGCTCCAACTCGGATAATTCCATCTTCCCCAAGGTTAGAAAGTGCTTCTTCAGAAACATTTGGAATGTCTCGAGTAATCTCTTCCTTACCAAGTTTTGTATCACGAGCCGTTAACTCAAACTCTTCAAGATAAATTGACGTGTAATAGTCTTGACGGATCAATTTCTCAGAAATGATGATCGCATCCTCGTAGTTGTATCCACACCATGGCATGAATGCGACAAGAACGTTTTTACCAAGACCAACTTCACCTTTGTCAGTTGAAGGACCATCTGCGATTACATCACCCGCTTTTACTTCATCATTGACGTTACAAAGCGGTGTTTGGTTTACACATGTACCTGAGTTTGAGCGAAGAAATTTCTTCAGATAGTATGTTTTCTTGTTCAATGGGTTCGCTTTTGCCGCAATGACTACTTTAAACCCATCAACATATTCAACAGTCCCATCTTCTTCTGCAACGATAACAGCTCCTGAGTCACGAGCAATACGCGCTTCAAGACCTGTTCCTACAATAGGAGCATCTGTTTCTAGAAGAGGTACAGCCTGGCGCTGCATGTTCGACCCCATAAGCGCCCTGTTCGCATCATCATGCTCAAGGAATGGGATAAGACCTGTTACAACTGAAACGAGCTGCTTTGAAGAGACATCCATGTGTGTAACTAGGTTTGTCTCAATTCTCATCGGCTCACCCTTAAAACGACACCAGCAAATATCTTCAGCGAACATACTATGTTCATCTAATGCTGCAGATGCCTGAGCAATAACACAGTGCTCTTCTTGGTCAGCTGTCATGTACTCAATTTCTTCTGTAACGATTCCATCGCGGACGATTCTATATGGAGTTTCAATAAACCCAAATTCGTTGATCTTTGCGTAGGTAGAAAGAGAGGTAATAAGACCAATGTTTGGTCCCTCAGGTGTTTCAATAGGACAAATACGTCCGTAGTGACTTGGGTGAACGTCACGAACTTCAAAACCTGCTCGCTCTCTATTCAACCCTCCAGGTCCAAGCGAGGAAAGTCGTCTCTTATGTGTTAGCTCAGAAACTGGATTTGTTTGGTCCATAAACTGTGACAGCTGAGACCGACCAAAGAAGTCTTTGAGCACTCCAGCAAGACCTTTTGCTGAAACAAGCTTTCCTGGAGTGAGCGTATCTGCAGAAAAATCAAATAGATTCATTCGCTCTTTGATTATTTTCTCCATTCTTGCAAGGCCAATTCGACACTGGTTTTGAATAAGCTCACCAACAGATCGAATACGACGGTTTCCAAGATGATCAATGTCATCTACATTTGCTTTCTCGTCACCGGCTTTCAAGCGCACTAAATACTTCAGCGCTTCAACGATATCTTCTTTCTTTAGAGTAACAGTTTCAAGTTCTTCGTCGTTGATTTCTTGACCCAGCTTCGTATTCAACTTATACCGTCCAACCCGGCCTAGGTTGTATCGTTTAGGATCGAAGAAAAGACGCATAATTGCCGAACGAGCATTAGAAAGTGTTGCTGGTTCACCTGGTCTAATTTTTCGATAAAAGTCTTTAAGCGCAGATTCGTAGGAGTCTGTTGGATCCTTTGCAAGCATTTTTATGATAGGGCTTGTTTCATCTGCATCTTCTGCAACACGTAGCGCAGTGATTCCACCATCAAGCATTCTCTTCAGCATTGCTGTCGTCAATTTCTCAGCAGCCTTCCCAAATACAACGCCATTTTCTTCATCAACAACGTCTTCTGCTAGAATTTTACCAACAAGCTTAGTGAAGTCTTTTTCAGACTTAAGCTTTACTCGAATTGTGCTAAAAAACTCTTCAATGATATCTGCGTCAGTTGAGTATCCAAGTGTTCGAATAAAAGAGGTTGCTAGCACCTTGCGTCGACGTTTTTTTCGGTCAACATACACATATATAAGGTCATTTATATCGAAAGAAGCTTCTAGCCAGCTTCCACGATATGGAATAATTCGGAACGAATAGAGGTTTGTTCCTTTCGAGTGTTTTTCTGACTCAAAAGCGATACCTGGTGAACGATGGAGCTGGGAGACAATAACACGCTCTGCACCATTAATGATGAACGTCCCGTGATCTGTCATCACAGGCATAGTTCCCATGTACACTTCCTCTTCTTTAATTCCAGTCTCGTCTGTCAGACGGAATTTAACTTTTAGTGTCACATTGTAAGAAATACCTCTTCTCACACACTCTTCAGGTGTATATTTTGGTACACCTAAGCTGTACGAAAGGTACTCAAGAACAGTTTTTTCATCGTACGATTTAATAGGAAAAATTTCTCGAAAGACTTCTTCGATGCCTGCATTTTCTCGCTCGTGAGGGAGTCGGTCTGCTTGAAAAAATTCTTTGTACGATTTGATTTGAACTTCGATAAGATTAGGAAGATCAATAATTTCTTCCTTTTCCTGAAAACTCACCCTATTAGGCGGTCTTTTTAACATAATGTGAGGCCTCCCAAAATTAATGGCTTGCTGACTTTTGCTACCATTTTAGTTTAAACTCAGCTCAGTGATTGTAAAGCTCGCATGCTTTCAAAATAATTATTTCACCTGAGAATCAATTATACACCAAAGAGCAGAAGCCCGTTTCTGGGCTCTGCTCAAATATGTGTTATATGCTAACAAGCAACCTGGTGATTAAACACCTTTTGCTGTTGCTTTCGCGCCAGCGTCAGTAAGCTTCTTAACAATTTCGTCAGCTTCAGCCTTAGCAGCAGCTTCTTTAAGAGTTTTTGGTGCACCCTCAACAAGCTCTTTTGCTTCTTTAAGTCCAAGACCTGTGATTTCACGAACAACTTTAATGATGCCGATTTTCTTGTCAGCTGGGAAGCTATCAAGAATAACATCAAATTCAGTTGATTCAGCTGGAGCTTCAGCAGCTCCACCAGCTGCAGGAGCAGCCATCATCATTGGTGCAGCAGCTGCTGCTTCAACGCCCCATGTCTCTTCAAGAGCTGATTTAAGCTTTGAAAGATCGAGAACTGTTAAGTTGCTCAGATCATCTACTAGTTGTTGAATTTTATCTTCACTCACGGTTTTAACCTCTCAATATTCTTATTGTTCTGACTCTTCTTCTTTCTGTCGCTTATTCTCCAAGCAATGTGGCACACTCGTTAAGAGTGAGTTCATGATGCCAACTGTCTGTTGCATTGGTGCGGCTAGTGTACCAACGAACATAGACCGCATTTCTTGCGTGCTTGGAAGCTTAGAAATAGCTTCTACGTCCTCATTTGAAACAACTGCGCCATCGAAATGACCAGCTACAACGTTGAGGGTGTCTTCATTATCTTTCGAGAATTTATACAATACCTTTGTCGACTCAATAGAATCTTCTCCAGTAAAAGCGACTGCAATATGACCTTGGAGTGAGTCTTTGTTAAACTCAATTCCACTTTCACTCGCAGCTTTTAGGAGAACTCTTTTAGAGCATACATAGAGAGATCCTCCGGTCTTGCGGAAATCATCTCTAAGATCCGCCGCTTTGTTCGGATCAAGGTTTTTGTATGAAAGAAGTACCAAAGCCGGTGCTTCGTCAATTCTCTCTTTGATATCATCTAGTAAAAGTTGCTTTTCTTGTCTCATGCGTTTTTTACCTTTTAACTGCTCGCTAATGTACTCATTTCTAAGTTAACTCCTGGCCCCATTGTTGAAGACAGAACAATTGACTTAAGAAATTGTCCTTTGGCAGTAGCAGGTTTTGCTCTGTTTATTGCAGAGACAAGGGCGCTTACGTTATCGACAAGCTGTTCTTTCTGAAAAGAAAGTTTTCCAACAGCATTATTGATAACACTACTTTTGTCGACTTTGAACTCAACCTTACCCTTTTTAATTTCAGTCACTGCTTTTTCAACATCAGTTGTTACAGTTCCTGCTTTTGGGGTAGGCATTAGACCTCGAGGTCCTAAAACTTTACCAAGCTTTCCAACCTCTCTCATCATGTCTGGTGTTGCAATAACAGCGTCAAAATCTGTCCAGCCAGACTGAATCTTTTGAATAAGTTCATCGTTTCCAACAAAATCTGCACCTGCATCTTTTGCCTTTTTCTCATTTTCACCCTTAGTGAGAACGAGTACTCGAAGTTGCTTTCCCGTACCATGTGGAAGGAGCACAGTGCTACGCACTTGCTGATCCGATTTTCTTGGATCAACACCAGTTTTGATTGAAAGCTCAACCGACTGGTCAAATTTTACAGGAGGGCAACTTTGCAGTATCTGAATAGCTTCTTCAAGAGAATATAGCTTCTCTTTGTCGAAACTATTTTCAATTTGTTTTCTACGTTTCGATCGTTTGCCCATTCTTATGTTCCTGATTGCTCTTGTGCTACTTCAACATCAATCCCCATTGATCGAGCTGTACCCATGATAACAAGTCGTGCTGCATCGTTAGATGCAACTCGCATGTCAGGAAGCTTTTTTTCAATGATAGCATCAATTTGCTTCATTGAAATTTTAGCAACTTTATCTCGGTTAGGTACACCTGATCCTTTTTGGATACCAGCTGCCTTTTTGAGGAGTTCTGGTACAGGTGGCTGCTTTGTTATGAAATCAAAGCTTTTGTCAGAATAAACGTTAATAACGACAGGTAAAACGTCTCCGCCCTTATCCTGTGTCTTTGCGTTAAACTCCTTACAGAAGGCCATGATATTCACTCCAGCTGCACCAAGCGCTGGTCCGATCGGTGGTGCTGGGTTAGCCTTCCCTGCAGGTATCTGCAGTTTCAGGATTTTTTCCAGTTTTTTCTTTTTCGCCATCAGTTTCCCATTTATTATGTGATTTACTATCACATGTGGTTGATGTTATTTATATTTCAGCATCAGCTGGCACATCTTCAACCTGCCAGAATTCCAAGTCATCGACCCGGGTATCACGGCCGAAGATAGACACCATTACGCTGAGCCTTCCTTTTTCGTGATTCACTTCAAGGATAGATCCTATAAAGTTCACGAAGACGCCGTCAGTAATCTTCACTCGATCACCAACGCCGAATTTATGTTTGTGAACTACCTCACCCTTACGAGTGTCTAGTTCACTTAAAATCTGTTCTACTTCTTCATTAGCAAGTGGCACAGGCTTGCCGCCACCCATGAAGTCGATCACACCGTTCGTATTTTTAATGTACTGCCACGCTTCGTCAGTCATATCCATGAGAACAAGTGCATATCCAGGCCAAAGCTTCTTTTCAGATATTTTTTGCTCACCCTTTTTCACTTCTGCCACATTTTCTGAAGGCACAAGAACTTCTTCGATAAGCTCAACCATTCCTTTCGCTTCTCTGCTCTCTAAAATGGCTTTTCGAACCTTTTTTTCGTGACCTGATAGTACCTGTATAACGTACCAACGCTTCATTTCTTACCCTGTGATTAGCCGTGACAATACAGCAATTCCGTTCAGTGATGCTCTTAAGAAAAGATCAATTCCATATACGGTAAAACCGAAAAAGAAAATTGAACCTAGCACGATTTTCGTGCATGACTTAAGCTCCTCTTGCGTTGTCCATGAAACCTTACGCATCTCTTCTTTCAAGGACGCTATAAAACCTGGCCTTTTAACAGCTGGTTTTCCTTCAGGCTTACTGATCGCATTCGGAGTAGCACTCATATTCTTATCTTTTTTTTCGTTCATACCTTTAAAACGAGTGCGGAGGGATTCGAACCCCCGACCGTCGACTTTGGAGATCGATGCTCTACCAACTGAGCTACACACCCACAAATAAGGGACTGGAACACCAGTCCCTTCATTGATTACTCAATAATTTTAGTTACAGTTCCTGCACCGATGGTTCGTCCACCCTCACGGATAGCAAATCTCATACCATCTTCAATCGCAATAGGACTGATAAGCTCTGCTGTGATCTCAACGTTATCACCAGGCATTACCATTTCAGTACCTTCAGGAAGTTGAACTGAACCAGTTACATCTGTCGTTCCAATAAAGAACTGTGGACGGTAACCAGTAAAGAAAGGCTTATGTCGGCCACCTTCTTCTTTCTTAAGAACGTATACTGTTCCTGTGAATTTGGTGTGTGGCTTCACTGAACCTGGAGCAGCAAGAACCATTCCACGCTCGATATCTTTCTTATCAATTCCTCGAAGAAGAACACCAACGTTCTCTCCAGCTCTCGCTTCGTCTAGAACTTTGTTGAACATCTCAAGACCAGTCGCAACAGTATCACGGTTTTCGCGAAGACCGACGATTTGGATCTTATCGTTCATTTTCACGATACCTTTTTCAACTCGTCCTGTAGCAACAGTTCCTCGTCCAGGGATAGAGAACACATCCTCCACAGGCATGAAGAACGGCTTGTCAACTTCACGTTGTGGCTCAGGAATTTTCTCATCAACTGTGTTCATGAGTTCTTTAATTTTTTCTACGTATTCTGCTTCACCTTCAATCGCTTTCAGTGCAGATCCGCGAACAATTGCTGGATCTGAGAAGCCGTGTGACTCAAGAAGTTCTGCAATCTCCATTTCAACGAGATCAACAAGCTCTTCATCACCTGCAGCAATTTGGTCCATCTTGTTGAGAAATACAACAATATTAGGTACACCAACCTGCTTTGCAAGTAGAACGTGCTCTTTTGTTTGTGGCATTGGACCGTCAGTTGCAGCAACAACGAGGATCGCCCCGTCCATCTGAGCTGCACCTGTTACCATGTTTTTTACATAGTCGGCGTGTCCTGGGCAGTCAACGTGAGCGTAGTGACGATTTGCTGTCTCATACTCAACGTGTGACGAGTTGATTGTAATCCCTCTCGCCTTTTCCTCTGGACTGTTATCAATTTCTTCGTAATTTCTAGCTTTTCCTCCACCAGCTTCCGCAAGAACTTTAGTGATTGCAGCAGTAAGTGTCGTTTTCCCGTGGTCAACGTGTCCGATTGTACCGATATTAAGGTGCGGCTTGGACCTGTTAAACGCTTCTTTAGCCATGTAGTATACCTCCGCTTAGCTCCAGTAGTATGGATCCTAACTTGTAGTTCAGTTCAATAAATAATTTTTGACCCATGCCCAGAATAGGAATTGAACCTACGACCTTTTGCTTACCATGCAAATGCTCTACCCCTGAGCTATCTGGGCGTTATACATCTAATCCTTTGAAATGGCGATGAATGCATCAAAGCATACGCCCGCTCTCAAAAAATTGCAAGCAATAAAAAGAATCGTATTCAGTCGAACTGTTTTTTTAATTCTTTTTTATCGCTTCTTATCTTTACTCTCATCCTCTTGAGATTCAGGTAGGAGACTATTAACGCTGTCGATACACAATACGTGCTTTTGACAAATCGTATGGCGACATTTCTACTGTCACCACGTCGCCAACAAGTACGCGAATATTTCTCATGCGCATTTTTCCACATAGGTGAGCTAGCACCTTCATGCCGTTTTTCAATCCAACACGAAAAGTCATGTTTGGAAGGAGCTCTTCTACTGTACCATCAATTTTTATTACGTCTTCTTTTGCCATCGTCTCATAACTTAAATCTAAACACCTAGTAGCATAAAGTAATTTTCATATTAGTCAAGGAGATTGCACTGAAATAGCACCTTTCTTGACAGAAAGCGTGTATGGGCTTGTCTGAAAGAGCATCCGTCAGTAGTATTGTTGTATGAATAGTGAAAAAATAGCTTTTTTAAAGAATGAATTTGAAAATCTCTCAAATGAAGAGCGGTATAAAAAAATAATTTCATTCGGAATTCAAGCACCCTCTTTTCCAGAACAAGAAAAAACAGACAGCAATAAAGTCCCCGGCTGTCAGAGCACGCTCTACGTATACTCAACCTTTATTGATGGGAAAGTCGAATTCAACGTGTGGTCTGATGCACTTATTTCAAAGGGTTTAGCTGCAATAGCTGCGTACTTCTTTTCTGGATCCGCTCCCAAAGAAATACTTAACGCAGACCTTTCCTTTTTTCAGGAAATTGGCATCATAAATTCACTCTCTCCCTCTAGAGTCAATGGGTTTGCAAATCTCATTACTCTCATAAAAAAGCAGTCCCTCCTTTTCGCTGTATAGAAGCTGGTTTTTTATCCTCATTTTATATATCATAGAATCCAGAGATGGGAGATGATATGACCTCTGCTTTATCACAGGAATTTTTTAAAAATCCTTCACAGGAGCTATCTCAAGCTGGCTGGAGTATTTTCTATCATAAGGTATCTTATGAAGGGTTAAGAGCCACATTATTGGTTGCCGCATGCGCAACTATCATCTTTACCTCCCTAGTGAATCCTCTTTATGGAGCCCTTACCTGTTTGGTACTAGCCCAAAGAGCAACAATCAAATCCATTGACTCACTATTCCTCAAATCATTACGAGGAAGTATGCATGCAGCTGATCTCACACATCAAGTTGCTAAAAAAGTTTTTACACATTTTTCTGAAGTAAAAGATAAATCAGAGACTGAAGTGCAAGCTGTCGCTTCTGCAGCATTTGCCCTTTCTTCTAAGCCACTTAAAATCTCAAGAGCTATGCGAACAGCGTATGGAAGCAAGGCGCATACACTTTTTCACCCTGTGCTCGCGAAAGCAATTGCCTGGAAATCTATTACTGATGAGAACACAGAGGCAGTAAGAGCCCTTTTACGCCAAGCAAATTCAAAAATTGAAGAGGCAATAACACTTCCCGCTGAAAACAAAATAGCTAGAAAAGCCCTAAGTAAAGCAGCAGAGCTACGGAAAAAAGCGTATGAATTGGAACAACATACTGTCCTTCCGAGTATGCTACGCGCAGCGTATTACGTGCGCCTTCTCGAACACCCGGATGAATCTCGATCGTTCAGCTCTCTTGGGCATTTTCTCTCTACTCCATATATTACCAAAGCACTTCTGCAACACACCCCATCCCTTGACCCACACAGCCGCACTATTGAGCCAGCCTCCTTCGCTACATCTTCGGGCCGAACTCTAACACAAAAAAATATTGAAGCACTTTCCTTGAAGAATCTTGCAGATCAGCTTTTTTCTTAATTCTTTCATGAGGTATACTTTCTCCACATATTTAATGGAGGACACACATGGCAGCCGCCACGGTGCAAAGCAATGAACATATTCCTTTTGAATTTTATAAAACGACAAACATCCACCTTTGGACAGACCTTTCCAAAACGGCAAAGGATTCAGAAAGATCGTCTTCCAGGTATGTAGCTATTTACTCTTCCTCCCCATACATTGCTGCCGCTGTCGCAGTCTCGGGACTAGCACTCACATTTTTTTATGCTCCGCCTTTTATTACTCTTACAGCATTTGCTTTGTTTATAGGTATTCAAATAACTTTTGAGGGAATTCGCCCATGGGCTAAGGGAAAAGCTCTCCAGTTCTACCATAGGAAAGTCGAGGCACTTTCAATGCAGGCACAGGAAAATACTTTTGAACGATCTATCGAATCCTGGGATAATGTAAAAGAACATCTTGAAGCACTAGGAATTCCTGTAAGGCGTGCCGAAACAACATGTAGACATCTTTCTCCAGACGCTCCACACAAACCTCTTTTAAGAGCACTTGCTATTGAAGCTGTTCTTCGTAAACGCTCAGATACTGAAGAAGGCATCTACGTAACACATAAACGCGAACTTGAGCAAGATCAGCATGATTTCCTTACAAAGCAGTTCACAGAACCGTCTGATGAAGTAGATGAATTGCGAGCGAATCTCAAGGAGAAACGTGACCTTGTTTTTCAAAAAGAAAATGCTTTTATATACACAAAAATCAGAGCTGCTTTTGCTCGAGCTGTTCTTGAAAGACCTGATGACGTCCGAACCATTGCAGGTTACGGTGAGTGCATTGTAAAACAGAGAGAAGAAACGGTTGAAGAGTTTGACTATACCGGCGTTTCGCTTGCATTTGCCAAGAAAGAAAGCGACGGCACAGTAACTCCTCTTCATCGAGATTGGATACTCACAGAATCAATACAGACTATAGCTGAACGCATTTTCGAAACTGAGAGCGCGTGAAACGTCTATGATTGTTGATATTCAGGAAGCGACTTCTCTTCTCCTTGCAGACCAATGTGTAGGCCTTCCAACAGAAACGGTGTACGGCCTTGCTGCAAAATACTCTAGCAGCCAAGCAATTGATAGAATATTTTCGCTGAAAAACCGACCTCAAGATAATCCCCTTATTGTCCACATTGCAACTATGGAGCAGCTTACTGAGCTCGTCACTGAGGTTACACCTACTCAAAAAAAACTTATTGATTCATTTTGGCCTGGACCATTGACCCTTCTTTTTCAACCCTCAGCGTCTGTCCTACCAACTATTACTGCCGGTAGCCCCTATGTTGCCGTTCGAATGCCTTCGCACCCAGTTTTCAGTGAAATACTAACAAAAACTGGCCCGCTTGTTGCACCTTCAGCAAACCTTTCTGGAAGACCTTCCCCAACGAGATCCGTCCATTTGCACGAAGATTTTGGCTCAACCTTCCCAGTTGTCGATGGAGGATGGTGCAAAGACGGTGTTGAATCAACTATTATTCATTGCATGGATACATATTGCTCAATTCTGCGGATCGGAGCAATTTCTACAGAAGACGTTCAAAAAATCGTACCCATTCTAGATTCAGAAACCACTCCCCTTGTTCCTGGTAAAAAATACAAACACTATGCTCCCAAAACACCGTTATATGCCTTAGAAGAAAGCCCTGCTGAGGTTATCATAGGTTTTAAAGATCGATTTTATCCATCCTCACAGCACGTCTTTCTCCTTGGTCGATCTGACAATCCAGAGCAAATTCAAAGAAATCTTTTTGGTGTTTTACGAGCTGTTGACTACTGCGGATTTGAAAAAGCACATGTAGATATGAACTTTCCAGATTCAGGACTCTTTGCAGCAACAAAAGAGCGTCTCTTACGGGCTATATCAGCGCAAGAATTTGATAATAAATAACAACGACAGCAAATACCGCTAGAAGTGAAAGCACTGCCTTCCCACCAAAAAGTGTATATGGCCCTTCGATACGAAGCTTGTATCTCCCTATCCAAACCATACTAATTGGCAACAATCCATTGAGAATTGAATCCCCAAAGCCCCCTGTAATACTCAGCGCAGTAATGAATGCATTTGAATAACGAAGCGCAAGTAATAACGTAGGAATAACGACAAGAGCGCCTAAAGCTACCTTACCGAGCCCCTTATTCGGAATCTTTGCTGAATCTGAAATAAAATCATATGTGCCGAGAGCAATAGCTAAATACGAGGTAACAAGGGCAAAAAACCCAAAAAAGTCCGCACTTGTAGAAAGAAGCGGTGATTCAACAAAATGCCGCAATGACCATGTTGCCGGTTTTCCACCCGCAAGAGCAGCATCCAATCCGTACATGCCATCAAGCGGTACTATACCAAGTACAATAGCCTGCCACAGCGCATACACAACAAAAGGAATAGTCGTACCCCAAAAAACACACTGTCGCATAGCCTTTGGATTTCTTTTGAGGTATGGCGTAAGACTTGGAACGATCATTTGATAGCTAAATGTTGCGAGGACAAGTGGGAGTGCAAAAAACCCTTTCCCCCAATTTTTGGCAGTCAAAAGAGAATGATCTACCTCAGGTATCCCAAGGCCCAGCATAAAGCAATACGCGACAACCATTCCAATAATGAGTATTGAGTTTATACGTCCAATGAGATGCGTGCCCGTGTAAAGCATGAGCCCAAAGATGGTTGCAAAAATGATGCAGCCTTCGAGATACGTTATATCTATGCCAAAAAGCCCTTGAAACGTATTAATAATTAATTCTGCTCCAGCTGCATTATATGCAACAAGCGAGCCATAGCCCATAAAAAGAAACAGTCCAGCACTAATAATTTTTCCGGGATACCCTAAAAATCTTTTTGCCATTGTCATGACATGGGCACCCTCTTCCATCCAGAGGTTAGCTTCTACAAGCAATAGGCCGGTAAGCGTCATAAACACCCACGACAGTGCCATAATGAGCATAGAAGGGAGAAATCCAGACACTCCAACATCAACCGGAAGAGCGAGCATTCCTCCACCAACACACGCACCGGTAACGAGAAGAAGTGCTCCACCTAAATGAGAAAACGGAACATGTTGAGTATCTTTCATCTGGACTCCAAAATTTCGAAAAGGATACCATCGACTTGCGCTTTATGGCAAGCGTCTGAAGTCGCTTTGTTTTCCTGTTGTTATTTCAGGGGGACCGCTTTCTGGTATGTATACATCATATTCTAATCTCACTCCAATTTCTCCTGGAATATAAATACCCGGTTCAATTGAAAAACAGGTTCCTCGAATAAGTTGCCGTTCATCAAGCGTTTCAAAACTGTCGAGATTTGCTCCAGGCCCATGGTCAGTCGTGAAAATATTATGCCCAAGCCTGTGTGTGAAATAGTGACCAAATCCTGCCTCTTCTATTGTTCGACGCGCCACCTCATCTAGCTCAAATCCTTTTACCACTTCACCATGTTGGTACCGTGTTTCTAGGAGAGAAAAAGCTTCCTCTTGTGCAGCACGAACAGCAGAAAAAATTTCAATCTCCCTTGGTGAAGGCTCTTTTTTGAATATTCCCATCTCTGTTACATCTGCATATATTGATTCAGCCGCCTCTTGTTTGCACCATAGATCGATAAGAATGACATCGCCTTCTTCTAAAGAAGCAGACCTATCCTTCGATGTTTCATAATGTGGATTTGCAGCATTTTTTCCAAAAGCAACGATTGGAGCGCCGTGATATATACACGAATGCTCTTGAAATGTTGAAAGAATTTCTTGCTGTACTTCCCATTCAGAAACTCCAACACCTCGGTTTTCAATATGCTCCCAAGAACGGTCAAGTGCTTTTCGGATAACAGATGCTGCAAATGTATGGCTCGCACTTTGCGTATTCGTCAAAACACACAACACCTCTTGCAAGAGATCTCCGGAGCTTACAACCTCTTTTTCAAGACCCTTTATCAGATCGATCGTTCCTCCATCTACAAACGATATATTTGGAGTTGCACCGCGCGGGGAGTACTCCATTGCGATGGTAGATGCGCCTTTAAGCTCTTTTTGGAGTAGTGAATGCAGCGTATGCCTTCCTGAAAAAACTTTTTGGTGCCCTGGAAGATGCGCCGTCACCTCAACTTCAACAGCATGAACAATTTTTGTTGGCTCTCCCGTTGATGGGATCCAGTAGAAAAGAGGCCTCGTTAACATGGCATCTTGTGGAATTTCCAATACATCTACTGCAAGAGGATTCCTCCTTTGAAAATCGTATAGCAACCATCCATCTATATGATGTTTCTGTAAAAATTTCTGGGCTCTTGCAATTTTTTTCTCTAATTCCATACGTACCTTTAGTTATAGACACATTGAATCAATGAAGACGCTGACACCACTCGAAGAACTAAAAAAGGATCTTGCATTACTTCTAAAAGAAACGCAATGCTGTCTTTCGACCGTATATGTCCCATTGCCTGAAGAATATGCACTTTGACATCGCGGGAAGCTTGAGTATATGTGCTTTTTAATATGGGGAATGCTTTTTCTTCTTCACCCATGAAAGCAAGAATGAACGCCGCTTGCAATCTGAGCATCTCGTTTTCATGTTGTAAAAGAGTATGCACAAGCTCGATAGACTCTTCTACCCCTTCTTGAATGAGAATGAGCGCGGCACTAAAACTAACACCTAATTGTGTTTCAGTAAGAAACGACTCGACCATAGCAAGCGCTTCTTTGTTTTGTCTCACAGCTAATATGTTAATCAAATCAAGGCGGGTCACGCTATCGACATATGCCGGGTACTGCTGCATCCCAAAGGTGTGACGAACTGTGCTGGCTGTAATTACCTGAAAGAGTGGATTGAGACCCGTTATTGTCATCAGTCTCTGTCTTACCCCTTTCAGCAAAGAAACGACTTCATTTTGCGCTGACCTTGACTTTGAACCAGTACAAAGAATACCTTTTGCAATATTGAGGCGGACAAATGGATCTGCTTGATCACGTATGCAGTTGAGTAATTCTTGCTCGTGCTCATACGCGAAAAATGAAAGTGCACTTGCAGCTATTTGTCGAATATGAGCATATGGAGAAAGAAGAAACACCTTCAATCTTTCAATGCCTGCTCGCTTTCCAATAATTCCGAGACCCCATGCAGCAGAAATAGCAACTTCAGCATGCGCATGCTCTACAAGAGATGACAAATGATTTGAGAGCTCTTCAGACGGAGATCCAAGTAAAACACTTGTGGTGATACCTGCAACAATAACTTCTGGACTTGCATCTCCCATAAGGGGGAAAATATGTTGAAGCATTTCCCTTTTTTCAAAAGCAAGTACAGCTCTTGCAGCAAAATGGCGCTCACCAATGCGAGATGATTTTACAAGTCGTATAATATCTTCTTCTGTTACATCTTCTTGAATACTGCAGAGCGCACTCATTGCAGCTGTTCGCTCTTCAATTTGAGATTGGTCATCTCGAATTATCGATTCTAAAAGTGGGACTGCTTTTTCAACTCTCAGTTGTCCCAGTGCTTGAAGTATTTCTAACTTCACATACCACACTCTCTCATTTGTGAGTTGTTTTAGAAGCTCATCAATTATACGAGTATCTCTATAACTTTTTGTTAACTGCGCACTTGTTACTCGTATAAGTGCGTTTGAAGAACGAAGCCCTTGAATGAGAATAGGGAGCGCTCTTGCATCTTGTGTAAGTGCTGCTCCAACTATACTGCTCATATGCACATTGAGTTGGTTTGAATGTTTGGAAAGAATACCCCATGCAAGGGATTCTATAAGCGATCTATATGTTGATTCGTCATTAATTTTGGCTTCGAGAAGCTGCCATTCTTTAAAAGCACTTTCGACATTCCCTTGGTTTGATAAACTCCTTAGATAGGCCGAACGAACATGAATATTCTCTGGATCAGAAACTAAATAGCGCTCTGCTTCTTTAGAAGCCTGAGCGTAGTTTTGCAAGAAAATATGATTATATATCCTATCTGAAGGATCTGTCTCGGAAAAAAGAACGCTTGCAGACAAAGCTGTTATGCTAAGCCATAGGGCCAAGCTTCTTGCCCCCAATAAGGTGAAAGTGTAGGTGAAATATCGTCTGACCTGCATCTGGACCATTATTTGTCAGTAACCTGTAGTTATCAACGATATCGAATTCTTTGGCAAGTTTTTGGGCTACCTTAGCTATGTGAGAGACGATTGATAGTTCAGTATCAGGAATAGCCTGCAACGAAGCAAATTCTTTCCGAGGAATAATAAGGAGATGAATAGGTGCAACGGGATTGATATCCTTTATCGCTATGAGCTGTTCATCTTCGTAGACTTTTTCAGCGGGAATATCTCCCCGGAGAATTTTACCAAAAATTGTTGACATTGTAGATAAGCTCCAGTGCTTTTTTTACATCATCTTTTGTTTTCCAAACGGAAATAAATCGTCCTTTATGACAAAAAACAGCCCCATCTATTCCTGTTTTTTCCACAAGTTGCTTTTCCATGAGGCCCGCCCATTCTTGTGGGAGTGGTTTTCTCACTTGCATTCGCTCTTCAAGACTTGGAGGGATTGCACGAAGTTTCCAATGCTCTCCTGCTGGCATCACAATAAATTCTGCAGGATGCTGAAGACCACCCTCTTCAAAAAAGGCATCGATCCAAGGAAGAGGCTCATCAAACACAAGCACTTTCCCTTCGTTTTTCATTGCTTCAAGTACAGCAGAACGGGACGACTGAACATAGCTATGCCGCTGAAAGAGCCTTTGAATATGTCCGACTGTAAAGTCTAATGCACGAAAAAATGCTTCGTCTCTCTCAGCATCGGTTGCTGAATGAGCAATCGGGAGAAAGTTATGAATAACACCTGAAAAAGTGCAGTGACCAATCTGAGGTGTCACACGTCCATTGTCATGCGCATCAACACCGAGAACCAGGTGGTTATTGTAGTACTCAAAAAGAGGCTGATCAATAATACCCTCCTCATACAAATACCGCAAAATCATGCCAGCACTGCTCAACTGCCCATCGTATTCAACTTGGTGATGATCAAATCTTTTCTCGTCTGGACAATATGTTCCACCAACGTCACAAACATACTCACACTCGTTAAGTTTTTTGATGTCCCTCGTTCGAACAATACTCTTTTTGTCGATAAGGTCATGAACAAGAAGGAGCGCGCAGGCTGTCACCTCGTCTGCATGGAAAGAACCATCATGGGTACCACAACTACGCTTAAGATACAGATTACTCATATGTCCCTAAAAAAAAGAAAATAATTATATGACTAAAAAAAATATACCTCAAGTAGAAACAATTTGATATGGTGTCGTGGTATGACACAGATACCCTTTTCACCATACTACGATTTAACAACGCCTGATGGCGTGATCACTGCATGCAGGTACGTTGACGAAACGACAATCCTCGCTGAGGTTGAAATTACAAATATTCCCGAGCAATACATCGGGTTTATTTCAGATAAAAAACACACCTTTTTTAATCTCAAAAGCACAGTCGCGCAACTTGGTGTCGATGCCCGAACAGAAGAAATACTCCTTTCTAAAGACCTACGATCAGCTGAGGTTAAAGTCTCTCTCTTTGCAGTTGATGATATTGGAAAAGCTCTTCTTCATCACTTGCAACCCGGATCACAAGTTGGAAAACTATTCACTAAAGAGCCTGAAAGACGTGTACGAGACCCATATTACTTAACTCGTATGTTTGGTCGAAGTGACCAAGATGGTCGCCCACTCCTTTCACTTGGTGGACTCCATGGGAGTGATGAATTAGCCCTCGAAAAAAGAGAAGATCGAGCCGTTGCCTTCCTTCGATTACAAAAAGGGCGATTTCACTACGATGATTCCATCCGCGGCTTTATTCCAACCTTAACGAAAGCTCTCAGCGATGAAAGTATTCGAACAAGAAAACTCATCCATTTTTCTCAAGTATGGCATGAAAATGAAGCAAGAATTGTGCAAGAAAACGCGCTTCTCCTTGTGCGGACCATTCCACTCCATATTCGAACCGTTTTTGCTCATGTCGTTGATGAGCTCCTTCCAAAAGGAGTGAAGCACACTGCTGCATCTGTTTTGCAGCCGGACACTTTTGCTTCTGGAGATGTCTATGAGTTATATGGAAAAAGTACTCAGGAGCTTGAACATATCCCTCTTGAGTTTTATACGCTTGAACCATACAGAGAACACGTCTTTTTTGAGGATAGAGATCAACTACAAAATGTACTTGAAAAGAAGGATTCTATTTTCACCGCACTGAAAACAGCTCCCAAACCTGAGAATTATAAATGTGCTACTTTTGTTGTTAAAGGGACGCAGCTACTTTCTCTCACAGCAAATGATTGGTGTATTTCAGAGCCAACATTTTCTGAATTTCCAGGATTTGCTCATAAAACAAGACAAGCACTTTTAGTTGAAGGATATATAAAACAGCAGCCTTCTTATCCCTTCTTAAAAGCTATAGAAGATGAAGTCATTACATCCCAGGGAATTCTCCTTTGCAGATATTTCCCCTCTCCTATGATGAAGCGATACTTACTGAGCGAGCATGTTCATCGAAATGTAAAAGGCATCTACTTTGAATGGGCTTCACGAGGAAATGGTGAGTTTTTCTCCCACGAAGACAGGTCTTTTCTGAACGATCTTGCGAAGTTTGGTATTCCTGTTTTTTGGGCAGACCAGCGGACTCAAAAAATTCTTCAGTATGTTCCTAAACCAGGGAAAGACTCAGGCATGTTTGTCCCACTTGAACACGTGCAATCGTTTGTCACTGCAACCACAATTGGTATTTACGGCTCACATCTTGTAGAGGGAAGTTTTGAAGGAATCCTCTCAGAAATCTTACAAGGCCTTTTAGAGCTCAAAACGTATTGCTCACATCCACTACTTAACCCATCTACCCCTCTAGCCATGGTTACAGGCGGCGGCCCTGGTGTCATGAGCGTTGGAAACAAAGTCGCAAAAGAACTCGGCATTCTTTCTTGTGCCAACATTGTTGACTTTGTCTCACAAAAAGGAGAATACGTAAGCGAGCAAGAAATCAATCCATACGTAGATGCGAAAATGACCTTTCGCTTAGATAAACTTGTAGAACGACAAGCAGAGTTTCATCTCGACCTTCCAATATTTTTAACCGGAGGCATTGGCACTGATTTTGAATACGCATTAGAAGAGGTGCGAAGAAAGGTCGGAAGCTGCCAATCAACACCAATTTTACTTGTAGGTCCACTTGAGTACTGGCGAGAAAAAATTACCTCCCGTTTTCAAAACAATGTAAAAAATGGAACCATCGCAGGAGCTGAGTGGGTGAGTAATTGCTTTTATGCAGTTGACACAGCTGAAAAAGCACTGCAGGTCTATAGAGCATTTTTTCAAGGACGACTCCCTATTGGAAAAAATGGAACAGTCTATGAGGAAGGGTTTTGCACGCTAGAAAAAATGGAAATATTATCCGATGGATGGGAATAATCCCCATGTTGCAGCAACTTGAAAAAATATAATCACGAAAGCGCCTACAAAAACGAGCAAAGGAACAACTTTTCCTCCCGGAGTCACAAAGTCACTTTTTCGTTTTTCAATGTATCGACCTCGCCATATCATCAGAGGCGGAAGGATTCCATACAGTACAGCTACAAAAACCCCTGCATAACCTACAGCAAACACAAAACCCTCTGGATAAAGCAGAGCAAAAACCATTGGTGGGGTGTATGCAAGTGCGAGGAGAACACATTTCCCAAAAGGAGTTTTTTTCACACGGAGTCCATCAGCAAGGAAATCAAAAAGCCCAAGGGACACACCAAAAAAAGATGTCACAAGCGCAAAAAATGAGAAGAATCCAACAACGATTGCTACAGCAGGTACGTGTAGCTTTGCATTGAGCGCCTTTGTGAGTCCTGACACAGGGTTTTCATGAAGCGCAATGGCCTCCAAACTCAATGGCCCAGATTGAGGAAGAGAGCCAACAATCAAAAATTCCCATATCAAATAACAAAAAAGCGGAATAACACTTCCCCAAAAAAGAGCTTTAATAAGGTCTTTGTGGTCTCCCGCTAAATACGTACGGAGCGATGGAACAATAATATGAGAAGTAAACGACAAAATAACTACAGGAACTGCTGCAAGTAAATACAGCGGCTTCCCCGCTCCTAAGTTACTTGGATCAACATTTGGAACTGTAAACAAGACTAAAAATAGGAAGGAGGCAACAAGCCCTGAAATAAGGACTCTATTAAAGCTGTCAACTATATGCGTACCAAAAAAAACTATCCCACCAAAAAAAAGTAAAAAAATCCAAGTTCCAAATGAAGACGTGACCCCTACATTTAACCCTGAGTCAAGGGCAGTTGCGAGAAGCGCTCCACCCCCAGAAAGATATGCAGCAGCAACTGCATACAACAGAAATAAAAAAGAAACCCAGGCAATACCTTGACCAAAAATACCTAGATGTTCTTTTGCAAGTGTGATGATATTTGCAGTGACTTTATGAGACCAAAAATTCACTTCAACCAGCAGAAAGAGCGAAGCAAGCATATAAGCAAATGCAATCAAAAAAAGCAGTGCAGAAGGCCAAAAACCTCCAATTCCTGTCGCTATCGGAAGTGCAAGCATGCCTGCTCCAATTTGTGTTCCAGCAACAAGGAGTGCACATCCGACAGTTTTAGACACAAACAGCTTCATTAAAAGCCCCAGGAAAATCCAGCAGCCCAGAAATCACTTGTTTCCTTGAAAAATTGTCCGTCAGAGTACCCGTTGTGATACTTTCCATAAAATCGAAACTTCCGTCCAACACCCTGCAATTTACTGAACTCATACCCAATCATTCCTGAAAAACTGAGTCTCCAGTCAACTGCTTGCCAGTTTTGAAAGTCAAGCGCGATAAAAGGCGTTCCATACAGCTTGTGCCGAAAGAATTTCTGTCCAAAGGCACGGCCCTCTATCCCGTAGTGGATGTAGAACCAGTCCATTCTAAACGTTTCATCATCTCGAACAATCACACCAGGTCCGAGGTATGGTCTCAAACCATCTGTTATTTGATACTGCGCTATAAAATCGATAGCTTCCATACTCGGATTTAACCTTTCAAAGTCAGGGTGATCCTGTATAAATTCATCACCGAGGTGGTCAGATTTATGGTATATCCGCAGCCGAAATGACCAGTTATCGAAAGAATAGGTTAATGGAATTCCGATAAGATAATCGGTATTCACAAGCTGCGCCCAATCATTTATCATGTCTTCCGCGCCAAGATTAAATACAGACCATGCACCTGCCTGGATACCTATCTGAAGTGCCCCACCAAAGACAAATACATTATTCCATCTATATATAGGAAATGTATCGCCATACGCGACACCCACTGTGTGCGTCCCTAGCGTTTCATCACCCCATCGATATTCAGCATAATACTGCGTTTCTCTTGGATCGGCAATGAGAGGCTGAAAAAGAACCGTTGTTTGAGGAAACCATACGCCCCCAATCTGATTAACCTCTTTCATTTCCCGCTTAGACACTTCAGGAGGAGTCGGTCCTTCTACAATTTGAACATCCGAAATACCGGGAACATCGCTCACAAAAGACACGATACTTCTTTTGATCATTCTATTGTTCGGAACCTTGTACAAGTACGCAGTGTTCTCAAGAACCTGCACAATTATATTGAATTCGTAGTAGTGGGAATTCAAGAGCGACTGGATGTATCCCTCAAGGTACACATCATCAGACTCTTCAATGTGCCCTTTTGGAAGTTGATCTGCTCTCGAAAGGTATTCTGCAACAATCTCCTTCTCAGAAGGGCTGGCAGAAAGCGCTCCACAAAGCAGTGAAAGAAAAACAGCATATCTATTCATCAATGTACCTCTAAAAAGAACTTTTATACACAGGTTCAAAAAAAAGCTTCAAGTAAAAAGGGCTTGAAAAATAGAATTTCATAAGAGTATACTCTGGCCACCTTCTTTGGGGTAGTAGCTCAGGTGGTTAGAGCAACAGACTCATAATCCGTTGGTCGGGGGTTCAAGTCCCTCCTACCCCACTCTTTTTTCATCCGATTATTTCATTTGTTTTCTCCTCGTGTTGTGCTTTCCTGAACACTTCTGCAAATACACAACAGTGAATTGACTTCTTTCGTGCGCTTTTATTCTCAGGTGGATGCGGTTGAAAAAAGGGACACAAAGTCTATAAATTCTATTTTTACAAAATAAAATAACTTTATTTAAAATTTATAAATTACTTATTTAATTATTGATGGATTTTCTTTTCTTACATATCTTATTTCGATATATTAGTATACTCGGTGGAGAATATGGAAAAAGTAGCTGTGTATTCAGAGAGTCAAGTTGCAGAACTTGAAGAGCAAATTGAAGCAGAAGTAAAATATGCAAGACTCTTAGATATCTGCCTCACAGGCATACTCAAAGATGCCCTCTTTGCACTGATACCCCCCTGTTGTGTTTTGGAAATAAGTGACATATTATTTTCCGCTCTTCCTGTTACTATAAAAGGTGTGCCCCCTCTTCATTTGGCGCGAGAAGTTTTTATTGAAAATGTTGGCACACTTTCAAATGAGCAGATAAAAAAGCGGCATGCTTTTTTTGATGTATATGAGGAATTGGTTGCTGATATACCTACAACAGATCGCCCACTCATCATCTTAGACGAGGACCTGGAAGAAAGCGCATTCTATTTTAAACCAGCAAATTTAATAGCATTTTCTTCCCAACTTATTGATGAATTTGAGCCCGGAGACGAAATCATTAAGTGCATCCTCGCACACGAGTTGGGCCACTCTGTAAAAGGGCATTTCAACCAAAACCTTGTTCATCGTATCTCAAAATTAGCGTCTATTGCGTTGATGAGTACTGCCGGAATGGGCCTCGGAATGGTTTCAGGGAATCCTTTAGTTGCGCTTTCAACAGGAGTTCTCGCAGGAGTAGTCGTAGCTATAGAAATGAACTATCGTGGTCATTTACTTTCGAATCAGGCTGAATATGAAGCAGATGAGTACTCCATACAAACACTCAAATCTGTTAGCGCGATGAAACGGGTCTTTACCTATTCAATGGAAAAATACAACCCTTCTTATCGGTACTTGATCGAAAAAGGATTTACAGAAGAGCAAGCGATGAGATTGACTTGTGCATACGAGGGAGATAGCTACACGCACCCATCGGAATGGCATCGTATTCAAAGAGCCGAAAAAGTTGTTGCATCATTAAATGACCGAGAGATCGTTCAACTAGAAGCAGCATAAATCAATACAAGAATGGTCCACGATCATTCTTCCCTAAAGAGAGACTTCCTCCATACGCTATTGATACGTCTATTTTGCCGCGAGGCAAAGGTCCTTTTAGAAAGGTTTTAGCCGTGGATGGCCAACGTGTTCTCTGTTGAGCATAGTGGCGGATAAAGAAAAGGAGTGTGTCATATTACCAGATTGACTATCTTTCTCAAAAGAAATCTATACGGATGAAGAGAGTCATATATGGTTAGAAAGGTGCTTATAAGTGGTGCAACAAAGGGAATTGGGCTTGCTACAACGCACCTTCTCGTTCAACGCGGCTATGCGGTTGTGGGCATAGCCAGAAGTAAACCTGATGCGCCGTACCCTGGCAGATTATATGAATGTGACTTATCTTGTGTCGATGCTACCACAGACATTTTGAGAGAAATTGTTGCAAATGAGGACATTGACGCTATAGTCAATAACGCCGGGATTACAAAGCCTCAATATCTTGGTGAAATTGATTTTGAAACCCTTCATCATGTTCTTGATTTTAATATTCGTCCTGCAATCCAGATAGTTCAAGCATTTCTTCCTTCAATGAAAGCAAAAAAATATGGCCGAATCGTGAACATCTCTTCACGAGCTGTGTTTGGTTCTAAAAAAATGACGGCCTACTCTATTGCAAAAGCAGGAATGCTGGGTGCTACACGAACATGGGCTAAAGAACTTGCCCCATTTAATATTACGGTAAATGCTGTCGCACCTGGGCCCGTTGATACAGACCTGTTACGATCAACAAAACCCCAAGGAAGTATAGAAGAGGAGAACATGCTCTCCTCAATTCTACTCAACAGAGTCGGCACACCCGAAGAAATAGCGGGATCTATAGCGTATTTGTTAAGCGAAGAAGCCGGGTTCATGACCGGTGAAACCCTGCATGTTAATGGTGGAAGGTTATAAATTCATATGACCTGTTTCTCTTGATTGCGAATACAACGTGTCAAAACGCTAAAAACAAATTCTAATAGAAAAAACTTTTGTAAAAATATATTCTACAGAAGCTGCGGGTTATGGAGTGTAGACTTTCCACACAAAGTTAGATGGATCATGTTTTTTCATTAGAGGAAAATACACTCTGAAAAA
>JAUIEV010000004.1 GCA_030429605.1 Chlamydiia bacterium | reverse complement strand
CACGTCTTTTTACCAAAGAGAACATCGGGCCGTTTTTACTAGGACAGAATTAAACTTTGTTGGTTGAGCTCTTTTTATCGACATCTCTTCTTCTGAATATGATTCATTTGTCATATTTTTAAAAAGAATGGAATATTTTGAGGAACAAGGATTAAAGACAAAGAAAATCGAAGAAATAATAAAAAATCACTTCTTTTATAGATGGCAATTTAAGTAAAACTGAATTATTACTATTCGGATGGGATTCAATAGAAGACCACTCAAAAATAAATTTTATTAATAAAGAAGATCAACGAGTATTTTGGTATACAATTTGGCAGATACAACATCTTGGAGAAGATAGTTTTAGTGAAGAAAAATTCAAGTATGAAGTAAAGGAAGCAGTTTTGGCGTACATTTTTATGAAAATTAGTCGGACATACTCAAAAAAAAGAATTTGCAAAAGATTTAAAAAATCAACTCAATTTAGGATATGAGCCAAAGCGAATTGGAAATTGGGCTCATAAAATGTACCTGGAACATTGCGGAAGAATTGATAGGGATTTGGAAGAAATAATGATTGACTTGTTCGTGCTAGAGGAAGGCTCTGAATTTGAGTTCCCTGAATCCAAATTGAGAAAATTGATTGAATCTCTCAAAGAATAGACTCATTTCAAAAGAAATCTCTGGAGGTCATACCTACTGGGATAATAAAAGCAGTGCAGTGGTTGTAAGAGATCCAAAGCATCCTGATGGAGGTACTGTTTTAAAACCAATAATAGGAAAAAAATATTTTGACGATGTATTAAAATAGAATTTAATATGAAGAATAGAAAGCAAAAAATCAACCTTATAAAAAATCGAATAATAATAAATATACTAGGCGAAATTTGCTGGGGTATGGAGGTAAAAAATTTTGAAAAAAAAATCAAAGTTGAAAAAAACATTGTAGAGAAACTACTCAACTTCTTATTAGAAAATGAAAAAAGCAATGTGGAATATATTGACCTTACCGAAGATGAAATTGCAATCATAAAAAAGTCGTTTGTTGTTTTGCTAAGCGAAATGGATGATTGGGAGTTTCCGATTCGTATAGGAGTATCTATTGAAGAAGCAGAAGAAATTCTGAAGCAATTCTTCTAACACGAATCTTCATATGACCTTCTTGCTGGAAGCCATCATGCCATTGCAGATATTGGCCTATATTCCCTTCAAAGAGTAGCTACTATGGGATATACAAATACCATCACGAGTTAATTTTTTATTAACTAAAGCTTGACGCTGTCTTGGATCTAATTTATTCCAGTCTGGGTAGTATTTTGTTGGGTTCACAATTTTATCTTTATGAATAGCGATTTGTTTTTCGTAACTTTTGATACCTTTTTGAACTTCTTTTGCTGGTTTATCAAGATAATCACTAACCATCTTTATGTGTTTATTTTGATTGAGTGCAGTCTTAAACACCTCGCTTTCCGATTGAATAACTAAATTCTCGAGGCCACTATTTATAGTCCCTTCCAATTTTCCAGCTTTTTTAAGATGCCCCATCTCTCGTGCAGAAAGCCCTATGTCACCTCCAAGAGCCATGGTTGTCCTACCCGCATTCAAGATTTCTCCAGCTCTAGCAGTATTACCAACCTCAGCAGCTGTTTCGAGGACAAGTGTTTCTTCAGCTATGCGGAGATTCTGCATCACAGCCGCTAATTCTCGGGCGCTCTTTGCACTCTTGCTTGCAACTTTTGCTATAGCTCCTGGGGCCGCAATATCTGCCCCATGTTTTCCGAACGCATACCCAGCTAGTTTCCCCCTTTTTTCTGAGGGAAGAGTCTCCCAATTGGTAACCAGTTGGTGAATTTCTGGAGATAGCACTTCACCAATAACACCCCACTCATCGTCACGAGCAAGCCTTGCAAGTGTAGAGAGCGCTTGATACATTTGCGTTGAGGTATGAACAGGATGAGTAACCAAGTCCCCCAGGAAAAGCATGATCCCCTTACCTGATTCATAGACACCTTTGGGAACCCCCTTTGCAAAGCCAAGAGTAAATTCTGAAGTGGAAAAGGGGATCTTTTCTGGTGCCTTTTCAACCTGAGTAGTAAATTCAGTTTTTTTTATACTCAAATGCTTTTAAGACATCTTTAGCCAAATTCATAATCCGTTCCCATTCTGGAGAATCTATGAATTCATCAGGATGATAATAATGGTCTGAAAAATCTCTAAATTTATCTCTGAATTCCTTTAGTAAGAGATATTGAAATTCTGTTAATCCAAAGTCTTTGTAATTTTCTAGAAGAGGATCTCCGTCACCAAAAAAATTGCAACAGGTTTCATCGAAGTCATCAACTTCTGGACCTTCTCCCTGAATCCAAATTCTTTTTTGATACTGCTTGTCAGAAATACATTCAATAGTTTCTAAAATGCTTCTTAATATTTGTTTTTTTGCTTCATTTGTTAACATAAACCGTATTAATTCCTATAAATGAATTCATCTAATGGGATATGAGCTTCTGGGGCATTTTTGGCGGCCTTATTTCCAAACTTATCAAGAGCTTTTCCTTCTTTCATCTGGACAACATATGGTTTTTGCTGATAGGGAAAAGGGCTATGCGGTTTTCCTGGCATAACTCTTATGCGAAGATGGTTGTTTGTTGGATGTACATATTCCATTCCAGCCCCTCTATCAGAAAGCCTAACTTTGAAGTTTTCTGGAATGCCCTTAGGTCTAGGGAAAGTTTTGATGCCAGTTTGCTGAATAAGCCCTCTAATTTGTTTCTCCGACATAAAATCTTTATAAGGTTTTAATACTTCTTGAGCTTTATCAAATAATTTTATAGATTCTTTCATTGACAGGCTTAAATGTTCGTAAGATGATGATACTGTCGCTTCTAGTTTCCCAGCCTGCTTTAGTCGACCCATTTCTTTTGCGGTAAATCCTAATTCCTCACCTAGAAAGAGAGTGGTTTTACCTTCATTGACAATTTCTCCTATTTTTGCGGCACTGCCTATTTCAGCAGCTGTTTCGAGGACTAGTGTTTCTTCAGCTATGCGGAGATTCTTCATAACAGCCGCTAATTCTCGGGCGCTCTTTGCACTCTTGCTTGCAACTTTTGCTATAGCTCCTGGGGCCGTAATATCTGCCCCATGTTTTCCGAACGCATACCCAGCTAGTTTCCCCCTTTTTTCTGAGGGAAGAGTCTCCCAATTGGTAACCAGTTGGTGAATTTCTGGAGATAGCACTTCACCAATAACACCCCACTCATCGTCACGAGCAAGCCTTGCAAGTGTAGAGAGCGCTTGATACATTTGCGTTGAGGTATGAACAGGATGAGTAACCAAGTCCCCCAGGAAAAGCATGATCCCCTTACCTGATTCATAGACACCTTTGGGAACCCCCTTTGCAAAGCCAAGAGTAAATTCTGAAGTGGAAAAGGGGATCTTTTCTGGTGCCTTTTCAACCTGAGTAGTAAATTCCTCAAAATCTTTGAAAGACTGGTCATATTGACCCATATCAAAATAGGAGACACTTCTCTGCAGATAGGGCATCGGATCTGTAGGATTTATGTTTATGACCTTACTAAAGTCATCCACTGCCTGAGCATAATATCCATACTCACGAGCAGCTTCTCCCCGCATCTGATAAGAAAGAGCATCAATGTTCACTTCTCTAGAAGGATCTGAGAACATAGGACCACTGTGACTCGCAAACCTCGAATCGATCTCATTATGTCCAAATCCTACAGGATTATCAGTTGCTCCTTGGGGCAAAGTAAAGTCAGGATAGGAACTCATACTGCGCAGCTCCTCTGAAAACTGAGGATAGTTTGGAATCTGGTTGTTAAAGCAGTTGAAGCTATCGTGCGCAAAAAGCGTACCGGCAACTCTGCCTGTTTCTTCTATTGAAAGCCCCTGACCAGTCTCAGATAATTGGAAAAAGTTCTCTTCCGCGAGATGTTCTTTGAAAGAAGCAACCTGATCTTCCATAGCCTCCTGGAAAGTCGGAGCAGAGCTTGCGCTAGATTCAGCTTTGCTTGATCCAGAAGCAGATGCAGCCGCTCCGGCGGCTCCTGCTACGGTTGATGTAGCTGAGGCGGTACCTGCAGAAGTTGCGACGACCACAGCTACTGTAACAGCAGTGACTGCAACGACGACGACGGCCCCGATTATTATGGCTTTTTTGTGTTTCTTACAGAACTTTTTGGTTTTCTTCCATGCATTGCTGATTTTGCTGCATCGAACGATGTCGTAGCCAGAAAATCCATTCAGGACTGCAGGAACAATTGTGTATTCATTACTTCTTTGCATAGAGCGGGCTAATTGAAAACCGCTGTCTTCTCCATACAGCAAATCATAGGAATCTTCCTCTAAATCAGCTTCTTCATCAAACTCATTCGGAAGAATACCTTCTCTTGCGAGAGTCGCCAAATATTCATTCACATGCTCTAACTGATCTGGAGGATATCTTCTCTCAAGTTCACCAGACTCCAAATCGTCGAGCATTTGTGTAATCTCGTCGTACGTTGTCGGACGCGCCCATACTGCAGCGAGCTTCTGTGCCCCCCTCGACCCAGCTTCCAACCAGTTTACCTCCTGTGAAATAACGTGAGACATCTCATTTTGAGGTGAAGCAAAAAGCGAGGGCGTAGTAACGAGTAGGCTTAGGTGCGTAACGAACTTCAGTTTCTTCATAAGCACTTGCAGGGGCATAGCTTTTCTTAACATGAAATTTAAGATTCAAACAGGGATTGCAATTAGAGTCAATCTATGACAGTCAAGTTTTCTCCTTACCATCGTGTGATATTTTCACATATTGTGCCTGCAACCCTTTAGTACATCCACAATTTATTCCTAGAGAACTTATCTGCAACATTTTGGTAGAACTGATAGGGATCTCGAAGAAATAATGATTCATTTGTTCGTCCTAGAGAAAGGCTTTGAATCAAAAGTCAGGAAATTGAAAATTAGATCCCTGATACAGCAAAATATGTTAGAGTTGATTTGTTATTAATCGATAGGCACAAAAAAATACTGGAGGATATTTCTCAAGTGTGGGCTGTTTTGAAATACTAATTTCGATTATTCTTATTGAATCTGGAATTTTCATCTGCTACTTGTATAAAAGAGTAGTATAGAGAGAGTCGATAGTGCGGCCAAAAATTCAAAAAGTTGCTCATTCTTTCCAAGGTGTTCCATCTCCTTATGCTTTTGGTGTATCTGATTCTAGAAACATATGGATGACTCTTATCAAATCTGAAAAGGAGCATGATTGTTTTAAAATATGTGCAAGCCAATCAATAAAGGCTTTAAAGCAATGTGAATACTCCCTTTTTGATGCGCACACAACTTCAAATTGTTGTCATGGGCTTACTCTTATTGTTTCAAAACTTCTTACAACAACACAAAAATATGACCTCGAGACAATATCTACTGACTTGAATCATATACCCAGTGAAATCCTTGACCTCACTTCGCTTTTTATTCTTACATATTGTACTGATTTTCAATCAAATAAAGGCCGTATTTCAAAACCAAGAAAGTTGAAGGAAATCTCCGAAGTAAGCAACAAATTCAGTGACAAAATTGTCGCTGAATTACAACGGCATTTTTCAAATACTGTTGCTGAGGCGTATTATAAAATTGGAATTGCCATGCCAGGGAATGTACACATTTTGAACACACCTGCTAATGAATGGGCACAATACCTTCATCCAAAAAATATCAGAAAGGATAGACGTGGTGTACTGTACGCATCTTGCGTCTACTCAATGCAAATCGTGTTAACTCAACAGTCTCTCACTGGAGCTTACATAGCTATTATTCATGATAAATGTGATGAACATTGGAAAAGAGTTCATTCAGATGTATACGTATTTCAAGGGGATTTAAAGGGCGGATTTAAGGAAGTAAAAAATGTATCAGGATTACGGAAAGATATCCCAGTATCTGTGTACGGGGGATGCTCGCAGAGTGATTCACGTAGCAACGATTTTGAACATGCGCTTCAAGACCTTTCAAAGCTTGTTCTCTCTTGTGATGTCCATTACCCGCAATTTCCTCAAGTTGGAGATGACCCCTCATTCAATAACACTCCAATCGCACCCAAAGAAGCTAAGATCAAGCAACTTTTCAGTGATGCACTTCTCGAAGGAGGACGAAGTCAAAATGCTCCATACTTCTTCTGTTTAACACATATTTTTCCAATGAGCGTAAAGCAAATCGATTTCCTCATACGTCATGATGATTATTCTATGTTTACCTGTGCTTCTAGAATTTTCAAAGAATTTACTTATCAATGTATTTGATCAGGAAAATAAATTTTAAAACATTGAAAATTAATCAATTACACCAAAATGTTAATTTAATCATTTTATGTAATATAATAAAGGTTTAGATGATAAGGGTTTAAAATTGCCATTATGACAAACCAAGAAAAAAAAGCGCGCATTTTAGATTCAGCTTTTTTTGCTGAAGAAAATGACCATCCTCTCACATCGCTTCTCCCCTATTCTATTGAAGAGAAAGAGCATGGCTCTCTGACTCATGGCCTCACAGAATTTAAACTTTTATGCATAGTAGCTTCTGAAGCTTTGACGGCATATATAGCCAAAGACCTCTCAAAATTTGACGCACTTGTTGGTGAAAATGCATGTCAAATTAGGGCTACACTTCTCTGTTTTTATGTGAAATACGATTTAGTACACTGCAAGGAAACTCTCGGCAAAATCAATTCTGCTATACTCACTATTAATCTCTATTTAGGCTTGGCTGAAGCAGAGCTGCCAGAGTGTTCGTTGTATGAATTTCTGAGCGCAAAGGAAATTGACATAGAGCTTTCAACAGCAGAACTTTTTTTGATTTCATCCTATATTCTGACGCTTGTCAGGGTGATTTTACCTCCTGATCCGGAGAGAATGATTGTTAGAAATGAAAAAACGTGTTCAAAAGTTATTAAAAACATACTTCCTATCGGTTCAACTTTTGCAAGGGAGTTCGTAAAAAAAAATCGGAAAATTTTATCAGAAATTTCCGTCCACTTTGTTCAAGTAGCGGCAGAACACGTCTCAAACGACTCAAAAGCAATACAAATGGTATCAGATAAATATTGCATCGAATATAACAAATTTGGTCGTTTATCATGCCTACCATGCTTTTGGTACACAGATGTACTTCTATTATTTTCTCTAGAAATGAAGATCCCAATTACTATAATTATGGAATCTCTTATTTCTGATGAGTCATACAAAAAATGTCATTCTGGGACTGTACATTATAGAGTAAAGAACGGAAAATATGTTCAAAATGAATCATCCATTAAAAAAGATGAACCATCTCTCGTAATACATGGAAGTTCGTATTGCTTGCAGAACGAAATCAGACGCTATACTGAGTGGTGGGAACATTTTCTTTCATTTGATCCTGTTGATTTAATTCTCTACTATGCAGCTTCACATCGTCAGTACCCAGATGAGAACCAAGACTCTATTCTTACAGATTCACAATGCGAAAGATGGTTACATTTTAAAGCAAAAGCTGAGGAAATCGGATGCACATTGGAGAACCCAAAAGAATTCTTCTTGGTCCATGCATACTGTGATTATGCTGAATAAATTGAATAATCTATCTCTCTTAAAGAAAATATTTGGTTTTTCTCTTGAGAATGATTGACTTGACCGACCAAACCGTTTCTTCCAAAAAGATTATTAAAACGAATGAAAACGTTGTCATTCCTATGCCTACTAAGAACGATAGAACTTCGGCATGATTCGACGTTGATTGTGTAATGAGTGAAGAGACAGCACCAACGACCCAACAAATCAAATTAATATATTGTTCATGCTTTCTTGGTCTATGCTGAACTACGATACGGATCAGAAAAGCAAAAAGAAGAATCATTCCTAACGAACCAATTAAATTGGTCGTTAGCTGTTCTAAAAATACAATTCGAGAATCTAAAGGAGATAACACAAAAGCAACGGTTCCTAATATTCCAATAGAGAGGTACCAAAAATTTATGTGCGCACTTGGACTTATCGCCTCCCAAATAGCTGATGCATAATAAATATTTGCAAGGTTAATACAAAGTACCGAAAGTAAAATATAAATAGTTACAAAGAATAGAACAATGCTTGAACTTGATTTTGATGTGAGATTTAGAAATAGTTCTTCAGGGGTCGAGAGTCCATAATATATTGTGAAACTTTCAAAAAAGCATACCAATGCAGTCATAACTGCTAGGCCCATAATTGAATCAGCTCTTGATCGAGAGTGCCTGAAAAAAGTAGGTATATTCACACGACCAGGAAAAAATGTCATGACTACATAAACAATTGAAAAAAAAGAAAATGATTTTGATTGAGGTACAGGCGCTACTGCTGGAGAATACAATAAAACAAATAACGAGAATATAAATAGATAAGGTAATGAGGCGATACAAATTAATTTTATCGATTTTATACCACCCATAGAAACAATTGAAACCGTTATGCCAATGCACGCTCCAATAATGCTTACAACTTGCCCTCGAAGCATACTTGGGTATACCACTTCCAGGCTATGAACAGCTGAATCTAGTTGAAGGGAAAACCAAAGCATAAATGCAACAATCAAAATGGATGCAGCAGCATTACTACCAATCTTCCCAAGATAATTTTTGATATTTTCTATTGCATTAAAGCGCTTAAAAGAACTCATGCTAATAAGGCAAAGTGAAAGTAACCATAGAATTAGATTCCCAATTATGACAGAAAAAATCGCATTTACAACGCCATAGGTTTTTGCAACCTTACCTCCTACAAGCATAACGGGAAGACCCATCGCACTAGCTTGTATTGCTGCAAGGACCCAAAATTTTTGTTTTCTATCGTTTACCACATGCGACATAGTGAAGAGTTATCAAAATATATATATATCATTCAACAAAATTCAAAACACCTTTTTAGAGTAAGGTTTCTTTTTTGCTCATGTAATAAAGAATATTTATTCTTGCTCCTATTGTTAAGACAAGTCCAACGAGGAGACATACACCACCAATAACAAGTGGGTTGTGGTGGGGGAAGAAGATGCCGAAATAGTGGAGTGTGAGGAGGAGGGTTGCAAAAAGCCAGGAGATGAAAAAAAGCCGCTTTTCTATTTTTTGTATTTCTCTTTTTAAGACTCTTTTTAAACCATATCCAATTAATAGCAGGAGTGCGAGATTAATTAACCCCCCGTCTGTCGTTTCGAGAAGGAAGTTTAGAGAAAAAATATTTGTAATGAGAATAAACAAAATGGTTAGTCCGAGCCCTAATATAAGGTACTCTTTTCTTCCGGCAAGCTTTGGAGCAATGATTTCCCATCCAACAGATGCTGAATACACGTTTGCGACGTTTGCGCAGATGGTAGAAAGGGTAATATGCAAGATGAGGAAAAAACGGAGCATATCACTACGATAGAGGGACGCGTTGTTTTCTTTGATTCCAAACCACGGCTCAATAATATTTCCAAGATACAGACCCATGACACTTAAAAACAGCGTTGCTACTTGGATAATGAAAAGAGCAATCAATGAATCTTTGTGTGAGCGAGCATGACGAAAAAATGTAGGAATATCTGCACTAACACCAAGGTTTGTTCCTATGACTAGTGGCAGCCCTGCTAATGATATTCCATCAAATGAAAGAGGAAAGGTTGCTGTTGGGGATGTAATCAATACCCCAAGAAGCGCTATGAAAACAACCGGAAAAGAAAGGACGGACAGCCAACGTAATACAACGATCCCCTCCATACAAAGGAGTGTTGAAGCTATGCCTAAAAATACAGCTATTTGTATGTATTCAGAAATTTCAGGTCCTTCATACAAAGGAATGAGAAACATGAGCGAGTTACTTGCAAGTGTGGTCTGCGTGACAAACCACGCTGTCGTCGATAAAAGAAGCAGTATTGCAATAAGAACACCACCAGTCGGTCCTACATAGTCTTTTGCAAGATCTAGCGTACTCTTTCTTTCCCCTTTTGTCATACGAATAATGACATATCGAATAGCCCATAATATGATATTTCCTAGTATGAGTGTTAAAAGCGCGCTTGTAAAATTATAGAGATTTAGAAGAAGGATTGAGGTTGCTATGACAGGAAGACTGGTAAATCCAGATAGCTGGATCGATGCGAGTTGCCAGTACGTCTGCTTACTATCTGGTAGTTTATGATTCATATCATTTGAATACATAATTTCTTTTTTAGTAACAAACCTTTTATTCTTGGAGTCGTATTGAAATTGTAACTTTACGAAGTAAATGGTATAATATGTAAAAAATAAAAATAGAAGAGCATGTATGGCTGCAATCGAACTTGGGACCCTCCCCCTTCTTCAACCAGATTCCGAGGTTGGATTTCATTCTCAAGGGGCTTTAAATCAACACCTTATAAGAAGGGTGTTGAAGGGAGAAACGCCTCCTCAGGAGAGTTCCATTCGAGGTGTTGCTCGCCGGATCATCAAGGCGATTCCTCCGGTATTGACCGTGTGGGGAAATTATTATTTTATTCCTGTAAATAATGCTGCTGCAGGGGACTCACTTCCTCTAAAAATTATTTTAAATTATGGGAATGCTGCGTCATGCATTTCACTCAATACATGGGCTAGCTGGCAGCTCATTGACCAGTTTATAGGAAAAGAGACCGCACTGAATGGTGGACATTTGAGTACGACAACGCAGTCAGGTTTACTTCTTTTGTCCGTTGTTGTTGGTGGATTAGCTCAGTTTGCCGTTGCCGATGTCGCTTCTCTATACAATGATGGTGGTATCCTACCAGCTGCAATCGTTCTGCTATCAGACGGCCCAGTCCCTATGTGCTCAACGTGGCTTACTCTTCAAAAGATTGTATCTTCGTGTACACGCAACGCATTCGAAAAGCGGTTGTCTGCAATGAGAGACAGGGCTGTCGAAGAGCTTAATACCGCACGGTTTAATTGGATAAGAAAACCTCAAGAACAACAAGTAGAGGCGTTAGAAAGGTTCGCTGAGCTAAAAGCTCATGCTCGAGGTGAAGTGGATGATCCAAGAGATATACTCACTCTAAAAAATGAATTGCTTGAACTTATGTTCTCAATCGACCAACACGAAGAAGGAGAAGTTCCTTGTATCCAAGGTGTTGGTGAGCGTATTGTTTTTGGCACTGGAATACTTTTGTCTGTTGCACATTTAGGATTGTTTGCAAAAATTGCATACACAGCAGGAGTTAAAGCTGGAGGGAGCGAATTGGGGTATTCGCTTGCTACCCTTGTAGTAAGTGCCAGTTTTTATCTCAATATGCTTTCTGTGAGCCATACTGGAAAAGATCTCTTCTCCGATACTGCCGATTTTTTCAGAGGTGCTTACGTACCGTCTATTCCTGAACGGCTTCGTCCTGGGCTAACACTGTGTCTCAAGGCGTTTGGACTCCTTACAACTGCACTTTCTTATGGTGGGTCTATTGGCATGGCTGATGAAGCATTTGATGATGAGGTCTTACAAAAAGTATTTGGAATAAGCGTCTCAATCGCTTTTGCACTCTTCACCTATACTTCTTTTGCAGCACTTTCTGAAGAAGGTGTCGAATCTCGTATTCTCCATCATGGAAGTGATGAAGAAAAACGTATGGTTGAATACGACATTTTCATGAAGCAGTCTATCGAAATGCTCGAAAAGGCATCTCCAAAAGAAGTCGCCTCTTTTTTACGCTCTCTTCCAGATGATATCTATGATCGAGTCGTTGATGATGAGCAGGAAGAATTTGATGATCTTCTTGCTCGTTTTGCTACCGCGTAACGCTTTTTTTTGTGTTGATTGTCAGATAGGTTGTGAGGAGTAGCGTTGTAATAGATGTGATCAAGCCAACGTGGAAAAGAGTTCTTACTGAGTCTTTTGGAAAGAAGTGAATGAGATGGCTTATTGCAATTGCGAGAAAAAATGTGGATATCAATGTACTCGTGGTCACTTCCTCAACGTCTGAGAACGTTTTGTTTGCTATATGCAGTGTCATAGGCAATAGACTCCACACGCCTACTCCTAAAAAGAGTGTCGCAATATACATTTGATACAGCTTTGTAGAGAGAGGGAGTGTGATGAATCCTAAAAGGGTACATAATGCTAGGGCTGGATAGAGGACTTTTGTCGAGCTGAAAAGAGAAATGACTGCACTGATCAGACTCCCTATGCCCATGGCAAAGAAAAACGTGGTCATGAGCCATATAACGTCTTTTACATCTACGTTTTTGACCAAGGTAAGGTAGTCTTTGCCTACGTGGAGAACGAGCATCTGGCTCAATGTATTCGCAAAAACAATCACGATAAAAATGAGCACTTTGAGTGGTATATGCTTTCTTATGAAAAGAAGGCCAAGTGGTGTTTGTGGATGTTTTTGATTTCGAATATCATCAACAAAAAGTTGCACAAGCATGTACAACAAAATAGAAGTAAAGCCGAGGTACAGCGGCACTTCTTGCCATGTGTGGTGCACATAAAAAAACTCGAGCAGCCATGGTATACACATACTCCCAAACATAAGTGCTGCATAGAGCGTAAGTAGAAAAAAGCTTGCAGCCTGTTTAAGCAAAAGAGATGAGAAAACGCTAAACGCTGAAAGTGCTGCTGCGACGGATGCTCCTATACATATTTGCGCAAGGAAATAATACAAGTATGCACCTTTTGCTATGGCGACAAAAAACATACCAACAGTCAACAAAAGTAAACTGATGAGTATGCCTCGTTTCGTTCCAAAATGGTAATCGAGTATGCCTGTTATGTTTGCTACAAGAATTGCTGAGCATGTCATTGGGAGAAAGAGAAGCGACTGTATTGAATTAAGTGTTGGAGCTGCTTCTTTTTGCGTAACAATGAGTTCAAATGACGGAATGACTTGCCAAGCCTGTCCTACGATGAATGCTATGAAAAGAAAAAGTGTGATCTGACGGAGTTTACCTTTCATAGTTTATATTGGATCAGAATTTTTTATTCTTCACAACAATCTTTAAAATTTTTATTCATTGTATAAACGATACCTCCGGTATGAACCTCATGCTTATCTTTTACGAAAACAAAGTGCATTCTGGTATTATCCTTTCTGCTTTTGCGTCTATTTTTTGGATTGTACACATCTCGCTGCTCCTTTCAGTCATCCCCTTTTTTGGCTTTTTTTGGTCGCTTGCACTTTCATTTGGCATCGCAAGTCTTTTTACGTTGCTCCATGGCACTTTTGCGAAAATTTCTTTTGCATCTAGTGATATGCCTCACATATTTATAGGAAAGGTAGCGCTCGGGAGTATTGTGAGCTTTCTCTTTATTCTTTCTGCCTATTACTCCTCGTTGCTTGTTGCTGGTTCGTATGTACTGGGAAGCTATTTCTTTTTACTGCTTTTTTCTCGAAGGCAGTTTATTGGGACTATGCGTTCTATACTGACCATTTCTGTGATCATGAGTGTTGGGTTTTTTCATTTTTTCATCGGAGTACCACCTTCATTTCTTTTCGGATCGCTGGCGGGTCTAGGGTTTGCTCTTCTTCACGGGGTTGCGTTGTCTATTGGTTTGAAACATCCATATCCCTTGAGTTTTTTCGAGCTTCTTTTTGTCACGCTTCTTTTTCTTGTACTGGCACTTTTATTTAACAGCCTGCCAACTGGAACTCCACAGCAATGGATTGCGCTTGCTGCAAGTGGTTTTTTCCTCTTTTTGATGCACTATTACTTTCACTACGCGTACACATTCGCGTCTGTTTATACGGTTGGTGCGACTGGATGGTCTGGTTTTTTTCTTACACTCTTTATCCAGCTTCTCTTATGGGATCAATACCCAAATATGAGCCAAGTACTTGGATGCATTCTTGTGTTTTGTGCCTTTCTAGCACTCTCACAAAGAACATTTTCTCAAAAACACTAGTGTCATAAAATATTTTTAATAAATGACTTAGCACTAAATGTATTGACGAAATTTTTCAAAAATAGCTATGGTTGCGAATCTCTTCAAACCTTATGGAGGTATTATGAAAATGGCAAAATATATGCTTGCTTTGATGATGGCATTTGGATTTGCAAATGTTGCATTTGCAGACGAAGAGCCTGCACCGCAAGAAGAAACTGCACAGACTGAAGAAGCACAAGTAGAAGAAACTGCTGAAGCTTCTGAAACTGCTGAAGCTGAAACAGCTCAAGCAGAAGAGTCTGCAGAATAATGTCAGGGCTCCCTTTCAAAGGGAGCTCTTACTTCCACTTAATCTCAATAGACTGTTTACATTTTTCTTTTTCTAGAATGAGTTCACTGACTGGTTCATTTCTTTTATAGAGAACCAAATCAATCTGACCACTTGACGATGCGTTCAGAGACACTGAGCTATCTCCGTACAGAAACACTCTTTCTTCACCAGGCTTAAATCCTTCAAGGGATATAAAAGCCCTTCCTTTACTATATTCAATAGATCCATGTACTCCATCCAAAAGAGAAATATGATCTGATACCGCTTGCACAGAAGTTCCTCCCCCTTGCTTTTCAGGTACAGCAGGTATTGAAAGAAGAAAGCAACTGACAGGAATACTCAAAAACGACATACACAACACCTCACTTCACACGTGTTTTCTTTGCATTTAACTCATCAACATACGCCCACAACCGAGGAAACTCTTCCCTCGTAGCTCCCGCTTCTCTCAACTCTTGCTCAAGGGGTTGCCTCTCCCAATTACATAGAGAGGTAGGATGCGCAATGCTGTACTTTACGGTGTCTCCATTCATCGCTGCTATTTCTATTTCTCCATAGTCAACTTCATGTCCTGATGGTTTTACAAAGATCACTGCATGAGATATATTGTCTGGATTAAATGGATACGAGATCATTCCTTCAACAAGAACTTTATTTGCATTAATCTTACATAATAGGTCTTCAGCCATTTCAAACAGGAGCTGTCTTGCTTCAATCTTAGGAGCAGGATAATATCTTTTAAACTGAGGAGAGTATTGCCAAAATCCACTTATACCGCCGCCGCCAGACGCTTCTAGGTAAAGCTGGTATTTTTTCTTATACTCCTTTGCAACAATGTCATCTAACCGATTGAGTTCAATCTCCCATCTCGTTGGAATAAAAGGCTCTTCAGAAGCCATTCCTGATAAGGAAATAAGACAAGAAATTATAGTGAAATATATCTTCATAGTTCGCTTACACCTTTTCCTTTTAAATAATTATCGATTGACAACTTCATACTGTTGTTAAAAGTGGGGCTTAAGAAGCTGTGGTCTAGCGCTGGGGATTGCGGGAGGCTTTTCAAGACTCGAATGTTTTTCTTTCCGATAAAGGTTTTTGCGTACTGTACCGGATTTGGGTGAAAGAAGTACCAGACGTACTGCATCATTGGCACGATGTCTCTAAAGTAACTTGATCTGTAGTTAATTGAGCTCTGCGCAAAGGTGGTTGGGATATGGCGCACCCCTGCAATATTTATTGCGTGCACACATTTTCTTACCTCATCACTTAAACGAGAAAGGGCGTTAAATGTGTGGGACGCTCCCTGCGAATGACTTAGTATGAGCATACTGAGATCCTTTCCGTGAATGCTATGTGCTAATTCGATGAAGGACTGTAGCATTTTCGCTGGTTTCGCTCTACCCCCTTCTAAGAGGGATGGTGTTTCATTGAGGTCAGTATAGGTGCCATGTGATTGATTATAAAGGATATGGACGTTTCTTCCCCCTGCCATATTTGAGACATATTTTCCCATGTCTATTGCTTCTTCATAGCTTGTTCTGATCCCATTGATAACAAGCATCTGGTATGGTGTGTTGAGCAGGTTTGTTTCTCTATATTTTTTGTTTCCGGGTTCAAGGAGTGTTAATGAGGTAATTCTTGACTGTCCACTCTCAACAAATGACGATTCATACCGACAATAGATACTACTATCCGGCCTTGCCCATTCATAGGTATTGGCAGACGTTACGTCTGTAAAACTCTCCGCTTCAAATGGCTCATCACCAAACTCATCTGTATATTTAAAGGGGTTGTTGCTGAGAAACTGATAGAGGTTCATCCCATTTTTATATCCAAGTTGATCTGGAGAGATCCAGCTTGCGATCTCTGGATCATAGAATCTATTTCCGAAGAAAAAGAGGCCTGTTTCTTTACAGTACCTTTTCGATTGATAGGTCCACGGAGAGCGGGTTGTTTCAGGGTGTCCTTCTCCAAACAGTGTGTGATCGTACGTTTCAACGAGCTCACCTTCTTGAGTGTAGAGCGCTCGTATATTACCTTGGATATCGGTCGAAGTTATATAAAATGTTCTATCCAAAACAATTCCGACAGTGTTTCCTGCCATCTCCCCATCTTTAAATCCAGGAACCCTAAGCGCTCGCATTGTATTGTTTTCATCGAAGACACCTAGCTCACACATATCTTCATAAATGAAATAGGAGGTTTCGCTGCCTTTTTTTTCTGAGACGAGTCGATTCAGTCCATCATATGTATAGGTAATTGTTATTTCAGGGGTCGTGACTTCGACCAGTCGATCGAAACCGTCATAGGCATAGACCGTCTCACCTTCAGGCGTACTCTTTTTTGTTCGTCGCCCACAGGCATCGTACTCGTACCGAGTTGAACCTACTTGGACAATTTTCCCGTCTTCTCGTACTACTGGTATTCCATTTTTGGAATTACAATACCCTTGCGGTGTGAAGGAATAGGTTATGTTATTTTCAGAGGTAACTTGGCTCTTCTCATCATATGTGTAGTTTATTGATCTATTGAATAGTGTGTGAGATATCACATTTCCATCTGCGTCATACCCGCCTATTTTTTCACATTCTGTATCTGATGCTATACTCGTCACTCTTCCTGAGTCGTCATATGTCGTGCGGACTTTTGTGCCATCAACTCTTTGCTCTTCATGACATTTTCCTATCTCATTATAGGAAACATAGCTATGAAGAATCTGCTTCTTACTGGAATAGGAAAATTTACCGATAATATCTTTTGGGAGAAATCCTTCGTATGTGTATTCCAAAAGGCACCCACCACTAATCCTAAGTAGTTTTTTTCTCCTATTACAATCTCTACACTGTTCCACCTCAACACCATTGGCGAATTTTTCATATTCGAGATAACCTCTTGATGAATACCCTCTTTCTATTGTGCTTTTCTGGTCGGATGATTCGATTTTCGTGAGCAGTCCACGTCTATCGTAGGCAAATGTGTATTTTGTCCCTTTTTCAGACTCACTTAGCATTTCGATCTCACCAAATGGAGTGTGCTTTCTTTCTAGTGAGCTGCCGTTAGGCTTGTTGATTTTTTGCACATGAAATGCATGGTCATATTCATACTGTGTCGTTCTTGATGTGTGAGGAAAAACCTCTTCAAATGAAATGAGTCTCCCATGCTTGTCGTAGGTGTTTCGAAGGCAAATTTCATCTTCTCCGATAAATTTTTGCAAGACCAAATCCCCAGCAAGATTATAGACGTATTCTTCGACTGTTTCACGTTGAAGCGCGGGAGAGACAATTCTCTTTTCAAGTATAAACCCTTCCGGATGAAACGTTTCTTGTACCATCAGACCTGAAGGGAGGTATGTCTTTTTTACTCGACATGCAAGCTGTTTGTACTCAACTCCGTCAATATACTCATAGTGTGTTGTTTCTCCTGCTCGATTTGTTTCTTGTATAACCCTGTTAAATCCGTCGTATCTACGGACTGTTAGCATCTTTTTTCCAGCAAAGCGAACTCCTTCTGCAATCACATTATCTGCTATGTCATAGAGATAAAATGCGTTGTAAATGACATTCTCATGTCCATTTACATGCACCTCTTCCGTGACTCTTCCCGCAAGATCTCGTGTGTAGTACTTTTTCAGCAATTTTCCCCAGCTATCTTTTTCTGTTTCACATGAAACATATCCAAGTGAGTCATATGTATAGGTTTTTTTTACTAGAAGGTTGTCCTCAAGTACAAGTCGACCTGCGTGATCATATTCGTACCATGTGCATTTCTCGTCATACGATGAATCTCGCAAAAGAAAAAACCCTGAATAGCGACGATCGTTTGTTCTTGAAGCTGTCTCTGTATGCGGAATAGTCGTTTCAGATACACATCGCCCAAATTCATCATACTCGTATTCTGTCGTAGTGGTGTTATCAATCGTTTGAAGGAGAAGGCCTTCGGGTGAATACACATGATTTTTTAACGGTGCATTGAACCGGTCTTCTGTTTTCTTTTTTCCGTGTGCTGTATACTCATATTTGTTGACACGTTTAAGAGGATCTTCCTCTTCTAGAATTCTTCCCAGACCATCATTTTTATATTTGGTAACCTTCTTTTCATCAAAAACGTCTTTAGACTCTTTTTCTTCAAGAAATCCTAGACAGTTTCTTGTATACTTTGTTCTGTTTCCAAATTCATCTTCCTCTTCTAAAAGGTGCCCCATAAGGTTGTAGTGGTATGTTTTTGTTTTCACCACTCCATCATTCACTGATATGGCAGCTTCTTGAATAAGTCTATGTGCGTTGTCATACAGTTTATTGAAGGCTATCTGCGAGTTCCCTTTTTTTTCGTATTCTAAGAGCCCACTTGCGTTATAGACTCTTTTCGTCTCTCTTCCAAGAGGATCGGTTTCATAGATGCACCTCCCTTCTCTGTCGTACCTGTAAAAGAGTGTGTATCTAAGCGAACCCTCTGCATCATAGCAGTCCACGCTTGTGACCTGGCATTTTTCATTGTAGTGGTACTGCTTTTTACAAATACGCTTATATTCTGATGTCTCGAAATCAAATCCATACTCTTCTTCCACATCGGGATACCCAAGCGCTGGCTCTTTTTGCCTCCTTGTGTAGGTTGTTTTTTTCTGCATCGTACACTGACGAACGCTAGGATCATCTGTTGAGATTGGATCATCAAGAATTTTTTCAATGAGCAGTCCATCCTCATCATACGTAAAACGTGTTCGTCTATAGTGAAAACACCTTCTTCCTTCTTCTATGATCTCAACCGGAAGATTCGTTTTATCGAGGTACGAAATACGAATAGCTTTTTCCTCATTGGTCTTTACCTCAATGAGATTGTGCATATCATCATCTGACCACCTGTAGTTTCGTCTGAGCGTGCTCCATCCCTCCCCTGTCAGAAACCCTGATGTCTCAGTTGCAATCAAGCTGTTTCCATTGTAGACATAGTGTTCAAGCAGATATGTTTTCCCATCTTTTTTATGGAGTTTATCGAGCAAAAAACCTTTCTCTGTAAATTTGTAGGATGTAGATGAACGTTCCCTACCAGCAGGATCGTGTATGCTGTGCTTTTTTAATGCATACCTTGTAGTAAATTCATACCGCTCTTTCGTGTTGTTTGCATAGACAACTTCAGATACAGGATTATTGATATACTCGCCTCGGTAGTTGTTTGGGATATGATACATCATCTGATAGAGCATCTCTGAAGTGCCCGATCCATCGACATCAATCCCTACGCTTTCTACCTTGCCAACGCGTGGATCTCCTTTCTTAACTGTGAAGCTCCCCTGGTTAAAAATGGAGTACTGCTCATCTTGTTTGTAGTACCGGACAAAGTGCTTACTTCCATCTTGAAACGAACGTTTAGAGACTCTAAATTTTTCCCATTCGTTATGACGTTCAAAAGCAAGCGTTTCCTCTTTTCCTGTGCTTGTTGTAAATCTATTGAGACACCGGTGGAATACGCCTTTTTCACTTTTCCCTTTTTCATACCAATATTTTACCCAATCACCAGAATGGGTTGTCATGAGTAAATACTGCTGACAGTCATCATATTCAAAAGTGATTTCAGCAAATTTTTTCGTGTATGAAGCATTCCAAGATGCTATAGATGTTATGCGTCCTGTAGTTGAATAGGTGTAGCGAATCCTATGCGTATTCGGAAGGACTTCTTCTACCAAAAAGTACGTTAGATCACGGTGGTGCTGCCGTTTATAGTTTCTCTTTATTCCACTTGCTGTCGTTACTTCGACATGCTTATTAGAAAAGCGAAATGCCTTGTAATACTTAAAGTTCGTTTGATTTGAAACCTCTCCTTTTGCTGCATTTGAAAGTCCACCACCATAGACTGATGCATTAAAAACAAAGTCTGGCGTCCCTCGCTTTTCTTGAAAAACGAGTGGAGAACCATCTGGATCATAGGTTGTTAAAAATTCGGTACTCCCTGGTCTTTCTTTTAAAAGAACGTGAGGTAAAAGCGTCCACTTTTCTCCTCCAAATGCAGCTCCCTCGCTCAAATAGACACGTGTTACAGAAAGAGGTTCAACTCCTGGGGCAATAATATCAGTTTCTGCAAGGAAATACTCCCCACTTGCTGCATTGACATGTTTATCTATATTTACTTCGGGCACACCTTCAAATATAGATGCGCTTGATTCAATGTTCTCCCAAACAGAAAAAATCCTCATTGAAAGAAGAACAAACGGTAAGACGAACTTCATCACAACACCAAAGATTTAAAAGTAAATTTGGTTTTATGAATGAATAAAAACTTTATTGCAAGATTTATTAAAGTTTTGATTAAGATTAAAACAAACTCGCAATCAAAATAATAAAATTTTTATTTTCAACAAATAAGAATGGACATTTTATGATTTATTTATATAATTTATGAAAAGCAATCATGGTAGTATTATGAATTCAAAGATTCTTAGCAGGTCAAAAGCTCTTTTAGGTGACGATGACAATACACTCCAAGCCGCACTCAGAGCTGCTCTTAGCGCTGTCACAAAAGGGGGCATTTCAACAAGGCATATTGATTGCATAGTGTGTGTCTCTTCAGCATTTAGACCGTCTCACTTTACCGCTGCAAATGTAAAAAAACATTTAGCATTGTTTTCTACTGAATGTGCGCTCCATGACATTACCTCAACAACACGAGCTCTTCCAACGGTCTTTTCCTCTTTTGCAGAGTCAATTGAAAATGGAGTGTATCAAAACGTACTCATTCTCCATGCAGATGGATCGAGTATGCGACTCAACTGGAATCTAGCAGACATTCAACCTCTGACTGGCGAGGCTGTTTTTGCGTTCTTACTCGGCGATGGACATACTTCTCGAAAGAAAAATCTGCTTAGAGAAGAGAAAATGGAAGTGTGTAGCTAAGATATAGCATATTTGTATGTTCCGGATACCGTCGCGCAAAAACTCTATGGGCATACTGCACTTCTAAAACACCCCAAATTCTGAAACAATACTTATAGAATACACCTAAATCAATCGACTGATGATTTACATTTGCATATCCATTGAAATCATCAACATTCACAAAATGATTTTTTCCTAGACCAAACAGCCCATCAATGTAGCCACCAAAAAATTGCTGTCTTTTATAGGTTGCTTGGTAGTTTAGTACTCCGTGAATCCATGGAAGCCCTCTATTTGCTTGTCCAAGAAGACCCGCTACATAACAAGAGTGGGTCCAGACAGTCCCGGGATCGAAATTTTTGCCAGCAGAAATGCCTGCCTCAAGATTTCCCTCGGCGTGGTATGGTGTACTCACATCTTGAAGCGCATGTGAGGGAACATAGCGGGCATCAGCCATCAGGGTAATACTTAAAGGATCTCCTTCAAAATCATCAAGAAGCATATATCTTCCTTGGAGTGCGGTCGAAAGAAATCGCATATTGTGCTTTCTTGATGTATTCCACTCAGATTCAAGTAGCACTTCCCACCTGGGCAAAAACCGAACATAGAATTCACCGCCAAGAAAATTATCTGTTGATGAATAACCCTCTGGATTGATACCTGATTCAACATTTGAATAGTGCTGCAATACGTACCGAGGCTTAATGTGAAACTCAAGAAAGTTTCCAAACCACGGAGAGATTTTCAAAGAAAAAAGGAACGAAGGACACACTGTCAGAAGGGCAAGAGCTACGACTCTTAATCGTCTCATTCTCCCTGCCCCGCAAGCCACCGCTCTGCTTCAAGGGCTGCTTGACACCCAGATCCTGCTGCTGTTACCGCCTGTCGAAAAACATGATCTTGCACATCACCAGCTGCAAAAACGCCTTCCACATTTGTACCTGTTGCCCCGTTCATCACTTTTATGTAGCCGTTGTCATGCAGAGCCACTTCATTTCCCAAAAAGGATGTATTTGGTGTATGGCCTATCCCAAAAAAGACTCCACCTGCTGAATAGTCTGTTTCTTCTCCTGTTTCTGTGTGCTTCAAGGTCACTTTGCTCACAACACTCTCCCCATCAACATGGGCGAGTTCGTGATTCCACACTATTTCAATTTTAGGATGATTTTTCGCTCTATCCGCCATAACCTTTGATGCTCGAAGCTCATCTCGTCTATGGACAATGTAGACCTTAGATCCGTACTTTGTCAGAAAAAGCGCTTCTTCCATAGCAGTATCCCCTCCGCCGACAACAAAGAGTTCTTTTTCTCGAAAAATTGGCATAGCTCCATCGCACACAGCACACGCAGAAACACCTCTTTGCCAAAATTCACCGTCTCTTGTGCCTGGAACGTTTAGTCTTTTCGCTGTAGCACCAGTTGCAATAATAACACTTTTTGCTTCTGCATACGTTTTTGATCCCTTAATTATGAAAGGATATTTATCAAATTCAACTCCTTTCACATCTTCGGTAATACATCGCGTTCCAAAACGAATCGCTTGCTTTTTAAAAGAATCCATCAGCTGTGGACCGGTAATACCTTCTGGAAACCCCGGATAGTTCTCAACCTCAGTCGTCGTCATAAGCTGTCCACCAGCCGGACCTGAAAAGAATCCTTCATATAAAATGGGAGAAAGGTTTGCTCGAGCAGCATATATTGCAGCTGTGTACCCTGCAGGGCCTGATCCTATGATTGCTACTTTTGTTTTTTCCAAAGTGCCTCCAGTGAATAAACATTTTGTATTCTACTGAATGTCGGAAATATTTCAAACCCTTGAGAGCAGTATCTGTTGGCTTCTACGAATTTTGTGCTGAAATGGACACATATTTAAAGTCAGCTATTCCCATTTCTGAAAAAACAACATTTTTTACTTTTTTACTCGTCACAAAACTATAGACAGGATCGTAAATTGGAATCACCGGAAGCTCTTCAACAAGAATTTCGTTCAACTTAAGTATAAGCTCTCTCCGGTATTTCTCTGTTTTTGCTTGAGAGAGTTCTTTAACAAGAAGCAGGAATTCATCGTGTTCCCACCGAGAGTAGTTCACCTCCGAACCTCGATTTTCAAAGAGATGGAAAAAATAGGATGGATCTGGATAACTTGCGTACCACGCAAACTCGGCAAGATCAAAATGCCCTCTTTTCACACTATCTAACATCACCTTCCAGTCTTGACTCTTCAGGGTGACTTCAAGACCAAGTGTGTCATGCAGCTGCCTTTGGATAATTTCTGCAATCTTTGAGTTTGTACCAATTGATACATAATTGAGCTCAATTTTTGGGACGTTGTTCGGATTCATTCCAAGCTCTTGCAACCCTTGATTAAACACCTCAACCGCTCTTTTAGGACCGGTGTCTTTTAAAATGGATTCAGACCTAGTATTTAATGAATTTGGCAAAACTCCATCTGGAATATGCGCAAGCCTGTCCAAAACATGATCAACAATATCCCCCCGGTTAATCGCGTATGATATTGCTTTTCTCACATGTTTATTTTTCATCAGTGAATGCTCAGTATTCACATGAAGCCAAAAGACGGCAAATGCATCATGTTTTTGCAGGGGTTCCGGACTCCCAATATTCTCATATGCAATGTGGTCAAAACTGCTAAATGGCTGACCAATCCAGTCAAGCTCACCTTGCTTGAAGAGGTAGGCCTGTGTTTGTAAGTCTGGAAGGTAGGCAACCTCTATCTCATCAAGTTGCACTGACTCTGCATCCCAATAAAGAGGGTTTTTTTCAAGGGTTAACCCTACACTTCTTCTAAATGATTTTATACGAAAGGGACCACTTGCAAGACATGCATCAATTTCAAATGACTTTTCTTGAGCTATTCTTTTTTGGACTGGCTTAAAAATTGAAATAGTAAGCATTTCAAGAAAGTAAGACGTCGGATTTTCAAGGGTTACGTGCAGTGTTTTATCGTTTAGAGCTGTTACCCCAACTTCATCTAAGGAGCATTCGCCAGTTGTGTATGCTTTTGCATTTTTAAGAAAAAACAGCAGGGAAGTATTTGACGATGCAAATTGAGGGTGGAGTGCACCTTTCCACGACGCTTCAACATCGTATGCTGTAATCGGATCTCCATTTGACCAAAATGCATCCCTTAAAACAAACGTATACTCTTTATGACACGCTTCAATTGTGAATGACTTTGCCAATCCACAATCTAAATTTCCGTGTTCATCCCGACGCATAAGTCCATCATAGAGCATGTTTGATAGCTGCGAAAAACAGCGCGCACTGACCCTTCGCGGATCAACAGAATGAATTTCAATCGGAATAGGAACCGCAATTTTGTTTTTTTGCTCTTTTTTTCCGGGTGAAGAACATCCAAAGAAAAAGCAAAGAGAAAAAACAACGACCTGGATTAGGATCCGCATGTTTCGTCTTCTCCTCTCTCTATGTAGGCCCACTTAAAATCAATTTCCATAAGTTCTGAGGAGTAAACCCCTTTAACGTAGGGTTTTTTGAGAAAAAACGTCGAACACTGATGAAGAGGAATAACTGGCACTTCATCCATGAGAATCTCTTCAGCCTTCTTTAAATAGGTAGCCCTTTTATTTTCATCAAGGCACACACTCGAAGCTTGCACAAGCTCAGAATACTCTTTGTTTTGCCATTTAGTTATATGCTTATCACTTACCCAAGAGGAGAAGCAGGATAAAATATAGTTTGGATCCCAAAACCATGAGTACCACGTAAGCCCAGCTAACTGATGCCTATCATTGACGACATTGTTATAGAGCGTTCCCCAATCATACTCATCAACACGAACCTCTAAACCAAATACCTCTTGCCAATTTTTTTGCGCGAGCTCACAGACTGTCTTCCTTCTCCTTGTTGAATAACTCAAATGAATTATTGGTAGCTCTTTTCTTGAAATCTCCAGTTCTTGAAGCGCTAAATCAAAGTGATGCCTCGCTACAGCAATATCGCACTCTCTTTCAACATTGTACTCGAATGAAGACAATGAGTTTGGAAGAATAGAACTTGTGACTTGTTCATCAAAAAGTAGGTGTTTCTGAATACTTCGTCTATCGACAGCTAAACTCAGTGCCTTGCGGAAGTTTTTATTGTTAAATGGGAATCGCTGCGTATTTACCCACAGTCCGTAGACACCAGCAGTCGGATACGTCTGCAGCTCCCCCTCTCCTTTTTTTGAGCTGACGCGCGAGAAAGGAAGCGAAGCAGATGCCATTCCTGTAAAATCGATTTCATCATTCTCAAACATCCGAAGCTCAGTGAATGGATTGTCTACCATAGACACGATGACTTGCTCAAGCTTCACATTCTCTGCATCCCAGTAGTCTGGATTCTTCTCCACAACAATCTCTCGATTTTGCTTCCACTCTTTAAGCTTGAACGGTCCATTACATACGTATGTATCACCATCGTGATATGCCCATCCCGCATGCGTCCGATCCACTTTGCTATTGATGAGAAGATAGGTCCAATGAGAGGTAAATTCTAAAAAGTAAGGAACTGGATGCTCAAGCTCAACAACAAGTGTCTTATCATCGATCGCATGAATCCCCGCCTCATCAGGATGCTTTTTCTTTTTGAATATGTCTTTCGCATTTTTTATGACGCTGAACGTATATGTGTAGAGCGAGTCGCGGGAGGTCTCAAGCACTTTTTTCCACGAATATTCAAAATCATACGCAGTGATCGGACTTTTATCTGTCCACATTGAATTTCTCAGATGGAATGTATATTTTTTCCCATCATCGGAGACATCAATTTTCTTTGCGATTGCCGGATACGGCTTTCGATCTTTCCCCATCCGTGTCAGCCCTTCATAGAGCATCTTCACGATGATAGCAGAATTATCACTTCGTGTAACGCGAGGATCGAGTGAGCGCGCTTTACACGCCAGATTAATTCGTAGAATTTGACGGTTATTAACTTCTTGTAACCACGCCTTTGCCTTCTCCTCAAGCGCTTCTATAAATGCTGATTGTATCGACTTGTTTGATGTTTGTAGAACAAACCCAAAGCAGAAGGTGCCGTGTACATTCATCGAAGAAGAAGCCCATTCAAGAGAGGAATTCTCAAATTGCGAAAACGCTTCCGTAATAACACCTTGGAGCGAGCTGTCATCTGACCGGAACATACAAACAACAAAGTCCTTCTCAACAACATTTTCCATGAGATACGTATCCTCAGATCCAATCTCTCGGGTATGCACGCGACGAAATGCCTGATAGAATTTTTTGAGAACTCTCGGGTTGAGGACCCCCTGCATTGCAATAGGTGTTATAGAGTAAAAGAAGTTTTCAAGAAGAAAGCTGTCTTCATGCGGGAGTTGCTCGGTGAAATCTTTCAAACGCTCATCTTGCTTGAGCATAAGTCCACCATTGTAATCTCGAATTCTTCCAAGTGCATTCGTCAATAAGACGGTAACAAAATGACGCGCCTTGTAGAGATCAACTGATCTATCTTTTCGAAGGAAATCGGCTTTTGGAATGAGTACTCGAAAAACATTTGCTTCCTTGGGATACTTTTTACGAACATATCCCACACACTCTCTTCTATCAGGTATAAAGACACTTCCCGGATTCACTTCTTTAAAGAGCTCTTCCACGGAAGGCTCACGGTCATTTTGTAAAACTCGCAGTAAAACAACCGTAAAGTAGAGGTCTTTCCCAGTCTGCTCTTCAAAAGAAATCATGACCTGCGGAATATCTTTGATGTATTGAATCTGTTCTCTTAAGGTGATGATATTCCGATATACTTCTTCTTCGTTTCTTCTCATGAACGTGATAGGCATCAAATGCTCAACATGATGCTTAATTTCTGTTGGAAGATGAATTCGAAGTTGCTTTACCTCTTCGAGTGAAAAAGAAGAGTTATCCCCTTTTACAACCTCAAAATACATGGTCCGTATTGGACCAAAGTTTGAATGGAATGAAAGAAAGGCCCCTTTAACCTTATATGCTTCCGGAATAATATTTTGGACGGCTTCAGTGATATGCCTTTCCTCAAGCACCTCTCTATTCACGTTTAGAGAGTTTATTCCAATGACAAACCCAAGGACATTTTTTTGACCAAATGGAAAGTGGAGTTTTGACCGTAAAATTTTTAAACAGACATGTCGCTTTCTTGGATTTTTATTGATAAGCCGAAGAAGAGTCCTACGGAAAAGATAGTGCGAGGTAACAACTCGTGCAAGATGCGTTACTTCTCGTACCTGCTTAAATTCTGCAGGGCACTGACCAAGTAGCTGCTGTATCTCGTGCAGCATATTTCTATCAAACTCTTGCGGTTTTTTTTGAAGCGCAGCCCTGATTTCATTTACAATCAGCATGTCTTTTTCTTCGCTGGCTATGCCCTTCGTGTTCAGGATATTGAACGCGTCATAAGAGGAAATAAATCCTTTTCTCAACTCATGAAGCATGTTTGGCATATTTTGAAGCGCGTAAATTTTGTCTTGGACTTTTCCGAGCTCAAGGTAGAACTCAAGAAAAAAATACTGCCCTTCGGCATACCTATCAAAAAAGAAGTCGAGCTGTCTTTGTGCGAGGATATGAAGAATTTTATCTGGAACAAGCCAATGCGTGAGCATTTTTTTTGCAAAGTCTTCTGGTGAAAACCTCAAATTTCGCCGGCCGATAATGTATACAGCTAAACATCCCTCGTTCTCACTATCTTTTTCCCAGTGGATATATGGGAGATAGGAGTTGAGATGGTGCATTCTTTGTTCAAATACAATTTCATCTTCGTTCGGAGAGTAGGAAGCAAAAATGTCTTCGGGCAGGATTGTAGTAAGATGTTTTTGAACATCCTCAATAAGATGGGCAATCCCAGGGAGATGCACCCCTGCACCACTGATGGGTCGAATCTGAGGAAGTATCTCACATTGTGTGGTTTTTTCTTCCTCCTGAGAGGTCGTCGCACTCTTCATAAACGCAATATTAAGTTTTGGTTAATCTGTTGTATACTGATTTCCTATTTTTTTCCACTTTTGCTCTTCAAAAAATAGGAAAAAATGCACACTTTTTTGTAAAATCCTGCCGTGAATGAGGATAAACAGGGCCTTCTCATTGAAGAACGTGTGCTTTGTAAAAAAAATTTATCGCTCATTTTTTCAGCTGGATCAAAAAAATGAGTGAAGTGGAGCCAACTATTGAAAAAAATTTTTTTAGAAAATATTACCCAAGCAAACAATGATGGTCTCATTCTCAACAATCTCTCTCTTGAAATTCCTGCCGGTGAATTCTTTGCATTGCTTGGACCGAGTGGTTGTGGAAAAACAACTCTATTACGCCTGATTGCAGGCCTCGAAAAACTACAAAATGGTGCGATATACCTTGGTGACACCAATATCTCCCACCTTCCTGTTCATAAAAGAGATGTGAATATCGTCTTCCAAAACTATGCCCTTTTCCCCCACCTCAATGTATACGATAACGTTGCGTACAGCCTTCACATCACAAAACGTCCTCGAGAAGAAGTCGATGAACGCGTATACAAAATCTTATCTGCGTTTCATATAGAAAAACATGCCAACAAAGTCCCTTCACAACTTTCAGGAGGACAGCAACAACGAGTTGCTCTAGCACGCGCAATCATCAATGAACCAGAGGTGCTCTTACTTGATGAGCCACTTGCGGCTTTAGACTTCAAACTCCGTGAGCGAATGCTTGTTGAGCTTATCGAGCTCCAAGATAAGTTAAAAACAACATTTGTCTATGTAACACACGACCAATTCGAGGCTTTGACTGTTGCTGATCAAATGGCCATCATGAATACAGATGGACAAATTGAACAAATTGGAACTCCTCAAGCAATTTATGAATTCCCGAATACTTCATTCGTGGCAAAATTTGTCGGAAGCACAAACCTCTTTCAAGGAACGATTCAAAACATTGATACAACACCTGAAATTACCATTCCAGAGCTTGGAACGTTTAAAATCGTTATTCCGAAGGAAAAATCATGGATTACAGAGGGATGTGCAGCATCAATGAGCCTTCGTCCCGAAAAAATCTTTATTTCTAAAACACCTGTTACAGACTTTTCAAACACTCTTACTGGAGTCGTCGAATCGATTGTCTATCATGGCCGTTCGACACAATATAATGTTTTGATTAACAATACCGTTCGAATTCAAGTATTTGAACAAAACGAAGAGCATTTCCCACATGAAGAAATTGACTACGATGAAGAAGTCTATCTCTATTGGCAAAAAGAAAACGTTGTTCTTTTGGAGAAATGATGCAGAAAAAAGTAGCTGACTGGTTTTTCTTTCTAGGTTCACCTGCATTTATTTGGCAGATCCTCTTCTTCTACCTTCCTATCGCCCTCCTTTTCTGCTCAGGTTTTTTCCTCTATGATGAATATGGCACCTTTTTAGGACTCACTTTTTCAAACTTTGTTTCATTCCTCACACTCACTTCATTGTCTATCTTAAGCAAGACCCTTTTCATCTCGATTTTGACCGCATTGATTTGTGCATGCCTCGCCTATCCTCTTGCATATTTTATTGCATTTACAGCAAAAAAATACCGCTATGTACTCCTTTTCTTTGTCATCGTTCCCTTCTGGACGAACTTTCTCCTTCATGTCTACGCGTGGTTTTTCATCCTCGAGCCTGGAGGAATCCTTAACGACATACTTCTCTCACTTGGACTCATTTCCCACCCTATCCATTTCTTTAACTCTATTTTCTCAATTGTTCTAATGATGGTCTACATGTACCTGCCCTTTATGGTACTGCCGTTATATTCAGCGTTAGAGCGTTTCCAAAAAGAATGTATTGAAGCCTCATACGATTTAGGGGCTGGGTGGTTACAAACGTTTTCTCGCGTGGTTTTTCCAATAACGCTACCGTCACTAAAAGCAGGGTTTTTCCTCGTGCTCATCCCCTCATTTGGGGAGTTCATTATTCCCGAGCTTATGGGCGGGGATAAGTACTACTTTGCCGGAAATGTCATCACACAGCTCATTTTGGGCGACCAAACAGGACAGTTAGGTGCAGCATTTGCTGTTGTGAGCATACTCTTTTTACTTCTGAGCCTGCTTCTACTTATGAAGTGCTTTGATTGGTTTTCAAAAAAACTTGATAGGAGAACATAAAATGAGAAGAGTGCTCCCTCAATTTTTGAGCTATCTAAGTGTTGTCCTGACCTATCTTTTTTTGTATGCACCGATTGTGGTACTTGTCACGTATTCCTTTAACTCAAAAGGCTTCCCATCGAAGTGGGATCATTTTACGCTGAAGTGGTACTATGAGCTTTTCCGTGATAGCGACATTTGGAGAAGTTTTTTTATTTCTCTTTCTATTGCAACGCTGTCTACCTTTTCAAGCATTCTGATGGCCGTTTCTCTTGTTTTCTACCATTTTATTGGCGGTAGAGTCGGAAAAGGGATGCCTCTTTTTTATGCAAACTTGGTCTTTCCGGAGACAGTGCTTGGCATTAGCCTTATGAGCTATTTTGTTTTACTTCGTATCCCTCTTGGCTTACAGACGCTTATTGTCTCCCATACGATTCTTGGCCTTGGCTTTGTCATTCCAGTCATGTACATGCGCTACAGACAACTCGACCCAAGAATTGTTGAAGCCTCACTTATCTTAGGCGCAACCAAACCACAAACATTTTTTCGAATCATTCTTCCACTTTTACGCCCAACCATTATAGCAAGTGGCCTCATGATTTTCATTCTCTCTTTTGACGACTTTGCGCTCTCATACTTTTGTGCTGGAACACATATTCAAACGCTGTCTCTCCATCTACTTTCAATGATCCGTGTTGGAATCCAGCCAACAATGAACGCCCTTTCATCCATTCTTCTTATTTTAACGAGCTTTCTCGTTGTTATTTTTTTCTCACCGAGAGTTAGGAGTCGAATTTTCTAATGAATATACGATCAGTCATCCTGAAATCATTCTTCACCCTAGCATGGATAATCCTCATTTTTTCAGTCCTGTACATTAAAAGAGCTGAACGACTTGAAGGTGGTGGAAAAGATGCTATTACCGTATTTTGCTGGAGCGACTTATTCGACGATAGCGTGATCGAGGCTTTTGAAAAAGAAACCGGCATTCAGGTTAATTTTAACACGTATACCTCGAATGAAGAACTGATTGTTAAGCTCAAGGCCACTGGTGGAAAAGGGTACGATGTCATCATTCCATCTGACTATGCCGTGCGCATTTTGCGCGAGTCAGATCTAATCAAAGAAATTGACACCAACAAGATCGAGACCTTTAAGGATATAAACCCGGCGCTTCGAGGCCATGCATTTGACCCAAACAACACCTATTCCGTACCGTACTGCTGGGAGATGTTTGGGCTGGTCTATGACCCTGCTTTTTTTGAAAAAAGGGCCTTCTTGCCATCGTGGGATATGATCTTTGATCCGAAAAAGGTGGAATACACAATTGCAATGATCAACGATCCTGTAGAAGCTTTTATTATTGCTGCATTCTACAAATATGGCCCAATCCAATCTCTGAATGAAAAACAAATAAAAGGAGTGCAACAGCTTCTGACTATACAGAAAAACTGGGTTGAAGCGTACGGAGCAATGCGAACGGATTATTTTGTAAGTATGAAAAACTGTCCACTTGGAGTCACGACCAGTTCATACGCACTGCTTGCACAGTCTCAGTTTCCATTTGTTGAATTTGCAATAGCCAAACCCTATACATTCGTTACCATTGAAAATATGTGTATTCCAAAAGCCTCATCTAAAGATGAACAGGTGTATGCATTCATGAACTACGTCCTTAAACCTGAAAACTATGCAAAAGCCGCTGACGAATACTTCTTTTTCCCCCCTTCAGATAAAATCTTTCGACACATCTCAAAACCACCTCGCAGCTATTTCAGCACATATAAAGAAGCTACAGCATTGAACCAAAAGTTTTACTTCATTAAAAATGTCACTGATGAGGAAACAATGAGACGATTTTGGATTGATCTCAAAGCGTTATAATGAACTGTGCTTTGTACAGCACAAAGGAAATGCTTATGAATCTTTTTCTTAGAACAATACCCCTTTTTTTACTTCTCGTTTGCATGGGGAAAGAGTATGCAGCCGTCTCGACACAGCCAGCTACTCTCCACCACGGATCCGTTCACGGAATAAAAAAACTCGCGTCATCCGATTGGAATCGTATTCCACAAGACGGCATTGCTGTGGTTGACTACTATGCCACATGGTGTAATCCGTGTGTGAAGATGCTCCCTACGTTTCTTCAAGTCGCTCAAGAAATGCAAAATAATGTACGTTTTTTCACATGCGAGGCTGATAACACTGTATTCAAAGGGCGTAATATTTCAACGATTCCCTGTATAATCCTTTTCAAGGATGGGAAAGAAGTAAAAAGAACAGGATCTCTCTCGAAAAAAGAGCTTGAGCAGTGGATTGCTGAAGAAGTAGAGTAAACAAAAAAACCCGGTTTTACCGGGTTTTTTTTATGACTTTCTTGATTCGATGTATGTTACTACATCACCAACAGTCTTGAGCTTTTCTGCATCTTCCTCAGAAATCTCAAATCCAAATCGTTCTTCAAATGTCATTATTAGTTCAGTAAGATCTAAAGAATCTGCATTGAGATCTTCAACAAATGACTTTTCTTTTGTTACGTCAGCAGCATCTACTCCAAGCTGCTCAACAATAACATCAATTACTTCTTGTTCAACTGACATGTCAATATCCTTATGTAGTCTTAAACGTCTAATCAGTTAAGAGACCATTCCCCCATCAACAGCGAGAGTCTGGCCTGTTATGTAGCTAGATAGGTCACTAGCAAAGAAAAGGGCTGCATTAGCAACTTCTTCAACTTCACCCATTCGACCCATCGGAATTTTTTTGAGGACTTCTTGCTTTACCGAATCACTCAAAACGTCAGTCATGTCTGTTAGGAAAAAACCAGGTGCAATACAATTGACTGTCACACCTCTTTGCGCAACTTCTTTTGCAAGCGACCGCGTCATTCCAATCATGCCCGCTTTGGATGCAGAATAATTAACCTGACCGGGATTTCCTGTCAACCCGATAACAGAAGAGACATTGATAATTCGCCCCTGTCTTGCCTTTATCATAGGTCGAACAACTTGCTTACACACAGCAAAGCAAGATTTCAAATTCACGTCCAGCACAGTATCCCACGCCTCTTCTGACATTTTCATGAAAAGGCCGTCTTTTGTAATACCTGCACAGTTCACAACAATATCCATATCAGAGACTTCTTTTGAGAGCGTCTCGTATGCCTTTTGTACAGCTTCATATGAAGACACATCGACAGGCATAAAGCGTGCCTTTTCGCCAAGCTCAGAGGCCGCAGCATGTCCTTTCTCTTCATTCCGAGCCCATAGAATGACTGTCGCACCCTGCTCAATAAACTTTCGAGCAATTGCTTTCCCAATTCCCGAAGTGCCTCCAGTAATAAGAGCGTATTTATCTTGTAGCAGCATGTAGATCCCCCAAAGTGTTAAGGTCGTTTACTGTTTCAATTGAGGTTGTCTGTGACTTCACTCCAATCCGCTTGTTCATCCCAGCAAGCGTTTTTCCTGGCCCAATCTCGAGAAAGTGCTCAATACCGCTCTCTTCTAGGGCGTGGATTCCTTTTTCCCAGTACACCGGTGACACAACTTGTTGTACAAGATACGATTTCATTTCCGTCGCATCTTCTACAAAACCACCAACCACGTTCATCACAACTGCACACTTTGGCTTTTCAAACTGTGTTTCTTCGATGCGTGTAGCAAGTCGCTCTTTTGCCTCAGACATATATGGGCTATGAAATGCACCTGAAACATCTAGAGGAAGAACTCTCTTTGCTCCATTTTTCTTCAAGGATTCAGCAGCAACCTCAAGGCCTTGCTTTGATCCAGACAAAACAACTTGACCCGGACAATTTAGATTTGCAATCCAGACATCATGCTTCTCTTGCACAGATTGTAGTCCCTCTGCAACGAGCGCTTCAGTCATCCCTAAAACGACCGACATACTCCCTGGATTTCTCACCGCAGAAGCATGCATGAGTTCGCCTCGAGCCTTCACAAGCTGCACACCATCTGCAAATGAGATGACCCCTGCTGCAGTCAGCGCAGTGTACTCCCCTAAGCTCAGCCCAGCCACAGCAGATGGAGTAAGGGTTGGCATTTGTTGCTGAATGACTCGCAAAATTGCGCAGGACGTGACAAAGAGTGCTACTTGGCAATTCCGCGTGAGTGAAAGTTCTTCAGCAGGCCCCGTAAAGATGCACTCAGAAAAAGAGCTTCCAAGTATCTCATCTGCTTCTTGAAAGGTTTCTTTGGCAATGGAAAACGAGTCATAAAAATCACGACCCATTCCTACTTTTTGCGCACCCTGACCTGGAAATATAAACGCACATTTTTTCATTTCAAATTACTCTCCGTTCGTTGGTGTCAATATACCCGCAGCCCAGGTGAATCCTGCCCCAAATACGACAAGAAGAATATGCTCTCCTTCTTTGTATGGAGCCTCATCTGTGAGCTCCGCTAAGGCAATACCAACAGAAGAAGCAGACGTGTTTCCGTATTTATGAATAGTCACATACACTCGATCCATTGGGACCTGAAAACGTTTTGCCATTGCCTCAATAATACGAATATTTGCTTGATGAGGTACAAGCCATGTTATGTCATTTTCCGACAAACCCGCTTTTTTTATACAAAGCTGCGCTGCAGATTCCATTCGACGAACTGCATGCTTAAACACTTCCCGTCCTTCCATTTGGATATAATGCATATCACTAGAGACAGTTTCTAGAGATGCTTTTTGATTTGAGCCACCTGCAGGAATTGTAAGTAATCCAGCTTGGTTTCCATCTGCACCAAGCTCTATATCATTGATAAGAAGTCCTTTCCCCTTCCCTTCAACGAGGCATGCCGCTGCGCCATCGCCAAAAAGAACACATGTCGTTCTATCTTTGTAGTTTGTAATAGACGAAATCTTTTCAGGAGCCACAACAAGTACTCGTTGGTAGATTCCCGACTCAATATACGCCTTGGCCATTGATAGCCCATATAAAAGACCTGAGCAGGCTGCTTGAATATCAATTGCACCAGCAGATAATGCACCAAGCTCCTGCTGTATAAGGCACGCAGTATTTGACAAAAGAGTGTCTGGTGTACAGGTTGCACACAAAATAAGATCGATAGACTCAGGTTCCACTGAGGCTTGGGCAAGCGCTTTTTTTGCAGCAGCTGTCCCCATCGAAGACGTCGTTTCCCCCTCGGCGGCAATCCTGCGCTCTCTCATTCCCGTACGAGAATAAATCCATTCATCAGATGTTTCGACTATGGACTCTAATTCTTTATTTGATAAAATTTTTTTTGGAAGGTATTTCCCAATACCAGTTATCCGCGCTTTCACTCGTTCACCAGGCATTCTTCGTGTTCCCGAACGATTCTACTATTACTGCAAATTTTAAACCAGCACAATGAGCCCAACAGATGTATTCATAGTATATATTTTTTAGCACAGACCCCCCTTCGCAGTAAGAGATCTAACGGATCGTTTTGAACCACTTGCTAGGTATTCTTGCGATTTGATAGGATACCATTTTCTCCTAAGAAAAGGTCAAAAATGCCAAAGTACCCACATGCTATTCAAACACTTATTGAATGCTTTCGCCACCTACCAGGAGTCGGACAGAAAACTGCAGAAAGGTACGCATTCTCCGTCCTTTCTTGGGATGAAAAACAGCAAACAGAATTTTCAAATCATCTGGGTGTCATTCATTCCAAAATAACCACGTGCGAAACATGTGGATGCTATACAGAAGAGAATGAATGCTTTTTTTGCCAAAATCAGCAAAACACTGCCCCTGCGCTCCTTGTTGTTGCCTTTCCAAAAGAGGTGTATGCCCTTGAAGGACTTTCTGGATTCCAGGGGAAGTTTCATGTCCTTGGCGGCCTCCTCTCTCCTCTCGATGGCATCACTCCAGAAGACCTATCGATGGATACACTGATGCAAAGAATTGAAGCTGACTCGATCGAAGAGCTCATTCTTGCACTAGACTCCACCATCGAAGGAGACGCAACAGCGCTGTATATAAAAGAACTACTCAGAGAATACCCTATTAAGGTAACCAAGTTTGCACATGGTATGCCCATCGGAAGTCACTTAGAATACATCGACCAGCATACTCTTTTTCAAGCATTTGCAGGCAGACAAGGCGTATAAAGCCGTCTAGCTCCTAAAAACCCGTTTTTTCACCCCCCTTCTGAGACAGGGGTTGCTTTAATATCAAATCGTTACCTATAATCGGCCAAGTTTACTTTTGAGCGCATAAGTACAATTTGTTTAATACATAAAAGAGTCTTCTGTCACATGAGCAAGCATTTTCTCCTATACGTTGCCCCTCTTATTCTGCTTACATCTCCACTATCAGGAGACCCAACAGTTGGGCAGGCCGAATCAACACACTTCGATCAAACGACCGTCGAAAACATCACTATTAAATTGGAAACCTCTACAGGAGCGACTCCAACGAGCACTGCGACAATTCAGTCAAAATTGCGAACAAAGATTGGCGACCCGTTTTCTCAATACACGTTCGACCAGGACTTGAAGACGCTTTCAAAGTCGTACGATAGAGTCGAGCCCAAAATTGAGCATCGTGACGGAAAAATTTATATAACCATCAGCTTGTGGGAAAAACCTACCATTCGATTTATCAAGTGGTCTGGGAATAAAAAATTACGTTCTGCGAAATTGCAAAAGGTCCTCGATATACGCCCCTACTCCATTTTCGACAGGGCCCGCTTCAATGAAGCGATCAACAAAGTTCGCGAGTACTACATAAAAAAAGGGTACTTTGAATCACAAATTTCGTACAGAATCGTACCTCTTCCTGAAAACAACGAGATTGAAATTGATATCCTCGTTGATGAAGGAAGCAGCGGACACATTGATGACATCAAATTTTATGGCCTAGATAAAAAAGACCAAAGTGTCATCCTACAAATGATCAACTCGAAAAAGTATAACTTTTTCACAAGTTGGCTGACCGGAACTGGAAAATACCACGAAGAAGTGATTGAGCACGATAAGCTTGTCATTACGAATTATCTCCAGAACCAGGGATACGCCGATGCACGCGTTTCGATTAATGTCGAGGAAAGTTCAGAAGGAAAGCTGATCATTGCGATTTTTGCCGTGAAAGGTGAAAAATACACATTTGGTGATATTTCATTCCAAGGGAACATCCTCTACAATGAGTATGACATCCAAAAACAACTCCCTATTAAACCTGGAAGCTCATATTCACCTGACATGCTCACCGAATCGGTCGAAGCTATCAAGGATGTTTACGGGAAGGATGGATACATTGATGTCGATGTTCGCTATACACTCGTTCCTCAAACCGGTGAACCAGTCTATGATGTTGACTACTCAATTGTTGAAGGACATCAATACAAAATAGGTCTTATTCGTGTTCTTGGGAATGTCAATACAAAGGCAAATGTAATTCTTCGTGAGTCACTCCTTGTTCCAGGCGAACTGTTTGACTCAAGAAAGTTAAAAGCAACCCAACAAAGACTTATGGCTACTGGGTACTTCAAGTCTGTGAACGTCTATCCTGTAAAAACTGAAGATGATGTTTCACTTGGAAAACAGTATCGAGATGTGATCATAGAAGTTGATGAAGCTCCAACAGGGAACGTCTCACTCTTTTTTGGATTGAGTACAGCCGATAGTATCTTTGGAGGAGTTGATTTCACAGAAAACAACTTCAATTACAAAGGACTTTGGGGATGGTGGAAAAATGGCATCTCGTCTCTACGAGGAGCTGGAGAATTTGCTTCTGCAAAGGTCTCAATAGGACACAAACAGCAAGACTACACCCTCTCCTGGGTAACGCCGTACCTTTCTGACACACTGTGGCGATTCGGATTTGATGTAAACTACTCCTATAACGGGTTGCAATCAAAAGATTACGATACACGTACCATGGGCGGCTCCCTCTTTACCTCGTACCCAATAACGCAACGTCTTGTCTATGGCATGAAGCTTCGCCTTCGAAACGCGCTTATTGATGTTCAAAACGACATTGTCGGAGCCACCCTTGACGAACGGAACTCCGGCCTTGTTTTAGGGTATGGAAATTCCCTCTCCTACAACTCCACTGACAATCCATTTAAGCCACACAGAGGAATTCGTTCAGCTCTTGAAGCTGAGATCGCAGGTCTAAGACGTCATTCCCATGTTGACAGACTTTTCCCATTTGTAAAACTTGGATTTGTCAACTCTTTATACTACCCTGTCTGGAGACTCGGAACCTTAAAGTTCCGTGGTGATGCGAAATTCACATGCCCATTTGGGACAGGTGAACCGGAATTCCTTCCATTTAGTGAGAGATACTACCTAGGTGGTGACTACTCGCTTAGAGGGTACAGACCCTACTCTATAGGTCCAAAGCTCGTACAGAAAAAAGATCAAAATGGCGTTATCACAACTGAGCCAACCAATGATCCAACTGGTGGTTTATCTTCAGTCTATCTTTCTGTTGAATACCTGCAAGAGCTCCACAAACTACTTGATGTCTTTGTCTTCTTTGATGCTGGTTCGGTTGCACTCAGCTCATTTACTGTGCACAAGATCAACATGTCGTATGGAGGTGGTATCCGCCTAGATATTGGAAACAGAGTTCCTCTAATTGTTGGATACGGTGTTCCGATAAACCCGGATTCGAAGGAAGATGTGCGTAACTTCTTCTTTACGATGGGAGGACAATTTTAAACAGTGGTTCCAAAAAACTGAGGAACAACAAAGGAGAACAACAATGCTAAAAAAACATCTTTCCGTAGCAGCACTTTGTCTTTCTACTGCACTTGTTGCAGGTGACTTAGGGCTTGTTAACTTTAACTCATGTGCACAAAATTCACTTGTTGGAAAGAAAGAGCAAGAGAGCTTTGAAGCGCTCAAAACGCAAATGACATCACTTGTGGGAGATGTAGAAAAGCAGCTACGTGAGATATCAGAAAAACTGCAAGATGCAGACTATATGGACACACTTTCTCCACAAGCTGAAAAAGAACTGAAAGAAAAGTTTCAATCACTTTCAGAAGAGCATGGACGATACCAAAACCAGTTTTACCAAATGGTACAACAAGCAAATATGCAAGTTGTTCAAACAGTTGGAACAGCTGTCCAGCAAGCTGCTAAAGAAGTCGCAAAGCAACATAAATTAAAATACGTTCTTAACCGTGAGGCATGTTTTTATGCTTCTGATGATCTCGATGTCACACAAGATGTGATTGCTGTCATGGATAAAAAATTCACGCAGGAGAATGAAGAAGCAAGCTCAAAATTTGCTGAAGCCCCAAAGGAGTAAGAACGAATGTCGCAAACAACACTGCACAATACTGAAGCACAGAGTGCGTACACCCTCAAACAGCTTGCTGAATTGACCGGAACAGAAGTTATTGGGTGTGAAGATACAATTGTCGCGTCTGTTAACACGTTAGAAAAAGCAGATGCCAACGATGTGTCTTTTCTTGCAAACCCACGGTACTTGGATGCAATGAAGCAGTCTGCTGCGGGGGTTATTTGTGTAGAGCGAATGGAGGCTCTTCCTGAAGGGAAAAACTACCTTGTTTGCGACAATCCTTCCAGGACTTTTCAAATGATTGCTGAGCTCCTCTTAAAGGAAAAAGCTCGAAAAACATTTTTCGAAGGGATCCACCCTTCTGCAGTGATTCATGAAACAGCACAAATCGGTGAAGGAACCACCATTGGGCCATGTGTTGTCATTGATGCAAATGTGACCATTGGAAAAAACACCACCATTTTAGGAAACGTATCCATTGGACCACATACACATATTGGATCTAACTGCACACTCTTTCATAACGTCTGCATCAGAGAAAACACACAGATTGGAGACCGAGTGGTTCTTCAACCCGGCGTTGTTATTGGGTCATGCGGCTTTGGTTTTACAACAGATCAGACAGGAAAGCACTACAAACTTGCTCAGCTTGGAAATGTAGTGATAGAGGATGACGTTGAAATCGGAGCGAATACAACGATTGATAGAGCCCGCTTTCAATCCACTGTAATACGCAAAGGGGTGCAGATAGACAACCTTGTTCAGATTGCGCATAATGTTCAAATTGGAGAAAATAGTGTTATCGTAGCTCAGTCAGGTATCGCCGGATCTACCAAACTTGGAAAGAGAGTGTATTTAGGCGGACAAACAGGGATTGTTGGCCATATCGAGCTGTGCGACGGGACTATGATCGCTTCGAAAGGGGGCGTCAGTAAGTCAATCACCAAACCGGGGCTGTACCGTGGTGAACCTGTTCAACCAATCGAAAAATTTAGCAGAGAAAAAGTTCATATTCGAAGGCTCGAAAAATACGCAGCAGCGATAAAAGATCTCGAAAACCGTCTTGCGCAATTAGAAAATAAATAAAAGCACCTGTTCAAGCAGAAATCAAAAAATAGCTGCTTGTTCTAAAACTGAGAAATACCATAGGATGAATCTATGATTCACATCTATTACAAAGAAGAAACTGAAGACCAATTTGAAGTCATTTCTCAACCAAAAGATGGTTGCTGGATTCATGTTGAAGAAGCATCCACTGCTGACATCAATCAAATTAGCGAGCTCATTGGCTTAGAGTACACCGATATTTATGACTGCTTGGATAGATATGAAATCCCCCGAATCGAACGTATTAAAGAGCACGTGCTTATTTTTACACGCCACCCTTCAGAGCAAGAGTCTGGTCTCTATACAGCTACGTACACAATTATTCTGACAAAAAATTATTTTATTACTATCTCCCCTCAAAAGAGCCGACTTGTTGATATTCTCCTCGAGCAAAGTCCAAAACTCGCACCTACCCAAAAATCCAAATTTTTGATTTACATGCTTTTGAAAATCACTCAAGAGTACACCGTACAAATTAAAAAAATTCGTACTAATGTTTTAAAGCAAGAACGAAAAATGAAAAACGTCGATAGCGGAGATATAACGAATCTCACTGTCAACGAAGAAGTCTTAAATCAATACCTCTCCTCACTCGTACCACTTCGGTCAGTACTGGAAGCCATTGTTTCAGGAAAATACACTATTCTCTACGATCGAGACCAAGACCTTTTGGAGGATTTGCTCAATGCATCAATCCAGTCAGAAGACCTCTGCTCTATCAACCTCAGATCAATCCGATCTTTGCGAGACTCTTATCAAATAATTTTTACTAACCAGTTAAATAAGACCATTAAGCTGCTCACAGCCCTTACAATTATCCTCAGTATTCCAACCATGGTCGCCTCACTCTATGGAATGAACGTCAGCCTCCCTATTGAAAATAACCCTTTCGCTTTTTATATCATCTTCATATGCATAGTCGTTCTTTCCCTCATTTCTCTCTTTGTGTTTCAAAGAAAAAAATGGCTCTAGTTAAAAACACCTTCTTTTTTTCAAATTAAATTTTTTATTTTATCAAACTAACCTAATTAAATTTTTTTATTTAACCTATTTAATTAAAATAGTTTGTACTGGTTAATATTAAATATTAAATGGGTTATAATTAATTAATAAAAAAAATAAGCTTTAAAAGAGTAGGGTAATTATGGCAACTAGTTCAGTAAGAGGAACTCCTCCAGCTACAAACTTTCTTCAAGCTGCAATGACATCAGCAGCAAAACATATCGATGAAACAACAAGAGCAACGAGCCGTGCTGCCGGATCTTTTTTCGGAAACATTGCCGGTGTCATTGAAAGTAATCCTGGAGCCGCAGCTTTAATAGGTGTAGGTTTACTCGGACTAGGGGCAGCAGGTGTTTATGCTGCAACTAGAGGAGCCGAAGAAGCAAGAGAACCGCGTGACCCCCTCGCTCATTCAGGCGGAAGTGCATCTCGAGCAGCACGTGCAGCAGCATCCGCTGGAATTCCCGCTCCCTCAAGTATTGGCGTGAGTGGCCGCATGCGCTTAAGCCGCCCACATGCAGGCGGAGTTGTCGCTGAAGCAGCGGCAGCAACAACAGGATTGAGCGGTGTAGCACTCGCTCTTCCTTCTGTGGCCGGCCCTTCTGGAAGCACGCCATTTACACCATGCCAACACTTACAAGATCTTCCTGGATTAAGCAACGAAGACCGAAAGTTTTTTAACAACCTTTTCCCCCTTGTTGCGACACTAGAGAGTCCAACGCTCCCTTCAACTGGAATCCCATTCCTTTTAGGTACGTGTAAAAGTGGAGATGCATTTGATCCAAATGCAATTCTTGAAAGACTCTCAAGAGAGAGAGCAGACATCACACCAGATACACTCGTCGAGAAACTTGACGACCCTTCTGTTCGCTCGCACCTTCGAAAAATTGTCTTTGAAACCCTTGATTCCTGGATCTCTTCAAAGCATGGCATCTCACTTCCAGAATTTGACCACCAAACGTATGAACTATTAACCAGTTCAACTAAGAGGTTTCAACCGTTTGCAGGGATGATGAATAGACATAATTCAGTTTCACAGTACGCTGAAGTAACTGCGTTACTCATTCAAAGACGAGGAGCTCATGCACTTCCAACAAGAGAATCCGGAATGAGACTCGGACGTTGCCCAAGCCTGAATACTCGTGATATACCTGCTGAACATACGGAACGAGCAACAAAATTAAAAACTGCTCATCCTTCATTGCATACGCTTTTCTCACAGGTTCAATCACTCTCGAATAAAGCAGCTCTTGTTAAAGCAAGTAATTGTGATATCAGAAAGTCGCTCGATCGTGCAGGCAGAAACATGAATGGATTTGACCTCAAGCAAAAAGTGTTAACCCGAATTGCAGAAAGAATGCATATTTCACCTGGATTGGCAGAGTGGGTTCTTGCATTCCCAGAAAATGCTTCAATACTCAACTGGGCTATCGGAGATGCGGTTGATGAGTGGTTAAGCACTGAGCTTGGCATTAAAAATACCTCATTCTGGGAATCACTCGATACCAAAGTATACGAACAAACACTTGAAACAGCTCGATCTGCTCCAGACACTGCAAGAAAACAACGAGTAAGAGAACAGATCTCTCTAGATCCACTCTTTGGCAGAAATAATAGACGAAACTTTTTCTCTCCTATTTCTGACTTCTTTTCACTCATTCTTGGTTTCTTCAGAGATGGTCGATCTCCAAACTAAATAACATATAACTCAATGTGAGCGGTACCCACCGCTCACATATTTTCTCTCATTACTATTCATGCACAAATTGAATTGTTAAGATTTTGCAAAAAACTCTTTTCGAATATTTCTTTTCACCGTAGTATCCATCAAAAAAAAGCTATGGAGGCTACATATGGCTTGTTGTTTTGGAGGATCTCGAGCTGCTGAATTAGCAGCAGCATCAAGAGCTGGAAGACTCGAAGAACCACCACAAGAGAGGCGAGAGGCTGCGACGGAGCCACGGGTAGACGAGGTAAGAGACCGAGTTATGGCAACAGCTAGAACTCCTTTAGAGAGTTCACCACCCCCTCTGAGTGAACTACGAATTACACCTCCTCCTGTAGGACGAGCTGCACCAGAAAATACAGAGGACGACAGCGCCGCAGCAGCAGATGATGCTTCCCCTTCTCCAGAAACTCCGCCAACTACATGTTTTACAGCATACCCACCTTTCATTGATGGAACACTTGAGACCATGTGCGTACATCAGGAAGATTTGAATGCGCTCCCTACACTAGCAAAGCACGTATGGAAGCAAGGAGAAATGCTTTTTCTTGCGCTCGAATCTGAGGCACCGGATAGTTATTCTGGACCTTTTCCAGATCATGCAATAGTAGCGGAAATTTTGGGAAGGTGTGAGCAGGAACATTTCACATCTGAGAGAGTATTTGAAGCAGCAGCAGAAAAAATCGGATGTGATCGAAGCGAGCTTTCTGCGAAATTCGGTTCAGTAGAATATAAAAATGAAATTCGAGCTGCTTTTTTTACTGAACTCGATACGTGGGCTGAAACAACATTTTCTATTGATATGGACAACTTTGATGGATCGGTATGGTACCTTCTTGAAGAAAAGACCCCTGGGATACATAATCTCGGTGAAATCAAAAGGCATGACTCTTTGTCACTCTGGTTTGAAGCCCTGAACCTTACGATTGCTAGAAAAGACAGTATTGAAAAACCCTCACATAGATCTTTTTTCCCACCAGTTCCAAGGGAATTGGAAGCCGGAGAAGTCCCAGCTGCCTTGGTGGGTGCAGTTGAACAAGCACAAACCGCACATAAAGCACTTTCTCGACTTCTCTCGACGCTTGCATGCCATGAAAGCTCCTGTAAAGATATCGAAAGAGAACTTGAAATTGTAGATACGTCATTCCCGGCAAGAGGGTTTAAAACTCAAGTCCTCAAACATTTTGCCAGGGGCTTGGGTATTCCTTCTTCAATGGAAGAAGACGTAGAAAGAATTCTCTCGTATCCAAAATTTAGGGAGTCTCTTAAAAGATCGGTGGCAGAAACTGCATATTTCTTTACTCGGATGTCCTTTCGGTTATCAAATCCAGAAGATGCCCGTCGAAAAGGAGAGCCTGAAGAAGATTCAGATTTTGCATGGATTGATCAAGTTTTCAAAGCTTCAGCGCGTGCTGCAGGCTTGGCAACAGAAGAAGATGAATGGGTTGATAACCATAGATTTGATCCAAATATACCCCAAAGTCATTTGTGGAAGGCTATCATAGAGCGCCTTAAGCAAAAGTACGCTGCATAAAGCCAAAGAACGTATATAAGCTTCTTTTTTTTGGTGGGGTAAATTACGCGGGTATTCTACAATTCCCGCGTAATTTTTGGAGGTTTAATGCTTACTTCACTATCAAATAGCGCTCTACGCGCAGTACTAGATTGCTTAAATACACGTGTTCCACACGATCCACAGCCACTGAGTCCAGCTGAAAAGCCCGATCTCTCAGCGTATGCTGAATCTATTCAACCGCATGCAGCTCTTCTACATGTATGTCTACAACTACAAAACACCCTAATAGATGGCGCTTTATCATCAGATAAACAGGCTTTTTTTACAGCTATGAAACATGCTCTTTCTTCGATGCCTGAAGGTGATCTGATTCTGAGAGAAGTAAGTGAGGCGTGCGAATACTCTGACGATGCTGACTTCTCTCCTTTTGGAAGACACGAACTTCCAAACCTGCCTCTCTCAGAAAAAGAACGAGAGGTTGTTCTTGAAGGAATACTATATGGCCTTTTTGCAGTTTTTAAGAGGAGCGCTTCAACTGAAGCTACAGCTTCATGCTTGACCCAATGCGAAAAACACCTTTTTGGAGTTGTGCGCACAAAATGTATTGTGCGAGAAGCTCCACTCACTGAGGTGTGTGATCTTGTCCAATGCGTAGAGACAAATGATGCAACAGCTCTATTTGCTCGTTGGAGTAGATTTCATGATTGTGCTGTCCATGTAGAAGAGACACTTAAGCTAGAGCACGAGTTTACAGATTTCGAACACGTATTTGCTGAAAGAGCCGGTACCACTCCCTCCAGTCACATTGCATACCAAAAGGGATGCGAATTTTTGTTTGCAGTAAGCGAACTCGCAAGCGACTCCCCCGCAAAACCGACAGGAGAAACTTTTGAAGCACTTCTTGAAGAGTTAGAAGAGGTTCATGGGGAAGGATTCAATCCGTCCAGAATGAAAAACACGTTGAGAAGCCTCTGTGGAAAAGCAGAGTATGAAACAACCCTTTGGACGGACACGGCACACAGGGCAAATGTAAAAAAAGCACTTTTCAAAGAACTTGATAGATGGGCAATCACAAGGGGCATGAGCAAAGAGGCTGTCAACGAAATGGCACGTTTTCTCTCGCCCGCTGATTTTGAAGGAGTGCATAGACATGATTCCCTACAGCTATTTTATAGAGCGGTCAATTTTACTACTTTGGCAGTCAAATGTCATTTTGTCGTGAATCCTGAAACACCTCTTGAGTCACTGCCAAGAGTCACGTCGCTTGAAGGAGCCCATCAAAAAGAAATAGCTACTGCGTATACCGGACTTGCTTCCATGCAAAAGATCATTGAAGCACTGACAGAAGATGATATAGATGTAGCATATCCAATTACGTACATGGACATGGAGGGAGCTATTTCCCAAGTCGAATCTGTGTGCCCAGGATTTCGAGGAGTGTTTCTAGATGCGCTCTCTGAAGATACTGTATGCCCTGAGTCACATCGCGCACTCCTTCCTCTGCGACTTGCAGACCCTGTTCTCTATAGTGCTCTGAAAAAGAGCCTGAATACAGCTCTTTTACATCATGTATTACACCGGTTTTTTGCTGTGTCTTCAGATGGACTCGCAGCAGTTACTACTGCATGGAACCGTTCCGGAAAAGAGCATAGAACTCTGCGTCCACTCATTGATGCTGATCCTTTGTGGGGGCAAAAAAACCTCCTCTCACAAAATATGCATCGGCTGTTTACACTGCTTTTAGCAAAAAACGCGCTCACCTATTCTCCTGTACTTCTCCTTCATGATGTAGAAAGAGAAGAAATCACGGCACCACATCCGGTTGCAGATGATCGAGCTGACGCCTCAAGCGTTGCATCTGAATGCGCTTCAATTGATGAAGAGCTTTCTGAAGTAGATCTTCTCGTTGAGATACAAAGCACAGAAAAAGAAAAATCAGCACGTCTGCACGCTGCTGTAGAGCTTCTTCGAAGCTATCCAGCTCATGCACAAGACGTTGTTCGGTTCCTACGAGACACATATGCAGAAAGTGAGCTAGGAACTGTCTTTGAAGCAGTGTACAACGCAAATGGAAAAAATGACGAAGGTGATATCCACTTTGGCAAAAACAATGTAGGACGATTTATCCTCAATGCAGAGGTCGTCGCTGCAGTTGCTGCACTTCGTACGTAAGAAATGCTTTCTTAAGGCGCCGTTTAGAAAAGCGGCGTCTTAAATAAGAAGAATAGAGGGTGATTCTAGAAGCTTTTGTATAGTTTTGAGAAATTGTGCAGCATCAGCACCATCGACCACTCTATGGTCACTTGAAAGGGATAGTGTCAACACCTTTCCAGGAACAACTCGCCCCCCTTTTACCACAGGTTTGTCAATCATACCACCAACAGCAAGAATAGCGCTTTGCGGCGGGTTAATCACTGCTTGAAAATCATTGATTCCATACATACCAAGGTTTGAAATCGTAAAAGACCCCCCTTGGTATTCTTCTGGCATAAGCTTTCCGCTTTTTGCCTTCTGCGCAAGCCGCTTTACTTCAGAAGAGATTTGACCAAGGTTCAAATAATCGGCATGCCGAACGATTGGAGTAATCAACCCATCTGGCAAGCTGACAGCAATGGAGATATCAATTGTTTTAAAGCGAATAAGTGTATTTTTTTCAGAGTTAAAACCTGTATTCACACCAGGATGTTGCCGAAGGGCAAGAGCCGTCGCTCTGACAATGAAGTCATTAAATGTAACTTTCACGCCATTCGCCTTAAGCTGCTCGCGAGCAGCAATCAGTGGAGCCGCATCTACTTCTTGTTGAACATAGAAATGAGGAATAAACGTTTTTGACGCCTGAAGTCTTTCCCCTATAGCTTTTCTCATAGGAGTGAGAGGAACCTCGTCAAAACTGCCCGCTTGCTCATTTGGTGATTCTTGACGAGAGAACGTTGCTACTGCATTTGATTCAGCAAAATCAAGATCTCGTGATGTCACTCGTCCACCAGGACCAGTTCCCTGGACCGTTGATATATCAAGTCCTTTCTCTTCCGCAATTTTTCTTGCAAGTGGTGAACTACGAAGCCGCTGCTCTTTTGGGAATGCATTGTGCGGAAATGCGTACTGCTCGGGAGGAGGAAGTGGTACAAACGAGGGCTGCGAAAGACCTGTCGTTGGCGAAGGAGTTTGTTTTGAGGGTATTTCTTCTTTCTTTTCTTCAGTCGGTTCAGCGTCTGCCGTTTCATGCTCAGTTGGCGGCTCTTGAACCTCATACCCTTCAAGGCTTTCATCTTCTGTCTCAGAAAAAATAGCAATCGGTTCATTAACCCGTACATCACCACCCTCTTGCGCAACAATTTTGCGGAGGTACCCTTCATCTAGTGCATTGTACTCTACTGTCGCCTTATCTGTCGCCACTTCTATCAAAAGCGCTCCAGCTTCAACAAAATCACCTTCTTGCACGTGCCATTTTACAATGGTTCCACCTTCCATGGTTGGAGAAAGTTTTGGCATAGTCACAGTAAATGGCATTGAATTACTTCCTTTACTTTAGTACCTCATAGAGGGCACTCTCTATTCGCTTAGTATTCGGTTGTGATGCTTGCTCCATATTCTTTGCATATGGAAGCGGGGTCTCTTTTTGACACACTCGTACAATAGGAGCATCAAGATAATCAAAGCAGTGCTCTTGAATTTGGAATCCTACCTCTGCTGAAACGCCTGCAAACATATGCCCCTCTTCAACAAGGACACATCTATTTGTTTTTTGCACTGAGTGGACGATCGTCGCTGTATCAAGCGGTTTGATTGTCCGAAGATCAATAATTTCTACCGAAATCCCTTCCTTTTTTTCGATTGATTGAGCTGCTTCCTGGCAAAACTTCAGCATGCGACTATGAGAGATAAGTGTAATATCTGCCCCTTCTTTCAACACCTTTGCTTTGCCAATAGGAACAAGATACTCCTCTTCAGGAATTTCCATCTTCATTCCATAATCAAGCTCATTCTCAAGAAAAATCACTGGATTATTCGAGCGAATTGCCGCTTTTAACAACCCCTTTGCATCATACGGGTTACTTGGAGCTATAATAATGAATCCAGGTAAATTTCCGTACATCGCTTCAACGCAGTGAGAATGCTGGCAAGAAACCTGTGCTGCAGCTCCATTTGGCCCTCGAAAAACAATAGGAATTGAAAATCGATTTCCAGACATGTAGTACATTTTTACTGCATTTGAAACAAGCTGGTCAAATGCGACAAAAGAAAAATTAAAACTCATAAACTCAACAACCGGACGAAGTCCAGTTGCTGCAGCCCCTATACAAAGTCCAGCAAAGCCGTTTTCTGAAATCGGAGTATCTATTACTCGGTCACTTCCCCATTTATCCAGCATGCCTTTTGTGACTTTATATGCTCCATTGTATTCTGCAACTTCCTCTCCCATCACAAAGACGGCATCGTCACGAGTCATCTCTTCATCAAGAGCTTGGCGTAGTGCTTCTCTGAGCTCAACTTCTTGCATACCCATTAGTTGTCCTCCGGAGCAAACACATCGTTTTCTAGTTCAGCAGGATCAGGGTCAGGACTTTCATCTGCAAACTTCATGGCTGCAATGACCTCGTCTTTACACGCTTTGTCAAGACGTTTGAACTCATCCTCATCGAGAAAATTCGCTTCTATCCCCCATGTCTTCATTCGAGCAATTGGATCTTTTTCCATCGCCTTTTGTAAGGCATCCTTTGATCGGTACAGCCCCGGGTCAGACACAGAATGTCCCTTAAATCGTTCAGTGACAGCTTCCATGAGGATTGGACGCCCATGTTTTTTCACATACTCTTTTGCTTTTGAAAACGCTGTATATGCATCTGGGTAGCTCATTCCATCAAATGTGATCGACTCTATGCCGTACCCCTTTGCAAAATGCTCAGCTATAGGTTGTACACAAACAGCTCTACGTACAGCGGTTCCCATTCCCCATTGGTTATTCTCAATAACAACAATAAGAGGAAGATCCCATAAAGCTGCAAGATTCATTGATTCATGAAAAGCACCTTGAACCACGGCTCCATCACCGAGAAAGCAAACCGCCACACCTTCTTCTTTTCTGTATTTTAACGAAAACGCGGCTCCTGCTGCAATTGGAACATGGCCACCGACGATTCCGAAGCCTCCAAGAAGTCGATCAGAATAAAGGTGCATACTTCCACCTCTTCCAAAAGCATTTCCCGTTTTTTTTCCATATAGCTCAGCCATTATTTCATTTGGAGTCACCCCAGTCAATAAAGCAAGAGCATGACATCTGTATGTTGTAATCCACCAATTTGGCTCTACGCCAAGTGCTGAGACAGCAGCCGTCTGAATAGCTTCTTGACCAACATACGCATGGAAAAATCCGCCGACTTTTCCCTGCTGGTAGGCAGCTTCTGCTCGTAATTCAAAATTGCGAATTAACAGCATCTCCCGAAGCACTGAAAGAAACGTTTCTTTGCCTAGAGTGTGAAGAACTTCTTTCTCGTTCGATTTGAGAAAGTTATATTCAACGTTGTTTTCTGCCATGCATCCCTAAAATATAACTGATCTTTATTTTAAAATAGCGCAAATCTGCTTAATTAGCAAATGCTCTAGTATGCCATTCCACCTGGAATGGGTCTTGAAGGAACAACGTGTGGGTTATTCGTTGTTGGGACTGTATTGTAGGGATTATCAGACGAAGATGCAACAAAACATCCGCTTAGTGTGAAACATAGACCCAGCAATACACACCAAAAGAGACTTTTTTGTATTGCGCGTTTCTTTATCATAGTATTGCTCTTTTACATTCAGTGTGTTTCAAGTACTCAAATTCACGCATGAAGTCCTCGATGACATCCTTATGTGAAATCACAACAGCACTTTCTCGTAATGTTGCTTTTCGAGCTCTATTGATAACAAAGTTTCCCATCCATACCTTATCTGAAAGGACACAGAACTTATGGAGAATATGTGGTTTTTTGAAATAATGCTTCGGCCGATAGACAAAAACAGGCACATTATTTTTAAAAAGGTCGCGAACGCTTGATGAAGGTCTGTCTTTCATATCATCAAGAATGACTTCAACCACAATCCCCTTTCGCTTTGCAGCTATAAGCGCATTTATGACTTTACGATTGGTCACTCTTGAGGCAGCAATCTGAATGAGGTATTTCTCAGACTTGATGTCACTGACTAATCGTTCAATCAGCTCATCTTGTCCGCTAAAAAGTGCCTTGCAATGTTCATTTGCAAACAGCCCTTTGGCTGAACATATACAACACAAAACGAATAGTATTATTTGTCGACCCATACACAACCCTTCCTTTTTGACAGGCGTAGAATATACGTTTTCATTGAGATTTTGACAATTTTTTTTCCTCCATGCACAATACTCTTTAGAAATCTACGAGAGGTACCCGTGGGAGCACGCCCAATATATTACGATACAGAAACAACTGGAGTAAAAGTTGACCAAGATCGAATCACTGAAATAGCTGCATTTGATCCAATCCAAAACAGAACGTTCGAGAAGCTTGTAAACCCTCGTATACCTATTCCGGCAGAGGCAAGCAAAATTACCGGAATCACTGATGATATGGTAAAAGATGCCCCCCCTTTTTCTGAAGTAGCGCAAGAGTTTATAGACTTTTGCGAGGGAGATGTCATTCTCATTGCGCACAACAATGACAATTTTGACTACCCATTACTAACCCATGAATATAAACGAGCGAATGTAGAGCTTCCTGAGTGGAGGTACGTCGATACACTAAAGTGGTCAAGAAAATATCGACCCGACCTTCCAAAGCATTCACTGCAACACCTCAGAGAAATACATGGGATTCCAGCAAATAATGCCCACCGAGCACTTGACGACGTTGTGATTTTACACCAAGTATTTTCTTTAATGACAGATGATCTTCCAATCGACACTATCTACGACCTCCTGAAAGAAGATGCGACCACAATGCAAATGCCATTTGGAAAGTACAAAGGACGCCCTCTTAGAGATGTTCCAAAAAGCTATGTGAGCTGGCTTGTTGACAACGGAGCTCTTGAAAAACCCGAAAACGAGTCCCTTAAGGGAGGATTTACTGAACTCGGGTACCTCTCATGAACATAGTTCTTTTCGGGGCAGGATATATCGGACTTGCACTTGCCGCCCATCTTTCACAAAACCATCTCACGCTCGTGACAAAAACACCACACCCCGAGTTTTCTGAACATACGCATTATTCATTTGATGCTGGAGAGGAACCACTGATAACACAATCACTTCATGAAGCTGATGTTGTAATATGTACGGTCGCAAAAAATGAAAATGACTACTCAATGTATCCAAATGTTGCACGTTTTATCATGAAATACAGCAAAGATGCGTTTCATATCTACACCTCGTCGATAGGAGTCTATGGAAACCACCAAGGAGAGGTAGCTGAGCAGGATGAATGTACTCCGGCAACAGAACGTGAAAAGCACCTTCTCGCAGCAGAGAATATTTTTTTACAACAACACACAGCATGTGTTCTCCGATTAGGTGGGATATATGGCCCGGGAAGATCTCTTCTCTCGCGTATTCTTCAGCGGGGAAAGATTACAGGTCCAAAAGAGTGGCCTATAAATATGGTTCACAAAGACGATGTGATAGGGGCTATTCTTTTTGCTCTAGAAACGCCTTTACATGGTGTCTATAACGTTGTTACACCCTCTCACCCATCACGAGAGGTGGTCTATCAGGAGGCTGCAAGAGCACAAGGAGAACGCCTTCCTCCCTGGGATGAATCTGCGCCGATTTTTCACGGAGGAAATAAAATCGTTTCAAGCAACAAAATACTCGAGAGAGGATTTAGATTTATTTATAACACACTTAAGTATGATGACTTCTGATACGGTGCTTTTCACCTACGTGGTAGCAGGCCTTTTCTCGCTCCTTGCTGCGATGTCACCTGGACCTGACTTTGCACTTGTTACACATGCTTCACTCTTTGGAGGGGTAAAATCAGGAATAAAGACTTCCTTTGGTATTGCAACTGCCCTCACCTGTCATCTTTTCGCAGTCTCACTAGGTATCACGCTTCTTTTTGAAACGTATCCTGCACTTTCAAAAATCATACAGTATGCTGGCGCATTTTACCTGCTCTACCTCGGAACAAACATGATTCTTCCACTCATCCGGAAGGCAGATGAAAGCACCCCTACTCCACAAAAAAAAGGACAGACCGGGTTTTTTGCAGGTTTTTTATGCAATCTGCTTAATCCAAAAGTTCCCTTTTTTCTCTTAGCCCTTTTCACACAGTTCTCAAATGCACACAGCTCATTCGTTCACGAACTCCTTCTTTCATGCACGTTTCTTGGAGCGAACCTCTTTTGGTTTTGCTCACTTACCCTTCTTCTTTCTCTTGGAAAAATAGCAGATCTGCTTACGAAGAACAAACGATCTGTTCAAGGAATTATGGGATGTAGCCTCATTCTACTCGCTGTCTATTTCACGATGTAGAACCCAGACCAGACGTGGCAAAGTGGGTTTCCCACATAAGTGTAAATTGAGGACATGAAGTAAGCAGCTCGTCTTTTGTTCCTTCCGCAATTTTCTCTCCCCGTTCAAGAACAATAATTCTATCAGCATGCTCAATCGTTGAAAGCCTATGCGCAATAATTATTTGGGTCGTTGCACCATGAAGTGCTTGAATCGCTTGTTTAATTTTTTCCTCAGACAGAGAATCTAAAGAAGACGTTGCCTCATCAAGGATAAGAATCGGAGACTTTTTAATAAGGGCTCTTGCAATGGCTATACGTTGCTGCTGCCCACCAGAAAAGTTTTTCCCCGTCTCTTCGAGCATTGTATTATATCCATCTGGCAAACTCTCGATAAATTCAGCCGCATGTGCTTTTTGCGCTGCATATTCGATCTCATCTTTTGAAAACTCTTTTCCAAAAGCAATATTTGAAGCAATTGTATCGTAAAAAAGAAATGGCTTTTGCGAAACAAAGCCCAGCTGCCTGCGTAGAGACTTTTGGGTAAAATCTTTTATCGAGGTTCCATCAATCCGTATTTCACCTTGCTGAATGTCATATAAGCGAGGAAGGAGCTGTACAATCGTCGATTTACCAGCACCTGTTGTTCCAACAATTGCAACCGTTTCTCCTTTAGAAACTGTAAAAGAAACCCCTTTAAGCACCCATTCGTTCCCGTATCGAAACCATACATCATCGAATTCAATCGATTCGCTAAACGAGCACAGTTCTATTGCATCTTCTTTATCACATATCAGCGGCTGAAGGTCGAGCACCTCAAACATTCGTTCAGCTGCAACGACACCTTTTTGAATAACCGCATTCTCTTCTGTAAATTTTTTCACTGGCTCATAAAAGAGATAGAGAAGCCCACAGAAAACAAACAGTTGAGAAACACTCATCTTTAGAACATACAAGCCAAAAATCAGTACAGTAGCAAGGCAAAAGCTCGTAATTGTATGAAGAATCGGACGGATCAACAGATCATATTTTGCCGTCTTTGACTCTATGCGAGCCATTTCATTATTTTGCTCTCGGTATTTCTTGAGAGAAAAATTTTCCATTCCAAAAATTTTAACTGTTTGAACACCAGAAAGATAATCTATAAGAACCGAAGAAAACCGTTCTTGATTTTTCTGCAGCATTCTCGTAAATGCCTTCACTTTTCTGGTAATAAAAATCGCTGGCAGCGCGATAAGAGGTAGCCCAGCAAAAATAACAAGCGAGAGCTGCCAAGAGAGTAAAAAACACCCAATGAGACTTGCTGTTATTTGAAATGGAGCTTGAATATAATTTGTAATAAATGAGTTTACAGACTGCGCAATTTGCGACGCATCTCCTACAACCCGAGCAGAAAGGGCTCCAATATTGTATTTATGGTAAAAACTCATTGGTAGTGATTGAATATGCTCAAAATATTGTTCTCGCAAGTCTCTACTGACTCGAATGGCTAAAATTTGAGTCATGTATCGACTAAAAAAGAGACCTAGCGCTTTAAAAATAGCAACGACGAGAATAAGCCAGATGAGAGCCGAGATATTTTTTCCACCAAAATTAAACTTGGCTTCAACTGAATACATCAGCCTTTGCAGCGGATTATTGGTCTTTTGCTTTCCTAAATAGACATTAGCATCACTTTGAGAGATAGCACCTTTCTTATCGCCCTCAATCTGAGCCCACTTTTCTTTCACTTCATCGAGAGTGATTGTTTGCTCAATGCCGCTTTTATTCGGATCTCCAAAAAGAGTAAAAAAATCAGCGCCCTTACTTGATAAAATACCAAGAGTAAACATTTCAAGCTGACTTGAAAAAGAAAGAAGCAACATCGCACTGACTGTGAATACGAGAAGAGTGTAGTGTTTTGATGTTCTGATTGCTGCGAGAAGTAATTTTTTCATACAGCGGCATTGTATCAAAAAACGCTGGTTTCCTCAAAGTGGAAACTGCCGCTCACTCACCTGAAAGCTCAGACAACAGAGCTACGCATCCTCACGCATTTCTTCAAATGCACCCATAGCACGAAATTTTTGATACCTTTGATCAAGTAATTCATGCATTTCTTTTTGCTCAAGAGTTGAACATTGCTCAAAAAGATACGCCTTAAGTGTTTGGAACATCCGTTGAGGATCATGATGCGCTCCTCCCAGTGGTTCTTCTAGGATGTCATCAATAATTTGAAACTCTTTTAGGTTTTCAGCATTCATTTTTAATGCTTCAGCAGCCTTGTCGCTTTTCTTTGCATCTCGCCAGAGAATAGATGCACACCCTTCCGGAGAAATAACTGAATAGTACGCATGGCTTAGCATGGCAACTTTATCGGCAACTCCTATCCCTAAAGCACCACCAGAGCACCCCTCACCAATGATAACGGCAATAATCGGCGTTTTCAATGCAGCCATTTCTCTAAGATTCTCTGCGATTGCCCATCCTTGCCCTCTTTCCTCAGCAGCAAGTCCAGCATATGCACCCGGAGTATCTATCAGTGTCACAACAGGGATTGCGAATTTCTCAGCAAGTCGCATAACCCGTAGCGCTTTTCTATACCCTTCAGGGTGTGGCATACCGAAGTTTCTGTAGAGACGACTCTCCGTGTCTTTCCCTTTTTCCTGCCCAATGATCGCAACTTTTTGGCCATTGATATATCCAAATCCAGCAATGATTGCCGGGTCATCTTGGTACAAGCGATCGCCAAATATTTCTCTAAAATCATCGCATACATTCACAATAAAATCTTTTGCCTGCGGACGATCAGGATGACGACTAATAGCAACGCGCTGTGAAGGAGAAAGCTTTGAGTAGACAGACACCTTCAACTTAGCTAATTTTTTTTCTAGCTTTTCAATTTCAGATGTATTGAGCAACTTCTCGCTACTTTCTTGCTTTTTCAAAGAAGCAATCATTTCTTCGTATTCAAAGATTTTCTTCTCATGCGCTAGCATGATGCGTCCCCCTATTCTTCAGCCTCAATTCCCGGAAGCTCTACATCCGAAAATGTTTTGACTATATGCACATACGTTGGTTTGCTAATAACAATAGAAAATATTTCTTCAACGTCTTCTTGAAGTAAACGTATACAACCATCACTTTCAAACCGTGTTACGGACTCTCTGTCTTCTACAAGAGTTCCATCCTCAGCTCTATGATACCATGGAGCACCGTGTATTCCATATCCTCGTGCGTCTTCGCTACATCCGTCCACCTCTTCTGCGAAAGGAATCCAACGAGTACCAAAGACTTGAATCATTTCAACTTCACCGTCTTGAAAAAAGCCTGTCACCCCTTCCTTATAAATGGCAACTTTATCCCCCAGCTTGTATGTACCAAGCGGTGTCAGTGAACCTGAAGGCGCGTGCTCATCTCGTCTACCTACACCAACAACATACGATTTTAGAAGCATTCGTTCGTTCGTATCTGTATCATGGTAGTAAAAAAACATCTTACATTTCGAAAGGTCAACGACAAGGTGGAAATTAAAATTTTTATCTTTTCTAAAGACATTAAATTTATTTCCTGACGAGACTTTTTGTGTGAAATAGTCCGCTCTTCCGTTTAAACTTCGAGCAATAAAATGACGTGACGTTGCGTAGTGTGATGCGTAGTCTGTTATCCATGCTGGCCTTCCTTTAAGCCAAGGCACTCGAGAAGTATATTTAACTGTTTCAACAATAGGGAGTTTTTGCGGTCCTGTTGTGAAAAGCGCCCGGATTCTATCTACATCTTTTGGAGCATCATTATCATGAGCTTGGGAACTCTCCGGCATCTCTTCGATTGCTATAGGTATTTCTTCCTGAATGACTTGGGCAACTTCAGGCTCTTGCTCAGGCTTTTTTTTCATGAAAGAAAGAATTCCAATAAACCCAAAGAGGCCAACGGTCGAAAGAACAAGAAAACGAGAAAATTTCACAACTACTCCAAATACTTTTTATCCATCCGAAGAGAAAGGGAAGTAAGGTACTCCCATTATCTCTCAGAAGTTGTTAAAATTCAATACCAGCAAAAAAATGATTTATGAAATGGCTAATTTCAAAACATGTTTATCATTTTCTACAACATACGCAACCAAAAAATCTGCTCCATAAAAATGCTTCCCACCTGCAAGAGGCAGCACATGCATTTCACCTTCATACAAGGGCGTAAGGCGAAAAGAAGTACCCTTTGCGCTGCATTCCAACTCAGAAACACCTGATTGGTATTTTGTCAAAGAACCTTTTGAAAGCTCTCCCCAACCATCGATAGAAAGCGATTCACATTGCACGAAAAAACAAAGTGCAAATGGGAACACCTCATCAGGTGCAACCGTTCTAAACGTAAGGAGTTCATGGTGACTTTCACTCTTTGAGGTCCAATGTACCCAGCCTATGTCACGTCCGCCATTATTCTGCACTTTTGAGAACGATCGACAATTCGAAGCTTCATTCAATAGCTCATCATTCATGAGTGCTGATTCAAAGAGGGGAAAAAAACTTGGGTGGACAGTCGAAATTGAAAGTGTATCAGAGACGACACAACTTAGAATGCCGTCCTCTTTTCCCCCACAAGGAACGATAAGCTCTCCGGGAGTGACATTTTTTGTGCGACAATGCAATGGGAGAGGTGAAACATCGCTTTTATTATTGTTGAGAAACGAAGAGAGTTTTTTATACAAAGTACTATTTTCAACAGTTCCTGGATACGAAGCTGGATCCCTAAAAGTGTAGGCAGAAATCAATCCTTCTGGAGTAATGCTCTCAAACTCGCTGACATCAACTCCAAGTGATGCAGGATATGTATTGAGTGCTACTTGCACACCCTTAATATATCTTTCACCCTTCTCAGTAAACTCGGGAACTTTTTTTAATACTCCAAGCACTGAAAAAAGAAACGCAGACTCAAGCCCTTCTAGCGTAGGCTGCTGAGGAAGCTCGATCGATTGAATGTCAGGTGCAATTTCCCCTAAGAGTTCACAACACAATGTATAAAGCAACAAAGATCTTGCATCATCAAGGTAGTAACTTTTTTTCTTAATGAGAAAAAGGAGGTCTACGTATTGTTGAGTGCGCCCTTCAAAAAGAAGTGCTAGAGCTAGCTCTCGAAGTGATTGACGATGAACACGCGATGAGTCGTTAAATGAGGAGGCAATTGCTTCTCTTAATGCAGGAAAAAAAGAAGTGGCCGTGACTGGAGCATTAAAAAAGCTGCTCCACGAACAAAGAGTTTTTGAAGAGGTTGTCATAGATCGTGGTTCCACAATCAGGTTATTAGTATTACGTTTATGTAAGACAACCCTACCTTAATTTTTAAACAAGCGCAACCAAAACTATTGATCTGTTTGGTTGTTCGAAGCGCTCACAGAAAGTTTTTCAATCTCTTCACGCATTTTTTTTCCAGGTGTAAATTTTACAGCCATTCTTTCAGGAATGACAATTGGCACATCTGCGTTTTTGGGGTTTCTCCCAATTTTTTTCTTTCGCTTTACTATTTCAAAAACACCAAAATCTCGAAATTCCAGACGATCACCGTGTGCGAGGCTGTCAGTCATTTCATCAAGAAACGATTGCACAACATTTCTTACATCGTTTGGGTGCATTCCTCTTTTTTGAGCGATTGATTGAATTAGCTTTTTTTTAGTGACAGTCGACATTATTTGCTCCCTTGGGTACTCAAAGTGCTACAAATCACATAGTTCGGATTATTTCCACATTGTTGTAAGCAAACTAGTTTCGCGCAAGCTTTATTTCAAAATTTTTTCTACACAAAAATACACACTCTTCTTTAGAATCTTGCAACTCATTCATTGTAAATCATTTATTCAAGGACAAAAATGCCTGTTCAATTTCGAAATTTTGCATGTGACTACGGCTCTCCTCTGATTAAAGACTTAGGAATAACCCCCTCTTCATCAGCGCAGCACTTTATAACATGTGAAGAAGAGGTTGTAGATGCTCCTTCTCTTACGGGTGGCGAGCTAAAAGCGATTTACTTACTTACATTCCATTCAAATGCGTATCAGACACTCGAGTCGATTGAAGCCATTCTAAACCTGGCTTTCGATTCATTTGTTTCTCACTTTATTCAATCTGAAGGTTCGTTTACGCTCCACAGTAACTATGTATGCTTGACTCATAAATCTGCATCGTATTGTTGCCCAACTAGAAAATTTACGCTGGATTTTTTACGCAGAATTTATAAGACAGAAGTTGGAAAAGAGAGAACAAATGAATTACCGAACTACGTAGAAGGTTCTTTCTTACACATAGATGTAAGAATAATTTTTAATAAATTAGAAGTTGCAGATTAATTTACAAAAACTTAATATTCCGAAACTTTTTCTTGCCAAGATAGAGAGGTATGTATGGCAGTATCTTCAAGCCTGATGCGCGTTCTAAGCTCAAGTGATGTGCGCACAAGTGAACATGTTGCAGAAAGATCCCCAGCGACAGACAAAAGCGCTTTTTGTGCTCGAAACATTCTTTGTGAAACAACTAAAGGAAATAATCCTCACGCGCGTCATGACGGGCCTCATTCCGGTGTAAAACCATATACACCCGACCCATCGGATAGACCTGACACTGCAGGCCCAAGTGCAAAACCCTCAACTCCTGGACCGAGTGCTAAACCGTTAACTCCAGGGCCATCTGCCCAGCGTTTAACTCCCGGACCGAGTGCTAAACCTCTCACGCCGGGGCCCAGCGCAAAACCATCAACTCCTGGACCAAGTGCTAAACCACTTACTCCTGGGCCATCTGCTAAAGAAGGGTTTACCGCTTCTTCCTTACCATTGGATCCTGGAACAGTTGTTTATCTCGTTCGATCAAGCAGCCCACTTTCTCTCAGGGTACTGCACGCTGCATTACAACGAATTGCTTCGAGTTTCACCGCATCACGACTCGTAACCTTACAACCTGGAATTATCAGGCCACTCAGCATTTCGTAGAGTTTCTGGGGAGATCTTCTCCCCAACTCTCCTTTCTTAACAGAATTTTAAAAAAAAATTTGACAAAAGTTAAAATAATTTTTAAGTTGTGGTCATTCTTTACAAAAGGTAGCAATGCTACCAAGGAGTTGACACATGCCATTAGTCAATGGACACAACAAGGAGCAATCTATGGGAGTGGACGGTAGAACTGTTAAATATTCTCCGAAATCTCTCCCTATAGCTCTCGACACTATTAAACAAGAAACAGTACGATGTGAAACAAAGGAACGCACAGCGCACGTTCTCTCTATTTCAATACCTCAAGAAAACACCAAAGATGTTCAAGGGAATCAAGATGGGAAACCACTTACACCTGGACCAAGCGCTCAGCCATCAACACCTGGGCCGAGTGCAAAACCTCTTACGCCAGGACCCAGTGCAAAACCATCAACTCCTGGACCATCTGCTGAAATTCTTGAGGAAAAAGACGAATACAGACCTTCGACTCCCGGGCCGAGTGCTGAAGAAAAAGACGTAGATGATGCATTCTCAGCAGCTAAATGTGCTCACAATTTTTTTGGTACTGAAAGTAAACCAAGAAAATTCGCATGGGATATGGTTGTATAAAAAGCTGAGTGACAAACATGTACCCCATACTTGTCACTCAGATGCAGCACTACGACTGCACTTTCACAAGGAGTTTCTTCTTTTTCCCAGAAGCAAGAAGAAGAAACTTCTCATCTATTAAATCTGATTCGTTAATCTGAATATGTGTTTCAGAAATTTTCTCATTGTTAATGTACGCGCCGCCATTTTTCACAAGTCGATTTGCTTCACCTTTTGAAGGAAGAAGCCCTGAAGCACTTGCAACATCAGCAAACGTCTTATTGACAACACACTCTCTTGACAGTTCGGCATGCGGCATTTCGCCCATGAGACCTTCAACAACAGTTCCATCAATAGGTGCATTTGAACCAGGCGCTAAAGCAGCCGTTACTTTTTCGGCGATGAGTACACCTTCTTCTCCATGCACAATCTTTGTCACTTCTTGAGCCAGTTTTTTCTGTAGGTAGTTTGGGGGAATCTCCCCAGCAATCAGCTGTTTTTCCCATGAAGAAATTTCATCAATTGGGAGGAATGTCAACATTTTCAACAACCGAATAACATCTACATCCGCAACTCGATAGAGATATTGATAAAACTTGTATGGAGAACATTTCTCTTTTGAAAGCCAAATGGCTCCATCTTCGGACTTACCAAACTTTTTTCCATCACTTTTGGTGAGCAATGGAAAAGTCAATCCAAATACTTCTTCCTTTGCGAGCTTACGAGTAATATCGATTCCTGAGACAATATTCCCCCACTGGTCACTTCCTCCCATTTGAAGGCGCACTCCCTCCTGAGAATAAAGATGGAAAAAATCATACCCTTGCATAATTTGGTACGTGAACTCAGTAAAACTCATCCCTTCATCAGAATCAATTCGAATCCGTACACTTTCCTTCGAAAGCATCGGCCCCATCCGGTAATGCTTTCCGACATCCCGCAAAAAATCAATAAGAGGAAGTTCTGAAAGCCACGTGTCATTATTAACAATTTGAGGAAGTGGTAATTTCCCTGAAAAGTCGAGACACTGTTCAAACTGCGTACGAATATTTTCTACATTGTGTGAAAGCTCTTCATATGTGAGTAGTGGTCTCTCAATGCTTTTTCCAGAAGGATCACCTATTTTACCTGTAGCACCACCGAGAAGAACAACGGGGGTATGCCCTGCTTTTTGAAACCATGAAAGTGCAATGATTCCAACAAAATTTCCCAAATGTAAGCTGTCTGCTGTAGGATCAAAACCAATGTAGACTTTTGAGGGCTTTGATAAAAGAGATGAAATACCCTCTTTGTTTGTCATTGAATCAATAAACGAACGTGATTCCAAAATATCAATAATATCTTCCATTCCCATACCTTCTATGAATGCGAAGCTGCAGAATCTGTTGTGAGAACCATCTTTTGGTGAAGGAGTTCCCCAAGTTTTTTCACTTTGTTACTCGCAGATGCGGCATGCTCATTTGCATCAAATAGTGAAATAGCTTTTGACTTTAGCGGAAGTCGATCTGTCGAATTTCTAGATATCCAGCGATGAATTTCTGAGAGCTTTTGCTGAAGAGCTTGCGGTGTGACTGATTTGTCAATTTCCTCAAGTCTCTTTCTTAGCTTTTCTCGTGTCTTCTGAGTTTTACTACTTTCTCTAGCAAGTTCAGCCGAGTGGCGTCGAGACATCTCACTTCCTCCGAAAGGTTTAAGCCATCTATTCCTATGAATTATTACATATTTTATCCCAAAATTAAAGGAGAAACTTGTAATCAATACCCTTTTTCACCACCATTCAAACAAAGGCGACGAAGGATACCACATGACCACACAAAGCGAAAAAAAACTTGTCGGATATGCCGCTGCAGAAGTCATTGAAGAAAACTCAGTGGTAGGCATCGGCACAGGCTCTACTGTTCATTATTTCATTGAACGACTTGGCGAAAGAGTGAAAGAGGGGCTTTCTATTCAAGCTGTTTCAAGCTCACAAGACTCATCAAACAAAGCAAAAAAACTCGGAATCCCGCTCACCGATTTTGGTTTATTAAAAAAAATAGACGTGACAGTAGACGGTGCTGATGAGCTCGATCCAAACTGGAATATGATCAAAGGGGGCGGAGGAGCTCTTTTTAGAGAAAAAATGCTCGCATACCACTCAGAGGCAATGTACATCGTTGTTGATAGGAGTAAAAGAGTTTCGGCTCTTGGCAAACACCCTCTTCCTATTGAGATACTCCCCTTCTATCATCAAGCAATTATACAAGAGCTCAATCGATTAGGATATACGGGTGAAGTCAGAGTAGACGACAGCGGTCAGCCATATGTTACTGACAATAACAACTACATCTACGATATTCATAACACCTCCCCAATCGATACACCTGAAAAAACACATAGAGAACTGAAACAGATCACAGGAGTCTTGGAAACCGGCCTCTTTTTTAATGTTGGAAAGAAAGTTTTTTCCATAAACGAAGATGGTCAATGTGTCGTGGAGGAAAAATGACACACGTCCCCGTCTCTATTTCGAAAGTCATTCAGTCAAAAACCTACACAGGTTTTATTCTCTCAAGTCCTGAAAAAGAGCTCATTATTTACACAGAACCTCATGTTGGAAAACACATTCAGCTTCACTTGTCAGGACAAACAGCAAACAAACCCCGCACATACGACCTTGTAAATTCAATTCTATCGACTTTGCACGTTGAAATACTTCAGGTAGTGATTTGTGATGTTCAAGACTCGATATATACTGCGAAAATTTTTCTAAAGCAGCAAAATGAAAAAGAGGAACACTATATTGAAATTACGGCAAGACCAAGCGACTGCATCTCTCTTGCAATCGAAAATGGAGCGCCAATCTACTGTCATCAATCAGTTCTCGATGTAGCGGGGATTGAAAAACAACACCCCCCTCTTCAATAACTGATATTAAACTTTCCTTTTGAGAGCTTAATGATTGACTCAACTGCAAGATCTGCATCTGCACCCTCTGCCTCGATTTGGATTTTTGCACCGCGCGCAGCAGCTAGCATAAGAATCCCGAGAAGAGATTTCGCATTCACACTTAAATCTTGATAGCTCAGCACTATTTGTGACTCAAAATTTGAGGCAAGCTTAACAAGCTCAGTAGCAGGACGAGTATGAAGTCCTTTTTCATTGAGCACAGTGAAATTTTTTGAAATTTTTGTATTCATGTATCTTTGATACAATTTTTATGTAAAATCCGCAATAGTTTTATCGATGCCCACTGATTTCTGAGAACTGAGTACAAAGTGATGAAAAGCTGTGTGCTAAAATCTCAACGGGTTGTTTTGTTGTCATATCAACACCAGCGTCTCTCAGTAAATCAATAGGATATTTTGCACATCCTGAAGACAGGAAGTTTAGATACTGTTTTCTCGCATCTTCCCCATTTTTCGTTACTCGCTCAACAAGTGCAAACGCAGCGCTTATTCCGGTTGCATACTGGTAGACATAAAAATTACTGTAAAAATGAGGAATACGTAAAAACTCAACTGCACCTTGAGGATCAAGTGTTAACGCATCACCATAGTACTCTTTATTCAGTCGAGTGTACTCATTTTTTAGATGCGCAGGTGTCAGCGGCACTCCCTGCTCTGCAAGGGTATGAAGCAACAATTCGAATTCAGCAAACTGAGTCTGTCTGTAGAGTGTTGAACGTATATCATCTATTTTGCGTGAAAGGAGGTACGCTTTTTCATCTTCTGTTTTACATCGACTCAAAAGGAGCTGAAAAACAAGCTCTTCATTGAACGTCGACGCTACCTCTGCGACAAAAATAGGATAGCGAGAATCCTGGAATGATTGCGTTTTATTTGAATAGAATGAATGCATACTATGCCCAGCTTCGTGAGCTAGTGTCATAACATCTCGGAGTGTCCCCTGGAAGTTGAGTAAGATGTATGGTGGAGAGTCATACGAGCTACAACTGTACGCTCCCGATCGCTTCCGTTTCGTTTCGTAGACATCGACCCACCTGTCACTCTTCAGCCCTTTTTCAAGATCCGTTTGATACGTAGCACCTAGTGGAGAAACAGCCTCTAGGACAATATCAACTGCTTCATCATACGTATACTTTTTTTCAGTCACTTCTTTAAGAGGAACGTGTAGGTCATAGAGATGAAGTGAGTCATATCCTAAGAGTTCTTTTCTCAATGCAATATACGAGTGTAAAGCACCTAGGTTCTCCCGCACCGTTTCAATGAGTGTCGTGTATACCGATGTTGGTATGTTATTTGGAGTAAGCGCCGCTTCTAAACAGCTTTTGTATCCTCTTGCTCTTGCTGTAAAATTATGTGTGTGCACATGCCCTTGCAAAAGCTCAGTCAACGTATTTTCAAATTTTTGAAACCCTTCATGAAGGTGAGTGAATGCTGTTTTTCGAAGTGTTCGATCGGAATCTTGAAGGTAGAGTGAATAACTGCCGTGTGTTAACTCTTTTTCTTCTCCTGTCTCGGTTGTTGCTGGTGTGAATGTAATGTCTGCATTGTTAAACATGCCAAACGCTTGTTGAGCTGTGGTGAGAGGTTTCGAGGTCAGGCTAATAAGCGCTTCCAGCTCTTCAGTTAATGTATGCGGCTTTAAATCGAGTAATTTTTTTAAAAAATTCTCATACTCTTTGAGTTCTGCATCAAACAATATTTCTTCTGATAGCGAGAGGAGAAGCGGTCGAATCCAAGCGGCCTCTTCACCGAGTTTGTGTGCTATATATGCGCACTGCTCAAAAGATTCCTTACTTTTTGTGTCACCTACATCTTCATCTCTCCAGAGCATGCAGTAGATCAAGGCATTGTACGTTTTTCGTTCAATACGAAAGTATGAATCAAGGATTTTTTTTATTTCGAGAGGAGATGATATATCTCTTTTACCCTTTGAGAGCTCTGGCCAAAAACACGTATTTGTTTTTTCAGCAAGGAGCTCATTTTTCTCTTTCTCCCATGCTTCAAAATTAGGGAAAAGATGGCTCAGATTCCATCTATATTTCTCTGGAATTTCATCTCGATTTTTTGTCATATCAACTCTTTCTTTTTACACGTACGATACTTCTCGAAGCGAATTCCTTCAATAAAAAACAAACTCGAATAGGCTACCACTAATTTTTAGCACTGAGATATCTTTTCTGCTAATTTTTCTTGAAAAAATTGGCTGGATTTTTTTAAGATGGTGGCATGAATCGGCTGAATAATGCCGCACATTTATTCTCTAAAATAGAGTAATTTTTTACATGGAGATTACAGACATGACACAAACTGAGAAGAAAGTGACATTGGTACCACTAGGTAACAGAGTTCTCCTTAAGCGATTAGAGCAGGAAGAGACACTAAAGGGTGGGATCATACTCCCTGATAGTGCAAAGAAAAAGCAGGAATCTGCGGAAGTAATTTCTGTAGGGAATGGAAAAACATTAGAAAACGGCAACAAACTCCCAATCGCAGTGAATGTTGGCGACGTAGTTCTTTTGGATAAGTACGCCGGTCAAGATGTAAATCTTGATGGTGAAGACTATGTTATTTCAAACGCTGACGATATCATCGCAATTATCAAAAAATAAAGGAGTGAGCAATGGGTGCTAAAAAAATTCAATTCAAAGAAGATGCACGAAACAAGATCCTTAAAGGTGTTAAAACACTTGCTTCTGCTGTAAAAGTAACTCTAGGTCCAAAAGGACGGAACGTTGCAATTGACCGATCTTTCGGTGCTCCACACATCACAAAAGACGGTGTTACTGTTGCAAAGGAAATCGAACTAGAAGATAAGTTTGAGAACATGGGTGCTCAAATGGTTATCGAAGTTGCAAGTAAGACCGCTGACAAAGCTGGTGACGGGACAACGACTGCAACTGTTCTTGCCGAAGCAATCTATTCTGAAGGACTTAAAAATGTGACTGCAGGTGCAAACCCAATGGAATTGAAAAAAGGGATTGAACTTGCTGTAAAATCAATCACAAACAAAATTCAGTCTTCAAGCAAAGCAGTCCAAAACACAAGTGAAATTGCACAAGTTGCGACACTTTCTGCAAACGGTGATGAAGAAATCGGCACAATCATTGCTCAGGCAATGGAGCGCGTTGGAAAAGACGGCACAGTTACAGTTGAAGAAGGAAAAGGCTTCGAAACAACACTTGATGTTGTTGAAGGTATGAATTTCGATAGAGGATACCTTTCTTCATACTTCGTTACAAACGCTGAAAGCCAAGAAGCAACGCTTGAAGATGCATATGTACTTATTCATGAAGGGAAAATCTCTTCACTAAAAGATCTTCTCCCTGTGCTACAAGCTGTCGCAGAGCAAGGAAAACCACTACTTATCATTGCTGAGGATGTTGAAGGTGAAGCACTCGCTGCACTCGTTGTCAACAAGCTTCGTGGTGGACTGAAAGTGTGTGCTGTAAAAGCACCTGGTTTCGGTGACAGACGAAAAGAAACGATGAAAGATATTGCCATCCTTACTGGTGGACAGTACATCAGCAACGACCTTGGTATTAAACTTGATAGCGTAACTGTTGACATGCTTGGAAAAGTGAAGAAAGCAGTTATCAAAAAAGACGATACAACGCTTGTTGAAGGCGCCGGAACTAAAGACGAGCTTGACGCAAGAAAAGCACAGCTTCGTCGTCAAATCGAAGAAAGCTCTTCTGACTATGACCGAGAAAAACTACAAGAAAGACTTGCAAAACTTTCAGGTGGTGTTGCTGTGATCCGAGTTGGTGCGGCAACTGAAGTAGAAATGAAAGAGAAAAAAGATAGAGTTGATGATGCGCACCACGCGACAAAAGCAGCTGTTGAAGAAGGTGTTCTCCCAGGTGGTGGTACAGCTCTTCTTCGATGCGCAGAAACGCTTGAGAAACTTGCACAAGAACAGTCTGGTGATGTGAAAGTAGGTGTTGAAATTATTAGAAAAGCAATCTCCTACCCATTACGTCAAATTGCTGAAAATGCAGGAACAGAAGGTTCTATCGTAGTGCAAAAAGTCTTGAGTCTTGCAGAAAATGAAGGATGGGATGCACGAAATGATGTGTACGGAAACCTTCTTGAGCTCGGTATTCTTGACCCAACAAAGGTTGTTCGACTCACTATTGAGCTTGCTGCATCTATTGCATCTCTTCTTCTTACCACTGAGGCTATTGTTACAGAGGAAAAAGAAGAGAAGCCTGCTGCACCTGCAATGGCTGGCATGGACTACTAAAAAAAGTCGATGCTCCTTTTTAAAAAAACCCGAGGGATGCTTCCCTCGGGTTTTTTTATTAAAAGAAAATATTTGACATCCTTTGCATTGCTGGGTATGAGACTTTTCTATACGGGTTGTATTGGAGGGTAAAGAGGTGCGTAGATTCCTCATAGTACTCAGTATTGTTCTTATTATTTTTGCTGGGGGAACATTTATTCTGTGGCGACAGTTACCTCAGCTTGTTTCGTATTTGATTTCACAAGAGACAAGAACGCACGTTCATATCAATACTATTCGATTCGGCTTTAATGATATTATCTTCGATACGATTATTATTGACTCACCAGAGAAAGCCTCTCTAAAAAAAGCATTAAAAGTAGAAAACCTCCATATTAAAGCACCTTTTAGCGCCTATGTTGAAAGCCCAACTGTTATCCCGGAAGTCTTCCTCAAAAACATCTATCTAGGTATCGAGTTTTACGACAGCAGTCGAAAAAAAGGAAACTGGGTCACCATAATGCAGAACATGGAAGGTGAAAAAAAAGAACAGAGCGAAGAAAAAAATGACGATTCGTATCAAGTCATCAAAATGCTCAAAATGGACAACCTCAACATAGAGCTAAAACTACACAACCAATCCCCTGTCACACTTTCTCCTATTCCGGAAGTAAAATTTACAGATGTCCGTACCGATGATGGGAAAATTACAAAAGAGCTCACTCAAATTATCCTTAAGAAAATGATGTATTCTGTCTTCATTATGAAGGGTATTCAAACAGTCATTAACCTTCCAAAAGATGTCATAGACACTGTCATTATGCCCTTTAAATGGTTCTCTGGCGGTTCGAATAAGAATGAGACAGAAGCTCCCCCTGAGTCATCTAAGCAAAAAGGGAGTCAATGAAGCACGTTCGAATTGTTGCGTTTTCTTGCTTCTCACTTTTTTATTCTTGTACAAAAGGGCCGGGATTCCTCGACTCTCCTTCGTATACTGCTTCAAATCCACGCACCGAATGGACTCCCGAAAAACCGTTGAAAGGACCACAAGATGTGCTCCCTCTTTTAGAGACCGCTCTTCCAGAGGATGATGAAGCCGTGTCCTTAACAGAAGTGCTGAACGTTGCACTTTCAAATAACCCAACAACGCAGACATCATGGGCAAAAGCGAAACAAGCATCGTACGAATACCAAATTTCACTCGCTGACTATTTTCCTGAAGTCGATTTAAGTGCCGATGTGACAAGACAACATCAGTCCATAGCAAGTACTGGCGGAGTGTCTATATCAAATTTTTCGCTTCTAGAAGAAGAAATCTCTGAAGAGTCAGCCGGCGGAACACTTACCTTAACCTACACTCTTTGGGATTTTGGAAAAAGAAGTGCAAAAGCTCATCAGTATCTCCATGCGCTTCACCATGCAAACTGGTCTCACAATGAAGTTATCCAGTCTGTCATTAGACAAACAATGGATGCTTATTACACTTTTCTATACGAAAAAGCGCAACTGATTGCAATTAAAACAGACCTAGACGATCTTCAGACGAGTTTTGATGCTGCAAAAGATAAGCTTGCTCATGGAGTAAACGACATTTCAGACTTGCTCCAAGCTAAAACAGCATATCTCGCAAAAAAACTTGAGTATGAATCTCAAATAGCAAAAAAAGAATCGAGCTATCAGACTCTCTTAAACTACATGGGGCTTCCGGGTGAAACACTCTTCGAAACCGGTGATTTTCCAGAGCACCCCCAACTCGACAATCTTTTTGCAAGTGCACAAGAACTCATCCAAATAGCGAAGGAATCACGGCCCGATATTGCTGCATCGAAAGCAACGCTCCTTCAGCAAGAAGCTGCACTAAAAAAAGCAAAAGCTGAGCTCTATCCCTCATTTAATACGACAGTTTCAGGCGGTGAGCGGTGGTTTAAAGGAGAAAGCGGGCTTGAACCAAACTACAGCCTGCAGCTTTCGCTCAGCTACCCTGTTTTTGCAGGGTTTAAATATGTCAACGCAATCAGACGAGCAGAAGCATCAGTAAAACAAGCGCAGTCTTCCCTTAGAATGACAGAGTTAACAGCAACACAACAAGTCATGGCATTTTATACAGACTTTGAACAAGCCCGTAAAAGAGTTGTCACATCTGAAGAGTACTTAGAATCTGCTCAATTGGAGTTTGATGCCATTTTAAGCAATTACGAACGAGGCACACGAACTATTCTTGATGTGCTTTCTGCTGTGAGTGCACTTGCAAATGCACGTTCAAAATACGTTGATGCAAAAAACAAACTGTACTCCTCCCTTGCAAATGTAGCATTTGCAGCAGGATTACTCCATTCAACAAATACAAAGAATATGTTTCATGATGTGAGGACAATACATGAAGAAACTCAGTAGCATTCTCTTTATTGCACTCGTAACATTCACTGGATGCGAAAAAAAACCTACTGCAAAACAAATGCCAACTCCACGAGTTGAAGTTGCACACCCAAAAGTAGAAACTGTTCCAAAGTATGTAGACGCTATTGGGCATATGACAGCCTATAATTCTGTCGATATAAAATCACAAGTCGAAGGTCAACTTGTAAAAATTCACTATACTCAAGGAAAAGAGGTCAAAACCGGAGATCTCCTCGTTACAATAGATCCTCGGCCATACGAAGCAGCTCTTGCTAAAGCAGAAGCTCAACTTGCAGAAAACCTCGCAAATTTAGCTTTTGCAAAAGACAAAGTCACACGGTACGAAACGCTTGTAACACAAAACTACGTATCACAGCTCGATTATGATCAATTCGTCACAACAAAAGACGCATATGAAGCACAAATACTGAAAGACCAGGCAATGATCGATGAAGCGACAATAAACCTAAGCTATTGCTATATCAGAGCTCCCTTCTCAGGTCAGTGTGGAAAACAGCTTATCGATGAAGGCAATCTCATTACAAATAATGGGCAAACATTGCTTACCATCAATCAGCTTGATCCAATTTATGTTGACTTCACAGTGTCTGAACGAGACCTTTTTTCTATAAAAAAGTGGCAAGCTCATGGGGCGCTTCAAGTTCATATTCACCCACCGGATCAGCCGAAAGAGCAATGGATAGGACATCTTATTGTTATCAATAATGAAGTCGACGAAAAAATTGGTATGGTCAAGCTTCGAGGTGAAGTAGCCAATCCTTCAAGCACGCTCTGGCCGGGTCAATTTGTTCGCGTCAAATTACTGCTCTTTGAAAAACCGAACACCATTCTTGTTCCAATCTCAGCAGTCAATTCTGGACAAAAGGGGAAATACGTCTACAAAGTCAGCCACCAAAATCAAGCTGTTTATCAAGCAGTTGAGCTTGGACAAACGTATGGAGACTACATCGAAGTACTTAAGGGGGTTGATAGTGATGACACACTTATTACTCGAGGACAAATCAACTTGAAACCAGGAAGTCAGGTCACCATTGTGAAGAGGAAACAGCAATGAATATTTCTGGGCCATTTATCAAACGTCCTGTCATGACGTCACTGGTCATGTTTGCACTCGTTATTTTTGGAATCACTTCCTACAAGATGCTTCCGGTTGCAAGTATACCCACCATTGCTTTTCCAACCATCCAGGTCAACGTGAATTACCCGGGTGCTTCTCCCGACACAATGGCTCGGCTCGTAGCAGGGCCTCTCGAAAGACAGTTTATCCTTATGGAAGGGATTGAGGTTGTTTCTTCAACAAACACGTATGAAACGACAACAATTATATGTCAATTCCACATGAACATTGACATTGATGTTGGTGCATCTGAAGTAGAGGAAGCAATCACACAGGCACAAGCGTATCTTCCAAGTGACCTCCCCTCACTCCCAACCTACACAAAATCCAACCCTTCTGATACACCAATCTTGTATCTTGTTGTCACCTCAAAAACAATTACAGATGCAAATCTCTATAAATATGGATACAACCTCATTGGACAACAAATTGGAACTGTCAATGGAGTTGCAGACATCCAAACCTTCGGCTATCCCTACGCTGTGAGAGTAAAAGTCGATCCTGGAAAACTTGCCGCAAAGGACATTTCACTTGAAGACCTCGCAGGAGCGATTAACGATAATAATCCTGACCAGCCAACAGGTAAATTCTACAATAAATTTCATGCGATTACCACGCAAACATTTGGGCAACTCTACACACCTGAAGAATATAATAACCTTATCATTAAATATGCTGATAATGGCCCTGTGCGAATTCAAGATGTTGGATTTGCTGAAGCCAGCCTTCAAAATGACCGGCAAGACTTTCACTGGTATACGAAAGACGGTGTTGAAGGAGTTATGGTCCTTGCGATATACAAAGCAAATGGGTACAACACTGTAGAGGTGTGTGATGGCATCGTTTCTCTTCTTGACAGATTAAAAGAAGACCTCCCTCAGTCAATGAACCTGACAGTCCCATACAATCAAGCGCTCTGGATTAACGAAGCTGTTAAGGATGTGCAAAACACACTACTCATTGCCTTTCTACTCGTGATTCTTGTTGTCTTTTTCTACCTTGGAAAAATCAGAAATAGCCTCATCCCACTTATTACACTCCCGATTACTATTACAGGGACATTTATTATCATGCTCCCCTTTAATTATAGCATCGATATTCTGTCCCTTTCTGCATTTACTCTCGCCATCGGGTTTCTTGTCGATGATGCCATTGTTGTACTTGAAAATATTGTACGATGGGTTCAAACGGGTGAATCTCCCTATCAAGGTGCGCTCAAAGGGTCATCACAAATTTCGGTGACTATCCTTTCCATTTCGCTATGTCTTTGTGCTGTTTTCATCCCTCTCCTTTTTATGTCTGGTGTTGTGGGTGAGATCTTTCATGAATTCTCAGCTGTCATTATTATTTCAGTTCTTTTCTCTGGGTTCATTTCGCTCACACTTACTCCAATGCTCTGCTCCCGCTTTATTCCCTCCTATACTAAAGATGACCATTCGTGGCTTGAAAAACTCTCTCTTCGTCTGAATGATGTGATGCTTTCAGCATACAAACGCCCTTTGGCATGGGTGCTTCGATACAAATTCCTCACCCTCCTTTTTGCACTTGGATGTTTTGGTGTAGCTCTCGTTCTTTTCATAAAAATTCCGAGAAGTTTTTTACCCCCAAATGACATTGGAGTTATCCAAGCATTTGCTCAAACCGATGAGACAGCCTCACCAGAAAACACAGGACAATACCTTTCCCATATCTCTGAGATATGTATTAAGAATGAATACGTAGAAAATGTTGCTGCAATCAACGGATACCCGACAGATAACCAAGCTATTTTCTTTGTCAATCTTGTTGATATGGAAAAACGACCCTCAATTTGGGAGGTTATTGGACAACTCGAAAGGGAGATCTACGAAGAGGTTGTAGGTGCGGATGTGTTTATGAAAGCATACCCTCTTATAAACCTCCAAGTAGGAGACATCGAGTCTGGCAAAGCAAACTATCAATATGTCATGACGTCATTTGATGAAGATCTGCTCTACAAAACTGCTGAAGAGCTTTATTTTAAGCTGCTTGATCAACAATCGTTGGCACATGTCTCTACAGACATGCAAACGAACAGTTCATATTTAGACATTCACATTCGAAGAGATGAGGCACAAGCGTACAGCAAAATTGATGCAAGTAAAGTTGAAAGCACACTCCAGTATGCATACGGTGAATCATATATCTCGAAAATGAACCTTCCTGAAAACATGTATTATGTCATTATTGAACTTGATGATGCATTTGACAAAACACCAGATGATTTAAACCAGCTCTATGTTGTCCAAGATGGAGAGCCGATTGCAATTAAGAATGTGATCAATACGCAGTACAAATCAGGGCCATCAACAATAAATCACATCAATACGCTGACATCTGTTACATTTAGCTTTGATAATGCTCCCGATGTTCCACTCAGTATTGCAGTTAGTGATTTGTTAAAAATTGCAGCAGAAACGCTTCCTGACGGTGTAGATGGTTCGCTTGCCGGAAACACAGCAGCATTCCAAAAATCTAACCAACAACTTATGTACCTTTTGATTTTAGCAATTTTTGTCATATACCTCATTCTCGGAATGCTCTACGAAAATTTCCTCCATCCACTGACTCCACTTTCCGCTGTTCCAATTGCATCACTTGGAGGTTTGGCAACACTTATTCTTTTTAATGAATCGCTTTCTGTCTATGCATTCATCGGCCTGATTATGCTTCTTGGTATTGTCATGAAAAATGGTATTATCGTTGTGGATTTTGCTCTGGAGCAAATGAATGAACAAGGAAAGTCCGCAGAAGAGGCGGCTATGGAAGCGTGTCATCTACGATTCAGACCAATTGTTATGACAACGTTTGCTGCAATGATGGGAGCTGTCCCTATTGCACTTGGCGTAGGTGGAACTGTGGCCGAAGGAAGAGCCCCTCTTGGAATGGTTATTGTTGGAGGCCTTCTCTTCTCTCAGCTTGTTACCCTTTTTGTCACTCCTGTCATTTTTGTCTATGTGTGCGAGTTCCAAAGCTGGATTACAACAAAAACTACGTTTTTCAAAAGCCATGAGGAACTTGAAAAAAGAGAGAATGATGCATAAAAAAACTATAGATGGTGCGTAATTGCTCGGCTCAATAAATTTATTCCCTCGGAGCACCCATCAAAGAAGCTATCGTTTTCACCCTCTGTTAAATCATGCATGATTGTGCTTTTATTCGTGTGCCATTCAGAGCTTAAATTATCTATCCACGAAAGACCGGCATGTAGGTCGAGCGTGTCTCCTCCGGCTTTTTTACAAAGAGACTGGATCTCCTTTGAATGATCATGTAAAAAAGTATGGAATGATTCTAATTCTTTCATGAAGTTGGTCACTTCTTTTGGACTCAGGTGTGGTGGAGTTCTTTGAGAAAAAAGACCTATATAGTGGTGCACAGATTCCTCGAAATGTATAATTCTTTTCCCTATATTGGCATCGTCAGAATCACCCATGTCAAACTGCGAATGAACATGACTAATTGGTGGAATTTGCATAGTATATTCTCCTTTCATATTACTCTTGGTAATGCATGTGCAACAAACTACGCCGCTGTGATGAGGCTCCTTCACACAGAGTACCAGCACTGAAACCAAAGAGCCTGTGCCTACTGCTCTTTAGCATACCTGTCATCAAAAGCGTGAAGGACTACCTCATCCAAGCTTCCTCTTCGATCCATTGAGGGTATTAAATCATCTCCCCTTACCTTTCATTGTAGCAGAAATGATGAAATCTTCGAAGAAAATAGAAAAAATATTTTATTAATTGAAATTGAATAACTTACGGAATTTTTTGGGGTAGGAAACTACCCCAAAGACCTTATTTTTGAGCATAACTTTGAGACACAAAATCCCAGTTAACAACATCCCAGAACCCTTCAATAAAATCAGGGCGTCTGTTTCTGTAGTCTATATAGTATGCATGTTCCCAGACATCAAGCGTGAGAACGGGCTCTTTGTTATGCTTTAAAGGTGTGTCAGCATTGCCAAGAGGCATTATTTCAAGCTTTCCCTCGCTATTTTTTGCAAGCCATGCCCATCCTGAGCCAAACAAAGCAGCTGCCTTATCAGACATCTCCTGTTTAAACGCTTCAAAGCCTCCAAAATCTCTCTCTAAAGCTGTCATAAGCTCACCTGAAGGTTTTCCACCTCCGTTTGGAGACATGCAATTCCAAAAAAACGTATGATTCCAGGCTTGCGCAGCATTATTAAAGACGCCACCAGAGGAAGATGCCACAAGCTCTTTGAGTTCAAGCTCTTCTTCAGGCTTTCCTTGAATCAATCCATCGAGTTTTTTGAAGTACCCCGCATGGTGCTTGTTATAGTGAAAATCCATTTGCTCCTCTGACACAAAAGGGGCAAGTTCACCCAAATCATAGGGTAATTCTGGAAGTTGATGTTTCATGAGTACCTCCGATACAATGTAAGGAGTTTGACTATACGATACATGTTGCTTTTTTGCAAAATCTTCAGCACAAGGTGTATTTTTGAGAGGAACTTTATTTTTTTGAAGAGTCTGAAGTAACACCGTAAATTGAAACGTCAGTAGACTTTCCTTTCAGTTGAGCTTTTCCAAAATCTTGAAAAGAAAAAAGTGACTGTACTGGCTTCATTGTATCTGCAGAAACGATAATTTTTGCATCGTAGTTTTTTGTTAGCTGTTCAATACGTGATGCAATATTTACAGTGTCACCTATAGCTGTATATTCCATTCGCTTTTCAGAACCAATATTTCCGACAACCGCAAGACCTGTATGAATGCCAATACCAATATTCATCTTATCTATGTTGTGTTCTTGTATTCGCTTATTCAGCTCATCGACAGCTTTTTGCATATCAATAGCCGCGCGAACTGCATTTTCTTCTTGTTTATCGTCGTCTAATGGAGCTCCAAAAATAACCATCATGCCATCACCCATAAACTTGTCAAGCGTTCCTCTGTGCTTGAAAATAACATCAATCATGACATTAAAATAATCGTTTAAGAACTTAACGACATGCTCAGCGGCAAGATTTTCAGCAAGTTTGGTGAATTCACGAATATCACTAAAAAGGACTGTAATTTTTTTACGTTGACCGTCTAAAAAATGTGTATCTGAACTTATCACTTTGTTTAAAACAAACTCAGAAACATACCGAGAAAAGCCAAGCTTTAGTCGATCTCGTTCTGTTAATCCTTTGACCATGTGGTTAATGGAGTGACCCAAATGCTCAAATTCATCAGACGTATGAAGCATGATTTGTGCACTGTAATCCCCTTTCTCTATTTTTTTCACACCATCTTCAATCACTTCAAGAGACCGCGTCACAAGGTGTGAAAGAATGCCGGCAACAATCAATGCAATTAAAATTGCAAGCATACCCGCAGCAATAAGGTACGATAACGTTTGGAGAAGCTCATTTCTAATGACTTGCGAATTCACTTCTACAACGAGGGTTGCAATATAGTTTCCTCTTGAATCAGTAATTGGAGCGTGCCCACTAAACCAGCTTCCAAATTGATTATGCTTCTCTACAGGTGAAACAAACACTTTATCGTAGCTTTCAATAAACGTCTTTGATGTCCGCTCTGGCACTCCGAATGTATATGAGAGATTTGGGTCAACAAAGCCATCAGCGACAAGTAAAACATACTCAGGGTCTGTGGAAGGAATAACTATATAGATATTTCGGAAAGGAATAAGATCATATTTTCCTTTGTTCCGCTGCGTTGCATCAACAAGTAACCTTTTAAGCCTCCTATACTCTTCTTTATCTTGCCCTCTGTCACGAATAACCTTCTGTACAAGTGTATCATCCATAAAAATAGCAGTCGTTTCTGCAACGGCTCGAATCTGGTCTTCGATCAAACCAAGAACCATTCGGTTCATTTTTCCATAGAGAACAAAGGCTGATAAAATGACACCAACTACAGTTAAGAAAATAAATGAAATAAAAATTTTTGCTTTGAACTTCATCGATTACAAGACCCTCTTATTCCCCTTATTTACAAAGAACAATGATTAAAGGGAAGTGGGAATCATCTCTCGAAAAAAAGCTTGAACTCGTTGGACGACATCAGAAGAAGTTCCTGGGAACGGCTCTCCTAAAAAAGCAAGCGCGTATGCACAAATATAAAACCCACAGAATTCTTCACCTCTCATTTGTGTTCTGAAACCTGATGCGCGCGTCGTTTCACACTGAATGGTGTACTTACTCCGGTATGGAAATCGTGCAATGAGTGCATCTGCATCAAATGTGAGCTCATACTGGAGCTCTTCTAAAAACTCATCCTTTGAATGGTCCGCATCACCATCCGGATCAAAATAATGGATAACCCCCTTTTCCAGATCGACTGCAACAAATGTAAAGTGCTTTTCGAGAACAAACCGTGGAATAAAGATATATCGCGCATCCTTGAGGTTGAGTGAAGACAAATATGTCCCCCCTTTTTTCCAGGTTGTACGCAGAAGCTCTTGATAGCTCACCACTACTGGGAAAATTCCATTCTTTTTTTTCGAAGATTCTAGAAGTAAAAAGAAGGCATAAATTGATGCATTCGTTAGTTTTTCTCTCGCATTAATATGTGCAACTTCATTTGGATAGAGTATGTGCTCTATGCTGCCACTTGCTGTTTCACAACTAAGATCATACCTTTTTTCTTCTAAAGGAGGTGGGAGCGTACTGACAGCTGTTTCTTTCTCAGCGCAAGGCATGCTCTCTGCAGGTAGATTTTCTGTTACATGGGATGTAAAAAAAAGGGAGGTTAGAACAACTGCGCCAGTTGTAACACAGGCAACAGGCAGTGAAGCTCCCAGCATAAGGCTTCCTGCAACACACATTGTTGCACCGCCCCCAATAATCAAAGACTGTGCAAGGAGTCGAATACGCTCATCATTCGTTTGAATGCAGCTATACATTTGCGGGAGTTCTAAAGAAAGCGAAATCTGCACAAAACACCTTTTTGGCAAAGATTTCTAGCACACCTTCACGTGTCATGCAATAAAAAAGCCCACTTTGTCATTTTCCTGTAAATTCAGAATACAAAATGGGCGTAAAAAAAAGACGTAATCAGACTATTTTATTGCAATTTGCGTGCTGTAGTTTGATTCAACAGTAATGTACAGATTATCCTTTGGAATTTTTCCAAAAAGCTTATTTCTGCTCACAGTCTTTTTAAACGTTTGTTCACTCATCAGTGTTTTCTCATCTTTTGAAAAGACCTGAACAAAGATGTTATATATATTGTCGTTTTTTTGATTTTCTGTATCGTCTTTAAACCATTCAACACCAGATGATGCGTGTTGCTTTCGTGATGCAGGACCAACATCTTGTGAATGCAGGCGTGACTTCATTGATCTAGACAGACTCGTTTGCCATTTAACAACCACATGCTTTCCTGTGTGGTTTGTGACAAATACTTGACCTGTCACTGGTGGTGTCGTCTGTCCTCGTCGTTTTGCTGCAAACATAGATGGCATCGCGAGGAGAACAAAAAAAGTGCAAAGTGCAAAACCTAAACGTTTCATATGTACTCCATTAAAAAAATGTTAACTATTTAGGTTAAACTACTGCAAGAAGAGCAAATTTGTCCACGCCTTTCTTCAGTACATCATGTGAATCAGATAGAAAAGGAGGTGTTTAATAGGTAAACATTAATCCACCACGAAGGATCGGAGCCCCTCGAAGATCATACCCCTGCAGATATCCTTTTGATTTGATACCACCTTCAAGATACAACGAAGAAATCCCTTGCGCATCAAATGCAAAAGTAGAAATGAGAGACACAGCCCCTCCAATATGACGCTCATTGAGAAAGGGATTATTGTGTGCATACCCATCAGTATATATAAAATCTATCGAGGGAGCATTTTCAAACAGGGGTTGGTACCACACATCAAAGCTGCACCCAAGTGAAAACCGCCCACTTGAGAACAGGTGAGGAATTCGTGCCCCAACACCACCATACGTTGTTGCATGCTTTCCACCACGAAGATAAAAAATCGCTCCTTTATCCTCCCATGAAAGGGAATTCATGAGGTAGTATTCAATACCGAATGGTGTGAGCGCTGTTTTAATTCCTGGAAGGTATCTATATTTTCCAATTGGTATCATTGGAGGTTTTGCCGGTGTCCCATAGAGAATGTATTTAAACCACGCATAGTACCCATACCATGTGAATGGATCTAGTAGATTAAACAGAGATCTCCATTGTATATCACCAACAGAAAGCTGATTATCAGGATATGTTTTATTCATCCAATAAATGTAGCTCTCAATATCATTTCCACTTGGCTCATCAATTGTATCAACACCAATATTAGAAAGAGAGGTGACAACAGAATACCAAAAAAGAGCCTGTTCGGATTGAGTGTACAGTGAGGATATTCGACCATCTATTGATTGTGATTGAAGAAAGCGGAGACGCAAAAGATCTGCCATAACATTTTCTGCTTCTATTCCGGCAATATCTATCGCCAATAGATTTGAGACAGACGTTTCTGTATCTATACCAAAATACGTCGCACCACCACTTCCTCCATAAGGAAAAGGAGGATTAATTTTGTATCCATTCACTTCAGCGACACTCTTTCCCAGGGAGCGAATACGATATCCGTGTCCAAACACTTCATGTTGTGTGACAGAACCCAGTGCATTGAATGGTTCCCAAAAAGCAACAAGCTCAATAAACCGCCCCCATCTTCGAGAAGCCTGCTTTTTCAGGTCATTCGGGCCTTCAATAAGCGCGTCTTCAGCACGTTGAATCCCTTGGTGAAGTGATGGAATCACACTTCCCCCAGTAAAAGGGGAATAATCAGTATCTACAAGAAATTGGTTTTCATCTGAAAAAATAAAAACAGAGAAGCATAGTACAAAAAGTCGAAGCGATTTCATGCTTTACTCACGACATGTCCAACGAGATCATACCCTACGGCATCTGAAATTTCGACTTCATACCAGTCTCCAAAAGCATCGACAAGACTATGTTCGTTGAGAATGACAAGCCCGTCAATATCTGGACACTGTCCCTCGTGACGACCAACGAGTAAGAGTTCACTCTCTGGGTGGTATCCCTCTACAATGACTCGTAGTGTTTTTCCGATAAGTGAAGTACCTTTTTTCGAAACAGCTTTGGCCTGGAGTTTGGCTAAATGGTTTTTCCGCTTTCTCTTGACAGCATCCGGAAGGTGACCTTCCAATGATGCAGAGTAACTTTTTTCCTCTTTTGAATACTCAAAAATACCGACATTTTCCAACACATATTCAGACACAAAGTCACACAGCTCTTTGTATTGCTCTTTTGTTTCTCCAGGAAAACCAACGATAAGACTTGTGCGAATAAAGATGCCAGGAAGCGCTTCTCTTAGTTTTTTAATAGTCGATACTACCTGCTCTTTTGAAGTAGCCCTGTGCATTCTTTTCAACACCTCATTATTGACATGCTGAATAGGCATATCAAGGTATCGGCAAATCCGAGCATCGGATTGCATTAAGGAAATGAGATCATCAGTTATTTCATCAGGATAGAGATAGAGTAGTCGTATCCAGAAATCGCCTTCTTCTTTAAGCAGCTCTTTTAAGAGAAAGATAAGCCCGTCTGACTTTTTATATCCAAAATCCTTCCCCCAGTCGCCAAGGTCCTGTGCAATAAGAATGATTTCTTTTACCCCTCGAGACCGTAGTGCCCGAAATTCTTTCAGAACCTGCTCAACTGCCTTACTCTTTAAAGGACCTTTGATCTCTGGAATAATACAATATGCACACCGCTTCCGACACCCCTCAGCTATTTTGAGATAGGCGTAGTGCTTCGGCGTTGAGATGGTTCTTGGAACGTCACCAGCCTCTAAGTAGCTGCGAGAATTGGTGACCTGCTCACCTTTTTCCTGAGACTGAACAGCTCGAACAATCCCTTGTACATCACCTGAGCCTAAAAAATAATCCACCATTGGAAAAGAGGATTGGATGCTTTCTTTATGAGACTGCACCATACACCCTGTCACAATCACTTTTGCTGTCGCTTTTTTATCTGAAAGCGCAGCTCCTATTGTTTCAAGCGACTCTTTTCTGGATGCCTCTAAGAATCCACACGTATTTATGATAATGTAGTCAGCATCAACAACCTCTTCCACGGGCTCATACCCATGATGAATAAGCGTTCCGAGCATAACTTCTGTATCGACAAGGTTTCTTGGACATCCCAGAGAAATAAACGCCATCTTATTTCCACCATGGTCAAAATGGGGAACACGACTTGTTTCTTCCTCTCTATCAATAGTATTTTTTTCAAGTATCGGTAACATAGGCTAGCTATTTTAAAGACTCTTAAAGATAAATCGCAAGGAAGAAGGTTACACCCAGTCATTCAGCACAGTTTCAATCGCTTTTACTCTTTGGCCATACGAACATCTGTGCATCTCCCTCCCCCAAAAAGCAAGCTCCCCTGCTTTCGGGTGCCCGCGATGATACTCAAGTGAGTTGTAGACTGTTTTATAAATAGCTGTTTGTACAACAAGAGGGAGCGTAACAAAGAGATCCCATGTTTTTTTGGAGAGCCCCTCTTCTTCTTTCAGAGATTCAATGGTCTCCTTCAGCTCAAGTAAAGTATTCACAATGCCAGTACGTTCGTGTACTTCTTCCAAAGAGCGAAGCGCTTCAATTAATGCTCGACTTTCTCCAAGGTGCGGGACTACACATGACGCAAGAGAAGGGAGGCAGTCTTTTTCTATCAATGACACTTCAGGCGCTTCAAGAACAACTTTGAAAAAATGAGATGCGTCTGCACACGTATCTTTTGTCTTCATTTGGACAAACGCATGAGCAATACTCACCCAAAAAAGCTCCACTGACGTGAGCTCTCGATTGAACAGTGTCTCCCTCACTTCTTTTCGAGAAAAGTATGGAAAGTCCCTATCATAAAAAACACATCGAGCCAAATACTCACCTCTTTTCGCAAAATGAAGTGAAAGGGCAAAATGGGTATCTCTCCAAGAATTACCTGAATCAACGTACCCATGACACAAATCATGTACGAACAGTGCAGTATATCCTCCTTTTCTTCCATGAACAAGCCCAGAGAAAGGGACGACAGGAGAAGGAACGGCAACAATTCTTTGACTACTTTGACAATCAATCCACCGTTCTGAAAAGCCAAGGGTATATTCATGCTCAACAGGATGGGAAAAGTGTTTTGCATGTAACATACGAATAATAGATGGAGGAAGAAGCAACAGCATGTCTATTCCATTTTCCTGCACCATCATCAGGGGGAAATGCAATATGTGCCTTCGAAACTCTAAATCGCTCAGCCCCCCTTCTCTCAGAATAGTCTCAAGATCTCTCACATTTTCTACACAAAGGACGAAGTGTCGTTCAATCTGGGAAATGACCTCAATTTCATCAAGCACAGACTCAATCTCTTCTCCTGTAAAATAGGGCAAAAGTGCCTGTGTGAGCAAACTCTTGGCTTTAGTAATATGCCTTCCCGAAAAAGGAACGATGCAAAACTCATCTTTTTCATATGCACTCAGTACATATGAGATAAGCATAGTAAACGTCATCTCATCTTTCGAAAGAAGACCTTGGCAATACCCTCGGATAGTATGAATAGCTAATAGTGCAGGATCTACAGACAAAGGAATTTCACCTCGTTTGATACATTCAATCAAAAAGGAGCCCTCTGTATTGCTGTGGACTGTGCAGAGTTGCGCGCAAATCGAAAGGAGCTCTCTTTTTTTTATCCGTTGAAATGTTGTATCAGACAGTACCTTCTCGACATCGGGTGTTGGAAACGCTGCAAAGGGCAGTGTTGCAACTTTCCATGAAAATGTCCCCTTTGAGATCCTTTGTGCACCAACAAAGCTTCTTTTCCCAAATGCAGCACAAACAATATCTCGGACAGCTTCTTTGTCTCCTTTTCCAACCTCTTTTCCTCTTTCATCGAGAAAAACGCCTTTTTCCCAGTAGACACTACTTTGAATCGCCATCTCACACCTTCATGAATTCTTAACAGAAGTGTATAACTGTATATACTAATTTTTAGCAAAGGAAAGTAACATACACACCTCATGTTAGAGGATGTAAAAGCTGCGTATATTCAAATATTTTCTGACGAAAAATGTTCGAATAAACACCGAAAGAATAATCGAAGAACCAAGCACTCCAATTGCGCCCGGGAGGCCAAAAAATGGAATAAAAATCACGTCACCCAAGAAAATATAAATAATCTGTGCAACTGAAAGCCAAAAATTAAGAATTTGGTATTTTGTGTAGACAAGAAGCGCTCCTGCTGAATTAAAGCAAAGCCCAATGAAAAAGCTAATTGCTAGAATGTCGAGAGAAAGCGTTGCTCCGCTAAATGACTTCCCAAAAAAATGGAGGATGTCTTTTCCAAAAAGTAAAATGCCAACGAGAAAACATGCTGCAGGAATCACTTTAAACAAATTCATTTTATTTAAAAGGGACTGCAGTTTTTGAATATCGTTTCGTTCAATGAGAAGTGCAATTTGAGGGTTTACAATCATGTCAATTGCCGTTCCAAAAAGGTATATTGATCCACAAATAACAGAAATGGCTGCAAAAAAAGCAACGTCTTTTTCATTGAAAGACAGAAGCTCTATTAAGACGATATCAATCGACATGAGTCCCGCAAAAATTGCGGTTGATATAAGCATCTTCCACGACGTATCTCTCCACTCATCTTGGTCTCGTACCGGTTCAGTATCCCACACTTCTTGAGGAAGAAAGCGTTTGCATAGTTGCAACTGATACAGCGCTGAAATGGTAAACCCAAACGCAATAATGAAGACAACAGTAAATCGCAGTTGATCTCTTCCAAACCAGCTTCCGGCAAACACTTGCCAAAACACGAAAAGCAGAATATTAATAAGGAGTGTAATACCAATGCTTGTAATACCATTGAAAACCGCTGAATGATAATACTTTTTCAGTGACTGTAGGACGAGCGCGAGCATATTATTAATAGCATAGATGGGCACAAGCCAAATTGAGTACACAGCAATATGCCACCGCTCAAAAGCAGTACCCTTACTTGAAACAATCATGCTTACAAAAACGACAAATGAACTGACAAGAAAAATAAAAAAAGCGATCCCAAAAATGACTTCATAACTCCACCGAATAAATCCATGCATTTTTCCATACTCATTTTGAGCCAAATATTTGGGAAAGTATTTTACAATGGAAAGTTCAGTTCCTAAAAGAGCAAATGGAGCAAGAAATACAAGCAGCTGTAAAACGACTGATATGTCGCCATAGTCCATTGGTTCTAGCATATTTGACATAATCAAATTAAAGACTGCATTGGAGACGTATGCAAAAAGAACGATGCATAAAAGAACAATATTATCTCTAAAAAGTGAGCGAATCGTTTTTTCTTGTGCTTCCATATTTGGAACCGTATCAGATTGCTACGTCAACGCAAAGAAAAAATTTTACAAAGCGCCGTGTGGATTCACTCTACAGTATACATATAATGAAAACGATTATGTGATCTCATCAATGAATGTAGAGAGAAAGGCAAAGATATACTCTTGTACGCTTCTTTTTTGACACGTAAAATTATTCACACAAATACAAAAATTATAGGTTCTTCCATCTTGCAAGGAAATAATGCCTGCTACATTAAACACGTTTGACATGCTTCCTGTTTTTGCAAAAACACGTGCTCCCTGAATTGAAGGCAACTTGGCAAGGGTTCCTGAAACACCCCACTCCGGAAGTGCATCAATAATTATCTGCCCCTCTTCATTCCCTCTGAAAAAGCGAACCAGACGGGTCATCTGCTCAGGAGAAGCAAGGTTAGACCGAGCAGCTCCACACCCATCTTTTAAATGGAGCGACACGCCGCTTTCTTTTAAGAGCGTCGTAAGCGTAGAAAGCCCTTCCTCACTCATGCCATTTCCAATGGATCTGATCAGATGTTCGGCATAGAGGTTGTCGCTTCGCTCTATCATTTCTCGGACGATTTGCCGGAGTTGTGGTGACTTTTTGGTTTGAATAACCTCATATTTTTCCACCGACTTTTCTTTGGATCGAATCACTTTTGGATGTTTTTTTAACCCCAAATGTCGAGTCAATGCATCACCACAAAAACGGGCAGGATCTGGGATCGCTCCCTTTATGAGAAAAATATTTTTTCCTTGGGGCACCGTTCCTCGAAAAATATGCAATGGAGAATATTCCGATCCGAAAATGTAAGCCTGATCTCCACTTCCTGCTTCAGCTGTTCGCACTTCGTTAGAATAAACGAGAGATGGAATCTTAGGCTCAATGGAAATAACTTCTGCTGGGTTCCCTCGTATGTCACTTGGCCGAAAAGAAACCGTATACTGATTGTGATTTATCGAAATGCCTGATGCTCCTGCGGCATAATAGTTCCCCAAATCACGATACTCCCAATATGGAGAAGCTCCTAAAGTTTCGAAGCAGCTTGCATCAACCAATACTCTTCCTTGGATAGCGTGGATACCATGTTTTTTGACTGCAAACCCCCACTCAGGGATGGACTCAGCGTTCAGTGTCGGGTCACCACCACCAACGACGACTATATCACCTTTTAGAACCCCATTTTTATCGATTACTCCTGTGTGAGCTAAATGCGTCTCGTATCGATACGCACTTCCTAGCGTTTTTAATGCGCCGTATGCTGTCGCCATTTTAACCAATGATCCGATCTGGAAATGCATTTTTTTATGAGAAGAAAACGCCTCTTCAGTTGTTCTTCCATCTTCAATATATATGCCTATCTGTGCACCTTCAAGCTCCTCTGGGATTGCCAAAAAATCATCATGTGTAGTTGCATAGAGAGACGACGCTATCATTGCTCCAAAAAAAAGGATTTTCATGCTGTACCCCATTGTAGACTTTCATTGTGATTTGCTAGCTTATCTTGCAGAATCGAAAAGTGCAACGCCTTTTCAAGAAGAGGTTCGATGCAGTATTCCACAGCTTGAAGAAGGTGGTGTTGCAATACAAGTGTGTGCTCTTTTTTCAGAAACAAAAAAAGGATCTACCTCATTTGCTGAAGCACAGCTTGACGCATTTTCAACACTTTCCTCTGACTCAACATCTTTTCTCTTATCTATCGAAAACCTCTCATGTTTTTTAGAAGAAGATGAACCGATCACTCTCTTGACTAAACGCCTTTCTAAACTAGACCAACCAGTCTACGCCTCTTTAACGTGGAATACGGAAAATCGATTTGGAGGGGGAAATCAAACCCACATTGGACTCAAAGAAGATGGGAAATGTGCGCTCGAATGTTTAGCAAAATATCGGATTGCACTCGATCTCAGTCATACATCAGATCAACTCGCTCGGGATTCGATTGCCTATATTGACGCCTCTTCCTTACCTCTTCCCATCATGGCCTCTCATTCAAATGCTCGAAAATGCTGTGATACCCCTAGGAATCTTCCAGATGACCTCATCCAGGAAATCATCTCAAGAAACGGTGTTATTGGTTTAAATGGAATTAGACATTTTACCGGAAAAGAAAGTAGGGACATTCTACATCACATCGAACACATCCTTACTCTTGGAGGGGAAAATGCGATCGTACTTGGAGCAGACTTCTTTGGAGGACTCAACCTCCCCTCTCTTTCTCATCTTTATCCGTATTTCTTTGATGAATTTCAAAATGCTCGTATGTATCCGCAAAGAATTCAGCGTATCGAAAAGGCTTTCGGAAAAGAGCTTACTGAAAAAATTGCCTATAAAAATGCACAACACTTTTTAACTTCCTTGACCCTCAAAGAAAAAGTGTCTCTTTCGTAAAACCCCTGATTGCGCCCAAATCAAAACGTTTGTCAAAAAAAGTGATTTTACTGTTATAGAGAAAATATTGGTGTGCAGCACAACGTCTCCTCTTTTTGAGAACTTCAAAGAGAGAGCGGTTCTTACCAAAAAGTTGAAGAGATGGAAGAGGTATTTTCATGAATCGCTACTTTATTTCAAGGACTTCTCTTGTCCTTATGAGTATTGCGGTTATCGCAAGTTTAAAGGATCTCCCATCACTTGCCGAATACGGACTTGATGTTGTTTTTTATCTGACAGCGTCATTGTTTGTGTTTTTTATTCCAACAGCGCTCGCTTCAATAGAACTCACTACGCTTTTCCCTGTCAGAGGTGGAGTGTATATATGGGTATCAGAAGCATTTGGTAACAAAATGGGCTTTTTTGCGATTTGGCTTCAGTGGATAGGGAATATTTTTTGGTTTCCAACTCTCCTTTCTTTTGCCGCATCCTCTATTGCATTCCTCCTGTATCCACCATTTGCAGAAAACCAATTATTTATGGTCACGACGGTTCTCATTTCTTTTTGGGGATTCACTTTCTTAAACACACTCGGCTTGAGGATCTCAACTCGTATTACAACGATTGGCGCCCTCATTGGTACATTGCTGCCAGGACTTTTCATCATTCTTCTTGGAATTCTCTGGTTTTCTTCTGGGAATCAGCTGACAGAATCATTTGAATGGAGAGGGGTTGTCCCTTCATTTGAAACGCTGAGGGATTTTGTGTTTTTTAGCGCTGTCCTACTTGCATTTCTAGGAATTGAACTCCCTGCTGTGCATATTGAAGATATTGAAAATCCTGCAAAAGATTATCCAAGAGGCATTCTCACTGCAACATTTATCATTTTCTTCTTACTGCTTTTTGGCGCACTTTCGGTCGCATCAGTGGTCCCTGTAAAAACCTTAAATATTGAATCTGGTGTGATGCAAGGATTTCAGTTCTTTTTTAGACAGTACAATATTTCTTGGATGACGCCACTTTTTGCTCTTCTCACAGCAATTGGAGCATTTGCAACCGTCAATGTGTGGATTCTCGGTCCAACAAAAGGGTTCATTGTTGCTGGTCAACGCGGTGACCTTCCTCCCTTTTTCCATAAAATGAATGAAAACAACATGCCAACCAACCTCCTCATTCTACAGGCAATCATTGTAACGATTCTCTCATTGTTTCTTCTTATGCTTCCCGATGTAAAGACAATATTTTGGGTTTTAAGTGTTATGACAGGAAATATATATGTTGTTATGTACCTTGTAATTTTTTCTGCCCTTATTAAACACCGATTCTTACGTCCTGTTCAAAAAAGAGTCAACGCAACGTGGATTCCTCGTGGATTTTTTTGGATCACAATCGTGTTTGGAATAACGTCCTCAACCTTTGGATTCATCTCAGGGTTTATTCCCCCCACATCAATAATTGGAATGAATATTTTATATTATGAACTGTCTGTTGGTCTCTGTCTTGCTATTGCGCTTATAACGCCTTTCGTCATTCTCAAATGTAAGAATGACTCTTGGGATATTCACCTACATGAAGCACCACCTGTTCATCCAGAGGAGACAAATGAAAAATAAAATTCTAATCATTGATCCTACCTCGGTTGGGAAGGAACCTGCGCTTCACTCAATCCATGACATTAAAGAAGCATTAGAAGCAAAAGGGTTTGGCATCGTCCATACAGAAAGCGTTGAAGATGGGCTGCTCTCTTTTCAAAAAGACCAAAGTTTGACTGCAATTCTTTTAGATTGGAAATCAGAGGGAGTTGTCGGGGAAAAAGAAGGAAATATTCAAGATATCCTTCAATACATACGCTCGAAAAATGATCTTATCCCCGTCTTTCTCTTCACAGAAAAAAATAAAATAATGGAAGTATCACCTGACCTCCTTGAAGGGGTTGATGGTTATATCTGGAAAACTGAAGAAACACCTGATTTTATTGCCGGTCGAGTCATACAAAACGCACACGCCTACGTCGATGCACTACTTCCACCTTTTTTCAAGAAACTCAGAGCACATGCACTGAGTTGTAAATATTCATGGCACACGCCCGGCCATTCAAATGGCATCGCCTTTTTAAAATCCCCTGTTGGTCGGCTTTTTTATGATTTCTTCGGAGAAAATATTTTTAGGACAGACCTCTCAGCCTCTGTTGGGGAACTTGGATCGATATTTGAGCATACAGGCGCCAAGGGAGAAGCCGAGCAGCATGCTGCGGATCTTTTTAATGCCGATATTACCTATTTTGTGACTGGTGGAACTTCTGCCGCAAATCGTGTCATTTTTAGCGCCCATTTAAAAGCGGGTGACCTCGTTGTTGTAGATAGAAACTGTCATAAATCAATTTTGCATTCTCTAATACTTACCGGTGCCATACCCATTTACCTCACCCCAAAAAGAAATGCCTATGGCATCATTGGGGGAATCGATCAGGAATCCTTTACAAAAGAACATATCCAATCCTGCATTCAAGAATCACCACTTGTTGATGATAAGACAAAAATACCTAAAATGATCGTTTTTACAAACTCAACCTATGATGGTATTTTGTATGATGTGAAAACGATTCGTGAGCAGCTCAAAGGGTATATTGATGTCATTCACTGCGATGAAGCGTGGATCGCGTATGCTCATTTCCATCCATTTTACGAAGACAGGCATGCGATGTCTTTTGATAAAGACCCCTCGTATCCAACTATGTTTTCTACCCAGTCATCACACAAGCTTCTTGCCGCCTTTTCTCAAGCTTCAATGATTCATGTGCGTCAAGGAGCAAAACCGATTGATGAAGAACACCTTAATCAAGCATTTATGATGCATAGCTCCACATCCCCTCAGTATAATATCGTCGCATCCTGTGACATAGCTGCTCAAATGATGAGAGGCACAATGGGAAAGACGCTCATTGAAGACACGATTGAAGAAGCGCTGGTATTTCGTGAAAAAATGGAGCAAATCACAACAGAATTACAGCAAAAAGAGGATCCTGAAAAGAGATGGTGGTTTTCAATTTGGGAGCCAAAAAACATCTCACACCGTTTACGAAAACACTCTTGGTATCTAAAAGAACACGATGTATGGCACGGGTTTTCAAACATTAAAGATGACTTTCTTCTTTTAGACCCCCTAAAAGTCACCATTTTAACTCCTGGCCTTCATAATGATGGAACAATGGACGACTTTGGCATCCCAGCACGGGTTGTTTCAAAATTTTTAGCCTCTAAGGGAATTATTGAAGAGAAAACCGGCTTTTATAATATTCTTACGCTCTTTTCCCTTGGAATAACAAAAGGGAAATCAAGTGTGCTCATCTCTGCACTTTTTGATTTTAAAGAAGCCTTTGATGAGAATGTTCCTGTAAAAGAAGCCCTTCCTAACCTCTATGCACAGTCGCCACAACACTATAGCGACATGGGACTTCGTGACCTCTGCCTTTCAATGCACGCACATTTAAAAAGAACGAATATCCCCCAAGTCATTATCGAGGTGTATCAAGGACTTCCAGAAGAAGCAATGACACCAAGAGAAGCCTATGAGAAATATGTGGAAGGAGAAATTGAAGATGTTCACATAGAAGAACTCAAAGGACAAATTGCTGCAAATGTGCTCGTTCCATTTCCTCCTGGTATTCCGATTATTATGCCCGGCGAACGCTTCCTAGGTAAGGCAGAGAAGATGATTACATACCTTCTCCTTCTTGAAGAGTTTTCAAATACCTTTCCCGGATTTGAAACAGAAGTCCATGGAGTGCTCACGAAGAAAGAGGGTGATTCGATTCGATTCTTCATACGGTGTGTGAAAGAGGGATAGTATTTCATCATCTGATTCATCCTTTTCTTGAAAATATGACCGCTGAATACTATGAAGAAGAAAAAAAGTCATATATATGAGCACATCACACTCCCCTTTTGAGTCGTTAAGTATTGAAGAAACACTTCAAAAACTCAACTCTTCTTCTACTGATGGACTGTCTACTCAAGAAGCCGAGCAACGCCTGGAAAAGTATGGCCGAAATGAACTTCAAGCAAAAAAAGAGTCTCTTTTATTAAAGATTGGAAAATTTTTTTGGGGACCTATTCCATGGATGATCGAACTTGCTGCACTTTTATCAGGATTGTTAGAAAGATGGCCGGACTTCATTCTTATTTTTTCACTGCTTCTCATTAATGCCCTTCTCGGATTCTTTCATGAATATCAAGCTGACAATGCTATTGAGGCGCTTAAAAATAAATTAGCATTAAAAGCTCGTGTAAAAAGAGACGGTACGTGGAAAGATATTGAGGCATCCTCACTTGTCCCCGGAGATATTATCTCTGTGAAATTAGGAAATGTTATCCCTGCTGACATAAAGCTGATTGAAGGTGAATACCTCTCAGTTGATCAAGCGGCGCTCACTGGTGAGTCACTTCCTGTTGATAAGAAAAGTGGTGACGTTGCTTTTTCTGGTACCATCGTCAAACTTGGTGAAATGACCGGAGTTGTCACAGCAACTGCTATGGAAACCTTTTTTGGAAAAACCGCACAACTCATCCAGTCAGCTGAAACCACCTCTCACTTTCAAGAAGCTATTCTTAAAATTGGCCGTTTTCTTATTGTTTCAACACTCTCAATTGTTGCAATTCTCCTTCTCGTTGAGCTCTTTCGACTCGAATACGATCAAAACTTTCATAGATCAATAGGTCAGATTGCTATTTTCCTCCTCGTCCTCATCGTTGCCGGTATACCTGTTGCGCTCCCTGCCGTTATGTCTGTGACTATGGCCATCGGCGCGCATTCGATGGCAAAAATGAAGGCAATTGTTTCAAAGCTCATTGCCATTGAAGAGCTTGCTGGAATGACTATTCTATGTTCAGATAAAACAGGAACGCTCACAAAAAACGAGCTCACAACCGGAGAGCTTGAAACATTTGGCGTTTGTGCTCAAGAGGAAGCGCTCTTTATAGCCGCTCTCGCATCGAAAATAGATGCCCCCGATGCGATTGACAAAGCAATACTTGATGCATATGGAAAAGAAATAGACGCAAAAGAGTACGCAGTCCATTCATTCACTCCTTTCGATCCTGTAAGAAAACGAACCGAAGCCCATGTGGAGGGGCCAAAAGGATCCTTTATAGCGTGTAAAGGAGCTCCACAAGTCGTACTTGAACTTGCAGGAATACCACAAGAAAGCAGTCAGAAATATACAGATGCCATTACTGCCTTTGCGAAAAAAGGATACAGAACGCTCGGCGTTGCCAAAAAGGATGAAAAGAATACCTGGACCTTTCTTGGCCTCATACCCCTTTTTGATCCACCACGAGAAGACACTAAAGAAACCATCCATACAGCACAAGAAATGGGCGTCGATGTAAAAATGGTGACGGGTGATCATGTTGCCATTGCAAAGCAAATTGCAGAAGAATTAGAACTTGGAACACACATAGCTCCGATGGCAGACGTGTTTGGTGAAGATATTTCAGAGAAAAAACAAGAAGAAATGCTGCATGATGCAGATGGATTTGCTGAAGTATTTCCAGAGCATAAATTTGCCATTGTTCAACACCTCCAAAAACAAGGGTGTGTTGTAGGAATGACAGGCGATGGAGTCAACGATGCGCCGGCGCTTAAACAAGCGGATATAGGAATTGCTGTCAGCGGAGCAACAGATGCGGCACGATCTGCTGCAGACCTTATTCTGACAGAGCCTGGCTTACTCGTGATAACACACGCGATAGAAGAGGCCAGACGGATTTTCGGCCGGTTAAAAAGCTACGCAATGTATCGTGTTTCAGAAACATGCCGACTGCTTTTATTCTTACTCTTATCCCTGCTAGTTTTTAACACGCAGCCCCTCTCTGCTATAATGATTATCCTCATAGCTCTTTTGAATGATATTCCAATTATGACCATTGCATACGATCATATGGAAGTTGCTGAAAAACCAACAAAATGGAATATGCATGAAATTCTTATTATAGCTATTGGACTCTCACTTGTTGGTGTCCTTTCAACATTTGGACTGTATTGGATTGGTGAGGCTGTGTGGAATTTAACGCCTTCAGGATGCAGCACACTCGCATTCATGGGCATTTTATGTGGAGGAAACCTAACTATTTATCTAACGAGAAATCGCGGCTTCTTCTTAACCTCTCCTCTGCCAGAAAAAAAATTCTTTCTCGCAACACTCTTTTCTCAAGTTATCGGAACGGTTGTGTCTGTCTATGGACTAGGTACGGATGATTTCATTGGTATTGGATGGACGTATGTGCTCTACGCATGGATCTACATTGCAGTGTGGTTTATGCTTTGTGTTGGCGCAAAGCACCTGCTCCAAATATTTGTCGATGCGAAGCACACATCCCACACTGCATTTGTTAAAAAAACAAAATCTTCTCTCTCACCGTAAAGAGTTCGAGAAAAAACGTTTTGGGGCAAAACGTGCTATGACAAGCAATACACCACCTAAAATGAGAAAGAGCAGAGAGGGGTGAATACCAAAAATGGTTAATCTCAATGGGATGTGAGTTGTCTCTAAGAAATACAATGACAGCTGATTGTACAGTGCCGCTCCTACAAACATTCCAAACACCGAAAAAATCACATCTCTCGCTCCTTGCATAAGCGCAACAAGTGCTGTTCCAGGACAGTACCCTGTAATACTCATTCCAATACCAAAGATCCCTCCTCCAAGAGCACTATAGAGGAGCGGAGTGGATGAAAGAAGAAGTGTTGGAATGATTCCAAAAGAATGAAGCAGATAAATACCGGCTCCTCCAACAACAATTGCCGTCAGTATAATTTTCATCACAGTAAAGTCTTTAAGCAACAGCTGGGAAACTATTGTATCAAAAGAACCTACCCCACCCTTCTGGAGCAAAAAACCAAAAACAAACCCTGACAAAAGAGCAAGGAGTGATACTTGTAAACCTGGAAATAGGAGTGTGTCCATATTGTTAAACCCCTTTTTTTCTATAAAGAATGAATGCAGTTGGAATAGCTGAAGCAAATAGCGCCCCCATAAATACCCAACTTGTCAAAGCTAACTGAGCTCCACCACTAATGGCATGCCCAGATGTACACCCATTTGCAATTCGTGCACCAAGCATCAAAAAAACACCTCCAATAAACGCTGCAATGTACCGTTTGACATGTGATGTACCAAAACGTTGGATCCAAATACTATTTTTCGGAGGAGATGATTTCGAAAGTCTCGCAGATGCAAAAGCACCTCCGATAAGACCAAATATAAAAAGCACGCTCCATGGAAAAACAACGCGGGAGCTTAAAAGTTTTGCAAAATATGGTGTTTGCAAAGAGTCTCTTGGAGAGAAAAGATGAGAAAAAAGTGCTGCAATATGTGCAATACCTGTTGAAACCCCAATTTTGTATGAAAACAGGAGTAATACTGTGAGTAGCAGTCCTATTCCAGTCCCTACCAAATAGGGTGACCATTGTGCTTTTCTCAACACTGAATCCATAGTTATTCCCTTGTAAATCGTTTTTTTATGCATGTGATAATTGATGAAAGTGCAGGCTCTTCAATAAAGTAGTAGACCGAGCGACCTTTTTTTTCAGAACGGATAAATCCCTTCAACTTCATAAGCCCCAAATGTTCTGAGGCCACGTTATGTAAAAGCCCACATTCACGAGCCAAATCCCCAACTGAATATGGCTTTTTCAGTAAGAGTGAAATCATGTGTAATCTATGAGGATGCGCCAAAAGTTTTAAACACTCACTCGCCTCATTCCAATCAATATTTTCCATATATCGTATAATAGCGATATATCGATATTTTTTGCAAAAAAAATCAGAGATAGAGAGCAACATTGTTAGCTAAAACCCGCTCTTCGTCGGTGGGAATGACGTATATTTTTTTAGATGATTGAGTTGAAATAACCCGTGCATCTGATGCATTTTTTTCTGTATCTATCTCAAAACCAAAATGCCGAAGATGTGTAGCAATCCCTTCTCGAATAGCTCCTGCTTTCTCACCTATTCCTCCTGTGAAAACAAGTGCATCAATACCTTCTAAAACGGGTATATATGATGCTATTTCTTTTGCTGCGTGGAGTATGTAGTATTGAACAGCAAAAAGTGATTCAGGAGAATCTGAAGTAAGCAATTTTTTCATATCTGCCCCCTCTTTCGCAATGGCTCGTAACCCAGAAGAGTAATAAAGTAGTGCTTCAAGGCTTTCTTGAGTTTCCCCCTCTTTAAGAAGACGGAGAATAACACCTGGATCGAGGTCTCCTGGACGTGTTGCCATCGGAATACCACCAAGTGGACTAAATCCCATGGAAGTATCAACTGAAACGCCTTTGTTCAGTGCACAAAGTGAACTCCCACTCCCTAAGTGACAGGCAACGCACCGAATATTTTTTACTTCTTCTTGCTGTGCAATATAACTGTACGATAGCCCATGAAACCCATATTTCTCGATCCCTTGGGAGCGATACTTTTCTGGTAGAGGAAGGAGCTTAACTTCTTTTTTTATCGTGTGATGAAAAGAGGTATCAAAAGAAGCAACCTGCACAGCATCCGGAAAAAGCGTGCGTGAAAGTTGTATCACCTCAATCTCAATCATTAGATGCAGTGGATCAAACGCTATAAGTTTATGAAGAGAGGCAAGTTCCTTAGTACCAAGAAGTGTTGGGCTGCAAAAATCTTGCCCGCCAAAAACGATCCTGTGTCCACATCCATGAGGTGACACGTTTTTTTCTATAAGACATGCTTTTAACTTTTCGAGAGCCTGTGCAAAAGACGTGCGATGCGCAGCAGAGGAGCTCAACTGAGCATCCTTAGCCCCAACTACAGAAAGTGAACCAGAATCAACTTTCTTTCCGTCGCGAAATACAGCCCACTTAATTGAAGATGATCCGGCATTCAGCGTAAGAATTTCACCTTTCATCAGCCCACAACCATTCAGCTATTTCTGGCATATCTTCACCGTGTTCAAAAATGTAGGCTTTATGCTGGGAAAGCTTCTCTTCACACAGAGTGATGAATGCATCAGCCTTTGCCTTCAGCCTATCCACTCTTCTCACAGCCTGCATCGCAAGATGGAATCGACTCATCTCATTGCACACAACCATGTCAAAAGGTGTCGTTGTCGTACCCTCCTCCTTGTATCCATGAACATGAAACCGCTCATTACACCGATTGTGGTAAATGAGTTCATGAATTATTTTTGGATGTCCATGAAATGCAAAAACAACGTGGGCATCTTCTGGGAAGAGCTGAGAAAAGCGATCATGGTCAAGGCCATGCGGATGATCCTCAGGGTTCATAAGCGTAAATAAATCTACAACATTCACCATACGAATCTTTAAGTCATTGAACTGTTTTCTTAAAAGATCAATAGCTGCAAGTGTTTCCAGCGTTGGAGTATCACCGGAAGAGGCCATTACAATATCCGGTTGCCCATCATCATTACTTGCAAATTCCCAAACACCAATTCCTGAAGCACAATGCGATACAGCTGATTCCATATCGAGCCATTGTGGCATTGGCTGCTTCCCCGATATAATAAGGTTGACATAGTCTGTGCTTCGCAAACAATGGTCCATGACAGAGAGGAGCGTGTTCGCGTCTGGAGGTAAATATATTCGTGCTACACTGCTTTTCTTTTGTAAGACAGAGTCGATAAATCCAGGACCTTGGTGAGAGTATCCATTATGGTCTTGTCTCCACGCATGAGACGTGAGTAAATAGTTCAGTGAGCTTATAGGAGCTCTCCAAGGCAGTTCCTTGGCAGCTTTTAGCCATTTAGCATGCTGATTCAGCATGGAATCTACGATAAGGGCAAATGCTTCATAACAAGGGAAAATTCCATGCCTCCCTGTAAGAAGATACGCCTCAAGCCACCCTTGACAAAGATGCTCACTGAGCACTTCCATAACGCGACCATTTGGACCAAGATCATCATCACTCGCTTCTATTTCCCCAAGATACATTCGTGTTGTTACATCAAAGAGATGGTTCAACCGGTTTGAATTAGTCTCGTCAGGACAAAACACTCGAAAAGAAGACGAGTTTTCTTTCATCACATCTCGAAGAAATTCACCTACTTTTCGTGTCGCCTCTGAACGAACAATACCTGGTTCAGGAACAATCTCTGCGTACTCTTTGTAATCTGGCATTACTAATTCTTTTCGAAGCACTCCCCCATTTGCTGCAGGATTCCCCCCCATTCTTTTTTCTTTTTTGGGAAGGATGGCAAGCACGTTTTCTGATGGATTTCCCATACTATCAAAGAGCTCGTGAGGCTTGTACGAATGGAGCCATTCTTCTAAGACTTTAAGATGTTCCGGCCGTTGAATTACATCACTCATTGGAACCTGATGAGACCTGAATGTCCCTTCAATTTTTTTTCCATCAATTTCTTTCGGACCAGTCCATCCTTTAGGTGTTCTCAATACAATCAGAGGAAAACGAGGCACACTTCCTTCTGGTTGTTTTTTCGTTTCGCATATTTTTTCATAGGCCCAGTCCATTGCGTCCCACATCAGCGCATGCACCGAAAGAGGATCATCACCTTCAACAAATCGAACATCATATCCAGAACCTTGAAAAAACAACTCAATATCATGGTCAGACATTCGGCCAAAAACCGTTGGACCAGATATTTTGTACCCATTTAAGTGAAGAATCGGAAGGACTGATCCATCTCTTTTCGGGTTTATAAATTTATTCGACTGCCAGCTCGTTGCGAGCGGCCCTGTTTCAGCTTCACCATCTCCAACTACACAGAGCGCAATCAAATCAGGATTATCTAATACAGCACCATACGCATGAACAAGAGAATACCCTAATTCCCCACCCTCATGAATTGATCCAGGAGTTGGTGGACTGACGTGAGATGGCACTCCGCCGGGCCAGGAAAACTCTTTCATGAGTTTGGAAAATCCAAGTAAACTGAAATCAAGATCCGGGTATACATCTGTCATGGTTCCTTCAAGAAAGACATTCGCACGAAGTGCAGGCCCCCCATGACCGGGCCCAGTAATATAGAGCATGTTTGCATCAGTATCTTGAATGAGACGATTAGCATGTGCATAAATCAGATTCAGCCCCGGAGAGGTCCCCCAATGGCCTAACAAACGAGTTTTAATATCGTCTATTGTAAGCGGTTCAAGAAGAAGCGGATTATTTTTCAGGTAAATTTGACACACACTTAAGTAATTACATGCTCTAAAATATGCATCTAAATGAGCACAACGTTTTTCATCCATACAAACCTCACTTCTCTTTTTCGCTATCATATCTAGACATACATTCGCAAGAGCTATTCTTGTACAAGGAGAATAAAAGAGTGGGAAATAATAAGACCTGAAAAAAGTATAAAAACGGCTCAGAATACTTCCTCAGCCCGATTCTTAAAGCGCAGCTTTCTCATATTCAGAGACTTCATTTTGAAATACTCTATACAAAAAACTAAAAGACCTTGCAGAAAATTCCTTTTTTGTTTGTACTTTAAAAATATACTTTTGGTTACAAAGGTGGTTATATGAAACGAAAGTCAATAGCCGCTCTTGCATTACTCCCAATCGGATTATTTGCAAGTAGTGGAAACGCAAGCAGTGAGACCGCCGCTGCAGAAAGCGTCGTTTCCTATTCAAATCAGAATGGAAACATGAACAACAGCCGTCACTATGACGACCAAGTTCAAGTTCGCGGTCAACAACATATGGAACAAGAAGACCAGAGATATGGTTTTTCTGTGATGGGTGATTACCTGTATTGGGTACCTTACTTTTCAAACATGCCATATGCACAAAAAAATAATCTCGGATTCCAAACTGTTCCAACAGATGCGGGCGAGTATCTTCCAGGTAACATTGTTACTCAAAATATCGACATGAGTGGTGATAGCGGTTTTAGATTAACTGCTGGATACCAGTCAGATTGGCAAACAGTTGGTTTTACAGCTGCGTGGACACGTTTCCACTCAACAAACACCAACAAAACAACCAACGACGGTATTACTGGAAGCTATGCGTCTAACAATGGATATAGCGGTGCTATACAGGGCTGGTGGAACACAGATGAGATGACTGCTGGGCCAATCGACGATGATGATATCGGTGATGTAGTGTACCAAGCAACAGGTACGTTTGACCTTAAGTTCGATCAACTTGATTTTGTGTTTAGTACAATGTACAAACCAAAAGACTGGTGTGTTATCGAGCCTGGAATGGGTCTTCGTGCGCTTCTAACTACAATGCAACTTCGCGCAACACAAGTTTCTAACAAGTGGGGCGAAAACAAAGTAGCTGAAGCACCGTTCAACACAGCACGTCAAGTTATGACACAAGATTTCGACTCTGTCGGTCTTGTTGGTAACATGCATTCTAAGTTTGAACTATCAGAAGGATTCAGTGTTGTTTCTTCTTGTGCACTTGCTTACACAGTTGGTGATATGAAAGAAACAAACAAGTCTACTGTTGTTCAACCGACGATTGAAACAGAAAACATTGATGCTGCAAAGTATCAAAGCCTACGAAGCAGCAACACTGTGTTCAAACCACAGTTTGATGTGGATCTAGGTCTTCAGTATGAGTGGATTAATGATGAGAAGACTTTTGGCCTTCTTTTGGAACTTGCATACGAAATGCATTACCTTCCAAACTTCATGCAATTCATTCGCTCTGACGGAAATGAGTCACTTGGTGTAATCAATGATGACTTCGACGGCGCTGCAAACCAGCGACGTGACAGAGCTGTTACTGAATGGTCTGACCTTATGTTCCAAGGTCTGCGAGCACGAGCTGGAATCTCATTCTAGTGAGAGGGGTCTTTGTATAAGACCCTTAATAGCGCCTTTTTGCCCCACTTCTTTTTCCCTAATAACAAGAAATAGGATGGCATAAAGGCGCTTCTTCTTTTCCTAAAAGATCCATTATTCATTTTTTTAAAGCAGAAATATTTTGTAAGGAATACCTACATTCCGTAGAGTGTACCTTTCAAGCACAGACAGGGATTTGGAATGGATAAATATGTTGCATTTTTTCGGGGATTGAATATTTCAGGAAGAAATACACTCAAAATGATCGATCTAAAACGAGTTCTTGAATCAATTGGGTGTCATAATGTGAAAACCATTTTAGCAAGTGGTAATGCTCTTTTTTCTGCTCCACACAGCGCACCAAAAACATTAAAGCAAAAAATCGAATCAGTGCTCAGAGAAAAGCATGGCTACAAAGGAAACGTAATCCTTCGAGCTTGGGAAGATATTGATGCACTTTTTTCACATGCTCCATTTAGCAAAGAGAACGATCCAAGTCATTGTAAGCTCTTTGTAACCTTCCTCCCCTCTCCCATTGAAAATCACCCTTCAGTTTCGATGGAAAATTTACAGATTGTCCACACAACACCGAGTGAAATATTTAGTGCCTTAACTATGCAACCAGAGACACGCACCGTTGATATGATGTCACTTTTTGATACTGTGTATGGAAAAGATGTGACAACACGAACGTGGGCCACACTTGAAAAAATCAGGAAAGCTGCTGAACAATAGTTTTGAGTGCATCTTTAGTAAGTGGCTTATTAATAAACTGTACCCCCTGTTCTTGTGCTTGTTTCATGTCATCAGGGTTTGTTGAGACAGTCACCATAACAACAACAGGAATACGCTCTTTCATACGCGCTTGAAGCGCAGGATATTCACGTAAAAACTCCCATCCGTTCATACCAGGCATGTTGATATCTAACAGAATGAGTTCAGGTAGTGGCGAATGTGTTTTAAGGTACTCCAACGCCTCAATACCGTTATGAGCGACATCAACATTCTCTGCCACACCCTCTTTCGTACACAGTATTTTCACAAACGCATTGCAATCATCGTCATCGTCAACAAGAAGTATTGTGCGTAGTTTATTTGTCATAAGTCCTTCCTTAGTGTGAAGAGAAAAACAGTCCCTTCCCCTTCCTTACTTGTACACGAAATCGTGCCATGATGAAGCTCGACGATCTTTTTACAGTGAGCTAAACCGATCCCATTTCCTTCAAATTCAGACCGTCCATGCAGTCTAGTAAACAGAGTAAAAATCTTTTCTAGGCTTTTCTCAGGAATTCCAACACCATTATCACGAACCTCAAATTGATAGGCATCTCCCAAATCTGTGCACGTAAAAACAACCTCTGGACACGTCTCCTTCTTATGAAACTTAAGTGCGTTTCCAAGTATGTTTTGAAAGAGAAGAACAAGCTCTGTTTTGTGACCTCGTATCTCCGGAAGCTCTCCATCAACAGTGATTTTTGCTTTGGATTTTTCAATTTTTGTTCGAAGATTCTCAAGGGCATCATTGAGACATTCTTGCAAAGAAATGGTTTCCGGCTCTTTCTCTCTTCCTATCCTTGAGTGATCGAGAAGGTCTCGAATAAGAGAGCTCATTCTTTTCGAAGACTTTTCAATAAGCTCAAGAAAACCTTGCTCATCTTCGTTGAGCTTTCCTTGAGTACATTCGCGTAAAAGCCCTACAAACTGCTGAATATTTGTTAAAGGTTCTTGTAAATCATGAGAAGCAATATAGACAAATTGCTCGAGCTCTTTTGTTCGCTCAATGAGCTGCAGCTCTGTTTTTTTCTTTTCGGTTACATCCCGAATCGCTGCAGCGAAAAAGGAGCCTTCAGGTGTTGCGATTGGGGCTATCGAAATATCGACAGCAATTTCATACCCATTTTTATGGAGCGCATAAAGATCTAAACCACTTCCCATAGGTCGTGATGAAGGACTTGACTGGTAGTGAGATCTGTGATGAACATGCTTTTCACGAAAGCGCTCCGGAAGTAAACACTCTATTTTCTTTCCTGTAAGTTCTTCATGCGCATACCCTAAGACAGAGATGCACTGCATATTTGTGTACTTAATAATCCCTTCTGAATCGATGACAACAATCGCATCAGGAGCCAATTCGAAAATAGCTTTATAGAGCTCACTTGAATTCTTTTGCATAAATAGTTTTTATTGTCGTTTTCTACGAAAAAAATCAATATTTTTTCTTTGAAAGATTTTAAAAAAGAAGCTACAAGGAGATAGTATTGCAATAAATGTATACGATGTCTTTTTACGAAAAAGCATCAACATTCTTCGAAGGAGATTTACAAATGCCGTTTATCGTTTTATTAGGAAGGATATTTTTTTCAGCAATTTTTATCATAAATGGGTTTGACCACTTTACAAAAGATGCTGTTCAAAGAGCAACACAAGCAGGCGTCCCAATGCCGGATGTTTTAGTGCCGATTGCAGGAGTCATTGCCATTCTTGGAGGCCTAAGTATTCTACTTGGATTCAAAGCTCGTCTTGGAGCTGCGCTTCTCATTGTTTTTCTTGTCCCAACAACACTCTACATGCATCCATTTTGGAATGCACATTCAACGTTTGCCCAAATGATGCACAACTATTGCTTCTTTAAAAATCTGTCTATGATTGGTACATGTCTTCTTATCATTAACTATGGCGCTGGCCCATTAAGTTTTGATATGAATAGACCCACAGCTGAATAATTTACTCAAGGAAGGTACAAAGCGTATCTTCCTTCTTTTTCTCTTTGACCAAATCTTATTTTTTCTGCTTTCTGTGTGTATTTCTTCCAATCAACTGATAAAATGCGCACCAGCTAAAGGTCACTTCAAAAACAACAAAAGCTCCGCATAAAAAGAGTATGAGCGAATGATAATGGTAGGAAAGCGCAAACAAAATAAGCGCAATAATTGCACGAAGTGCTTTGTCACGATTTCCAATATTTTTCTGCAACAGTGCCATACAACTCCTTAATAAATTTATAGCTATGAGTGAAAATTCAACCTGTTTTGAAGGTACGAATTTTACAGGTTTATCGCAAGCGTCCTTGTATAAAATACATAAAACAAGTACCAAGACAAATATGGGCATATGGAAAAAAAAGTTTCCCTGGAAACGCACACTGTTTGGAACACTTTTTTTTATACTTGGGATACTTGGGATCTTTCTTCCATTCACCCCAGCGATCCTCTTTTTTTTCCTCGCAGCATATTGCATTCACCCGCTCTGGGTAAATACGAAGCTCCTTAAACTCCTTGTCTACTGTAAAATGAAAAAGAAGTAGTTAACGCTTTCTGTAGAGAATGTAACTACCATCGAGAGAATGGATCGCATCCTACGAGTTGTCTACAGAAAATCCCCAGATCTTTAAAAGAGAGCACTCGCAGCACCTCATTCCGGACGCGTGGAGGAAGATGTGGTATTTCACGCTCTACCTCGTCGCGACCATAATGGAACTCGCATGATCCTACAACTGAGGTCACATCTGCCCGAAAAAAAAGTCCATCGACTTGCTCTAAAAGCTCGCATATCTTTCTAAAGTGCCCTCGAGCAACAAAAGTTTCTAAACACGCTCTTTTGATGTCCCTGTCCTTAATATCAAATAAGCGGTTTTTTATATACGCCTCATAACTCTGAAACACATTTGCTATCGGTTCAACGGGGCAGTTATCTGACAGATACTCAGTCACCATAGTGTGTATAAACAGTTCAAAGACATATCTTTTGCTGCATACACCAGTCATTTTTCTGTAGTACTCAATAGCCGGCATATATTTTTTTTCTGCAAGAAGTCTCTCTAGATATTCTTCATGTAAGCGAACATCTTCACTGAGTACCACTTGATTGAGAAAATCACTATCAACCGGCACATCTTCAGCAGACAGAACAAAAAACCGAAGTCCAAATTTAATCCACTCATATTCTGTAAGATGTGGTACAAGGTCTTGAATTTCCTTCTTTTTTCCTCTAAAAAGAAGTGTTTCAAAGACTGTCGTTTTCATTTCTGCGCGGTTCATCACACACTTCCACGTTGCACTTCGAGTAAACAGCTCTTGATATTCTAAAGCTGTAAAGTCTTGTTCTCTCACATAAGGCCAGACAAAAACAAAACCTCTTTTTTCTGAAAACAAGTGATCAAGTGCGTCAAACTCTCTTCTATGAAGTAAGCACTCCCCAAAAAGTGGTGGAACGATAAGCTCTTCTGATTCAATCAAAAGATCGATATATGCAAAAAGCATGTTTGTATCGAGAAGTACACTCATTTGACTTTCCAAGCTCGACAGATCAGCCACGCGCATCGCTTCATCAAGTACCGGTCCGATTGCCGGAATAAAGAGTCCTCCCTTAAAACTGCGTAGCACATCAGAAACTACTTCTTGCTTAGGCCTCTCTTCTATTTGATGAGTAGCTAAAACAATATCCCATACAATGGATTCACCCAAAATACGCGCATCTTTTGCAGTAAGAGGAATCGGAGCCGCTGCGAGTTTCTCCCTCATGGTAAGACACCAAGCTTCGCCTTCAGTATCATCTATGAGCCGCTCTACACAGGCAATTCTGGACTCCAACATATCAATGACAGAATTGAGACCAGATGCATCCTGAAAGATCTGTACCACATCTTTTACACATACCTTCTCTTCTGATTCTGCATGTAGTAAACGGCTGATCTCAGAAAAAGGCAGAAAATCCATAGTCTTAACAAGAAGGCAATCTGGCAAACGGAAAACCCCTTGAACACTCGGTGCTATCGCAGAAGCAGCAACACGGTCAACACGTCGCCCAAGCTCATCACCCGCAGCACTCTGTGAGTACGCACCAAGCTCTCTACTTAAGCCCGGCCCACCTCCTGCTATTAACTCCAATTCATGAGTAGATAAGTAACCTACCCTACGATCATATCCATATGCTGCTGCCATAGTTTTTTCCTGTGCGAGTTAATCGACGTCATACCCTGAAATAAGTTCGAGCGCATCTTCTTGCTTATCTGCTGAAAGCTTCGACACAAGAGCTCGAGCTGCATCTATGTCACCCTTACAAGAATATCTTTGAATCATTGTGGAAAGAGCTTCATCAGCTGATTCAGGCAGCAATAAATCGTGTACTTCTCTCAAAGCTGCATCAAAATCATCACGCTCTAGAAGCGTCTTGATGTATGCCATCCGAACAGTATCTTCTTTTTTTGAGTCTTCAAGGTATTTTTCTGGAGTCATGACTTCTACATCATACTTTTCTCCCTCAATAGTGACCGTTCCATTGTGAAAAACTCCTGGTGGAAGCGCTGTCCCACTACTTTCAGCCGGAACAGAAATCACATCCCCACGTGCAACTGCACCAGCAATAGATGCTTCAATAGGAGACGCAGTTCCTGTGGTAACGCGCTCGCTAAAAAGTTCTCCTATTTTTTGTAAAAGAAGTGGTTCAATGGCTTCTTTTTCTGCTCTATTTGCTCGTTCATAGACTGCAAGGAGCTCATGATAGCTCATACTCTGGTAAGGGTTCGTTGCTGCTGCCATAGTTTTTTCCTTTCGTGGTTACAATATGGAAAAGAGTATACAACAAAACAAACTAAATTTACATATTTCAAATAATAAATAACTCTATATTAAAATTAATTATATTATCTGTTTCATCAGACCCTTTCTGAAATTGTAAATTCTAGTTCACGCAGTTTGGATTCAACATACTCATCCCATCCAAGAGCATCTACACTCACAATTTCAGCAAGCCCTTCAATGAGAAGATCTGGAGAGGAGGAGAGCGACTCATGAAGCATGGCTAGCACTGTTGATACCTGCTCATCGCGTACAAAGAAAATATCAACACCTCCACCAAGAAGCGCCCATCGAACCTCGTTTTCTTTAAAGCACTCCCAACAAGCGAGGCGTTCAACTATTATATACGCCTCTTCACACACAGTTCGAAGTTCATGATTGAGAATAAATGAAAAATCCCCTACCCGGTACGTTTGCCTCTCTCTCCCTTCTATTTCTTTCCACGACTGATGCTCTTGAACCTCACACTCCATGAACGCTTCCAACTTTCGTATCTGAGCTAAATACGCTTTTTTTTCTTCGGTCAAAAGATGTCGTGATAGATCTGAGATACGTCCCCTTCGAAGCATACAAAGCTGACGAACAAATTGGTCTATGTCTATAGATGGATCATTCAAAACAGACTGTATCGCTTCTTTAAGGTCTGGATGAATGGATCGCTCTCCATCTGAAGTAGTGAGCAATGAGCTATATGGTAGAGACAAAAGATCAATTTTTCCATGTTCAAGAAGGAGATTATACGCAGCGGCAAGCTCAGCAGAGTGTTCTTTACATCCATCTGGAAGTGAAAAAGAATGGAGTCGACCAGAAAGAGGGACTTCAGTGTGCGTAGCAAAATGTCCAAGCCGGTGCACCTTTTCAGTGATCTTGACAAGCTTTTCTTGCATTTTGCAATACTGCTTCCACGTTGACGTCCGAACACCCTCCGGAGCTTCGCGTGAGGACGCGTACGCAGTATGAGAAACCGCTCTTATAGCAATAGTAGATGATGCCCGCACATGTGCTTTTATTCCTTGGACCAAAACACTACTCATATGACCTCCGTGTTTTCGCACAAATGTAAAGAAATCGTAAGGATTTAGTAAAGAAAATTATATATATTCAGATGGAAAGCTCTGAATCGGATTTGGGTGGGTGCGGTTTCTATATTTATGGAGCGTATCGCTGACGCCCTCTCTTTGTTGAGCGAGCATTTCCACAAAATACCATTGACCTACTGGAATAAGCAGGTTCCATCTATGGTCAAGGACATGACAATTTTGCTCTGCTGAAAAAGAGGTCATCTCACCTTGAAGGATGTCGTATGTTTCTTCATAATTCTCCCGCAACGTTCTGTAGTACTTTTTATGCACTGCGTACGCATGTGCACAAAAAGCAAGATCAACTTTGACAATGGGTGAAAAAGGTGTTGGGGTATACTGAAACACTCGCCCCCCAAGCAAAAGCACATCCCACTCTGGAATATGCGTAAAAAAGAACGACAATGCAGCTTCAAATGCAGACGTTTCTTTTACAGGGCAAAAATCATCCTCAAGAATTAGGACATTTTCAAAGCCGTGTTTTTCAGCAAAGAGTAAGGCTTGTATATGCCCATACGCGCAGCCTCGGTGCCCATTGAACACGTCAAAATACGATGAGATTCTGTGCAATTTCTCTGGATTAACATCGAGAGACGCACACGCTTCAAGAAGAAGTCGCTGCTTATCTTTCCGGTGGTCGACATTGATATATACAATCGCGTCGAACCGGTTGAGTCCAAAATGATCCATTCCCATGGAATAGGGCGAAATGAAAAAATCGTCAAGGAAATAGACGGGCGCCCTTGAAAAGAACGCCCTTCAAAAGAGTTATACTCTTCCGACAGTCACGTCTGGTCCGCCGATAGATCGTTGTACTCTTTGCCCGATTCCATGAGCTGCACCTTGAATAAGTGCTTGTACAAATGTCTGCGCAGCAAACTGAAAAAGACCTGCTGCTGCATACCCTGCAGCATCTCTTGTGTTTGAAAAATAGCTTTCAATATCAACAGAATTTGTATCAAACGCAGCTTTGATAGCTCCAAGTGATACCCCTGCAAGACCTACACTGAGAACGCCGTATGCCACAGCAGCCACAGCACTTGCTGTTGTCACAGCCGCTACAACTGAACCAGCAGTCGCCAGCCCAAGTGCTGTAACGGTGCAAAACGCCGTTTGTTTTACTGTCATTTCCATATATACCTCATGAAAAAAAGGGGCTACTATATCATATACGTGAAAAAACGGGAGAATAAAAATAATACGTATGAAATGAAGCAATAAGAATAACTTGCATATAAAGCCCAACCAATGGAACTATGCTTAATATTTTAATTCGAAAAAATGAGGGCAATTTGATGTTGGACACTCTACACATTGACACATGGGAAAACAGATTCCGAGAATATTATGTGGAGGAGACATCCCCTACAGAGGATGCAGCCCATGATCTCGGGCACTGTACTCGTGTAGCAAAGTGCGCCTTAGCTCTTGCCCGAGAAAGCAACACTGTGTATGACCCTCTCGTTATCCTTGCCGCAGCATATTATCACGATATCGTCAACCTCCCAAAGAACCATCCAGAACGTGCACTCGCATCTACCTACAGTGCTGAAAAGGCAAGACTCATTTTAACCCAAATGGGGTTCCCACAAGAAAAGCTCGACGCAGTCGCTCATGCAATATATACACACAGTTTTTCTCTTGGAGCCCAGCCAGAAACATGTGAAGCCAAATGCATCCAAGATGCTGACAGAATGGAAGCACTAGGGGCTCTTGGGGTCATGAGGTGTTTTTATACCTCCGGAAAGCTCGGAAGCTCTCTCTTCAACAGAGAGGACCTTCGAGGGAGCATGCGCCCTCTTGACGACAATAAATATGCGCTCGATCATTTTTACGTGAAACTCCTCACACTCCCAGCAAAATTCTGCACAGATCAAGGCAAGAAGATGGCACAAAAAAGAGCTCTCCTCTTACACCATTTTATCGATGAAATTGAAGCTGATGCTGCAAAAGGGTGTGGCTATTCACTCCAAATTGCTGAAGAATGTGCTTCTGCCGGTAAAGATGGACGTCTTTTCTTTTGTCCCGTCGATCCCTTCGCATCGAAGAGAGCTTTGGAACCAAAAGCGTATTTAGTAGATCGTTTCCTTGGTTTTTTGCCGCAGTCTCATTTTTTCTTTAAATCTCTCCAAGAAGAAATATCCTAATTTACTTAAAATAATAGAATTACAAATTAATGTAATTAAATATTTTAATATGGTATAATATATATATTATCTTTTGAGAGGAGTAATTATATGGCAACTGCCACTACATATCGTTCGGTGAATATACCAACCGAGTATTTTTGCCACAATGGATGGATTGCAGACGATGAGACAATAGTTGGTGACTTGGCAATACTAAGCGAAGATGAAAGTTCTCGCTCATTACCAATTTCAGAAGCAACAAGTATTCCTCACCTTCAAAGTAAACCAGAGGTTCTTGCTTATATCAAGGATCAAGCAGCGCTTCATATCGGCAATCGAGACCGCTCAAATTGCAAAATCCGCATAATGGAGCACCTGATTGACATCTCAAAAGAAGAACTTGGGTGTGAAAAATCTATACACACCTTTCGCTATATTCTCACAGTAGCTCTAGCAGTAGTCAGTATTGCAGCTATTACTTTTGGAGTTATAGCTAGTGGCGGTATTGGTCTTGCAATTATCGGTGAAATTGCACTTCTTGCGACAATCCAGTATGGAAAAAACACGCGGAAACTTCAACTCGAGTTCAAAAAGGAGATCCAAACTCTAGATGTTCAATGTGAACCAGATGGAAAAAAGCTTGTTATTTCAATGGAGCTCTTGAATGAGATCCAAAAACAAGGAAAACGTTTTTTTAGAGAGGAAAAGAGAAGCACTGTCCCTAACCCCAGATAGGAGCACCCACTCTGTAAAAATATGAACGGAGCGCAATCAGGGTAGAAACATCACTTGGATCTTCAATACGTTCGCAGTGCCGTTCATCTTCTTCACACACCTCAAGTGTTTGTCCTGCAAATGCTTTGTCTGTAATATCAAAATTTATTTCATAATCAGAACTTGTTTCTAAGCTTTTAGATCCAAAGTTACTGCTCCCGGCAATGACAAACTGCTTATCAACAACAACAACTTTTTTATGAAGCCCATTTTTTCCTTGACGGTACATAAAAACAGATACCCTCTCTTTTTCCTCATCGGTTAATTCTGAAAGGAGTTCCGAAATCACAGTCGAATTGTTTGGCCCAAAAAGCACATGAGAATTTGGACAGCCTTTGTAGTTATCGTTCGTAATAATTTTTAGCGACACCCCCCTTTTCACAGCCTGTATCAATGCCTTTTTTATTTCTGGAGATGGATTAAAGTACATGTGATCAATAACTATTTCATCTTTTGCATTTGAAAACCGTGTATGCAGCGCAGAGGAAAAATCACTTCCTGTATGTTCCGGGCCAGAAACGAGGAGTTTAAACCGACCTTTCTTCTTCCCTTTTGCGCATCGATCAGGAAATGCTGGGATTTTAGTTTTTACATCTGATTGCTTAGGGATTGTTTCATTAAGTAGTGCCGCTAGGACATCATCCCCTTCGATTCGATCGCCCTCTCCTTTGGTAAATGCTGGAGATTGATACACATCTTCAACAACATACGGTACCGCGTCCTCAGCACCAGGCTTTTTTTCAAGATGTTGCAACCTGTGTGCTAACCCAAGAAGCTGTAAATGGAGGAGCCTTCCCTGGGAATGGTCACCACCGCAATCAAAAAACGCAAAATCCATGTCTCGAAACGCTTTTGGAAGAAAAAACGCTGTCAAAGACGAGTCTGTGGCACTTTCAATTTTGTCACGAAGATCCTTCATAAAAAGAGATAATGTCCCAAGAAGTTGTGAACTCTTCACCTCTCTTCTTTCATGAAATGAAGGCTCATGTTCTAGAATCTCTGTTATCCGCCTTTCAATTGCACGCAAATCATCTGCTGTTTCAATTGTACGTGGATCGAGTGAAACAAAAAAGTCTTTTAGTTCACGGTACACTGCAACATCAGGATGCCTTCTTTTCAAAGATGTAACGATAAGCTCAAGCTGAACAAGGCGTTGGTTTATGTTTTTTTCTGTAAAAGGGAAATGAGAAGTTCGTAAAATGTGAGGATGATCAACCCCTGGACCTGCAAAATTGTCTTTCAAAGCACTCCCCCCAAGAATACTGTAGCGACCATAGTCAATTGAAAGTGCTTTCGTATGATTCAAGGTGTATTTCATGCCACTATGAGTTTGCCAGGAATTTGTATTGTAAATAATTTGAAATTGACTTGGATATCTCTCTGTCAGTTCTTTTAATCGCCGTTTGTTATAGTACCCTCGCCGAGGATCATCCTTAACAAATTTTGGCGCAGATAAAATAATCACTTTAAAATCGGGAATCTCAGACATTTTCATGTCTAAAAGCTCTAAAATCTCGTCAAACGCCTTTTCACCACAATAGTTCCCGGATAGCAGCACGTTATGCTGGGCTTTTGCAATCATTCGTTTTCTACAGAGCGCAGTATCAGCAGAATGGACAAGAGGAAACCCATGTACTTTTGAGCTTCGCATCTCTTCGGTGATATATGGACTGACCTCATGTGGTTTAGGAGCATCCGGAGAATGGAGGACGAAGGATCGTATAGAAGCTGAAAAATATTTTTTTGAAACAAGTGCAGTCAACGCAGCCATTCCTGACACAGCACCTAAAGTAAGAGAAATGGGAGCCGATAAAAGCACGCCTGTTGCAAAAACGGCAAAAGCACAGATAGTAAGCCCTGCAAAAAAAACTGTTGCTACAGATGAAACCGCAGCCGCTTTTTTCTGCCATATAAACTCTTCTCTTGAAGTAGTCTCAGCAGGAAGAGAAAAAACTTGGTTTTGAACTTTCATCTTTCTCCATCGATTCAGTCATTTCGACTTATAGTATACCTCAGACAAAGATAAAATTATCGATAAATAAAAAATATGACGAAAGCTTACGGAAAAAAGGAGTTATTTTTCTTCAAAACGATCTAGATATTTTTTGAAAATAGACGCGTCTCTCTTTCGAAAAGCAGCATCAATCGCTTTCAATGTTGAGCGATCTGCTTGGGACGAATAGAATTTTTTACGGGGTTCTTTTAATCTTGATTTCCCTTCTTTGGAATGTTGTTGTACATAACTGCCATATATTTTTTGCTCTATTTCCTTTCTTTTTTCTGCATAGGCAGCGTACTCAACATCTTGAATGTTCAAAAATGAAAGAATTTTCTCAAATACTTCCCTGTTATTTTCTTCTATGAAATCTTCATAATAAATGAGTAAACGATTTTCTTTAGGCCATGAATCAAAAAGGCGATAATACGAAAGAAAATTTGAAATAAAATCTCGAACGTCATAATTATTCAATGATTTTCTTGATATTTTCCGACCTTGAAATTGGCGATACAGATGTTCTTTATAATTTCGAGAAAGAAGAAGTAATTTTGCTCCGCTCATCCTCTCTTTAAGAATTCGCTTCGGTACATGCGTTCGATAAAAAAGCGGAGGGTTATTCATGTCCACTCCGAGCCTTTCATTCCCTTTTGGGTGAAGTCTATCAGGATATAGCCCAATTGGACGATTCGTAAGAAAAGAGAGAGAACAGGTAATTAAGTTTGTTCCTGATTTTGGAATACTTAAAAAAAGAACGCGCTCTTCCATTGACACAGCTACCTGGGCAAACAATGCAGAAAAAAGCACAATACACACTGTTTTATGAAACATATCTTCCTCATAAAATAAAGGAAAAGGTACTGCAAAATATAATTTTTTTATATATCTTTATGCGAGAAGAAATCGTGCAAGTAGATGTGGAACATCAGTATTGTAGACAAAGCCACGTGCACTGAGCGGCTTTAAGAGTTCCCATGTCTCCTCATTTTCAGGCATCGCCCACGTCCGAAATGTTATCCCAACAAGCGCTACCGCATCAACTTTTGGAACGAGATGCCTTCGAATGTTTCCGGGAGACTCAGTACACCTACAGCATGCAAAACATCCAAACCAGCTCTTCATAACTTTCGACCATTTATCACTCACCATTGGCATAAATGTGGGATCCATATCTGCTGTTATATCTTCAGACCGGCCGTCATAAAAAGCGATACGAGGCATTGTTTCTTTGATTGCACTCTTGTCTCGATTACCACTGATAATAATACGAAGCTGACGTACTTGCAGGCCAGCTTTTGGGTCAAAGGAAGTTAAAAAATGACTATACTTTGTGAGTATAGAGTGTATCTTTGTAAACGAAGATGATGCCTCCGTTTTGACATCGATAAGGAGAGTGAACTCACGCACCACACGTTTTGTTGAAAAAAGCCTTGCTAGAGGACGTAAGTACTCAGCTTCAAGTGTTTTTGCTTTATCACCTGTATCGTGGCCGACAAGCACCGCTCCACTTGGCATCACATGAACATCACATTCAACAGATTGTGCTCCAAACTCTAGAGCGCCATACAATGGACGTACCTGATCTTGATCACGGTGCACCGTCATGGGTAATCTAGGATTATATTCTGCTGCAGCGGCTGCCATTGCCTCTCCTTTTTAACTAGGATACCACAGAAAAAAAAAGACACCACCTCTAATCATTTTTAAAATTCAAATGCTACTTGTAGGGTTAGGCCCTGAATATATAAATTACCATTTGGAAGCGTGCTGACGCCAGGTGCTTGTGTGTCTAATGATTTCCAAAACATGTTCTGATCAAAAAAGGCCTGAAATCCATAGAGCGCATTGATTGATAACGCATAGTGACCTTTAGAAAAACAAGTCCCCCACCCAATACCTGCTTCAAGAGAAATATGGGAGCGTACTGATCCTACGTTCGTAGCGGATACAGTGTATTGATTTGCTGTTGTTACATCAGATGTCTGCGTACTCTTTAATGAATACTCTGTGTACAAAAGATCATACGAGCCTTCACCAATCAGCCGAACACCATGGCCCAATTCAAAAAGCGTTTCACACCCAACGCGAGGGCCAATAGCCCACGAGTCGGAACGGTTCATGATAGTTGTTGTGGGCCAAATAAAAGCAAATGAAGGGTTTGTGTTCTCGTACGATACATCAATTTTTTGCCCTATCCATGCAGCACGAAGTCCAAAAGATGGTGAATACGTCAACCTATTCCCCATATGGTATTCTCGGGCAAATGTAAGATCAACAAGGTCCATATCTAAATACCACGTTTCAGCTCCTTGATGGTACTGAGGGTTACTAAAACTGGGTATTTGCCATGAAGGAAGAAGGCTTACCAGTGTATCACTTGTATCCAACGATACATCTACACTTTCCTTTGTATGAAACCATGTATACTCAGCCGAAACGCTCCACTCCCCTTCTCTAAAGTACTTTCGTAGCTCAACTGAAAACCCTGGCTTGAATTCGTAATCGAATGACTGGTCATATCCTTTTACAAGATCAAGCGTTCCCGTTGCATCATTCACAACACCAAGGGACATATTGTCTTGCTGTGGCATCCAGTACAGAAAACTTCCCGATACATGCATGCCATTTTTATCTGCATTCGATTCAGTCAAATGCACACTTTCCGAAAAAATAGCGCTCCATGCCAGCACCATAAAAAAACAGCATACTTTAGCTCCCCTGGGCATTCGAGTGATGTATGAATTCATATACGTCCTTTTTTGTTTATTTTGGGCTCGCACCAATATTAATTGTTACATCAGTCCCACTGGATGTGATTGCACCTTCTCCTGGAAGGACAGGATGAAAGACACCAACTGACGGAGCAACTTGCGTTATGTAACTCTCTCCGTTATACGTTCCTGCGTTATATGTCACACGCAAAAATATTTCATCTGCTTGCGCAGTGTCTGGTATCGTTCCACTAAACGGTCCATCACTACTCGTTGCATACTCAACAGTCGCATCACTAGGAATGCCAACCGTTAACGAATACTCAGTTGTATCGCCATATGGATTTGGAATGACCGCACCTTCTAGACTGTTTAAATGTACCGTAATAGACGCATCTGCATTTTCAGTATTGAGATTTACAACAACAATAGTTCCATCTGCACCTAAAAAATCTGAATACGCTGAGGTATAGAAGAGATTCGGCGTTCCAATTGTTAAAAGAGTACGGGAATAAAAATCATACCAAGGAACGTTTGCAACACATGAGCATCCTTCCAATGCATTTTGCAGCAAAGGATTGTTTTGGAAATATTCACTTGCATGGTTTCTTGCATAGGTATTGTTGAGTGTAATGGGTGTGGGAAATTGGCAGTTAATTGGGAAAAACCCTGCTATAATTGCGCTTGCAAACACCTTCAAAACTTGTGCATTTGTGGCAGCTGATGCTGTACTTACAATTGGTGGTTCATAGTCACTGACTGCTCCGGTGAAAAAAGCTTTTGAGCTTGTCGGCAAAGGGAATGTGATTGTTTTTCCTTTATCAGGGCCGCCTTGTATCGTAAAGAGAAAGCTTCCATCTTCCGCTTCTTTTCCTTGGGCGGTTGCAGCACCTGCATCCGTTGTTGCATTCAGCACAAGATAAGGCACCGGTTTTTTTTGTTCATAAAATGCGGTCGCACCTGATTGTGTTGTTCCTTTCCATACAGCGTTAAACCATGAGCATTCTTCCGAGCTTGTGATTGAACGTAAAAAATAATTTGTTGGAAAGGTTACAGGTGTAGGGTTTGATTGAGTCTGTGTGCTTCCCATCGCAGTTGCAGGCGCAAAAATGCGAAGAGGTGCCTCTTCTCCACCCGCTCCCGCTGGGTTTGTATACGTAGCAACAAGCCCTCCCCAGTGAGTTTCAAATGTTGGTTTTAAGGATGCAAGTGCCGAAGTATACCCCTCAAACACATCTGAAAAAGAAACCCCGGAGGGCATACCTGTTACTCCACATGCATTGGTATAGTTCCCACCAAATAAAAATCGATAGTTTACTTGAACGAGAAGTGGCAATCCAAAAAAGTCGACCCATGTAAGATTCAAGTTAAGACGGTTAAACCCATTACTTCCAATATCGAATTCAATTTTATCGTTCAGAATATAGTAATTATCATCGGTTGCTATTGAATCTGCTGGAACCTGTAAGACACCGTTGTTGTCTATGAAATAGGTTAATGGCTCTGACACTGAGAGAAGAATCCGAGAGGAAGTCATAAAATTGCTTCCTGGCTGCGCGTTGTTTCCAGTATTAGGAATATAAAACGTATACGTATCGTCTTCTATTTCTTCGAAAGAACTCAATGGGTATGAATAGCTTTCATTTGAAAGATACGTTTTAGGAGTAAAATCGCTTATTGTTGCAAGAAAGTGCCCATCTTGTTCTGTAAAAGAGAGATACTGCGTACTTGAATTCACTAAGACAGCAATGTAAACATCATCTGCATTCGTCCCAGTGTCATTCACAAAGGTAATTGGAAGATAGTCTTCTATCGTATCTGGGGTCGGTGTTTCACATGCTGCAACTGGAGGAGGAACGGCCGCAGGAATTGGCAAAGATGGGAGTGGATCGAGAGCAGGAGGACAATCACAAAGAAGGTGGAGGTGAATACCAATTGACAACCACGCAAAAAGAACTTTTTTCATACAATCCAAATCTTTTTTCAAAAAAAAGATCGTACAAAGTTTCAGGAATTATATATATACATTTTTCAAACTATTGCATTTCACTGCTACGAATCAGCAAGAATATACGGGTCAATAGAATGTAAAAGCTCCTCAATCACGCTTTCTGGAAACGTTGCGTGAAGACGAGAGACAAGTGTCGAAAGAAGCGCTTCGAGACGGGCATTCCTCGAAGGCCGCACATCAGTTCCCCGAACCATATCTTTCAGCCGGGCTACAAGTTTACAAGCTGCTTGAGGACTCGTAGTCACACCATATTCATGAAGAATACTTTTAAGAAATCCACACGAAAGAGAGGTTACCATTCTGTGCATATCCGCTCTTTTATGAGATGCAAACCCAATAAACCGCTCTCGATAAATTCCTTCATCTCCACGTAGACGCAGCATTTCTACGTACATTTCAGAAGAAAGTCTGTTTCCAAATCGATCTGCTAATGCGCTAAGAACCTGATATTTTTTCTCGTTCTGAAATGCCGATCGTACACTTTCAGTGAAAAACGTCATATTGTCATGTAGCACGTTCAGTTCACAAGCTATATCTGTACCGTCAGGGAGCGTGCGAGCCACAGAACGTTGCCATGCGTGAGGGAGGTCAAAAAACCGCCTTTTCGCTTTTGTAATTGCTTGAATGCAGCGTATGTTGTGTCCAAATAAAAGTGGCCGGCTATCAAAGGAGTCAACGAGGTCATCAAATCTGTGGTGCTTTCCATACATGGCATCGCCAGGTGGCTTCCCATGCCTCTTCCATACGCTATAATCATAAAGGTTTTGTTCTTCTTCTGACAGCGTTTCAAAGTAGGCTCGTCCTACAGCAGAAAATACTCTCGAGTAGTCATCTAAAAGATGCTTTTCTCCCCAGTTTCCACGCGTGTCATCCGGCTGCCCTGCTATATCCCAAACGTGATAACACAATCGATCAAATTTCTCAGATAGAACATGTGTGACAATCTCAGCTCCATATCTTTGCTCTAATCTCTCAAAAACCCCTTTAAGTACACATTGCCGTAGCAAGTGCAGGTTACGCTTTCCAATCGCTTCAGCTTTCGATTCAAGTGTATGCGCATTCGCTTGCTCTCCAGACGCAGCGATAAGAAAAGGGTACACATATTTTCTCTTTATTTCTTCTGGGTACCTTGCCACCATTTCAGGTGTCATTATTGAACACCCAATAACGAGCTTTTCAGGAAGATGTGCTATGTCTCGCCCTTCTATTACAATCCCTTCTCCATGTGGATGTATTCCAACAGGACTTGGAAAGAGCACTCGAAGCGCTGGCAAACTTGCGAGCTTGTCTGGAGCTACGGAAATTCGAGAATGACTCAGATCAAGCACCTCTAAGCCGGTACAATGCCCCACCTCACCAGGAAGATGTAGGACGTCATCTGGGAAGGACCCGCGTAAAAGAACCATGTGCCTGAGCGGACCGCCATCTTTCCCACTGTTTGCTGTAAACCACAAGCGAACATGTGCAGCCTTTTTTTCAAGCGGAAGTGAATCAAAATCAGCAGGGATAATTGGTTGCCCCGTACCATCTTCATTCTCTGCTCTGAGAGAAGCAGGCACAGCTTGGTAGAGTGCAACAAGAGCTTTATCGTAATTTTCAAATATTTTTTTAACAAACGCAGAAACCTTCCCAGGATCGAACAGTATTTCTCGAGCTACCCGATTTCCATAACTATATCGAAAATACAGCTCATGTTTTTTCATCTCTGATCGACCAGGAACACCTCTTGCCTCACCAAAGTCGTCAAAAGCTGCAACTAAGTATCTTTCACTGAATGACTTTGCTTTTTCAAGTACATCAGTTCCTTCAAAATTCTCTTCTTTTGTAGCAAGAAAGGCATCGAATTTTTTATTGAATGAAGCCAAGAGCTCCTCTTTTGCAGAGATAAAAGCAAGCATACCCTTTTCTTTTTGAGTACATAAGCTCCCTTTTGCTCTTTGATTCAGCTGGGCTCCTTCATACGGCATGAAGCCCAAAAGAGGACCATATATGAGATGCTCCGGAATACTTGCTGCCACTTCCCTTCCTCGTAAATTAATTACAAGTAATAGTGTAGCATAATTATTTAAATAAATAAACCGTTTGCATTAATGGAATTAAAACAAATTAATGTAGTGCAGGAGCACTTGCTCCTTTAGGACCTCGCTGCATGTATACTGTCGCAGAAAGAATAATAGCGCACCCAATCACCTGAACGAAAGTAAACCGCTCATTAAAAATCATGACAGCTAAAAGAATGGTTACGATGGGCTCAACGGTAAAAAGAAGAGAGGCTTTATTTGCGCCGATCAAGTTTATGCCCTTCATTAAGCAGACGAGTGGTATAACAGTCCCTATAACAACAACATACAGGCTTCCACACCACTGAAAAAAGGTTTCTGGAAGTACAAATCCTCCATTTGAAAGAGAAAACACCATAAGTCCTAGAAAGGTCCCTGTCGTAAACTGCGCTCCACAAGTAATAGCATCACAAGCACTTGTATACATTGATCCAAATACCAAAAAGCATGAGTATGCAACAGCCCCACCAAGTCCTACAGCGACACCAATCAAATAGGCATTGTCAATGACAACAGACTGGTCAAAAGGACTAATTGCGAGGACACCACCAACAAGAGATATGGCAAGTGCAGCCCACTGTCTGCCACTTGCTGGCTGCTTACACACAAATTTTTGCAATAAAAAGACAAAGAAAGGAAAGGTGTAGTAAATCAAAGCCGCCATAGAAACGCCTACCCTGGCGACGGCACCGAAAAATAGGAGCGTCTGGGCTGTATCTGCAAAAAAGCTTAATACACTGGGTCCGACTCGGTTTTTAACTTTTTTTTGCCGAAAGATCACAATAAGCCATAGAATAATCATGGCTCCACCAAAGCGGATAGCAAGTGTAGAGGACATATTCATCCCCTGACTAATGAACCACTTTCCCATGAGTGCAACACTCGCATAACAACTTGCAGCAAGCACAATAAGGAATGCTCCAAGCCCTTGTTGTAAAAACTTTTCTTTTAACGATGCTATAGAAGAGATAGTGCCAGCCTTATGGGTTGTGAGTCTCACCTGTGTGCCAGCAATATACGTATACACTGACGCCTTTCAGTAACGAGCATACAATAGAGCCCGAAAAAAAGTCAGCACCAAAGAGACGTATTCCCTCAATTTGTTCTATTTGAAAGGATTGATGAAAATGGAATCAACGCGTAAAATACCTTCCATGTTTTCTCTCCATTTTTCACCTTTTACCACCTTTTTACACGGGAAGCATAGCGCTTCAGCAATTTACGAATCTCGTCAAAAAAAACATATTAACCGGTGCATATGAAAACATATTTTCAATCATATATTTTTTTAGCATTATCCATTTCCCTCGGCATTTTTTTTGGAATATATGAGCATACATTTACGACGACCCTCGCAACGACCATCTCCACACTCTTCATGCACTTTCTCTCAATGCTTGCCGCGCCCATCGTTTTTTTAGCAGTCGTTTCAACACTCCTGAATATTGAACACATTGACACGATTAAACAGCTTGGCAGAAGAGTTGCTACCTACACCTTTTTAACAACCATTTTAGCTTCTCTCGTTGCGCTTTTTCTGTTTCTTCTTATTCATCCAATCTCAGCAAATACCGATCCCGCCGCTACAGCTCTAGCAAACACACACTCCTATTTAGATTTCGTTACTGATATTATTCCTTCAAATATTACCGTTGCTTTTTCAGAAAACAAGGTGATTTCTCTCGTTTTTCTGGGGTTCTTATTAGGACTGGTCGGACACTCTCTCCCTGAAAAAGAGAAAAACGTCTTAAGAAGCGGTTTTTCAGCCCTTTTCAACCTTTTTCTTAAAGTAGCTGAGCTCTCTTCATATATTATGCCGGTTGCAATTTGGGCTTTTACGACACAGCTAACCAAAGAAGTAAGCAGTCAGGGAGGACGTATTCATGAGCTCTGGGCGTATCTTTTTGTTGTTGTTTCAGCGAACATCCTTCAAGGTGTTGTTGTCATCCCGATTCTGCTTAAACTGAGAGGCCTTTCCCCCTTAAGAATTATTCAAAAAAGCTATAAACCTTTGCTTGTTGCCTTTTTCACAAAATCATCGAATACAGCGCTACCTGTTGCCATGAAAACAGCCGAAGAAAAGTTGAATATAGCACCTCACGTTGCCCGCTTTTCACTCCCAGTCTGTACCGTGATTAATATGAACGGATGTGCGGCGTTCATCTTGACAACAGTCCTCTTTGTTGCAGGAAGCCATGGGCATGTATTTACTCCGTTTGATTATGCCTTTTGGGTGCTTATGTCCGTTTTCGCAGCAGTTGGGAATGCCGGGGTTCCGATGGGGTGCTTCTTTCTCAGCAGTGCATTTTTGATCAGTATGGATGTCCCACTGACTACGATGGGAAAGATTCTCCCATTCTATGCGGTGGTCGATATGATTGAAACTGCTCTGAATGTCTGGTCAGATATGAGCGTGACAACCCTTGTCGACAAAGACTACGCAGGTTACAAAGCCAAACACATCAAGACTCCTCTTTCTGCAATACGCCCTTAAATGTGACATCCTAAATGATTTACCTCCTCTCAATTTATACAACAATAACAAATTAAATAAATTAATTTATACTGTTAATTAATACATGAACGGTTTATAATATTTATAATAAAAATTATACTGTTTTGTCATAGAGGAGAGAAACTGTGTCAGGAATAACCGTTCACCAAACAAATGAGCATACCGTTGAATTAAACTTTGGAGAGACTCATGTTGGAGTCTATTCGTCGACAAGTGAAAATCCACTTGAGCAACGGGTTGCAGAAGTAGCACTCAGCATTCTTCACCCAGGATCATCCTCATCTTCATCGATTGATCATGCCCGAGTACTCAATGGTGCGGTGGCATCCCATGCAGCGACAACTGAGAACTACCTAGCCCTCGTCGTAACCGTAATGAAATCAACTCTTTTTCCAAATGACCTTGGAGACGCCTGCCTCCATGCTGCACGCGCCGGTGATATGAAAGCAGTCTCTGCATTTTCGGCCAAATTCAAAGACATCCCCGACACTCATATTTTTGAAATAGCGCGCGAGTGCGCAAGACAAGCCGATCCAAAGCTTTTAAGAGCACTTCTTTATCGCCGGGTTCTACCTGAAGAACAACGATTTCAACTGCTAGATGCAGCGCTTGAAGGTGGAAATTATCAGGGCATATCGGCTCTTGCTCAGCATGCTCGAATTTCCCTTCGTAGAGGAGTCAGAACCACTACAGCCCAGCTTGAGGGAAGATCTCCTTACGAGCAGGTATATCTCGTTCCATCTTTTATGAGTAAATCGCTTTCTGTAGAACCACGATTTAGGCTGTCTGCTTTTAAATTTGCTGCTCAAAATGGATTAAACAATGTACTGCGTTTTTTCCTTTCAAACGATCGCATTGTGGTAGGAAGCACAACACTTCATGTTGCATGTACAGAAGGACAATTTGGCACAGTAGAAATGCTCCTTCGTGAAGGCACTGTGAGTAGCCGAGGCATTGAGCCTTTTGCTGTAAGCGCTGCTGTAAAGGCTGGAAGAGATGATATTGCTTTATCAATGCTTCCACACGTGCGTCCGGGAAGGGACTTCGAGGCGTGTGCGCTTTTTGCAGCGACGCATGATAGGGAAGAAGTGGTTCGAGTGGTATTAGATAGCCTTGATCCTGAGTCAGTTCCGGATTTATCGCGTTCAATACTTCAGGCGGTTCGAAATCGGAATGAAGGGCTATTAACATTCCTTCTTTCTAAAAACCCAAGTATGGATACGTATGCTCGGTCTGAGGCTATTATCCGATCGGCTCGAAATGGCGATGTTGGCATCCTGGCCCGACTCCTTGCGCTTGGCCCGATTACGGGTGCCGTTCAATCGTCTGCTCTATCGAATGCACGAGGTGATGTAGACACAATCAGGGCACTTCTAAGTGATACACCCGTTTCGGGATGGCTTGCTGCTCCTGTACCTCCTTCATCATCATCTTCTTCATCATCTTCTTCATCGTCATCTTCATCTGCATCAGATTCGCATACACCACCAGGTGTCTTTGCTCTCACTCTAGATGATGTACAAGCCGACCCTCTCAAATACTTGAGAATGGTTTCTGACGAAGGATTTCCTACTCGTGTTCAACTGACTGACCAGCCAGTTGCAGTCGATGCTGGTGGAGTCACAAAGCAATTTGTTACAACACTCATTGCTGCACTTTCTGAAAATGGCCTTATCGAAGTCACAGACTCAGGCGTTCCTTTCACAAGTGAGGATAAAGAGCGTCGTATGAAAGAGACTCTTTCACTTCTTGGAGGGTTTTATTCGAGTGTTCAGCTTCTGAATATGTCCAGAAGTGACCTCATCTTGACTGGAACACTTTTTTCCCCTCTCTTTTTTGCAATGCTCAAACAAATAGTAGCTGCCTCTACAGATGGAAAGGCAATGAGAGACCTCGCAACGCTTCTTCAAAGTGATCCATCTGCTGAAATGTATGCTAAAGTTGTACTTGACCCTTCAGAACAAAGTAATATAGACAATTTAGCAGCCGTATTGATGATCTTTGAAGATCAAGAAGATGAGGCTGGCAATGTCAAAACTATTAACCAGCAAGTTGTAGATATTGCTAGAGAAGAGATTGGCAGGTATTTTACCCTTGCAAATGCTTTTCTTGAAGGAAGCAGTGATTCATTTCGTGCCTTTGTATGCGCTGAATCTCCTGAAGACATATCGACACGTCTTCAAGGGATTTCTGCATCACCTGAAGCTGTTCGCTCTGCGCTGACTATCGACGGGGATGTACCCGTAGAACAAGTCGCATGGCTTGAAGAGGCTATTGCAGCTGCAGACACCGCATGGCTTGAAAAATTCTTACTTTCTATCACCGGGAAAAAAACCATTTCTCCAGGAACAAAAATATCAATTCGCCGCCAACTTAATACAACACATCCTATGTTTGAAATACATACGTGTTTTAATTCGCTCCACCTCCCTAGTGGAGATCTTGAGCGTGACGATGATATAACGCCTAAAGAAGCGTTTAAACGTGAGCTGAACAGTATGATAGGCATGCCAGGTTATTCTACAGCGTAAATAGGGCGTATTGCGCGGCAATGTTCTTTTAGGACAAGAGAGTACCATCTAGAGAACATTGCCTCTCTAAATAATTCACAACTCCTTAATTTTAAATAGTTTACAAATACACATACCTCAGTATCCTTCCCCTTAATAACATAGTAATAAAAAATTTACTTTATAGTTTTGTAATGTTATAATAGTTGCAAGAGAGAGAGAAAGGGGAAGAAAATGAGTATTACATGCAGTCAAGTAGATGGTCAAACTGTAAGCATATCCATCGATGGAGGGGTAACAGCTGAACGATTTTCTGTGCATTCTGGGAATGAATTTGAGTCAAAAGTCGCAGAAGTAGCGTTAGCTGCTCTGACTGAGCCATCTACATCGAGTGCCCCAGCCGATTTGGCATCACGAATCGCTCCATCAAGCCTTCTTTTTGCAGCGTCTGAAGGGAATATAGAGGCGCTCAATGCGTTTCTAGCACTTGGCATGCCGATTTCTGAAGACTCCCTCTCTGAACTTGTTCGCACTGCAGCAATACATGGACATGATGACGTCACTTACCGCCTACTCTCAGAGGGAAGAGCGCTCCCAGAAGAAGCCCTAGCAGATATAATCATTGAAGCAGCAGGAGATTTTAAGGCCAGCGTTCTCTCTGCGCTTTTTGCAGATGGAAGGACAATTTCTGATACCCAAATGGAAGATGCGTGCCGAACAGCCCTTGAAGCAAGCAACTGGGACAATCTACGAACATTGTTAACTGAGGGTCCTCAACTCAATGATGGATCAACGTTTCTCTTCATGTATGAAGTGCCTGCTGATATCATCACTCTCCTAGACCACTACGATCACCCAGCACGCCTAGAAGACCTAGAACATGCATTTGTTACAACAGGAATGACAGGAGATCTAGCAAAAGCAAAAGCGCTTTTTAACTATTCAAAAGGACATATATCTGCCTCATGCTTTGCCGAAGCTATCCACGAAGCGCTTAAAGGGAACAATGAAGGCGTTCTCTCATTACTTACATTGCGCCCAAAAGCTACACTCAATGCTGCAGCTGAAACAGGCCGTCACGATGTGGTTACTTATCTAAAGAGCGCAGAAGATTTTTCTAGATCAGATATCCTCGATGCAGCTCTCTGTGCAGCCGAAAATGGAGAAGTCAAGATCTACGAGGATCTTTTTTCAAGTCTCGGAGCAGTAGCAGATGATGAAGTAACTCAGCTCTTAGAAGCGTGTATTCTTGGTGAAAACAAGACGTTATTACGGGAGATACTAGCCATAAAAGGTAGGATGCCCATTGAAGATGTTGAGCAAAACCTTCAGTTTGCAGCTGAAAATGGACGACAAGCCTCTTTTGTTACGATAGCGAGCGTGTATTCTGTTATATACCCAGGCGATGAGCTAGCTTCATGCACCCAACAAGCGGCAATGAGAGCCGTTGCAGCAGGACACGCCGAATTTGTTGAACATATTGATGCAGAAACCTTAACTCCTCACGGTGTAACCACACTTGCAGAAGCGCTCGGAACGAGTGGGGACACCACATTACTGTTCCGTTTTCTAGAAGCAGGTGTAGAGTTTATACATGAAGACATCCAAAAAATGCTCGACAAAGCGATGGCACATCATCACGACGCATTCGTAGCAAGTGCAATACGTAACACAGACCTTCCAGTTGAACCTTTCTTAAGCTCTCTATTTGTGACTGCAGCACGGTTTGGTCTTGCAGAGACATTTCAACTTCTTCAAGACGTAGAAAGCACAGGAACCCCAAATATTCAAGGTAGAGCACTACAACAACTTATAACGCAAGGCCACTGGGAACTGGCACTTTCTCTTCTTGAGTCGTCCCCATCGATTAATCCCCTCTACTTTCAAGAGTGCCTTGAACAAAGCTGTCAAATAGGAAGGCTAGACCTTGTAACCTGCTTTCTTCAAAGATGGGAGCCAACAACGAGACATTCGTTTGAGCGGGCACTTACTCTCGCCGCTCGATATGGACATGCAGATATCGTTTCAGCCCTTCTTTCATATGGAAGATCAATTAGCTATGGTGTTCGAGGAGAGCTTGTACGCCTCGCCTCAAACAGAGGTCGCGTAGAAGTCATCCGTCGCCTCTTGAGCCAAGGACCTATTACAGAAACAATGCGTAGAACAGCAGAAAACCAAGCACACTGGAGAGAGTCCACTGCTATACGAGAAGCCCTTGCTGCTGCACACATCATAGAAGAAACGAGTGATACAACGGAACTCTTAGGACCTCATAGAAACGTATTTTCTACTACATATGCTCAAGTGAAAGAAAATCCAGTTCATTTCTTAAAACTTATCAAGCAATTCGGATTTCCAGACCATATAGAGCTTCAGGACGCACCTCATGCAACTGACCTGGGAGGGCTTACCAAACAATTTTTAACCACCCTTTTCGAAGCAATTGTAGAACAAAATCTTATTCAAAGAGGTGAGCTAGGAATTCCACTGTTGGAAAGCGAACCCGAAGAGAATATCCTTGAGCTGATGGGCTTCTTGTTCTCTAGCATGGATGCAAGAAATGAAGAGAGAAGTGACCGTTTGGTAACCGGCCACTTGTTTCCTGTAAGTTTTTTCGAAATTGTCGCTGCGACTGATGCGGCAACTACCGACGAAGAAGTTCTTATAGGAGTTTCTAAACCTTTTATACATGATCAAAAAAACCTTGGGTTGGTTGCAAGACTCATTCTTTCGAAGCTTGACCCAGACGCGCTCGAAGAACCATCCCTTTCTGAGCAAGCATCTGCTGCCGCCTCATCATCTTCTTCTTCACAAGCCGCTGCTGCAGACTCTTCTTCACAAGCTACATCTACTGAAAAAGAAGCGACACCTGAAGAAGCATATGCAAAAGTAATGTGGTGCGAGCCGGAGGAAGCGTTTGAAGACGCAAAAGGTTTACTTGAGGGCTATGTCCGTGCAGGACAAGCTTTTCGTTCTGGAGCTTCAGAAGAGCTCTTACGAAAGCTACGTACTAGTGGCGCTTCTGCATTTACAGAAGCTGTACAAGGACAAGCCGTTTCAAAAGAAGGTGTTCTCGCTTCTCTGGCGAATCATGGAGTTTCTAGCGAACACTTTGAGTGGGTTCAAGAATGGGTACGAAGTGCTGATGAAGAGCAGCTAAAACAATTTGTCTTTGCAATAACCGGAAACAAAACGCTTCCTGTTGGCACAAAGCTGAAGATAAAATGTCGAGAAGATAGCAGTGATATTTTTGAATTGCACACATGCTTCAATTCACTTGATCTTCCACAAACACTCACACGTGAAGGATGTCTTGCCGGAATTACAGGTGCCGTACAAGGCAGCGGATACGAGACTGCATAACTATTCATAAAGTACAGATGGTTCCTATTCAACACCTTCCAACGTGAATAGGAACCAATCTACACAAGATCTCCTTTAAATAAAAAATACGTCCTTTTATTCTCCATTCTGTTACAAAGAGAGTCGAAAAAAATGTGACAGGACATCGAAATGGCAAACATACTCAGTGTTTTCAAGCAAAATGATCACTTAATACAAATATCTGCTGGATCAAAAGACCTTGGTATATTCTCCACTCGTGGAGCCACACCTCTTGAGCGACAAGCCGCAGAACTTGCTTTTGCCATCCTTAAAGGCCCTTTACCTCCACCTCTTGAAAAGCCACTGCTCCAAATACTGATTTCAATGAGAAAAATTCGGCCACTAGATCCGACTTCAACAAGACGAGTCACATTTGGAGGAGTTGAGATACTGACAATGGCTTCACACGCAGCCTCAACACCCCATCAAGAAGCAGCAGAAAAGGCACACTCCTCAAGCTCATCAACAACGGAACACACAAGCGCACCCTCAGCCCCCCATGCAGCCTCCGAAAGCAAATCCACATCATAAAACATAAGGTCACACTCTCAACAAGCCAGCAGGTCTGATCAACAAGAATGAAATTCACCCTTGTAACATTCATAATTTTACGTAGGATAGTCAGATGAAACTACATTTTTTAGCAGTAAGCTGTTTTTCCTTCATTTCAATTTTTGGAGACATCTCACCTCTCCTCAAAGGACCTCTCCAATATATCCCCGCTTCACAAAATGGAATAGATGCTGTGTTTATTGTGAACAACACACGATCTATGAGTAGATGCAATTCCATGAAGGCACAACTAGAAAATGCAGGTGTCAAGGCAATATACAATGAAATCTACCATGGACATAATCTACCTGAGCAAGCTCTTTTGAGATATTGCTCAAAATATATCTCACCAGAATTGCTTGCACAGATTTTAAATCATCTTTCGATCTATCAATTTGCACTAGAAGAAAACCTCTCCACTGTTGCAATTATTGAATCAACATCAACTTTAAGAGGGAAATGGGAGTATATTAAACAAGCTGCAGCTGAGCTGAAAAGTGTCGATCCTGAATGGGATGTTTTGTACCTCAACACTGACTATTGCTACGAAAAAGAGAGAGGAAAAGCAAAGTACATATCTCCTCAGGTGATTGAAAATGGCCGTAAAAAACCGAATTCAGCTCATGTATCACCACTACTTTCTCGTGTATTTTGCAGATATGGATATTCTTCTTATGTTATTTCTTATCAAGGCATGAGAAAAATGATCGATTTTTTTAAAAATGGATGGCCAAACCTCCCTCTTGATCAGGTCATATTTCATGTCCCATATCCAAAGCTATACTCCGTAAACAAAGATATTTTTTTTGACCGAGTCTTTCAAAAAAAACGTTCAGAAAAAATAACGACTTTTTTTAAGAGAAAAGAATACCCTCTAAACAAAGAGTTTTGGATAGATCCAAAAAAACTTGTAACGACATCGCGACTTGATATTGTGGCAAAATACCTGTACGCAAAAAGCTTGCTCGAAGGACAAGAGATAGATCGAAACAAAAAATACTATCTCGAACATATCAAGGGATGGAATAATTATTACGAAGGCGCTCCATTAAAAATTGGATCGCATGCTTTTCTTAACTCCTTTCATAAGCTGATAAGAAACATGAAAGAACAAGGATTCTGCTCTTCTGCTGATCCAGTCCCCATCAACAGCGTAGGTGAAATCCAGAATGGTGCTCATCGAGTTGCCGCTTGTCTTGCTTTAAATATACCAATCAAAGTCAAGGTAGTACGAAAGTCTTCATCTTTAAGCACTAGAGGCTGTTTTGCAACACAAATGCGAGAAAGCTACCAACTCTCAGAAGAGGCGATTTCACATTTTGTGTCCGGTTATATTCAGCTTAAAAAGCCATATATATACTTGCTGAAGTGTTCTTCTAATTCGAAGCAACTACAGAAATTTATATCGAAATTTGTTGATGTAGTTGACCAAAAAGAAGACACGTACATCGTTGAATCAAAAAAAAGGCGTTTGATTTCTCAACTTGTAGAAAAGTGGAACACTACTCGCGAAGAGACTCTATCAGCTTCACATCTCTAAGGTCTTTATGTGTTCCCCTTGCTTGTTTCATTTTTTTTACAAGTGACAAACTGACAAACTTAACACCTCCATAATAAAAATGATTTGATGGATTCCATAGAATTTCTTCTATAGAGCACGGGTAGTATCGAAGAAATGTGTTATGTGAATCAATATCCTCTCCTGAAAAAAATGGAACATATGGATCATGCAACACATCTAAATCCCTACAGTCTCGTAATGCATAGGCTGCTAAAACAGCACTTGAATCAATACACGAGGAGTCCTGAATCCTTTCATTTTCTACACAAAGTAGCTGAAATTGAGGAATGAGCCAATCGAAGCTAGGTGTTTTAGCACCTTTTCGTCTATTAAGAAAAGCTAAGCTTTCATTATGGAATACCGCATCAGCTATTCTTTTTGCCTCACTCTTTGTATCATGGATATGCACAGAATCATTCCCACACTGATACAGTTCACGTATTTTTTTCTTTACTTCACGTATTTGTTCAAGAGAGGAATTGGCATACAAATACACTCTAAGGGGAGATTGACTGAGAACATCTTTCGGAAAGCAGTTTGAAGCTTTAACACGTCCAAACTTATACTGGTTTTCATGAGTTCCTACCCATCCCTCTCCTTCGTACAGAAGTTTAATAAATTCAAGTGAACCACTCTCACTCATTTTTATTGTTTTTTTATAGATGATATTCCCATGCAAAGACAAAATTTCTTCAGTTGTTTCATCCATTCCAAGTGCTGCAGGAAAAATGCAAACAATATAATGGTTTGGAAACAATCGAATATATTCTCGAGCTACAAAATCTTTTTGCTCTTCAGATAACGAAGTAGCTCGATTCAATGGAAAAGGAGAAAATTGAGAGCATGCCTCCTCCACAACATGTGCAATGAGCGGGCTGTTTTTTTCTAACGCTTTTCCTACTGCACGGATTCCTGAAAGAATTTTTCCACATGTATCAAGCAGAACATCTCCATTATCATCAAAAGAAGGCAAATTGTCATTGAGAGCAGAAATCCAGTGGCAACGATCTTGAAGAAACGAAAATTTCTGAGAGATGTATGGGTAAATGAGGTTCCAATTTTGAGCCAATAAAAGAGATGAGGGAGAAATTTGATATGTCCCTAATGAAAACGACTTAGTAACATTCTCTTCCCTTATAGTGTCCACATCATTTTTGATACGCCGTTGTTGGAGTTGGTCGTATTTTGGGCAACGATGCGCATTTGTTATTATATCTTTAGAAGAGGAGAGAATTTTTAAACCCGGAATTTGAAATAGAGCCTGATCAAAAGGCAAGTCTAGCCAAGATCGAGCGTAAAAATTTAAAATTTTCTTCATTCCTCTCAAACTTATTAAATATGAAACAGTCCCATATCTGGAGTTCACTCGTAACAGGTTTTTTGAAAGCCGCTTATTTTGAGGAATAACCTTCCCGTTTCTTACAACTTGAGGAATGGCAAGTGCACCGTCTTTAGGCATGTGGTAATGGACATCTGTAAATATAATATCCCATTTTGGACAGTGCGTATTCGCTTCTTTGATGAGTGCTTCTAATTTGTTAGGACTGTCAAATATAAATGCATTTTTTTCGAGTATAAGTGCATGTGGGTAATTATGCGAAATGCAGTGATGGTATACATGAAGATTCGAAAAAATTTGAGCCAATAAATATGAGGAAACGTTTCGAGAGCAATACTTTTTCTTCAATTCGAGAGGGAGACGTCTTTCATGTACACAATTGATAGTCTCAAGATCAATTGAATAGTTCATTAATTCTGATGAAAGAAATGTAAAGTTATTTTTGCTTGAAAAGTTAAGTCCAAATGCTTTTATTTTTGATGAATGATTTGTTTCAAATTCTTCAAGAAAATCAACCAATAAACTCGCGTGGCACTGCATTAAAAAAACGCTGAAGAAAACAAACAAACCTCTCATAGCAATTTCCTCTCATAGATTCCTTTGTAGTAAATTGTCTTAGCAAAAAAAGCTCTGCCACTCTTATCAGGTTTTTCCCAGTATGAGACCAATGTAAATCCATTCCCTTGTAAATACTGTTGTAGTAATGGAATGTGCAGATGATCAGTTGAAACGAAAAGGACTCGTGCAGTTTTAAATAGCCGTACAGAGTGCTCTAAAAATTCTAACTCTTGTCCAGGAATATCCAAAAAAAGTGCATCGATTCTATTGAGTCCCATTTCTCTACACTTTCTAATGTATTTCCTACAATGCGTACTGCACAAGAAAGCATAGATGTTTTTCTTATCTTTAACACGTTCTTGAAGCTCCTCAACTAAATGACGTTTTTTTTGGAAGCTATAAATGGTTCCTTTTTCTCGTAATGCAGCGCAACTGAGCGTTTCTTCTACGCTTGATCCTATCATCAAAATCATTGGATTATAGGGAAGAAAACCAGCAGAAATACGAACATTGTATGGAGATCTACGTGCGATTTTACCATATTTTATAAAAGGAAGATCTCCAAAGAATACCGCTGATGAAAAAAGCATGAGAACGAAGAGTATTTTTTTCATATCTGTGACCACATTTAAATGTTATTGAAGCCGTTTCTAATATTCTGCAACTTCATCATTCTGATTCCGACCATTATCTGAGACTGCATGAAGACGATTAGATACAACATCTTTTGTAACGCTGTAAATTTGAATTCCGGGTGCAAGATGTACATCCATGTCTATAGGTAAAAATATGCCATGCTTTTCTATGTAGCGGAGATATTTTTTTATTCCAGTACGAGACCAAATCATTGAAGTCGTACCAAATCGAGAACCCATTTTTCTAAGGTTTGTTGACACTTTTCTATTTATATCAAACCTCTTTTGGTCTCGAGTCTCGACATCTGGACGGTAATCTGTCCCGAAACAAATAACATATTCACCAGAATTTGCACGATAATCGCGATCTGTGTAAAGCAAATCCCACTTATCTCTTCCGACAAGTTCATCGAGTTCTTCAATATACCCGAGCAATAATAATGGATCTCTAAGCACAACTATATCATCTTCCATGATCCAAACGATCTCATATCCAGATTCGTATGCATCTTTTAAAATGGAGATATGACTCATTAAACAACCAATAGCTCCTCTAGGCATGCAATGTGCGAAATAGGTTCTTCCTTTTTTCCCAACGAGTTCATGAGTTCGATACTCTTTGCCATCTTCCCAAACAAACCGAGATGCCATCCCTCCCTTTCGCATAGAAGTATCAAACTGCATTCCAATTTCTTGAAGGACTGAGTGCCTTATTTGCCATCCATTCACAGCTGAAAACCGAAAAGGAGTAATCTTATACGGAAGCAACTCTCGTAATGACTCCTGATACTTTTCAATTCGATGATCTAAATTGATTAGATACACGCAGTCAATACTCCCATATGAATGATCTTGAACCTTCGCCTCAGTAAGCTTATAGTGTTTTGCAATCTGTGTAAGCGAGAACGTATGTACGCTAAAAGAGAGAAGTAGAAAGATGAGATACCTGTTCATTGAATCACCTTATTGATTTAGGGCAGCTTGAAATTTTTTTGAAAAAACAAGGTAGATTTTTTTACGTTTTTCTACTAGGTTTTTTTACTGACATAAATGTGATATTTCATGAAAGTACCAAATTTCTATCTCAAAATAATAAAGAGCTCTCTGCAGGTGTTGTTATTTCTTTTCACTTCTCTGCTCTCTTTCTCAAACTGTATATTTTCAGATATTCCACTGTATTGGTGGAGGCCAAATGAGTATACTCCATTTGAAGGCAAAAATTTTGGTGACGAACTTTCTCATGCTGTCGTTGAAAGGATTCTGGAAAAGCGTGTATCAAGAGCTCGTTCTTATGAACGGAAGCTCTTAGCGATTGGATCCATTCTGCAATTTGCAAAAAAAGATGACGTTGTATGGGGAACAGGCATGAATGGAAAAGATCTCAAAAAAAAGGAGTACTCATTTCATAATCTCGATATACGTGCACTAAGAGGTCCCCTTACTCGCACGTTTTTAAGAAAAAAAGGAATCGTTGCTCCTCGAATATACGGCGATCCAGCCCTTCTTATTCCACGGTTATTTCCTGAACTGAAAAAAGCATCCTCTCCAAAATATTCATACATAGTCATCCCACACATAAGCGAAATCGATCTCTTTGCAGATGAGAAAAATGTTGTATTACCAACGAGCCCATGGAAAGAAATTGTAAAAAAAATCACTATGAGTAAGCTTGTCATCTCAAGCTCTCTTCATGGAATTATTGTTGCTGAAGCATATAATATACCAGCACGATTTCTTCGTGTGACACAAAACGAACCTGACTTCAAGTACAAGGATTACTACCGAGGAACAGGAAGAAAAAAGTTCACACCGGCATATTCAATCCAAGAAGCACTTGAAATGGGTGGAGAACCACCTGCATTGTGTGACACAGATGCACTACTCGAAGCCTTTCCATATGAATATTTTACACGTGATGAGGAAGAGATGCAGTAGAAAGAAGTTGCTTGAATGTTTACATTGATTTTTTTCTTTGCCGTTTTTATATTCATTTTTTTTGTGAGGAATATGTATAGATTTTTTTTCTTTTTCTTTTCATTACTCCCTATTATTCAGTTTGCATCGTTTGAAGATCACTTAAAGATATTAACTAATAAAACAGCAGAGCACAGTCTCTCTAACATTGATTTTATTTATGTCATTAATTTAGACGAGCGACCTGAGAAAATGCAACACACTCTAGACCAACTCTCCCCGTATGGCATCACACCCTTTCGATTCCCTGCAGTGAATGGATGGAAGCTTGACTTAGAAACAATTAACTCTCTTGCAACCACTCTCAAGCGAAAGTTGAGAAGAAAACATTGGGGTACCTCATATCCGCTAGACAAGAACGGTTCTCCACACCATGAAATAATGTCTACCCCTGGGAAAAAATATTTTTCTCATTGCCTTTCAAGAGGTTCAGTAGGCATCCTATTGAGTCACCTCTCTATTTTGAATGATGCATATAATTCTGGGTACGAAACAATATGGGTGCTAGAAGATGATATTCAAGTTAGACAAGACCCAAGGCTCCTTCCAAAACTCATAACGAAGCTTGATCAAACTGTAGGAAAAAAAGGATGGGATATTCTTTTCACAGACCCTGATACAAAAGGGCAGAACGGTCAGTATGTTCCATGTTACGGCTACGCTTGGAGGCCTGACTTACCTGCCATTGATCTAACTCGTTTTGCAAGGAGGCGCAATGTTGGAAAACACTTCAAGCAAATCGGTGCGCGATATGGTGCATACTCTATGATTGTTCGTAGATCTGGTATGAAAAAAATCCTCGACTTTTTTAAACGTCGATCATTTTTTCTTCCGTTTGATATGGAATTTACTCTTCCAAAAGACATACGTCTCTTTACACTCAAATACGACATCGTTTCAACACTTCCGAAAGCAATATCTGATAATGGCTCTCCAAATTATTTAAAGCAAAAGCAATAGGAATATGGAAAAAGCAAACGCCTCTTATATCAAAGTAAAAACTTCATTTAAAAAGCTACTCTCTACGAGTTCAAGCTATTGGGTACACGCAACACTGCTACTGCTCGTTTCTAGCGGGTTCATTTTCATTAAGCAAATAAAGCGAATGAAGAAAAAGCACAAACAGGTATCAAAAGTCGTTGAACAAATGCACTACATGGGTGCGCAATCAAAAAATGTACTAGGGCATGCCCCTATCCCTCTTCAACTCTCAAACGTTGTCTTTGGGGACGATGCAGGAATTGTTTTGAATACCCAGTCAGTTTGCATAGACAACGTAACCGGATACAATCCAACACTTGTCAAAACAGCAAACGGCTATGATTTATTTTTCAGATATGATGTCCTTAGCCCAAAATCTATTGTATCCCCATTTTTTTCTTACATTGGGGTCGTACGCCTCGACACAACGTTTAAACAAGTTGAAGGCTCTTTTAAAAGGCTCGACCTACAAACGAAATATGCTGAAGATCCGAGAATAGTAGAAGTTGGTGATCAACTGTACCTGTTTTATAATGACACAGCATTGAAAGGTCGCTCGATGTCTCTCGCAAATATCGACAAAGATTCTCATAGAGTCAACTTCACAACTCGACTTGATATGAATCTGCGACACGTCGAAAAAAACTGGAGCCCTCTTGAATACATAGATGAAGAAAATACACCACACCTCTTTGTTGAGTATAGCATTCATCCAAGAAAAATATTACACCTCCCTAATCCGAAAATAAATGACCTGCACAATGTTCTACTTGAAAGAGAAGATGCATTCTTATCCCTTCCATGGCCAGGAAAATGGGGTGAAATACGAGGTGGAACCCCTGCAAAAAAAATTGGTGACGAATACCTTGGTTTTTTTCACAGTTCTTTTAAAGATGAAAATGGGCTCTTATGGTTTACAATGGGAGCATACACTTTTGAAGCAACCCCTCCTTTCCGTCTAACAGGTATCTCAAAACACCCAATCCTTTTCAAAAATATGTTCGACACACCAGCAACTCACACAGCTCCTACTGATAAACGTGTCATTTATCCTGGTGGATTTGTGTACGATACAACTGATGGGAAAGAACGCATTCACGTTGCATGTGGTGAAAATGATTGCGGAATTAAGCTTGTAACGATGGATTTAAAAAAGCTGAAGAAAAGCTTAATCCACATAGATAACTAAGAGGTAATACATGATAAAAAAAATAGCGCTACTGCTCTGCATAACTTCATCACTGTTTGCAAAAACAAATTGGAATCTGTACCAAAAAAAAGTGCTTTCAATCCAATCAACAGTTCCAGGCTGGTGTAAGCAAGAGAAAGCGAAAAAAATGATGGATCTCATTTATGAAACAAAACCTACAACTTGTGTTGAAGTAGGAGTTTTCGGAGGATCCTCTCTCTTTCCAACAGCATGCACGTTGAAATTTTTGAAGAAAGGAAAAGTTTATGCAATTGACCCTTGGGAAAATGCTGACTGCCTTGAAGGATATACTCCACAAAATCCAAATTACGACTGGTGGAGCAAGATCAATCTAGATACAATATACCAGGATTTTATTGCTCTTCTGGACAAATACAACCTTAACCAGCACACAGTCGTCATGAGAATGTCAGGACGAGAAGCCCTACAAACTTTCCGAAATAAATCAATTGACATCCTTCACATCGACGGAAATCATACAGAGGAAGTTGCTTTACAAGACGCAAAAATGTACCTACCTAAAGTGAAAAAAGGCGGGTACATTTGGTTCGATGACGCAAATTGGCCAACAACAAGAAAAGCTTGGGAATACCTCAGCGAGTATTGTGAAAAAGACGAACAGCGATCTACTACTGAATACCTTCTCTTTAAAGTTGTTCGGTAGGTATACTCCCGATATACATTAAAGCCTATTCAAGCACATAACTACTTGGGTAGGCTTTCATTATTCCAGATTTTCCTTTTTTTATTTTCTCACATTGCAGACAATAAAATCCCTACAGAAAGATTCCGGTTTATATGTTTATCACACTCATTTCTTTTTTTTATCTCTCCCTTCTTTTCTTTCTTTTTCTGTACTTCCGAAACCTTAAAAAACAGGTCAAAAAAGCCGATAAAAAAACACTCCATATTCTCCACAGTCAAGAAAACCTCTTACATTCATTACATCTTCTAACAGAAAAAATAAGCCGAAATCATGTACTTCCCCCCTCTCTTACTTCAATCCCATTTGCTGATCAAACTGGCCTTGTTCTTTCAGTAAAACAACTCTCTCTCCCACCTGTTGGAACACCACACGTTGCTTCTATTGTTTCCTCAAACAAAGGGTACGACGTCTTTTTCCGATATAATACGCAAAAAGATACAGCTGAGACACCTCTTTCCCATCTAGGATGTATTAATCTCACGCCTGACTTTGAGCCAATGTATGAAAGTTTTCGAAGAATTGATACAAAGAGTACATTTTCTGAAGACGCGAGATGCTTTACGCATTTAGGACGTCAATTTCTTGTATATAATGACATCTATCCTGAGGTCGCACAGGAACGTACTATCTGCATTGCAGAACTTGATTCAAGGTCATCACAACTTAAATATACCACTCCATTTCGAACACAAAGCAACCAAATGGAAAAAAACTGGACCCCCTTCTCTTTTGGAGAACAGATTTTTTTCCTCTACTCACTTGATCCGCAAGTAATTTTTGAGCTTCCAGACCCGCAGAAAAATAATCTTATCCAAACAAAAATATTTCCACATAAGTCACTGTGGCCAGAGAAATGGGGGAAAATGAGAGGTGGAACTCCAGCAATTCTTGTTGACGGTGAATACCTTTCTTTCTTTCATAGTTCATTCAAAGATGAAAAAGGTATTATTTGGTATGTAATGGGAGCCTACACTTTTGCTTCGACATTCCCCTTCCAAATAACCGGCATATCCCCTCACCCTATTCTCTTCAACAATATCTACCACTCGTCGCACGACCGACTAGCGAATCCAAAAGTTCGAGTCATTTATCCAACAGGAATAGTCTATGAAAAGCGAAACAACAGAGAGCTCATAACAGTTTCTTGCGGAGAAAACGATTCATTCATCAAAATTATTACAATAGATAAAAAAATGCTCTTTTCAAGCCTCAAGCGAATTGCACCCCAAAAAGCACTCACTGTCGACTCTGCAACAAATGAGCACTTCTTAAAAACAGTGTAAAATATTTCTTTATTTAATTTTTTGTATCGCATATTGACCAGCTCCAGGAGAGAGGAAAATACACTCTTTTTTATGTTTTGATAGAAAATCCTGAACTGCTGGCTTTATACCGGTCCATCCATAGTCATCGCCAATTAAATACCCATTCACTTTCACTTTAGAAAAGTAATGTGTAAGGTCACGAGTGACAGCATCATATGAATGCTCTCCATCTATGTAGACGTAATCAAAATATTCATCTGGAAACATATGCGCTACATCTTCTGATCTACTTCTTATAATTTCAACGTTTTCATACGGTTCAAAATATCGACAAACGTTTGAGAAGCGTTCATCCATTTTCTCCTGCGTATTACTTTTATATGCTATCCATGGATCAATAAGATATAATTTCGCAGGGTCTCTTTGAAGGAGGACATGATATGCAAAAACTCCTCCAAACACACCAATTTCTGCACCAATATCACCTGGCTTGATAAGCGCCTGTACATAAGAGTCTCTCTTGAATCGCTTATCTTTAGGAGGAGCATCAGCAAAAGAAAAAAAGCTTGTAATCATAAGCAAAAAAACTAACATTCGTTTCATAAAAATGACCTTTCTTAGATTTAAATATTTACCGGCCTTCAAAGAATTTAAATAAAGCTCTACTATAAGGACCTGGATATGATGGTATATCTAAAAAAAAATATAGAGTGAAGGAATTTCATTTAAAGGAATGAATTGCGGATGATGACAACACTCAAAGATCGAGAATTGCAATCAATCGATGCTGATAGAGCCCGTCTCAACCAAGAAGTAGAGAGATCATGGAACACCTTCAAAGCAACACGTATTGATCAATAATTTGAATGATCAACACCGTTTATCTAACCTAGTGACGAGGATACACTGCCTCGGTACATTCTTCAAAACACCGTGCAGAATGCAACGAAGGAAAAGGAACATAATCACTAGGAACATCTCTACATCTATCTACACAAGCTAAATACTTCCAGGCCTCAGGTTGTTCTCGCATACACTTTTCAAACTCTTTTTCAGCTTTGTTGTATTCTTTTAAAAGAGAAGGATCATACATTTTTTCAAGCGTCACTATATTTGCAGCCTTGATAACAGCCTCTAACGATGTTGCACATGCAGCAGGCCGGCAAGAAGCGCCTTCTAACTCATGCTTTTTTCTATAAAACTCTGATACACACTCTTCGAAATCTTTCCTGATTTCATCTATCCTTCTTTCCAAAAGAATGTCTTTCCTCTCTCCCAGCTCTCTCGCCTCGACAGCCTGAGTAAAAGAATCAAATACTGAAAGACAAGTTACGAAGACAGGTCTATTTATTGCGGACGCCATACACCCTCCATTGTGAGAGCGAAGAGTTTCTCAAAGAACTGATTTACAGTCTATTAAATCTTTACGTAATTGACTTACTCGAAAAAAGCGTAACTGTCATGAATTCGATTATTTGTATGAAAAAATATAAAAGTTAAAGCATTTCTTTTTATTACAAAAAAAACACAATTTTAGTATGCTATTATTATGAATATAAAATAAATTCGGAGAATTATTATGTCAGTTAGTACAACCTCTACCAGTACAGGGTTTATCCAACAATCCATAAATCATGTTTCACAGTTCGTCAGTGAAAACAAGGGTTTACTAAAAAAAATTGCACTAGTAGCTGGAATAATTCTCTTAGCTGCTGGCGTTGCTACATTGACGGCATACACATTCTCTCATATAGCTTTAGCATCACCTGAAATTATAGCTGGTGTAGTCATGGCTATCACAGGAACACCCTTAATGTGAGAAAATACTTCTCATCTTTATAAGAAGATGTCCTTGCACCATACTTCAGCCTAGCTTTATGGCGAGGTTCCTGTTAATTGCCTTTCCAAAAGGTAGAATACATTACAGGATGGTACTTCTTGAGAAATCTAATCATCGAAAAGTTGTCTTGGTCATTAAAGCTTTCATAGTGCTCCTTCAATAAATTAAGATTCCCATATTCACTAGATATAGCCTTCGGAACTCTTGCCTTATTCAATAAGGCACATTACACAACTTTCGTTTATAAATGTTTTAATTAAAACAAAAAAATATTTAAAAGATGATTTATTCTATATATTTGGTAAAATAATCCGTAATTTAACTACCCGATTAATGGACATAAATATGGTAACATCTATTACTACTCAAACAAATTACTATGGATCACTTACTTTTGATACATATGAGGAGTGGAATCTTTGGATCGATCTTATTAATGAGGCAAGCACTCTTGAAAAGCATTTTCCAGAAAAAGCGGAAGAAAAATACAAAGAAGCTGGAGAAGTATTACTCCTTATGGCTAAACAAGACGTAGATGCAGACGAGTACCATCCATGTCTCTTTGCTGGAATGTGTTTCGAAAGAAACCCTGAAACAGTAGCAAGAGTTGTTGACACATATCTCGATGTCCTAAATGCATTCCGTGAATACGATCGAGAATACCTTATGCCGGTAAGAATGCATAAAAACATAGAAAAAACATTGATGCCCTTCCTATACTCAACACCAAAGTTCCTAGAAGCTAGCTTTGCTGCACTACAAATCTACAAAAAAAGGACATTTGGTGAGTTCCTTACAGACCAAATTTTTTGGATTTCAAAACTTGCAAAGGCACCAGAACTCCAAGAAGTGGAAGAAATGAAATACGTGATCAGCTATGCTTTTGCACTACGCACAGTCCTAGAAGAAATTCTTGGCCCATCACATAAAGCAACAAAATTATCAAATGAGTACCTTGAAACGCTCTCAGTCACAGATTCTGATTCTTATGACGCTTGCTTAGCTGACCTTCTCGCAATTTACCGAGCCGACCCCGACCTATCTGTCGCAGAAATGCGGTCCCTATTTGAGGAGAACCATATCCCAGGGTAGCAAGCAGCTCCATTTAAGGTGAAGTGGAGCTCTGAAGCTTTCATAAAAATGAACAGAAAAACTCTATTAGGGACTCAGACAAATGAAATTCATCTACCTATCAGTATTTCGCATGACTTGAGTAGCGTAGCTCGTTCATTGAAAGACGCATAAGCAGACAGTTACAGCCAGGGTTCCAAGGAGGATCAAATTCATCAATTGGAGTAAAACCTGCCTTTTTATAGACATGGATAGCTTTCTCATTTGTAATACCTGGGTCGATAAATACAAAGTCAATATCTGAGTATTTTTGTAGGAGTAGCTGCTGAATCATCACATGGCTGAGTCCTTTCCCTAAATAATCAGTATTTCCAATAAGAAGATCTAACGTAATAGCTTTGGTACCTTCTGGCAAATGTTTTACATAAAATGCATCTTCTTTTGTTGCATATGAGGTCATTAGAAAGCCGAAAGGTGTCGTTTCATCATAGGCAATCCAAAGTGTAAAAATACATGCTTCTCCATTTGTAAACTTATCAATGGAGTCATAAGTATTTTGCAATCCCTTGCCATACCAATATTCAGCAATATATCCTTGTTTAAACCATTTCTTTAACAAAGGTACATCTTCCGTTGTTACATGCTTAAAATGCATTGGCTTTGCTCCTATGTGAAAAGGAACTGAAAATACCATACGAATGGTTTATATAGAAAATACATTTAAGGATGTAAAACAAGGCAAAAGACATGTCTAATTGAGACAAATCAAATAGGTGTTTTACAGGGTAAAGACAAACGCCGAGAGAAGATAAAAGTGTGCAAAACTACCAGCAAGCACAAAAACATGCCAGATTGCATGGAAGTAGTGAAACCTTTGGTCTAAGGCAAAAAAAACAAAACCAAGGGTATAGAAAACGCCCCCACTAAAAAGCCAGACAAGAGCATGAAACGGAAGAGACAGTACTAGAGGCTTGATCGCAAAAATCGCCATCCACCCCATCACCATATACACAATTCCTGACAGAACTGCATGCTTATGCCCGAAGATGGCTTTAAAAGTGATTCCAATCATTGCAAAGGAACATTCGATACCGAAAAGAGTCCACCCGACTCTACCCTTGAGCACAAGCAAAGAAATTGGCATGTACGTTCCAGCTATCAACAAGAAAATAGATGCATGATCTAATCTACGAAATACCTCTTTCACCCTACTCCGAGCAAGATGATATACAGTCGAAGTCGTGTAGGTTGCGATCAGAGAAATCCCGTAAAAAAGAGCGCACGCCAAATACAACGGACTCTCTGCAGCCCTACTCATTTGAACAAGATAAACACAGCCGAAAAGACTGATTAAAAAACCAAACCCATGGGTTACTGCATTTGCAATCTCTTCATTCTGCGTCTGTGGAATGACACATTCTTCTTCATTTTTTCTTAGCATGCATTCATTATCTACAAACGAGCATTATCAACAAGAAGAAGCATACAATTCTTTTTACTCAGAAAAAATTTGTTCGTAATTTCGAAGATGTATTCAACATGTACTCAGGCTCCTAGTGATCTAATTCTATAGCGAGGAGAACAAATTCTGAAATGTTAGGAAAGCAGATTAAATTCTGAGAAGTAGCGAGTCAATCGGCCAATAAGTTAAAATCTAGCCTATAGACGACACGTTATTTTTTGGATGAGAACGGCCCTCTTTTTAATCCTGACAGTATAATTAATACGGCGGGATTAAAAAGAGGGCCGTTATCGCCAAAAGACTCCAGTTACTGGGAACACTTCGAACTTTTGACTGGATTGCATTTGCCCATCAGTACTTTTGTTTAGAGGGTATGACCCCTCTAACACCACCCTTTGGATTATCCATGTCTCCTTCAAAGCGAGGTATGAGATGGACATGAAGATGCATCACCGTCTGGCCTGCAACTTGTCCACAGTTCATCCCTATATTATATCCATCTGGATGGTATTCATCATCTACGAGCTTTTTCATCTTATCTAGCACACGAATAATCTCTTCCTTCACTGCGTTATCGGATGTGAACCAATTTTCAGTGTGTTGATAGGGAATAATAAGCAAATGCCCTGGGGAAACTGGATATTGGTCCTTGATAACAAAACAGTGTTCAAACTGAGCAACAATTTCCACTTCTTTCTTTTTTTCTGCCATTTGGCAAAAAATACAATTATCTTTCGCAAACATAATTACCGGAACTAAATTTATTAATAATATATATTTCAAATTAAGAAAAATCACAAATTTGTTTCCTAATTATGACTTCTTGATTTTTTTACAATACATGACATGAGCTGCGTAGCTCGTTCATTGAAAGACGCATAAGCAGACAGTTACAGCCAGGGTTCCAAGGAGGGTCAAATTCATCTATCGGAATAAAACCTGCCTTTTTATAGACATGGATAGCTTTCTCATTTGTAATACCTGGGTCGATAAATACAAAGTCAATATCTGAGTACTTTTGTAGGAGTAGTTGCTGAATCATAACATGGCTAAGTCCTTTACCTAAATAATCAGTATTTCCAATAAGAAGATCTAATGTAATAGCTTTGGTACCTTCTAGCAAATGTTTTACATAAAATGCATCTTCTTTTGTTGCATATGAGGTCATTAGAAAGCCGAAAGGTGTTGCTTTGTCATAGGCAATCCAAAGTGTAAAAATACATGCTTCTCCATTTGTAAACTTATCAATGGAGTCATAAGTATTTTGCAATCCCTCGCCATACCAATATTCAGCAATATATCCTTGTTTAAACCATTTCTTTAACAAAGGTACATCTTCCGTTGTTACATGCTTAAAATGCATTGGCTTTGCTCCTATGTGAAAAGGAACTGAAAATACCATACGAATGGTTTATATAGAAAATACATTTAAGGATGTAAAACAAGGCAAAAGACATGTCTAATTGAGACAAATCAAATAGGTGTTTTACAGGGTAAAGACAAACGCCGAGAGAAGATAAAAGTGTGCAAAACTACCAGCAAGCACAAAAACATGCCAGATTGCATGGAAGTAGTGAAACCTTTGGTCTAAGGCAAAAAAAACAAAACCAAGGGTATAGAAAACGCCCCCACTAAAAAGCCAGACAAGAGCATGAAACGGAAGAGACAGTACTAGAGGCTTGATCGCAAAAATCGCCATCCACCCCATCACCATATACACAATTCCTGACAGAACTGCATGCTTATGCCCGAAGATGGCTTTAAAAGTGATTCCAATCATTGCAAAGGAACATTCGATACCGAAAAGAGTCCACCCGACTCTACCCTTGAGCACAAGCAAAGAAATTGGCATGTACGTTCCAGCTATCAACAAGAAAATAGATGCATGATCTAATCTACGAAATACCTCTTTCACCCTACTCCGAGCAAGATGATATACAGTCGAAGTCGTGTAGGTTGCGATCAGAGAAATCCCGTAAAAAAGAGCGCACGCCAAATACAACGGACTCTCTGCAGCCCTACTCATTTGAACAAGATAAACACAGCCGAAAAGACTGATTAAAAAACCAAACCCATGGGTTACTGCATTTGCAATCTCTTCATTCTGCGTCTGTGGAATGACACATTCTTCTTCATTTTTTCTTAGCATGCTTTCATTATCTACAAACGAGCATTATCAACAAGAAGAAGCATACAATTCTTTTTACTCAGCAAAAATTTGTTCGCAACTTCGAAGATGTATTCAACATGTACTCAGGACTGAAATGTGTACCTTCTAATTGTTGGCTTCGTAATAGCCCAACACGACATTTACCCAACAGTGGGAGTAAAGCTTCTTCTAGATCTCTTCCGATGCTACATCTCTGACTAGAATCTTTGCAGCGCTTCTGGAATCAACGACGCTCGTATCAATCACAAAATCGTACCCTTTGAACCGCGGTGTATATTCCAATCGGACTACAGAAGGTTCAGTAAAGCCAAGAGCATGCAATACCCTATCTAATCTGTCTGCCTTTTCCGTAGAGGTATAACTTGTGTGAGTAACCTGAGCCCATTCCTCGAAAAGAGCATCAAAACCTCTTTCCACTTGCTCTCTGGTAATTGAAAATAGTACTGGTTCCTCATCCAAAACCTTTGGACGGAAAATTTCTCCCAATTGTACTAAGGGCGATTCTCCTAAACGAACTTCGCTTAATTCTTGAGATTCAAATGCGCTTCGATTTCTATTTTGAATACGAGCCACAAGTGTATCAATAGGGCAATAGACAAGAGCAACGCGCATGGGCATTTTTCCAAGAGTGTGACCAAACACTCTTTCAATATTCAATATATCGAATATCACCGGAGACTTATCTGCTGCGTAGCTCATAGCTTTATCTAACATGATATGGTCTATTTCCTCTCCGGGCAAGCGAACAGCCCGAGCAACTTCACCAGAAATTTCACGTGCCTTACGATCTGCTTCTTCCCTCTCTAAAGCTGTTGCTGTAGCTTTAAAATGAAACACCCCACCACTAACAGCATCCAATATATGCATATTATTACTTTTAGCTACCAAAACCGAATGTAAAAAAGCATACGTTTCAGGATGATGATCTTTGATATATTTCAAGGCTATTTGATAACCTAGTAAATCAGCCCCCAATTCTTCTAGCTCAGGGATCGACGCTCTCATTCCAGCAATAATAGAAGACTTGCCTACTGAAGAAGTTCCGTGGATAACAGTAACTGGTGCAGAAAATGGAAAGAGTCGAGCCTCTGTTTTTTGCAATTCAAATGAATGTCTAACAAGCTCATCTATCTGAACTTCTCTTCTAGATTTAACATAAGGTACTATTGCCCACGAATGCTCTTTTGGTCCCATTCCTGGAGCTGGAGTCGGATTTGCCATTACCAATGCCTCCCTACTACGGCATTTCATATATTTTAATTAGCATTTTGACCTCTTTTATAGAATAATTTTAGCATATTCAGCCTAAGTAACAAAGATGTAAAAAAATGAGCACCATCTGTTCGGTTGCATCGGTATTTTTAGTTGGCATTTTGTCTCTAAGAAAAATAACCGATAATTGAAAGTTCCCACCTACTGTCAAATCTGATTCTATAGCGAGGAGAATAAATTTCGGAATGTTAGGAAAGCACGATAAATTCTGAGAAGCAGAGAGCTGTTCGGCGATCTTGACAGTATGATTTATACGGCGAATTCTCGTCTCTAGTCGATAGGTCATTTTTTGGATGATAACGGCCCTCTTTTTAATCCTGACAGTATAATTAATACGGCGGGATTAAAAAGAGGGCCGTTATCGCCAAAAGACTCCGGATGCTGGATTCGAACCAGCGACCAACGGATTAACAGTCCGCTGCTCTACCGCTGAGCTAATCCGGAATAGATTGGTCAATAACATACTCCAGTTGAGATATTTTCGCAAGGAATTCTGTGACATTTTCTCGCTTGGAGCGTATAAGTATTGGCATGGAACAGATTTGTGGAACTATTGAACGAGTACTTTTCACCAATGCAGAGAATGGCTTTACGGTGGCAAAGATTAAGATGCGGCAAGAGAAAGATCTTCTGTCAATTGTTGGGACGCTCCCTGGTGTGCAGCCTGGGGAAACTATTATTTGTGAGGGAACCTGGAAGCACCATCCTCAGCATGGTAGGCAGTTCGAAGTCCACACATTTTCTCTCGACACTCCAACCGATGTTGGGGGCATTGAGAAGTATCTTTCTTCAGGCTTAATAAAAGGGGTAGGCCCTTCTTTCGCTAAAAAAATTGTTGGATATTTTGGAAACAGAACGTTTGAGATTCTTGATTCGGATCCAGACAGACTGTTAGAAATTCCAGGCATTGGCGAGAAAAAAATCCAGAGTATTGCTGAATGCTGGCATGCGCAAAAGTCGATCCGGACTCTTATGCTCTTTCTGCAATCAAAACAGATTCGTTGCTCATATGCCCAGAAAATTTACAAAGTGTATGGTGATGAGAGTATATCAAAAATTCAAGAGAATCCGTATGAGCTTGCTCGCTCCATTTTTGGAATTGGATTTAAGACAGCTGATGAGCTCGCAAACCATTTAGGGATTGCACATGATGCTCCTCAAAGGGTTGAGGCCGGCGTACAGCACCTTTTATGGGAACTGAGTCAAGAAGGCCATACATGCTTCCCTGAAAGAGACCTTATTGAACACGTGTGTGGATTTCTTGAGGTTGCTGCAGAGCTTATTGAGCAGGCTATTCACCTTCTTGATGAGCGAGGCGAGATTGTTCGAAATCCAATTGATGAAATACCTTTTGTTTGGGTAAAGCCGCTCTACCTCTCAGAGGTCGGTATTGCAAGGGAATTTGCAAGACTGCAGGAAACACCCTCACTTTTACGATCCATTGATCATGAAAAAGCCCTTCCATGGGTTGCTGAGATGATGCGTATACAGCCTGCAAAAGAGCAGGTTTCAGCGATTATAGCGTGCACATCAGAAAAGGTGCATATCATCACCGGTGGCCCAGGTACAGGAAAGAGCACGATTACAAAGGCAATTTTACGAATTACTGAAAAGCTCACCGAGAAAATTTTACTTGCTGCGCCTACAGGCCGTGCAGCAAAAAGAATGCAAGAAATCTGTAGGAAGAAAGCATCGACCATTCATAGTTTGCTTGAATTTGATTTTAAAAATGGTGGGTTTAAACGGAACAAAAAACACCCTCTCGACTGTGATTTGATTCTTATTGATGAAGCATCAATGATAGACACTCAACTTATGTACAATCTTTTAAAGGCAATCCCTGACCATGCTCGCGTTGTATTTATCGGAGATATCGACCAACTCCCCTCTGTTGGCGCTGGCTCTGTTTTAAAAGATGTCATCGCTTCAGAGAGAGTGTCTGTCACCCAGCTTGAGCAGATCTTTCGGCAAGCACGCGGTTCTAAAATCGTGACCAATGCCCATAGAATAAACAAAGGAATTTTTCCTGATTTAGATGATGTATCAGGAGATTTTTTGTTTTATGAAGGAAAAACTCCTGAAACCATACTTGAGCGAGTAATTCCTCTCATTAAGTCTGAGCTTCCTTCTAAGTATAGCTTTAATCCTATCGATGACATCCAGGTTCTCACCCCCATGAAAAGAGGGATTGTAGGAACTGAAAATCTCAATTTGGCCCTACAAGAAGCCCTCAATCCAAAACCTTCTTCTCTTGAGCGGATGGGACGGAGGTTCCGTATCGGCGACAAAGTGATGCAGATTAAAAATAACTACGATAAGGGTATATACAATGGTGATGTTGGTCGTATTGAGTACATAGACTTTGAGGAGCAGGAAGTCGCAGTTCTTTTTGATGGAAACGAGGTGATATACGATTTCGTAGAGCTCGATGAACTCATGCTTGCCTATGCTGTGTCCGTTCACAAATACCAAGGCTCTGAGTGCCCATGCATTGTCATTCCGATCCACACTTCACATTTTAAGCTGCTCTTCAGAAATCTTCTCTACACTGGAATTACTAGAGGAAGGAAACTTGTCGTGCTAGTTGGCACAAAGCAAGCAATAGCAATTGCAACGAAGAATGATAATGTACAAAACAGATTTACTGGATTGAAAACACTTTTACAGACGCAATTAGCTTTAGCGGACAGGTAGTCCTACACCAGCTTGTTGAATGTGAATCGGTTCTAATGCTACGTCATCTCCTGCGCAAAGCATCATCCCTTGACTTTCGATACCCATGAGTTTTGCTGGCTTTAGGTTCGCCACTATAACAACACGTTTCCCTACAAGTGATTCAAGCGACTCAATATGTTTTGCGACACCCGCTAACACTTGCCTTTTTTCAAACCCAAGATCAACGTGAAGTTTTAAGAGTTTTTTAGATTTTTCAACTCGGGAAACTTCAATGATTTTGGCAACACGAAGATCTACTTTTGAAAAATCATCTATCGTAATTGTCTCTTTTAGTGGCTCATACTGCTTTGGTACAGTTGGTAGGCTCTCTTGTGCATTTTTACTGCATAGTTCAGCTTGTTTTTTTTGGATCAGTACATCTTCGACTTTTTCAAAAAGCACTGATGGCTCGGGAAGTGCATTTGTTTCTGGAACAGCTGTTTCTATGACATCGTCCCAAGTATGCGTGTGAAGAGGTGTTTTGTATCCAAGAAGGGTCCACAGCTTCTGTGCAGCTTCTGGTGTAATTGGAAACATTGCAAGCGCCAAGGCTTTTAAGCAGTAAAAACAAGAAGCTATACAAGCATCTAACCGAGTTCTCTCTGCTGGATCTTTTGCAAGCTTCCACGGCTTCATTGCATCGAAAAACACATTACCAGCTTGCGCAAGTTCCATGAGGAGCTGAGAAGCTTTTCTCAATTTATAGGTAGAGTACGCTTCTTTAACGCTCGACATAAGAGAGTCAACATTTGCAATAAATGCCTGCTCCACTTCACCTAAATTAGTAAGAGGGGGTACTGTATGCTCACAATTGTTTTGCGTAAAGACAAGGACTCTATTAATGAGGTTTCCAAGTTTGCCGACAAGTTCTGCGTTGCAACGCATTTGAAAATCTGCCCAAGTAAACTCTGAGTCTTGCGATTCAGGTGCATTCGCAGCTATAGCATAGCGTATCTGATCTGAACTAAAGTGAGAAAAGAAATCATCAAGGTCAGTATACCAGCCAGACGATTTACTGAACTGCTTTCCTTCTAAGTTATAGAACTCATTTGCCGGAACATCATCCGGGAGTTTATATGGCTCATTTTGCCCCATGAGCATTGCAGGAAAAAAGATCGTGTGGAAAGGAATATTGTCCTTCCCAATGAAATGTACAAGCTTTGTTTCTTCATCACACCAGAAGCTTTTCCACGCGTCCTTCTGACCTATTTCTTGCGCCCACTCTTGTGTAGCTGAAATATATCCGATTGGTGCATCAAACCACACATACAGGACTTTTCCTTTCGCTTCTTCAAGTGGGACAGGAATCCCCCAATCTCCATCTCGAGTAATGGCTCTTGGTCGTAGATCATCAATGTAGTGCTTCACAAAATTAACAACGTTTGGCTTCCAATCTTTCGTTTCAAGCCATGCTTTCAGCTGCTCCTTAAACATGTCGAATTTGAGAAACCAATGTGTTGTTGGCTTACGCGTCAGCGCAGCACCTGTCATTTTTGAGCGTGGATTTTTTAAGTCTGTGGCTTCATATGAAGCTCCGCACTGTGGACACTCATCACCTCTTGCTTCTTCAAAGCCACATTTTGGACAAGTTCCAACAACATACCTATCAGCTAAAAATTTCTTGTCGTTTTCAGAATAGAGTTGGTCAGTTGTTTTTTTCTCAATGTATCCATTTTCATATAATTGAGTGAAAAACGTTTGAGATGGCTCTACATGCCCTTTCCAAGTCGTTCTAGAATAATGATCAAAACTCATATGGAGTCTTTGAAAAAAGGCATAGTTGATTGAGTGAAAGAGATCAACTTGTTCAACCGGTGTTCGACCAGCCTTTTCAGCACTCATTGTCACAGCAACACCATGTTCATCAGACCCACAGACAAAGAGGACGTCATGCCCCAAAAGACGCATAAACCGGCTATAACAATCTGCCGGAAGATACGCACCAGCTATGTGCCCAAAATGGAGTGGACCGTTTGCATATGGGAGTGCAGCAGTGACAAGTATTTTCATAGTGAATTAAGACGCCTTTTCCTCTTCCATCTCATTGATATAATGAGGGTTTTTTTTCATTTCATCGATAAGCATTGTTACCGTAAAGTCTTGGCCTGCAGCAATGTGGTGACGTGCAAGCTGAATAGCTGCTTGAGCGAGGCGAAACTTGTTCGGCATTTCGGAAGTTAAAATTTCGTTTGTAAGTGATTCATGTAAACTCATCATAGCACCTTATGTTCTTCGGCAACTATTATACTCCGTAAAACTTGATATGCAAGTTCCAATTCATCATTCACAATAATGTAATCAAATTTTGATGCTTGCTCAAGCTCTCTTGTTGCCCAAGAAAGCCTTGTTGTTACATCTGCTTCAGAGTCCGTTCCTCTTTGGTGCAATCGCTTCTTCAGCGTCTCTTCTGAGGGCGGCTTGATAAAAATGGTAACAGCTTCCATTTTATCTCTAATGGATTCAGCACCTTGTGTATCTATTACCAAAAGAACATGTTTCCCTTCAGAAAGGAGCGTTACAACCGCTTCCTTTGACGTTCCGTAGTAATTAGAAAACACTTTGGCAGACTCCAAAAACTCCCCCCTCTCTCTCTTTTCTAGAAATTCGGGCTCTGGTATGAAGAAATAGTCTACTCCATTGATTTCACCATCTCTTGGAGCTCTTGTTGTTGTCGAAATAGAACGAACGATGTGTTCTGGAAACTCTCGTGTCAATTTGCTAGCAAGGGTCGTCTTCCCCGTTCCTGCAGGGGCACTCATGATAAAAAGGATTCCTTTTTCTCTATTTCCAATAAGCTTCATGCTACTCGACATTTTGAATTTGCTCTCTCAATTTATCAAGCTCACTTTTTATAGTGACGACTTTTTGGGAAATGCTGAGTTCTTGCGATTTTGAGGCTATTGTATTCGCTTCTCTGTTCATCTCTTGAAGGAGGAATTCAAATGTTCTTCCAAGTCGCTCTTCGTCTTTTTCAAGGAGTTCAAGAAACTGACCACAATGCGAGCGAAGCCGTGTTATCTCTTCTGCAATATCTATTTTCTCACCTAAAATAGCTATCTCACGAATGAGCCTGTCATCCTCTACATTTTCTATAGGAGCAAAGTCTTTCATTCTCTCAGAAAGCCTTTTTTCAAACCGGTCCTTTGCTGAACCTCCTTCTGCAGCAATCTCTTCTACAATTGCTTGTAGTTTCTGAATATGAAAGAGAAAGTCTTTTTTTAACTCTTCCCCTTCTCTGCATTTCATTTCAAATAGCGTGTCCACGCATGCTGCACACCCTTCAGAAATCTCTTCGAGGAATCGTTTTTCGTCTTCAATAACCTCTGACTGCCCAATTCTTGCTGCTAGATCAAAAAGGAGTGGCAGCGTCATGTCTTCAGTTATGTTTAGTGAAGCCTTTACGTCGCTTACGTACTCTACAATGTGCTTTAATTGGTCATTTGAGGGTAAATTCGGCAGGTGTTGACCTGTGGTGAGTTCTCGAGAAATTCGGACAGTGAGCTGCCCTCTATGGACCTTTCTCGCTATAACTTTTTTGAGGTGTAATTCAGCGAACAAAAACTCCCTTGGCATGTGAAAGTGCATCTCAAGCGTTTTTCTGTTAACTGACTGAATTTCAATAATATATCTTTGCCCATGGGACTGAAATCCACCTCTGGCAAATGCTGTCATACTCTTTATCATGTAGTATTTATAAAGTGTTGAACAGATTGTATCAAGAATTTTTCTAATACAAACCATCATGATTTAATGTGTTATGTTATTTTTTGACTATAATTATTAGTATAATGTATAATTATGGGTAACAAAATCGTAGAGATGACAAATAATGAAAACGTCACATTTTGACAATCTAACTAACCTTCTTACCGCTTTCAAGCAAATCTCCCCCATAGCTGAAAGCGGTACTCTTTTCTTCAGTGGCTCAGTCATCAGCCATTGGAGGATACATCTGAAGGCCCTCAGGCCTCACTCTTGCATTATGAAGCGCTCGTAAGGCGCTCACACACTTTTTTTTGACCGACAGATTTTTTTGAATACATTTTTTTATAAGTCTTTGGGTAATGTAGGAGGCCCAAAATGCAGTATTTGTTAGTATACAACAGCCCTTTTGACCAGGAATTATACCAAATTGAAGAGGATAATTTCTTTGAAGGAAGCACAGAGCTTGTGCTCTATGTAGATGAATCACATTCTGCTTGTGAAACATCAAAAAAAGAGCTTATTTCTCTTGAGCCCTGGATGAAAAAACCAACTCCTCAGAGAGGCCTGGATTCTGAGATCCCTGTTGCTCTGCTAGAGCTATTTTAACGGGAGCAAAAGTTGCACGATGAATTGGAAGCACTCCATATTTTTTCATTGCTTCAATGTGTTTTTTCGTTCCGTACCCTTTATGCGCAGCGAATTCATACTCAGGCCATTCTTTGTGATATTCAAGCATGATTTCATCTCGAATATGCTTCGCCACAATAGACGCCGCTCCAATGAGTCGAGAGGTACGATCCCCTCCAATAATAGCTGCTGATCGACACGTCGTTTCCGGTTTTTTATTTCCATCGATCAGTGCAAAATCAGGTGGAATTGGAAGCGCATCAATTGCCATTTGCATCGCCTTTAGTGTTGCTTGCAAAATATTGATCGAATCTATTGCGTCAGCCTCAAGTTGTCCTACTCCAATAAGAACTTTATCATGGGAAACAAGCGCATTGTATATTTCCTTCCGTTTTTTTGAAGTGAGCTTTTTACTATCATCAATTCTATCGATAGTTACATTATATGGAATGTGGACAGCTGCAGCAACCACTGGACCTGCAAGAGGACCACGTCCCGCCTCATCAATACCTACAACGTGTGTAAACCCTTTTGCTTGTAATTCTCTTTCGTACTGATCCATTCCATCCTTCGATTGTATATGGGGAGATTTCAAGAAAACAAAAAGGAATACCCTCGGGGTATTCCTTTGACATAATCAATATCTGATGAATTAAAAAGCACGTATTATTCAGCGCCTTTTTCGTCAGACTCTGGCTTTTGCTCTTCAGCAGTTGGCTCTTCTGCTTTTTTCTCAGCAGCCTTTCGAGCAGCTTCTTTTTTCGCAGCAACACGAGCAGCTTCTGCTTTGTTGGCACCAACAATGTTCTCTTTAATTCGGGCAGCTTTACCAAACGCACCACGGATATGGTACAACTTCGCTCGTCTTGTTTTACCTCGACGCGTTACTTCAATCTTTGTAACGTTTGGAGAGTGAAGGATAAAGACACGCTCAACAGCTGTTCCATATGCAACACGATAAAGAGAAACAGTCTCAGAAAGACCTGACCCTTTTCGTGCAATCACTGTTCCAGTGAATGCCTGGACTCGTTCCTTCCCACCTTCGACGATTCGCACGTGAATCTTGATGGTGTCCCCAACTGCAAAGTCAGGAATTTCGCTCTTCAGCTGCTCTTGTTCAATAGCTTCTATGACAGCGTTGCGACTCATCGGTTTCTAACTCCTGTGTAGCAAGTCAGGGCGTACCTGACGTGTTTTTTCTTCAGCTTGTTTCTTTCTCCATGCATCAATTTTCGCGTGATGTCCCTGGAGAAGCACTTCCGGGACTCTGAGTCCCTCAAATTCTTCCGGTCTTGTGTAGTGTGGCGAATCAAACATTTGATTCTCAAATGAGTCATGATACGCCGCATCGGGATGGCCAATTACACCTGGAATAAACCGACTGACAGCATCCACTAAGAGGGCTGCTGCTGGGCATCCACTTGTGAGCACACACTCACCAACACAAATTTCTTCATCAACTTCAAGGTCAATAACCCTGTCGTCAATCCCCTCATAGTGCCCGCAGATCAGAACGATATGTTCATTCTCTGCAAGCTCTTTACATTTTTCTGCAGTCAGCGGCTTTCCCTGAGGGCTAAGATACACCACGTGACTACTCGGCTTTTTCACACTTCTAACAGCCTTGGTTACCGGTCCGGGCATGAGGACCATACCGGGGCCGCCTCCATAAGGTCTGTCATCAACCTGCTTATGCCTTCCTTCAGCGAAATCTCTGATATCGATGCAGTTGATAGAAATAAGCCCCTTCTCTTGAGCTCTTTTTAACATACTCACCGAAAAGGGAGATGTAAAATACTCAGGAAAAAGAGAGAGGATATCGTACTGCATCTCCTCACACACTCCGCTCGGGAATTACCCTTTGTTAGCTCTTCTTTTTTGAGCAAGTTTAACGCGCTTTTCCTGCTGTCTTTTTTTAAGCTCAGCAATTACTTCAGGCGCAAATCTCTTAACAAGAGCTTCTGCTTTCTGTGTTAGCTCTGCACCATTATCAAGCCAAAAGGAAATTCGGTCTGCGTGGACATGTGCATTAGCATCTCCATCCATAGCAGGATCATAGTGACCTAGCGTTTCAACGTATTTTCCATCGCGTGGAGAACGAGAGTCAGCGAGGACAAGTCGATATTTTAAACTATTTCTTCTACCTTGTTGTCTCAGGCGAATTTTTAATGACATATGGGATAACTCCTCAAACGTGTCTATGGTCTGTTAACAATCACGGTAGTTTACCCAATACAGGGATAAAAATATATGAAAAAATTCAGGGGAAATACTTTTTGTTCAGAGAGTGTGAAAAAGGAAAAAAATGACAAATTAAAATTTTCCCGAAAGGACATCTTTGAACGAGGGATCTTTCATCATTTTATTCTTCATACTTGGCATTTTTTTCATGAGCTGACGAATTTTTTTGAACCCTTTGACCATTCTATTCACTTCATCGACATGAACACCACTACCCGCAGCAATCCTGCGTCTTCGAGCATGCTCAAGCTCATCTTTTCCAATCCGCTCATTTGGTGTCATCGAAAGGATCATTGCTTCAAGACGATTAAACTCTTTTTCGTCAAAGTCCATATCACCTAGCTGAGACATGCCAGGCATCATCTTTAACAATGATTTGAATGACCCCATTTTTCGGATCATTTTCATTTGCTTCAGGTAGTCGTCATATGTGAAGCTTGCCTTTCGTATTTTTTTTTCAAGTGCCTCCGACTCCTTTTCATCGATGTGCTCTTGCGCCTTTTTGACAAGATTAATCACATCACCCATGCCAAGAATTCTATCAGCCATCGAAACAGGATTGAAAAGCTGTAGATCTTCCAACTTTTCTCCAACCCCTTCAAATTTGAGCGGCTTTTTTGTGACTTCTGTTATCGAGATCGCCGCACCAGCTCTACTGTTCCCGTCGAGCATAGTGAGGATGGTTCCTGTAAGCGCAACTCTACTATCAAATTCTGCAGCTGTTTTTACGGCATCTTGACCTGTTGCTGAACTTGCAACAAAAAGTACTTCGTGAGGATTCGTCGCTTTTTTAATCTGCTCAAGCTCTTTCATCAGCTGATCATCAATGTGAAGTCGTCCAGCCGTATCCAGAATAAGAACATCATACCCTTCTTTACTTGCCTTTGTGCATGCTTCTTTTGCAACACGCACAGGGTCTTTACATCCATCTATAGAAAAAACATCTGTTCCAGCCTGCTTTCCTAGGACGTGAAGTTGTTCAACAGCAGCAGGTCTTTGAAGATCACATGCGGCTAAAAGGACTTTTTTTTCACTTCCAGACTTTTGTAAAAAGTACGCAAGTTTTGCAGACTGTGTTGTTTTCCCTGAAGCCTGAAGCCCACACATCATAATGACAGTCGGCCTTCCCTTTAAGTACAATTCCGGCTCTTTTTCACCCATAAGCGAGACGAGCTCATCATGTATAATTTTTGAGAACTGGTCACGAACAGAGACAGACTTAATAATCTCCTGCCCTATAATCTTTTCTTTCACCCGTTTAACAAACTGAGATGCAACCGAATAGTTTACATCCGCCTCCAAAAGGGCAAGACGCACATGCCGCATTGCATCTTGAACGTTTTCTTCTGTAAACGTTTTATTTTTCGAAAGTGCTACAAAAAGATTTTGAAATTTTTCAGTCAGGGATCCAAACATACAAATATTTTACTCTGTTTATGCTGTGTATTCAAGAAAAAAGAACCTATCTTTTCCACTCCAGTCTTTTTCTAGCAGGAGATTCGACCATTTACCTGTGGAAAATATTTCTTTGACGGCCTCTCCTTGATCAAACCCAATCTCAAGAACAACCACAGCTCCATCCCTTAAAAGAGGCGGTAGCTCTTCTTGAATCCGACGATAGAAGAGCAGCCCATCTTCTCCCCCATCTAAAGCGACTCTCGGCTCATAGTCTTTTACAGATGGATCAAGCTCTTCGCACACCTTTTGAGCAATGTACGGCGGGTTTGAGAGAACGAGATCGAATCCATCATCATGAAGAGGAGTTGTCAGATCACCACAAAAGAATTGAACCTCAAGGCCATTCCTTTGTGCATTATTCTGCGCAACGATGAGCGCCTTTTCAGAAATATCTACCGCCTGAACTGAGGCATCCGGAAACGCTTTTTTAGCCCCTAATGCCAAACAACCACTCCCTGTACATAGATCTAAAACGTGAGCAAAGGTACGAGAGGGGTATTTTTGAGTAAGGAGGGGTAAAAGAAGTTCCGTCTCAGGTCTTGGAATGAGGACTGATGAGGAGACCTGAAGGGAGAGTCCGTAAAAATCAACCGTTCCGACAATGTACTCGTAAGGTTCACCTGAGGCTCTCCGACGGATCGCCTCTCTGAAAAGATCCACTTCTTCTTGTTGCATAGGCTTATCAAAAAGAAGGTAAACATCCATGCGCTTAACACGGAGAACATGCGCAAGTAGCTCTTCAACACTTCGCTTCGCATCTTTGAGATTCTTTTTTACAAGAAATTCAACACTTTTAGCAAAGTATTCACGAACAAGCTTCATCAGCACTTAGCCTTTCTTGATAATAATGCTTAACAAGTGACTCTGAGAACTGTTCTAACTCACCTTCAAGAACATGATCAAGGTTATACAGCGTCAATTCAATTCGATGATCTGTCACCCGATTTTGAGGAAAATTATAGGTTCGAATTCGCTCAGATCTATCGCCTGAACCCACCTGTGAAGACCGCATATCCGCTCGCTCTTTGGCCTGCGCTTTTTCCCGCTCTTCCACAATCTTTGCTGATAAAAGTCGCATTGCCTTGTCTTTATTCTTGTGTTGAGATCGCTCTTCTTGGCAATACACAACAGTCCCTGTCGGAATGTGCGTTATTCTCACAGCAGAATCTGTCGTATTCACGTGCTGCCCACCTGCTCCTGATGCTCTATAGGTGTCAATTTTTAGGTCTTTCTCATCAATTTGAATTGCTTCTGACTCTGGAGGCTCATTTAGCACTGCAACTGTGATGGCAGACGTGTGCACTCTTCCCTGTGTCTCAGTATCCGGCACTCTTTGCACTCGATGCGTTCCCGCTTCGTATTGCATATACCGAAAGGCACCGGCTCCGGAAACAACCATGACATATTCCCGAAACCCACCTACATCAGAAGGTGTACATGCGAGTACTTCAACCGACCAACTTCTTCTATCAGCATAGAGCTTATACATTCTGACAACATCGCCGACAAACAGCGCAGCTTCATCACCACCTGTACCGGCCCGTATTTCAACGATGACATTATTGTTATCTCGTGGATCGGGAGGAACAAGGAGTGTCTCTAGTTTTGATTGTAGTTCAGGTATGTCTTTATCAAGGGATGCAATCTCCTCTCGAATTACCTCTTTCATATCAAGGTCATCTTCGGATTTAAGCATCTCTTTATTCTCTTTCAGTGCCCGCACTGCAGAAAAATAACTTGTAGAGGCATCTTTCACTTCTTGAAGATACGAATGTTCCTGAGTCAGTGATCTATACTGCTTTTGATCAGAAACAATAGAAGGATCGCCCAGAAGTTGTTCAACTTCATCTAGGCGATCTAATAATTTTTGAATCTTTTCCTCCATAGCGAAGATACTATGGGATTACGATGCAGAGTCGTCTTGCTTCTTGCTCTTCCCACCGTATCGCTTACGGAACTTATCAACACGACCTTCTGAGTCAACAAACTGTTGTGATCCTGTGAAAAATGGGTGAGATGCAGAAGAAATCGGTACTTTGTATACTGGGTATGTCTGTCCTTCAAATTCTTCAGTTTCTTCAGGTTGAAGCGTACTTCCACACACGAAACGAGTTCCTGTCGCTGTATCATGGAAGAGGACGTCTTGATACTGAGGGTGACCGTCTTTTTTCATAACTGTATTAACCTATCATTTCATTCAATGTAACCCCAACAAGTAAACCCACTTTTCAGATAATTTTCAAGCTCTAATTCCTTGGAAAAAAATTATTCAATCCGCTATGCTCTTAAAGCACTATGTACTATTCAAACCGTCTGGCTCAAATTCCACTCCCTCCCATTCTCAAATTTTTACTATTGGGAATAGTTGGCACAAGCGTTGTTACCACTTTATGGACTGTTCTAGCACCTGCGTGGCTCCAGTTCTTCAATCCGGCAATGTGGCTCACTCTTTCACTACACGGTGTCAAACAATGGTTTTTTTGGCAGAACATCACATATGTTTTTATTGAACCCCTCCTTTCTGTAAACCACCTTCTCCACGTATTCTTTACCCTGTACCTTTTGTATAGTATTGGAATGTCCTTCCTTGCAATGCGGAGCCAAAAAGAACTTGCGACAGTTTTTGTGGGAGGCGCTCTCGCTGCCGGTCTTGCTGGAACCTGCTCTCTCTTACTCTATCCAAGCCCTTCTGTACTTATGGGCCCTATGCCTGCAATATACGCCCTTGTCATCGCATGGATATTCCTTTACCCTCAGGCAGAATTGTATTTATTCCTTACCTTTCCAATGAAAGCTCGATGGCTCTTTTTGGCAATTGCTGGCATTGGTCTTTTTTCCGACCTAGCAGATCAACAGTATGCACGGTTTTTTTCATATCTTGCAGCCCTCTCATTTGGATACTTCTATGCCCTTTTGAAATGGGAGATCCACAGCCCATTTCCCTTCTTGCGATCGTTTGAAACTTCTTTCGTTTCTTTTAAAAAAAGACTTTTTAAAACGAATATCTCAGTCCACAACTTTTCAAAAGATCCTAAAATTTATGATTTTAAAACAGGGAAAGCCGTACTCAAAGACGAAGAATTCCTTGATGCTTGTCTAGAGAAAATTAGCCGACTCGGGAAAGGATCACTTTCGCTTTGGGAGCGATTTAGACTGTGGCAAATTCACAAAAAACGGAAACAGCGTCAATCTTGAGCGGCAGCGGCTCGAAGCGCCATATGCGCTGTATGTATTCCCTTTAAGACCCCCTCCTCATATCTAAAATACGGATTTGACTCTAGCTCCGGAAAATCGTTTGGCTGCAGAATATCATCACTCGTTATTCTAGGACTAATCTCGTTTGCAATTTTTAATAGTTTCTTTTCCTGAAATTGAATCAGTTCTTCGAACACTTCTTCCATTATTTTTGACGCCTTTGTTTAAAAAAAGATTTAAGGAGATCTGCTGATTCTGCTTGCAATACATTTTTTTTGATTTCAAGCGAATGTGTTGGATGCTTTTTTTCAAGAAGGTTGACCCACGATCCGCATGCACCATGTCGAATGTCATCAGCTGCATATACAATTTTTTTTATTCGAGAAAGGAACGCCGCACCTAAACAAAGAGCGCAGGGTTCGAGTGTTGTGTAGAGGGTTGCTGTATTCAACCGCCATTCTCCAAGCACTTTACTCGCACTTTCTATTGCGCGTTTCTCTGCATGTTCAGTCGCACACTGAGTTGCTTCGACAGCGTTATGTGCTCTCGCAATGATACAATCATCTACCACCACAACCGCACCTACCGGAACCTCGCCACTATCAAATGCTTTTTTCGCTTCGAGAAGTGCTTCTCGCATATATTTTTCATCCATAGAAAGAGAGCATATCACTGTTGTTGATATATGTGTAGTGTGGTACAATCTTGGGAGGTTAAAGTGTAAGCGGGAGCTGTGCGTACCCTCGCAACTTATCTGTTTTGATGAGATAGCAGTGAACACTTACTTTGTCTATAAACTGTTTGTTTGAGACCCTACCTCAAACAAATTATATGTCTAAACCCTCACATGAGGAGATAAATTATGTCACTAGATAAGGGAACAAAAGAAGAAATTACAAAAAAATTCCAGCTGCATGAAAAAGATACTGGATCAGCTGACGTTCAGATCGCTATTCTTACTGAAAGAATAACTGAACTAACAGAGCATCTTAAGCTAGCTCCGAAAGATCATGCGTCTCGACTTGCTCTTCTTAAGCTTGTTGGACAAAGAAGAAAACTTCTTGATTACCTTAACTCAACAGACACAAAGCGATACCAAAGCCTTATTACTCGACTTAACTTGAGAAAGTAAGCATCTTACTCATTCTTTAAGGTAGAAAAGAATATTTGAGCCGGTCTTCTTGACCGGCTTTTTTATTGATCTTTTCAGAAATCCTCATGTACAATACTTCAGTAATTAAAATTTCCCTTGGCTGCGAAAAGGCCTCGAAAGAATATTGAGTGTGCATACAAGCACACAAAATCATTTGTGTACTTCTATCCGCACTCAAACTTATCGCTGCCGAGGGACCATATTCCTTAAACCTTGGAGATTCCATGAACAAACACACTACAAGCGTTTCTGTTGGCGGAAAAGAGCTTATTTTTGAAACAGGGCGCCTCGCTCGACAAGCAGACGGATCAGTCCTTGTCACTGTTGGCGAAACCATGATTTTGTCTACAGCATGTACATCACCTTCTGCTGCAGATATTGACTTTCTCCCGTTAAGAGTAGACTACCAAGAAAAGTTCTCATCGGCTGGAAAAACTCTTGGCGGCTTCATTAAACGTGAAGGAAAACCAACTGAAAGAGAAACACTCACCTGCCGACTCATCGACAGACCGATCAGACCAATGTTCGAAGATGGGTTTTATGATGAGGTGCAGCTTATCTCTACCGTTCTTTCATATGATGGAGTACACACTCCTGATCCAGTCGCTATTTGCGCTGCGTCAGCTGCACTTACCATTTCTAGCATTCCTCTTATTAAGCCAATCGGAGCTGTTCGAGTGGGAATGATTGACGATGCGTTTGTCATCAACCCAACGGTTGAAGAGATGGAAGCATCTATTCTAGATCTCGTCATTGCCGGTACAGAAGATGCAATCTTAATGATCGAAGGGTATTGCGACTTTCTTTCTGAAGAGAAAGTGATTGAAGCTATTGAAGAAGGACACGAAGCAATCAAGAGCATTTGCGAATGCCTTTCTGACTGGCAAAATGAGGTTGGAAAGCCGAAAAACAGAACAACACTTCGGATTCTTCCACAAGAACTTCTCAACCGAGTTGAAGAACTTGTAAAAGAGCCTATCCAGCCAGCACTGACAACAATTAAAAAGCAAGAGCGAGAAGAAGCACTTGCAGATGTGAACAAGCTTGTTATGGACACGCTTCTGCCAAATGGTGAAGAAGTTGAGTTCTCGAAAATATTCGTTCAACGTGCGCTAAAAAAAGTATCTTCTAAATACATGAGAGATATGGTTCTTTCCACAAAAAAACGATGCGATGGACGCTCTCTCGATGAAATCAGAACGATCTCTGTCGATATGGACCCTCTTCCTCGAACACATGGTAGCACTGTTTTCACTCGCGGTGAAACACAAACTATTGCTGTATGTACACTCGGACCTGAAGCAATGGGGCAACGGTTTGAAGACCTTAACTCTGATGGATTGAGAAGGTTTTACTTGCAGTACAGCTTCCCACCGTTCTCTGTTGGTGAAGTTGGGCGCATGGGTCCTCCAGGACGAAGAGAAGTAGGACATGGAAAGCTCGCAGAACGAGCGCTCGCTGCTGCCATCCCTTCTCAAGATGATTTCCCTTACACAATCCGACTTGAATCAAATATTACAGAATCAAATGGATCTTCATCTATGGCTTCTGTATGTGGCGGATGCTTGGCAATGATGTCTGCTGGGGTAAAAATCAAAAGACCGATTGCCGGAATAGCGATGGGACTTATCCTTGAAAACCAAAACCACGTCATTCTCTCCGACATTCTTGGAATTGAAGATGCGCTTGGAGACATGGATTTTAAGATCACCGGTGATGCAAACGGTATTACAGCATTCCAGATGGACATCAAGGTTGAAGGAATCACACGAGAGATCATGGCCGCTGCCTTAATGCAAGCAAAGCAAGGACGTACGCACATTCTACAAAAGATGCTTGAGGTCTGTCCTCAGTCCAAAACTACGCTGTCACAGTACGCACCAAAAATCGAGACAATGAAAATTGTTCCGAGCAAAATTGGCGTTGTTATCGGCCCAGGTGGAAAACAAATCCGAGCGATTGTTGAAGAAACTGGCGTCGAAGTGGACATTAACGACGACGGCATCGTGAGCTTCTCCTCAACCGATCAAGAAGCAATTGATAAAGCCAAAGATATTGTATACAACTTGACTGCAGAGCCGGAAGTTGGCAAAACATACAAAGGTAAAGTTGTTTCAATTAAAGAATTTGGACTCTTTGTTGCAGTCTTAAGTAAAGAAGGACTTTGCCACATTTCTGAAGTTGCTCATGAGAGAGTTGATAATCTTGAAGGGATGTTCAAAATTGGTGACCCAATTGAAGTGAAAGTGATTGAGGTCAACGACCGAGGGCAACTACGCCTATCTCGAAAAGCGCTTTTAGAAGGTGGACCTTCAGGCGGAAGCTCAAGCAACGAGGGACAGCGCCCTCCTAGAGGTGATCGACCAAAGAGTCCTCGAAGACACGCTCAAGGAGACAACAAAGGCCCACGAAAGCCTCACCAAGGAGCTCCTAAAGAGAGTCAAAAAGAAGGCACTGGAAAGATAAATATCCTTCCTCCCCCTCCTTTAAAAGACTTTTCACAGGAATAATAAAAGCCCGCTTAATGCGGGCTTTTTTTTGGTCAAAAAAAACCCCGGTAGTGAACCGGGGTTTTTTCTTTTAAGAAGGATTTTTATTTATGCCTGCTGTGGGCGAATATTCACCCCATCATTGAGTGATGGCTTTTGCTGAGATGGAGGCGGAGGCGGAAGTTTTCTATGTGCTTCTTCCATTTTCTTTTGCTTCTCTCTTTTATTCTCAGAGTCCCAAGACCCATCCATAATAGCCTTTACATCTTCTTTATCGAGTGTTTCAAACTCAAGAAGCATATTAGACATCAGCTCAACTTTTTCACGATTCTCCTCAAGAATCTGCGTTGCTCTTGTGTTTGCAGAGTCGAGTATTTCCTTCACCTCTGCATCAATAATTTTTGCTGTTTCATCTGAATAAAGCCGCTCACTTTGCGATGGCAGATAATATTCTTGCTGATCAACAACTTCTCCATATTGAACAGAACCGAGCTTATCTGACATTCCCCATTCGCAAACCATTGCACGTGCAATATTAGTCGCTTGCTGAATATCCATTTTTGCACCCGATGAGAAGTCATCGAGGAAAAGCTTTTCCGCAATTCGACCACCCATAAGTACAGCAAGTCGATCGTGAAGCTCTTTTTTCCAGTAGCTGACCTTGTTTTTTTCCGGCACAAAATGTGTAGCCCCGAGAGACATTCCTCGTGGCACGATGGTCACCTTTTCTACAGGATCTCCCCGCTCAACGATAAGCCCAACAATCGCATGACCAGATTCATGAAACGCTGTATTTCGCTTTTCATTTTCATCAAGCTCCATACTTCTGCGCTCTTTTCCGTAGCGGACTTTTTCGACAGCTTCCATCGCTTCTACCATAGTGACGCAACTACGCCCTTTTCGAGCAGCCAATAGCGCTGATTCATTGAGCACATTCATAAGGTCTGCACCTGCAGCACCAGGAGTTGCTCGAGCAAGCTGCATTAGATCAACTGTTTCATCCATTTTAATTTTTTTCGCATGGACCTTGAGGATTTCAAATCGCCCCTTGAGATCAGGAAGATCCAGGTTAACACGTCTATCGAATCGACCAGGTCTGAGGAGTGCTTTGTCAAGAACGTCAGGCCGGTTTGTTGCAGCCATAAGAATAACGCCCTCGTTTGTGTCGAACCCATCCATCTCAACAAGAAGTTGGTTGAGTGTTTGCTCACGCTCATCATGACCACCACCAATTCCTGCTCCACGGTGTCGGCCGACAGCATCTATTTCATCAATAAACACAATACAAGGAGAGCTTTTCTTTGCTTGGTCAAAAAGATCTCTAATTCTACTCGCACCAACTCCAACAAACATCTCAACGAAATCTGAACCGGAAATTGAGAAAAATGGTCGATCAGCCTCACCTGCCACAGCTTTTGCAACAAGCGTCTTCCCTGTTCCTGGAGGACCTATAAGGAGAACGCCCTTTGGAATTCGAGCACCAAGTGCAGTAAACTTGCCTGGATCTTTCAAAAAGTCTACAACCTCAACAAGCTCTTCTTTCGCCTCTTCAACTCCGGCAACATCCTTGAATGTCACTTTATTCAGGCTTTTATTGAGCATTTTTGCAGGTGACTTTCCAAAGTTCATCGCTGAGGATCCAACTCCCTTCATTTGTCTTGAAAAGAGATAGTACACAATCACAAGCAAGAAGAGGACTGGAAGTAGTGTAAAAAAATAGCTTAAGTAATTTGGCGAAGGTTCCTGACTTTTAAACGTTTTTTCAAGAACAGGTGTACGTGGCTGGTCCGGAGCTCTAAAAGACAACCCTTTGTTGGTCTGAAAATTCTCCCATTCCATTTTTGCTTGACCAAACCATCTGCTGAACGATTCAGGGTCTTGCTTTTCAAGTGCACGTGTAGAAATCTCTTTATTATTAAAGAACCATGTTACATCAGCTACACTTTGACGAGCCTTATCTAGTTTACTCGTATTTGTCGACAGCTCACTCGTCAAGTAAGAATATTGCTCTAGATTTACTAAATAGTTTCTCACAGCTCGAAGCTGACCGAGTCGAACATTGTTCTTTACGGTATTTAGCTCCTTGATCACACTGCCAATTTCAGCAAGAGCAAGTTCATACGAGGCAAGCGCTTCTCTAGGGCTTATTGTTTGAGAGCCAGTTGTCGTTCCGAGCTTTTGGCTAATAGAAGCAAGTTTTTCCTTAAGAGCCTCACTACCAATACCCAATTTTTGAGACTGCAGACCACCTAACAAAAGTCGAATATCGCCACCAAGTTCTTGCACTTTGGCAGAGCTTGGGCTTCCCTTCACTTGGGTCATTCGAGTCTTTAGTGCCTCGTAGTTATACGACTCAACACGTGGGGACTGCGGAATTGAAATTGAATTGACTCGTTCTTTTGTATCGTAAAAAGGCGTAACGACCTGGTACCCATTTTTTGCAACCGGCATACCTGAGAGAGATAAAAAAGTTCGTGCAGCATCTGATACATTTCCTTGAAGAACAGTCAGCTCATCTCCAAGCCTGACTTTTCCTTCAGTGAGCTCATTCTGCTCATTCAAGAGCTCAAGGTATCGATATCGAGCTTTCGCTTCCTCAGACAATCTTTCCTTAAAACGACCACTGAACGTAACCAAATTCTCATTTTGAGCAACTTTTCGGTTCTCATCCCGGTGAAGAAGGTCTAAATTAACAAGATGCTCTACCTGATGACTAAATGAGACCTTTCCGGCCCTATCAGTAGAGAGATTCTGAATCGTCAATATGATCAGAATTGCTGCCAGTAAAAAAAGAAAAAACCCACCCGGAATACCCCGTTTTGGTTCGTTGGGGTACTTATCGTCGTCTTGATTACCCATGTTGCCTTTGAACATTTACTTTTGACCTAAACCTTCTATTACCTTTTTATTTAATAGTTTTCCAACAAAAAAATAAAAATAATTAAAAGAACACTGAAGTAATTATCTTATTAATTATTTACACCCCCCTAAGCCGTCATGACATCCTATCAAATCCATTAGAATTTGTCTTCAATTTTAACCCCCTCTTTTCCAAGAGAAACCTCCCTCAGTTTTTTTCCCTTCTTTTTTTCCAGGATAAGGTGGCGCACGAGCTTTTTGTCACGTTTCGAAAAATGAGGACATCGAATCTGAATGAGTGCATGCAATTCTTCAGCAGAAAGTGTCTCCAGCATGCGCCAAGGAATTTCTCTTTGAAAAAGCTCTTTCCGTCTCTGTATTCTGTCGAATACGGGAGTTGTGTACACTCTTGATTCAGCTGCTACATGGAGCAGATTCTCTTTAATATTTTTTCCAAATGTTTTTTCTAGATACGGGAGTATTTCATGGCGTATTCGAGCTCGGGTATATGTGCAGTCGTCGTTTGTTGTATCATGGAAAAATGAGCTCTTCTTTCTTTCAAGATACCTTTTTAACTCATCGCGATAGCATAGCAAAAGTGGACGAACTACCCGCATTCCAAACAGGTGGTTCACTTCCTGAATCCCTGCAAAATTATGCAGAGAGGCGCCTTCGAAAACCCGCTTTAACACTGTCTCTGCCTGGTCATCTGCCTGGTGTGCAGTTAATAAAGTGTTGCATTGTTCCTGAACGTACACTTCATGAAGACGTGCGTACCTAAGCTCACGAAATCGATTTTCTACATTCTTTTTTACGAATGGTTCAGAGATGGTTTTTACAAAGAATGGCACCCCGAGTGATTCAAGGTTCTTTTTCAGGATTTCTCCTTCTCGCTTGCTTTCTTCTCTCCACCCGTGATCAACATAGACACACACAAGGGTAAAAGGATACAGCTTTTGTGCCTCAAGAAGTAGGTGAAGCAGCGCAGACGAATCCAGACCACCCGACAAAGCGAGTAAAACTCGGCTCTTTTCCTCGACATGCGCAGTAAAGCTAGAATAGAATTTTTGAAAGAGGGGATCTTTCATAGCGTAAATTTGCCCTGCATGGTAGAATCACTCAACCAGTATACGCATATGAAGCGAAAATGAAAATGGTTATTCCTAAAGTTTGGAACTACCTCCTTACGTTTTTCTTACGAATTTTTTTTCTCAGTGTCTTGGGGCTGTGCCTCATACTTTTTGTTGCGCGCTTTCAAGATATTGCACGGTTTTCCTCTGCTGTTGGAAGTTTGCAGCTCACCTCAAAATATATTTTATTCCAAATCCCCTATCTCCTCCCGTTTGCAATGCTTCTTGCCTCGGTTTTTAGCGCGTACTATGTTGGAAAGGCCATCTCACAGTCTCATGAATTAACGGCAATTCGAATGGGAGGAATGTCTCTTTTCTCAATCTTCACTCCAATTCGATACACCCTCTTTGTTCTCGCGTGCATGACCTCACTTCTCTCATTTTCATACCTGCCGTATTCCAAAGCTCGCATCGCAAAACTGATCTCTGAAGTGAATACGCAAAATCCATTTCTTTTTTTGAGAAACTCTCAGTTCAATAGTAATAAAAAAATGCATATCGTTTATGAAGACGGCCCGTCCTCAGAGACTCTTCAAAATGTGCTTTGCGGCATCTTCAATGAAAAAACAAAGAGCATCGACCTCATCCTCGCATCCTCAATATCACTCAATGAATCTGAGCTTCAAGCGAAAGACGCGACGTTAATTTCTGCAAATGAGACGCAAACGTATATTGAAAACATTGATTCTCTTGCCATGCAGATTGATTCATTTTCCGATTGGGCTGCAAATAATTCAGCAAACCTTTCTCCTGAATGTATTCCGCTCTCGAATCAGTTTAAAGATTTTGTCAAAAATCCTTCGACTGCTTCTCCCTTTCTTTTTTTGTTTGGCCAGGCACTTTTTTTTCCAGTAACACTCCTCTTTTTATCGCAGGTTGCTCTCTTCACAAGTTTTTCGGTATCAAGATCAAGAACATGGAAGGCTGCTCTCCCACTCATGATTGCAACACTGCTTACGTTTTCTGGATACATTACAGGAAAAACACTCGCAGCTCGGCCTGCAATTGCGTGTACCTGCTTCCTTCTGCCTCTCTGCACCCTTCCCCTTTTCATTTGGGGTATTAGAAATCGAATTGAAAAAGGGCTTGCGCTATGAAAACACACACCCGTTATATTGCTTCGAAGTTTCTTACGCATGTGCTCTTTTTATTTATTGGGTTTGGAGGAACATACGCCCTTATTGAATATTCAGCGAACATACGCCCCTTCTTACGAAGCTCAGCAAGCTTTCTTTCCTCCTTTGGCTATTTGCTTTCATGTTATCTCATGCGATTCGATTTCTTTGTCCCCCTCTCAATTGTGCTTGGTGCTTTTACCACAATTATCAGCCTCAAAAAACGGTTTGAACTCGTTGCGTTCCAAGCCGGTGGCATTTCTCTGAAACGACTGTACGCTCCAATTACATGGACTGGGATACTGGCTATAGGAGCTACCCTCCTTTTTTATGAATACGGCTACCCTCTTGTTGTCGAAACTGTTGATACATTTCAACAATCCTCACTAAAAAAAGGGCTTCCCACCTTAAGCACTCCACGAGCTCGATCTGTACAACTTGACGATGGAACCACAATTTTTTTTACACATCAAGATAGAGTCACAGGGCATTTAGCTGATGTATTCATACTACCTAACGGATCTGACATTTGGCATTGTGGATTGTATGCACCTGAAGAACAGATTGGATATCGAGTCCAAAAAATAGCAAAAATGAATACAAAATATAGTATTGAAGAAGAGTCTCTTGATCAGCTTTCGTTTAACGGAATAGTCCCTGCACTTTCTGCGAGAAGCTGGAGCAAACGGTTTCATAAAAGCTTATCATTAAGCAAACTGTATGAGAAAAAAAAGCTCGCAAAACAGCTCCAATTGCGCAATCATTTTGAAAGCACGCTCTATTTCAAACTCTCAATATCTCTTTTTTCCCTTCTCTTTCTCCCTCTCATATATCGAGCAACAAACGCATTTAGCAGAAATGAAAATGCTGCGCTTTCGCTCCTTTTGCTTTTTGCCCTTTTTATAGCTAGCTACATGGGCCTGCTGTCACTGAAAATTCTTGGACAAGAGGGGTTAGTTCCTATAGGTTTTTCATTTTCACTCATTCTCATCCTTTTTGCTGCATTAAGTGTGAGGAGGTTTGCAAAAACATGAGTCTACTGAAACGCTCTGCTTGCACGGTTTTTCTCCTTCTTCTCTCCTGGTTCATACCAGCTACCTCTCATATCTGGGACACAATAGATAACGTTGTTTTTTATACTCTAAATCCACTTGTCGAATCGGCACCATATTGTATACGCTTTATCAATTCCCACTGGCTCGACTGGATTAGTGACATAGTTATCATTCTTTTTCTTGCTCGCCTGTATAAGAAAACAGATCCAAATCACCGCTTGAATCTCTTAGGTGAGTTCATCTATTCATGTCTCACTGCTGTTGTAGTTATAGCCCTTGTCAATAAGCAAATTATGCCACACCTTCTCTCTATCACACGCAAAAGCCCTTCACTTTTCTTAGATGGTGCCGTGCGACTCTCTCATTTTTTTCCAGGAGTCAAGGATGCATCACATCAATCATTTCCTGGTGATCACGCAACAACAGCTCTTTTTTTCATTCTCTCGTACCTCCATTGGACCTCTTTGAAACGAGCCATTCCAGCAATTTGTTACGGAGTGTTTATGATACTCCCTCGCATTATTATTGGAGCCCACTGGGTAACGGATGTCGTTATGGGCAGCTTTGTTATCTCCCTCTGTGGCTTTGCGATTGCTTTTGGAACACCTCTTAAGGCATATTTTGTACGTACGATCACTCGACTTTTGAAAGGAGCATCAACCTATTATGCAAGAAACACAAACACTCTATGAAGCAATAAAAAAAGCTGACGAGGAAAGACACGTTCTACTATCCGTCCAGAACCTCTTAATGTGGGATCAGGAAACATACATCCCTCCTGCTGCAACGTCCTTTCGCGCAAAGCAGGTTGAACTCCTAGCAAAAATGGCGCACGACCACCTCGTATGTCCTGAATTTCGCACCTTGTTAGAAAAACTGATCGATTTTTCTACAGGGAGCTTTACTCGAGATGATCTGTCAGATGAGCAAAAAGCAGCATTGCAAATGTGGCGACGAGATGTAGCACTTGCAACAAAACTGCCAACTGAATTTGTGAGTCAATTTGCCTCCTTAACTTCACAAGCCCATACTGCTTGGGTTGAAGCAAAGCAAACACGCACTTTTTCAACCTTCGCACCTCTCCTGGAAAAAATAGTCGATGCATGCAAAAAAAAGGCAGACCTCATCGGATATGAAGCGCACCCGTACGATGCCCTCATCGACGAATTTGAAATGGGAATGACCCACAAAAAACTTTCTTCTCTTTTTTCAGAGCTAAAGCCTGCCTTGATCGAGCTCATACAAAAAGCGAAACGAAAAAAGGATCCACCATCGTTTCTTTATGCATCGTATGATGAAGGAAAACAACTTACCTTCTGCAAAGAGCTCCTTGAAAAAATGGGGATTGACAGTTCACGATCTCGATTAGACCAAGCCCACCACCCATTTTGTATGCCTGTTCACCCAAACGACATGAGGATGACAACCCATACAGACCTGTCTCATTTTTTTAATAATATTAGCGCCACCCTGCATGAAGGAGGCCACTGCCTTTACGAGCTTGGACTCCCTGTCGATGAGTATGGAACTCCACTTTGTGAATCTGCATCTCTTGGAATCCACGAAAGTCAATCTCGCTTCTGGGAGTGTTATATCGGCCTCTCAAAACCATTTATCTCGTACCTGCATAAGGAAATTCAGACTCGATTTCCAAGTGAGCTAGAAGGAGTCGATGAAGAAACATTCTATGATGGACTTACATCTGTCAATCCATCTCTTATTCGAATATTTGCTGACGAAGCAACCTATTGTTTGCATGTTATCCTTCGGTTTGAGATAGAATCTGCTTTAATCGAAGGCTCACTTGCAGTTGAAGATGTTCCAGAAGCGTGGGATACAAAAATGCAAGAGTACTTTGGAATCACTCCAGATTCAGTTTCAGAGGGTTGCCTACAAGACATTCACTGGGCACACGGAGGGTTTGGGTATTTCCCTACATACGCCCTTGGAAACCTCTATGCGGCAGCGCTTTTTGAACAATTTACAACAGACCACCCGGATTGGGCTGAACGAGTACGTCAGGGTGATATGCATTTCATCAGAGACTTTCTTATCCAAAAAGTCCACATGCATGGACGTCAGTTTTCACCTGAGGAGTTAATCAAAAGAGCAACGGGAAAAGCACTTTCTATTGAGCCGTATATGAGGTATTTAGAGGCAAAATACGCCTAAATGAAAAAGCTACAGAAATGTAGCTTTTTCAAAGACCTGGATGAGGAATTGCCTCATCACGAGTTTCATACTCCCCGGTATATTTCATCCGAGCAATTTGATCATATGGAAGACATGTAATAAGCGGAAGAAGCGGCAGGGCTTCAAGTGCACTGCGACCAATATTACCGCACCCATGAAGGACTTGTGAAAACGACCTCTGTATTCCCTCAACACCGGCATCAGCAGAGTTTCCTGTTACAGCATCAATGATGGCTGTTGTTGCAAAAAAAAGCACTCCAAGCACTCCAATATCCTGCTGCAGTTGCCCCATCACTAATCGAAATGGCGACGACGCACTTCCTACCACTGGAATGTACCCTAGTGTATTAAATGTTTTTTCAATCTCAAATTCGACATTCTCTAACTGAGAAAATCTATTTTTTACATTTTCAATTTCCACTTTATCCCTCAACCCCTATTTAATTTGATATTAATTACAAATTCTAACACAGATACTCATAGTTTAATAAATAAAAAAACCGCAGTTGTTGACTGCGGTTTGAACAAAAAACATATATCTGTAAAAGATTGTTTTATCGTTTTGAGAATTGGAAACGCTTACGCGCACCAGCAAGACCGTATTTCTTTCTCTCTTTCTTTCTTGGATCACGAGTAAGGAACCCGCTTCCCTTCAGAGAGTTTCGACGATCTTCATCTTGCAGAACAAGCGCTCTTGCGAGACCTAGTCGAGTTGCAATAACCTGACCTTCGATTCCGCCACCTTTTACACGAACAACAAGATCATATTCACCTTTTGCTTCAACAACTTCTAGAGGTGATAAAATCTTTTCTTGCTGAACTGAAAGTGGAAAATAGTTTTCAAACTCTTTTCCGTTAATGCGAACCTTACCAGTTCCCTTACGTAGTCGGACAGAAGCAACAGATGTCTTTCGTCTACCTATACCAATCCATTCTTGCATAATCTCAATAAATCCTTAGCTTAAGCGTTTACTTCTACTGGTTTTTGTGCTGTGTGATCATGCTCGCTTCCTGCGAAGATACGAAGACGCTTGAGTTGTGCATTCGTAAGCTTTGACCGTGGCATCATTTTTTTCACAGCATTTCGGATAATGAAATCAGGCTTTCGCTCTTTCATCACCGCATAAGGGACTTCACGTAGTCCGCCAATGTGGCCTGTATAGTAGTAGTAATTTTTTCGAGTTTCTTTTGATCCAGTCACCTGAATCTCCTTCGCATTGAGAATGATGACACCATCACCACAATCGACGTGCGGGGTAAATGTAGGCTTGTGCTTTCCACGAAGAACTTTTACAATTTCAGAAGCAAATCGACCGAGCGTTTTACCCTTCGCATCGAAGACGAGCCAGTTTTTTGAAGCACGAGCCTCTTCTTTTGAGACGAGCACTGATTTTTGGAAGTAATTTTTGGTCATGTGAAAACCTTTTTAGCCCTATATCGTTTATGCGAATAGGATAGAGATTCCCCCTTTTTTTTCCAAGAATTTTTTCTGGCAGTGCCCGAATTGAATCAAATAGATGTATAAAGAAGCTACGGCATTGAACAATACAGTGCATACGCACTTTTTCTAAAATCTCTTTGATTCAGGTCCTCTTTCGATGCAGCAATGCTTAATTCTAAAAGTTCCTTTGCACATTCTGGAGCACCAACTTGATAGAGTGCTTTTGCTGAATAGAGGATAGGCCAAAGCGCGCCTTGAGAGAGCTCTATGGCTGCAACAAACGCATGCGCACCACGAACAACCCGGCCAGAAAGCTGTTCTGCTATACCGAAGCTGATCCAAGCAGCTGGATCGTTTGGAGAGAGAAGGAGCAGCAGTAATGCAACTGACCCGGCCCCATAGAATTCTTCTTCATATATAAGTGATTGGATACGAGCATAGTAGAGATCTATCCGATCTTCACTTATGTTCATGAGATCTTTTAAGTCGCTCATAGCAAGCCCTTTACTCATGAGCTCTATCCGCTCTTGTTGCAAGGCGATGATTTCTTCGGCTGAATAGTCCGGTGAAGTCCATTCTCCATAGTATTCTAACACCACAATCCCTTCTTCAACTCGACGGATTAATGAATGCAGACCAAGCGTGAGAAACTGGAGGTTCTGAGATTTAATAGATTGATTTTCAATAGCTTTTGATGAATCTATAAATGTATGACTCTCCACAAGTGGCTGCAGTATGTGTTTTAAGAACCTTTCTTCGGATGGATCCATCACATTTCTCATCATTTCTTTTCAAATACATCTTTTATTATACATTAATTAACCGTTTCTTAAAAGAAGTGCTTTAAACCTCCTGCTTCACAAAGAATGCATACAACCTGGATTAGCTCGCAATCGGGGCTCTTACTCTCCCTAGAAAATCCTTGAACTTCGACTTTTCGATCCGTATACTTGCGCCCCACAAAACATTGGAAAGCCATATGAATCGACCACTCAAAACATTTTATATCCGCACCTACGGATGCCAAATGAACGAACTAGATACCGAAATCATGGCAGGTCAACTGCTTCAAAGGGGGCTGACCCAGGTTGAAAATGAAGGTGATGCCGATCTCCTTTTATTCAATACGTGTTCAATTCGGGACTTGGCAGAGCGTAAGGTCATGGGGAAAATAGGCCAGCTTGGAAGAACCAAAAAAAATCGTCCTTATATTGGCGTGACCGGCTGCATGGCTATGGCAAAAAAAGAAAGCCTCTTCAAAAAGCTTCCTAATGTTGATTTTGTCCTTGGAACAAACAATATTACAGATCTCAATAGTGTTATCGATGAAGTCCTGTATACAAATGGAAAAGCACTGCGAACCGATAGTCAATTTGAAGAGAATCTAGACTATCTAGTGGCAAAAAGAGATGACGCTATTAAAGCACACGTTTCTATTATTAGAGGATGTGACAAATTCTGCACCTATTGTGTTGTCCCATATACTCGAGGACAGGAGGTTTCTCGCCCTCCAGAAGATATCGAAAAAGAAGTCCGTATGCTTGCAGATCAAGGATATAAAGAAATCTGCGTCCTTGGTCAAAATGTAAACAGCTATGGAAAAGACAAGCCGGAATGGAACTGCCTATTCCACGATCTCTTGTACCGCCTAGATAAAATTGATGGGATTGAGCGAATTCGTTTCATGACAAGTCACCCTGTTGACATCACAAAAGAGCTTATGCATGCAATTGCAGACCTCCCTTCGCTCTGTGAGTTTGTCCACTTCCCTATCCAGGCGGGATCATCCCGAATCCTTCGTAAAATGCATAGAATCTATAAGAAGGAAGAATACCTAGAAAAAGTCGCTCTCCTTCGTGAAATTGTTCCAAATGTAAGCCTTGGAACAGACATCATTGTAGGGTTCCCTACAGAAACAGATGCAGAATTTGAAGAAACATACCAAGTGATGAAAGATATTCGGTACTCAGTTGCTTTTATGTATGCCTATTCTGAAAGACAGGGAACACCAGCGAAGCGGTGGAAGGATGATATTCCAGAAGAAGTAAAACAAGAAAGACTACAACGACTGATCGATCTCCATAACAGTGTCTGCGCAGAGCAGAGAGCAGATATGATTGGTCAAACAGTTGAAGTGCTTGTTGAAAAGAAAAATAGAGAAGGAAAACTGAAAGGAAGAACACGCTGCTGGAAAAAAGTGATCTTTGATGGCGATGAGACCATGCTTGGGACGCTCCAGAATGTTCGACTCCACTCATTTAACCACCAAACGCTCTTAGGCGAACTCCAAGGCGCTTCTCTCCTTGTATAAGTGCTTCATCTGCGTACACAGGAGCGCGTGTGACTCACTGTGTACGCACAAATAATTATATCTGAGTTTTAGTAGGCTCTTTAATAAATGACGCCAGGAAAAGACTCGCAATAAACCATCCAATTGTCAGATCAGCTATGGACACCCAAATATATGCTGTTGGGAACCCCATCCAGTTCCACATCGGAAATTGAGAAATAACACCTGCTCCAAATCCAAAAAGCGCTCCGAAAAACACTTTTGCAAAATACGACTGGTGTGCTGCCATATACATAAGTATGCTCAAGAGTCCAGCTCCAAGAATCTGCGTTAAGAGTGCATAGAGAAACGTCATTGGATTCATATCCCACCCTTTCTGGTAGTTTACTGACATAAAAATCAGAGGCTCTCCAGAATGACTTATACTTGTGTCTTGATTTTCATAATCCATCGGATAGACGTAGACGCCGCCAAAAGGTGCATTTTTTTTGATAACCGATGCAACCTCCACACTATTTTCAAAAGAACGTACAGTTGTTTTATGCCACGGAAGATACATCCATGAAAGTGCTGTCCATACAAAGACAAGCACACCACCGATGATCGCTCCTTTTCCAATTGCTTTCAGCATGTTTAGATACCTCGCTTTAATTAAATAAATTGCTTGTATAGTAGTGACAATATCCTATTCAGTAAATAGTTATTTTACTTGGACAAGGATATGAAATACTGTATACTCAGTGCCACTAGGGACGCATTTTGCTCTACACATAGGCAAAAAAATGGATACAAAACTCTTTAGTACTCAACCCACTACACGTGAGACGCCTCGGCTTGTTTCAGCAAAAAAAAAGCCGGAAAAGAAAGGCCTGAGTGCATACGCAAATACCCTTCAATCGCTTTTTGTCAAAAAAAGCCCCCCACCGAGAGAAGTTGCCATCTCCCCTTTCACCCAAGTCAAAAACTCTTTTGTCAAATTTTTCCGCCGATCTCACCAGACTGAAACGAAAGAAATTTTAGACAAACCGATTGAAAATAAAACTGAAGTGTATTCGCTTCTTCCTTCAAGAAAATATATTGATTCACTCTCTCATACACACATAGCTTCTGCGAGAAAAACACCGGAATATCTTGTACGGGAAGGTATTAAAGAATCACTTTCCCCTCTCAACAATGAAAAAACGCGGTGCCTCTTTGCAAATGTTCACCTTGATCTTCATGGAACCCTGAGAAAGCAAAAAAATGGTCTTGTTTATTTAACAATAAGTGAGCAAGCGTATGCTCATCTCAGAGAGGTGTTTCACGTTGATGGATTTGTGCCTCCAGATACGGACCTGAGAATGGGGCACTCTATTCCTGTTATTTTCCCCCAAGAAAAATGGTTCGGATCTATTGATTCAGAGCTCGGAAAAACATTTTCGTTCTTTATCAAAAGAGCATATATCATAACTGAAAATGACTGGCCTGGGGTTGACAAAACACTCATTCTTACAGTCGGATCTCAAACGCTGTCTGCGTTGAGATCAAAACACGTTCTTCCAGAAAAGCCGCTAGGACGGGAGTTCCATATCACACTTGGAATACATCGGTGCCTAGAAAAGCAAAAAGAGAAAGGGTTCATGCGGGTGCATGTTGGGTATCACCCAGTATAACCTCTATTCCTCAGCTTGCCATCACAAGTCGACGCTTGATTGAAGCTGTCCGCATCATCACATATGCAGCCGTCGTTGCAGCCGCAAACCAAGCCCAACGTACAACGAAGCCTACGCCGAGTTCAGCAGCATCAACTACAATCCCTCCTGCTAAAATACTCAGAAGAACAAAGGGGACAACATACTTAATTGCATAGAAGCTAATGCGTCTCTTTTCACCATAAAACCAGATTTCATCGTCTCGTATCTCAGGTGTAAGATAGAGAAAGACAATCAACTCAACAAGCGCACTGAGAATCATGGTGAGTCCAAGCACCATTGGGGAAAGAGCTCCAATAATGTGCTGGCCATTCCCAAGACAGAAGAGCGAAGCAAACAGTGCAATGACACCCATGACAATCGTCACAGCTTTGGTGCGTGAAACAGAAAACTCTCTTTCGACATTTCCTGTGACACTTTCGACAATTGAGAAAACCCCGGTAATTCCAGCAATAAATACACAAAAGAAGAAGACAACACTCAAAAGGGACTGCCACATGGGAGCAAATGTTTTTAATATTTTTGGAAAAATAATAAAGCCAATCTCGAACGAAGAGTCAGATTTTATCATTTCTTGAAAAGGAACCCCACTCACGTGACTCATATAGCCAATACTCGCAAAAACAACCCAGCCCGCAATAAATGAGATGACAAAATCTCCTATCGCAACGAGCGTCATAGAGCGACGGAGATTAAATGATTCCCCGTTGTACTGAGAGTACCCGGTAATGATTCCAAGACCTAAGGAAAGGCTAAAGAAAAGCTGACCGAACACGTCTCTCCACAGTGCAATATCGGTAAGTCGTGAAAAGTTAGGCTGAAGAAAGCGAACTATTCCACTGAGCGCACCTGGCAAGAATGTTGAGAACACTGCAAAGACGACAACAAGCACAGTTAAAAGAGGCATAACCATTGAGCACACCGTCTCCACACCTTTTGAAATATCTCTCACCATTGTCCACCATACAAAGAGGCTTATCACAACAACAGCCGAAAAGATTGGCAATGAAAAAGCTCCAATTTCAAGAAGACTTGAGGTGCTTTTCAGAAATTGATACTTAAAAAAATAGGACGTGTCATCAGGAATAGCTCCGGTTGCTCCAAAATAGGTATAGAGCGCAGAATAGGCTGTGAGGACGATGTAAAATGCACCGATCGTAAGGCATGATAAAATAGCTATCCACCCTACATATTTCCCGAGCCCTGGTGCTTTTTTTCCGTACGCTGTCACCAATGGCATAGAAAATTTTTGTCCAATCACCCCTTCAAGGAGAAGCATAGGAAGACCAAGGCAAAGATATGCAATAAAGTATGGAATAAGGAATGCACCGCCACCATTTCGATAGCATTGCGCAGAAAAGCTCAGTACATTTGCAAAACCAACGACTGATCCTAAAACTGCCCAAATAAATCCTGATTGCGAATTCCATCCAGATGAAGAGGTTTGTGTCATATCTATACCCGTAAAAAAATATATGTAGCGGGCGAGTATACCCTATGACACATTTACCCATCAACCATGGATGATGGAAGATTACTGCTCTTCTTTTATGAGATTTAAAAAATCTTCTTCAGAAAGTATTGTTATCCCAAGTTTTTCAGCTTTTTCGAGCTTCGATCCAGCCTCTTCTCCAGCAAGGAGATAATCTGTTTTCTTACTTACTGAACTCGACACTTTCCCGCCATACCCCTTGATGATATCTGCAGCCTCAGTTCGCGTAAATTCTGCCATTGTCCCTGTTAAGACAAATGTTTTTCCCTCAAAAAATGGATGCCTCTTTTTTTCCTTCACAACGTGAATCGGGTGCACCCCCAACTCTTGTAACTCTTCTATTTCTTGAAGATGCGCCGGGTTCGAAAAAAACTGAATGACAGAATCTGAAACTTTTTCTCCAATACCGTCTATACAAATAAGCTGTTCTTCGGAAAGCGCTTTGAGGCCATCAAGATCTCCGGCTTCTTCAGCAAGGAGTTCCGCAGTACCTGCTCCCACAAATGGTATTTGGAGACCTATAATAAGTTGAGTGAGGGAGACTTCTTTTGACGACTCAATACTTTCAATCAGGTTAGAAGCCGATTTTTCCTTAAACCCCTCAACAAGCAACAAATCTTCTCTTGTCAATCGATATATGTCTGATATTTTTGTCACAAGCTCGAGGTCATACAGCTTTTTCACCACTTTTTCACCCAAATGCTCAATATCAAGGGCGCTTCGACTCGCAAAAAAGATGATTCGACGAAGTGATTGGCTTGTGCACGATGGATTGACACATCTGTATGCAACTTCCCCCTCTCTTTGTTCTATTTCTTCACCACATGCTGGGCAATAGTCAGGCATTGTCCAAGGAGTTGTCCCAGCCGGTCGTTTCTCTGTGACGACAGACACGACTTTCGGGATTACATCTCCTCCTTTCTCAATAACAACTGTGTCTCCAACTCGTATGTCTTTTCGCGTGATTTCATCCTGATTATGCAGGGTTGCACGAGAAATGGTACTCCCAGAAACAAACACAGGTTCTAATTCAGCGACCGGAGTTAAAACTCCTGTGCGTCCAACCTGAACTGTAATTTCTTTGATGACTGTCACTGCTTGTTCTGCAGCATACTTATACGCAACTGCCCATCGCGGAGACTTCCCTGTGCTTCCAAGCCTGGGATGATCCTTCAACGCATTCACTTTAATAACAACGCCATCAATTTCGAATGGCAGTGTTGCACGTTTTTTTTCGATGGAATCTATAAATGTAAACACTTCATCAATTGAAGTGCATTTTGCAAAGTGCTCTTCTCGACATGCTGGAAGACCGAGGTCTTTGAGATATGAATGCACCTCATACTGGGTTGAAATAGAAGCTTCAGATGGATTTGCGATACCATAGCACACAATTTCAAGTTTTCTTTTAGCTGTAATTCTCGCATCGAGTAACTTCAATGAGCCCGCAGCTGCGTTTCGAGGATTGACAAATGTATGATCGTTCTCTCTATTGTATGCTTCAAAGACGTGGATAGGCATGTACACTTCCCCGCGAACTTCTAACACATCGGGGAACGCTCCTTTTAATTTTAGAGGAAGACTTTTAATCGTTTTGATATTCGCTGTAATATCATCGCCGACTTTTCCATTCCCTCGAGTTAATGCTCTTGTAAGCACCCCATTTTCATACCGTAGTGAACAGGCTATCCCATCCATTTTCAGTTCGCATGAAAACTCGATATTCTCTCTTTCTAGAAGTTTATGCATCCGTTTTACAAAATCTTCAACCTCTTCTCGAGAATAGGTATTCGAGAGCGAGAGCATCGGCACTTCATGTTGAACCTGAGCAAATCCTTGCGAGGGTTGTTCTGCAACACGCTGCGTGGGAGAAAAAGGAAGCACCCATTCAGGATGATCTTTCTCTATTTCCTCAACAAACTTTAGTTTTTGATCGTACTCAAAATCAGAAATTTCAGGGGCTGATTTTTCATAATAGAGTTGATCATGGTGTAGAAGCTCTTCAACAAGCTTTAGATAGTTTTCTTTGTTCATAGTACTTTGCATAATAGACTGGTCAATGGAGGTAAACGAAGTTGCACTTTTCCAGTATCATTTTTGACAATCATATCAGAAAAGCCGTTCCCACCATACTTCTCATCATTAGAAGAGAGTATTGGTTCAATGGTATTTGAAAAGGATAACATAGACACCGTTTGCTCTAAAGCAAGAAAATTGTGAAAGACAATGAGACGCTCTTCCTCTTTTTGGCGTGTGTATGCAAGCACACATGAGTGATCACATGTTGTTTCGATATGTGTGAATGTTCCCACTGTGTAGTCACTCCAAAGAGAAGCATGTGTTTTGTACATTTCTTGAAGGTCTTTAACGTAGTCTTGCAATTGTCGATGGAGTGGCTCAGAGAGAAGATCCCAATGTATTTCAGCCTTACAATCCCATTCGTTCCTTTGCCCTATTTCTCCACCCATGAAGAGCAGTTTTTTTCCCGGAAACGTCATCATATATGTGAAAAGCATTCGAAGAGAGGCGAACTGTTGCCATTCATCTCCCGGCATTTTTTCAAGCAGGCTTTTTTTCTCGTGCACGACTTCATCATGTGAAAGCACGAGAAGGTATTTTTCCTCATGCATATACACCTGGGTGAAATACAAATGCTTCAACTCATGATGTCTATATGCATACTCGTGTGAAAAAAAATGAAGTGTATCATTCATCCAGCCTAGATTCCACTTCATATCAAACCCAAGGCCACCTTCTTCTACACTTTTTGTCACCCCCGGAAAAGCATGTGATTCTTCCGCTATCATAAGTGCTTGAGGATTTCTTTTATGCACCACTGTATTGAGCGTTTTTAGAAATCCAATAGCATCGAGATTTTGGTTTCCCCCGAATTCATTTGGAGTCCACTCCCCTTCTTTTCTTTCATAATCTAAAAAAAGCATAGAAGAAACAGCATCCACACGAATTCCATCAACATTCATCACTTCAAGATAAAAAAGGGCGCTCGAAAGAAGAAACGTTTGCACCTCTTTTTTTGCGTAGTCAAAAATGTTTGTTGTCCACTGGGGATGAAATCCCCTCAGGGGATCTGCATGTTCATACAGAGGAGCACCATCAAAGCAGGCAAAGGAAAAATCATCTTGTGGAAAGTGAGCGGGCACCCAATCTAAGATGACTCCAATACCATGCGAGTGCATATGATCGACAAAAAACTGAAAATCATTCGGCGTACCATACCTTGACGTCACGCCAAAATACCCTGTGACTTGGTACCCCCACGACTCATCGAGTGGATGACCGGAAATTGGCAACACCTCAACATGCGTAAAGTGCATTTTCTTACAATACGCCGCTAGTTTTTTTGCAACTGATCTATAGTTTGGAAATGCTTGTCCCTCTTTTACCCAAGAGCCCATATGAAACTCATAAATACTCATGGGCTCTTCTTCAAACGATTTTCGGCACAGGACTCTTGGTGTATCTTTTTGCTCTTTGAATGGATCTATCAATATTGATGCAGTCTGCGGGCGCATTTCAGAATACAGCTCATACGGATCAGACTTATCTCGGATTCCACCATCCAATGCAAGAAGAGAGAATTTATATTTTTCTCCCTCTACTATCCCAGGCACAAAAAGTTCCCATAGCTCCCTATTTTTTTTCATTGGGAGTGTGCCCCGTTCAAAGTGGTTACAGTCTGCGATGAGATGCACACTTTTTGCTCTTGGAGCCCATACGACAAAAGTTGCCCCTAAAATCCCATCTATCGTTTTGCACCGCCCTCCCATATGAGCATACGCGTCAAAGAGCGTTCCCTCGTGAAATGCATTTACTTGTTCTTCTTGCAATATTGAACGAAATACATACGGGTCATGCGCATACATCCCACTGGCAAATGGCACTTTGTATTCTTGCTCTCCAAGATCTTGAGGTACTTCAAGTGCAAAAAACCCATTGCCAAGAGGAATACACTCGTGCAAGACACCTCGAAGGTCAATAGACAATTCTTTTTCTTTCGGTCTAAAAAGACGCACCCATTTCTTTCCCTCTCCATCGACATGCAGCCCTAAATAGGAGTGTGGATCTTGGTGTGTGCCATCAAGGATATAGGTTTGGTGCTCTGATTCATCTATCATACACCTAAGATATAGAGGGTTTATTTATTTTTGGAAACGATCAAGAAAGTATATATCACCTTCACAGACAGGAAACACATCACCCGAACGACGTAGAAGAGAGGCGTGGGATCCAGGCCTTCTGACTCGAAACGAAGTATATTTTTGAGGTATGGTGAGTGAAAAAGAGCCGGTTTTTTGTATTCGTATAACTGCTCGACGGAGCTTTTTTTTGGTCCACTCGATATCTATTTCTCCAAGCGAAAACGGAATACGTGTCATTCTTCCACATATAAGCTTTGAAGGAAGCGCAGGAAGAAGAGTGAGCGTCCCTCGAGTCTCCTGAAAAAGCATCTGTTCAATCAAATCAGCAATTTTAGCAAGGACTGCATGAGGAGCTGTCTTTAGATGCCCCTCTATTAACCCAGAGTGAAGAACATCATGTAAAACAGGAGAAAAAATTGATTCAAATCCGTAGAGAAAAAGCGTATTAAAATGAGTGAGTATCTCTTCCGTTTGTTTTTGTGTAATAGCATTCTCAATATCTTGAACAAGTGCACCAAGACCTTGAGTTACCTCTTGATCCTGTGGATACTTTTTACCGATGTGGTACAAAAGAGGAAGGTACTCAGCTGGATCTACACGTCTTCTGATGCTGTATACATCTTGTTTTTTTGTCGCTCCAAACGAAAGTTTCGGCGTTTTTTTTGCCTGAAACGAGGACTGCATGACTGTGAGCTTTTCTACGTTTTTTGAGCGCTCATCTAACAGAATGACCTCATTCCCTCTATGCATTACCCTATATGCGACTCGACCGTGAGCTGCTGTTCCACTAATCCTAATCCATCCTTTGTCGATATTTTGTTCAACATGGAAATCGTGAAGCACTCCTGTGTGTGGAAGCAGCATTTCTTGCATAGAACAGACAAGCTTTGTTGGATACACCGTCACTCTGTATGGACTCAGGGGCAGCATACACTTTGCACCTGGGTCTTTAGAAAAAGGCTTATTGTTTACACGGATGCGAATTGACATATCGTACCTACAAGCCCCTCAGGTGTATTTCCAGTAATGTGCACGTCATATATTGTATTTTGCCGAGCACGAGGATCATCAACTACAACTTGAAGAAAGTTCTCAGTGTGTCCTGAATGGTTGTCTTCAAGAAGTACTTTCATAGTTTGTCCAACATATTCCTCTCGGAGCGTATACCCTATCCGTTCTGAAAGGTGCATGAGTTCTTGTTTTCTCTCAGTTATCAGATCTTGAGGCACAAAGTCAGTATAGCGCGCCGCTCGAGTGCCCGGACGCACACTAAATGGAAACATGTGGACTTTCGAGAAGCGAACTTCTTTCATTGCATCCAGCGTGTCCTGGAAATCTGCCTTTGTTTCTCCTGGAAATCCAACGATTATGTCTGTTGTAAACGTGAAGTCTGGATGCGCAGCGACAAGTCGTTCTGTCGTGTGAAAGAAGTCTTCACGAGTGTACTTTCGGTTCATTCTTTTTAAAATTTTATTTGATCCAGACTGAAGCACAATATGCATTGAGGGACAGGTTTTCTTCCCTTCAATAACCGCCTCAAGCAAGGCATCATCAACCTCATCTGGATCAATGGATGAAATCCGAATTCGCTCAACACCATCAACAGCATCAACCGCTCGAACAAGGTCTGCAAGACCTGCTTCAAAATCACCAATATTGATTCCTGTAAGAACTATCTCTTTATATCCATTCTCGACGAGGTCGTGTACTTCACGAACCACCTCTTCAATTGATTTCGAACGGGAGCGGCCACGCACATATGGAATAATACAGTAGGAGCAAAATGAGTTGCACCCATCCTGAACTTTAACAAAAGCACGCGTATGAGCATCAAATCGTTTGATAGAAAACTCAGGTAGCGGTTCTTCTGGCAGCGCAAGTTCCAAAAGGGCTTCTTTGTCTTTATTCGGTATAACTCGCGCTTGAGGAGAAACCTCTAATATTTCTTGTGCTCTCCGCTCTGCCATACATCCAGTGACGTAGATTGGAGCGCCGGGATGCTCTCTTTCTAGCTTTCGAATTTGATAAAAGGAGCGTTTATCAGCTGAATCTGTAACGGTACACGTGTTTATTATGCAGAGGTCTGCCTGCTCATCCTTTTGAGCTTCTTCAAACCCAACTGATTTCATCTGATCTGCAAATGCTTGGGATTCGTACTGGTTTGTCCGACATCCAAGCGTTTCTATTCGATACCGCTTCTTTTTCATGGAGAAGCAGTGTGCCATAAAAAGCCTCAAAAATCTATGAAAAAAGACCGGATGACGCCCTTCTCACGGGCTAGAATACGACTCGTCTAGACGATAGCGACTGACGCGATCTCTTTTGTGACATCTCTCAAAACAAAAGTATAGCTTTTTTCAGACAAAACAATATGTTCAAGTAGCGGAATCTGCATGATTTTTCCAGCTTCTTGAAAAACTTTTGTGACAGTGATATCTTTCTCAGACGGTGTGGTATCACCACTTGGATGGTTATGTGCAATAATAATTTGCGCTGCGTGCTGTGCTACAGCAACAGAAAATACTTCACGCGGATGAACAAGGACAGCAGAGAGCGTCCCTATACCCACCTCTTCTACATGGGTCAACATACCCTTCGTATTTAAACACGCAACAAAAAGCCGCTCTTGCGAAAATCCAACAATATACCTCTGCAAAAAAGCCGCAACATCGTCTAGCGTTTCAACGTGTATTGGAAATGGAGAGACTTCTTTCTGAATTCGCCTAGCAAGCTCAAAAGCTGCTTTTAATTGAAGGCTCTTTACTTCACCAATGCCATCTACCTCAGAAAGGCTATGTGGTGATGCATGAATAAGCGCCTCAAGAGACGCATACCGAGTCAAAAGCCTATTCGCACATTCTAGTGCCGACACATCTTTTGTTCCACTTCCCATTAAGACAGCAAGAAGCTCCACCAAACTGAGAGATTGCGCTCCAAACAGTTTCATCCGCTCTCTTGGCTGTTCTCTTTGTGGAAGTTTATTCAATGACATATGCTTGCACTTTATGCTCTATCTGCGTCGGAATCTCCGCATCGACAAGAACATCATTTCCCTCATATTCAAGAGATAAGATATTCCCATCTTCCATAAGCTGCGAAATCATCTGATATGAACTTTGAGGAACACGTAACTGCACTCTTTTTCTAAGACGTGAAAGCTCCTGCTCCATGATGTGCATTAATTCATCAAACCCTTCTCTTGTCGTAGAAGAAATAGACACTGTCTTAGGGTACTTCACTCGAAGCTTATGAACGACAAGTTTGTTTTCTAACTTGTCTATCTTATTGAGGACTGTAATAATAGGACGATCTTTGATTGAAAGCTCTTTCAGTACTTCATACGTTGTTTCTGCATGCTCTTCGGCAAGAGGATCAGATACATCGACAAGATGCAATAAAATATCTGTATAGACAGCTTCTTCAAGCGTTGAGCGAAATGCAGCGACGAGCGTCGTAGGAATTTTCCGAATAAATCCAACCGTATCAACGAGCAGAATATCTTGATGATTTGGAAGCGTATACTTTCTTGTTGTGGTATCCAAGGTTGCAAACAGTTTATCTTCTGAAAGAACACCGGCCTGCGTGAGTTCATTGAGAAGTGTTGACTTTCCTGCATTCGTATATCCGATAATTGCAAATGTCGGGATGCCTTGTTTCAGTCGCTTGTGTCTTTGAATGTCCCTGTTTTTTCGCACTTCCTCAATCTCATTATTGAGCCGTGTGATTCGTCTTTTAAGAATTCGGCGATCAAGCTCAATCTGACGTTCCCCTTCCCCTTTCGTAAACCCGCCACCACCGGCAGTCTGTCTAGAAAGGTGAGTCCACAGTCGTTTCAGTCGAGGAAGTTGGTATCGGATTTTTGCAAGCTCAACTTGAAGTCGAGCCTCTTTCGTTTGCGCTCTTTGAGAAAAAATTTCTAAAATGAGCTCAGTTCTATCAATAACTGGCCGCCCAAACTTTGCTTCAAGGTTTTTTTGTTGGTTTGGGGTAATCTCATCATCAAATACAATAACGTCTCCAACATGAGTCGCTATTTCTTCAATTTTTCCCTCACCTAAATACGTTCCAGCATCAATCTTGCGTAGGTGGACAGGAATCTTCTCTACCGTTTCAAATCCATACGTTGAAGCAAGGGCTTCGAGCTCATCAAGATGTTCAGTGCAAAGCTGCTGCTCTTTTGGGCGAAGGTATCCACCAACAAGAATTGCAGTGTGGAGAGACTCTAGAGAGATTTTTTCATCTTGATACAGTTTATCGTTAGTCAATTGCTACCTCAAGTCCGTCATAAGCAACACGAACATGAGCCGGTAAACGCATGAGTGTGTCATGGTGCTCAAGATCGTGAGAAACGTGCGTTAATAATGCCTTTTTTGGCTTCACTTTGTCAATAAAAGAGAGCGCATCATCGATTGTAAAATGGACAAGTGAAGGGGTCCAACGGAGCGCGCTAAGGACAAGCGTATCGAGCCCCTCTAAATGTGTATAGAGCATTTCATCGAATGTCTGAATATCTGTAATATATGCAAATGACTTGTATCTAAACCCGGTGATTTTCATACCTGCCTGGAAATAGCTTACCACAGTGAGAGGCACACCTAAAAAGGTTTCTCTTCCAAAATCGTGAGTCACAACCTGAAGGTCGAGCTTTTTCGATTGCGACATGTCTCCGTGAAATGGAGGAAAAAAATAATGAAATCGCGCTTCTAGGTCTTGCACACTCTCTTTTGAGAGCAGGCATGGCAACGGCATTTTTTTACGAAAGTGAAAGATGCGCAAATCATCAATCCCGTTGATATGATCTGCGTGAGTATGTGTCACAAAAAGGCCGTCAATAGTCTTAATGTTATATTGCAAACACTGTGTTCTAAAATCCGGACCGGCATCTATTGCGATCGTTTTATCCTGAGCATACAAAATCCCAGCAGAACGAAGTCTTTTATTTTCTTTTACAGCAGACTGACACACCGGACACTCACATCCTATGACAGGCACCCCCATCGATCCACCAGTCCCGGTAAATAAAAATCTATCTTGATTCATAAAAGATGAGCAACCCTCCGAGCATACATCGCATGGTACAATAGGCCGCGCGATCCCATGCCTGTCAGTACATAAACCTTGTTCGCAACTTCTTCAATAAGTGGTCTGTAGTGGTGCATGTTGGCGACTCGCACCCCAGCCTCGCACCCTAACACATCAAATTCAGTCTGAAAAGGCAAAAACCGTGCAATTCTCGGAAGAATTTGTGCTTTTGCTTCGTCAATATCTACCTCTTCCGATGTAAAATTGTGTTCGTATGTAGAGCCAACAATACATTCATTTGGGTTTTGAGTGCACGCAATATACCCCTTTGCCACCAGACTTCTTTTTAACCACTCTGGTCGAACACACCGAAGGACTTGACCTTTGATAAACCGGAGAGGAAGGGTCTGGCACATTGAAAACGAGTGAATACGTGCTCCCACGGCTAAGACAACTGCATCAAATGTTCCGAACTTTTCTTCTTCAAGCGTTTCCGGTACAACTTCCACCCCAGACAGCTCTTTCAGTGCTTGTAAATAGGGGCGAGCAAAAACAGTGATCCCATCTGTAAATGTCAACTTTTCTCCATCAAAAACAAGTGTTTCATCTTCACAAGCTCTTTCAGAAAACAGTCTTTTTTGTTCTTCAGAAACAGGATACCTATCAATCCCCTCTTGCTGGAAAACATCGTTTCCACACATCGTGAGCAGCTTTTTTGCTTCAGCGAATGCTTCATGACCGAGCTCACTTAATCGTGCCTTCTCTCCAGGGTATGGATGGAGTAATCCAGAAGCAACTCCTGATGCACCACCCCCTACACCTTTTGGATCAAAGACGGTTACATTGAAGCCCCGCTCTTTCGCATAGAACGCAACAGCAAGTCCACAGAACCCGGCACCAAGTACAGCTACATTCATCCCCTCATCTCAAGGGCTTGTCTTCGTTTTTCTAAAAAAACAAAACTTTCGACAGAAAAATTAACAAAGAAAAGGACTCCGGGAGAAAGGAGCGCACAAAAAGGTATCATGATAAAAAACCACTGCATGACGAGCGCAACAGAATCTGCTGCAACTGAGAACGTCGCCCCAGTGACAGATGCTGAAAGATACAACAACCCCACAATGAACAGAAGTGGTATGACTGCTAACAAAAAGAACACAATATTAGAAAAAGGATTCCCTTGAAACCTCTGTGCAACATCTTGAAGGAGCCGCTTTTTTGACCCAAATCGAAATGCAACATGTGGTGTAATAAAGTAGAGCGAAAAGACGTTGAGAAGACTCAGAGAAATTGAACCAAACACGAGTAAAAATGGACCAAAGGCTAAGATGACACCAAAAAATTCACCGACTCCAGGAAGTTCCCGCAAAAGATAAAAAAGACCAAGAAACATCCATAAGAAAAGATACAAAAGAAGCATTGGAAGCGCAATGTATGCAATGCCAATAAGAAGTTCCCATGACTGGGCAAAAAGCTTTCTGTAACTCGTATATATATGCTTCACATCATTGTGGTATATTCGAGAAAGCAATACGCCCAAGGACAAAAGAACACTTGTACACAAAAAAAATGGCAAAAAGGTCAGCGACATTGTAACCCAATTATTCGCTCCTATTGCAAGCGCTCGGCAAAACACAATAAGTACTCCACAGAGCAAAAGCACTGGAAATGTAAGGAGCAACTTTTTCTTCGAAAAGCAGTGTAAGAGGGATCTGTTAAACATCTGTTCAATGTTTCGCAAGGTCATAAGACTACCAATTTTTCTTGTCGCAGTCTAGCAGTAGAACCTATTTTTTGCCAGCATAGATGTATTTAGGTCGTACGATGGGCGTCCCCTTTCCATCACGCGCTTCGAGCCGCTCGTATATAACCTGAGTAGCTATACCAATGCATCGAGATAACCCGAACAAAACCGTAAAGTATTCTGGATAATCAAACCCTGCTGTGACAAGCGCTGTTCCAGAAACAGCATCCACGTTTGGATAGGGATTTGAAATTTTTGGATTTTCTTTTAAAACTTTTGGTCCTGCTTGACGCAACATTTTTGCAATATGAGCAAGAGGATGCTCCGGTGCATTTTCTTCCACAAAATCATATAAGATACTTGCTCTTGCATCTTCTTTACGAAGCACAGCATGTCCAAAGCCATACACAAGTTGTTTATTCTCTAGTAATGCTCTGATATGTTCTTCGACCTGTGCTTCGGTTGCTGTATCTCCAAGCTTCTCTGCCACCTCTTTCACAAACGTCAAACAATCTTGGTTCGCTTTCCCATGACGAGGTCCTGCAAGTGCACACATAGCAGCTGTGAGCGCCCCATACATATCTTCAAGTCCTGATGCAACTGCTTTTCCAACAAACGCCGAAAGATTTCCCCCACCGTGATCGTAATGCAGAATATTAAAGAGACGAAAAACGTGCGTGAGTTGTTCTTGGTTTTTATTCGGAACATTCACCATTTCAGCGAAGTTTTCCATATATCCCTTATTAGGGTCTGGCTTTTTTGTTTCTCCCCAACCTGCATGGTAATTAATCACACACGCAACAAGATGAGGCAGTTTCGACATCATGATTGCCGCATCTTTTTTGTATTCCCCTTTTCCTTCTATCATTCCAAATATCTCAAGCGCTGCCGCAAAGAGTTTCATTGGATGGCCCTGTTTTGGAAGCTTTTCTATGTGATCAACAACGTCATCTGAAAGCGTGGCATTTTTTCGAAGGTACTCTACGAATGCTTTATAATCTGGTCCTGATGGATCTTTTCCGGTGTAGAGGAAAAACATGACGGCTTCTGGATCCATATCACGAAACTCGACAACTGGGCGGCCTCTATAAAAAAGCCCTTTCTCGGGATCGACAAAAGACGTAGTACAATACCCAACTGGATACCCTCTGAGTCCTGTCTCAAGCTGCTCGTCTGTTATTTGAAATAGAACATCACCCATTTTTCACCCTCACAGTAAATCTTTCACCATATCTCGCTCATCAAGCAACTCTTTCTCAGTGAGCTTAATTTTTTCTTCCATAAATGGATCCCACGCAAGATGAGGCACAATTTCAACTCTCTTATCACCTTTTGCTCTGCACGGAAAGGAAAAAATGAGTCCATCAGCAATTCCGTACGGATTTCCATCAGAGAGGATACAGTCTGAGAAAAACGCTCCCTTGTCATGCATTCCCATTATTGATTGAATACCATCAATTGTTGCATTTGCAGCAGACGCAGCTGAACTTTTTCCACGCGCTTGTATTATTGCAGCACCCCTTTTCTGAACCGTTTCAATAAATGCCCCAGTAAGCCACTCCTGGTCAGTTATCACCTCTTTAATTCTTTTTTTATTGATGCGTACATTTTCAATATCGGGAACTTGCGTTGCAGAATGGTTCCCCCAAATAGTAACTCGTTCAACATCTGTGCACGCAACGCCAGCCTTTTGTGCTAACTGATACCGAGCTCTGTTTTCATCAAGCCGCGTCATCGCATGAAAGTTTTCTTTCGGAATATCAGGAGCGTTATGCATGCAAATGAGACAATTCGTATTACACGGGTTCCCTACCACAAAGACAAGCACGTCTTTGCTTGCGACTTCATTGAGCGCTTTGCCTTGTGTTGTAAATATAGCTCCATTTTCTGTGAGAAGATCTTTCCGCTCCATTCCAGGCCCTCTCGGTTTAGCACCGACAAGAATTGCTACATCAACATCAGCAAATACTTCGTGTGGATTGCTTCCTGTCACAACTTCTTGCAACATTGGAAATGCACAATCATTAAGCTCCATTACCACACCTTCGAGTGCTTTTATTCCTTGAGGTAGCTCTAGAATATGTAAAGCAACCGGCACGTCTTTGCCAAAAAGCTCTCCGCTAGCTATACGAAAAAGCAAATTATAGTTAATCTGTCCAGCTCCACCAGTCACTGCAACACGTAAGGGCGACACATGCATACATTTCTCCAAAAAAATCTTTTAACCTGATAGTATGTATCTATGCACAAATCTTCAATGAATTTTTGGCTCATGAAAACAGAGCCCGACGTCTATTCAATTGACACCTTGCAAAAGGAAAAAAAAACACCCTGGGACGGTGTTCGAAATTACCAAGCACGCAATTTCATGAGAGACAGCATGGAAATTGGCGATAAGGTGCTGATCTACCACTCAAACGCAAAACCGCCAGGTGTTGTCGGTCTTGGAAAAGTCGCTTCAGCCCCCTATCCTGATCCAACAGATGAAAAGTGGATAGTTGTAGACATTGCGTTTGTCAAAAAATTCCCTCGAATGGTTTCTCTCTATGAGATGAGAGAAGACCCGGCACTGAAAACAATGCTTGTCATAAAAAAAGGAATGCGGCTTTCTATACAGCCTGTAACAGAAAAAGAGTATACACACGTATGTCATCTAGCAGAAACAACGTAGTTGGAAAAAAGGTCTCAGAGTCAAGCATTGAGGACCATACATATAGGATTTTTCCTAATGACCTGAATTCACTTGAAACCGTATTTGGTGGGCTTGTCATGTCTATAATCGACAGGCTTGCCCTCGTTGTTGCAGAAAGGCATTCTGGACATACTTGTGTCACCGCATCGGTCGATGCTCTAAACTTTTTAGCTCCTGCTGGCCGTGGTGACAACCTCATCTTCCACATCGCGATCAACCGGTCGTGGGAAACGTCAATGGAAATTGGAGCGCGTGTCACTGCAGAAGAGGCAAAAACAGGAGAACGAAAACATATCGTATCGGCCTACTTTTCTTTTGTAGCGCTTGATAGTCAAAAACAACCTATACGAGTCCCGCCCGTTTTACCGGAAACTGCCGATGAAAAACGACGGTTTGCAGAGGCAGAAATACGGAGAACTGCTCGAATACGTCGCAAAAAAGAGATTCAAGAATTTCGAAACGAAACTTGAGAACTTTGTAGAAACATCGTATTATGGGCACCTATACGGAGTAAAAAATGCATACAATTGAAGACTTAAAACTCGTTATTAGCAAAGCACTTGGGGAAGCTGAGGTGCACATTCTCGACCCAAGATCTGATGGAATACACTTGGAAGCACTTGTTATCTCTTCTTCCTTCGAAGGCATTCCACTTTTTAAGCAGCACCAGCTCGTTATGAAGTCCCTTAAAAATTATTTTGACACAAGCCTCCATGCACTTGGTCTGAAAACCTTTACCCCAAATGCATGGAAACAAGAGAAGGATAAATATATATGAGCAATCCAGTCGTAGAAACATTCGATACAATTAAAAATGATATCAAAGAGCACAACGTTGTCTTGTACATGAAAGGTAATAAGCTTATGCCTCAGTGCGGTTTTTCGGCTCGAGTAGTGGATATCCTGAATCGAATCGGCACAGATTTTGAAACACGAGACGTCCTTCAAGATGATATTTTGCGGCAGTCAATAAAAGAGTTTTCAGACTGGCCAACACTTCCGCAGCTCTACGTTAAGGGTGAATTTATTGGCGGTTGTGATATCGTCACAGAACTTTTTCAATCAGGCGAACTCCAAAAAATTATTGAAGCATGAAAGCAGTACTAGATTTTATCAATAATTATACATGGGTTGTGGAAATAGCGCTTATTTTTCTGGGTGCTTTCCTCATGTATCTTTTCTTTTCTCGAATTCTTGGTCTCATTATACCACGGTTGCAGCGCACAAAAATAATTTGGGACGAAGCTTTTTTAAAGGCGCTTTCATCCCCTTTTAATTATTTTGTCTTTCTTTGGGCAGTCTTCCATGCCTTTCGAATCGCTCTTGGCCACGTAAAAACGGTAACCCTTCCCCTTACGCTAGACAGCTTAGAAACACTCACCTATACGGGTCTTTTTGTATGGTTCGCTATGCGATTCATACGTAACCTTGAGAATGATATTATCCGAATTCGGATTGAAAAAGGACTCCCGGTAGACAGAACTTCTGTACATGCAGTGGCGCAAATAGTTCGCATTGTCATCTTGCTTATTACTGCCATGATTGCCATGCAAGCGCTCGGAGTCTCTGTCTCAACAGTTCTCACATTTGGTGGAGCTGGGGCATTAGCTGTCGCTCTCGCAGCGAAAGACCTTCTCGGCAACCTTTTTGGCGGACTCATGATCTTCCTTGACCGCCCTTTTTCTGTTGGCGACTGGATCCGCTCACCGGACAAGGAAGTCGAAGGAACCGTTGAACACATCGGCTGGAGACTGACAAGGATTCGTACGTTCGATAAAAGACCGCTGTATGTTCCTAATGGTATCTTCTCCAGCATTAGCATACAAAACCCATCTCGAATGACAAATCGCCGTATTAAAGAAGAAATAGGCATTCGGTATGATGACGCTACAAAAATTGACGCCATTCTTCAAGATTGTGAAAAAATGCTTCGAGAACACGATGAAATAGACTCGAATCAGACAATGTTTGTTAACCTCATTGAGTTTGGCCAATCATCTCTTAACGTTCAGGTATATTGTTTCACGAAAACGACAAACTGGGTGAAGTTCCAACAAGTCCAGCAAGATGTCTTTTTGAAATTCATAGATATTATTACCAAGCACGGCGCGCAGTGCGCGTTTCCAACGCGGACAGTGCACATACCACAAGGCATGAAACAGTACTCATGAACGAGCTTATTTTCATCTCCCATTTTTTGATTGTCTTTTTCTCACTTGGTATCGCTTTACGCCTTGGAAAGGCGACCCTCACAGCCATGTTTATTGTCATGATTGTCATGGCTAATCTGTATGTATTAAAGCAGATTTCACTCTTTGGATTAACTGTTACAGCTGTGGAACCGTATTCAATCGGTGCTATGCTGTGCATAGGTCTTATGCAAGAGTATTTTGGGGAAAAAGAAGCCGATAACACTTTAAAAGCGATGCTTTTCTCTCTCGTGTTTCTTGGTGGAATGGGTGTATACCAAGTCTGGTATGCTCCTCATGAAGTGGACACATTTCACCTCCACTATGAAAAAATTCTAGCGCCTGCTCCTCGAATATTTATTACGTCGATAGTGGTTGCAGTATCCATGTTGTACGCAAATATTTACCTATTGCGGAAAACAAAAATCTGGTTTCCAAATATATCATTTGCAATACGTCAAACAACACTCCTGCTTATCATCCAATTTTTTGACGTTTCTCTCTTTAGTATTCTCGGACTCTATGGTATCATGCATAACCTCGTACACATTATCTGTATGAGTTATGCAGTAAAAGTAATTACCATAGCCTTTATGGGTCCTCTAATGGGACTTTTGAGAAAATTTAGTAAAGCACATGTTTGAAATACTCCACACCTCAAAAAAATCTGGTGCGCGTGTAGGGCGAATACACACCCCGCATGGCATTATCGACACTCCTAATTTTGTTGCAGTTGGAACAAACGGAACATTGAAATCGTTGGACAATGCAACGGTTTCCGAAGTGGGCCTTCAACTCATGTTCTGTAACACCTACCATATGATGCTACAGCCCGGAACCGACGTGGTAAAAAAAGCTGGGGGGCTCCACAAATTTATTAATAGAAACCTCCCCATCATTACCGATTCAGGTGGATTTCAGGTCTTTAGCCTTGCCTATGGGGGTGTTGCTGATGAACTAAAAAGTAGAGGCACCAAAAAGCACGATGGGTCTGTACTTAAGATCACAGAAGACGGCGTTCTTTTCAGGTCCTATAGAGATGGATCAAAAGTGCTTTTGACCCCTGAAACATCTGTCCAAGCGCAAAAAGACCTCGGCGCTGACATTATTATCCCTTTTGATGAACTGCCGCCATATCATATCTGCCCAAAAAAATTAAAAAAATCACTCGAAAGAACGCATCGATGGGAAAAGCGATCTCTTGAAGAACACCTTAGAAATCCAAATGGGCAAAAAATGTATGCAGTCGTTCATGGTGGAGTTGACCAAGGATTTAGAAAAGAAAGTATAGACTTTCTTGCAGATCTCCCATTTGATGGATATGCTGTTGGAGGATCGCTTGGAAAAACCAAAAGTGAGATGTTTGAACTTCTTTCGTATACGTTCCCTCGCCTTCCAAAAGACAAACCGAATCACTTACTTGGTATTGGAGACCTCTCCTCTTTAGAAGCATGCATACCATTTGGCGTGGATACCTTTGATAGCTCATACCCAACTCGTGCTGCTCGTCATGGAGTTGTCTTCACAAAAAAAGGGAATATAAAACTGACGAAAGGCTCACTTGCAACCACTTTTCAACCCATTGAGAATGATTGCTCCTGCCCAACGTGCTCCCAATACTCCCTTGCATACCTTCACCATCTTTTTAAGGCAAAAGAGCTTACAGGCATGACCCTTGCCTCGATTCACAACTTACATTTTATGGTAGAATTGATGGCCGAGTACCGTCAAAAAATTCTTACTGATCAAATCTAAAAACTTCTTTTCAACTCATCTCTTTTGATTGAAAAAACGGGGAAATCCTGCTACACTTTTCTAAAGCAGAGTGAAGCAGGAAACAAGCTGGTGTTTATTTTAGTCGTCATTTTCATGTATGGCCTTTGGTCGAGTGTATTTGCCCTTGGTAAGGATGCCTTAGCACATGCACCTCCTATTTTTTTAACAGCGTTTAGAATGCTCCTTGCAGGAGTACTGATTGGTGGATATCTCCTTCTGGCTAAAAGAAAAGAACTTAAAGTCTTAAAAACCCACTTCCTTCCCCTCTCCCTTCTTGCTTTTTTTAGTATTTATTTAACAAATATCTGCGAGTTTTGGGGACTGAAACACATTTCTGCTGCAAAAACCTGTTTCATCTACTCCCTTTCACCTTTCTTAGCGGCGCTCTTCTCGTATTTTCACTTTGGTGAAAAAATAAATAGAACAAAGTTTTTAGGCATGTTGGTTGGCTTTCTTGGCTTTATTCCCGTGCTTGCAACCCAGAGCGGCGCTGAAGAACTTTTCTCAGCCGTTGGATTTTTGAGCTGGCCTGAACTTTCAGTCATGGGAGCTGCTGCCTTTTCTGTCTATGGATGGATCCTCTTGAGAATCGTTGTCAAAGGAAATGACGTCTCGCCCCTTGCTGCCAACGGCATAAGCATGCTCTTTGGTGGAATGATGGCGCTGGTGCACTCATTTTTTGTAGAAAGCTGGTTTCCACTCCCCCTTTCTGTAGAGCACTTTAGCCCGTTTATGAAAGGCATTCTGCTCATGACACTTATTTCAAATATTATTTGTTATAATTTGTACGGGTTTATGCTCAGACGATTTACTGCGACATTCCTTTCGTTTATGGGACTACTCAGCCCCATTTTTGCATCACTCAATGAGTGGCTTATTTTGGGAACAACACCTAACTGGATGATATTTCTTGGAACAGGAATTGTCTCTTTGGGACTCTTTATAGTGTACCAAGCAGAGCTGAGACAGGGATACATTACCTCTACAGCCTCAACAAAGAGTGAAGCTGCAGAGGCATAAATAATGTCAGCCTCTTTTAGGAAAGGGCAAGACCAAAGTAATATGGACTATCGAAGAGGTGGTTAGGCCCAAACTCGACCCCTTCCCCTCTATCAGACTCTCGTCCAAGGTTTCTCCAAATACTTCCAAAACAAGATCCTAATTTCTCTTGTTTTTCAGCATCTCCATCAAAGCCTGCCTGAAGTACTTCAAGCACTTCTAAAAGAAAACTTGTGCACTCAATTTCCTCATCAGAAGAGATTTCTCGACCCATTTTTCTTTCTAATTCACCTTTCACATCATGTGAGAAAAACACATTCAGTTCATGAAGAAGTGCGAGCGCATCAGCTCCAGTTTTATACGAGTAGAACCTGTGAAGCGCACGCTCCGCAGCAACATTCCCATCTAATGGAGCAACATGTGTCGCTTGTGGCGCATCAGATTCAAGTGTCGGAACAAATCGCCCCACAAACACTGAAGCCTGCTCTTTAACATCAAGAGTACAACCAAACCTATTTTCAGCATGGGTCCGCATCGCATCAATAATTCTGCGCGCACGGAGAACTGTCGTCAATTGTGCTGGAGCACTCTCAACTTCTTTTGTAATTGGAGCCAAAGCATATGCACGCTCCAAGACTCTTGTTACCTGTTCAGGATCTGTTCCTCTGGTAACCTCTTCTTCCAAATGCTGCATCGTTGACATGAGTGCTATTACATCTAATGTTGGTGCACCACTCGAATTCACCAGCACATCATAGTGTTCACTGGAAAAGAATACAGAGACAACATCTGGAGATTCAGGGGATCCTAAGATTTGAGTCTGAATACCAAAATGATCATTATTTCCAGCTGAAAAATCTCTGAATGCATGCCCTGTTCCCACAACGACTTTTTCCAGTCGAATTCCAAGGAGTTCTGCAAGAGCGGCTTCATGAATAGATCCCAGGTAGCACTTTCTTTCTTTTGCTTGTTGAGCAAGCTCAGCACGCAATTCAACTGAGAGATACTCAGGCTTGAAAGACCGGTCCTGTATTTTACAAATCAAAGCCGAACGCATACAGTTACAAAACGCGGTGTCAATTTCGTGTTCCCTTGCATAAAAGACCTCCCCTAAGGACATCCCGCCTTCACTAGACACTTCACAAAGCATTCTTCGCACATTCGCTACGTAGTCTGGTGTTATTGAAACACTGTGATACATTCCATCGCGGGAAGGAGTAAGCTCCATCGCATCATGTACCCCGGTCGCATGTCGAGTGGTCACTGTGTCCTGGAAATCTTCTAAGAAACGATCAAGCACCTCAAATTTCCCTTGCAAAAGGAGGGATACTAGCGCACTCCTTAAAAGGCAATCACCTTCTCCACGAACTGGTACTCTCCCAGAAAACCCAGCTTCAAGGACGTTATATTGAATAACACGACTTTCAGGAACTCCCGCAGCAGCAGCAAGCGCTCCAAAATAGCGTTCAGGCTTTGCTATTTGACTCCCATCATGGGATTCTTTGAGAAGAAACCTACCACCACTCGATGCAGCAGCCCCTTTTCCAGCTGCTGCGCCCCCAGAAGAACCTGAAAAAGAAGGATCTATTGAACTGAGCATTGATCGAGCAAACTTAAGCATCGGCAGCATCTCCTGTTCAAGATACATTCGATCAGCAGGAGATCCTGTTGATTGGGCCGAAGCGTATATTTCACCACTCCTTTCAATAATGTCTACCATAGCCCCCATGCGCCCTGGATCTGACGCATCAAAATCTCCAAGCACATCTCTTAAGTTTGTAACAAAAGTTGTGTAATACCCATTAATCGCTGCTGCCATCTAAATCTCCAACACTTTTAATGATATAATTATAGCAAAAATAAGATTTTATAAATTAATTAAAGAAATAAATAGAATCATTAAAACTATTTATGCATGGAGGCTGTAAATGATGCATTTGAAACATGCCAATGGGTTTTACCATACTGGCGGCTTACTCCCTCCACAGTAGAGGCAAAAAAGGCTGCCGCATTATCAAAAAACGTATTTGATTTCCTGTGGCGAGCAATCACCCTTGTTACCGCCTCAAAAAAAAGCATGCGCGTTGGAAGATGTATTCTGTACCCTGGAACACTTTCAAAAACCTTCCCACTCACATCCATTCCAAAATACGAATCTAAATGTGCAAGCAATACACGGGCTGTGTCCTCTGATGGATACAACATGAATTCATCATAGGCCCGGCTAGGATTTCGCCTCGAATCGATTGAAATTCCAGGTGTAGATCCATGCACCGCATTCCAAGCAGCACACGCTCGAGCATATTCTCTTTCAGCCACAGACTCTTCAGAAAACAGTGTTTTTGCAAGCGCGTCCATCACTGATATGTTCTTCTCTATGAGATGTTTTTGTGGATTCCCTTCATGACAAGACGCGCATAATACCCCTCGAAGATCCGCTATTGCTGCGAGAAAATGCTCCTGTCTCTCTTTTGATCGATCATCATGAAGCCCAATATCAGTTATCACGACGTTCACCATCTGCAAATAGTCGGGCATGGGACGAATATCAGCTGCAGCTGCCATATTTTTTTACCTCCAAAACCTATAACGGATGGGAAGTGTACTTTGGTGTTACAATTAATGAAATCGGAAAGATTCTTTGAAAATATGGGGGTGAGTTACCTCACCCCGAACCCTCTCTCTTTGGCTGCCATTGCCCAGGAGAAGCGCCAATACTATACAAAGATACTCATTTAATAACAAACATATGTTTTTATGCTATACTTGAGAGCCCTGATTGCAATGCGAGAGCTGAATCAAAACAGTGGTTTTTCCCAAATTCCGGATCACCTCTGTCACATTCTCTTCCATAGATTTGCCAGACCCCTCCAAAAAATGCAGACGCAGTGTCCCCTTGTTCTGCAAGGACTCCACTTAGCTGGGCAAAGAATTCTCCAAGCGTATCGACTGATATATGTTCACGAGGAAAGACACTATAGAAAGCTCCACGTATGTCTGCACTAAACGCCACATTGATATGGTGCAGGAGCATATCTGCAGTCTCTCCTGACGGCGCGCAATGGAACGCATGAAATGCTTTTGCTGCATCACCAACGCTCAGACAAGGAATGTGAACTAGGTCCGTTTCCATTACCTCGCCTACAGCTTCAACGTGTGCATCTAAAGCAAAACGTGGTGCACGCTCGGGTATCTCAAGAGTATAGCCTAATTGACTCTCTGCATCAGCTCGGAGCGCATCAATAATTGTCCATACACGAAGAGCAAACTCTCTTTGTACAGGATGCGCCCACACTGTTTGTGTGTGAGGGCATCGTGCGTAGAGTTCTGCCAAAATCTCTTGAACCTGTTCTCTTTCTGGAGCTGTATCAAACCCTCCAGAAGCGTTTCTTTTGGGAACAGCACTATCAAGCGCTTCCAATACGTGTCGAATTGCAATAACATCCAGTTTTTGCTCTTCACCAGTCGAAACCATTGTTTCATAGTGTCCATCAGCTCCACTTCCTGTAAACGTCACTGCAACATCAACTGCTGCTTCCTCAGGCCCATTCGTGGTAACTGAAATACCAAAATAGGTATCATCCGGATGATCAAAAAAACGTGCAAAAGGTTGCGCTCCTTCAAGAAAACTGACAGTGTGCACATGAATTCCAAGCGTATCTGCAAGCGCACGAATATGTAGATCTGATAAGTTTTCATGGGTTGCTTTTGCCTGAGCAACCGCCTCATCACGAAGAAACTCTGCACCATCAGGAAGCTCCATACTTTGTAGCGCAGGTAAAAGAGCGAGACGCAGCATAGCACATAACGCTTCATCCATTAGGTGCCCATCTGATAAAAAGACCTCATCGATATGAGTTTCTCCAGCCTGAATACCACCTAAAAAAGCAACCAGCTCCGCCTTTGCCTCAGGTGTCAGTGTGAGCTCTGGGTAAACTGTACCGTTTGCCCGCGTATTTTCTCTGAGGGTATTTTCTGTAGAAAGATCCACTCGTTCAATACATTCAAGTAAGACATCTTCTTTTTTTTGAAGGAGAAGGTTGACATAGATCGATCGAAGAAGACAATCCCCATCTCCACGAATACCAATTGTTCCATCAAATCCGGCTGCTACAAATGCCATTTGAAGCGCGCGTTTTTTCTCTATTTCTTTCTGTCTTGCAACTGCATCAGGATTCTTCATTCTTGTGAGTGTCCGCACGCCGTCTGCCACTTTCGCACCAAAAAATGTGATGGGTTTTACGAGCTGTCTCTCACTTCTCAGAGTCAATACAGCTCCTTTCCCTGTTGCTGCTGCTGCACTTGCTTCTCCTAGATATTCTTGTATCCTGGCATGCGTACTTTTAAGAAGACGACGTGCTCCATGCACCAGGTGACTTTGCTCATGAGGAAGTTCGGAAATTGCACAATCAAGCTCCTGCATCAATTCGATCACACCACTCTGGGCACTTACATCGCCAGATAAAAACACGAGGAGCGCATGCTCAAGTCGATCTGAAAGAGATGCAATGCGTGCAGCACCAGAATCACGTGATGATGATGAAGATGATGATGATAAAGCACTCGCTGAAGCAGCTCCACTTGAAGCACATTCCATTGCGTTTCCAAGCGCTGATTCAAATCCTTGGCATGCATCTTTGAGAGCTAGGAAACGAAAAAGGGTGGCCTCATCCGCTGAATGAGAAAAAGAGCGCTCCATTGAGGCAACTGAGTGCTGGATAGCCGTAAACCCCTCTAAAACCCTTCCGATTCTCTCGTCGAGAGAACGGGATGAATCTTCTATAATCTCTTTAAAATTAGATAATTGAGAAATATTTGCTTCAATTCTCGCCTGTAGTGCTGCCATGCGTACTCTTCCTCTCTCCAAAAACTTATGTACTATTATAGCAATTATTTTAATAAATAACGAGAAGAAGTTTTACATACAGACGCACCCACATCCAGGAGCAGCATCCGTTGCAACATCTCTTTGCCACATCTGGAAAATCTCTTTCGAGAGACCCCTCGCTTCTAATTCACTTTTTTGCTCATCTGTTGCCAAAGAGAACAAAGACGAAGCTAACCCTTTGCAGTTTAATCGTTTGCCGCTATCAGGATGGAGAGCAGAGACGAAAATTCTACTGTAGCGAGGCTTTTCTTCCTCACTCAGCTCTTCCATGCTGTCAAAAGATTCTTTTATAGATTTTTCTATTTCAGCAGCATTAGAGCGACACCGTGCAATAGCACCTGCAGCCGACCCATCTGTCGAACTTTCGGCAGGATATGCTTTAAGCAGTTTTCCAGTAAGAATGTGTAACGCAGACACTGAAACAGCATATGCATCTGCAGCAACGAGCTCTTTTTCAGAAAGATCAACACCCTCAGAAAGTGAGCGTGCTCGTTCCGGAGACAAAAACTCAGGTGTATTCCCATACATAAACACACCCATTCCAATTGAATACCGGGCAAAATCAATTAGGCGCACCTGCTTCGTTTTTAGAGAGAGAACAACATTTCCAGGTTTGATGTCACCATGGACCCCCTCCATACTGTGCATAGCAACAAGGTGTGTTAGTTGAATTGTATACAAAAGCCTCTCTCCAAACGGATGATCTCCAGAGAGATAGACGCTTAAATCACAATCATACTTTTCCATAACAATAATAGGTGGACTAGACAAGCTATTCCCCCATGCAACTCTAGGAGCTCTACCTCGTGTTGCTTCATCTAATGTTTTTACTACTTCATGACGAGAAGCCGCTTTTTTTACAACCCACTCACTCCCATCCGACGCAGTGTAAAACCGCACGTCAGGATAATCCCTATGACAAGGCGTCGACTCAGAATAAATGGTTCCTCGTAACGACTTTTGGAGTACTTCTTCTGGAGGGGCATCTTCACTGCTAAACCCGCCATGAGAAAATGTTCTTGGAATAACTGCTGCCATGTACACCGCAAATTTTTATAATTTAAATTAATTATATAATAAAAATTATTATTTAATAACTATTTTTTTACTATTTATGCTATAATATTTGTATATTTTAATTTTAACATGAGATAAAGGCAATGGCAGCTCCCACAACAGCTTCATCATCATCTTTTTCTGCTGCGGCGTTCGTGCAAGCGGCTGCAGTGAAAAGAGAAAGGGACGATCGAGGCAAGTCACCTGATAAAGATGAAACACCAACACCCTCACAGCGCCCAAGTATTGAGTGGAGAAGCTACGTACATTATCCTTCCGGTAAAAAACCTGTCTATCCAGGCATTGACACGGATGCCAAAATTGCTTTTGCAGCTGTGCATCGTTTTGCATCGTCGATAAAGAGTGATGGTCCTGCAGGACTAGAGGCCGGATTAGGCCACTACTCTAGAGGAAGAGAAGATGTACTCTACGAACAAAGCGGCAAAGCTCAAACAAGCACATGTACACGAGTTATCACGCTCTCCAAGCTAAAAACAAAAAAACCTGTTGTCATAAAAATTGTCGAAAATTCTGCACTGGTTGCTGAAGAATTCGAAAATTACAGTAAAGCTGCGGATAATGGAATTGCCCCTCCCGCCTTTGGCAGCTGCTACTCAGCAGCACATCGAATAGGCTTTCTCGTCATGCAGAAAGCAGAAATGGATGGATTAGACTTCATAAGGCACATCCACAAAGATCACTCTCATTCTTGGGATGACAAACTTGACATGCTTCTACGCATGAATTTTCTTGTGTCAAGGCAACTCCACTTTGTAAAAAAAACATTTAAAAAACTGTATTTTGATATCAAACCTGATAATATTGTCTGTGCGAATAACACCTTTTACTTAATTGATTTCGAAAGGCTTGGTGAATCAAATTTTGGAACAAGTCGTTGGCGCGAGCCAGATAGAACTCCATCAAAGTCAACTCATATCCATTCTTGGCATATTTCGCTTCTTCTTTTAGCTTCTGTTTTCAACGGTTATCCAATTCCCCATGCAGAGTATTTTAACTCACAAAGAAAATTGGATGGTGAGATCCGCCGAATAAAAAAACCTTCCCATTTGTCAGAAGAGAAATTTAGACTTCTTCTACGCACGGTTCGAAATGGATTAAAAGTGCGTAGAGAGGAACGCTGCACCCTTGAGGATTTTTGTACGATTATGCTTCGCAATCTATCAAGCAGAAAACTTGCAAGTACACTATCGGAAGAAGGACTGATTAAGAAGATTGACCGTGATGATATTATTGCGGCAATTGAGGAAAGAGAAGCAGCACATAGTGCAGCAAGCAGTTCATCGAGTAGTTCTTCAAGTAGCGCAGCGAGTAGTGCAGCAGTTTCCGATAAGACAGAAAGCTATATGCCTGGATGCGTTGCATTCTAAGGGAAACAGAAACCAAGGAGAACAAAGAATGGCAGCATGTGCAAGAGCAGATAAAAGAACCTATTCAGATGTTGGTGGTGCTGATGATGCCACAGCGGCGATCCGCTCAAAATCGATTCCGTTTGCTAAAATAAGTTTTCCAACAAATCCACCATACGTCGGCATCTACACAGATGCCTTTAAAGTTGCTTCCATCGCAGATAAACTTGGATGCACTTTTATGGAGTATGGCGGAAGAAAGCTGCTATCCGATACGAGACCACTCTATCCAAATAAAGACGATATTCTTTGTTGGGAACCAAAAGGAACAATTGTTGTACGACTGTCACAAATCAGAACAAGGCGTCCTGTTGTTATGAAAGTTATTCGTGGCGCACATGCCGAAGACGAGATTGCTGTTCAACAAAAAGCTGCTTTTTACGGAATATCTCCTCCAACGTACGGTGCGTACTATTCACTCGAGCGAAAAACTGGATTTATTCTCATGCAAGAAGGCACTATGGATGGACTCACTTTTGTTCGCAAAGTGCATGCTGATAGGTCACTCTCCGCTCTTTCTCGATTTGAGAAAGTACTAGAAATGACAGCAACTGTTGCACATCAACTCCTAAATATCGAAGCAAACATTGGAACCCAATATACAGATGTGAAGCTTGAAAACATTATTCTAGTGAATAACACATTTTGCTTCATAGACTTCGAGCGATTAGGTGATCATTCTTTTGGAACTGATGGATGGAAAGACCCGGACTGGAGAAGCGGATCGCACCAATCAAAAGCCGGTACATGGCAGGCATCGATCCTTTTTGTGAACTCACTCTTTAATAAGCATGTTTTAAGGAAGCCTGGCGCCTTTTCAAAAGAAGAAAAGACACACGAGCAAATTCGAAACGTCCTTGATGAACTTCTTCCAGCTGAGCTTGCAAGTAAAAAAGCACCACTCATGGAAGTACTTACACGTGGTCTACGACTCAAGCGGGAAGATCGTCCTCCACTTTCAGAATTTACAGCGCTACTCCTCAGTAAACTAGGTAGCTCAGAACTACTCGAACGACTCAGGGAAAAAGGCGTACTCCATTTTTTTGAAAGTGCAGATGAACCGATTGTCCCGGAATGTGGTGCTGCCGAAAGCGAACTTGATACATCATGTGCTGTAATGTAAAGAGTGGTAAATATATATTTTATTATCATTTATCTATTTGTTTAAAATATAGACTTCTTTATTTTAAAGTATTTCAATGTTATAATAGCTTTAATTATCTTCATTGAAAAGAGGACTTATGGCAATTCCATATCAAGGCATACCGAACACCCCTTATAATAGCGTTACACCCAGTGATGCAAGCGCATCAAGCTCGGCAAGCGCATCAAGCCGACCAAGTAGCTCGGAAGAGAGCGTTGTAAGAAGCGCAATAGCTTCCGCATCGGAGCTTCCCCCTCCTAGGCCTCGCGCTTTTATGAGAGGTCCACTCTCAGCTCTTAGCTCAATAGAACAAAGAATTCGCACTGCAACTGAAGTGTTTATTAGATCATCTTTTTCCACAGCTCAACCCCCTCCTTTGCCCTCATTTTGCATAGCTATTTTGCGTAAACACTTCGACAAGAGCCCAGATGATACTTCTTTTAGAGAACTTTATGACACATTACCACAAGAAGTAAGAGAAAAAATTGAAGGGGCAATGTACTGGAAAGCTGTTTCAGAAGCCGGCAGAGCAAAACTCCGCGAAGAGGATGTGACCGTTCCGTCTCAGGAGGATATCACCCGTGTTGGTCAAGAGCTTGTACATGATGTTGCCCTTGACGGAGCATCGATTCCCTTTGGTAAATATGAAGCTGAACACAACACACACAAAATTGGAGAAGACCCTGTCACACTCTATTACACACCACTCGCACAGCTCCTCAATACTGCAATAGAGCAAGGAAATGAAGCCTGCGTCACATCTCTTATGAAAGATATCCAGGCCTTTACGCCGTTGAATGATCGCGTCTTTTTAGCATCGTGTGAAGAGGATCTTGTCCATGCTAGTCACCGCCTCCTTTTAGCTTCTCCTTCTGATGCAGTGGTTGGCAAAGCATTTGTACGTGCACTTCAAAATAAGCAGTATAGTTTATTTGTAGATCTGGCAACGAAATCCACTCTCGGGGAAGCTATTCAAGAAGATATTTTTGCTTATTTATTTGAAGAGGTGTTCAGTCCTAAATGCACTTGTGATCGTGATGCAGTCCTCAGAACACTTCAAGAAAGTGGCCTGACTGTCAATACACGCTCACTCTTCCATTCATTACGAGTCGTTGAAGAAAAAGGTGAGTGTATTCGAGTACTCACTGATCATGCTCTTCTTCCGGACGATGTATACCATGAAGCCGTCATCTGTTGCGCTGATGATGACTCGGAGGTAGAAATTGATGCGGAAACAAGAACACAGTTTCTCAGCACACTACTCCGCTCTCGTCAACTCCCCCTTCACGTGATAGCAAAAATTCTTCCAGACCTTTCTGAACCTGATGTGTTTTCTGTGCGAAACCGAGCATATAATCCAGAAAATGAAGCGCTCTTGCTGGCGCAAGTCCTTAGACATGAAGATCACGCTGAAGCTGATGCATCAAGCAGTTCCTCTTCGAGTAGAGCACCTTTCGAAGTACAGATACTATCCACATGGCATGAGTATCAAACATGGATAGATGAAACTGATTCACTTCCTCTAAAAGATCGTCTGGAAAGAGCTCCATTTCCTGACCGCGATGGGTCAATTGAAAACTATCACTTTATGAGAGCACTTTCTGAAGCTGCATGTGACGCTTTTTGTGAAAGTGATCCAACCACACTCCCTCCCCACGCTGCATTTGCACGTCTATCAAGGGCGAACGTTGCGATTGAACCACGTGGATTCGAATTCGATGAAGAAGAGCGTGCTGCATTAGATACAGCGTACGCAGCTTTACCCGAAAAAACCCGCAATGCCATTGAAGGGCATCTCTACTGGGGAGCAGTACAAAATGCAGGTGTACGGACATTTTTAAAAGACGCAGGACCGCTTCCGACTAAAGCTGAAATGATTGCAGCCGGACAACAACTGGTTCATGATGTTGATGGAACTCCGTACGGCAGACATCAGGTAGAAAAGAACGTAGAAGAAGTTGCTTCTTGCGCACAAGACACCTTTTTTCTACCGCTTCTTTCTACTTTAGAACGTGCATTACAGCATGGTGATACAGAATATACCGAACAACTTGCGAGAGACCTTGCTGCGCATCCATATTTTGCGGATGCGTGCTTCATACAAGCTGTAAGCAAGCCGCGTGGCAATGTGTTTGAGAAGGCATTCCCGCTTTCTGCAACTCCACATGCTGTAGATTTTATTCTTGAGCACTCGACACCTTCTCCTTTCGCACTTTTTCACCTTTTAGACAAAGCAAGCATGTATATGGGTGAGAGGGAAGATATTCTTCGCACAATCGTGGAAAAGGACCTGATAAATGCTGTTTTCGACAACAACCCATCTATTCCACAAGACCTCATTGAAGGAATGCTCATATCTGTTTCAGAAAGACCGAGAAAACCTTTCGAAGGGGAAATTGTTCATCAATTACATCTCAGAGGGTGCAGAATCAGCAGAGAGCGATTAAAGTCACTCGTTCTTTCAGGCGAGAAGAATGGCCGGCTTATATCCCAACTTATTCAGAATGGATTTATTGCTGAAGAAAGCACAACATAAAAAGGAAAAGACATGGCAGCTCCATATCAAGGCATACCGCAAAACCCATACTCTGGGGTTACACTGAGTGATGCAAGCTCATCAAGTTCCACTGTAGAACCTGTACAACGTGTAGCACAGGAAGCACTTGCTGGGAGCAAGCCTTCTTCTGAAGGCAGTACTTGGAGAGCTCATATTGATTCTGCAGCGTCCGGCATGGATAGATTAGGCGCTAGGTTGGAAGCTCTCTTTATGAGCAAACTTAAAGAAAGCTCAACCACTCGTGCGGCGTCACCGATTGCACACCTTCTCACCCTGATGGTTGCAAACAGTGAAGGCTCACATGGGAAATGCACTCTTGACATACCAACACTTACGACAGCAATTGAGTCATTACCCAAACATGTCCGAGACCATCTTGAAGGTGCGATATACTGGGACGCTGTTGAAGGTGCTGGAAGGAAGCAGATTGAAAGTTGTACTGACGCTTCTTCAGATGAAGTCGATATGTCTCAAGAGACTGTTCGTCGCATAGGTCAACCTCTGATCCACGATATAGAGCTTTCGGATGGTCGCCGAGTTCCTTATGGAAAATACACATTAGAAAACAATCCTGAGGTGCTGAATGAAAATCCAGATATTCTTCTTGATGCTCTTTTGAGCCTTCTTCAAGCGGCACTTGAAAATAAAGATACTGTAACGCTTGAGCATATGACATCTGAAATGAAGTCTAGTCAGATTTTCGTCGACGTACTTTGTGCTTCCGCCTACGAAAAGAAGGCCTCGTCTGTCTTTGACCTCGTAGCGCAACACAACCCCTCACCTGAACTTCTTGGATACATTCTCACAACGGCTTTTCTTGATCGAAATGAAGAGATGGTAGAAAAAATCCTTACACTGAAACCGCGCTTTCCTGAGGAAATACATACTGATATGTGGCTAGCTTGTTATAGAGAGCCAGATAGCTGGGCTATTGATACGATTGATAAAAAGTGCTTTGCAGAATCTGAGTTTTTAGATGAAAACAAGCCTTTAACTCATGTTCTTGTGGCGCTGGCTAAAAGTCTTGGGCTTCAAATAGAGGCGAAAGTGTCTACCGATGAGGCCTCTTTTACAGCTGCACTCAACGAGCTCCCGAAAGGCATACTCGACAAAATCAAAGGGGCAATTTATTGGCGTGCTGTAAAAGAAGCTGGTGAAACACACCTTCGCGCTGAAGCACGTGCCTCAGAAACAGCTCCTGATGTATCAGAAGAAAATATACTCCGTGTCGGACAAGAACATGTTCATGACGTTGATGGCGTACCATACGGAGAGCATACGCTTTCCAAGAATCCTTTCATTCTTGCAGATGATATGAGCACTCTTTTGGGACGGCCTGTTCTGGAATTTCTTGAGGAGTCTCTTCAAAAAGGAAGTAATCCAGAGGGAGAAAGACTTCTTCATGAAATAACATCTCATCCTGGACTCATTGACTTATTTTTTACTGGAGCGCTTTTTTGTGGATCAGATTCCGTTAAGGATGCATTGCTTCCTCACAGTCCCGATGCGAGCTGTTATGGTCATGCCCTAAAAGTCTTACTTGAAAGTGGCAAAACTGAACAGTTTATGAAAACACTCTCTCTGACCCCAGACTTACCGCAAGAAGAGGTTGACGCACTGCTCAGCTTCCCTTTTCAAGATTCGCACACTGAAATGGCCTCGGCATTGCATGAAGCAGGTTTCACAATCAGCAGAGACGGTGTACTAGAAGCAATCTTTCAGAACCGTAGAAACAGGAAATTTTCATTAACTCCTCTTGTGAGACATGAACTTTTACCCGCAAAAATTCATGCTGATGCTTTTTTAAAAGCCTGCAAATACAATTCCGTTCACGACAGATTTAATGGTAGTGCTAGAAGCGCATGGACTTTCCGCTATTTGTCACTTCTTCTACATAGTAGAGAACTCCCTCTCACTGTATGGGCTCAAGGAGCTCAGTATATGCGAGGTTATTCGAATCCAACAAGTACGATTTTCATGACAAATTTTCTCACTCAATCGGGGTTGTTCGGAAGCAACATGGTGAGACTACCTGGAACTCATATTGCCTTATCAAGAGTTGATTCAACTATTCGAACAGGTCTCAAAAACACCGTACCACTCTACACCGATCCAGTTGCATTTTTTCTGTATAAAGTGAGTCAATCTTACGGAGTAAAACTCCAGACCGGAACTATTCAACGCACCTATGCACAGCTTCCGGAAGCAGTACAAAACCACATTGAAGGAGCCGCATACTGGCATGCTGTTGAAGACGCCGGAAAAAAACAGTTAGATTTACTCACCTCTTCAGGAGAAGCAGTTGATATGTCTAAGGAAAACATTCGGCGTGTTGGGCAAGAAGCTATTCATGACGTTGAAGGTGTTCCTTTTGGTAAATATGAAATATCGCGACTTCTTGAATCAACTGATGAGGGTGATACATTTGATAGGATCATTTTTTCTGGCATTGTTTCGGCGTGTGAACATGCACTTGAAAGCGGAGACACAACTCTTATTGAAGATATAACCTCTACTCAAGCAACTGCTGCCTATGTTTTTAATGCAGCGCTTAGAGAGCAAAAGATTGAAGTATGCCGTGCAATTATTGAAAAAAAGGAGCTCCCCCCAGAGTTTCTCGGTCGCATGGTGTATGTTAGAGCAGCATGGAATGATGAATACGCTGTTGCATTTTTATTAAGCACATACGCAAAAGACCTTCCTCAAGACATAATAGATGATACTCTTAAATGTATCATTCGTCATAGTGACATATCAAGTGCTGTTCTCTCATCGCTTAAAGGGCATGGATGGAGAATAAGTGCACCTGAGCTCTCACGGATGGTCTATATGAGAGCTAATAATAGGTGGGACTTTGATGAACAAGCAGGGGAATATTATACTCCTCTTGATAGAGTCACCGAACATGGATTCCTACCTGAAGAAGAATAAAAAGAAGCACAATCCTATAGATATTTTTGGAGAATGAGTATGGCAGCACCAATTCAAGGATCTCACGGCGAAGATGCATCTAGCAGAGTGCACGAAGCATCGGATGAGCACGTCACTGCTGCGATAAATGCTTTGAATACCAGCGCAGAATCCATTATTTCAGATGCTGGACTCGTTTCACCTCAAGCACTTTTGGAAGCACGAGTCGCACATTTAGGGCCAATCGCCTCTTTTTGGGAGTTTATTCAATGTCGGCCCGATGCCACTGATGAGATGATTCGAACGAAATACGCGACTCTCCCTGAAAACCTCAGGAATCACATCGAGGGAGCTCTCTACTGGGATGTTGCCTTTGAACGAGGAAAAGAGACGCTTACAGATCCACAATACGGTGAACATGCTGTTGAAGCTGATATATCTGTTCTACGTGATATATGCTCTACCATCCATCTTATTTCTCCAACTCTTGCCAAAGCACTCGATACGCCTTCGACAAGTGAGGCTGATCTAGAGTACCTTTTTTCCCGTCAATATCCAGATACAAAAAATAGAATCTATGAAGAAGTGTTTACTTGCCATGCAAAAGAAAATGGAAAAGGACTTGTTCATGATCTAGACTCTGTTCCTTTTGGGAAAGACTATGCTCAGAAAAACCCCTCTGCAATTTCCGGAGATCTTTTTGTTGAACCCATTGTTGCAACACTGGAGGATGCAATACAGAGCGGTTCAGAAGAAGAAGTAAGATACCTTTTGGAAGGAATACTCCAGTCCAAAGACCTTGCAAAAGAGGCGCTTTATTTCTCGCTTGAAACAGGCAGAACAGATTTCTTTATGTGTCTTTTTCCTCATGTGCAGCCGGATGTGACGCGTGATGATTTAGAAACATGTGTCTCTCAATTTGGCGTTCAAGGAAATGGAGACGGTATTCAATTTCTTCACTCTCATGGAGTGAGGACAACTGTTCGTGACTATGAACAGCTTTTTGAGCTTTCAGCCTTAAATGGTGACGTCGATTTACTCAACTACCTTTTCTCGCTTGGGAGATTCCCGTCGCGATACTGCATCCAAGAAATGGCATCGTGTGCTGCTCAGTTTGAACATTTTGACTTTCTGACTACCATGATTCAAGCTCGTGAACACCTCCCAATGTTCTCCTTTGAATCCGCAATTGAAAACGCTGCTCGCCACCACCGTGAAGACCTCTTTCGTTTTTTGCTTTTAAACGAGACCTATTCTGCATCGTATGATCCAATATTTCATGGACTTATGCATTCTGTAAGATCAAGGTTTGAAGCAGGTATTCGCATACTGCTAGAAAGCATCGTTGATTCATTGAGTAGAGACTTTTTGAGTAGAGACTTTTTGAGTTTGGGAATTTCTGTATCACTCGCTGAAAATCGCCCAGAACTCGTTCCACTTTTTACTACAGACTTTTCGATTCTTTCTGACCGTAATCGTGAACTGTCTATCCTTTCGTGTGCAAGATATGGGTATATTGATATTCTCGAGCAGATCCTCCAACATGGACCAATCACTTCCGCTCTCCAAGGTTCTGCAATAACCAATGCACAAGGTCCGCGGGCTGGAGAAATACGGGACATGCTGCGTATGGCCGCGGTTGAAGAAGGATCTGTATCGACGACACCACACGCATCGGCTAGCTCCCACTCCTCTTCAGGAGCGTCTTCTCCTTTTCTTGTTGTGCTTGATGACGTAGAAGCGAATCCATTGCCCTATCTAGAAAAAATATTTACTGAGGGATTTCCTGCTCGAGTACACATTGCTGGCTCGAGTGCTGTCGACCTTGGAGGGATCACAAAACAGTTTATTACGACACTTGTCTCAGCTCTTTTTACAAGCAAGCATATCCGGCTTTCCTCAAGCAATATTCCTATGGTGTTAGAAGGCACCTCACCTACCACTTTACAGATGTTTGGAAAAATGTGCGCAGACATTCATACAAGAAACGCGACACGGACAGATCGTTTTCTTATTGGTGCAGGATTTAATGAAGTCTTCTTTGAGTTGCTCCAAAAAGTAGCACAAGATGATACAGAAGAGAAAAAGTACCAAAAAGCAGCTCTGGCAATCAAAAGCCATGAACCTGACCTCGACGCTGTCTGCACCTTGATTCTTAATCCAAGTGATGCAGCAGCAAAAGCCCACGTGGAAGCTATCTTTCCAGGTGACGATCCACATACAGAAGCAAAAGCCATACTGAAAGAGTATGTCGATGCAGCTGAAGCATTTCTCGATGGTGTCCCCGCTGGTTCATTGCTCAAACAGCATATTGCAGCAAAAGCTCCATCTGCACTGGCCAAAGAGCTTCAAGGAGAAAAAATCTCGAAAGAGCGGCTGCTTGCAGCATTGAAGAAAGGAGATACACTTTCTGCGGAACGTTTTCAATGGGTACAAGACTTTATTTCAGAAGCAGATGAGGCAACAAGAATAGCTTTTGTTCACGCCATCACAGGAAATGACACACTTTCTCCAGGGAATAGAATTGAGGTAAGAAAATCATGGAGAGAAAACACCGCTGAGATCCACACCTGCTTTAATTCAATTGATGTACCTCAAGAAGAAGACATTACAAAAGAGATGTTCTTTGGGATTCTAGAAGGTGCAATTTCAGGCTCTGGATATAACATCGCATAAATGCCGGTACAACGTAACAATTGAACGCATGATTGTGCCTACACCTGAGTCCTGCTAAGTAGTACTTCGTCAACTTAGTGTCACTCTATTGAACTACCCGCGAACAGAAAGCGCTCTGGCATCATTGCATTTTCAGTTGTCATTTGGACATAAAAAAAGCTCCTTAAGAAAACTTAAGGAGCGAAAAAAGGACTTGGCGGCGCCCTACTCTCCCGTACTCTTGTGTACAGTACCATCGGCGATGAGA
>JAUIEV010000008.1 GCA_030429605.1 Chlamydiia bacterium | reverse complement strand
AAATAACCGCCATGGCCTTACATTTTTTAGTGATGGTGCATTCAAGATCGGCAGAGAAACATACGTTAATTACCGCCTTTCCGCTCCTTTTTCTTCTGGAAGTTATTCCCTTGCCTTCTTTGACCCGTATGCAGCAGTGTTCTATTTCCACTTAAGGCATCGCAATGCTGTGGCTCGTATAGGCGATAGTTATTATGACTACAATAGCAATTTGTTAGCTTTGAGTGCACGTGGATACACACTAGGTGTTGACAGTGATGCAGCTCGTATTACAGCCGGATACATTACTCCAAACCCGTTTTATCCAAACCAAAATAAGTATGCCGTTTTAGAAGCAAAAAGCAAAGATGACCATAAATTAATATATACAAGCTTTTATAAGGTAACGAAGCCGGAAAAAAATTACTCCCAACATCTTGGATATGAAGGAAAACACTCTCTAGGAAAATGGGACAATACAGCAGCACTCCATCTCTATAACACCGATTTTCATCTTACAAAAGCACAAAGTGGAACAAGCATACACTTGCTTGGAAAAAATCCACATATCGTTCTAGGGGCAAATTACAAATATCTGGGCAATGAGTACCTTGGCTGGCAAAGAGCACAGCAACAAGTGAGTGGAAACTTTACCTTTCGATCAAAAGAACGCAACATAGCGCTACGAGGACAGTCAAGTGTGTCCTATTTTTTTCCAAAAAACACATTTGATACGCACTACTCAACCTCGCTTTTGCAACTCTCAAAACAATGGGAACGTTTGTATACCTCACTTGCAGGTGAATACTACTGGTACAATAACGGTTTTTTCAAAAGGGAGAATGTGATTGCCACACTTCGCTTTCAAAAAGAATTTCCACAGTTACATCTTTTTCTCTCTGGAGCTCAAGGCGCCTCATTTTCAAATATTTTTTCTGAAGAACGGTTTTTTAAAAATTACACCCAACTGCAGGCCACGCTTTCTCTTTCAGGGCAACGCCTCTATATGGGAATTGTTTCGCAAACGCGAAACTTTTCTAATTCTGCAAGGCAAGAAAATATTTTTTCTCTTGGAGGTCGCTTCCAATTTGGACAGAATGCACTCAATACGATGGTGTACTTAAACAACAAATACCTTCAGTATAACTACGGATTGAATGCTGCTCTTAAAAGGAAAACACGGCGTTACCTTTTGGAAGCAACATACCAATTTCAATCACGCTCATCTCCGAATAGCTCATTAAAAGACTCCCTCAACGGAAATTATGCACAACAAATTCTCTTTCGACTGACTGTTCATAACTGGCTTCGATTCAAAAAAACGAAATCTATTGCTGCCCGTTTTATTGACGCACAAACCAATAAACCACTTCAAGAATTCGCGATCCACGCATCCGGTCAAGAATATATGACAAGTAAAAAAGGGATAGCAAAGCTAAAAGACATTGAATATGAGGACACCTTAATCGACATTGGAAGGCACCTTAATGACCCATCACTTCGCTCGTACTATACAATTAAAAAACATGACAATGGCTCTATTGACTTTCACGTCCCAGTTTCAGGAAACATTACTGGGAAAATTACCATCCAAGCACAGGTAGTAAGACAATCTCTCGATTCACTCATTAAGCAACAAAAAGTGATCGCTAGAGCTGATGATGGAAAGCAGTACCATGGTTTAATCAACACAGATGGGAGTTTTACAATTTATGATCTTCCGACCGGACGATATGTCGTTGCAATCGATTCAAAAAGGCTGCCGCTCGATGTGCAAACAAGCCAAGAAGAGGTAGTCGTTCAGCCGAATACCTCCTTAGATTCACTTACGCTCCACATTCAATATTAACTTTCACGTCCTTTTTCCCTGAGATATCAACCTACTTAGAAGAATCCATCTTTACGAAAACTGGCTTTGACAGGTAAAATTGCTCCCCTAACCAAAGGAGCTTATATGGCTGAAGTACTTGTTGTTTCAAGCAAAGTAAAAAAGTATATCAAAGAAAAAGCTGGAATGAACGTGTCAGCATCTGTAATGGACGCACTTACAGAAGTTGTAATGCGCGAATGTGACCGCGCTGTTGCAAATGCTCAGGCGGACAAGCGAAAAACTGTCATGGACAGAGACTTTGCTGAATAATCTGCATTTTTAAGGTAGAGGGTGCTTTTTTTGCGGTGCAACCTCTTTTGCTGCCGCTCCGGCAGTGATTAAGAAACGCATAGCATCCTCAACCGACATATTAATTGGCTGAACATCCTTCTTCTTTACGACAATAGCAAAACCGCCAATTTGATAACTCATCGGTAAAAAAACAACAACATCTTCGTTTTCGCTTCCAAGTTCTGCAGGAAGATCAGTAAAATGATCTCTTGTAATCAACCCCAAAAGACGATTTCCGTTGTAATTGACAATACAGACCTTATTAATTTCCGATTCATCACCCGTATTAAAAAAGTTAAGCATGTCAGCTATAGATTGATAGAGTGTCTTCACAAGAGGGATTTTTTGGAAAAGGGAATCACTTGTTCGAAGAAATGCTTGGAACACCCACGTATTTATAAGAACCCCAATGAGAAAAATAAAAAGAAATGTCAGTAATATCCCCATGCCGGGAAAATAGTATTGCGGGAACAAGTTTTGTATTGAAGCACCAATCGTAGTCTCAAAAAGATTAATAATCCAAACAAGTATAGCAACTGTGAGCGTGATAGGTGCGATAGTCAAAAGACCTCGCATGAAAATATTTCCCATGAAGGGTGCTCCTACAAATCCTCTTCTCTCTTGAGCAGTACCAAAAAAATATATTTCTTTACAGAAAAAAAGTACTTCCGTTTATTGAAATTTAGGTAGAGGCAGAAATGTTGATGCCGAATTTTTGTATGCTATGAGGAGGGGTGTATGAAGTTTTTTCCGGTCGTTTTATATGTAGCTGCATGGGTATTAGCAATTACCATGAATGCAATCGGACAAGGATACTTGTCTATGGAATTACTCCGCTACATGCTCCTTTTTTCTGTCGGCTTTCAAGGGATTTATTCTTTCTTTCTCTACTATCCCTTTCATACATCTGTCCAGAAAGAGGGAAAGAATGCTTGCTCATGTAAAGCCCTTCTTTCAATGGCTACACTGTCTTATGGAATTTTAGGTATCCTATCTTTTTGGTTTTCATCTCTTTGGCTGGCAACAACTCTTGGCGTCTCCCTCTTTTACCTTGGATCTGCATACCATACGTTGCAAGAATTTGTGTCTAAGAAAAGTGAACCTTTTCCAGGGCCTGTTTTTTACCTAGATATTCTAGTTCCACTTACCTTGTGGTTGGCAATGCTCTTCTTCTACGCATAAAACCACCTGTAGAACCAAAAGAGCTTGGGGTGTTCTTTGTCAAAAAGATCACCCCTTTTTTTCTATCAACTCAATTTTGTATCCATCAGGATCTTCTACAAAAGCAATGACAGTTGTTCCATGCTTCATTGGTCCAGGAGGCCGCGTGATGACTCCCCCGTTTTTTTCTACATGTTCACAGAAGGAATAGATATCCTCAACTTCTACTGCAATATGCCCAAATGCATCACCCATTTCATAGGAGCGTCCATCCCAGTTGTACGTCAATTCAAGTACATGTGACGTTTCTCTCGTACCATATCCCATAAAAACAAGAGTAAATTGCCCTTCGGGGTATTCTTTTTTACTCAAAACGTTCATGGAAAGTGCATTTTCGTAAAATGAGATTGATTGATCGAGGTCTTTTACTCGAAACATAGTATGTCCAATCCTCATTGAAACACCTCCCATTCACTTTCTTTAAAACCTACTGCAATTGCGTCATTTGCAACAGCAAATGGGCGTTTTATGAGCATACCATCGCTTTCTAAAAGCTCAAATGCTTCATCAGGAGTCATCGTCGGCAAAAGGTCTTTCAACCCCCTTTTTCGGTATTCCATCCCCGATGTATTAAAAAGCTTTCGAAGAGACCCTGCATATTGATACGCTTTTAAAAGTTCATCTCTTGTTGGGGTATGTTCACGAATATCTTCAAATACAGCTGAGATGCCATGCTGCTCAAGAAACGCTTTTGCTTTCTTGCAGGTACTACACTTTGGATGTTCGTACACTTTCATGATGCATCCTCGCTATGCAGTTTGTAGACAAGATCGATAAAGTCTTTGAATTCATCGTACTGGTCATCCGGTTTTTTTCCATATTGAATCTGCCGAATAGCAACAACGTTATCTTTTGGTATGATAACGAGGTACTGGCCAAGATATCCATCTGCTCTGTATCCCTGGATGTCACCAATTTCTACGATACAATGCTCCAGCCCGGCTTCATTGACTTCTGCAACAAATCCCTCATACACTTCTAGCGTCCCAAAAATATCTATAAGAGCATCAGTACTGAGTTGAATTGCTGATCCTGAAAGAGGCTTCAAAAGATCTATATATTTTTGTGAAATACCGGCTTCCTCATATCTTGCAAGAAGCGCTTCAGGCCACCGCCCCCATTCTTCATGATTAAGCCACCATAAAAGACCACATGTGACGTTAAAGGATTGTGACGGCTGAAATGTTTGTTCAAGCCATGCTTCACTTATAAGTCTTTCACCGTTCCACATCCCTTTATTCAGAATAAGTTGCCCAATCAAGGCGAGTTCTCGAGCAGTCATTTCAAGACCAGACATACCAAGCGCATGTCCTTCAAAGTCAAGATTCCAGTAGTAGTTGGATATCCCCAGCGGAACAAAAAGTGCTTCTTCTACGAAAATATCGAGCCGTTTTCCCGATACTTTTTCAACAATTCCAGATAAAAGATTCACTGCGCGATTGTTATACATAAATTCAGCACCAACAGGGTGTGTAAATTCCGCATCCAAAGCAGACCGAATAAAGTCAGGTGTTAAGTACCCTTCTTCAAGTGAAGAGAATGATTTTAATCCTGTTGTATGACTGAGAACATGACGAATGGTCACATCTCGTTTCACCTCAACATTCCATTCCGGAAAATACGTATAAATTGGCGTGTCAATTGAAGGAATTTTCCCTTGGTCGACCAAGATACCGATCGCTAAGTTGACAATCGATTTCGTAATTGACATTGTTTCGAACGGGACTTCATCCCCAAGTTCTAATACAGGCTGTCCATTCACCTCAATTCTTAACGCATCTGAATCAGACTCGTGGTACCTGCTCACAATTTGCTGGAGTACATTAGTATTAAGCGAAGAAACACTCGCAAAGAAGGTTAAAAAAAATGCAGTAACTATTTTTTTTATTTTCATAGAACCACCCCACACGTTGGTGGGGCAGTATAGGTAAAGAATTATTAAAACGCAATCCCAGCTCGAAGACCAGAAGAAGCATATCCAGTCATGGCTACGAATGCCCCCAGTCCAACCACTATTGTTGAATCGAAACGTCCTTGACAAAGTTGAAGATAACCTATCAAATGATTTTGAACTAGTGGACGTGAGTATAACTCTACAAATAATCCAGGCCCCATTTTGGGTGTCGATCGATACCCACCAATTATCTCTCCTCCAAGTCCACTGTGAATCGAGTAAAAAGGCCCAGCACCTACGTAAAAGTTTCCTGCATTTCCAAGTGTAGATATTTTCATATGGGAAGAAATATCAACTGGGATCACGGGAAAACGAGGAGCCGGTACTCCTACTTCTATTTGGGACACAAGAATATGTGTTTGAAGATCAACTCCATAACGCCCTGACTGATACCCAATCGACGCATTAAAAAGAGAACCCTGGATATTATTCATGCCCAAAGTCCCATACACATATCCTTTTTGCTCAATTGTTTCTGGGAGTGTAGGAAGCTGATTTTTAGCCGTAAATTCATCTGCAAAGAGCGTCGAAATACTGCTTAATACAAGAGCACTTCCAATCAGAAATTGTTTCATATTTTATCCTCCATGATAAAATCGTTGCCATTTTACAACAAACAAACACTTAAAAAGAATGGGATTTAATATGAATTATTAATTATATTGTTAAAAACAATATGTTTTGAAAATGGAATATTTTTAATATTAAGGAACTGCCCCACAAGATTGAAGGGGCAGTAAGAGTTCAAATTATTAAAACGCAATCCCAGCTCGAAGACCTGCAATACCAGATCCAAGTATTGTACTTATTAAAGCACCGTTCGAAAGAGATCTGTCTTCAGATTCTACTTCTGCAACCATATCCTTTGCATATGATACTTGCCTGTCTTGGTATACAGGTCGGCCAAATGCTTCTACATAAAAGCCAAGACCACTTTTTGGTGTTGATCGATAGCCGCCAATGATCTCACCACCAAAACCTAAAAAGGTTGAGAAAAATGGTCCTGCACCTGTGTAAAAATTCCCTTTTTTGCCTAGTGTAGACACTTTCACATGAGAAGAAACATCAACTGGAAGTACAAGTAAAATGAGGTTAGACTGTAGGTCAATGCCAAAATGCCCAGACTGATACCCGATCGACGCATTAAAATTTGGAAGTATACCTGCATTTAAGCCAAACGTACCATAGACATTTCCTTTTTGCTCCAATGTTTCAGGGAGTGTTGGTAGCTGATTTTGGATTTCAAGCTCATCTGCAGAGAGTGTAAACATACTACTCAACAGTAAAAAGCTTGCTATAAGAAATTGTTTCATAGTGAAACCTCCGTGTAAAAACGGCACGAGTATACACAGAAAGCTCCTTTATTAACACGAGTATGTCTTGTCTTCACTCTGTAAGAGAGGAGAAAATGTCTTAATAGACTGACATAGACGGATCTACAAACTTTGCCCAAGCCAGCATTCCACCATGGAGATTGTATGCTGTATACCCTTGAGAAATGAGATACTGTGTAACTTGTGCGGATCGACCACCAGATCGACACACTATAGCAAGTGGCTTGTCAGTGGGGATTGAATGAAGTTTTGCGGCAATCTGTCCCATTTCAATTTTCAGAGAGGGTTCAATGGTCCCAAAGCGCTGTTCCCATGCTTCTCTCACATCAATTACGTGGTATTTCTCAACCGCATCACTTAATTCTTCTACAGTAATACTCGGACAACTATTCATAAAATACGCATACAATCGTTTAAATAATAAAAACATACTTCTAAAAGGTTAAGGCAAATTGCAGACCCAAAACAAGTGCATTTGGAATCGTCGATTTTCCTTTTGGTTTTACAATATACTGCAGATCAGGCTGAACAAAACTCCACTCAGACACTTGCAGCTTATAATTCAGCTCGTAAACAAGTTCAAAATTTTGCTCCTCTTCACCCTCAAGCGCACTTTTTGCATTCAATTCTTTACTATACTTTCCATATGCAATGCCAAAGGAAAGCGCATCTTGCTCGTTTCCTGTAAAGGCACCATTGTACACAATCCCCGTTGTAAAAAAGAAGGGAAATGTATTCGTGTTTTTTGGAGCAAAGAGCACTGCGCCAAACGGAGTTATTCCAATCCCTGCATTGTTTGGATCGGGCTGATAGATTGTCTGATCCACAAGTACATACCAGCCTGTGTTCTTTCCTTCACTGTCACCATTGAATCCTTGAATACCTTTATCAAACAAGAACGCACCAATTGAGTAGTTGCCGGAATATAGGTCTGATGAGGTCTTCTGGTTCAATTGGTAGGTTACCTGACCAATGTACTGGACCCCCTCGAGGGTATTAAACGTAAAATTAAATCCGTGGTACTTAGATTGTTGCAAGCTCGAATTTCCATTGTACACCCCTCCCTGTACGCGAATAGATTCAAAGGGAAATACATCTGCAACAACACCCCATGTTGCATGAGGATACGCAGTAAAGCCTGGGTCATTGAAAAAAACGGCAATTGGGTTTCCACAGAATGCATTACTCATAAAAAAGTAATACCAGTCACTCTGCAAAAAATTGTTTCCTGCATTTAAGCGACCAAACTTAACTCGTATACGTTCATCTGCTCCCGAATACCTGAACTGAAGCCGGTTTAACTGAAAGGTTTGTCCTCCATATACCTGTTGCACTGGGAATTGGTTACCAATTTTCTCAGCGGAAAGGTTTGTTCCTCGTCTCCACACAAAATCAGTGTAAAACTCCCACCCGTACATGTGCATCAACTTTTCTAGATCCAGCTTGAGATCCATTCCAAGAGAACCTGTATACGAAAAACCCCGAGCAGCTCCACCTACTGGATTGGCAGCAACATTGGCTTCATATTCGGACGTAAAAATCACACCTTTCTTGATGAGATCGGCTCGTGCTCCACCCCATTCCCCTGTAATTGTTCTTCGAGGAAGATCTTTGAGATGATTATCATTTTGGTAATACGTCGCGATAGCATCATGCCGCCTATACGTTTGCCCTGCAAACCGATGACTCGCACATAGAAAGAGACTCGTCGTACAAAGAATGGCTACAATAGTTTTTCTCATGCCCAAAAAGATATCAAAGAAAAAATGAAAAAGCAAATTTTTACTTTTCATCCTTCTCGGGAAATCAACTCCAATGTATGAAAAGAAAAAAGCATGAAAAAGGGTCTCATATGTATAGCGTGCACAATCGATTTCACTTTATGAAATGGCTCGTTTGGATTCTTGCCGTACTCTTTCTTTTTTATGAGTTTTTTTTACGGGTATATCCTTCGATAATGACTCGAGAACTCATGAAAACATTTCAGGTAGATGCTCTCGTACTTGGAACACTCTCAGCATTTTACTTTTACTCCTATGCACCTATGCAACTCCCTGTCGGAATGTTAATGGACAGGTATGGAGCGAGAAAGCTATTAACATTTGCTGCACTCGTATGTGGGATTGGTTGTTTTCTCTTTGCAGGTGCAAATACACTTTTTACTGCAGAAGCTGGCCGATTTCTTATGGGCATTGGTTCAGCATTTGCATTTGTAGGAATGGTTTTTGTCAGTTCCCATTGGTTTTCAGGAACGCGCCTTGCTCTTTTAGTTGGAATTGGAAACTCAATTGGCTTACTTGGCGCTGCGTTTGGTGAAGGCCCTTTGAGTATAGTTGTCGATACAATAGGTTGGCGAGAGACCGTCTATATTTTAGCCACTTTTGGAATAGCTCTTGGCGTTGTGATTTTTATGTTTATTCGAACAGAGCAAGCTGATGTCTCAAACAAGGTGCAGCATACGCACAGCTTAGCCGATGCATTTTCAAGCTTTCAAAGTGTCTGCATGAACTACAATACTTGGTTTAATGCGATTGGAGCCCTGCTCTTTTTTTTAACAACAAATGCACTTGCCGGCCTATGGGCAGTTCCTTTTTTGCAAGCAGTTCATGGCCTTTCAAATGAGGTCGCGGCATTTGCTGTTACGATGTTGTTTATTGGTGAAATTGTGGGAGGACCACTTGTTGGAATCATTTCTGACAGGATGAAACGGAGAAAGCCTCTTCTTTATATCTCATGCATCGGTGCTTTTGTGTGTATCATGCCCCTCATCTACATCTCTCCCCTCTCACCAACACCTATTTTTATCCTTTTTTTCCTCATTGGACTCTTCTCCGCTGCCGAGCTTCTGAACTTTCCGCTCGCCGTTGAATTGAATAATGAAGAGGCAAAGGGTTCTTCGATTGCAATAACAAACTTTGTCATTGCAATTGGTGGATCAATAATGCAGCCAGTCGTAGGATATCTACTTGACTTAAGCGCTGGGACTATCTCGCTTGGGCACTCTACGCTCTATACTGCAGCAAACTACAAGTACGCCCTTATCGTTTTCCCTGTAAGTCTCCTCTTAGCACTCTTCTTTTTTCTACCTATACAAGAACATACATCGAGACTTGGAAAAACATCGGACGACTAAAACAGCATAAACACAAGAATACACGCGATCAGAACGGGTGCTAGGTATTTTACAGAAAAGTGCCATATTGGCTCATACCAGCTGAACTGATTGCTTCCAAATCTCAGCTCTTTTGAGGCTTCTTTTACTCCCCAAACCCAGCCGGTAAAAAGTGCAAGAAGACCTCCACCAATAACCATTCCAAGGCCACCCCATAAAAAGTCCATGATTTCATAAAAGCCATGGAGGTGAAGATGTGGAATCGACAATTCAGAAAGAAATGGGCTAATCCCACTTGAAAGGGCGGAAGGAATACCACAAACGTACGCAGCTATCGTGACACCAATCACTGCTTTTTTGCGTGACCATCCCCACGCATCGATGAGATAAATAACCGGAATTTCTAAAAGGGCTATCCCTGTTGTCAGAGCAGCAAAAGCTAAAAGAACAAAAAAGCTTGTTCCAAAAACAGCTCCAAAAGGCATGGACTGAAATACACTTGGTAAAATATCAAATGTAAGGCCAATCCCCCCATCTCCAGAATGTTGAAACGCAAAAAGTGCAGGGAAAATAATAAACCCGGCAACGAGTGCGACTATCGTATCAAAAAGTGATATGTAGAGCGCGGAAGAAAATAAATTTTCTCGTTTTGACGAATAGCTTCCATATGTGACGAGCACCGCTTCACCTATACAAAGGGAAAAAAACGCCTGTGAAAGCGCAAAAATAAAACTTGTCGTATTGAGTTTGGAGAAATCAGGTTTTATGTAGTACTCAAGTCCTACCTCTGCACCGGGAAGTGTTACGGCACGAATAACGAGGAGCAAGAGAAGAAGTAAGAGAAGCGGCATAAACACTTTGCTGTACCTTTCAATTCCTTTTTTCACTCCCTTTGAAACAACGTATGCCACAAGAAGCACAAAAAATGTCATGTACGAGAAAACAGGTACAGGACTGGCTGTGAATTCGCTTAAGACTGGCGGAGCACCGAGTACCATACCCACAATAAAGCGGAGGGTCCATCCACCGACAACCATGTAATACGAGAGAATAAAAAATGCCGTGAGAATACCAAGCAGACCGGCTACTTTCCACATGCTTTTTGGACGAATCGCATCAATAGCGCACATTGGATTGCGCTGAGTGTGGCGTCCAAGTGCGAACTCAACAAGCATCAGCGGAAGCGCGAGAAGAATAACGCAAAAAAGGTAGAGTAAAACAAACGCTCCTCCACCATGCTGAGCAACAACATACGGAAACCGCTGAATGTTACCAAGGCCGACAGCAGCCCCTGCAGATGCTAAAATAAAACCAATACTTGATCCCCACCGACCTCTCGATGCGGCCTCTGCGTGATCCGACATACTTTTATACTTTTTACGATTATCAAGGTGTAATAGGGTACATACTTAGTGATTATTTGTCACTCGGGCGATTTTTCTCCCACTGTATCCATCACCCATTCAATAAAAAATTCGTCATGAAATTCAGGCAGAGCTCCGAGTATTTCTTCACCGTGACAGACCGCATCTTCCGCAAACTCTCTAGCTAAAGACTCATCTTTTTCACACCCATATCCATTGAAATAATGATAGGACAGATGCAAGAGTGACTTAGGGTGGTGCTGCCGTGCAGACATTTTAAACCAGGAAAGCGCCTTTTCATACGATGCATCTCGTACATACCCCTCTCCAACATAGTATTGTAAATCAGGATCCTCGAGAAGGAGTGCTTGGTCTACCTGCCCCTTCCTGTAATCGCCATGTGAATACAGCTTAAACGTGTCACAAACAATGGCTTCATTGATTACTGGAAGTGTTCTCCATGCAATGGGTTGTACTGGAAGCATGAGTGTTTTACCAACATACAGTCCTTCTTTCTTCAACGATAAATCAATTCTTTTATCGAGACTTTCACTCGGAGCCATTGTATGGATTGATGATGAAATGTTTTGAAACAGTTCTCCTGCTCCCTCAATCGAAATTGCCGCATGAGGCATAGCTTCAATAACCCCAAGTGACGCTTTGCACGTAATTTCATCTTTTGGATCTTTCTTCAATGCGAGTGAAAAATGTCCAGCAATCTGCTGTTCTTCCAGAGTGTTCACCCATTCTTGAAGCAGAGGAATAGATGTTTCACCTGAGACAACGGCATCCTCAACAGCTCCCTTTAAACGGTACAGTTCTTTTCTCATTTGCTTAGAGAGACTCTGCCACGACTTGAATGGGGTATCAAAAAACCCATCAAAAGAAAGTGCATCAAACTCATGTTCACCAATGCCATGCATTTTCTCAGAAGACGTAGTAAAATGCAGAGAACCGTTTTTTATTCCAAAAGTTGAAGCAATTTTTGGATAGGAAGCAAGCTCTCTTTCACCTTGACGCACCACCGTTCCAAAAAATGTCACCGAGTTTTCTTTTCTTGTATTTGCCGGATCTAAGCTTACTGTCGCATCAGCGGATGAAAAATTCCAGGAAACAGTCCTATCAAAGGTTGATTTCGTCTGTCCAATTTGAATACGCAATTGAGCCGGCGAAAAAAGCCCCACTTGTAAAGAAATCGGACCACCTTGAGAAAAGCTGGTTGGCCTCGCGTCTTTTGACGACCTCACAACAAAACGATCAATTGTTCTGTGGATAGAAAAAGGGAATCCTCTCGTACGTACGTTTTCGAGCGTGATTTCATACCCTTGCTCTTTCAATTCGGCAAGGTACTCTTTTTGTGCTTTTGCAATATGAAAATACGCAGTCGTCCAAAGCCCGACAACCGTAAGCAACAAAATCACAAAACTTGCTAAAACAAGACGCAGTCGCATACCTTCCCTCTTCCATAGAAATAAAGAGGCGATTCTAACACTTAGCCAAGTTTTAGAACAACTCTTGGAAAAATGACACTGGCAGTTAACAACATGTTACGAAATGTGACTTCGTAGAAACCATGCTGTTTTCTCATGTCCTTGGAGAAGCTCCGTCAAAAAATCAGCTGTTCCTGGGTCATTGTGCTTTTCTGCAAGTGTAATACCTACTCTGAGTGAAACAATTGCCGCTTCATGATCCTCAGCTAAATCTTGAACCATTTCTCGTGCAGATGTTGTCTGTTTTGCTTCAGCTCGTGAGGACGCTTCTAAAAAAGCTTTCAAGCTACCATTAACTGTACGCCCCATCATTCGTATACGCTCTGCAATCGCATCCACACTTTCAGCCAATGCTTTGTACTGCCCTTCAAAAAGCTCATGATACATGAGAAAAGAGGGGTCCTCAACATTCCAATGATAATTCAATGTTTTTACATACAAAATGTGTGTGTTTGCAAGTACTGAAAACAGCGCTTTTTCAAGTTCATCAACCGCGTTTTTTGAAAGCCCAAATGTTTCACTCATATCATTACCAATGTGTTATTGTAGTTGTATGCCATAGAAGACTCAAAAGAAGAAGGCTGCGAGCCGCCCATAGACCAACACGAAGAAGGTTATTTCTTAACAGTTTTCGAATCGCTTTTTTATCCTTTTCCATTGCAAGGTCTCTATAATCAGGAATAAGAAGCATGAAAGTGACAATCCACACACCTACGAGAAGCAGTAAAGCTAATGTTGCTTGAATAGAGGGTGTCATGATTGCAAGCCAAAGAGCTACAATTGATTCAAATATGAGAACCGGTCCAACGAAATATGATGTTTTGAGCACGTGCTCTCTCATGAAAAGTTTAAATTGCTTCTTCCCCACTTCATCAAAAAGAGGATAGTGAACTATTTGTTCATGCAATACAACTCCTGTCATCATCAGTGCTGCAAGAAGATTGAGCGCCAAGGCTACCATTATATACTCCATATGTGATTCTCGCATTAGTTTGAACGTGCCAACTTTTTTTGACAACAAAGATCTCTTGCTCGCTTCTAGCTGCGACTCCTTCTTCTGCATGCGTATCTTGCATAATATCCTCCGTTTATGAATACTCGCGAAAAAAGGAGCTCCCTATGCCTCGATCATCACTCGTTTTACTCATATCTTTTCTCTCGACGACCATGTGTGCGCTTCCGACCATTTCTGATCCGAAAGGAATCCCTCAGCTCTTCCCTCAGTCTGTTGAATCCATTGACAAAACACTAAAAAGAGCCTCTCTTTCATATGAAACACATCTTAAACATATCCTTTCTCTGAGCCAAGAAAACGGCAAAGAAAATGAAATTGTAAAAGAATGGGATGTCATGGAGGGAGATTACCTCTATGCTATAAACCTTTTTGACTCACAAATACTGTGCTCTCCAAGTGAGTCAATGAGAAGTGCAGCAAGCAAAGCAAAAATTTCTTTAGAAGCACAACGACTCAAATACCTCTACGCACACCCTGAAATTTATGACATCTTCACTTCACTTCCAGAAAATGCATTTCCACAGCAGGCGCACTTCTATTTTGAAAAGACAAAGAAACAGCTGCAAAAACATGGATTACACCTTCCTGCAACCAGAAGAGAAACACTCCAAAATCTTTTCCGTGAAGCATCTCAGCTTGAAGCAAACCTGAACAAAAATGTAGCAACAGATAACAGATCAATACACGTTGATCCAAAAGACCTTCAAGGTATACCAACCAGGCTACAAAACTCATTAGAAATGCATAGTAATGGAATGCTTGAGCTAACCACTGATTACCCAACATATTTTCCAATTGTCCGATCGTGTCAATCTGAAAAAACGCGAAAAACCCTCCACGAACTCTTCTCAAACAGAGGATATCCTCACAATCAGTCAACGCTCAAAAAACTGGTTGCAGTCAGGGACAAAATAGCAAATGCGACTGGTTTTTCCTCTTTTGCTGAAATGGATTTGTCAACAGAAATGGCTCAAAGCCCACAGACTGCGCACTCATTTCTCACGAAGCTCCACGAAAAAATTGCTCCAAAAGCAGCTCAAGAGATGGCAACGCTTTCTGGATTACTTCCTCAAGGCGTCTCACTCACACAAGATAAAAAGATTAAAGAGTGGGATTTAGCGTATATTTCCGAGCACGCACGAAAAGATTTATATTCAATATCACAGGAAGCAATTTCAGAGTATTTCCCCCTTGAGTCTACTATTCAAGGATTAATGTCAGTATATGAGTCGTTTTTCCACATTTCTATTAAGGAAGTGCCTATCAAGGAAATGTGGTCAGAAGACGTTCGTCTTTTAGAGATTCGCGAGCAAGAATCCAACTTCCTTCACGGGTACGTGCTTCTTGATTTACATCCTCGTGAAAACAAGTATTCACATGCATGCATGGTTCCCCTTCTTCCTGCCTATACCGATGCACAAGGTGCGCACCCTGCAACAACCCTTCTCATCTGCAATTTTGCAAAATCTACAAAAGAAACCCCATCACTCCTTTCTCATAGTGACGTAACCACCTTCTTCCATGAATTTGGACATGGACTGCACCATCTCTTTGCACGAACAGGATACACTTCAGCGACAATTGATGCCGTTTCAGCTGATTTTGTTGAAATGCCCTCTCAGCTTTTAGAAGAGTGGATGTGGGATAAAGAAATCCTTCAAATGATTTCTCGTCACTATAAAACCGGAAAACCACTTCCTCCAGAATATATTGACCAACTTATCGATGCCGGAAAATTTACATTAGGACTTGGCATTCAAAGACAATGTGCACTTTCTTTTGTCTCGCTGTCTCTTTTTGAAGAGAGTAAAAATGTTGATCCAAATACCGTTTTCAATGTGACACACAACACATTTTATCCTCACATTCACCTCAATCCAAATGGGCATAAAATCATGAACTTTACACACCTTGGTGGCTATGGAGCACGATATTATGGATATCTTTGGTCACGGGTGTATGCAGCAGACATTTTTGAAACTATTAAAAAGAAAGGCCTGCTTAATCCAGAAATTGGCATGGAATATCGTGAGTGTATTCTCGGCCCAGGTGGTACGCAGGACCCAAATAAAATGATCGAAAGCTTCCTGAAAAGAAAGCCATCACAAACCGCTTTTTTCAAGCGATTGGGCTTGAAATACTGAGATTACAAGAAAGGAATCTTCTCCCTCTTCAATCTCCAGCCGAAATGTCTTATAGGCAAGAATAAATCCGGAAGGCGTCGTGCGAATAATTCTTTTTGTACGTCTATTCAAAATGACGTCCAGTGGAATGTCGACTTTCTTTAAAGTCTCTCTGGCACTTTTAGATAGAACAACATTTTTCTTTGGATTTTCAGCGAGCATCACTGTCCATCCTGCCGAGGCATTCGGATGGATATCAACAGAGGGAATATACGGCTTGATATCGAGAATTGGCGTTTCATCCAGGAGATCAGATCCTGTAACAAAAAGTGTTCTTCCACAGATTCTGCTCAGCTGAAGAACGCTCATACCAATTCGACTTGGCCTGTGAGGAGCTCTTGTAGCAAAAACTCCTTTCTTGCATGTAAGTCCGGGAGGCCGAACCATTGGCTTCCAATGTGCATTCAGATGAAATGAGAACAACACCCAAATATGAGTAAACTCTTCAAGTCCGCAAAGTGCCTGCTCAAAATTTAGACCTGAATCTAGTTCTATTCTCCCGGAAGCTCCCAAACAAGAAGGTTGATGGGGAGCTTCATATTTCTCTTTTGAATCACTATAATGGATCCCAATCTCAAAGATTTCGTGCGGCGCTATTATTATCCTCCTGTTCGAAACCCTGGATACAGGGTCATACCTCCATCAACAAAAAGCGTTGTCCCATTGATATAGTCTGAGTAATCAGACGCTAAAAAAACGGCCGTCCGAGCAATGTCTTCAGGAACACCAATTCTACCATACGGTACAAGCTCCATGAGTTTAGTATATGCCTCATCGCTTTCCCAAGCAACCCGATTTATTGGTGTTTTGATCGCCCCAGGACCAATTGCATTTACACGAATTTTATCTCCTGCAAGCTCCTGTGCAATTGTCTGCATAAGCATGTGGATTCCGCCTTTTGAAGCAGCATAGTTTGCGTGCCCTGCCCAAGGAATGACTTCATGCACAGAACTCATATGAATAATTTTGCCTGCCGAGCACGACACTTCAGGCCGAATCCCTCTCTTTTTAAACTCTCGAACGGCAGCGCGAGCGCATAAAAATTGCCCTGTTAGATTTACTCCGATAACTGTATTCCATTCATCGAGGGTCATCTCCTCAAATGCGGCATCTTTCTGCAACCCTGCATTGTTCACCAAAATGTCAACTGTTCCAAATTCTTCGATTACCTTCTGGAACATTGCTTCCACATCTGCTTCTTTTGATACATCAGCTTGGACAGCTATCGCTTTTCCGCCACCTGACACAATGTCTGCAGCAATCTTTTCTGCAGCATCTGCTTTATGCGAGTAGTTCACAGCAACAGCAGCCCCTGATCGTGCAAATTCTTTCACTACCCCTTCACCAATTCCAGAGCTCCCTCCTGTAATGAGAGCGACCTGTCCCTCAAGAATTTTTAATGGCTCGAGCTTTGGATAAGAAATATTTGTCATAAAAAACTCCTTTTTTCCCCTGATAAAAGATTACTTTGATGAATAGCAAGATCTTTTCCTTGAATTTTCTTTTGGATGTGATATCCTACACATCATATGCGACGCATATTACAAAAATTCTTTTCCAGAGACACGGTCTCTGCAACTACTTCTCAAGATGATACACAAGGGTTTGGAACTATTTCTGGGGTCTACATCCCTAGTATCCTCATGATGTTTGGGGTAATCCTCTTCCTTCGCCTTGGCCTCATCACATCATATCTTGGGCCATTTAAAATGGCGGGAGTTATTCTCCTCTCGCTCACCGTTATGCTCATAACTGCGGCCTCGATTACTGCAATCGTGACAAATATGGATGTGAAAAGTGGCGGGATTTACTATCTTATTTCTCGTTCTCTTGGGATTGAAATTGGCGGCGCTATTGGTATTCTTCTTTACCTCTGTCAAATAATATCTATTTCGTTATGTACTACAGGGTTTGCCATTTCATTTTGTGAGGTGTTCCCATATTACAGCCGAGAAAGTGTCGAGATTGTGACGCTGCTACTCCTTACCACGCTCTCTTTCTTTTCTACTGATTTAGCCCTGAAAATGCAGTCGCTTATACTGGTTTTACTCGTCGCCTCCATTGGAAGTATATTTTTTGGTTCCTACATAGGGATTGCGGTCCATCAAACAAAACCTTTTTTTGCTGATGGCCTTACATTTTGGGAGGGATTCTCTCTCTTTTACCCCGCTCTGACAGGTATCGAAGCCGGAATGGCTCTATCAGGTACTCTGAAAAATCCCTCGAGGTCACTCTCCCTTGGCACATTTGCCGCTCTTTTGACCTCTGGTAGTGTCTACATGATTGTGTCTCTCTTCCTGTATTTTTCGATTAACACTGCCGACTTACAAAATGACCCTCTTGTTATCTTGCAGTTTGGACCTATACCTCAACTTATCACTGCAGGTATCTGGGGAGCAACGCTCTCAAGTGTTTTAGCCTCGATTATGGGTGCGCCAAGAATGCTTCAGGCCATTGCTGATGATGGTATTACTGTTGAAATTTTTGCACGGACATATGGCAAGAATAAAGAACCGCGGTATGCAATAGGACTCACATTCTTAATTGCACTTGTCCTTATGCTTTTCACAACAATTGACCAGATCATTCCTATCCTTACAATGATCTGTCTTATTTCGTATGGTACACTCAATCTCGTTACGGGATTTGCAGAGCTTATCAATGCTCCTCACTGGAGGCCTCTGACAAGAACACATTGGGCTGTTTCCTTTTTGGGTGCTGCACTCTGCTTCTCATTCATGCTTCTTGTTGATGTTACGTGGACATTTATTGCAATATTTGTTGTTTTAGGAATCTATTTCGTCCTGAAAAGACAAAAGATTCATACAAGCTTCGAGGACTTCCGACAAAGCATCATCTTTTTCTTCTCACGATTGGCGCTCTATAAATTATCCGATTCGCCTGAACACCCTACTCACTGGCATCCCCAGCTCATGGCATTTTTTGGATCACCTAAACCACAAGAAAAACTCATTCATCTCTGCCACTCGTTGACCCATCAATCTGGCATCCTCACATTTGCAACCATTGTGCCTCCTTCATTAATGGCTGAAGAGACACTTCAAACAAGAAAAAAAGCCCTTGAAGACCACTACTTGCGTCAGGGAATTAACTGTCTGGTTGAGCTCACAAGTAATGAATCAATTGATGATGGTATGGAGTCAATGATTAAGTCGTACGGCATTGGCCCCTTTCAACCGAATACTATCGTACTTCCTGTAGAAGACACGTGCCCAATTGAAACAGTTCAGCTCTCTCAAATGTACAATAAAAACATTCTTCTTTTCAGAGAGAATACGTCTGTCCCCGAAAAAGCATTTACATCAAGATATAAGGCCGTATCGAAGCGAATAGATGTATGGTGGGATATGGAGGAAAGCTATAGCTTTGAGCTGACGATTTCATTTACTATAGCCCTTGCAGAGAGTATTCTCTGGAGAGGATCAAAACTCCACCTTCATGCATCGTATAGTGAGAAAGAGGCGAAGGAAAATATCTTTGAAAACATGAAGTCTTTCTTAACGAATAGCCGACTAAAAATGAAGCCGCACATTCATGAAGACCAGTCAGACCTATTCACAAAATATGCAAAAGAAGCCGATATCGTTTTTATTCCTTTACGTCCAATTTCTTCTTTTGAATCTGAAGATGCTTTTGTCGCATATTTTAATGGACTGCTCGATCAAACAAAATATTTGCGGTCTGTGGCATTCGTCCTTTCCCAAGATTTAGTCAATCACAGAGAAATCTACGATTATTAATCATCACCTAAAAATCTTTTCAAAATCAAGATCCTCACCGGAAAGAACATACAGCACGTTTCGCAACGACTTTGTTTTTTCAAGTAGTTCCATGTAGTAGACACCATACTCCTCAGGCGTTTCTTCAGCATATGGAGGCCGCAGCCCTATCACTACTAAATTCGCATCTTTTGAGCACTCAAGAAGTGGTCTCACACTATCGTGATCTGGATCTACATACATAGTTGAGAGAAAAGACCCTTTTCTCATTGTATTTGAGTACTGCATGTATTCTTCCTGAAGGAGCTTTTTCTCAAGTTCAGATCGAACCATAGTTTTTACGTGCAGTTCTGCATTTGGCCACAATGAGCTTTGTTGTAAGATATGAGAAATAACAAGAGAGAACTCAAAGTTTCTCTGATACTTCCCTCCCCACCAAATATCAATTTTTTTGTGTGGGGTTCCGATTGAAAAGGTCTTCAGTTCTTCAATCTGCTGATCTTTTAAGGCGATAATGTTCTTGCCCATATGAAAGGATGAAAGTAAAAACTTCGCAAAATTTGTTGGACATGTCTTCTCAAAACAGTGCCTAAAAACAACCGTGTTTGGCCTCAGCCCTCCAATCCCATAGTTTTTCATCATCGCCAACACACCAAGATACTGGTCTTCAAAAGGTGCAATGTGCGTGAAACAAGGAATTTTTTTCTGGGCGAAATACTCTTTCAATGTCGTATTTGTCGCCGTCATTGTATGCGATCGATCGCTATTAATCGGAATAGTTGCACCAAAGGTTAAGAGCCCAAGGGATTGATCAAGTGCATGAGAGAGGTGGACCACATTTTTTTCTTTTACAGTTGGATCAATAACCGCAAGAAGATTGGGACGCCAACTTTTGGCATTCTTATCCACCCCTTCAAGAGCTGCTGAAAAATAGCGCACAAGATATGTGATAACGCTGTAACGAATATCCTCAAAATTTCCTTTAATCCGCCGTTTCGAAAACCATATTATCAGTGCTATACACATTCCAACGGCCACAAACGACGCAATTGGATTAATAACAAGCATTGAGATGAGGCATCCCAAAGAGCCAATAAGTGAAACATACCATGGTGTTTTAAACGTCGGTCGCCAGCTTGGATTTTTGACGAGAGACTCAAAGAATGAGACGAAGTTAACAAGCGTGTATGTAATAAGACTGACCATCGTTAGGATTGGGATCAGCTGGTTAATGTTTGTAAACAGTGTAATCGAAAGAGCTATACAAAAAGAAAGAAGCGTCGCCACTCTTGGTTGATTTGTTTCTCCGTGCCCTTTCGCAAGAAATTTAGGAAGCACACCATCCTCTGACAGCGCTTGCATTGTTCGAGGCGCAGCCAAAATGCTACCCAGTCCACTTGAAAGGGTAGCCCCCCAAATCCCTAATATCACCGCAAAACCTAACTTTGCACCTTTCACGAGGACAAGAGGATCCCCCATGAGGTGGGCTCGTGGAATATGGATCCACTCAAAGATTGCCATTCCGGTATAGAGTATAAAACCTGCAGCCACAGCTGCAAGCGTACCGATAGGAAGAGACCGCTCAGGCTTTTTAATATCACCTGAAAGCGACATCCCAGCTTCAATACCAACCATCGCAGGGAAAAACATAGCAAAGGCCATCGTAATATTGAGCGTTAATGCCTGTGAAAGCATCGGCGGCTCCCCAAAATCAGGTGTAACGCCACCAAAGAAGATAGAAATCAATGCCAGTCCAATTGCCATCAAAATGAAAAACTGCATTCGTATTGCAAAATTCGTCGACTTATATGACACACCTGTCATGACTATCATCATCACAATTTCAATGACTTCAAGTGGTATAAAGGGCAGAAATTCCGCATGCAACGAGTAGGAAAAACCTGAAATATTAAGGGCAATAGAGACTATTTGAGAAATCGTCAGAAGAATTCCAATTGCGGATCCAAATTCAGGACCAAGAGATCTGGAGATTAAAAAATATGATCCCCCACCTCCCATTTTCATATTCGTGACGACAGATGTCATTGAAAGTGACGTAATGAGTATTATTGATGTGGAAAAAACAATAATAGCTAACATGAGCGGAAGCCCGACATTCCCAAGCACCCAGCCAAGACGCATGAATAAAATGACTCCAATCATTTGAAGAATACACGGAATAAATACGCCTGTAATGGTACCTAATTTAGCCTGCCCCTTTCCTTTTTCGAAAAAAGAAGGGAAAAATCGAGAAAAAGGCTCTAAAATTGTTTGCTTAACGCTCATAAACTTCCTTGTTATTGGAAAAATAATACCCTAAAAGCTCCTAATAATCAAGAATATGTAAATTAATTTTTAAAAAGTTATTCAAAAAAAATACATACATTTTATAATAAGGTTAAACCCAGGGGGTATTTACATGGCGTTGACTTTATTTCTAGCAAAGTTTTTTGGACTTTGGTTTATTTTTGCAGGATTCGCATGGTTATATAGAAAGGACTCACTTTCTAAACTATGGGACGACATTGAAAAAAATAGTGCTGTTTCAGCTGTTGCAGCGAGTATTAACCTGATTGTGGGTCTTCTTGTGGTGCTCACTCACCAAGTGTGGATGGGATGGCCAATTATCATTACCCTAATTGGTTGGGCAAGTCTACTTAAGGGACTTTTAAGAATGTACCAACCAAAATTGCAAGGTGTCATTTTTAAAGGGCTTGTTGAAGGCCAGAGAGGATATGCTACAGGATTTATTGTTCTTCTTGTTGGTGTATTCCTTACATACATGGGCTTTAACTACTAAGCCACTAGAAAAAAGGAGGAAATCCTTTTTTCTAAAAAAAGCAGCCTCTCTATAAGGCTGCTTTTTTTTGTCATTACACGCTTTCTATGAAAGCCATTTCGACTAAATATGCGACAACATGATCGCGAGTCAAAGGCGTTGATCCCATGGAGATGACAACCGCAGAAAACTCGACGGCATATTCTTCACTCGTTTCGCCATTCCTAGAAATACATTCTAAACCTAATTCATTAATTTCCATCAGCATACGAATCCCGCATGTCTGATGCCTTGTATTCCAAACAGATATCTTTTGACCTATTGTGAAAGCTACAGCTTTGACAAGGGTAGGGTCAGAAAAAAAACACGTTAATGTTACTGCCATATACCATACTCCTTTATGAGAAGGAAAGCTGAGCGAACTGAGAAGTCAAAAGAGCAGTTGCTAAGTGCTCTTCACAAAACGCTCTCGTCCATGAGGCTGGAGCTGTAACCGAATAGGTCACAGAGACTCCTTCAGGCACAATGGTATATTGTAAGCCCAAAAAACAGTCCTTTCCCAAAAGTTCACGAAGTGCGTCAACTTTCTTCCCCATGTGATCCAGCGCTCTCTCAATCGAGGGAGCTGCATACTGACCGCGAAATGAATGTGTGATGAGTTGTGCTGCCACGGCGTACTCCTTCTATATTTTCGGCAAAGAGGCTAGCATGCCGTAAAATACTAAGAAAGACATTTCCTAATAATTTCGTCTAACGTATAGTTTTGAAAAAAACCAAAATGCTCAGTGCACGATGGCAAAGCTGTATTTCTACTATTCTGCAATGAATGCAGGAAAAAGCACTACTCTCCTCCAGTCCAGCTATAACTATAATGAGCGAGGAATGGACACCCTCCTTTTTGCTCCTGCACTCGACACTCGATTTGGCGAAGCAACCATCTATTCAAGAATTGGAATCCAAAAAAAAGCGACTCCATACTCTGCTGAAACCGATCTCTTTGCGGAAGCAGAAACGTCTCTCGAACGAAATCCGCGCATTCGTTGCATTCTTGTAGATGAGGCACAATTTCTCTCAAAAGCACAAGTACAACAACTACTCGGTATTGTCACTGAGCTCGATATTGCAGTTTTGAGTTATGGACTGAGGTCAGACTTTCTTGGAGAACCCTTTGAAGGGAGCTCGTACCTTCTTGCATGGGCTCACGAAATAGTTGAGCTCAAAACTATTTGCCACTGTGGAAAAAAAGCAATAATGAATATGCGAATTGACACAGATGGTAATCCTGTTACATCTGGAAATCAGGTACAAATTGGGGGAAATGACTCGTATGTATCTGTTTGTATGAACCACTTTTTAGAAGCCATTCCACTGCATAAAACTCGGAGTATTTCTTCATGACCATTCCTTCACTAAAAAAGACATTTCTTCCTTGGATTGTTTGCTTTGCAGCCTCTCTATTTTTTGCATATGAGCTTATGCAGCTTCACATGCTGAATGCAATTGCCCCAATGTTAATGAAAGACCTTTCATTAACTGCCACTCAATTTGGGTACCTCAGCGCAGCATATGTGTTAGCTGATGTTCTCTTCCTGCTCCCCGCTGGCATTATTCTTGATCGATACTCGACAAGAAGAGTTATTTTGACAGCACTCTTTTTCTGTGTGACAGGGACATTTGGTTTTGCGTTTTCACAATCACTTGGCCAAGCTTTTTTCTGCCATTTTCTCTCAGGTATTGGAAATGCCTTTTGTTTTTTAAGCTGTATGATGCTTGTTGCTCGCTGGTTTCCAAAAGAGAGACAGGCATTTGTTGTTGGTCTCATGATCACGATGGGAATGGTTGGTGCTTTTATGGCGCAAACTCCTTTTTCACATTTAGCTGAGTCAATGAATTGGCGTGAAGCACTCTTCATTGATGGGCTTATTGGTGGTATTGTCATTGCTGTTGTCTTTCTCTTTGTAAAAGACCACCCTACCGTTCTTCGTTCCGCAGAAATGTCTTATGAAGGAAAGCCTTTTTGGCAAAGTGTCAAGCTTGCCCTTATGAATAAGCAAAACATCGCATGTGGCCTCTATACAGGGTTAATGAATCTCCCGCTTATGGTTATTGGTGCTGTCTGGGGCAGCCTTTTTCTGACACAAGTGCATTATATTCCTCTCACAAAAGCCTCACTTATTGTTTCAATGATTGCAGTTGGAACTATCTTTGGATCTCCTTTTTTCGGATGGATCTCAGATAAAACAGGCGAGCGAAAGCCGATGATGTTTCTTGGCGCTATATTTTCGCTTATTGTATTCAGTATGATTATGTTCATGCCTTTTAGCTCGATTAATACCTTCCTCCTCCTTTTCTTCATGCTTGGATTTGTCACGAGTTCTCAAGTCATTGGATACCCACTTATCACAGAGAGTAATCCCTCTTCTCTCACAGGAACATCACAAGGTGTTGCTGCAGTCATTATAATGGGACTTGCCATGATTATGCAGCCTCTTTCAGGGGTCTTGATGGATATTGGGTGGGGAAATGTGCTTATTGATGGACAGCCCATTTATAGTTATAGTGATTTTATGCGAGCATTTTCCATTTTTCCAATATCCTTTATCGTCTCTTTTTTCCTTGTCCTCTGGGTAAGAGAGCCAAAGGCTTCAAAAAGAAGCGCACAATCAGCACAGAGTATGTAATGGAAAAGACGCATTTGGCCTGGAAGATTCAACGTCCTACGACAATATATGAATCGCAGGATCAAGCTATTATTGTCATCTTCTTCGATGAGGGCACATACTACAGTCTTGAGCATAAAACATATGTACTCTGGAAACTCCTTGAACTTGGGCTTTCTACTTTTCAAATCGTTGCGTTTTTTGAAAAAACTGTACATACGGAAATCTATTCTCTGCTTCATGAAATGGAAGCAGATGGACTTATCCAACACACACTAGAAAAAGAGCCTTCAGTTGACACTTTAAAAGAGTCCATTGACAAGATTCGTGCAATTGAGGTCGATCATTCTCATCCTCTTCAGCTTTCTACGCATTCTGAGCAAAGCTACCAGGCATATATTGAAATGATTGGTGATGATCTGCCAAACACAACTGCCTAACTCTTTATTGCGCTCTGAAGAAATACACCTGCTTTACGGAAGAATGAGCGAAACGGTCTCGTTCAGGTAGTGTTCAACATCTTCAGGTAATCCGACCGACGTTGCAACAACCCTGCCAGAGCTATCTGCAAAAAGAAAGAAGGGATATCCATGGATTGTGCACTGTGGCTGTAGCATTGTCGCAGAATAAGTCTTGATATTCATCCCCCGAGCAAGTTCTTTAAATGGTTTATTCACTTCTTCAGTTTCACCCGTAGAAAGAATAAGACACGAAACACCTTGCTTCTTTATTGTTTCAGAAAAAGTCGCAAAATATGGGAGTTCGTATGCACAAAAATGGCATCCTGGCTGGACAATCGTCACGACATACCCCTTACTTTCATTTTGAAAACCTAACTCCTCAAAATTGAGTTTGGTCGGGGGATAGCGAAAATGAAACAGTGGAAAAAATATGGACACGAGAATAAGCGATGTTGGTATGGCAGTCATACCAAAACACCGCACAAAAAAAAGCGACCAAAACACAACATGGGCTATGTGCGCTATAAAGCAGAGAAGACACGGAGTGAGCAATGTCAGCTGCATACAGAGCGCTAAGCTCGATGCAAAAAGCAATCCATATGGACTCACCTTTAGAAGAGCTGATCGGTGCGTAAAAGTCAGAATGAGAAGTACAGAGAAATAGACAAAACCAAGTATTGGAATGGTCATCGTTTCGTTGTGGCACGAAGGACAGGAGAGAATCCCCCGACTCGACAAGAGCAAAACCCCCATACAAATAAGCGCAATACAAAGAAAAAATCGTGTAAGAAAACGAAAAAGCGTAGGGTGTATCTTACTTCTCATGCGCCTTCTAAATACCTCTTCGCGATTTTCAATGCAGGTTCCGGTCCAATTGTTTTAATATACGCCCAAACAATTGAAGAAAGGAGCTCTTCTTGATGTACATCACTCTTTCCTTCCAACACACGTCTTTTTCTCTCGGTACATTCATATAAAGCAAGCGCTGCTGAAACAGACAAATTGTAGCTTTCCGTCATTCCATACATTGGGATTTTACAGAGTATGTCACACCTTTTTTTTGCTTCATCAGATAATCCTCTGTGTTCGTTTCCAAATAAGAAACACAGCGATCCTTCTACTGAAATTTCATCAATCGAGAGCGTTGCGTGTGGATCAAAACCTACAAGAGAGCAACTTTCTGGGAGAAATTCATTCTGAAATTGAGCTAGATTTTTATGAAACGAAATATCGGACCACACATCAGCTCCCTGCATCGTGCCCCGTCCTTCATTTTTCTTCAGCTCATGATCTATAATAGATATATTTGTTACGCCGAGAGATTCTGCTGTCCGGACAATTGCGAGCGCATTGTGAATATCAGTTGGTGACTCGCAGGCAACACGAAACGAAGGGAGCCTTCTTGACATGACATCCCAAATTCGGTCTTTTCTTTTTTCGGTCACATATTCTCTGAGTAACTCTTCTAGCCTCTCACAAGACGCCAAGCGGACAAATGGTCGAAGCATTCGATCCATTTTCCTATTGAGTAAAAGGGATGGAGGAGAAAGTGTCTTTTTCATGATAGCTTTGTTCGTATCATTTTTTTTGCGAACATGCAAGGATTTATCGAGAAAAGAAGCTGAGTAAAGACGGACTTTTTCCACACTCTTTCTCCTCGATTTTCAAGTGTTTGGTGTGCTATATTTTGCCCATGAAGAAAGAAAAAGCAGAACTTTTAAAGAAAATACATGGCGGCCAAACGTGCATGCTTGTCGCGACTGCTGCACGCCTTGGAATTTTTGATATCCTCGCAAAGGAGGGAATGACTGCTGAAACACTTTCTGTACAGTTGGATATAGAACGTGATCCGCTTGAGCGAATCCTTAAAGCACTTGTTGCACTCTACCTTCTTGAGGTGAAAGAAAAGAACACATTTATACCTACCTCCCAGGGCAGACTGTTAACTGATGGCCATGAAGAAACCCTCAAAGCAATTGCCATTTACAAAGGCTCTCCTATTGTTTGGGAGCCGCTTGGTAAATTGTTTGAAGCACTGAAAAAGAAAAAAGCTCCTTTTACACTACACTTTGAAACTGAACTCTTCGACTACCTGTCTCAACATCCCGAAGACATGGAAATTTTCCAAAATGCAATGGATTGTTATACGTGGCAGTCTTCTTCAGCATTGCTCCATGCATATGACTTCACCCCTTTTTCTTGTGTGCTCGATATTGGTGGCGGGCGTGGAACGTTTTTGAAGAAGATGCGCAGTCTCTTTCCCCACATACACGGAACAACATTTGATATGCCAACAACACTTTCACACGTACATGACGGCATTCAGTGTATCTCCGGAAGTTTTTTTGATGAGATCCCAGGTGGGTTTGACGCATACCTCCTACGTAATATTCTCCATGACTGGTCTGATGAAAAATGCATAAAAATACTGTCTACAATCCGGAATGCTCTCGCTGATGATACCCCTCTCCTCATTATCGAAACGCTTGTAGATGAGGATGGTGCAAAGCGGCTTGGTAGATTTGCTGATATAACAATGTTTACTATGACACCAGGTGGACGTGAACGGTCTCTAAAAGAATTCACTACGCTTCTGCATGAAGCTGGTTTTTCCATCGCGTCAGTTGTAAAAACGTCTGGATCGAAAGCACTTATTGATGCTCGGATTTCCCGTTCTTCTTGACGTGTGCATCTACAACATGATTATGTTGCAAAAGGTCTTCTTGTAAGTCGATTTGGATTTGTTGGATTTCAAGAAGTCTTTCCCACTGATTTTTGGTAAATTGATCGAGCTTTGCATGGATGTGCCGTATTTCGAGCTCGGCTTTCAGGTTTACTCGGTATTCATCATCAGCCATCATTCTGTCTTTTTCAGCCTGACGATTTTGACTCATCATGATGATTGGCGCCTGGATTGCTGCGAGACATGAAAGAACAAGGTTGAGAAGAATGAATGGATATGGATCAAAGGCATCTCTTGCCATGATCGTCACATTGACAATCATCCACACAACAATCGCTCCTAAAAACGAAAGAATAAATACCCAACTTCCTCCGAATTGAGCAATCTTATCTGAAATCCGTTCTCCAAAACTCAATTGCCTTTCAAACTGCCGGTTTACATCTTTGGCAACAAGCTCATGATCTCGAAGGCTTGTAATAACTTCTTGTTCGAGACTCGAAAGCTCCCCTTTATCAGCTTGTAGAAGCCGAGAGATCCGACTTGCTCGAATTTTTCGAAGGTCATCCATACAGACGTGCCCATCATCTTTCCAGGATGGGTATAACTTTCTCCCCTCATCAACGAGCTGGGGACGCATCAGCTGTATAGGAAAAATATCATCCTCCTCAAAATCGTGCTGACACACAAGACATCTGAATTTTTTTTTCTCTTTCATTCCTCACCCATACTCACTCTTTAATTATTCATCAATCCCTTAAGCAGATTTTGTGCGAGATCAGTTCTTTGTCTATCATGTTCTATGAGAGCGGATACAACATCAGTAGATAAAGGCATTTTTTCAAGAAAAGATGGCGCATATTCAAAATGCACACCACTGAGTAGGGATTTCCCCTCTCCATACTTCGTTTCAATAATTGCAGGCTGACCTCCTTTTTGGTAGTAGCCAAGTACCTTGTCATGAGGTGTTGAAGATCCTTCAAAAAAACATCCTCCACCATAAAAAAGAGGGATAACCTCATCATGAATACGTATACTCGGTGCTGAAATATGATCGAAAGTCTTGTATGAAAAGGGCTTCTCAAAGAGCGTTCCCTTCGCAATGCCCTGAAAAAACCCCAAAGGTCTTTTTCCATACACTTCGTATGGTGTCCCCATTTCAAATTCAATCGATGATGAGGCAAAATAGGCTCCTGCACAAACACCTACGTATTTTCCTCCACATTTCACGAAATCATGTATGTTCTTTGCGCCTTGCACTCCAAGTGCTTTAAGGTACGGAATATCTCTCCCTCCAGGAACTATGAGAAGCGCTGTCTTATCCACCCACTCACCTCGACGAATACACTGAGGAGAAATAGAAGAGGTAGACGCTTTCCCAAAAATTGAGACTGAAAGCGCATAAAGAGCTTCAAATGATGTTCGAGCAACACCAGGCCCATTGTATACGTGAATCATTCACTTCCTCGACGAGAATTCATTCGTTTTGTATTGTCACAATTATGACATATGTATACCTATTTCTCGGATTTTTTCTTCTTATTTTTGGCGCAAAATACCTTGTACAAGCCTCCTCAAAGCTTGCATCTCAAGTTGGACTCTCCCCTCTTGTTGTGGGACTCACGGTTGTTGCATATGGCACAAACAGCCCAGAACTTTTCGTAAGTATTCAGGCAGCTGCTTTTGGAAATGGAGAAATTGCCATCGGGAATGTGATCGGATCCAATATTTTTAATATCCTTGCTGTTTTGGGCATCTCATCTCTTATTTATCCATTGATCGTTTGTAAGACGCTGTTCTTCTATGATATTCCTATTATGATTCTCACATCAATTCTCTATGTCTTTCTGTGTTTGAATGGAACGATTACCCCTCTTATGGGCATATTTCTGCTTGCGCTTGTTGTACTGTATACTGCGATGACCGTCATCCGCTCAAAAAAATCCCCAAAAGTCCTAAAAGACGAATACAAAAAAGAATTTTCAGCGAAAAAAAATGGATGGCAAACAATACTTCTCGAACTCGCCCTTATTTTTCTTGGGCTCGGAATGCTCATTATTGGATCGAGATGGTTTGTCTTTGGTGCAAGCACTATAGCTCGGTATTTTGGAGTCAGTGAGGTTATTATTGGACTCACCTTGGTTGCTATTGGATCGTCTCTTCCTGAGCTTGCAACATCTATTTATGCAGTAGTAAAAAAAGAATACGATATTGCTGTTGGTAATATGGTTGGATCGAATATTTTCAACATCTTGGGTGTTATGGGAATTGCCGCACTTTTTTCTTCAGATGGAATCCCGGTTGATCCAACACTGAAACAGGTTGACCTGCCACTTATGCTGATTGCCTCGTGTCTTTGTGTTCCGTTTTCCTTGAAGGGGCCTGCCTTTGGACAGTATAAAGGTGTATTTCTTCTCCTTCTCTATATTGCGTATCTCGTTTACATTATTCTTGTTCCAAGTGGAGGCAAACTCAATACCCATTTCTTGCTATTTGCTTCTCTTCTTTTTGCTGCTGTATCACTTACTTTTCTCATACGAAGAGCGAAAAAAGCATAGACCTTTCATTCCCCCTCCATAGACATATCTACTTTCTTGCAAAGCAGTGTCTAGAAGCGTTGGATCACCTTGTACCCATGAAGAAAGAAAAGGAATTCCTTCTTGTTCCCACATCATTTTAACGTGTGTGGGCTCAGAGCATAATGCGTCTTTTACTTTTGAAAGAAGTGAAGCAGATTGTGTTGCTGCCGCAATAAAAGGTGAAAGCAGGAGGTCGATGGGTGAATGAGAATGTTTCGCTTGATCGTTTCTATATATCGCTTGTTCAACTGGAAGAAGTGATGTCTGTTTTGAACCACGCATCGTGATTTTGTCCAAAAGGTATGCGTGGAGCCACATACCCTTACAAAAAGGATCAATATGCTGCATGAGACGATGGAGTCTTGGTTCGATTGAGCTCCCCCACTGGATGAAAGAGAAGTATTCAAGCAGTTTCAACCCGAGCATATCATTAGGCCATCTAAGAAGATGCTCTTCTAGTAATAGAAGGCTTTCCGGATACCTTCTTTCAAAAAGGTGTTGGACGAGCGTACTTGTTGACATTTCCCACGGAGATGCCCACGAGGCAACTCGCTTCATCTGCTCTATGCCACGAAAGGCATACTTTCTTCCATCTTTCGTTCCAAGAAGTAGTCCGTCAATAGCTGCAAGCAGGTGCCCACTGAACACTTCTTGATGATTTTGCGTCACCAGACCAAGCATCTCTTGCTGGGTTTCACCTCTTGTTAGCTTTTCGCATGCTGAAAGAAGGCTACTACATACGTCAGGGTGCGATACAGTCATCAACTGTACTAGGTGCTTCATTTTCCATCCTCTCTTTCAACATCTAATACAAGATATGAACAGGGATAGCAAGAGAAGAGTCGTTTGCTTCACGCTACTTTTTTTGTGATATGGGTATGCGAAGAGCCAAAGAAAGCCCCGTCGCTGCCGTTTTCTCAAACGTTATTTTGGCATTCATATCGCGAGCATACTCCCGGCAGATCACCAGGCCTGATCTTAGAAAAAAATCTTTTTGAGCAATGTCTTCGACATTCTGATTTTGAAAAAAATCGGAAGGAATACGTACGTCCTCACGAAAATTTGGGACAAATATTGTCACAACAAGCTGATCCTGCGTTGGTGCAGAAACCTCTAGTTCAATTGTACTTTTCTCAGCAACAAGGAACAGTGAGAACTCTAAAATGTGGAAAAGGATGTGTCCAGCATTTCCCTTATCAAATTCACCACTTTCAGGAACTGTGTCCTGAACGTTGAGTTTCAGCTGCTTTCCTTCTTCAACAAAACGACCAAGAAATATCTGTTCAACCTGGGCTATCCACACCCTAATGTTCACACGTGTCATGTTATGTTGGGCGTCTGCATTTCCAGTACTTCCATACTCCTGAAGCAGCGTACAGGTTTCATTTAGGTGATGACATATCCCCTGTGCTGTTCCGATTGCCTCTTTCACTTTTTCAAGGTCTTGGCTGCTCTGAATAATTTCGATGAGCCCATTCAAAGTCTGCAGTGGCTCTTTCACATGCTTTGAAGTATTGCTGATGAGTGTCGTTAAAAACCGTCTTCGTGCATGCTCAATCTGGTATGAGCTCTCGATTGCATTGACCGAGAGAAATAATCGAGACAGGAAATACACTGCACAAAGAACGAACAGTGAGAGGACAAAGAGAAAGGAAACAAAAAAGGAATAAGGTGCATTTTCTTTGACAAGAAAAAGCGTATCCCATGACCGAATACCAACTGCAAAAAAGCCAAATCCAAGAGCAAGATAGATCCACTGAGATGCTCCCCCTTCTCTTGAAAAGGAAAGAGAGCGCAAGAAAAGTCCGATGGAAAGGAGAAAAAAAAGTATCGTTGTATGGAGCGCCATTTGTGAAAATGCATTCCATCCTCGAATTGCCTCAACATGAAATGCATATTCAAGAAGTTGGCCTAATGAGACGACAAAGATAACGGTTGCAATAGTTACGGCAATGTACTGTGCACTCACGAGGTGCTTGAGCGTTCTGATTGCAAGAGCGAGGCCTGACAAAATAAATAACAACGCTGTATTAGGAGACATTCTCCCTGGGTGCGATGTCCTCACCTCGATTGAATGACGTATAAACAGTTCGTCAATTCCAAATGAAACACCTAAGAAATACTGGGTCAACGTCAAAAAAGGTATAATAATTGCTGTAACTGCAAGACAAAATGCTGTTTTTCTGAGTCCAAGCGTTTTAATCCAGAACGCCACACCTATTAAAAAGAAACACAGTGCAGTATTAAACTGCATTGGGGCTAGATGGGGTAAAATTTGAACAATTGTGCTACTATTTTGTGTCCACCCAATCATCACGAGCAATGAGACAAAAAGAGTAAAGAGCGAAATAACTTGAGGGACTGTAGTAGTTACCAGGTATTTTTTCATACCCTTTAAGTACCAAAGCTACGTATTCTCTTCCAAGAAAATTCTTCTTTCTTTCTTAAAAAAAGGAATGAACAGAATGTTTATTCCTACCAAAGACAAAAAGCCGGCAACCCCTGTCATTCCACCTAATATGTAATTTGGTTCACTCATGATAAACGGGAGCAGCGAAGCCATTGCATAGAAAAAAGCATGAAATAGGGTCGGTGGTAAAAGGGAGCCTGAAACCCGTCGAAGATAAAGTAGAATTGGACTCAGCAAAAGAGAAAGAACAATCATCCACAGAGGTCCCAAGATAGTATGCTCAGGATAAAACCAACCAAAAAGAAGAATGAGGGGGACTTGCCACAGTCCAGCTGCAATGCCGGTAAGGGATGCTTGGACAAAAAATGAGTATTTTTTCAACTGGTGAAGAAAATATCCTCGCCACATGACTTCTTCTCCAAAGGCAATAATAAGCTGAAGCGTGAGTCCATAAAAAAGCGTCAGAAGAGCCATATTTGACCCAAAAATTGCAAGCTGCAGCACCTTGTGTTTGACTGTCAAGCCGTGCATGGGAGCAATCAGAAATGCATCCTTTGCTTCATCAAGCGAGAATAAAAATGTAAGGATCATTGCACTGACAAGCACAACAAACGGCAATGCAAGCGAAAGAATCAGCATCCCATAATGTGTATTTTTTATACTGAGGGAAACGCCTTCTCTACGGCTTTTTAAATATGCAATGACACCAGGAAGAGATAAATATATAATTGCTAAAAGCTTATATACCTGATCTCCTTTTTCTAATTCTAAGACATGTCCAATCAATGCAGCAATAACAAGAAAGCTACCACCGACAAGACCTAGCAATACAAGCGTATTTTTCATACTTCCTCCTTGCTCAGTGTATCGTAATACTGCTTCAACCGATCCTCCAGTGTTTCTGGAAGGTGTTTGACACATACAGTATGAAAAATCGATAAATCTGCATAGCGTGCAACAAAATATCCTGTAGCTCCCCAATCAATAAGAACGTCTGTGCCGGAGGAAATACACGCCCGCGCAATAAAAGTATCCAGAGACAAGCACTTTTTTGTTATAGATCGTGCTTTTTTCCTTGGAGGAAGAAGTGTTACATCTTGTGGGCTAGGTCCTGTGAAGTAGACTTCGCAGACTCCGGTGTAGCAAAAAAGCGGTTGTGTATAGATAGTAAGTTGAGGATGTTTCAGCCGAGCTTTGCGAATCCCCTGCGCTAAGGCATTCGTCGGAACAACAAGGTGCACGGGAGCTTTTCTTGCTTCTATAACCTGTATATAGTCTTTTGGCGTATTCGTTACAATCAGTAACGGGCGCTCGTTTGCTGTGAGACTACCAAAAAAACACAAGATAAAAAGGAGTGCTCTATTCATACGGAAAAAACTCTAGCATAAAGCCTCCCTACAGGCAATTTTTTTCCCAATGCCATGCCGTCTCAAGGATTTTTCGAATCGATGAGTGCTGCGCTTTCCATCCAAGTTCTCTCTGTGCTTTTTCACTTGATGCAACAAGACACGCCGGATCACCCTCTCGAAGATTTCCTATGGTGTAATGACATTTTTTTCCAGTTACCTCTTCAATTGAATGAAGGAGCTCCAAAACGCTGACACCGGTTTCACTTCCAAGATTATACACATGTGCTCCCTCACTTCCCCCTAGTTTCTTAAGAGCCAATACATGTGCCTCGGCTATATCTGAAACATGGACATAATCTCGTACACAGCTCCCGTCTTTAGTCTGATATGAATCCCCATACACTGTTATTTCCTCACCTGAGAGGACCTTTTTCAAAAACCGTGGAATCACATGAGAGGGATTTGGATTTCTCGGACCTATTTCTCCATCAGGATCTGCACCACATGCATTGAAATAGCGGAGGGCACAAGATCGAATACCTCTCTCTTTCGAAAGCTGTGAAAGCACTTTTTCAACAAAGAACTTCGTGTACCCATATGGATTGATCGGTGCAAGAGAAGCATCTTCTTTTATTGGTACAGCATTAGGATTTCCATAGACTGCAGCACTTGATGAAAAGATAACTGTATTACACCCAGCTTTATCAAGAGCATACAAAAGCGAGATTGTGCCAGCTATATTGTTATCATAAAATGGAAGCGGATCTTGCACAGATTTGCCAACTTCAATTGATGCGGCCATATGAATAACAGCATCTATTTGGTACGTTGCAAAAACCTTTTCAAGAGCCGATTTATCACGTATGTCTCCTTTTTCAAATGGACCATATCGAACAGACTCTATAGAGCCGGTTATCAAGGAATCAAAAACTATTGGAACCATCCCATGTGCTTTTAATGCCTTGCAAACGTGTGCCCCAATGTAGCCAGCCCCTCCAGTAACGAGAACATTCCTAAACATCTTCAAAACCTAACAAACATTTCTTAAACTAAAAGATTATATTTTATTCAGAACTATTTCTACTAAAAAATATATTGAAAACTAGAGATTTCCTGATGAAAAGAGAAGGTTGTGAAATAATACAGCTTTTTGCAAACGCTTCAAAACCCTTTTCGAAGAAGGATGACATAGACTGTTTTGAATAGAATCAAAAAATCCTCATAAAGCGTCCAATCCTCTGCATACGTTGCTTCATACACAGCTCGCTCTTCAATAGTCATTTCATTTCTTTTTGAAACTTGCCATCGTCCTGTAATTCCCGGACGTACAGATAAAATACGATCAGCGTATGCAGCATAGTGTTTTTCTATCTCTTCACGTGTAACAGGCCGTGGACCAACAACAGACATTTCGCCCCGAAAGACATTCCAAAACTGGGGAAGCTCATCAAGAGACGTTTGCCGCAAAAATTTCCCGATTTTAGTAACCCTTGGGTCATCACGCAGTTTTCGGTACTTTCTCCATTCGTCCTTTAATGACATGTTCTCAGCAAGCACTTCTCTCAGGCGCTCGTTTGCATTGAAAACCATCGTTCTAAATTTGAAGCACCGAATGAGCTCTCCATTCCGTCCCACTCGCGTGCTTGCAAAAAAAACCGGTCCCTTTGAAGACATTCTGATCAAGCAGGCAATGATAAAAAAAAAGGGTGCTCCACAAATGAGAACTGAAAGACTGAAAGACAGATCAAAGAGCCTTTTGATCCCGTATTTCACTTTTTGGATGATACAAATTCTTGTTTGTTGTTGTACAACGTGCTGTTTCATAACTGCGGGGATTATTGGAAGAAGAGTATTTCCCGACAAGTTTTTTTATGTATAAAATCAAGAAGGAAACACTTTGCAAAATATTTTTTTAGTGCTAAAGCTACAAAGAGAGGCTCTTTATGAAAAAGAGTAGAGAATAAGATACAATGACAAGAACACAACTGTATTTCTCAATAGTTTTCGGCACGTCTTTTTTCGCCATTTTAATTGGCCTGAGCGTACTTTTTGGATGGTATACAGATAACAGGCTCCTTTTGCAAATTGGCCCCAATTTTGCTCCTATGAGATACAACCCTGCTTTATGTGTAGTGATTCTTGGCATTGGAATCATCCTCGCCAGTTTAGATTACGTAATTATAGCCAGGATTACTGCACTTTTTGTTATAGCTATTGGAAGTTTGACTATTGTTGAATACGGTCTCGATGTAAATCTCTACATCGATGAAATTCTCTTTAAACAAACGTACCTTCTCAAAACAAAATGGCCTGGAAGGATGGCACCAAATGCTGCCTTATCACTGTTTTTTTTAGGCACTAGTGTCCTTATACTCACACTGAAACGACTTCACGTTCGATATATTGTAGCTAAAACTTTTTCTGCGATGCTTTTTGCATTCAATGCACTGGCAATACTTGGTTACCTTTTTTCATTTGAACTTGCCTATGATTGGACCAATGGAAGTTCAAACTTCGCCCTCAATGCAGCGTTTGCGTTTACCTTTCTTTCAATAGGAACATATTTTTCTGCTTCAATAAATCTTCAAAAAGAGCTGAATCGAATCACAGATTATATTGCTCTTGGTTTTATTCTTCTTACAATGATTACTGGGTTGTGGCTCCATTTTCAATACGTCTACAGTATCCCTTCAACTGATACGCTACAAACAATCAATTTTCTCTTTCAGATTCTCATTTTCTTTCTTCCCCTACCCATTATTATTCTCCTCGCGCTTCATCTGACATATATGTCAAATCGCATCGATGTCTTCTCAAAGATATTTGATCGAGCAAGTGATATTCTTATTTCAACGAATCCTGAAGGAGAAATAGTCGAATGGTCCGATAAAGCAGTGCAACTTTTTCAATACTCTTCCAGTGAAGCGCTCATGCTTTCCATTGGAAAAATATTTCCCAAAAAAGAAATTCGTGAAATCCTGACTCTACAAGGATCTCAAGAAGCTACTGCAGAAAAAAAAGATGGGACAACATGCTTTGTTGAACTAGTTAGTTGTCCTATTTCTGATGTAGGAGGAAAAAAAACGACTATTGTTCTCTCAATTCGGGACGTGACAGCAAGACGTGAAATTGACACCATGAAAGCAAATGTTGCTCAAATGAAGTCTCAATTTATCGCAACGGTTGCACATGAACTTCGCACGCCTATTACGACGATTCATAATGGACTTCAAGCAATTGAGCCCACGGTTATTCAACATGCACCAGAAGAAGAAAAAAGCGTGTTCTCATCCATTACAAAAAACAGTGAAAAACTTCTTTTTATCACCCAAAACATACTTGATTACCAAGCGCTCGAAAAAAACATTGTTACTCCACAAATTGAAAAAATTGACATTGATACCTTCTT
>JAUIEV010000007.1 GCA_030429605.1 Chlamydiia bacterium | reverse complement strand
TGTTCTCATCCATTACAAAAAACAGTGAAAAACTTCTTTTTATCACCCAAAACATACTTGATTACCAAGCGCTCGAAAAAAACATTGTTACTCCACAAATTGAAAAAATTGACATTGATACCTTCTTAGAAGATATCCACAAAAGCCTCCTTTCATCAGCAGAAGATAAAAAGCTGGGCTTTACGGTAGAAAACACTTCAAATTTACATGAGTTTGAGTCTGACCCGAAACTTTTAAAACGAGCTATGCTGCAGCTGAGCTGGAATGCAATTAAATATACAGACGAAGGAAAAATATCCATTTCTGTAGCACAAAAAGGTGAATACATCTCGTTTATCATATCAGATACGGGCAAAGGATTATCCGAAGAGGAGTTCAAGACAGTATTGACCCCACTCACTCAAACAGATGTCAACGGAACTGACCTTGGATTAGGCCTTGGTATTGCGCATACAAAAGAAATCGTCGATATATTGCAAGGATACCTTGAGTACATCCCTCTTCAAGAATCCGGAACCTCCCTTGCACTCACAATTCCAGCTAAAGGGACCGCTCATGCCTGAGAAAAAGTTGCGCACTCAATTTTTACAAAAAAAGAACGTTCGGACAAAACTCACGAATATAGTACTCATAACTGGATGTATCCTCATTATAGGACTTGGTCTCACTGGGTTCTATGCCACAAAACACTATGTTGAAAAACAAGAGTTTTCCAGATTCAATGGGAGGTGTGAAGATACTGCCTTTGCTATACAGTCAGAGCTTGAAGACTACGGCCATCTACTAGCAAATATTCGGGGTTTTTTTGCAGGCTCGGAGTCGGTTACAGAAAGTGAATGGCATAAGTTCATTGATGCACTATCAGTGGAAAGAGAATACCCCTCACTAAAAATTCTCTGCTACTCTCACCTCCTTTCAAAAGGAAAGCCCACCCCGATATACGAAGTAACCTATGTATATCCAAAAAAGTTTAACAACTTAAAGCAGAAGCCTCTGAGTAAGGTTACAAGAGCTATTGAGACTATCGATCGATCAATTCGAGATAACCAACTTATTGCTGCTCCTTTTTCTCATTTTGAAGTGAACGAAAGCAAGTGGGACTCGCTCTTTTTTCTCTCTATTTTTCCAAATCAAAAGGTGACTATAGAAAGGAACCCAACTGGAATAGTGGGGATGCAAATTGATATGCACACCCTTGCTGGTTATTTTTTATCTAAATCATCCTATAAAGATCAGTTAGGAATTGTCCTTCAGGTGCAAGGCTATACTGAGGAGGTATTCGTTGGGACTGTCTTGAAAGATACAACGCCCTTGTACTCTTTGGAAAAATCCTTTGAATTTGGCTCTACTACCTGGAATCTTCGCTTTGTTTCTTACAAACAACCATTGCTTACGAAATATCTTCCCTTTTTCATTGCTCTTTTTATCCTTCTCCTTGGATTTTTACTCCTGACTCTTTTTATGTACATCCTCAAATCTTCTGAAAAAGCACATCAGATTGCAGAAGAGCTTCTTGAAAAATACACACTTGCGACAACCGCTGCTCGTATCGGAACCTGGCAATGGGACTTTAATGCAAAAGTAATCACCGTAGATACCATAATGGCTTCGCTCTTACAACTTCCGGAAGAGAAGTCGCAGCTTTCTCAAGAAGAATGGGAAGGCATGTTTGCTAAAAGTGATAGGGACAGACTCCCTCACCTGCTTCAGAGCGCGTCAAGTGATAGGTACATGAAATTTCTCATCCAAATAACAAACCAAAACAATGAAAAAATGACGCTTCGATGCTCAGGAACATGGAGTCAAAGTGAATCAAATGAAGAGATTCTTTTTGGGATTGCTTGGGACTCAACAGAAGAATACAATGCATCTGAATCTAAAAGTGAATTTGTTTCTTTCGTTGCACATGAATTGAGAACTCCTCTTACAACCGTAAAATGGATTGCTGAGCTTTTTCAAGGTGAGAAAGAGGTCCTTCCAGAAGAAATGAGAGAATTTCCTGAAATGCTTCAAGGAAACTGCAGTCGAATGATTGGCCTGGTCTCAACCCTCCTAAACATTACACGAATTGAGCTTGGAAAACTTGCCGTTTCCCCTGAACAGCTCTCATTAAAACCATTTTTAGAAGAATCACTTTCTGCAGTGGACGGAATGGCAAAAAGCAAAAATATGACGTGTGAACTTATCCTCGATGCTGTTCCTGAATTCTTTACTGCAGATAGAGTCCTTTTAATGATCATGATTCAGAACATGTTGACCAATGGGATCAAGTACGGTCAGAACGACACAAAGCTTATCCTACGAGTATTTCCAGCCTCTGCTGGAGAAACAATTGGAGGCGAACACCTCGAAACCAATTTCCTCGTGTTTAGTGTGCAAAATAGAGGGGCAGGCATAAAAAAAGAAGATGCAGAATACATCTATGGCAAGTACTTTCGCACAAGCACAGCGCACGCACAAGAAGGGCATGGCCTTGGACTGTACTTAACCAGCTTACTTGTTGAAACAATCAAAGGAAAGGTGTGGTTTACTTCTGAAACAGATAAAGAAACCACATTCTATATTGGAATTCCTCAGACCGGCATGGAAAAAATTGAAGGGTCTCGAAACGCCTCACTCTCATAACGATTTATGGAGAGGTCCCATGGACTGGTATTCTTCGTACAGTTCGCCCAATAGAACGGAGCTCATCTTGTAGACGTATTGTTTGTAGATTGAGATCCTGGTATGTTCTATAATGAAATATCTGCTGAGAAAGATTTTTTACACATGCCCATTGAGTGTAATCGTAACTCTCTTTTTTTCGTTCTCTCACGAGCCCGTACGGGATATCCACAGTATTTATAAGGTGAAGCGCCCCGTTGACAAGGGCATTTCTTTCCTGTCCAAGGAGGAGAAACTGTGTAAAAAAAGCAATCCGGACAAATCGAGACGGTGGAGTCCAATCACCGGGCAGACCCATCATCCCTGTTCCTTGTCCTGTTGGTTGAAGAACCATATCATTCAGCTTGATTGACTCTGCGTTCTCGGGTGTTAAATTCACATAATTTCGAAGGTTTGTCATTTGCCACTCAAACGATGGTGAGTTTGTCAGCACATGGATTGGGTTGTCTATAAGGTGCATTTTCCCATTAAGAAATTCGACAACCAAGCTATTTCCATAGACATCATGGATCGCAAAATGAAGAGGAGGAATCGATCCAATACTCGCTAAGGACACCGCTTCAATTTCAACATTTTGTAGCGCCGATTTCACATCCTCAACAGAAGCACACGTGCTTAAAATCCAGTTCCCAATGTCTTGGAGAGCGATTTTTTCTTTACGGCTACTTGGATCAATTTTTGGGTATTTTGTTTCAGGAAACCACAGCGCTCCAAATGAAAGCCCTTTATCATTAAACCCGTCGACGAGTGAATCGGTTCCAAATGCATCCATCCCCATAAACCCATATTTCCCGATCCAACTCACTCCAACTCCTTGGTCGCTCAAGCGACTGACAAAACGAGTCCCCTTCGGAAAAATAATAAGTTGTGAGGTGACTTTTTTCTCAAATTCCATGGTTCTTCCAACGACGTATTCTCCCTTATGAGAAAGAAGAAAGTCGCAACAAGAAAAAAGAGTACTTGAAAGCAGAAGAAAAGAAAAAAGAAGGCGCATACACCAAAACTCCGAATAGTTTTTTGGCCATGCTATGAAGTTAGAGTATTTTATACAATCAAAGAAAAAGTATGTACTGCTTATATCTCATCAGGAGAAACATAACGCCACATACCAAGAGGCAGGTCATCCAGCTGTAGCTTTCCAACACGCACACGCTTTAACCCCGTAACTTTCAGCCCTACAAGATCACACATACGACGAAGCTGTCTTTTCTTCCCCTCTTTCAACACAAAACGAAGTGCATTTTTTTGCGTTTGCTCAACCACAGCTCTTTTCAAAGGCTTCCCATCAAGCTTAAGACCATACCGAAGAAGCGCAAGTATATCAGAGGTAAGGTCACCTGAGAAATACACAATATATTCTTTTTCAACATCAGAATCAGGACCAATAACTTTTTTAGCTACTCTTCCATCTTGCGTAAGCAGCAGTAGCCCTTTTGAGTTGATATCCAGTCTACCAACAACATTAAGCTGCCCTGTAGGCACCCGCTTTGACTTTCCCTTCCACTGGGTTTCGGAGGTGATACATTCTGAAGCTTCAGTATACCCTTTTTCCGGAAGATTTGAAACAATACCTACAGGCTTATGGAACATAATAGTGGCCTTCTCTTCTGTTTCACCCCTCACCTCAATTGTGTCGGAGGGCAACGCCTTCATACCTTGTTGGAGAACCGGTTTCCCATTAAGATAGACCTTCCCTTCATCAATGAGGGTTTCAGCCTCTCTCCGAGAGCATACCCCTCTCTTCGCTAAAATTTTAGATATTCTGATTGGTTCCATGCAATTATGATACGCGACGACCTGCTATTTCCGCAAATCAATCAATTACTCCTAAAATTGGATCCTGTAGTGGATCAGTCCGTTGAGGCTGAACACCATGCAGTAGGCGTATAGCAGAAGATGGGCTCCTTTGAGGGGTCTCTTCCTCAGCTGCAGAGCGGCAGAAAAGGAGACGGCTGAGCTGTGCGCCGGTACAAAATCCATTGAGAAGTACAGAAAGATTGAGATGGGAAAGCGTACGAAGAAATGGGGACGTTGTGTGATGGACATGATGGACCATATGCTCAGCTGAGGCCAAAGTAGCAATTGCCACGTCTAAAGCAGGATGAAAATGAATATTTGAAACTTTCTGAAACAATGATCCGCCCTGACTCGAGCTATCAGAGGGATTTTTGGGGACACATAGCCCATACACGCTGCCGGCAGCAAAAGCCGCAGCGAAATAGGTCGGCGCAACAGTCAGAGAGACGGAGACAAGAAAAAGATGACTAACAACAAGCGCCACGTTTACCATGGTCTCATCTTCAGACAAGTCCCGCTCTCTTCGACGAATCGAAACGTCTACGTCTTCTGATCGAGAAAACCCACTAAAATCACAACAGTCACACAAAGAACGAATTGCCATACTCCCCCTAAAAATTCCAACAATCATACCAAAAGCATACGAATCAAAACAATCCTATTTCTCCACCGCAAAACAAAAACATATTTGTCATGATGATGGAGCAGGCGGTACTACCGGAGCTCTGATGGCTCTTGCTGGAAACGGCGGCTGCAACCCAGCATAATTTTTCTTTCGTAGAAAACATGATTCTCATTTCAAAACCCCCTCAATAAAATGAGGGGGTTCAATCAAGTATTGCTTCTATGAACGTAGAAAAATCATAGCCAGCCGTTCGCATGGAGAGCGAGTGGATAGTCGGAATGAATAGCGAGATAGGTTAGTGGCACTGCTGCAATACTCAAACAAGCAATGGAGGTTAAAGCAATACTTCCACCAGCTGCACCGATGGCTGCTAAACCTACGACATTGCATGCAGTAGCTGCAAGAGCTATTCCAGCGAGCATAAAAGCCGATCCAGGTTCAGAGCGAATCACTACTGCTCCTGCAGCAAGAAGTGCAAACGGCGCCGCTCCAAAAGATAATGCAGTCATTGACCCAGTCATTATCCCATGGCAAGCAAGGGCGACTGAACTTGCTGAAAATGCCGTCGCTCCAGCAAAAATACATTTACCATACGCCTCTTCTACTTCTTCTCTATCAAGGACACGCGATGTGTGCATTGATAGGGGCACCGTTCTTTCGGACACTTGTTTTACTGGATTCATATATATAAATCTCCATTATTTATAAAATAAGAACAATTTTCATTAATAATTAAATAATTCTCAACATTTAAATTATTACATACTCCCTAAGGAAAATGTGGCGTATTCCCTCAATGAGCTGTTGATTTGAGATGTGGGAGCTACATTTCCGAAGAGCTATAAAGAACACGATGCCCGAAGTCGAGGGATTTACAGCCGGTCCTTCCGAACCACCTATGAAACTTATAACACTGAATATCAACTAACTAAATAAAAAAACCAATTATCCTAGATTGTGGCACATTTTCGATACATTTCACTCAGAAGTGTGCCAAAATGGTGGAGGCAAAGACCATTTTTTGCTTGGATTCAAGATAGTTTTTATAACATAGCTATACTCTCCTATTGCAATTCACCTAAATTAATTGTAAAATCCTGTGAGGAGTATGTAGGACGGACAATGCCAGAAATAAGTCGGTTTTTAGGGATTATTATTGCCATGTATTATAGGGAGCACAACCCTCCCCATTTTCATGTTAGGTATAATGAATATAAAGCCACCATTTCGATAAAAAACCTATCAATACTTGATGGGAAACTCCCTCCTAAGGTACTTGGTCTAGTAATAGAATGGGCTAGTATCAATCAGGATGCTCTCATAGAAGATTGGCATTTAGCCGAACAATTCGCAGAACTCAAGAAAATACCTCCTTTGGAGTAGAGTATGTTATATGACATTATTGATGTACGAGTTGTCAAAGAGTATACCCTACATATTGTGTTCGAAAACGACGTGCAAGGAGAAGTTGACATTTCACAAGTTATACCATTTGAAGGCATCTTTTCTAATCTAAAAGACAAGGAATACTTTTCAACTGTATGTGTAAATAAGGAACTTGGAACCATTGTCTGGGACAATGGAGCTGATATATCGCCAACCTTCCTCTATTCTCTTATATCGAACGAAGTTGCCTAGTCGATTCGTCCGGACCATTCACTAAAACGAGTAACTTTCCTCGCTTTTCATTCTGAAGTGTCCCAAAATACTGATTCAAGAAGCATATTTAATCGATTGACAAAACAATAAAGCTTTTCTAGCTAGCTTCATCCATTAGTGAAAAAAGGTGAATTGTTAGGCTGTGTTGCTGGTTCGAGATGGCAGAGCTACATTTCCGAAGAGCTATAAAGATCACGACGCTGGAAAAGCCAGGCGTTAGTTTGGGCGGCCACCGACCCCATGAAGCAATTCGGTTAGATTTTTCGGAATTTTTACCTGAAGATTGGGGAGAGCACGACGAAGGACAACTTTGTAAAGTTGTTCAAGGAGTGGTATCGTCAAGATTTGAAAAAAAAACGGGAAAGGTAACGAATTGATGATATGGGGGCGGTGTGACTCGAACACACGAAGACCGAAGTCGAGGGATTTACAGTCGGTCCTCCCGGACCATCCACGAAACTCTACGACACTTATTCTTATGAATATCAAGCATTTAAACTAATACCAATTATCCTAGACTGTGGAATATTTTCGTTGTTTTTCACCTAGAACTGTGCCATGAGTGTGCCAGAATTGTTCCGTCAAACATGACCTTGAATTTTTTATATTGAGAAATAACCTCCTCCCTCTTAGCCTGTCCTTTAATTCAGGAGGCATTATGCGCTGGATTTTGACTTGCTTTCTTCTCTTCAAACTCTCTGCTCAAGAAACAATCACTCTTACCGATAATACGAGTCTTCTCATTGTACAAGAGAGGAAAGACAATATCCTTCGAAAAGAAGTGAAGGATGGAGCTAACAACACCTATTCAAAACAATGCTTCGAATACAATGACGAAGGAAAATTAACTTCCGTTCGCTCATCACTCATTCGAAATGATATTCCTATTCAAGATATCACGAAAGATTTCACCTATACTGAAGGTCAAAGAACCCTAATTCGAGCAAAAGGCTCTTCTGAAGAAGAAGAAACTCATTATTTTTATAACTCCACGAATCAAATTTACAAAAAGACACTTCCTAACGGAATAGAACTTTATTATGAATACGATGGAGACTACCTTGTCAAAGTTTATTCTTCGGATGGCAGTGTTGAGCAATATTTTAACTACGATCAGTCCGGTAATCTTATTTACTGTAACGACATCTACAACCATGTGGAAATCAAGCGCACATATGAACAAAACAATCTCATTGAGGAAAAAATCAATAATTTTCCCCCGATCAGATTTAGCTATCAAAATGACCTTCTCACAGCTATCACCTTCCCCTCAATAGGAAGCATTCACTACACATATGAAGACGGAAACCTAAAAGAAGTCAAACGAGTAGACCGCGAAGGGAATATCCGATACTCCCATCGCTATGAAGCATACGTTGATGCGACGCCTACTGTAGACCACCTCCCTTTTGCACTAGGGACAGCGCAAAAACATATTTTTAAAAAGCGAAAAACCATCATCTCCAGTAACCCTTGGTATCCGGAAAAAATTGCGCACATATCAAAACATCATGCCTACTCCTATCAAGTTGGAAAACAAAAAATACGCTTTCCAACAGACAAACTTGGCCAGCTTATTGACGGGTATTGTCTCGACTCACTCCATAATCCAATACACGCAAAAGTCAATTCCTTAAACCAAGTATTGGAATGTGGCAGCTCCAAATATAGATACTCAAAAAATGGCAATGTTATATCTAAAGAAAAAAATGGCCATCTCACTACCTTTATCTATGATGCCCTTGATAGGCTCATTACAGTAGATACAGGCTCCGTCAAATACAACTACTTCTATGATGCACTCGGACGACGAATTTTCAAAACGTCATCTACAGGGGAAAAGTATATCTCCTTCTACTACGATAATGATGAGCTTGCCCTCTTTTCCAGACAAGGTCCTAAATATGTTTTTATCCCCGGCCTTCAAAGAGGTATTCAAACAAAGGCTATAGCCTTTGAGATACAAAATAAGCCTTACATCCCCATTTACGATCTCTTCGGCAATGTCAAAAAACTCATCGAACCAACAACTAAACAGGTTGAAACTATCTCAGTAACACCATTTGGAGAGCATGCCCATTCCTCAATTCCTTGGGCATACGCTTCAAGACACCTCGATACTGAAACTGGCCTCATATACTTTGGCGCTCGCTACTATGACCCGGAAATGCGTCAATTTTTCACCAGAGACCCGCTTGAACTCTTTTCCGACGACAACCCGTATGCGTATGTTCAGGGAAACCCAGTCGCACTCTTTGATAAAAACGGAAGAGCGGCCTTTGCCGCCCCACTTCTCACCTTCGCCTATGGAGCAGGCACTGCCACACTTTCAACCGCCATTCTTCCTGCAGCAGCTCTCATGGGAACATGCTACTGTGGTTATCTCATCTATGAAAACCAACAAATCATAGGAAACACTCTACAAGATACAACCCAAGCCATCTCTCATTTTTGTCGAGGTAAGCCAAAAAGCTATACGGTTTATCCCGACAACACTACCTCTATCCTCTACCCAGATGGCTACTGGGAATATGCCTACATCAATCAACAATCAGACCCAAAAAAGCCATCCTATTTACAAAGAAAAAAAGAAGGCAGTGTCGACGATAGTCTTTCTACCGACCCACTTAACGATTCGAACTATGAAGATATAAGCCATCCAAGAGGAAAAGAAAAAGGTCATTACAAATTTAAAGATAAGCGGACCGGTGAAATTATTGAGTTTGACAAGGGAAAACCAGAATGGCCAGGCCATAAAGCCCATGACCATTATCATCGACCTAATCCCAATAAAACAGGAAAATTCGATGAATATTTGGACAGTCAAGGGAAACCTGTACCAGATAAAAGTGATCCTTCACACTTATACCCTTCTGAATGGGTTTGGTGGGAATAAACTAGGAGAATGAGATAATGCAGCATTTAGCTAAATACGCAGGTTTTTTCCATGATGGCGCTATTATGAATATTGAACATATAGAAAATAATATTACACTTTCCATTTCTAGCGCTGAACTCGATGAAGACGACCTAATTTTTGCTCGAACTGATAAAAATGATTCATCAAATGATATCCCCCTCTCTGAGGACAATAGCATCCAGGGAAGACTTCATATTGAGGGAGTAAAAAAAATAATAATTAATGACAAACCATTTCTAGATCAATTAACCATGGATTATGACCGAGGAAAAATATTTGATCTTGTCTTCGCCAACAACTCAGTCGAAATATCAATCGATTGGACTAACTACCCTCCAAAAAAAGACGTTAACGAATTTTCTACGATAGAAATTGAAGCAGAAAAAGCCTGGTGGGAAAATATTCCCAATCTTGAAAGTTTATACCCTTAATACAAAATCCTATAAGCCCATAGTGTACCAAGGAATCACAGAAAATGTTTAAAAAGACGTATGAGTATTCATTCGAATGTAAAGCTTCAGCTAAAAACGTATGGGAATTTTATATGAATCCGAAAAACTGGCCTTACTGGAATGAACAGTTTGATTCTTTTACCGTCACAGATGAATTAAAATCTGGAACAAAAATTTTTGGTACACTACGTGGTCAGGAAAAATCAGTACTGATTCTTGCAACAGATGTAAACCCTTATTCAGAATTTAGATACTGTATTAGAGGCTTGGGTACAACCATTGAATCTTTAACTCAATTTCATGAAATCAATGGAGTGACAACAACTGTCATTTGTACGGTCTATATCCACAGCATTTTCTTTCCATTTATAAGGAGAAAGTTTGAAAAGTCTTTGACCCAGTCAAATATTCATTGTAAAAGTGTAGTCACATCAGCAGTTTTGGATTCTCTTTCTTGGAGTAATACATAATTACTTTTTAATAAGTAGATTTGTCCAATAATTAGATAAACCACAGTGGAAATTTGTAGACTATACTGGCCGATAGAAAATTCCCTAAAAGTATAAAAAAATAAAATTATTTGAGCTCCAATAAAAGAGAATGATATTACTCGTAAAAATGTGATATTTTTTTTATGTCTATGAGTGATGCTTCTTTGGCATAAAAGACTCACAAGTATGACAATACCTGTCACCGATATCATAAGTACTGTCTTATCTACTTGCAATGGAAATAACTGGAAAGTACAGAGAAGTATACTCGGATAAAAAAATCTTCTAAAATTTCGAAGAAGAAAACTGAGTTCATCAAGTGTTTTTCGTCTTTTTTTCGAAAAGAAATAGACTATAGGAAGAGCTAACATACCTATTGTGGAAAAAACAAATAAAACAATTGATTCATCATTCATAATTATTTCCTGTATTTTTCTATGAAAGGACACCTGAATTCATTCCATTGCCCGAACCCAATTTTTCTTTTTCAATGGGAAGCTCTTCAGACTTTATTGAAGTTTGCAATATCATTCGAATAAATTCATTTAGAATTTTAAGGGGCGGCCACCGCCCCCATGAGGGAATTTGAGGAGATTTTTCGGAATTTTTACCTGAAGATTGGGGAGAGCACGACGAAGGACAACTTTGTAAAGTTGTTCAAGGAGTGGTATCGTCAAGATTTGAAAAAAAACGGGAAAGGTAACGAATTGATGATATGGGGGCGGTGTGACTCGAACACACGAAGACCGAAGTCGAGGGATTTACAGTCCCTTGCAATTGCCACTATGCGACACCCCCAAAAAGGGAATTGCTGGAGAAAGGACTTGAACCCTCAACCGTCCGATTACAAGTCGGGCGCTCTACCAATTGAGCTACTCCAGCGAATTCGGCCACAGTTATAGCAAACCGCTCGTTTTGCGACAACCATTTAATTTGATTTTTCTTGATCACCCGTCGGATTTCCCACAGAAACTTTCCCCTTAAGAGATTTTGCTGGTGCAGCGGTTTCTGAGGGTTGTGGAACGACAGCTTTTTTAAACAGTTGCACAACGCCTTGCTCATTTGAGAGCTTCGAAATTTTTGCTATTGTACTGCTCTTCGATCCATCTTTCGTGATGACTGTTGCAGTCCTTCGTTGCAAAGGACTTTTATTCATACAACATTTCTTAAATTTCTTTCCTGAGCCGCAAGGGCAAGGATCATTTCTACCAACGTTTTCCATAAGGATTGAAGTATAGGGAAATATACTGTATATTGGAACGTAAAAAAACCTATGACTCATATTCCAATAGCAAAACCACCTTGGACTTCCCTTGGAAAAAAACTCGAAAGTATGTGCCGAAAAGGGTTGTACGAGTTTTCCATGCTTGATGGTGTCGACCATCTTGGCGTTGCGCTCAGCGGAGGCAAAGACAGCCTTGCTCTTCTTTTTTTACTCAAGGCAATTGTGGGTCGCGGATTTAAAAAGATCCCTATTACCGCTTTCAACGTGACTGGAGCATTTTCCTGTGGCGCATCTGTCCACCTCCCCTTTTTAAAAGGGATTTGTGCAGATTTAGGGGTTGAGCTGATTGTTCGGGAGGTCCATCAAACGCGGGACGCCCTTGAATGCTACAGTTGCTCAAGAACCCGCCGCAAAGCTATTTTTGATGCTGCAAAATCTGTTGGCTGTACAACAGTCGCATTTGGACACCATAAAGACGACGCTGTAGAGACATTCTTGATGAATATGCTCCACAAAGGTGAGTTTGCTGGAAATCTCCCCAAGATTTTCATGGAAGATTATGGTGTAACGATAATACGCCCTTTGCTATATGTTGCTGAAAAAGAAATTATTGAATTCGCAAAAATGTACGGTTTCTCGAGAGTAACTTGTCAGTGTCCTGTTGGGCAAAACTCTTTGCGAAAACAAACAAAAGACATGTTAAAAGACATCGAGAAAATTTACCCGAATGCACTGAGCAACCTTGCATCAGTCGCCCAAAAACACGGTCTCACAAAAGCACTTCGAGCTCGTAAGGAATCATAACTATGCCATTTGATGAAATTCTTTCTGTCTCTTTTTACTGTGCCATTCTTTTTGGGATTGGTTTTTTTTCGCTAAAAAAAGAGATGTCCTCAAACGATTACCTCATTGGCGGGAGGTCGTTAAATTACTGGCTTACTGCACTCGCTGCGCATGCAAGCGACATGAGCAGCTGGCTTTTCATGGCATTTCCGATGCAGATTTATTTGTATGGTTTTTTTGATGTATGGCTCGCTTTGGGACTCACAGTATTTATGTTCCTTAACTGGCAATTTGTCGCACCACGTGTTCGTACAATGACAGAAAAATACAACAGCCTCACTTTTTCTTCATTTTTCGAAAGCCGCTTCTCAGACACAAGTGGTATCATTCGCATTTTTACTGCAATTATGTCTCTGTGTTTCTTTACTGTGTATATTTCTGCCGGCCTGGTCGGGTTAGGTCTAGTGGTAAACATGCTGTTTTCAGTCGACTACTACATTGCAATTACCGTCGGCATGTTTGTGGTTATCCCCTATCTCTTTTTAGGAGGGTACAGGACCCTTGCCTACATTGACTTATTTCAAGGGCTGTTTTTACTTGTTGTGATTGTTCTTGTCCCTGTGATTGCTATACAGCATGTGGGAGGCCTTGATGTCACATTCAATGCGCTGAAAGCAAACAACGTGAGTACATCACTCATCCCTGCTTGGGATATAGCCACCCTTATTGGCATTGTCAATCTCTTCGCGGGATGGGGGCTTGGATATTTTGGGCAGCCTCACATTGTGACAAAATTTATGGGTATTTCTGATGTAAAGCACATTCCAAAAGCAAAATATGTTGGTATGACGTGGCAAGTTATTGCTCTTTCTGCTGCAACTCTCATTGGGATTGTGGGCATTTCTTTTTTTCCAAACGGCCTCGCAGACCCCCAGCTCATTTTTGTGAAAATGGTGCGTGAGCTCTTCTCTCCTATGGTCTCTGCATTCATTCTTTGTGCAGGACTAGCAGCTACAATTTCGACAATGGATTCACAAATTCTGGTTTTAGCCTCAAGCTTAACTGAAGACTTTTACAAAAAAGTGTTTCGAAAAGGTGCAGCATCAAATGAGCTTCTGTGGGTATCTAGGATTTCTGTCATGCTTGTATCGCTTTTAGCCTATTGCATCGCATTTTTTAACCAGAGCACTATATATGAACTTGTTTTGTATGCATGGTCTGGTCTTGGTGCTTCTTTTGGCCCCCTTTTACTCTTTAGCCTCTACTCAAAGAGGGTGAATAAATATGGAGCATGGGCTGGGATTCTTGTTGGCGGGGCAACTGCTGCAACGTGGAACTTTCTTTCGACCCCCTTCGGCCCACTCATCCCAGGATTTATCTTTAGTTCTCTTTCCATTTGGCTTTTCTCATTTATACGCCCAACTGGACATATCCTACAAAACATTGAAGACGGAGTGAGTTTATGAAACCCCCAACTATACTACTTGTGAATGATGATGGATACGATGCTCCTGGAATTCAAGAGCTCTACCAAGCTGTCGAATCAATTGGAGACGTCCATGTTGTTGCTCCTGCAACGCAGCAGTCCGGTACAGCGCTTGGATTTACTTTCACACGCCCTCTCGAAATTTCGAAAGCTGAAGGCTACAAAAAAAATGCATGGAAGGTGTCTGGAACCCCTGCAGATTGTGTCAAAGTTGCAGTGAGCGTACTCGGCATTCAGCCTGATATTATTCTCTCAGGCATAAACCACGGCACGAATGCGGGGAGGAACGCGTTTTACAGTGGTACAGTAGGCGGTGTTTTAGAAGGGGCTCTTAGAGGTATTCCTGGTATCGCTTTTTCATTTGAGCACTTATCTCAAGACAGCTTTTTTGATATGAAAATGTTCATTCCCCCTATAGTTCTCCATACTTTAGAACATGGCCTTCCAAGATATACTTTTTTTAATGTCACTTTTCCCCATCATCCTCAAAGCAGCATTAAAGGCATTCGAGTTGCAAAGCAAGGAATGAGCTATGTTCAAGAAGACCCATCTACACACGCTGATGGAAGTGTTATGCTGAACGGAAAATGGAATGCATATGAAGAGCATCCTGATACTGATATTGCATTGCTGAAAGAGGGCTATATTACAATGGCTCCTATTACAGCTCGAAGCTGGACAGATCATGAGACATACGATCGTTACAATGGACTGTTTACGACTCAACCCTTAGAGGAACTTCTCACCGAACAGAATCATCAAGGCGAATAAGCGCCTCTCGTTGATACTTTTCAACAATCTCTCGAGCTCCCTCTATTTCATAGATGCGCTTCATCTCCCACTGAAGCGCTTCTGAAACAGGGAGTGTAAAACGGTTTTCTTCCACACGCTTCTTTCCCTTGTAGTACTCATTCACTTTTTCAATAAGCTTTACTAGCTCCATCGACAGTTGACGAATTACAGGCCCTCTCTCAGTTAAATCCTCTATTGTTTCAACTTCTTGAAACAATGTAAGAAGCTGCTTTTGAATGTGCTCTGAATCACGTAAAAAAGATTCTGGCGAGGAGCAACTCATCATAAAGAGGAAAACAAGAACAAAAAAATACTTGAACATGCTTTCTATCATACCAATGAAAGAATAAATGTATGTTCAAAACCTTCTTGTGGCTCTGAAGTTAAAAAAAATCGGGAAAAATTCAAAAACACTTGAGGTTAAATATCTCCTTCAAGTATTGTTATGCCATCTTTTTCGGGCGTATAGCTCAGTTGGTAGAGCACCTGTCTTACACACAGGCGGTCATAGGTTCGAATCCTGTTGCGCCCAACGATGCACACGCATCAGCCCGAAGAGCTGATTTACTTGTGCGGGAGTAGTTCAATTGGTTAGAGCACCAGCCTGTCACGCTGGAAGTTGCGGGTTCGAGTCCCGTCTCCCGCGTTTTTATACGCGTTCTTTCTTGACAATGTTTCGAAGCCGTTCCATAGTTCTTCTTACCCAACTTTGAGAGGTCACATGGTTGTAGCCAACGCTGGAAAAAAAACTCTTTCTCAACACATAGTGTCGTACCTGTTTACAACTATCGGCGCCTTTCTTGCTGCTGCCTCTATCCAGATCTTCCTCCTTCCAAATAAACTGATTGATGGTGGTATCATTGGTATTTCAATGATTCTTACCCGTGTGTTTGGCGAAACATTTTTCTCACTTTTTTACATCGTGCTTACCCTCCCCTTTCTCTATCTCTCCTATCGATTCATTCGACGCACCTTTGTCCTTCAGATGGCTGTTGCAGTTGTTCTTTTTTCTGCCTTCTTGACAATTCTTGAAAAGGCACCAAGCTTTTATGGAGACCCACTCGAAATCATTGTTATTGGTGGTGCAATACTTGGTATTGGTGCAGGCCTCATTATTCGTTTTGGGGGCTGCCTAGATGGCACCGAGATTCTTGCGATTATTATTAACAAGAAGTACGGATTTACGGTTGGCCAAGTCATTCTTTTCATTAACTTTTTTATTTTTGCTGCGTACGGCGTACTTTTTTATGATTGGCACATAGCCCTCCAGTCTTTAATGACATACATTGTAGCCTTCAAAATGATGGACATCGTCATTGTTGGTCTTGATGAGCTCAAATCAGTCATGATTATTTCAAACAAGACGGACGAGCTTGGCGAAGTTATCATGAACAAAATGGGCCTCGGGTTGACCGTCATGTATGGAAGAGGCGGATACAGCGGTGATCCTAGAGAAATTCTATTTGTAATTGTTGAACGACTCGACTTAGCAGACCTCAAAGAAATTGTGCTGAGAACTGATCCATGCGCTTTTATATCCGTGCAAAACCTTCACGAGGTTGTCTACGGGAAACCGGAGCAGATTGCAAAAAAATCAACGCGGCGCAAAAAAAAGGTTTTGAGCTAGCATGAGACTCGTTCTCTTTCTTGCGCTTTTTTTCATTTCGAGAATCCCCGGTGAGACATACATTACCCATATGCAATATATACCAGGCAAAAACGGTTCTGCATGTGGACTTGGTCGAATGGGAGACCAACTTATAGCGTATTCAAAAGCAAAGTGGTTTTCCCATAAATACAGTATCCCATATCTCTACCACTACTTTCCATATTCAGAACACTTTCACCTCGCTGACAAAGAGCCTCATGCAATAGGAAAATGGACACGAATCAAGGAAAAAAAATGCAAGTTTGATGAAAAAGAGGCCTCTTTTGTTCCACAAGACAATACATGTTATCTTGTCGATTTTTTCTATACCTCTCCCTCATGGTCTACCTGTGCTGATGTCGGAGAATGGAAAGACATGCTCTCTGACGCTGAATTTAGAGCACACCTAAGGGAAATGCTCTCTCCAAAAGATATTTCAGTGACGCTTGATGTGCCTATGAATGTGCGAACTGTTGCACTACACATTCGAAAAGGGTCCTATTTTGACATTGATGGTTTTTTTTCTGAGCAAGAATTTTCTCTTCTTCCTGATGATGAGCCAGGTATTCTTCCTCTAAAAAAAGGATTTATGGATGTAGGAGAGCCCTACAAATTCCCACCCAACCAGTACTATATTGACCAACTAAAACTCCTTGCTCAGGAGTTTCAGTATGAGCCTCTGCATGTCGTGCTCTTTACAGACTATGCTGCGCCAAATGAGCTCCTTGCGACACTTGAGCGAGCTGTGGACCTCCCCATGATTACTTATCAAACAGCCCCCGAGGTAGTTTTTACTCTGCACGGCGAGCGCCTTGCACCAGGGGTCGACTCTTCTTTGCGAGACCTCCTCTTAATGACTCAATGCGATTGCCTCATCCGATCAGGCTCAAATTTCGCTCAAATAGCACACCTCATGGGTGATTTTGACATTGTATATTACCCTCTCGATGCAGAGTGGTATGGCAACCGCCTAACCTACAAAACTATTGGCTGTGCTCGAAAACAGTAGCACTACGCTTTTTTCATTGCTAAAATCACCTTGCGAAATATCGCATAGTTCACTACATTTATCGGAAAAAATCATACGAAAGGTTGCTTATGACATCGCAAGCAAAGGAACTAGTTTTTGAAGAAGAGGCTCGCCTCAAACTCGCTGAAGGTATTGACAAACTGGCTGATACTGCATGCGTCACATTAGGCCCGTTGGGAAGAAATGTTGGTCTCGAATCCAGCTTTGGTGCTCCACAAATCACAACTGACGGAAACAGCATCGTAAAGGAAATCTCTTTCCAAGACCAGTATGTGAATATGGGTGCTTCTATGGGAAAAGAGGTCGCATCAAAAATAAAAGAAACAAGTGGTGACGGCACAACGACTGGAATTGTTCTTTTGCGCTCTCTCGTGAAGCATGGAGTGAAAAATATTGCTTCTGGAGCATCCCCTATCCTCATAAAAAGAGGCATGGACAAAGCAACAGAAATGCTCTTAACGCATATTGATACACTTGCAAAACCGATTACAAATGACTCTCAAACTGAAAATGTAGCAACTGTCTCCGCATCAGGAGATGCTTCTATCGGTAAAACTATTGCTTCAGCATTCAAGAAAGTTGGAACATCCGGGGTCATTACCATTGAAGCCGGAAAAACAACTGAAACTGAAGTCGAAGTTGTTGAAGGTATGCAGTTTGATCGTGGATACACTTCCCCTTACTTTTGCACAAATACCGAAGAGATGCGCGTTGAACTCTCTTCTCCCCAAATTTTGATTACAGATAAAAAAATCACATCAGTCCAAGAAATCCTTCCAATCCTGCAGTCTGTCGCAGCATCAGGACAGGAACTCCTTTTGATTGCTGAGGATATTGATGGAGATCCTCTCTCAACACTCGTCGTAAATAAGCTTCGCGGCTCTCTTAAAGTGTGTGCTGTAAAAGCACCTGGCTTTGGCGACAGAAGAAAAGCAATGCTGCAAGATATAGCAGTTCTTACAGGTGCAACTGTCGTTTCTGAAGAGACAGGCATGCTCTTGAAGGATGCAACGCCGGATGTTCTTGGAACATGTGAACGGGTTGAAATCACGAAAGACACAACCGTTCTTATCGGAGGAAGTGGTGATACGTCTGCAGTGCATGCTCGGATTAAAGAGCTGGAAACAGAAAGTGCGCATGCAACAAGCGAATACGACAAAGAAAAGATTGAAGAGCGAAAGGCGAAGCTTTCTGGTGGCGTCGCGGTTATTCGTGTTGGCGGACCAACCGAAGCCGAAATGAAGCGGAAAAAACAAATTTTTGAGGATGCACTCAACTCGACTCGCGCTGCCTTGCAAAGTGGATACGTTGCAGGTGGAGGAACAACCCTCCTTCGAGCAAGAGATGGTATCGACCTCTCTACTTTTTCTCATGATGAGGCTATTGGAGCAAAGCTTGTTATAAAAGCCTGTGAAGCTCCTTTTCGCCAAATTGTGGAAAACTCAGGGTACGATAGCTCAGTCTTTTTAGATGCAGTACTGAAAAAGGATGTTGAGTGGGGATTTAATGCGCTGACAGGTGAAGTTGAAAACCTTCTCCAATCAAATGTCATTGACCCTGCTAAGGTTGTAAAAAATAGCCTCGTCTATTCAACATCTGTTGCTGGTGTCGTGCTGATTTCAGAAGCACTCATTGGTGATGCTGTAGATGACCAAGAATAGGATTGCGATTTTTCCAGCAAGAGGAGTCGGAGACGCACTCCTCTTTGCTATTTTCGCCTCGAATGCAGCAAAGAGTGGTGCACAAGTCACGCTTTTTCACCGTGCTGCTGACGATTTAAAGCCACTTTTTGGAAAGACGTTTTCTATTGAACCAGAAGTCGCAGAAAAGGACGTAGAAGACCTTCTTTCATCGTATACGACTGTTTTTTTTCAAAATGACCACTCTTCATTTGCATATAAGCTCCATAGCTTGAGAAAAGATGAGATTGGAGATATTCGGTTTATTCTCCCAAAGCCGTCTCCTCTCTACAAGAACCAGGATATCCAACTCAATCCACAAAAAACTATGGTAGAAAACTTGTGTGATACAAGCTTTCAACTTTTTGGAAGAACAGGTATTTCAAATGGTTCTCCATGGTTTCATACATGGCATGGGCAAACAAGTCGCCTCGTCTATATCCACCCATTTAGCGGGAATATGAAAAAAAACTGGGCGCTTCCTCGGTACATTGATCTTGCAAAGCGATTGGAGAAAAAAGGATTCTCACCTGTCTTTCTCTGCCAGCATTCAGAACGAGATAAACTGAATACCCCTTTTTCACAGGTGATCTGTTCATCCCTCCTTGAGCTTGCAACGCTCCTTCAAAATGCACATGCATTTATAGGGAACGACTCCGGGCCGGGCCACCTGGCCTCCTTGATTGGCGTACCGACAGTCACTGTCGGTGGAAATACGCACCTCTTAAAATTGTGGCGACCTGGCTGGGGAAGTAATATTCTCGTCACGCCTCGCCTTCCACTGCCAAATTTCAAAGGAATCGGTTTGACAATTCGTGACCATTACTGGCAGTATTTTGTTTCACCACGCCGAATTGTAAAAGCGGTTCTCTCGATATGAAAAAAGCAGCAGTTGTATGTGCAAAAGGAATTGGAGATGGTCTCCTAATGATGGTTGCTTCTCATCGATTGAAGCACGCCGGATACGATGTTACAACATACCACAATAAGTTATCAGAGCTTTCACCCTGGTTTCCCGACCACTCCTTTGAAACACTTCCTCCTCTCGAAGAGTTAAAAACGGCTTTTCTTCCCTACTCTCTTATTATTTTAGAGAATGATAATACTGAAAAAGCACGCCAGCTCATTGACTTATATAAACGTGGCACACTAAGAAATCTATCCGTCTTTTATCCCACGTATGAAAACAGCAAACATGGAAACCTAACCTCTTGGGACAGAGTATTTAATGCCTCACAAAGCATGGTGACAAATATTTCTGTTGCTATTTCTTCGCTTCTCCAATCTCGCGAAATATCAACAAACAACGGACTGCTTCCGCCTGACAACCTCATACACAGGAAACACCTTCACAGGGTTGTCATTCATCCAACAAGTAGCCGCAAAGATGATATGTGGAAAAAAGAGAAGTTTCTCCAAGTAGGGGCCTTTTTAAAAGAAAAGGGATTTGAAGTGGTGTTTTCTGTGAGCCCCATTGAACGCCCTGAATGGCTAGATATCGAAGAAAAAGGGTTTCTTCTTCCATACTTCCCAAAGCTCGATGCAATGGCGTCATACATCTATGAATCTGGGTATGTCATTGGGAATGACTCTGTCATAGGCCATCTCGCTTCAAACCTGCAGATTCCAACAGTTATTGTCTCAGACTGCTACAAGAGAATGCGCCTGTGGCGGCCAGGTTGGTTAAAGGGAGCTGTTTTAACTCCTCCATGGTACATTCCTAACTTTAAGGGATCCCGGATGCGTGTCCGGAAATGGAAAGAGTTTATCTCAACGCGAAGAGTGCTTTCTGCTTTTAGAAGACTTGCCTACAAAGACAATATTCCAGTCTAATTATATTATTTTTCTTTATTCTTGTTAGTTTAATTACCATTTTTAAATAAATAATTTGAATAATAATTCCAAAGACTTTAAATTAAAAATAAGGAGTGTTTTATAAAACACTCCAATGTAAGCACATGTTTGGACAGTAAAAAAGCGAGGAAAGAATGAAACAATCACCTCATGCAATAAAACATAAGCGGAAAAAAACTGTCCGCAAAGCTCAAACTCAAGAAGAAATCCTTCACGATGAGAAAAAAATCCCAAAAGAACAACTCGAAGACTATAAAAAGCGAAAATTCATCACATCAAATGAAAAACTAGAAGAGAAAAAATCTCATCTAAAAGGTCACAAATCAAAGCGCACTTCTCCAAAAGAGGTAACGTTTGAAACTGAGCCTGAGCACATCCACCAAGAAGGGGAGTATTGGATTAAGAGAACACAGAGACAAATTGTTGAAAATACGTCTCGGTTCACGAAACGATTACTGCAAGGCGCGCATAGACTCGTCAGCAGGATGAAGAAAAAGTAATTTTAGTGACTCATTGGGGGTGTCATGAAAATACTAGATAAGCATATCAAAGAAATGAAAAAGTGCATATCAGTGCTTGAACGAAAGATGAAAAGCATTCATACGCACGCGAAAAAAATTATTGCTGACTCAAAGAAGACAGCAAAAAAAACAGTCCGCAAGAAGGCTGCTAAAAAAACAGCTCGTAAAACAGCACGCAAAACGGCGACAAAGCGTCGACTAGCTCGACCTAGAAAGTCAACGGTTCGTGCAAGAAAAAGTACGAGAAGACGAGTTCGTGCATAAAGCTACGTACGACACGTAGTTGCAATGAATAGTCTGAGGACAGTACACTGGGGGAAATAATTTCCCCCAGTGTATTTTTATGCAACGACGTCGTATTGCGCATATTTCAGACCTTCATTTTGGCAAAATCTCCTTCAATCCTGCTCATATTTTTTCTAAACGATGGATTGGAATGCTGAATCTTCTTCTCACCAGAAGAAAGCATTACCTAAATAGTCGACCATGGTCTGTTCTTGATGCATTCGAAGAACTTGAAGTGACAGATGTGATTATTTCCGGGGACCTGACAACTACTTCGTATAGCAAAGAATATGAAATGGCCAATGCATTTGTAGATGCTCTCCATGAAAGGAATATCTCAACATACCTTATCCCAGGCAACCACGATCACTACACAAGACACAGCTACCGAAAAAAAGTGTTTTATTCCCACTACCCTGAAACCTATGACGCTTCATGCCCTTTCTCGCTTAAAGAGCACGGTGTCACCTACTTTTCTCTGCCAAATAAGTGGCATGTTGTTCTTTTAGACACAGTCCTTGCGACTTCATTGTATTTGTCCATTGGGTATTTTTCCCCAAAAGTGGAAGATGCTTTGGAAGAAGCCCTTTCTCAAATCCCCAATGATTCCCCAATCGTACTTGTAAATCACTTTCCGTTTTTTCAACACGAAAGCCCAAGAAGAAGGTTAAAAAGAGGCGGTGTGCTTCAGTCAATACTCCGTAGGCATCCCAATATTCGAATGTATTTGCACGGACATACACATCGACACGTTCTGGCAGACTTAAGAGAAAATGGGTTGCCTCTCGTCATTGATAGCGGAAGTATTTCCCATAAAAATCAGGGAACGTGGAACCTTTTAGACCTGACTGATGACCAATGCATGGTGTATGTCTATTCATACGATAAAAAAGCGCCTCTTCAATGGAAAGCAATCCACCAAAAATTGTTTTCTTGGTAAACTCTTCCCCATGAGCGAAAAATGGTACAAAAATGGCCTTGTTTTTTCATGCACTGGATGTGGAGGCTGCTGCACGGGCTCTCCTGGCTATGTGTGGCTCACTCAAAAAGATATTCTACGTCTTTCAACCCATCTCAACATGAGCGAATCTACTTTTTTACAACAGTATTGCGTCTATGTAAAGGGGCGATACTCTTTACGTGACATCCCGCCAGATTATAGCTGTATCTTCCTTAGAGACAAAGTCCGGTGCGGTGTCTATGATGCTCGACCTACCCAATGCAGAAAATTCCCTTGGTGGAAAGAAGTACTTTCATCAGAAAGAGAGTGGAACCAAACCTCACGTTATTGTGAAGGAATCAACCATCCTGATGGGAAAAAATATTCTCAAGAAGAAATTGATCAATTTCATGCAGATGAGTATTCTCCAGATTAATACATCTAAGGAGCCTTCTCATGAACCACGAAATTGAACGTTGGAAAAAGCCCCCTTTCGATCCTGACACCAAGAAAGAAATTGAACGGCTTGAGACAGAGAATCCAAAAGAACTTGAAGACGCCTTTTCAACTACCCTGAGCTTTGGCACTGGAGGTATCCGTGGTCTTATGGGAGTTGGCCCCGGTAGGCTCAATCTGTATACTATTAGAACAGCTACCCAAGGCCTTGCTCAATATCTGAAAGCTTCTTTTCCATCAGAGCAAATCAAGGTATTTATCGGACACGATAGTCGCAAGAACTCACGTACATTTGCACTTGAAACAGCTCGAGTACTTGCAGGGAATGACATTCACGCTTTTGTGACCCCTGAGTTGCGACCAACTCCATTTGTTTCCTTTGGCCTTCGGGAATTAGGATGCCATGCAGGGGTTATGATTACTGCATCACATAATCCAAAAGAATACAATGGATACAAAGTGTATTGGCAGGATGGGGCACAGGTTGTCCCTCCACACGATAAAGGAATCGTAGATGCTGTTCAGTCAATACAAATAGAAGATGTTCACATAGCCAGTGAAAAGAGTGATTTTATCACTCTCTGTGAAACGGAACTCGATACAAAATATTACGATGCGATCCGTCCCCTTTCTCTCCACATGAATGAGAATAAGAAAAATGGCCATGCGCTGACAATAGTCTTTACTCCCCTGCACGGATGCGGCGGAACACTTGCTCCTGCTGCACTCAATGACTGGGGATTTTCTACGGTTATTCCTGTCAAAGAGCAAATCGTTCCAGATGGAAGCTTTCCTACGACGACAACTCCAAATCCAGAAGACCCTACAGCTCTCCAGCTTGGCATTGAAACGTTAAAAAGAGAAAACGGAGATATTCTTCTTGCTACAGATCCAGATGCGGACCGCCTTGCATGTGTTGTGAACCACCATGGAGAGATACATGCTCTTACTGGGAATCAAACGGCAGCACTCATTTTAGAACATCGGCTAAGAATGCAGAAAGAAGCGGATCAACTCCCTCAAAATGGAGCAGCTGTTTCTACAATAGTTTCAACAAGACTTTTAGCGTCAATTTGCAAAAAATATGAAATCACCTATTTCGATGTTCTCACAGGCTTTAAATATATTGGAGAAAAAATCCATGAATGGGAACAAAGTGATCAAAAATTCACGTTTCTTTTTGGTGCTGAAGAGTCATTGGGCTACCTTGTAGGCACACATTCACGTGATAAAGATGCTATCGCCTCTTCATGTATTTTAGCAGAGATTGCACTTCAAGAAAAAATGAAGAACCGATCACTGATTGATGCACTTCACACAATATATGAGCAATACGGTGTTTTTTACGAAATGCAACATGCGCTTTCTTTTCCACCCTCTGCTGACAGTATGGAAAAAATGAATGCAACTATTGATTCATTGAGAAAAGAAGGTGTTCAACGCCTTGCTGACTTCGACGTAACACAAACTACCGATTATATGATTGATGACAAGACCCTACCTCCATCAAATGTTCTTGCATATACTTTTTCAAATAATGCACGGCTGCTTGTTCGGCCATCTGGTACTGAGCCCAAAATAAAAATCTATGGGCAGATCCATGGTGAAAAAAAAGGAAGCATTGCTGAAACAGAAACAGCATTGCAAACAACGCTGCAACAAATGGTAGCAGAATTGGCAGAACGCCTTACTCGGTAGATGCTCCACAGAGCAAAGTTTGCATGATGCATTTTTAGATGGTTGAGAAGAGGCAGCTTATTTTTTGTCAGGGTATTTGACACGCAAGTGCCTAGTGACTGAAAGTGTTTTTACGATAGTTCGCTTCACAAGCTGCAGCTCCTCAAAGGTGAGCTGACACTCATCGAACTGTCCTTCTTCAGCTTTATCTGCAACGAGCCTTTCAACTAGCTCTTCAATTGTTTCCTCATTCACTTCATCAAGCGAACGGGAGGCCGCTTCAATAGTATCAGCAATCATAATAATTGCAGATTCTTTGGTTTTAGGCTTTGGTCCAGGATACCTAAATTGCTTTTCATCAACAGCATCAACATCTCCACCCATTTGCTCTACTTGCTTGCAATAGAAGTAATACACGAGCGTTGTTCCATGGTGCTCTCTGATGATTTCAATAAAGTTTTGAGGAAGGCCGTGTTTTCGAGCGAGTGCCTCGCCTTCTGTTACGTGCGCAATGATAACCTGTGTCGATTCAACCGGTGTAAGAAGTTGGTGAATGTTAAATCCACCCATTTGGTTTTCAGTAAAATAGTGAGGGTTAAAGAGTTTTCCAATGTCATGGTACAAGCAAGCAACTCGACAAAAGAGACCATTTGCATTGATGGACAACGCTGCCGCTTCTGCAATGCTCCCAACGACCAGGCTGTGTTGGTACGTCCCTGGAGCTTCGATCGAGAGTCTTCGAAGTAATTCATTGTTGGGATCCATATACTCCATAAGAGTAATGTCTGTCATAACACCAAAAAATGACTCTAACATAGGAAGAAGGCCAACAACCAAAATTGCTGTGAGAAGAAGGAAGAAAAAGCTACTAATCAGGTCTGTTGTAATACCCAAATCCCAAAAACTATTTTGTCCAAATATGAAGACAAAAAAGAGCGGCAGTAAAGAAAGCCAGACTTTTCCACACACCGCAAAGACTTCTTTTCTTTTTCGCAGCGTTCTTGCAATCAAAATGGTGATAATACCTGCAAAGAAATTCACCACCATCACTTTATTATGGTCAACAGCAAGAGAAAGGATAATAACAATGCTTAAAACAGCTGAACTAAACAGAGCTATTTCTGCATCAAGCAAAACACATAAGAGGATAGCTACAAAAGGAATAATTATTGGGTATCTAATTGATTCAACAATGATATTCGTATTTACAATCAGGAAATATTCAACTGATTTGGCAAGAACGAGGGTAAGAACAATAATAGTGGCAAAAAGAGCGAGCTTCTGTGCTGAATAAAAAAAGTTCCTGTGATAAAACTTAAAATACAACGCACTAATGCAGAGAACGATTCCTGCATAGAGAAGACTTCCCAATATAGTGAGCGGCGAAAGAAGGTTTCGATTCTCAGAAATTGCTTTTTTCATCGCCTGAATTTTCGAAATATGAGACTCAGTTACAGTCTCCCCTTTCCCGATTATTTGCGTTCCTGCGCGAACCCTTGAGTACTTTTGGGGTATAATTGTTTCAATAGCAGTCTTGATTTTTTTCTGTGCCAGTGCATCATTCACAAATTCCCAGCTCGTGTTTCGGAAATACGCAACGATAAATTCTGCTGCACCGGGAGAAATCTTCTTCTTTAACATCAAAGAATTTTTTGCATCAGTCCAAAACCTGTCAGGAAGAAATACCTCACCGGATGTAGACTGCTTAGCTACATAATACGTATTGGTTGGGAGGTTGAGTGACTCCACTTTTTTTATCGTCCGAATATCTGTAAAGCGAGCTCGTGAGAGAAAATGCTGAATGTCGTCAGCTCCTAAATACATTTCTTCAAAGGTGACTGTCGGAAGTTTTCCTCTCCACTCATCTTTTTGAATGAGAAGGTCTTCAAAATTGTACCGAGTCTGTTTAACCTCTTGAGGGACAAACATATAAATCGGACCGACATCTTTGAGCGCTTGCTGCAGAAGAACCACTGTTCCGTCTTGATCCGGAAATTCGAAGTCAACCTCAGCAACGACATAGTTTTTTGCCTGCGCATTCAGCTGCAAAAATTCAATTCGAACTTCTCGAAAATGAATAAAGAGCGTAAAGGTCGTGAGTAAGACGATGGCAATTAGCAGACGTATCCCAAACTTTCGTTCGCCGAAGTATTCACGCCAGCGCGAAAGGTCATTTGGGCTCTCCTTTTCCTCAGACAACTGAGTGCTCCTGTATTTTACGGGGTCAAGATAGCATATCCTTCATATTATTTTACATACCCATTTTTGAAAATTCTTCACAGGAAAAATTCCAATGGTGTACGCTAGATACTATGACGTCATATCAAATACTGTCGAGAAAGTACCGCCCTCAAACATTCGATGAGGTTGTAGAGCAATCACCTGTTGTTACAACTCTTCGAAATGCCATACTCCACGACCGGATATCTAATGCCTACCTTTTTTGTGGAACGCGAGGAACCGGAAAAACAACACTCGCTCGCCTTTTCGCAAAGGCGATAAACTGTGAACACCGAACAGATGCTGGCAACCCGTGCAATCAATGTAGCTCATGCACGGAAGTCACTTCAGGACACAGCTTGGATGTTTTAGAAATAGACGGTGCATCCAATCGAGGTATTGATGACATTAGGGAGCTCAATGAAAATGCATTTTACGCTCCAACCCACGGCCGGTGTAAAATTTACATAATTGATGAAGTCCACATGTTAACAAAAGAAGCATTCAACGCTCTTTTGAAAACGCTTGAAGAACCACCAAAAAACGTCAAATTTTTCTTTGCGACAACAGAGCCGCACAAAGTTCTTCCCACAATTATTTCACGATGCCAACGATTTGATCTCAAACGGCTTTCACTCCCTTCGATAGCAAAAAAATTACGCTCAATTGCTGACGATCAAGACACGCAGATAGAAGAAGAGGCGCTTGCCCTCATCGCAAAGAAAGCAGATGGAAGCATGCGTGATGCGGAGTCTTTACTCGACCAGGCTCTCTGCTCTCTAACAACTCCTGTAACGTATACTGACGTCGCGTCAATGGTCGGCATTGCTTCAAAAGATCTCTTACTACAAATCGACACTGCATTTGAAAAAGGTGACCTGGGTGCAGCCTTTTCTATTGCACATGAAGTGTATTCACAGGGAAAAGACATCCCCAATTTCATTGAAGGGATTGCTGAGCATTTTCGAACGATTCTGATGTGTAAACTCGGCACAGTATCACACCTCAGCAGCGCAGAAATGGCGCTGTATGAGTCGCAAGCTGCCATGTATTCACAAAATCAATGCCTTGCTATTCTTGATCTTCTCAATACACCACTGTTAGAAATCACAAAATTTCCTTGGAAACAGATTCACCTTGAAATGATCTTACTCTCTCTTTTGAGGTCCCGGACCATTCTTCCAATGGATACTATCTTGGATCGGCTTGAAAAATTACAGCATACCGATCCCTCCCCTGCTGTACGGAATGAACCTTCAACTCCAGAGCCAAAAACTCCAGAACCACAACCTGTTGAAAAACCACCTCTTCCACCTAAACCAACTGAAAACTTTTCTCCACCAGTCCAACAGGATGAAAAACCGGCTGAAAAACTCTCACTTTCAGACCATCAAAAACATGAGCGAATTCTTCGATTCACGTCAGTTGAGCTCAATGGAACTGTCAAAAAATAAATCCACTCTTCTCACTTGCCCCCAATTATTATTGTACAGTATACTCTTAATACAAACATAGTGAGGTTTTACATATGGGAAGCGGTTTCTCTAAAATGAAAAAGCAAGCAAAACTTTTAGAAAAACAGTTTGCCGAAGCGCAAGAGCAGATGAAAAGCACCCAAGTTGAAGGTGAAGCAGGCGCAGGACTTGTAAAACTTACTCTTAATGGCGAGAAAAAGCTACTCTCTATCTCTATCAGCCCAGACTGCATTGATAAAGACGATGTCGAAGGCCTTCAGGACTTGATCGTCGCCGCATATGAAAATGCTGCAGAGAAGCTTGATGACTCTCAACAAAATATGGGTGGATTACCAGCCGGTCTTCCTTTTGGACTCTAGCCCATCCAACCAAGAGCTCAATTAAATATATTTATACACCCTCAGTGCATTCCATGTGAATATGCACAATGCTACTTCTGAATCACGTTCCGAGTACATTTGTTAGAAAAGAAGCGCTTCAAGCTCTTCAAACGTTGCACATCCCCTCGTTTTCGTAACGAGCGCTTTCGCATCTAGAAGGTCTGTTTGTGCTATTTGTTCTTTTATTTTTGGAATAGCTCTTGGTGAACAGGAAAAGTCCCTGACCCCTAATCCAAGAAGAAGAGGAATATATTTTGGATCAGAAGCTATTTCACCACAAAGCGACACAGGAGTATTTTGCCGTTCTGCGGCCTTTACTATGACCTCAAGTGACCGTACAAGAGAAGGATGCAGCGCGCCGTATCTCATATTGACAAAACGATTTGATCGATCAACGCCAAGTGTGTATTGAGCGAGATCGTTCGATCCAATAGAAATAAAATCAGACTCTTTGGCTATTTCTTCGCAGAGAAATACAGCTGATGGCAACTCAATCATAGCCCCTAACAGTAAGATCGCTGGCCGAGCAGACTCTGGGAGTAATTCGTACTCTTCATGCGCTATTTTTCGTGCAGAAACCATATCAGAGGGATCTGCAATCAACGGGAAAAGGATACGTAAATCTTTTTGTGGTGCAGCTTTCATGAGTGCTCTGAGCTGCGTTCTAAAAAGAGCTTCTTGCGCAAACAAAAAGCGGATTGCACGAACGCCAAGAGCTGGATTTTTTTCTTCCTCACCGCCTTTAAGAAGAGGAGTATATTTTTCAGCTCCAAAATCAAACACCCTAAAAACGATAGGCGTTTCTGCAAAATCAATATTCACTTGCTTGTAAATTTCTTGCTGTGCTTCTTCCGAGAGTGCATCGAGAGATTGCCCGAGCGCAAGGAACTCAGTTCTAAACAATCCAACACCATCTGCAATTGCACATCCTGATAAATCGCTTGGCTCACAAGAGGTAATGTTCGCCATCACTGACACAGGCGTCCCATCGCGGGTGCATACAGGTCCTTCTATTGGCTGTGAAACCAGTTCTCCATTTTGTACGCGACGATATTTTTGTATCGTCTCTTCAGTAGGGAACAAAATCAGTATCCCCTCTTTCCCATCGATAATAATCGTCGTACCTTCTGCTTGGGAAAGCGCTTCAGGTGCAATGTGTGACACAAAAGGAATGCCACATGCTCTTGCAATTAATGCTGTATGGGACGTTCCTCCTCCATGCTGGGAAATAAATGCATGGACATCACTCCCAATTGCAGAGGCTGCTTCAGAAGGAACGAGCTCATCTGAATAAATAAGCGCTCCTGAAGGATATACACATTCAAAATCATCCGCTCGTGGCAATAGATGATGCAGGACTCTTTTCGAAAGGTCTTTGATATCGAGAACTCTCTGTTTGAAATACTCATCCTCAAAAGCAAGAAACTTTGCTTCGTACTCTTTGACAACCGTTCTAAATGCCGCCTCAGTATTTTTGAGTAGGCCCCGTATCCTGCCTTCAACTGTTTTTTTTAACTGGGGATCATCCAGCATTTGTATGTGTGTATCGATAATAGATGCAGCATCATCGACTCCTGTTTCCTCAAGAGTCATTTGAAGCATATGAAGATCATTTTTTGATGAGACAATAGCGTCATTAAAACGGGTGATTTCTCGCTCTACTTCACCAGTTGTGATAATAGATTCGACAACCTCGGGCTCTTTTCGCATACAAAAAGAGAGAACACCGATGGCAATTCCATCACTTACAGGCATTCCTTTGAGTATTGTCTCTTCTTGTATCATTTGCAGTGTGCCGTTTAAAACGAGCTATAACTTTACATGTATAGCTATTTTTTTGCGCTATTTTTTTGTCTGTTTGCTATTGCCTCGAGGAGTTTGACATTAAATTCTTTAGCTGAATTGTAGCCCATTTTTTTTAATCTGTGATTTAAAACAGTCGTCTCGATCAAAAGGACAATATCACGTCCCGGCTTAACAGGTAGTAAATATGAGGAAACTTTGACACCGAGCATATCGACATATTTTTCCTCTAGACCGACCCTATCATAAAAATGGTCATCATTCCACTCCTCCAGCCGAACAATCATATCAACACGAGCACGCTCACTGATACAGACTGCTCCGTAGAGGTGGGCCACATTAATAATACCAATACCTCGAATTTCAATAAGGTGCCTTGTTAAATCAGGCCCTGTTCCTTCAAGGTACCCGCCTTCTTTTCGCTTTACTTTGACGATATCATCAGAAATGAGTCTATGCCCTCTTTCTATCAGGCCGAGCGCAGCCTCACTTTTTCCTACAGAAGAATCTCCCTGAATAAGCACACCTATACCATAGGCCTCAACCAATGTCCCATGACAGGATATTTTATCGGAAAACTCCTCCGCCAGAAGGACAGTGAGTTTATTGAACAAATCCATCGTTTTACGAGGTGTTCGAAAGAGCGCAATACCTCGTTCTTCACAGAGAGCAAGCAGTTCTTTTGGAGGTTGGAAATTCCGACCTAAAATAACTGCAGGCACAGGCTTTTTAACTATTGCTTCAAGTCGTTTTAAACGAACAGAGTCTGAAAGCTCTTTAAGATAACGCATCTCAACCTGGCCCATAACAAGGAGACGCTTTTCAGCATGCCCCTTCATATACCCTGACAAAGATAAACCGGGGCGCTGTATTTCAGGGAGATGTATCTGCTTTTCAAGAAAGGCTTCTTGACCTAAAAGCTCAAGCTGCAATTCTTTTCCAAACCGCTCATACAGATAGTGAACCGTGATCATTCTAGGGATCATTTCATGAGTTTTCTTAAATAACAAGTGAGAAAAACTCAAAAAAACGGTATATCAAAAGAAAGGACTGAATGAAGAGGAAGCGCAGATGCATGGCCCTAAAGTAATAGTGATTGGAGGTGGTTTTGGTGGCATAAATGTCGTGAAAAAACTCGCCAGATCTTCATGTGAAATCCTGCTTATCGATAAGAAAAATCACCACCTCTTTCAGCCACTTTTATACCAAGTTGCCTCCGCAGCGCTTTCCCCGGCTGATATCGCGACTCCCCTTCGAGAGATCTTCCGCAACCAAAAAAATGCATCTGTGATCATGGGGAATGTTGTCTCTATTGATAAAAAGAAAAAAACGGTTCATCTTGCAAACGGTGATGTTCACCAGTATGACTACCTCGTTGTTGCTGTTGGTGCACGCCACTCTTATTTCGGACATGACGAGTGGGAAGATGTTGCACCAGGGTTAAAAACCATTACTGATGCGCTTTCAATACGTGAAAGAATCCTGACATCATTTGAAAAAGCAGAGCGGCAAGATAGCATTTCAGAGGCTCAAAAATACCTTAACTTCGTCATTATTGGTGCTGGACCAACTGGCGTTGAGATGGCTGGATCTATTGCGGAAATTGCACATAAAACCATGTTTAAAAATTTTCGCAAGATTAACCCAAGTAAGTCAAAAATATATCTTATTGAAGGCGCTGAAAGAGTGCTTCCCCCATATCCTCCATCCCTTTCGAAAAAAGCGCAAAAAGACCTTGAGCGGATGGGCGTCAAAGTCCTTACTCATTCAATTGTAACACACGTATCCCCCGAAGGGGTACAAATTGGCGATACAACCATTGAGGCCAAAAACATTATTTGGGCAGCTGGAAACCAAGCGTCTCCACTGCTTAAAACGCTTGATGTTGAGACGGACAGGGCTGGAAGAGTGATCGTTGAACGAGACTTATCTATACCAAGTTATCCACACATTTTTGTCATTGGAGATGCAGCACACAGCAAAAATAAAGAAGGTGCACCCTTACCAGGAGTCGCTCCAGTCGCTATTCAAATGGCTAAATACGTTGGAAAAGTGATCAAAGGGCAGATTAAACCACAAAAAAGAAAACCATTCGTTTATTTCGACAAAGGGAGTCTTGCAACGATTGGCACGAACAAAGCTGTTGGTTTTTTTGGGAAAATTCGCTTTTCAGGACTCTTAGCATGGCTTGCATGGGGATTCATTCATGTTGTGTATCTTGTGGGTTTTCGAAGCCGATTTACCATTCTTTTGAACTGGGTATTTCATTATATGACTGGAATGCGTGGTGCACGACTCATCCATAAATCAATTGATGATGAGGCGCCTCCAAAAAAACATGAACGCACTTGATCATTTTTTCAGGAAATCCCCCGCACTTCTCTTTGGACTACTCGTAGCACTTGGAGGAGGAATTGCGCTCTCAGCCAAGGTAGCCGTACTTCTTCCCTTTATTTTTTTCTTACCTCGATCAAATTACCTCCGCGCGAGCATTATTCTCTTAATAAGTTATTGCTACACAGCATACTTTGTAGTGCCACCCTCTGAGTCATATACGGATGCAACGTTTACAATCACGGATATTCGTAGAAAAAACACTCCCTTTTCATCACATATTTTGGCTGTAGGCACACTTGCCTCTCCCGGTCATACGCAAACAAAGGTTCAGTTTCGTCTTAAAAACGGAGTACCCTCTTCAAATACACTCTTCTTTCCCAAAGCCCACAGAAAATATTCCACGCTCAAAGCAAAAACATATACTGAGCTCCCATCATCATTGGTGAATCTCCCCCTCAAAAGGTATCTGCTCAAACAACGTATAAAAAAGTACATCCACAGACACTACACTCATTTTCTTACTCGAGGCTTTTTAACTGCAATTTTTACGGGCCTTGAGTACTCACAGCCAACAACAATTCACTTTCAACGATGCGGTCTCAGTCACATACTTGCAATTTCAGGCCTCCACTTCACGCTCTTTTTATCCTTTCTTTTTTACCTCACAAAACTCAAATTTGGAATAAAGCACGGGGCGCTGATTACCCTTATTGGGGCCATTTTTTTACGTGGATATTACGGGGAAAGTGCATCTATACTGCGTGCATACGAAATGACGTTATTCCTTTTTCTTGCATTCTTTCTCAATAGAACCCCCAATACACCAAACCTTCTTGGTTTAGCTCTCATTTCAAGTCTGCTCTTCGATCCCTTAAGCTTACAGTCGTTAGGCTTTCAACTCAGTTTTACGGCAACTTTTGGCCTTGTTTGTATCCTTCCTGCGATAAAAAATAGTTTTGAAAAAATATTCCCCACAAAACACATAGTTGAATTCCATTCAGCAACGCTCTGCCGAAAAATTCGTTATTACTTTGCGCGTGTTTTTTCAATGAGCTTTCTGGTTAATTTTGCTGTCACGATTGCCATCCTTCCCATACTTTTATCTACTTTTCATACCTATCCAATAGCAACTTTTTTTTATAATCTGGCATTTCCTCAAATGCTCGCGCTAGGAATGGTTCTATTTTTAGTCGGATGCCTTATTCCCGGGGGCCATGTGCTTACCTCATACTATCTCCAGTTTGTCCTCACTCCTATCCAATACCAGCCCATGTGGACACGAGGGATGATCCATATGGATGTCCCCGGAGTCGCAGCGCTTCTCATCACGACCCTTACGCTTCTTTACGCCATTTACTCTATTTCATATAAAAGAACAGCAGAGAATCCTCTGTTTTCTTGACCAAAAACCACAGAAAATGGTTTACTAATGGCTCGTAACGCAAGGTTACTTTTCCTATGGCGGTCGTAGCTCAGTTGGTTAGAGCACTGGATTGTGGTTCCAGGGGTCGCGAGTTCAAATCTCGTCGATCGCCCCATTTTTCGTTCATCTCTTAACACACCTCGTTTCTTTTGGACAAACACGCACCCCTCTGCTATATAGAAGGAGAAGGATCCTCACTTTCCCCACGCCCCCTTGAAGAAAGAAAAGATCCTTCATTGAAAGTTAATAGTAGAGCACAGTAAGATCCATAGAAATTTTTCGACGGATAGAAGTACCATGCGGATGAAAATAAAAGAAGAAGTAGCTGAAGAAGGAACACAGCGTGTCGCCTACCCAGAAGCTAAAGGACTCATTGTCCTTGGATGCGTCCTTACCCTTCTTATATGTCTTATCACTTTTGAGCAAAAGGTTCCGGCTGCAAATTGGCTCGGAGTTGTTGGGTACTATCTTGCTCTTTCTTTACAATTTTTCTTCGGCCTTGGCTCTTATTTACTTGTTGGTTTCTTGGGCTGGTATGGTTGGCAACTACTCATTGCAGAAAAGCCGAAACGGATCGGAGCATCTCTCCTCTTTTTTGCCCTTTTTCTTGTTTCCTGCTGTCTCTTATTATCAGTATATGCAGAACTCTTTCCTCCAGAGAACCCGCTCATTCGTTCCCGAGTTTTTTCACAATCAGTCGTCTTGAAATTTCCTTATGCGCATCGGTTCACGCGATATAATCTTGGAGGCGTTCCTTTTTACTACCTGTACAAAGATCTTCCGATAGTCAATTTAAAGCACTTGCTTAGTAACATTGGGATTACCTTAACCTTTTCTATTACTGCTCTTGTATCACTCATACTTCTCTTGGATGTGAGTGTTTTCTCCGTTGCCAAGACATGTATAGATGCAGTCAACAGCTCTGCTCGCTTCTTGTATAGATTTTTCCGCTCTCTTAAACCAAAAACAGTTGTCTCCCACTATGACAATGACACCTTCTCAAGTATTGAGAGAGCACTGTCTCCTCGGCGCCCGGCAATGCAACTTCCCTCTCAACAGAAAAAGGTGTTGGAATATGAACCTGAAAAAGAAGCCCCAGATTTTTTTCAATACGATGAAAGTGAAGAAGCAGAAGATGAGGATGAAGCGAGAGAAGAAGATCACGTAGAAATCCTCGCTGCAGACGCTCCAGAGCCAAAGTATGTAGAAGAACTCGAACAGTCTGACCTTGAGTCCTTTTCTATGCACACCGAAGCGCCGAAAAAAAAGAAAAAATATGAGGGTGATTTCCGTAGATATAGACTCCCTCCCGCTTCTCTTCTTACTCCTGCAAAGACAATGGATCAGCCAAGCTTAAAGCGTGACCTAGAAAAACGAGCATCTATTCTTGAAGAAACACTCCAAAGCTTTGGCATTGAAGCAAAAGTTGGAAATATTAACTGCGGTCCTACGATTACATCATTTGAAGTGCATCCTCCAATTGGCGTGAAAGTTCAAAAAATCAAAGTGCTTGAAAATGACATTGCCTTAAACATGCAGGCAAAAACTATCCGCATCATTGCTCCAATACCCGGAAAAGCTGCTGTCGGTGTGGAAGTCCCCTCTCTTCATCCTCAGGAAGTAGGCTTCAAAGAAATGCTGACGGCATACCAAAGAAAGCACAAGTTCCATATTCCTATTCTTTTAGGCAAAACCGTCAGTGGCGAAGATGTCTTTTGCGACCTGACAAAAATGCCTCACTGCCTGATTGCAGGGGCTACAGGGTCCGGTAAATCTGTCTGCATCAACACCATTGTTCTTTCAATTCTTATGAATGCACGGCCCGACGAAGTGCGCCTTCTCATGGTCGACCCGAAAAAAGTTGAGCTGAGCGGGTACACAAGACTCCCCCACATGATAGCTCCTGTTATTACTGAAGCTCGAGGAGCATACGCAGCATTGCAATGGCTCGTCAAAGAGATGCAGGATCGCTATGAGATATTAAAACAAACTGGCCTAAGAAATATTAGCGCATTTAATGAGCGGAAAAGAGATGAAGAACTTGAAGAAGCACTCGGCATCGAAATCCCGAAAAAAATGTCGTATATTGTCGCAATTATTGATGAGTTTGCCGACCTAATGATGGCTTCAAGCTCCGATCTTGAAACCCCCATTGCGCGTATTGCCCAAATGGCTAGAGCCGTTGGTATCCACCTTGTTCTTGCAACGCAAAGACCTTCCCGTGAAGTTATTACAGGACTTATTAAGGCCAATTTCCCTACAAGAATTTCTTTCAAGGTGGCAAACCGAGTAAACAGCCAAATTATCCTAGATGAGAATGGGGCTGAAACACTGCTTGGTAACGGTGACATGCTCTTTCTTCCTCCTGGAACATCAACACTTATTCGCGCGCAAGGTGTCTATGTGCGTGACGAAGATATTAACAAGGTTGTCGACCACATTTGCAAGCAAGCTGGCACACAGTATCTGATAAAATCATTTGATGCGATGTCAGAAGACCCTTTTGGAAGCGGGCCAGAAGAACCTAAAGACGAACTGTATGAAAAAGCTTTGAATATTGTTTTAGATACACGCACCGCTTCAACAACTTTTTTACAAAGAAAATTAAAAATTGGATACGCTCGGGCTGCATCCTTAATGGATGAGCTTGAAGAACGTGGTGTGGTTGGTCCTCCAGATGGAAGTAAAGGACGAGCTGTACTGAAAAACCGCCAATATTTAGACGGAGAGTAGCAGTGATAATCATTCTCGCTGAACCATCAGATCATGTCGCACAATCAATACTCAGGTCAAAGCGAGCTCAAAAACACACGTTTTATCATGTTCACACAGGAACAGAGTGTCTTTCTTTTGTCGAAAAATATGCACCAGATCTTGTTGTGATTGATATCATGACCCCTGTCATGCATGGAATTGAGGTTCTCAAAAAAATACGCCATAAGGAGAAAGATCTCGGCGTCATTATTTCTTCATTTCAAACCATGGTACAAAACTACCGTGCAGCTGTAGAAGCTGGGGCAAATTACTTTCTTCCAAAACCTTTTGATATCGATCATTTCTTTGACCTTATAGACCAACATGAAAAAAAACCACTGACTCCAACGCAAATCTCACTTGATAAAGGACACCAATTTTCAAAAGAACTGTGCTACACCCCAAAGCCCTCTGTGTTGACATCCTACATTAAATTTTGGGGAACGCGTGGATCAAATCCTGTTGCAGGTAACGAATATGTCCGCTTTGGAGGAAACACCTGCTGCCTAGAAGTAAGACATAACGACACACTTGCAATAATAGACGCCGGTACCGGCATTAGACCTCTTGGCGAGCAGCTCCTTCATGAAGACCACGAGTCGTATCACCTCTTTGTAGGCCACACTCATTGGGACCATATTACCGGCTTTCCATTCTTTGCTCCAATATATCAAAAAAATGGCAGTATTGTCGTTTGGTCTCCAGTTGGCTTTGAGAAATCAACGAAAGAGCTTTTCACTGATATGCTCGCATACGCGTACTTTCCGGTGCGCCTCGAAGAGATGCATTCGAAAATAATGTTTAAAGAACTTCGAGACACCAAACCAATTCCTGTTGGTGACCTCCTCATTGATACATATCACACAAACCACCCGGGCCCTACACTTGGATTCAAAATAATCAGTCCTCAGAAAACGATTGGCTACATTACTGATAACGAAATGTTGATGGGCTATCTCGGTCATCCGAATGATATCACGTCTGATCATCCTCTCCTCGAGCCTCATCTTGGTCTCATTGAGTTTTTAAAAGGATGTGATGTCATCATTCATGAAGCTCAGTACTTACCCGAAGAGTATGCGCATAAAATTGGATGGGGTCATAGCTCTATCTCAAATGCTACTGTGCTTATTCGTGAAGTCGGATGCAAGGAATGGATTGTGACTCACCATGAGCCTACGCATTCTGATGAGAAATTGCAGCTCAAGGCTCAGCTTCATCGGGATATTCTACGGGAATGTAATGTTCAGTGCTCAGTGGAATTGGCCTACGACGGCTTCATGCTCCCCCTTGATGGGATGTAGGAGGGAGAAATGGGGGTGCTCGGTTCGGCGGTGTATACACATATACACCTCCCTTCCTGCGCTCCCCATTTCTCCACTCCTACACCCATCAACACAGCAACAGGTATCTCTCCAATAACCCCTACTCGGTTCGTCAGCGTATACACATATACTCCTCCCTTCCTGCGCTCCCCATTTCTCCACTCCTACACCCATCAACACAACAACTGGCATCTCTCTAATAGCTCCTACTCGGTTCGTCAGCGTATACACATATACTCCTCCCTTCCTGCACTCCCCATTTCTCCACTCCTACACTCATCAACACAACAACAGGCATCTCTCCAATAACCCCTACTCGGTTCGTCAGCGTATACACATATACTCCTCCCTTCCTGCGCTCCCCATTTCTCCACTCCTACACCCATCAACACAGCAACAGGTATCTCTCCAATAACCCCTACTCGGTTCGTCAGCGTATACAC